>CAVQAB010000012.1:0-191274 GCA_963710385.1 uncultured Bacteroidales bacterium | reverse complement strand
TACCCGCGTCGCAGCAGGGGCATTGGCTGTACCAGTACCGGTAGCAGGAGAAGGCGGAACAGTAGTATAACGAGGAACAAATCGTCGGGAACTGCTAGTAGAGAGATACGGTTCCGGTTGATACACTGGATTTCTTCCTCGTCTGAGCTACTATCCTCCTTCGTCGCCTCGAACTCGACAAAATGCACGCGGCAAAGTCCTTTAGAGCGTGCCCGGCCTTGACTTCGCTTGATACACCCAAAGGCGGCGCAAAATGCACCATTTTGGAACTTAGGTGTCGGTCGGGATAGTCTGATCCTGGAATGTGAAGAGAGCCTGAAGCGACTGGGAACTGATTATATCGACCTGTTCCAGATCCATTGGCCGGATCAAACCACACCCATTGAGGAGGCTATGGAGGCATTTCGGGTGCTGCTTGAGCAGGGTAAGATCCGTGCAGCCGGAGTCAGCGACTATTCAGTGGAGCAGATGCAGAAGGCTTCCAGTGTGGTGGATTTAAGTTCCAATCAGGTTCCGTACAGCATGGTGCGTCGGGAGATTGAAGAGGATATTGTACCCTGGTGTCTGGAGAACAATTGTGGGATCCTGGCATACAGTCCGCTTCAGCGGGGATTGCTTACAGGAAAAATAACCCGGATTATCCTTTTGCCCCTGGCGATTCCAGACCTGAGACTCCTCATTTTAAGATCAATAACCTGATCCTGACCAATGAATTTCTGGAGGAGATTAAACCACTTGCGGAGGAGAAACAGGCCACCCTTTCCCAGCTTGTCATTCAGTGGACCCTTCAGCAACCAGGAATTTCGGTAGCGCTGGTGGGGGCCAGGGATGAGGCCCAGGTAATACAGAATGCCGGTGCCATGCAAATTGAATTTTCAGAGGAAGAATTAAAGCTGATTGAACAGAAGCTGGGGGCCCTGGTTCTGGATTTGTCCTGATCGTTCTTCTATGATCAACTGATCTGAGGTATATTCCCCTGAAAGCAGAAGCCCCTTGTTCCATTGACCCTCCAGAAAGGAATAGCACAGCTATAAGCTATTTAAAGAGTCAGGGACCGGGTCACCCTTCATTCCTTTGAGTGTGGACTAATTGTTCAGGATAGCAGGATGTTATCGATGGTGTCCAGTTCGTCACTTGTAAATTTCAGGTTTTTAGTGGTGGCTGCATTGATTTCCAGCTGATTTACTGAACTGGCACCGATCAGGACCGACGTCACCTGTTTTCTGCTCAGAAGCCATCCCAGAGCCATCTGTGCCAGGGTCTGTCCCCGTTGTTCGGCGTGCTGGTTCAACGCTTTGATTTTGACCATGGTTTCGGCGTCCAGGTGATCTTCCTTCAGAAAGATACTTTCGCCGGCAATCCTTGAATCCCCCGGAATCCCGGTCAGGTACCTGTCGGTGAGCAATCCCTGGGCAAGAGGACTGAACGGAATGCATCCCACTCCTCTTTTTTCAAGGAGATCCAGCAGCTCTTCTTCCACCCATCGGTCAAACATATTATACTTTGGCTGGTGAATTAAACAGGGGGTACCCAGATCATGAAGTATATCCAAGGCTTTTTCGGTCTGCTCCCCATCATAGTTTGATATACCCACATAGAGTGCTTTCCCCTGCTGAACAGCACTGTGAAGGGCTCCCATGGTCTCTTCCAGAGGAGTGTCGGGATCGGGTCTGTGGGAATAGAAAATATCCACATAATCGAGCCCCATTCTTTTCAGACTCTGATCAAGACTTGCCAGCAGGTATTTCCGGCTTCCCCATTCTCCATATGGACCATCCCACATCAGGTATCCGGCCTTGGTGGAGATGATCAGTTCATCCCTGTGTGCTCCCAATTCTGATTGGAGGATATTCTTAAAATTCGTTTCTGCACTTCCAGGAGGCGGTCCATAGTTGTTGGCAAGGTCAAAGTGGGTGATTCCCAAGTCAAAAGCACGGAGGAGGATCTCTTTCATTTTCTGAAAATCACCCATACCCCCGAAATTATGCCACAGGCCCAGTGAAACTGCTGGTAACAACAATCCGCTGTTACCGCAACGGTTGTACTTCATTTGTTGGTAGCGGTCTTTTGATGCAAAGTAGGTCATAACAAATAATTTAGATGCTGTTATCTTTTGAATAATGGTATTTTATATGAGATCGAGTAGGAGATACCAAAACTACGGTCAGATCCCCCGGTTCCGAATCCGGGCACAAGCAGAGGAGGGAACAGTGGATCCATTTCCGGATTAAGAAGGATTTTGTACCGTACAGCCCAGCCCATGAAAAAATTGGCAGCAACCTCACTTTTGATCCCGACTACCAATTCAAACCAGTGTCCGGCCAAAGCGTTTTCATAGGAATCCATGATAAAGTCACCCCAGTAATCATTAGAAATGACCACGTTTTCGGTTCGGTGACTGAATACTGAGAATCCGTATCGGCCCCCTGCAGTAATGCTATGATGGAGGGATCGGTCTTTGTTATCAAGCAGGTTGTAATCAATCCCTGCCCGCAAAAAGGGTCCGCCAGAAGCGTAATCAAAGAGATCTCCACTTTCGGATATTCGGCTGTAGCCCAACTCAAATACCGGATAGATATTTTTATATACTTCAACATCCACCGAAAATTCGGCACCAATTTCCGAAGGATCGGCAAATATGTATACTATTCTGGCCAGGTCCATCCCAATCCTTGGGCCGAAGGTACGGAGTGTATCCTGTCCGGCCAGAGGCTGGATCATCAAAAGCAGCATCGCTCCTCTAAAAATATATCCACAGATGTTCTTCATTCTGCTCAAGCTCAGCATCTATAAGTGAGTTTATAATTTCATTGTCCAGAAGCATCCAATTGGAATGATTGACACTCTCCAGGGTGAATATCTTAGCAAAACCACACGAGTAGGAAATCAGGTAAGATTCATTGTTATGAAGGATGTTAAGGGTGTCCGATTTGCCATTCACCTGAAATACAAACCGGGAGTTGTCGTGGTGGGGATCCAGGGGAAGCAAGATCATCGAAGTGGTGGTTGAATCATACAACAGGCTATCAGACAGACCATTCCTGATCCCGAAAACGCTCAAACCGGAAATGAGGGTATCAGCAATGGGATCTGAATCAATTATTTTAAACCGCACCACTGCATCTGACTGAATAATATCGTCGCATATCTCCTGTGAAATACAGGAGAAAAGCAATAGAAGAGGAAGGAACAACAGGAGTCCGATTCTCATTTTTTGAGATATATGAACAAAGATGATAAAAGCGGTGACAAGAAACAATATGGAGTCAAAGTAATTGTATCATCTCATTTAAGATTTTCCTCCAGCCAGTCCAGGTACTCCTTGAAGAGGAACATCCTGCTGTTCATATCATAGGCTACACCGTGTGCACCAGGAGGATAGATCTTCAGGTCAATACTCTTTCCCTTGTCAATCATGGCCTTGGCCAGCTGAAAAGTGTTTTGAGGATGCACATTGTCGTCCAGCAGGGAGTGCACCAGCATCATGTTGCCTTCAAGGTTTCCTGCCAGGTATACCATGGAACTCTGATTGTAACCTTCCCGGTTATCTTCTAAAGATCCCATATACATCTCGGACATAATGCAATCATAGTTTCTCCAATCTGTAATGGCGGCGGTCACAATGCCTGCCTTAAAAACATCAGGATGCAGAAGGAGCGACATGCCTGCAGAAAATCCACCATAACTGTGCCCCATAATCCCGATTCGTTCCCTGTCGATCCAGGGCTCTTTGTGCCAGGTATTCGGCTGCTTCGGCAAAATCGCGGGTTTCCCATTTACCCAGTTGTTTATATACAATCTTCTCAAAATCACGACCATAGCCACCACTACCTCGGTTATTGATATTGGCAATTACATATCCCTTCTGGGCCAGGAACTGGTGCCAGCCGCTGGTTTCAAAGGTATTGTAAACCCCTTGTGATCCCGGTCCTCCATATACATCCATCAGCAGGGGATAGGATTTCTCCGGATCAAAGTCCATGGGTTTGATCAGATAACCATCAATATTCTGTCCATCAGAGGTGGTGAATGAGAAGAGTTCCCTGCCTGCATAATCATAGGATTCCAGATGTGCGATGGTCCGCTCATGACCAGCCAGATTTTGAATCAGTTTTCCCTTTCCATCCCTCAGGTCAATCTGTGAAGGTGTATGGATATCCGAGTAGCTGTCAATGAAATAACGTCCCGATGGAGCTACATTCACCCTGTGATTTCCAGGAGTGGATGTGATGCGCTGTTTCCCCTTTCCGTTGAATTTCACGCTAAACAGGTTCCGCTCCAGGGGCGAGACCTCACAGGAGAGATAATAAAGTCTTTCTTCTTCGGATCAATGGCCTTGATACCCACCACATCAAATTCTCCCCGGGTAGGTTGTCCCAACAGATTCCCCTCATAATCGTACTGGTATATATGTGAATATCCACTTTTGTCGGAGATACAGAAAAAGGAATCCATCTCCTCCGGAAAGTAGAAAAGGTGAAGCTCCCCTGCAAAAAAGTCAAAAACATCGATCCAGGCATCGGATTTTTCTTCCAGGATCATCCGTTTCTCTCCGGTTGCAACATTAAACATGTAAAGTTTCAGATGGGTGTGTGCCCTGTTGATCCATACCACAGCCAGTGTATTTTCCCTGGAGGTCCAGTAAATCCTGGGCATATATCCACCTTCCGGATCAAAGTCCAGCCACTGTTTACTGCCCTCTTCAACATTGAGAATACCAAGCCTCTCAACGGGAGGTGTATCTCCAACCTTGGGGTAGGGGATCTCCATATATTCGGGATGCTGTCCTGAAAAATCGGTCAATTTATAAACAGGAACCTCCCTTTCATCAGTTTGCCAGAATGCGATGTGTTTGCTGTCGTAAGACCATTCCCATGCCTGGACCAGTCCGAATTCCTCTTCATTGGCCCATCCAAACCGGCCGTTGTAATATTTATCGGCTCCGTCATGGGTAAGCTGCGTATGCTTTCCGGTGGCCAGGTCAAAAACAAAAAGATCTCCGTTCTTTCCATATCCTACCATTGTTCCATCGGGAGATACTTCTGCAGTAAAAGCTCCTTCTACAATTGGTTTCATGGTTTTATCTTTCATGGAGTAGTAGTAATAGTCCGCATTTCCAGAATTTCTCCAGATTCGTTCAAAATTGGTTTGGAAGAGGAGGTAATTGTAATCCCTGGTCCACTGGAAAGAACGATAAGCTGAAAGGAACCTCACCTCCCGGAAAGGTATGGTCGCCCCCGTTGAAGACCAGTTCTTCAGTCTGATCCTTCATATCATAGGTCCAGATTTGCTGGCTCCTGCCTTCTCTCTTGGTAAATGCGTAACGATCACCGTTTTCGATCCACTGAATCGCGGAGGGTCCGCTTTCGCCCCGCAGCATGCCGGAGGCATAGATTGCTTCCTGTAAAGAACTGTATTGTTTCTTCTGAGCAACTACTGTCAGTGAAATCAGGAACAACAGCGTTGCGAATGTCATTTTTCTCATGGATACAAGGATTGGATTAGAAGGAGGCAAAACTAAGAAAAATGATCAGAATAAGGATCATCCAAGAACCTTCACCGCATTTTTTTGGAGGATCATCTCCATCTGCATATTTCCAAGATTCATGGAATGCAGCAGATCAATCAACGGAAACTGGGTGTTGTCGGTTCCAAATAAGATCTTATTGTAATGCTTCTGCAGGAAAACAGTTGCCTGTTTTCGATCTCTGGTGAGTGCATTGTATCCGCTGGTCCCTGAAATATCGCAGTAGAAATTATCGTATTCTTCCAGCAGCCGGTCAATGATCCCGAAGGCCTTGATGGAACCTTTTTGGTGGATGTATTTTGCATGTTGAAAAGAGCTGATGTGGTTCCAGAAATCGGGTCCGTGCCCGATAAAGCGTATTCGGGGATACTGCCGAATCCTCTTTTCAAGCGATGCAAAATCAAAGAGATTACCGGGGAATTCAACCAGGTTTCTTCTGATTTTGCGTTTCAAGATTCCTGTACTTTCTGCAAATTGTCTGATATAGTAACTGGAAACCCCGTTGTACTTATCATTCAGCAATCGCTCCAGGAGCCATTGGAAAAAACCTTCTTTTTCCTGGATATATTGCATTCTGGGATTTTCCATATGAAACACCAGGGCAAAATCATGATGTTGAACGATTTCCAGATAGGATTCTATGAGCGGATCCTCCCATTTCCGGGAGATCTTCAGCTCACCACACCCCTTGATTCCCAGATCCTTATACTGTTTGAAGAGCGCATCCGGAGATTTGGTTGACGGATCGGGAGCATAAAAAGGAACAAAGCGATGGGGGTATTTGGCGCATGCTTCAAGAATTGGTTCAGGTGGAAGATCCATATGTAAACCGGGGATGGGTGGCTGGCGCTCCTCCCAGGTGAGTAACCAGCTCTGCCCGATACCCTTGCGATCCATGGATCGAATAATATCCTCCGCCCTGTAGTTTGACAGGCCAATATGCATATGGGCATCGATGATCTTCATCATGCAGTTAAAAAATATCCAGATCCCTTCCCACAATCACCTCTCCATCATAGCCGCTCCTGATCTCCTTCAGAAGCTCCTCTTCTGTACTTCCCCAGTACAATATATGATATAAAACGATCTTACCCGGCCTTGTATTGCTGGCAATTTCTGCAAGTTCAATGGTAGAGGTATGGTGAAGGGTGTGGTAGGATTTCCATGCTTCCTGTCTGGAATCAAACCCTGTCTTGCTGTATACTTCATGGACCAGGATATCGGCCCCCCGGGCATACTCTACCAACTTATCAGAGGGTCTGCAATCACCCGAGATTACGATTATTTTATCTGGTGTGGTAAACCTGTATCCCCAGGCATTGGGCCAGGATCCATGTTCTACAGGAAATGCTTCCACAAGAATATTGCTGTCCCTGTAAATCCTCCCCTCCTCAGTAAACTCATGACTTTGAACCCTCCATCCCTCATCGTTGGCAGGCTCGGTACCATATACCCGGTATCTGATATCCTCCTGATAGGCTGTCAGTATGTGATCTGTCATGGCTTTAATTCCCACCGGGCCGTATACCTGAAGGGCATGTTCCCTGCCCATGACCCACGGTGTCAGGATCAGGTCCGGATAACCCGTGGTGTGATCCGAATGCAAATGGGTCAGGAATGCGGTTTTTATCTTCTTTGCCTCCAGTCCCTCTATTTTTCCACCATACCTGGGGGTCATGGCTGCAGCTTTTCTGATCAGTCCCGGTCCAAAATCTACGATGTAGGGGGTATCGTTCACAACCAGGGCCAGTGCACATCCTGACTGTTCAGGAGATGGATTGGGATTCCCGGTTCCCAGAAGTACAAGTTTTGTAATGGGAGAGTCGGAATAGTCACGCTGTGAAAAAGCTGATTGCTGGAGTGCAAAACCCAGCATCAGAGATATGAAAATAGCTTGCTTCATGATGGATGTGTGTTATTACTGCATTGAAGGATCACCAGCGCGTAATCAATACAATATTGAATATCCTCCGGGGCGAAGTGCCCGGCATTATATCCGTGCTTCTTAATGATGGCCATATATTTTTGATATTGATCTGCAGCATGGGTAAGGGCAAACTGCTCCACAGATTTGATCCCGGATTCATAGACAATCCTGGCAAATAGACCTCCAATGCCGGTAATCCTGGATAGGTCAGAAAGTGACATGATCTCCTGCAATCTGGCGACCGGGATTCCTGATTGACGTGACAATTGCAATTGCTGCTCACCGGTCTGGGCCAATTCGAAGAAATCCCTGGAATTATTTATCTCCCTTGATTTCAGAGCCACTACGTACTCATGGGGGATTCCGGGAAATTCGGAAAGCGGGAATGGCCTGGCCAGGTAACTTCCAGCTTCACGCCTGAGAAGTACAAGGTATGCTTCGGGTATTCCAGAAGTGGAAGCAAATGCAAGTAAATCTTTTTTTGATTTCAGGTTTTTAAGGAGTTCTCCCAGACTTTGGACACCCGCATCCATCAGGATCCGGAATCGCTCATCTATCTTTTCACGAAGTTCTACACGGCTCGGTATCAATCGCTTCGATACTGTAAGTTCAAAAAATCGCTCCATGCTGATCTGGAACGGATCTAAGGTGTATCTCTCCATTGAATCTGCTTATTTCTTACCCAGTAATAGAACCGCTTCTGGTGTTGCCAGCGTTGCCTTCCCTTTCTTTACGACTGTATACTGACCTGAATAGTAATCATAAAGCTCTGTTCCATCCTGGAATATCTTTCCAACATCTATGGTTTTTTTCCCAGGCTCCAGATCCAGTCCAACTACCACCTGGTCCGAATAGTCACCTGTATGAAAACTTCTGGAAAAGGTATAAGGTGTTTCAGTAAGCATCTGGTGTTGGCCGGCCCCCACAGATGGATGTTCTTTGCGGAATTGTCCCAGTTTTCGGTAATGAAGCAATACCTTGCCAACTGAATATCCATTCCTTTGGGCATTTGTATCGATCTCATCCCAGTTCATCAATCCCCTCAAAGTAGCATCTCCCTGAGTTCCGGGAATGATCAACTCCCGCATGCTCTCATCCCCGTAATATATCTGAGACGCCCCGGGAGCTAACAGTAGTATTGTAGCAGCCTTCATGGGCTTTACCCTCTCCTTGTCAAAGGGGCCTCCGTCATCGTGGGAGGTGAGGTAATTGAGCACTCCTTTTCCTTTCAATGGCTTTTGTAGTAATTCTGAATAGGAAGAAAACAGGGATTCGTAGTCCTGGTTAGCACTGGACTTAAACTCGAAATTGATCATACTATGGATGGAATGATTGAAAAAATCAACAGTTTTGTCGCCAAAGGAATAGTTACGTCCCGAAGAAATTCCATACCCATATACCTCGGCAACCATAAAGAATTCATTATCATCCAGCACTTTAGCCGGATACTGCATTTTCCATTCCATAAAGGCAGCTCTGGCTTCTTTACCCAGCTCTCCCCATACAGATTCTTCAGTATGCTTGGCCGTATCGATCCGGTAGCCGTCGATTCCGTACTTGCGAATGAAATCGGTGAGCCACTTGATGATGTAAAACCGCGGTGCCCTTGGGTAGCCTGTCCTTATAAAGAAAGCATCCAGTGTTGACATTTCATTTTCCAGCCTGCCTTCCTTTTCCCATTTCTCCATGAGAAAGGGAGGAAGTTCAACAGGTTCGTTGGACTCTGTCCGGATATCAGGCAGATTCTCTACCAGTGTGCAGGTGACTGTGGATTCATAGTCCTTATAAGTGCATGTTGGACTTGTACGAACCCATTCCACGGGCCAGACAGGGTCCAGGTCTGTCACGGGTCCTGTATGGTTGATGATCACATCCATGATGATCCGGATCCCGTTTTCATGAGCTGTTTCCACAAGGTTCATCAGATCCTCTTCAGTACCAAAGTTAGGATCAATGCTGGTCCAGTCCCTGGTCCAGTATCCATGATAGCCATAGGTCATCCCGGTACCTTCATCGGTGCCTCCATGTACCTGTTCAAAATAGGGGGTAAGCCATAAAGCCGTAATGCCCAACTCATTGAAATAACCCTCGTTCATCTTCTGGATCACTCCTTTAATATCACCCCCGTCAAATCCCCTTAATTTTCCGGTTTTTGCGGTCCGGTCAAAGTTTATATCATTGGATAGATCGCCATTGAAGAACCTGTCGGTCAGCAAAAAATAGACATTGGCATTCTCCCAGAAAAAGGGTGCCTCTACATGTTCTCCCTGGTCTGCTTTCATGGAATTACATGAACCAATGAAAACAAAACAGATGGTCAGAAGTGGGATAATAATCACAGGTAAAATCTTTAACTTGCTCATAGTTAATTGATTATATATTTATCACTGTTGAAAGTCTTATGGAGGTAAATGGAAAATCAGAGATGCCATGCTGGAACCGAAATTTCAGGTCCACGATTTTATGACTGTACCAGGTAAGATTCAGTCTGTACACCATGGGTCTGTCACCATTCCCGAGATATCCAATATATCCTCCCAGTTGTTGTTCCAATTGAAGCCTGCCAAAATTCAAATCGAATCCCGTACCATACTGGAAGGCATCATTTTGCACGTGAATTGACTGGTTGGTTTGAAACACATAGAATCCCACCATTGCATACATTCGAATGTACTTAAGATTCTCTTCACCGGTAAATATTTTTTTCCCGGCTGACAGATCAAAATAATAGCCTGGAGTATTCGTATGGCGGGCACCGTAAAACTGAGTTCCTGAAGCAGTTTTCAGATTGATGGAGATGAGCACATCAGGGATACGATTTTTTTCCTCCAACAGGTGAATATAGGTACTGAAATAGACATCCCCGAGGCTGTAACCACGTGGGTCGTATTCCCTTGAACGCCTCAGATCCCTTGTAATGGTATCTGTTCTGTAGATTTCCAATGGCACATAGGAGATGCCAACACCAACCCTGTGCGAGAACAGCGGGAAAAAGAGTTCGGAGAACAGATTCCCGGTTTGATCTCCTTTACTGTAATGTCCATCCAGTCCCAGCTCGATGGATCGATCCTTTGGCAGGATCCCTTTCTTTACCTCAGGTACTGGCAGTGCATTGGGTCCCATATAGGCAGGAGAAGTAATCAGGTACTCAGTCCAGGAGGTATAGCCATCCCAGTTATGTATCTGGTTCCACCAGTCATGCTCCTGCGCTGGTAACAGGGAGGTGCTGCCAAGGGCAACAAATAGAAAGAGAATGCGATATTGCATAAGAGAATCAGTTTGCCGGATTTTTATTTTGAATCTGATCAATGGATAATATGATTTTACCTGCTGACATGTGGTTCCTGTATTGGACAATGGCCTCTTCAACCTTTTCCAGGGGCATGCACTGGTTGATATGCGTGGAGAGCGTATCTGACAGGTTTCTTTTCACTTTGCCTATAAACCTGATTTTGAATAAAATACTTTTTGATTGCAGCCAGTTTCCCAGCTGAAACCCAACAATTTGTTTATCTTCCTTAATGAGAATCCCCGGGTCTATCAACATGGGATCTCCTGATAATCTTGCATAGGTAATAAATGTGGAGCCCCTGGGAGCGGCTCTAAGCATCAGGGAGGTCAATTCTCCTGTCACTGCATCCAGAAAAAGGCTGGCCCCCAGATCGTGTGAAACTCTTTTCAGATCGGTTTCAAATGACGCGTGCTCACTGTTCAGCACATGGGTGGCTCCCATTTTTTTTAATTCAAGCACCTGTTCCTCTTTCCGGACAATGTTGATCAGTGAGATCTTATGCTTGTTGGTCAGCCTGATCAGCATCTTCCCAAGTGCACTGGCTGCAGCATTGTTAACAATGGCAGGATGATTACCTCTCCTGGCCATATGCAGGAAAGCCATGGCTGTCATAGGATTGACCAGCATCATAGAACCTTCCTCGAAGGAGGTTTCGCGAGGGATCGGGACTGTATGCATGGCCGAAGTTTTGAAATATTCGGCCCATGTACCATCCCCATTGGGATTTGGAGAGCATGCCACACGCTTTCCATTCCTTAGACCTGCTACTACTCCTCCACCTGAACTTACTACCAACCCGCTTCCTTCCAGGCCCGGAATGAATGGGTAGGGACGTGCCAGATAGTCTCCCCTGAGAAGAGCCAGGTCAGATGGATTAACAGGCGAGGCGAACATTTTTACCAGCACCTCACCAGCATCCGGTTGAGGAACCGGTACAGATTCAAATACCAGCTTTCCTCCCGCTTCATGTTGCCTGATGGCATTCATCATCTCAGGGATCTTAATTCGACTCATCTTTTCCGGTAATCACAAATATTTGCCGACTGGACCTTTGCATACGCTTATAAAAATAGCTAAAAAGAAGGGTATTGCTTCTTATTGTTCTTTTGGGTTATAGGATTCCCGAGCTTCTCCCAGGAGCTTCACCAGCTTTTCAATGTGCTCGTTTTCCGTGTTATAATTAGTGATGCAAGCCCTGAGCACCTCCCTTTCTCCCATGGGATATACTGAGATCCAGGCCTTACCGGCCCTGACGATCCTGTCACAAATGGATCTGACAAATGCTGGTTCTCCTGAGTAGGATTCATCGGTGAAACATACCACAGGCAATGGAGAATCGTTCACAATGGTCCAGGCATTGGCCGTGAGTAGCTTCCGTAGTTTGTTCCCGGTCTCAATCTGGGTCCCAATTACTTCAGAGTATCCCTCCACTCCAAAGATCAGCATGGAGAGGTAGAGTTTGAGACCGGTAAACCTTCTGGACCACTGAAAGGAATGTGTGAAGGGATCAGTGATTTTGAGTGTACGGGCATCTCCAGGCATATAGCCAGTATGAATTTGAAAGGTCTGGTGAAGGATATCCGGGTTGTTGGTGATGAACATGCTGGCGGCCATGGGTACTGAAAACCACTTATGTACATCAAAAATCAATGACTGACTCATCTCGATTCCGCCAATCCACTGTTTAAAATCAGGATTCACAACAATTGCACCTCCATATGCTGCATCCACATGGTACCAGATTCCCTGTTCCCGGCATACCCCGCCGATTCTTTCAAGGTGATCAATGGATCCGGTCCCGGTGGTCCCTGCATTGGCTACCACCATGACTGGCGCCTCTCCTGATTGTCTGTCCTTTTCAATGGTTTCTACAAGGTGGTTCACATTCATTTTCATTCCGCCATCTACCTGAATAAGGCGAACTGACCGGGAGCCCAGACCTGCCATGCGTGCTCCTTTGATAATGGAATGATGGGTCTCCCCGGAGCAATAGATTACCGGAGATTTGGGAAGATTCTGCACTCCCTCTTCCCCAACCTGAGGAAATGCATGATTCAGGGCACAGAGCAGTGCTGTGAAGTTTGCTTCGGCACCACCGGTGGCAAAAACTCCATCCACAGAATCAGTGGAATAGCCAAAATAAGCTCCAAATATCTCAATCAAATATTTTTCCACTTCACTGGCATAGGGTGAATGACTCCAGGCAGCCAGCTGTGGGTTCATGACAGCTGTAATGAGATCCGCCAGGATTCCTGCAAAATTTGCACGCGGATTATATAATCCATAGTACATGGGATGGGGGGTGTGGACCGCATGGTCGGTCATTCCTTTCAAGACCGCTTCCAGGGCCTGGAGCCCATCCACTGCACCTTGAAGATCATAGGATCGGACAGCCTCAATAATCTTTGCCAGGTCCAGTTCAGGAGCAACCCTTACAGATTCGGTTTGATGGTAATACTTTTCCAGCTCCTTTACCAGGTATCCAAGGAGCTGAGAACGTTGCTCTGCTGAGAGGTCAAAATTTGTTTTCACTTCATTCACGATTAAACTTTTTCAACATAAAAATATGCCGTGGATAACCGGCGTGAACTCTTAGAATAGGTGCGAGGAGCAATATGAATGGTCTCCCCATACCGGGTCAGTATCCTGAACATACTGTTGACTGTAAACTTATTGACATGAAGCCGGGTCCGGTCGCGAATCCCCAGTACTGGAACCGAGATAAGTAAAGTGCCTCCTGACTTCAATTTTCCCCACAACAGATCGAGTATTTCTTTGTATTCGGTGATATGTTCCAATACTTCAATTGATATGGCCAGGTCGATTGAAAGGTCAGGAACCTGAGTCAGGTCAAGGTGATATTCAAAAGTATTTCCATTCTCATCCTCAGTTCCCAGCATTTTTTTCCGTGCAAATTCCTGGGAGGTCTCGCTTTGATCGATGAGTACAAACCTGGTTTTCTTAAGCTGGGTTGCCAAATACTGCACATTGCCGCCAAGTCCTGAACCAAAATCCAGGATCGAATCAGCTCTCCTGAACAGGTGCATGAATTTGAGCAAATGCTTGCCGTCAGACCTGATGTAATTCTCATCAATATACCGGCTGTATTTCTTTTCCCAGCGCTTCTTTGTATTGGGATTCAATCGGGAACCAATTCTTTTCAATGCGATGATTTTTGTAAAATTTTGTCCGATAACCATTTGATCTCTTCCAGTGCCAGGTCCACGTGGTGCTTCTCCACATAGGTTTGTCCTATGACCATTCTCAGAGTGAAGAGACCGTTTATCTTCGTATGGGTAAGAAACAATTTTCCACGACGGTTGAGTTCATCCAGGAGTGTTTCGTTGATGCTGTTCAGCTCTTCCGGATCATTCACTCCCTCAGGGTGTAGCCGGAAAGTGGTAAAATTAAGGAATGGCTTCAGGGCCAGTTCAACGGCTGAAATTTTCTGAATCTCCTCTGAAAAATAGGCATTTAACTCTATGTGTGACCGGAGCCTCTCTTGTATCCCCCTGATGCCGAAACTTCGAAGAACAAACCAGAGTTTAAGCGCCCTGAACCTTCGGCCCAGCGGTACACCCCAGTCCCGGTAATCGTTTACACTGCCCCTCGATTTGGTTTTCAGGTACTCGGGAAGGATTTCAAAGGATTGGATCAACAGGTTGGCATTTTTCACAAAATAGACAGAACAATCAAAATTGGTAAACATCCATTTATGGGGATTGAACACAAAGCTGTCAGCTTTCTCAATTCCCTTGATCATCCACCTGTATTCTGAGAGGAGCAGGGCTGTTCCCGCATAGGCAGCATCCACATGCAACCAGAGTTTATACTTTTCGCACAGGGTTCCGATTTCATCCAGAGGATCCACCCCCAGGGTGCCTGTGGTTCCAATGGTTGCGACTACCGCACAGGGTTGATAACCTTTTCCAAGGTCTTCTATAATACACTCTTCCAGGTAAGAAGGCACCAGACGCATTTGCTGGTCCACCTTAATTTTCACCAGGTTTCTCTTTCCGATCCCGCAAACACCTACCGCTTTTTCAATGGAGGAATGGGTCTCTTCTGAACAATATATTCTCAGGTGAGCAGGTACACCATCCTCATTGGAGCTAAAACCTGTTTTCACCTCCCTGGCTGTTATCAATGCAACCAGAGTGGCAGAGGAAGCACTGTCCTGGATCACCCCTTCAAAGCCGGAAGGCAGACCCATGCTATCCCTGAGCCATTCCATCATTCGCTGTTCTAATTCAGCAGCGGCAGGAGATGTGTCCCAGATCATGCACTGTGCACCAATGGCCGATGTAACAAACTCAGCAAAGATTGACTCTACAGAGTTATTGGCCGGAAAATAAGCATGGAAATTAGGATGTTGCCAGTGGGTGATACCGGGGAGCAGGATCTCATTCAGGTCCCTCATGATCTCCTCCATGGATTCGGAGTGCTGTGGGGGATGATGTGGGATCTTTTCATAGATCTCTCCGGGACTCACCTGGGATTTTACGGGGTGCGATGTAATTTGATTCAAATAGTCATCAATCCAACGGATAATTTCATCGGAACTTCGTTTAAAATCTTTCGGGTCTATCATAATTGATCTAAAATTAGTAATTTTCTGGTTCCCTTAAAGACGGAAATAAATACCAAAATTAGCAAGCATGTACCCTAAGGCCACCAACCCCAATTCAGCATTTATTCTGTTTTTCATCTCCATATTTCTATTGGTCGGGTGTGGGCAGACCGCCATTCCTGATTCTCCGGAACTTTCCCTGAAAGAACAACTTGGGAAGCGGCTATTCTTCGATGAAAGCCTCTCCAATCCTCCAGGACAATCCTGTGCAACCTGCCATGATCCAAAAGCGGCCTTTGCCGATCCGGAAATGAATTTGCCGGTATCGCGCGGGGCAGTTCATGGATTGTACGGAAACCGAAATGACATGCCGGCCTCCTATGCCATGTTTGTACCTCCACTTCATTACGATTCGCTGGAGCAGTTGTGGGTAGGAGGATTGTTCTGGGATGGAAGGGCCAATACACTTACGGAACAGGCCCTTGGACCTCCATTAAATCCCTTGGAGATGGCCAATCCGGATACTGCCACCATTGCTGAAAAGATCAGGTCACTGGAATATGCCAGGATGTTTGAGGATATTTATGGAGAGGGTGCTCTCACTGATCCTGATTCAGCATTCTTCCGCATGGCAGATGCCCTGGCTGCATACGAAAAGAGCCCTGAAGTTAATCCTTTCAGTTCCAAGTTTGATCTGTGGCAAAAGGGGGAGTCCAGCCTTACGGAACAGGAACAACGGGGATTTATGTTGTTTGTGGTGGAAAGCAAGGGCAATTGTGCAGCTTGTCATATTCATACACCCCTTGAAGATGGCACCCCGGCGCTATTTACTGATTTTACCTACGATAACCTGGGAGCTCCTGCCAATCCTGAAAGCCCGTTTTTACTGCTTTCAAAAGAGCACAATCCCGACGGATTCAATTACAGGGATATGGGACTGGGTGCCTTCTTAAACGATTCTGCAGAAAACGGAAAATTCCGGGTACCCACCCTGAGAAATGTGGCCATTACTCCACCTTATCTGCACAATGGAGTCTTCAAGACCCTCTACCAGGTTGTCGCATTTTACAACACCCGGGATGTGGCTCCCTGGCCGGAACCGGAAGTGGGAGTAAACGTGAACGTAGATGAGATGGGGAATCTGGGACTTACCAACCAGGAGGTGGAGGATATCGTTGCATTTCCTTGAGACCCTTACCGATGGGTGGGTGGAACCGGATTGACAATCGTTAATTCATAAAGAACAGGATGCTTCTGTAGATCATATCAAGTGCAAAGTATGCGAAGGCCCCGGCAAAGATCTTAAACATGACCGGAATAACCTTAGGCCTGGATAAAATTTTCCGGAACCTGGAAAACAGAAATGCCACCACGATCGTTGAAATGAGCCAA
Source organism: uncultured Bacteroidales bacterium (assembly GCA_963710385.1). Taxonomy (GTDB): domain Bacteria; phylum Bacteroidota; class Bacteroidia; order Bacteroidales. The sequence goes on along the minus strand of CAVQAB010000012.1, from coordinate 174,566 downwards.
CCCAGCTGGACCAGCCCCATGAAAATATAGGCTCCCAGGGGCAGCTGGTCACTCAGAAGAATGGCCTTGGGAATACAGATGGTGATCCAGTAGGTCCATAACACTCCATTGGAGAGGATCATCATTACTATTTTAAAAAATCCAAAGTGGACCTTCTCTCCAGTATCCAGGCTGCGAACTTTCCAGATGGAAATGGCGATCCAGATCAGGATGACTGCACCTGCCAGGGACAAACCCCTGAAAAATGCTTCATTGAAACCCAGGGAATCCAGGATTACCAGGCTGATCACTGCCACCAGTGTTTCCACTAACAGGGCAATGAGTATGATCCGCAGGCTTTTAAAAAATCCCGACTGCAGGATCTCTGTAAATACTGAGGTAATGACAGGTCCGGGTATGAGCCCACCGATCAGGCCAAGCATAAAAGCTATGATTAATTCATGAATCATGGGGCTCATTTGCTTCCAATATATATAAAATAGGGCGATTTTGTATATTAGACTTTTATTTATGGCAGACACCAAAAAAAGCAGCATCATGAAATATCTATCGATTGTTTTCCTGGCTATATGCGTTGCCCTGGGAGCACAGGAGCCACAAGACCTGTTATCTGAGGAGACCTTCAAGGGTCTTGAATTCCGTAATATTGGTCCGGCCTTTGCATCGGGCCGTATTGCTGACATAGCGGTGCATCCAGAAGATGAAAACTGCTGGTATGTGGCAGTTGGTTCCGGGGGTGTGTGGAAGACAGAGAATGCAGGTGTGACCTGGTTGCCGGTATTTGACAAAGAATCGTCATACTCCATCGGATGTGTGAGCATCGATCCAGGCAATCCTCATACCATCTGGGTAGGTACCGGAGAAAATGTGGGGGGAAGACATGTGGGATTTGGCGATGGCATTTATAAAAGCGAGAATGATGGCAAGAGCTGGAAAAACATGGGACTGGCATTGTCAGAACATATTTCAAAGATCATCGTCCATCCTAACAATTCAGACATTATCTATGTTGCTGTCCAGGGACCACTCTGGAGTAAAGGCGGTGAACGCGGACTTTACATATCCAGGGATGGTGGAGAAAATTGGAAAAAGGTGCTGGGCGACGATCAGTGGACAGGAGTGACAGACCTGGTGGTGGATCAGGAAGATCCGGATTGGATCTATGCCGCCACCTGGCAGAGACACCGAAATGTGGCTGCCTATATGGGAGGCGGACCCGGATCGGCCATTTACAGAAGCAATGACGGAGGAGAGAGCTGGGTAAAAATGTCGGAAGGCCTTCCAGAATCAAATTTTGGAAAGATTGGATTGGCCATTTCGCCTTTTAATCATGATATTATCTATGCAGCTGTTGAACTGGACCGGGTTACAGGCGGTTTATTTATGTCAGAAAACAGGGGTAAATCCTGGAAGAAACAGTCCAACACGGTATCAGGTGCCACAGGTCCGCACTACTACCAGGAATTGTATGCTTCACCACACCATGAAGGTACACTCTACCTGATGGATGCCAACATCCAGATTTCCGACGACCATGGGAAGACATTTCGCAGGATGAAGGAGCAGTATAAGCATTCCGACAGCCATTCCATCAACTTCCGCAAGGATGATCCCGATTATCTTTTAATTGGTACAGATGGGGGTATCTATGAGAGTTTTGACCTGACGGAGAATTGGAGATTCATTGCCAACCTCCCGATCACACAGTATTATAAGCTGGCAGTGGATGACAGTGAACCTTTCTATTTTGTCTATGGTGGAACACAGGACAACGGATCACACGGAGGACCTTTCAGAACCGATAATATGCATGGCATCAGAAATGCAGATTGGTTTAAGATTCTGGGCGCTGACGGGCATCAGACAGCCACCGAACCTGGAAATCCAGACATTGTTTATGCGGAAACTCAGCAGGGTGGATTGCACCGCATTGACCGGACCACCGGGGAACAGGTATTCATCAAACCGCAGGCCGGGGAGGGGGATCCGCATGAAAGTTTTAACTGGGATACACCCATCCTGGTGAGTCCTCACGATCCGGCACGAATCTATACTGCATCCTACAGAGTCTGGAGGTCAGGTAACAGGGGTGACAGCTGGAGTGCCATATCTCCCGACTTGACCAGGAATCAGGAGCGTCTTGCTCTTCCCATCATGGGAAGGGTTCAGAGCTGGGACAATGCATGGGACCTCAATGCCATGTCCACCTACAATACCATTACCTCACTGGCCGAATCTCCCCTTCAGGAAGGACTTATCTATGCCGGTACAGATGACGGGATCATTCAGGTAACCGAAAATGGGGGTGAACAGTGGAGAAAGATAGAAGTGGGTTCGATTAAAGGGATTCCAGCGACTGCCTTTGTGAATGATATCAGGGCCGACCTGTTTGATGCAAGGACCGTGTATGCTGCTCTTGACAACCATAAATTCGGGGATTTTAAACCCTACCTGGTGAAGAGTACAGACAGAGGAAAGAGCTGGAGCTTAATTACCGGCAATCTTCCGGAACGCTTACTGGTATGGAGATTGGTGCAGGACCATGTAGAATCTAATTTGCTATTCTTAGCTACTGAGTTTGGTATCTATTTCACCCTTGATGGTGGTCAGAAATGGATCGAATTAACCGGAGGTATTCCCACCATTTCATTCAGGGACATTACCATTCAGCGTCGTGAGAATGACCTGGTGGCCGCATCCTTTGGAAGAAGTTTTTTCGTTCTGGACGACTATTCACCCCTGAGACATGTATCAACTGAATTGCTAAATCAGGAGGCTGAACTGTTCCCTGTAAAAGATGCCTGGTGGTATATTCAGAAGAGTGTGGTTAGTTCACAGGGAGCTTCAGATTATGTAGCCAAGAATCCACCCTTCGGAGCCGTCTTCACATACTATTTAAAGGAAAAAATATCCAGTCAAAAGGACAACAGAAAGGAGAAGGAGAAAGAGATTGAAAAGCAAAATCTGGATATTCCCTTTCCCGGATGGGAGGCTCTGGATTCGGAACGAAACGAGGATAACCCTGTTCTGCTTTTTACAATCAAAGATGACCAGGGCCATATTGTCAACAGAATCACTGCGCCTGTCAAAAAAGGCCTGAACCGTGTAAGCTGGAACCTTACGAATGCTTCGAAGCGTGCCATTGGTTTAGATAGCCCAAAGGAAATCTCCAACTCTTCCGGATTTCTGGCAACGCCGGGCACCTACTCTGTTACCCTCGCTTCAGTATCCAATGGAAAGGTTGCTCAACTGGCAGATGCACAGAGTTTTGAAGTAAAGCCTTTGCGAAAAGGTACTTTGCCAGGATCCTCCTATGAAGAGATCAATCAATTCAGGAAGGAGGTCGAAATCCTGGGACAGGAGATTGCCTCTGTTCAATCCAGTCTGAGCAAAAGCGAATTGACCATCCAGGCCATGAAGCAAGCCTATTATCGGATCGAAAACGAGAATCCTGAGCTGAGGAACAGCGTATACCTTACTGAAACTTACCTGCAGCAACTGAAAACTCAACTGAACGGGAACCAGTCCAAGGGAGAGGTGGGTGAAAAAGAGGCACCCACAGCAGCTTCAAGGATTTCTGTTGCTTCCAGGGGACTGAGAACCACCTATGGTCCCACTGAACTGCACCGGGAAAGCCTGGAGTTGGGAAAGAGACAGATCGACTTTATCAAAACGGGTGTTAAAAAGTTGGTTGAAGTGATTCTGCCTCAACTTGAACGGGACCTTAAGAAAGCAGGTGCGCCATGGATTGAAGGACAGCCATTAATTGATTCAGATTTGCAGGAATAGGTGGAATGATCAATTTAAGGCTTGATCACTTACGATGTCCATGACCTGGAGATAGGTTTCATTTCTCTGTTCACGGATTTTTTTGGCACCCAGCTCATACGCTTTTCTATGTCCACCTGTGTAGTATCTGTAAAACCATGTTGTTAACACCAGTGTACCATCGAGGATGCTGTAGGCGAGCATTGTATAATAGGAATAAGTGATAATACCTCCCAGAAGAAGAATGGAGTTCAGACCACTCTTCAAATCTCCGGCGAAGCTTTGCCCCAGGCCGGGAAGGAGGATACTCATCATCTCCAATTTGTCCGGATCGTACCTCTTTTCATACTTGTTAAGCTGCACCAAACATGAATCGATCCGATGATATCCAGAGGAATCAACGATTTGGGAAAAATATTGAAGCGACTGATACTTTTCGTCAAGTCCGAAATGACAGATGGCAAAGTAGAGGTTCTTTTTTCTCTCAAAATAGGGTGAAAGTGATTCGGGCAGATCATATAACTCCGTAAGCCCAAAAAAATAGTTGCCAAGTTTATAATAGCAGAGGGTTTTCCTAAAAACCAATTCATGCTTTACGCTGTCAATCTGGCTCGCCTTCCATGCAAAATCATAGTATACGATCGCATTATTATAATCCCCAATTTGGAAATAGATATGGGCAATCTTGTTATAAATATCTTGATACTGTTTGTTTTCGTCAAAAAGCAGAATGCGCTGATATTCTTTCAAAGCAATAGTGAAGTTCCCTTTCTCATATTGTTCGTCCGAATACTCTTTCAGTTGATGAATACTTTGAGAAAAGAGAAGGGCGCTAAAGACGCAGCTAAAATGTATTATAAATAGTGCTTTCTGCATTATTCTGATATTGTAACCTCAGGTCCTCATTATATCGTTTTGCAGATTTATATGACCCATAAATGTTGCTTGAGTAGAAACTTAATGAAACTCCGCCAAAAATCCACCCGTTTATGCTTTTAATACCCTTTCGCTTGAATGCGCGGTAAGATGCAAAAGCACTGGTGGATACAAGAATGAAAGAAATTGCTGCATCACCCCACCTTTTTGAATAGGCTTTGCCGCTTCCCGGCAAAATTGCTGACATCGCCATGGCCAGTATGGGTTTTTTAAATTTTTGCTCCTGGAAGGTTTGGGTTAATGAGTAGAGCTGTAAATTGTTTTCTGATAAAATATCAGCATTCTTTGAGTTAAAAGCAAACGCTGAATCGTAATGCTGGTTGGTCCAATAATAGCTCAGTGTGTAAAAAGCTTTTTCATCCAGGTCCAGTGTGGAAGTTACGTCGAAGTATTGTGGGTGTTCAATCTTACAGATTAAACAGAATCTCAAATATTCTTTGGAGAATGATTTTTGTGCAAATATTCTGTTGTCAGTGGATATGATATGGTATGAATTAAGGAATTGAGAACAATCCTGATTAAGTCGGTAGGTGCTTACAAGTTCTAAAGCAACGGTGGTATCATTGGGCCAATTGAAATGAAGTCTTTCATATTCCTCTGCCGCAAAATCGTACTGTTGAGTATTGCTCAGAAAACGGGCAAACTTCAATGAATTGTCATAGTCTAGCAAATCCTGTTGGGCAAAGGCTGGAATTGTAGCAATGCAGAATATCAATATTCCAACCAGTTTTTTCTTACTGCACTGGATCATAGTATCGGTTATGCTCAATATCAAAAGGATAATGATGGTGATTCACCAGTCCGTGACAGCGTGAAAGGCGGTCGAATGTATTAAACCACCCCTTAATAAAACCCAGCTTTTGTATGGACTGCATGGCATACTCAGAGCATGATGGCGTGAACACACAGGAAGGATTGTCCTGGGAGGAGATGAAAGTTTTATAGAAAAGGAATCCCACAGATGCAACGGTGGAAATGTCATTGTCCGATTCTCGCAAGGGTGATTTGAAGTCCTGCTTGAGCGTGTCCCTGTTTTCAAATAAACTGAGCAGCTCATCATCAATATCTGTTTGACCAGGGCAAATACAAAGTACACCAAACAGGAGAAAAAGGATCAGAGCAAGTTTGTTTGAACCAAGCATGGAACTTAGTTTACAGATGATATACGAAAACGAAACAGCTCATCGTTATCCATATCATTGACCTTAATATTTTTAAAATCAGTGACCTGGTAATTTTCCTGACCCTCCTCGTTGGGCAGGATCTGTACAATTTGCTGAGGGAATTCAAATGCACCGATCTTCAAATAATTCCTGTAAAACTGTCTGCTTAGTATTCTTGATTCTTCCCCCACCATGATGACACTTTCCAACCGATTCTCTTTTTTTGCCACCACCACATGATCAATTGAAATTTCGGCTTGCCTGGGTATTTTCCAATAGGATAGAACGAGGCCATTTTTCTTTTCTACCTTGGATACTTTGAACCTGGATCTTTTCATTCCAAAGTCACTGATTCCTGAATTCAGGCTTAAATGAAACACGGTGAATTCGTTGATAGATGGAATGGATATCCGGTCATAGAGTGTGTCTTCTCTGAACTTAAACAAAGAAGTATCAGCAATTACCCAAACTTCAGGTTCGGGAAAAGTGACCCGGTAAATTAGTTCCTTAATGTTCTTGTCATAGTAAACAGCACCTTTGGTTAAATTCATGGTGCCATCGGTGCGTTTTATTTTTACGGTAAAATCGGCATTGACTCTGTAGTATTCTTGTGCTCCTGCAATTTGGAAGAGGCTCAGACTTAAAAGAGAGACTATGATGCTTGTTTTTAGCATAGATTTCATGCCATCTGTTTTATATGGAAATATCCCTAATTATAGTAAAAAAATGCCCTCGATCATATCAAGGGCATCTTTTTTAATGTTGATTTAGATCAGTGGCTAGTAAAACCATGCAGTAGCAGAAAATACTCCAACATATAATATGATCCAGACTCCAACCCAAACAAGCATTCCCCAGAGCGCCTTTTTGGTTTCGTCCTTATCGCCGTCTGTTAGAATATAAACGAGCAATATACCAACTATACCAAGAATACATCCCCATAAGAAGGAGGGTATCCCCAGGGGAGGCTCACTGTCTGTAGCCATTCCCAATGGAGCTGTGGAATTCTCAACGCCCAAAATTAATTCACTTTCGGAAGATTCCAGGTCTGTGTAAGTAACTCCGGCATTGTCATTGAGGAATTCATCCAGTTCATTCAATTCCTGCATGGCCTCATCCAAGGCCGTCTCATTAAGTACCAATACAGATTCATCAATACTGGCAATAAAAGATTCAGAGGGTCTAGCAGCTAAGCTTAATGTTTGTGAGAATAGCAAAATGATGGCCATAAACACTGATGTACTCTTTAGAAGGATCCTGCTCATTTCTTTTAATTTAAGTTTCGGAATTAGGAATAGTTCATCATAAATATAGCATATTCGTGAAAAGATACAAAATCAATGGAAACAAATCCTTTGACTAGCTGATTTTAACATACTTTTAATAAAAGCAACAAAAGGGTTACAATTCACGAGAGGGTTGTGACCCTTTTCCTGGAAGGATTTGGATCGTTTAGAGTTTAACGCCAAGTCCCAGTGTCAAATAGGCAATACCGTATCCCAATTCGGCAAATCCCGAAAATTTATCAGAAAAATAGTACCTGCCTCCCACATACCCTGAAAATGCAATCCTACCTCTATCCGGCGTATAGTCATAGAATCCCGAAAAAGATCCAAACTCAGAAGAGGTGACTATATTATACCCTAAAAGAATACCAACATAAGTATCCAGTTTATCCACCACCGGATAGTGAAAACTTCCCCTGCCTCCAATGATGATGTTGGAGTATTTATACCCGTAATCATAGGTAGAATAGACATAGTGCCACTTATAGGAGGTATAACCCACATAGGCCCCAACTCCAATGACAGCCTTTTCCAGTATTCCATCTAAAATGCCTTGCTCGAAGGAAATGGAAATAGGAGGAACGGTCGTTTTGCTATAAAGACCGGAACCATACAGTGATCCGAGACCAATCCCAATATTTACTACTCTGTCTCCGATATTAAACATACTTACCTGGGCCTTCACGATTGGCATCGAAAAGAATGCCACAAGGGCCAATGCGATTAATTTTTTCATATAAAATGGTTTAAGGTTAATAGTGTTTTAACAAGCCGATTTCAGTATACTAAATATACATTTTCTTTGAAATGGATGAACACAAATCCGAATATTTTTTGGTCGAAAGTGAAAAATTAGTGATCAAAACCCTTTGATTGTCCATTCTCAAGGACCAGGATATGATCTGCCAGGGCAGCATTTTGTTCTTTGTGCGTGATCAGTAAAATGGTCATGGCCTGTTCTTTGAGTCCCAAAAGGAATCGATTTACATGATATTCTGAAATGGGATCCAGTGAAGATGTGGCTTCATCCATGATCAGCAAAGCCGGGTTTCTGTAAAGTGCCCTGGTGAAGGCCAGACGCTGTCGTTCACCTCCTGAAAGATTGGATCCGTTTTCAGTGAGTACATATTCTATACCTCCCGGAAGTGATTCTATGAGAGGTATCAGTCCCACACCCTGGAGGAGGTGTAAAATTTTCTTGATATCGGGACACCGTTCACCCGGGGCTATGTTCTCAAGAATCGATCCGGTGAGGAATCTGATGTGCTGGGGAACCACGCCCATCATGGCCCTTAGACTTTCGTTGGAAAAGTACCGGGTATCATACCCGTTGATGGTGATGCTTCCTCCATCAACAGGGTAGAGGTGCTGGATAAGGGAAGCAATGGTTGATTTTCCCGAACCGCTTGCACCGGTGATGGCTGTCATTTTGCCAGCTTTAATGGTCATGTTCAGGTCCCTGAATACATGGCCGCGTGTTCCGTATGCAAATGAAACTCCCCTGAGTATAATATCACCGAAGTTATCCTGGTTATATTGCTGTTTTCCAGGAGGCTGTTCCTATCTCCAGCTGAAAAATCTCAAACAGACGGTCTGCAGCAATCAATGCGTTTTGATAAGTTTTATTGGCTCCAATAAGCGCACTTACCGGTCCTGTAAAATATCCAAGCAGGGCATAAAAACTAAGCAATTTGCCCGGAGTAATGAGTTGTTGAATTACATAGTATGAGCCAATCCATAACAGGAGGATTGTGAAGATACGGTTGACCAATTCGGTGCTACCCGATGCGACTATGGAATTCATACCTGACCTGTATACTGTATCAAGTAACTGGTTCAGCCTTCCTTCAGTTTTAAGGTTTGTAGATTCCACCAGGTTGTTCTGGCGGATATGGGTGGATGATTGCAGCGACTCAACAAGTTGACTTTCAAATGAGGCTGACTGTTCCATCACCCTTCTTTCAATCTGTTTATTTCGCCTGTTGAACAGGGTATATATGATCACATACATTGGGATAATTCCCAGCATGATGATAGCCAGCCTCCAGTTCAGGATAAACATGGTGGAAAAAGAGAAAATAACCACCAGAATGTTGATCAGAATCCCAATGGCAGCATCGTTGATAAATCCCCTGATCTTTATTGCATCGTTGATCCTTGAAATTATTTCACCAGTTTTCATGGAGTCAAAAAAACGTTGAGGCAGCTTGAACAGATGGCGATAGTATGATATGATCAGCTGGTTGTCAAGGACCTGTCCTGTCTTCAGTACAATCACACTCCTGATGGTAAAAAGATAAATCATCATCAGGGTGATCAATACCATCAGAGAACTCATCAGGTTCAGCAGGCTGCTATTCTGGCTCACAAACACATGGTCTGTAAGCTTTCCAATGTATATGGAAGTGGAGAGTCCGAGTACTGTATAGATGATTCCGGAGAGGATGGCCTGGAGCACCGGCTTCCATACTGGCTGCAGAAGGGTAACGAGTTTTGTATGATCCTCAGGATCTTTATGTAATTCTGTAGAGGCGATACCGCGGACCATGGCCACCACCGAGCCGCTCCATTTCTCTTTAAATTCGGCGGGACTCCACCGACCTATTTTTCCGTTGGCCGGATCCATGACCATCAAACGCTTATGATTAATCCTGTATACACATACGTAGTGGTGCAAACCATTTTGTAACTCCATATGGGCGATAAAGGGAAGGGGTAATTTGTCCAGATGTTCAGCAGATCCCTTTAATCCCTTGGTTTCGAAGTTCAATTGCTCCAGGGCTTTAACCAAACCCCACATGGAGGTCCCTTGTTTATCGGTACCGGACAGTTGTCTTATTTTCGCAACAGGGACGTGAATTCCGTAATGAGACAGGACCGAGGCGATGCAAGCCGGACCGCAGTCTGTTGTATCACGCTGTCTCACTGATACATTCCTTTTAGACTTCATCCCTTGCGTACAGATTTAGCCGGATTGGCCCAGCGGTTGGCATTTTCCAGAATCAGGGCTGCCAGGGAGCGCCTGAATAGTATCATGTTGGCCGTGAAGGTCATGCCTTTTTGTACCAATTCATTTGTGCCGTCGACATAGTGGATCTGTGAATTATCCAGCGAACACCTGATCCTGTAAGCCGGACTCCCATTCAACAGTGTTACATCCTTATCAATATGATCGACCTCAGTCTCCATGTAAAACCTGGAACGAAATCCAGGATCATCAAACCTCAGCTTTACCCTGGTTCCTATCTTGATGGCAGGAATGGTAGTTGGCTCAAGGTAACATTCAGCCACCAAGTTCCCTGTGGGAGAGATTGTTCCAAGTGAGGTCCCCGAATGAATGACAGATCCAGAGGTAATCCCGGGACAACTATGGAGTGTTCCGGTGACCGGTGCCATGATATAGTAATCCCGGGAGGAAGAATTGATCTGATTAATTTCATCCTGACAGAGAGAGTTCTCCCTTCGAAGCTTGAAAAGTTCTTCTTCCAATTGGTTCCTGTACTGCTCCTTCACCTGGGAAATTTCTGCACAGATGATCTGGTAGCTAGATTGGGCTTTCTCAAATTCATATTGAGAGATCACTTCCTCCTCATATAGTTTTTTTGCGGTTATAAACTCACCGAAATGAAACTTCTCTTGCAATTGAAGGTGAGCGAGTCTGGATTTATGATTGCGGTATGATTGTCTGTATCGGGTGGTTTCTTTGGGGGCTCTTCCCCTCAGAATACAAAGAATATCCTGAATGGAACACTGGTTTGTTTTTACCAATCTTTGGTGAGCTTCAATCTTTGCTTTGGGGAGATCTCTGCTGAACCATGCAACGGTGTCTCCCGCTGTCACCTGCCTGTTGTTTCTGAGGATGGTGCTGTCGAGGATGCCCGTCATGCTGGAAATCACCCCTACCTGGTCATCCAGGGGTCTGATCATACCTCGGGTGCTTGTGACTACATCTACATTCACCATGGGTAGTGCCACAGCGATCCCCATGATCAACAAAATGATCATGTAGCCCTGGTAATAGGAGCGGACACGACGCCTGTAAATCAGATCGAGTGTACTGTCCTCCAATTGATCCATTAAGTGAATAGGTTGGCGATAAAAGCTTTTACTTCATCCCAGAAATGAAAGATGAAGTAGAAAACAATCACAGTTACGAAAAAGATGATGATCTCCTTGGTTGTGGGCTTCTTAATCTTCATGGTTGGAAGTCTATGTGATACTTCGAATAAAAGTGTGTATTTCAATAAATCTTAATTGAGTCATTCTGAGGGGCATTTTAGAGTAACCTGGAATATACAGCTACGCTGAGCTCGCAAGCTCGGTTTACGCAGTGATTTAGCACGTTACGAAAAAGTGTCCCTCAGAAATAAGCTTAACCAGGATTTTTGAGCCACTCAATGAAAATCTTATGGATTGATGGCTTCATTAATTATATCATTGGTGACATAGTCCATATACGCATTGGTAAATGTGGCACCACCTCCTGATTTTACTAGAAAACGGATGAATCTGCCAATATCGTAGGCGAAACCGCCACCGTTGACCACTCTTAACTGTTCAGCACTCATGGTGCTGAAAAACGCTCTGTTTTTCATAATAAGGATACATTTAGGATAGACTATTTCTTCTCTTCCGGTTCACCGGTTAATCCATTCTTGAAGTTATCCCAGTCAGCGATCACTGCTTCAACTACAGCAATTCCAAGGGCCACAAAAAAGGGAGCAATACCGCCATTCAATTCCTGTTGCTCATTCAAAGAAATCTCGGTGAAACTGTCAATCATTAGTTCCGAATCCATAATAAAAATGATTTTGAATTGCCTACTCTTTAAAGGTTTTTCGGCTTCCACCTGTACAGAGAGCTCTTCTGTTCAGGTGTTAATGTGTCTGATGCACAGAAATCGGTCAGGGGGGACTATCTTTTTTGGAGCAGGGTACTATTCAATCCAGATCAATGAAGGGCGGTTAAGGTCTGGCCTGTCCCGGTTGGGATCCCTTTCTTCTTGCTTCTTCAATACCGTAATACCCTTCCGGTCAAATAGATCCAAAACTCTTGGAGAGAGGTGGTGACTGGTAACAATCCCATTGGCTCCCCTCTTTTTAAAAAGATAAAGGAGCGCATCATCAGATTGATTTTCAATTTCATTCACAACTGCTTGATCGGCTATGATAGGAACAATCGTATCCTCATTGATCAACAGGACTGAATCAACGAGGGTGATATTCCTGATCCCAAAATATGAAGAAATCGATTCCCCCTCTGTTTTTCCCTCCTCAATCATGGTGATCTGAAGCATGTATAAATGGGGGTGACCGGGAGACCAGAGCATGGGATTTTCAATGTTCTGATCAAATGTGAACTCAACTTCCTGCCTGAATGCCAACGGAAAGTTTAAAGTTTGCTCATGAGTGTTGATGGTTACTCCTTCTGGATCAAGAATGTTCAAAGTAAGATTTCTGCCTCTGTTTTGTTCCTGGAGATAACCCTGAATAAACAGATGAATCCTTACCAGGCATTGGGGTGTTTCTGTTTGGAAGTAGGTGCTTACCTCCAGATCCCTGATGTGGACAGGATCCCTGATGAGCAGGGTGCTGTATTTAAAGGCCTGATCGGGGATTCGATCAACCGCTGAATCAACATCCAATTCGATCAAATTGACCCCCTGGATCAGAAAGGGAGTGATGTTAAATTCAAGTGGATTTCTCTTGCCATCTCCCATACCATATTTGAATCCGTTGATTTTTAAATGAAAAGGGACATGGATCCCGGTAAAGCTTGCAAAGACCTGTTTGCCTGTCCACTCCGGTTCAAAATGGAATGCACTCTGGTAGTTCATCTCGCTCTCCTCCACGATGTTCAGCTTAAGAGGTGAACTGTTGTCATCTCCCAAACTAAAATTCGCATGGGCAGGTTCTGCATTGCTTACACCACTGTAAAGCTCATCATTGGTTCCCTGGGCTGCTGCCAGGAATGAGGATAAGAAAAGAATCATGATGATTCCCGGGAATGACAGGGTACATTTCATAGGTCTCACAATAAGTCAAACTTTAAATATAGGATTAACTGCTGGAATAATTTCTATCTTTATTTCTCAATTTAAACGAAAATAATGAAGATTGAAAAGCAATTTTTTCGGCACACTCCCTGCTGGTAAGGATGTTCATAAATTCGTGCTGAAGAATCACTACGGCATGGAGGTGGAAATCATCAATTATGGAGCAATCATTACCTCCATCAGGGTACCGGACAAGAACAAGGAACCCGGAGATGTGGTACTGGGATTTGATAGCCTGGAAGGGTATCTGGGCGACCATCCCTATTTTGGGGCCATGGTAGGCAGGGTCTGCAATCGCATTGGAAAGGCACGTTTTGAACTGGACGGTAAACTCTATCATATTACAGCCAACGAAGGAGTTAACCAGTTGCATGGAGGAACCAGGGGATTTGACAAACAGCTTTGGAGTGCTGAGGTTAGTCAAATTCCCGATCAGGTTTCTCTCAAGCTTGGTTACCAGAGTGTGGACGGAGAGGAGGGTTACCCGGGCACCTTGCAGGTGGAAGTGGAATATTCCCTAAACGACCAGAATGAGCTCGCTATCAATTGCAGGGCAAAAACTGATAAACCCACCCATGTGAATCTGACCAATCACAGCTATTTTAATCTAAACAACTGTGAGGGAACTATCTATGATCATGAACTATTTATTGATGGGGACCAGATTACTGAACTGGATGGGAATAGCATTCCCACCGGCAGGATCCTGACCGTCGAATCGACACCTTATGATTTCAGGATTTCCCAACCCATCGGAGCAACCATTGGAGAAGTGGAACCTGGATTTGACATTAACTATGCGCTGTCCATGAAATCTCGTGATCTGACCCGGGTGGCTGCAGTGTATGACCCTGTCTCGGGACGAACCATGGAGGTTCTGACCACACTTCCGGGAATTCAGCTCTATACCACCAATCATGTGGATAGGATCATTGGAAAAGGAGGCAAGATTTACAAAAAGCACAGTGCCGTTTGCCTGGAAACACAGTATTTCCCTGATGGTGCCAATCAACCATTGTTTCCTTCCACCCTATTAAGGCCTGGAGAAGAGTTAGCTGAAATAACCATATACAGATTCGGCACATAGCATGCGAAGCGTCGCCACCATTCTATTTTTTTTCCTCATGTTCCTGCAGGTGGGGGCACAGGTGTATCATTCTTGTCCTTTGATCGATCCTGCAACAAAGGGCTATGAAAATCCACTTAATGAAAAGTGGCTCTCAGCCTATGATGTGAAGTACTACGATCTTCACCTTTCTGTTTCCAATACCAGCACAGAGATCGCAGGATCGGCTACCATACTTCTTGAATTGGTCAGGGAGACCGATACGGTGGTCCTTGAACTGCAGGATGCGCTTGATGTTACAAAGATTGGCCTCTCGGAAAACATCAATAGTCCGACTTTTGTGGACCTTGAGGAATTCCAGCACACCGGCGATGCTATTTACATTCCCCTCGGTATGGTAAGAAACATGGGTGAGAAGATCTTTCTCAAGGTAGAATACGAAGGAGTGGCCGGTCAGGGAAGAGGTTTTTTTGCAGGAATCACCTCGGCGAAGGATCCCACTTATGGTTTTGATGTAACGTATTCCCTCTCTGAACCCCATAATGCCAGTGACTGGTTCCCGGTAAAGCAGGTGCTTGAGGATAAGATCGATTCTGTTTTGATCAAACTCCAGTGTGACGACCACCTGATGGCTGCATCCAACGGATTACTCGAAAAAATTGTACCTGGCGGCGAGAATACACTTATCTATCAATGGCGCACCACCTATCCCATGGCATATTACCTGCTTTCTTTTGCTGTGGCGGATTACAGAGATTTTTCATTCAATGCGGCCCTCTCTGCAGATGGTGATTCGGTGAAAGTGCAAAATTACATTTATGATTCTGATCTGGTCTATTCTGACTGGGTGGATGAGATCCGCGCAACGGGTTCAATGATTTCAACTTTTTCAGAGCTCCTGATGGATTACCCTTTTTCCAAGGAGAAATATGGGCATGCCATGGCTCCATTGGGTGGAGGAATGGAACATCAGACCATGACAACCATCCACAATTTCAGCTTTTTCCTGGTGGCACATGAACTGGCGCACCAGTGGTTTGGGGACTATATCACATGCGGGAACTGGCAGGACATTTGGATCAATGAAGGATTTGCATCCTATATGGAGTATGTGGCAGCCCAGCAGTTACTTGGACAGCAGGCTGCCGATGCATGGATGATCAACGCCATGTCTATTGCCAAGTCTGAAACCGGCGGATCCGTATATGTTCCGGAAGAGAGTGTGGAAGATACTTATCGCTTGTTCGATTACGGACTCAGTTATAAAAAGGGGGCCATTCTACTGCACATGATCAGGTATCATCTGGATGATGATGAACTGTTTTTCGGGGTCCTTACCACTTACCTTGAACAGTTTGGATTTGGATTGGCAGTGGGGGAGGATTTTAAGGAGATCCTGGAAATAGAGAGTGGAATGGATTTTTCCTGTTTCTTTGACCAATGGTATTATGGAGAAGGATATCCACGATTCATCTTACAGTGGTACCAGGAGGGTGATTCATTGAAGATCTCCAGTGAGCAGGTTTCGACGGCACCTGAGAAAACGCCCTTCTTCAAAACTCCTTTTGATTTAGAAATCAGGTTGTCCAATGGAAGCATCATTGAGAAAAGGTTGTTGCAGGATGAACAGGAGGAAGCCTATTCATTATTTATGGATGGCCAGGTTGAAGAAGTTCTTTTTGATCCCCACCTATGGTTAATGAAGAGCTCCAATGTCATTAAGCAGATACAACCTGGAAGGAAGTTTGTCTATTGGCCTAATCCGGTAGCAGACAATCTTTTCGTTCAGTTTCCCAGTACTTCAACCGTCGAGGAGATCATCATTACCAACATGAATGGTCAGGAACTGATCCGACACAACGGTAATGAAAATCCTGTAGTCATGAACCTTAAGACGCTTGCAGATGGACCCTATTTACTGGTCATCCATGATGCAGACAGAACCTATTTGGAACGAATTGTTGTAATTTCAAACGACTAAATACGCAACTCTGATAATCATATATTCAAACACAATAAAATACTCTCCCTATGAGATCCAAAATATTCCTGACCGTTCTTTTACTGGGCCTGATCGCATCCTGTGAGAATTCGTCCAAATTTCCTTACCAGAATACAAAGCTTGATTTTGAAACCAGGGTTGATGATCTGGTCTCCAGAATGACCCTGGAGGATAAGGTAAGTCAGCTTACACACTATGCGGGTGAGATTGAACACCTTGGAATTCCGAAGTACAACTGGTGGAATGAGTGCCTTCATGGCGTGGCCAGGGCGGGAAAGGCTACGGTTTTTCCACAGGCCATTGGGATGGCAGCCACCTTTGACCGGGATATCATGTTCAGAATGGCTGATATTACTTCCACTGAAGCCAGGGCTAAATATCATGATTTTGTCTCAAAGGATAAACGTGGTATGTATCAGGGTCTTACCTTCTGGTCTCCCAACATCAATATCTTCAGGGATCCCAGGTGGGGAAGAGGGCATGAGACCTATGGAGAGGATCCCTATCTAACGGGCGAGATGGGGGTGCAATTCATAAAAGGACTACAGGGGGATGATCCGCGATATTTAAAAGTCGTAGCCACCTCAAAACATTACGTGGTTCACAGTGGTCCTGAACCACTGCGCCATGAATTCGATGCAGTGGTCAGTGAACGCGACTTCCGGGACACCTATCTTCCAGCATTTAAAAAGACCGTAGAAAAGGGACATGTCTATTCTGTCATGTGTGCTTACAACCGTTATTTGGGCGAACCCTGTTGCGGCAGTATACCCCTGCAGGAGGAACTGCTTCGCGGAGAACTGGGTTTTAAGGGATATGTAGTTTCAGATTGTGGGGCCATCTATGATTTCCACACAGGGCATGATGTGGTAAGTACCCCGGAAGAAGCCGCTTCCCTGGGTGTTCTCTCGGGAACTGACCTGAATTGCGGGAACCAGTATTCCAGACTTACTGCAGCTGTAGAAAAGGGATTGATTGGAGAACAGGAGATTGACGTTGTAGTAAAAAGATTGATGCTGGCCAGAATGAAACTTGGCATGTTTGATCCTGATGAAATGGTGCCATGGTCGGGAATCCCCATAGAGGTGGTTAGTAGTGAAGTGCACAAATCAGTGGCCCATGAGATGGCCCGAAAATCCATTGTTTTGCTGAAGAATGCAGGCACGCTACCACTGAGCAAAGCATTGAAAAAAGTGGCTGTGATCGGTCCCAATGCGAACAATGTTAGCGTTCAGAACGGGAACTACAATGGTACTCCTGTGAATCCGGTCACCGTTTTAGAAGGGGTCCGATCCAAGCTGGGTGACAAGGCTGAGGTTCGATATGCCCTTGGATCTCCGCATCATGATGCTTTGCCATACCTGACTCCCATTCCATCCGATGTGTTGTTTTCCGACCCGGAACTTTCCAGATCAGGATTGAATGCAAGTTATTTTTCCAATGTTGAAGGGCACGGGGAACCTGTTGTAAAAAAGACCGATCCCATGATAGATTTTTATTGGTGGGATGGAGAACCGCCATTGGAGGGATTGACCGATGACGACTATTCGGTGAAATGGAGAGGCACCCTGGTACCGCGTAAAAGCGGTTCCCATGCCCTTGGTGTGGAGGGAAAATTTTTTAATTTCATTTTTGAAGGAGATACCCTGTTGCAACTTTCAAATATTCATCACCCCAATAAAACCTACCGAAAGCTGGATTTAGTAGCAGGACAGCCATACGAAATTGAAGTGGTGATGGTTGATTTCCATGGGGATGCCAGCTGCACCCTCCACTGGGAGGAACCTGACCAACCTTTGCTCTGGGAGGCAACACAGACTGCTGCATGGGCCGATCATGTGGTACTGGTGATGGGACTTTCAGCCCGGCTGGAAGGGGAGGAGATGAGGGGATTGAACCTGGATGGATTTAATGCCGGAGACCGCACCTCCCTGGATCTTCCTGAAGTTCAAAGCCGGTTGATAGAAAGGATCATTGCCACCGGTAAACCAGTAACTCTGGTGCTAATGACAGGTTCTGCGGTTTCCATCAATCGGGAAAAGGAATCCGTACCTGCCATCATCCAGGCCTGGTATGGTGGCGAAGCCGCTGGGCTGGCAGTTGCAGATGTGCTTTTCGGGGATTACAATCCCGGCGGAAGGTTGCCGGTGACCTTCTACAAATCAGTGGATGATCTCCCTCCATTTGAAAGTTATGATATGGAAGGAAGAACCTACAATATTTTGACGGGGAGGTTCTCTATCCTTTTGGTCACGGTCTTAGTTACTCGCAGTTCAGTTATGACAACCTGATCCTGGAAAAGGATGAGATCATGCCACAATGAGCCTTGACCGTAAGTGTGGATGTGACCAATTCAGGACCCATGAACGGGGAAGAAGTGGTGCAACTCTACATCCGGGATTTGGAATCAAAAGAGATCAGACCCTTTGAAGGACTTAAGGGGATTTGAACGGGTATCCATCAAAGCCGGACAAACCATTGCTGTCACCATTGACACTTGAGCCAGATGAACTTGCCTATTACAATACTGAACTAGGGGTGATTATGTGGTAGAGCCGGAGGCTATGAAATCATGGTAGGTCCTTCTTCCGATGATGAAAGGTTATTGCTGAAAACCGGACTCGCTGGTCAGGTAAGTCGAATCATGAAGCTCTTTGGATCCGTCCCCGATTTCGGCCACATAGAAATCGGCCGTTAAACCGGTTCTTATCAGAGTAACCTTTACCTACCTCACGGATAAAGGTTTCTACTGAATCCTCTTTCACAATGCTAACGGTACAGCCCCCAAACCCGGCACCGGTCATTCGGCTGCCAATGGTTCCTTCAATCTTTCCGGGCCTCCTCCACCAGGGTATCCAGTTCTATACCGGTTACTTCATAATCATCCCGCAGCGAATCGTGGGATTGGTTCATGAGTTGACCGAAAAATTCAATCTCTCCCTGAGTTGAGCGCCTCGATGGCATTCAGGGTTCTGTGGTTTTCGGAAATCACATGCCTGGCTCTTTTCTTCTGATCTTCATCCGAAATCAGATGCGACAAGGAATTGCAATTCCTCCAGGTTTAAATCGCTCAAATGCTTGATGTTTTTCTCTTTGCGAAGAGCCTCAACCGCAGCTTCACATTGCGCCCTTCGCTCGTTGTATTTTGAATCGGCCAAGCCCCCTTCTTTTGTTGGTATTGGCAATTACAATCTTCATGCCATCCAGCTTCAGTGGGACCCTTTCATAATCGAGGGTATCGCAATTCAGAAAAAGTGCATGATCGGCGGCACCCATTCCTGAGGCGAACTGATCCATGATCCCGCAATTGACCCCCACAAAAATGTTCTCGGCTTTCTGGGACAACTTAACCAGATCCATTCGATCCAATCCAAATCCAAACAGCTGGTTCATGGCAAAGGCAGTAACCATTTCAATGGATGCAGAAGAGGAGAGTCCGGCGCCGTTAGGGATATCCCCCGAATAGAGCAGGTCCACACCATCAATCTCCTTGGCGATTTTACGGAATTCATTCAATACACCCAGCGGATAATTTATCCAAGATTTTCCTTCCTTCTCAAAGGGCTCGTCCAGATTGATCTCACCCCGATGGTCAAAATTAGTGGTGGCAAACTGAATCCTACGGCTGTTGTTGCTCCTTACCAGAAGATAGGTGCCAAAAGAGAGGGCACATGGGAGCACATAACCACCATTATAGTCGGTATGCTCACCGATCAGGTTTACCCTGCCTGGAGAAAAAAACGCATGGATCTCCTCGTCAGCTTCACCATATAAACTAATAAAGGAATCTCTTAATTGATCTGTATTCATGGTGCTGATTTTATAGACAGCCAAATGTAGAAAAAAATATTCTGATCCATTTTCTGTGGGTCAATTTTAGTACATTTAAATGCTCATGTCTGCCACTGTACCATATCCTCGCCACAGAACAATATTGGTTTACATTGGAATCATTCGTATTCACCGTACTTTTTCTACTCCCATTCCTGGGTTCTGTTCACCTGTTCGACAGCGATGAAGTGAATTACGCCGAGACAGCCAGAGAGATGATCATAACGGGGGATTATTTCAAGGTCCAAATCGATTTTGAGCCGTTTCCGGAGAAGCCACCGCTTTTTTTCTGGTTACAGGTGGTATCAATGAAGATCTTCGGAATCAATGAATTTGCCGCCCGGTTCCCTAATATCATTTGCGGGATTTTCTCTCTGGTCTTGCTCTATTTTCTGGGAAGCCAACTTTATGGACACCGGTTTGGGTTGCTTGTGGATCCTTACCTTCGGTGCGGCGATTCTTCCTTTCTTCTACTTTAAATCGGGAATGATAGATCCATGGTTCAACCTGTTTATTTTTTCAGGTATGGCCTGGTTCATATTTTACCTGGATCCGGAACGAGCGCGCGCAAGAATCCGGAATATCATCTTATCTGCCCTCTTTTTCGGACTTGCCATCTTGACCAAAGGACCGGTTGCGTTGCTGATCTTCCTGATCTGTTTTTTGGCTTTTCTCTCCTTGAAACGTTTCAGGTTAGCTACCCGGGGAGTTCATGTGGGACTTTTCATGGGGGTGCTGATTTTGGTTGGCGGAAGCTGGTTTCTTATTCAGATATTGAGCGGCAATGTTTATGTCCTGAGGGATTTTATAGATTACCAGGTTCGTCTGTTGTCGTCCGACAGTTCTATTCATCATGGATTTTTCGGATACCACATTGTAGTGCTGTTACTGGGAGTGTTCCCGGCTTCAGTTATTGCGCTAAAAAGTTTTACGAAAAAATCCGAGAACACAGAATTCCAACGACTGTTCAGACAATGGATGTATATATTATTCTGGGTGGTGATCATCCTATTCTCCATTGTGAAAACCAAACTATTGCACTACAGCTCTCTGGCATATTTTCCCCTTACATTTCTCGCTGCCTGGGTTTGGGAAAAGTGGATCGACAGAAAAATTGAGATTGGAAGCTGGCAGGTGGTCCTTATTTTCCTTATTGCACTGTTCCATGCCACCCTGGCCATTATATTTCCGCTTTTGGCAAACCATCATGACTGGCTCCTTTCAAAAGATTTCGCCTTTCTGGATCCATTTACCAGGGCCGCCCTTCAAAGGGATGTACATTGGAGTGGCCTGGAATGGTTGATCGGTCCTTTTCTCATCCTTGGAGTGGCCATAGCCTGCATAAAAATCCTGCGCAGAAATTCCAGCGGAATGTTGATTCTTCACCTGGTCGTGCTGTTGTTTGTAACAGCTTCTCTATATACGTTTACCGGACGCATTGAAGGATATTCGCAACGGGCCGCCATCAAGTTCTATAAGGGTCTTAAGGGACAGGATGTTTATGTGAATACCCTTGGATTTAAAAGCTATGCTCATCTTTTTTACTATGAAAAGCAACCGGGAGACGGCGGCCTTTCTGTGGAGCAGTTGATGGAGGATGAACTTGACCGGGATGCCTATTTCGTGATGAGGGTGGATAAAAAAGAGAGGTACCTTGAGAGGTACCCTGAGTTGGAGGTACTGCATGAGAAAGATGGATATGTATTCACCGTAAAAAGGGCGGGGATAAATGGTGAATGGTGAATGGTGACAGGCCTTCGGCCGGTGAATGGTGACATGGCCGGTGACAGGCCTTGTGACGGCCGGCTGAATGGTGAATGGTGACAGGCCTTCGGCCGGTGAATGGTGAATGGTGACAGGCCTTCGGCCGGTGAATGGTGAAGGGTGACAGGCCTTCGGCCGGTGAATGGTGACTAGTGAATGGTGATTACCTTTCCTTCCCGGCCGCTTTCATAGGCTGCTTCAATGATCCGGATCACATTCCTGGCTTGCTCAGGAGTTACCTGGAGCGGTTTATTTTCCCGAATGACTTCATAGACATTGTCATAAAAACCCAGGTAGTTGCCTGGTTGGGTTGGATAGGGCCCTTCCATTCTGTTTCCTTTGTATTCAGTATTGATCTTTCCCCAGGCAGATTCCGGTTCAGCACCCCATCCTTCCGATCCGGGTATAACGCCCAGTTTCATGGCTTCTTCCTGTGGGTCATCTCCCCACTTCACATAACTACCATCGGTGCCGTGCATCCATAAACGGGGACCCGGTTCCCTGACCAGATAACTGCTTCGAAGCAAGCATTTGAAATCCTTATAGTGCAGGAAAAGGTCAAAACTGTCATCGGTTTTTGCACCATCACGCAACATCCGGCTATCACAAAACAACCTGTCAGGCATACCGAAGAGGCAGAGGGCCTGGTCCACAAGGTGTGAACCCAGATTATAGAGGGTGCCGGTACCATTGGATTTATCTTTCCATGAATCTTTTATAAAATTGCGATATCTGTCAAAGTGGGATTCATACTCCACAAGGCGGCCCAGTTTGCCGGTTTCAAGGATCTCCTGTACCGTCAGAAAAGCACCATCCCACCGTCTGTTGTGGAAGACGGTTAGCATCACCCCTTTTTCCCTGGCCATTTTGATCAATGAATCTGCCTGGGATGATTTAAGGGTAAACGGCTTTTCTACTACAGCATGCTTGCCTGCCTCAATGACTTTTGCTGTCATCTCAAAGTGGAGGTGGTCGGGTGTATTTACAACTACCAACTCAATATCATGGTCATTGATGATTGAATCGAAATCTCTGACAATTTCCGAACCAGGGTGCTTTCCTGCTGAATCCTCACGGTTTCTTTCAAGGATCTTGCTAATTTTATATCCTGGATGTGTTTCGAGTAATGGGCCGTGAAAGACCACTCCTGACATACCGTATGAGCAGAGCGCTACGTTTATTTCTTGCATGGAAAAATGTTTATTCTGCCAAATTAGAAAAAAAGCGTGATCCTGAAAACTTAATAATGAAAACGCAATACAGGCATTTACAAGCCATGGGAACAAGATTGGATCTGGTTTTTCCAGGTGTGGACCCAATGCAGTGTGATGAAATCATGAACGAGGTGAAGACGGAATTATCACGGCTTGAGAGCAAACTTTCCATACACTTGTCCGATTCGGAGTTATCCCTGATCAACCTTACTGCACATGCCGGTCCAATATTGCTCGATGACGAACTGATCTCCATCTTTCGCGAAATCACCGATTATCACCGGGAGTCGCATGGTTTTTTTGATGTAACCATGAAACCAGTGTTCGATTATTACAGGGAATTGGGAAAGGAGGTTAAACCACCTCCGTACGAAATCCGCAAGCGTGTCGGAATGGAGAAACTGATGATCAATAA
This sequence comes from uncultured Bacteroidales bacterium, assembly GCA_963710385.1. Classification (GTDB taxonomy): domain Bacteria; phylum Bacteroidota; class Bacteroidia; order Bacteroidales. The sequence goes on along the minus strand of CAVQAB010000012.1, from coordinate 151,066 downwards.
TCAGGAGATCATGTTCAGGGAAAAGGGCATGCAGATTGATCTGGGTGGATATGGCAAGGGGTATGCTGTTCATAAAATCTTATTGATCCTTGAATCCTCCGGTATTGAATGTGCATTGATCAGCTTTGGCGAAAGCCTGGTTTACGGAATGGGAACCCATCCCTACGGAGATACATGGAAGGTTAGCGTCCCATTTCAATCAACAAATGACCCGTTCATATTTAATCTTAATAATAATGCACTTTCCACAAGTGGAAATACTTTGAATAATCAGAAAAAGTTTGCAAATTCGGGCCATATCGTGAATCCAATAACATTATTAATGCAAAAAGAAGAGGGATTGGTGAGTGTGAAATCACATGATCCTGTTAGGGCAGAGGTATTCTCAACTGCCCTTTATAGTGCGGGCAAGGAGCAATCCATGGATATTCTCAAGGGAATTTCTGATCTGGAAGTCAAATGGCTCCTTCCGGAAGAATAAACAAGAATGATCATAATTTATGGAAACTGACAGAAGAGATTTTATTAAAGCTTTCTCCGGTATGGCAGCCGCAGGCTTATTTGCCTCTGGCATGCCCTGGTTGAAAGAATTATACGCGCAGGACAGCTTGAAGACAGTGAAGTTGGGGATCATTGGACCTGGTTCCAGGGGAATATATCTACTGGAACATCTGAATGCGGTTCCCGGCCTGGAAATTTCATGTTACTGCGACAATTATGAACCTCATTTTGAACGGGCCGGAAAACTTCTGGGACCCGGATCAAAGGGTTACAGGGATTATCGCCAAATGCTTGAAAGTGAAGTGATGGATGGGGTGGTAATTGCCACACCACTGGACCAGCACATGAAAATAACCATTGACGCACTGGACGCCGGACTGCATGTTTTCTGCGAGAAATCCATGGCCATGACCTACGAGGATTGCAATGAGATGGTAAAGGCTCAGCAGCGCAATAACAAGATCCTCTATATTGGTCATCAGCGAATCTTCAATACCAGAATCCTACAGGCAATCAAGGAAATTGAAGATGGCACCATCGGTGAAGTGACCCAGATGCGAGCCTATTGGCACAGGAACAATGACTGGCGCAGACCGGTTCCTTCGCCTGAACTGGAGCGCAAAATCAACTGGCGGATGTACCATGAATACTCCCGGGGTTTGATGACCGAATTGGCCAGTCATCACCTTCAGGTGACCAACTGGGTGCTGAAGGATACACCTGACTATGTGATGGGATCCGGGGGCATTAATCACTGGAAAGATGGCCGGGAAGTATTTGATAATGTAAACCTGGTGTACCATTATCCATCCGGAGCCCATGTCGTGTACGACTCAATGATCAGCAACAAGAAATATGGAATGGAGATTCAGGCCATGGGCCCGAAAGGTACTATTGAGATGGAGACGGGTTATATCTTCAATGAACAACCTCCCCCGGCACCCGGGATTATCCAGTTGATTAATAACCTCGAGCATAAAGTTTTCGATGCCATTCCCATCGGGGGAGCCAGCTGGGTACCCGAAGATCCTTCTGAAGACAAGGGAACCTATCTTCTTGACAAGTTGTTGAAGTCCGATGGAACAGATATCGAGATGGAATCTTTTGTCTCGGATGTGAGAAATAACCGTATGGATCCCTGGATCACACAACAAGGATTCCATGCAAGTATTACCACTTTGATGGGATTTGAAGCGATGATGAACCATAGAATTGAAAACTGGCCAGAAGGATTGGCCATGTAAAAATGCACTCTGTTATGTTAAGGGATACAACCATTACTGCCGCCAATAAAAAACGCGAATTAATTATCTTTGTGATCTGTTTTGCGGTGGCATATATTATGAATGTGATCGGGATTATTCAAAATTCATCCCCTGCAAAAGAGTTGATCACACAGCTCCATGTGGTCCTGCTGGTCTCGCTGGTTATCTATGGAATTGTAACAATACTCAGGATACTCTATTACCTGATTTCCCGCCTTTGGCTCAGGAAGTAGTTTCTCCTTATGAGAAATTTTTCGATCGTCTTCACTCTTATCCTTGTAACAGGGTTCACTTCTTCGTGCAGCTATAGGTTTTATGCCACCGGCTGTGAGCATGCAGTTCCTGGAAACATGATAAAACATTCAAGCCTCGACTCCACACTTGCCGAGACCAGCGGATTGCTTTATTTAGATGGGCGAATATGGACTTTCAATGATAGCGGGGGAGAGGCAGCCCTCTACTGTGTGGTACCTCAGGATGGGAGTGTGATCAGAAAAACCATGATCAGCAATGCCAACAATATCGACTGGGAAGATATTGCAGTGGACGAACATCACATCTATGTGGCCGATGTTGGAAATAACAGTGCCACCAGAGATACGGTGATCATCTACAGGATTCCGAAGTCAGGAGTGTTATCAGGAGATCCGGCCATCAACCACAATGGCATCATCTCCCTCTCATTCGATGAGGATATTGTCAGGAACAACAATGGCAATTCCTCCCATGATTGTGAAGCCATATTTGCCCATGGCGATTCCCTCTATCTCTTTTCAAAGGACTGGGTAAATCAATCAACTTCGGTGTATGTAATTCCAAGTGAGCCAGGACACTATCATGTTAAGCGCAGGTATTTGTATGATGCCCGGGTTCTCATAACCGGTGCGGACCTGTTTCCTGAGGAAAAGCAGGTGGTCCTGTTGGGATACAGGGATGGTTCTCCAATCGTAATTCAGTATAAGTACGCAAATGATCCGGGCAAGATAGTGTGTGGAGGCAAGGCAAGGATTTATCCCCTGAGGAGTGGCAGGCAGGTGGAGGGGATCTGTTTCGACGCTGCAGGCGGAATTTATATCTCATCTGAAAGGAACATATTCGAGCAAACCCTCTTTAAGTTGCGCAGATCAATTCATTCCCAATAGTTCACTACCTTTGCAGAAATGATTTCGGATTCTGGAAAATGAGGGACGATCAGAGCATATTTGAAGGAGGAAAGAAGCTCCCTCTGGTGGAGGAGTTTTATACCATACAGGGAGAGGGATACCACACAGGAAAAGCAGCCTATTTCATAAGAATCGGAGGATGTGATGTGGGATGCAGCTGGTGTGACACAAAGTTTTCCTGGAATCCCTCATTGCATCCAGTAGTTCCGGCCGAGCAGATCCTGGAGCATGTGATGGCCCATCCTGCAGCAGCGGTGGTGGTAACCGGCGGAGAACCTCTGATGGTTAACCTGGATTACCTGACTGAATTATTAAAAAAGAATGGTATAGAGACTTTCCTGGAGACCAGCGGTGCGTATCCGCTGAGCGGCAGCTGGGATTGGATTTGCCTTTCGCCCAAAAAGAATGCCCCACCCGTGGAGGAACATTTTTTGACGGCCCATGAATTAAAAATGATCATAGCTTCCCCGGAGGATTTTGATTGGGCCATTGAAAATGCTTCCAGGGTTCATGGAGATTGCAAGCTTTTTATGCAACCCGAATGGAGTCAGCGTGAGACCATCCTCCCCGTCATTATTGAATTTGTGAAAAAGAATCCGCGTTGGATGATTTCATTACAGTCCCATAAATACATGAGGATCCCCTGATATGAAAAGTTTGAATCGGATATGGCTGATTTTGATCCTGCTGGTTTTCTCCGGAATCACTATGGCACAGGGCTACAGTACCTCTTCAAGAAAGGCCATAAAAAGATTTGAAGAGGCCCGAAACTATTTTGAGGCCAGGGATCATGCGGGAGCCGAAAAAGCGCTGCTGAAGGCCATTAAAGCCGATAAGGAATTCATAGAGGCATATCAGATGCTGGCCCAGGTCTGTTATGACCAGGGAAGGGTGGAAGAGGCCATCCATCATTTTACAATTTCACTTGAGATTGATCCCGAGGGCAATCCAGACGGGTACAGGTTGCTGGCCGGACTCACCATGATGGAGGGAGATTATTCCCGGACCCTTGAACTTATTGAGAGGTTTCTTTCTTTCCCTCCGGAGCAGGTCAGGATGCGTGAGGCTGGAATTATTTTGAAGCAGAAGTGTGATTTTGCTATAGATGCCATCAAGCATCCGGTTCCTTTTCAGCCTGAAAGACTGGGTAATGCTGTGAACTCGGAGTATAGTGAATACTGGCCTTCTCTTTCTGTGGATGAGCAGATGATTATATTCACAGTAATGTTGCCGTTGGCAACCCGGGAGGGTGGAAATCCTCTCAATCTGAATGAAGATTTTTTTTACGCCACAAGGACCGGAAATCAGTGGAGTAATCGCGTCAATGCCGGACCACCGCTGAACACGACCGATAATGAAGGGGCACATACCTTGACCGCCGATGGACAGACCCTCTATTTTACAGCCTGCAACCGACGCGATGGGAAAGGCATGTGTGATATTTATCAATCCCGCTGGGAGCAAGGAAAGTGGACAACTCCCCTTAACCTGGGTGCACCGGTAAATTCACGGTACAGTGAAAAACATCCCACCATATCGGCCGACGGAAGGAGACTTTTTTTTACCTCCGACCGGCCTGGAGGAAAAGGGTCCTATGATATCTGGATGTCTGAAAAACACGGAAATGGTTGGACCGATCCGGTTAATCTGGGAGATTCTGTAAACTCATCAGGTCTGGAACAGTCGCCTTTTATACATCCCGACCAGCAGAGCTTGTATTTTTCCTCCACAGGTTGGCCGGGCATGGGTCAGGGTGACCTGTTTATCTCCAGAAATAAATCGGGTCTGCAATGGTCAGAGCCTGAAAACCTGGGTTATCCCATCAATACCTATAACGATGAGATAGGATTATCAGTGAATGCCACAGGTGAACGTGCCTATTTTGCATCTGACCGGTATTCGGGTACAGATACAGACCTCTATACCTTTGAGCTTCCGCCGCATGTGAGACCTGTACTTGTCTCCTATATGAAAGGAAGGGTGTATGATTCACGAAATATGAAAGGACTTAAATCGGTGATGCAGCTTATTGATCTCGAGACCGAAGAGACTGTGATGGAACTGGAATCCAGGGAGGGGGAAGGAGCGTATCTGATCTCCCTACCCACGGACAGGAATTATGCTCTGAATATATCGGCGGATGGTTACCTATTCTATTCAGATCATTTCACCTTTACAGGTCTCCACAGCAGGACGGATCCTTTTCGCCGGGATTTTCCCCTTGAACGCGTCATTGTAGGAAGCAGTGTTGTTTTGCAGAACATCTTCTTTGAGACCGATTCTTACGAGTTACTGCCTGCTTCAAGAGCTGAACTAAATAAGGTTTATCACTTCCTTCAACTCAATCCAGGCATTGCAGTGCAAATAAGTGGACACACTGATCATACCGGATCTGCGGATTACAACCAGAAACTGTCTGAGCAAAGGGCAGAGACCGTGGTGGATTACCTGTTAGAGAGAGGGATTGCTGTCCATAGACTGAAGTCCGTTGGTTATGGCCTGCAGAAACCTGTTGGAGAGAATACAACTGAGGAGGGAAGGGCGCTCAACAGGCGGACTGAGCTGGAGATCACCCGGATCCTCTCCAATCCCAATGATTAAGATATCTGAAATGGCTATCTTTGTTTGCAGTTTCCTGAACAATGAAACGCCTTTTAAGAGAAATACCTGATTATCTTAAAGATAAGTCAACAATCATCACCCAGGTGATGTTTGTTTCCATTTTTGCCCTGGTGTTTATCAACATCTACTCTCCTTTTAATGCAGCCTCCTGGTTTGAGGTGGGGAGGATAGAATTTTTCTTCTATTCCAGTGCATTCATACTTTCAGGCATGCTGATCATTGTGGTCAGCAAGCTAATCTTCGTCTCCCTGGCTGGCAGGATAAAGTTTACCATCCTGTTATTTGCTCTCTGGAATCTGATGGAGATCGTGTTACTGGCTGCCGGATATCTTGTGGTAGATCTAATACTGCTAAAATCGGGAGCTGAATTGGTGGAGCGTTTTACGGGATTGCTGTTTATCACCCTACTGGTCCTGGCCATTCCCTATTCACTTTCGTGGCTCTGGCTCTCCCTGAAGGATAAGCGAGGTAAATTGGAAAACCTGACAGAGAACACCTCAATGGAATTCAGAGAGAAGAAGATGATCAGCTTCAGGGATGAAACTGAGAAGCTGCGCTTCTCCATCAAATCGCGTGATATCCTTTTTGTGGAATCGACCGATAACTATGTAACGGTCCATACCATTGAAAAAGGTAAGACCAAGAAGATTATGCTACGGAATACCATGAAGCGACTGGAGAAGGAGCTGGAAGGAACCCTCATTCAGCGATGTCACCGATCCTATATGGTGAATTTCGAAAACATCAAATTGGTTAAGCTGATCAGCACCAACCTATATATCTACATGGACTTTCCAGAGGAGATTCGGATACCTGTTTCCAGGACCTACGCCGAACATGTCCATGAGTTCCTGAACCGGGTATCGCTTTGATAAGCGAAATAGCACCACGGAATTTCTCCTGCACTCCTCTCAAAACAAACATTTTCTATGGTATGCCAGTGTTGATAATTTGTTTTTTCTGATCATTACATCCGAATATATTTGTAATGCAGAAGGACCCATAGACGAAAGCACCTGGTGAAGCAATGAAAAACAACCTGTTACAGATAGCAGTTCTGGCTCTTTTATTTTTAATATTCAGCGGATCACAATCGGGCTATATCAAACTCCAATCCAGTTTTGAGCCCTCATTTCCTGATACACCGCCCTTTCTCAAAGCAGATCACACCTGGGTAGATTCGATAATGGATCAACTCTCACTGGATGAGCGCATTGCCCAAATGATTATGGTCTATGGCTACTCCAATCAGGGTCTGGAACACGAAAGGGCTGTGATCAGACAGGTGACCCGCCGTGGTGTGGGAGGAATTCTTTTTTTCCAGGGAGAACCAATTGAACAAGCCAGGTTAACGAATCGATTCCAGCAGGCATCTAAAGTCCCGCTTCTGATTGCCATAGATGGAGAGAATGGACTGGGAATGAGGTTGGAAAATACAATCACCTATCCGCCCACCATGACTTTGGGAGCCATTTCCGACAATAGTTTAATTTATAAAGCAGGGACCCAAATGGCCGATCAGTTTAAACGCTTAGGGGTCCATATGAATTTTGCTCCTGTTGCAGATATCAATAACAATCCGTTCAATCCGGTCATCGGAACACGTTCCTTTGGTGAAGATCGCAGGAATGTTGCTGATAAGGTGATCGCAATGATGCAGGGAATGCAGGATCATGGTTTGCTTGTGGCGGCCAAACATTTCCCCGGTCATGGAGATACAGATACAGATTCCCACCGAACACTGCCAGTGATCCACCATGAGATGAACCGCCTTGATTCTATGGAACTCTTCCCTTTTCGTGAAGCGATCCGGAGAGGATTAACAGGGATCATGGTAGCCCATCTTCAGGTGCCGGCTCTTGACCCGAGGGACAACAGGGCAACCACACTCTCCAGACCAACCGTTACGGGACTTTTGAAAGAGCAGATGGATTTTAAGGGTCTGATTGTTACGGATGCTTTAAACATGAAAGGTCTAAGTAACTTCTTTGAACCCGGAGAGAGGGAAGTAGAAGCGGTGAAAGCAGGAAATGACATCCTCTTAATGCCTTCGGATGTGGGCAAAACAATTGCCATGGTGAAACGGGCGGTTAAAAGGGGCGAGATCTCTGAAGAAGAGGTTAATGAAAGCTGTCGTAAAATCCTTCAGGCCAAATATTGGGTTGGACTGAATCATTGGGAGCCTGTAGAGACCGAAAATTTAATTGAGGATCTGAACAAATATAGTTACACCGGACTCCAGCGCCAATTGGTGGAGCACTCCCTGAGTTTGATTAAGAATCGAGGTTCTGCAATCCCTTTATCGAACCTGCCTGCCATAAAGCTGGCCACAGTAACCATCAGTACAGCCGGCGACACTGAATTTGGAGCAACCACGGACCTCTACCTTGAGGGTACCCATTTTACCCTCCCTTCATCAAGCGACCAACTGGATCGTTCGGAGTTAATTCTGAAGCTAAAGAGGTACAATACAGTTATTGTCAATGTTTTGAATACCAGTACCCGTGCCACAAGGGGGTATGGTATCAGCGAAGGGACTGCCAGCTTTGTTGAACAACTGGATACAACATCCACACTTATTCTGAATGTGGCCGGTTATCCCTATGCGCTGACACGCTTTTCCACGCTTGATCACCTGGATGCCATCGTCCTTTCCTACAGTGATGATCAGCTGTATCAGGAACTGACATTACAGGGGATTTTCGGTGGAGTCTCCTTTTCGGGCCGCATCCCGGTTTCTGCAGGAAATCTGGCCTATGCAGGAGAAGGCATCTCTACGGCTCAGGCAACCCGACTCGGTTATGGGGCTCCCATGGATGTGGGTATGAACGCGGATACGCTTAGAAAAATGGAGAAGATCATCCATGAGGCCATCCGTGAAAAGGCCATGCCCGGTTGCCAGGTGCTTGTTGCCCGCAGAGGTAAAGTGATATGGCACAAAGCTTACGGATACCATACCTATCAGAAGAGGAAACCGGTGAAACTGACTGATATTTATGACCTGGCTTCCATCACTAAAATCAGCTCAACCCTGGCGGCACTCATGCGATTGCGGGATCAGGGGAAGTTCCACGAGGACTCCCTGATGGGAGCTTATGATCCCATACCCGATAGTTCCAACAAGTCAAATCTGCTGATCAGTGATGTACTCACACACCAATCAGGGATGATTCCCTGGATCCCTTTTTATTATAAAACCCTGGAGCCACTGGACACATCCCAGAGCCTGATCAGCAGCAACTGGACCCATGTCCATCCGCTGAAGATAGGCGAGGGAACCTATGTGAACCGGAATGTGAAGTATGTGGACGGCATTTATGAGAAATCCTACTCACCTGATTATCCTTTCCAGGTAGCTGATGATCTCTATATGAGGAAGGATTTGATCGATTCGATCTATCACTGGATCCACATTTCCGAAATGATTTCAAGAGAATACAGGTACAGCGGACTTGGTTTCTATATGTTTCATCAGATCATAGAAACGGCCACCGATACCATGCTGTATCCCTATGTGTGGCACAATTTTTACGCTCCGCTGGGGGCACATACATTGGGATATAAACCCCTGAGCCGATTTCCCCGGGAACGAATCGTTCCCACGGAGAATGACATCTTTTACAGACGGCAACTATTGCAGGGCCACGTGCATGACATGGGTGCCGCTATGCTTGGTGGAGTTTCAGGAAATGCGGGACTTTTCTCCTGCGCCAATGACCTCGCAAAAATGATGCAGATGTACCTGAACGGTGGTTGGTACGGTCAGAGGAGGTATATTGATTCCACTACTTTAAACCTCTATACATCCTGTTATAACTGCGATGAGGAGAACCGAAGGGGTCTGGGATTTGACCGCCCTGTTACAGATATACCAGATGAAGGCCCTGCCTGTAATGACGCCTCTCCGTTAAGTTTTGGACATTCAGGTTTCACTGGTAATCTCACATGGGTGGATCCTGCCTATGATCTGGTATATGTATTCCTGTCCAACAGGGTCCATCCCAATCAGGGAAATGACAAGCTAATTGAAATGAATATACGAACAGCGGTTCAACAGGTGATCTATGATGCCCTGGAAGATTAACTGTTCCAATAATCTGCTGACTGATTGACTGATTTTGCCTCATATATTAAATGATTAATAAATACCCCCATGAAATATGAAACCAACACATATTGAGCATATTGGGATTGCGGTGGCCAACCTCAAAGAATCTATTGGATTTTATGAGAAGGTGCTTGGCCTAACATGCTATGCCATTGAGGAGGTTCCTGACCAGAAAGTAAAAACTGCTTTTTTTAAAGTAGGTGATACGAAGATTGAGCTTTTGGAAAGTACCGATCCCGAAGGTCCTATCGGGAAGTTTATTGAAAAGAAAGGTCCGGGGATCCATCACCTGGCATTTGCCGTGGGAAATGTATCTGAATCCTTGAAACATGCGGCTGAGCAAGGTGTTGTACTTATTGATGAGGTCCCGCGAAAAGGAGCAGAAGGAATGCAGATCGCTTTCCTTCATCCAAAATCCACATTCGGCGTATTAACAGAGTTCTGTAGCGATTCCTAGGCAGGAAGATCAACCACATTTTACCGGTTCATGGTTTCCATAGTTTTAGGTGGTTGTTGCTATGTAACATAGGGCGACCTTGAATTTGGTGATGCAGAGGGATTAATTTTGTTTAAGTTTCAAATTATCAGATCATGGGTCAAATAGCAACTGCCGGAAATAAAGGGAAGCGTGTTCGTTCCGATTGCCATGTAACGCTTGAAATCAGAGAGAGCGGGGGAATTGAGATCCAGTTGAAAAGCAAGGTAGCAGCGATGTTTGGATCCCAGATCACGACAACAAGTTACTGAAGTCCTTGAATATCTGGATGTTCCGCATGCCCAAATCGGAATTGAAGATTCGGGTGCCTTACCGTTTGTTATTGGGGCGCGCATTGAAGCCGCAGTCAAAAAAATTCAATCCACCGATCGGTCATGGCTGCCTCCCATGATTCCTCAAAACCAGTATGAGTCCCAGAAAGAACAGGTCAGGTTCTCCAGGCTTTATCTGCCCGGGAACACACCCAGCATGATGTTGAATGCAGGGATCCATAAACCCAATGGCATTATCCTTGACCTGGAAGACTCTGTAGCCCAGGATAAGAAGCATGAAGCCCGGATACTGATCAGAAATGCCCTGAGACAGGTCGATTTTTATGGTGCTGAACGGATGGTGAGGATCAACCAGTTGCCGGGGACTGGATGACCTGGATGTCATGTACCCCATCATGTACACCTGATCCTGATCCCGAAATGTGAACGTGGAAAGCAGGTAATTCAGGTGGAAGAGCGGGTGAAATCAATATTGAAGGAGATACAACATGAATCAGGAGGTTTTCTTTATGCCCATTATTGAAAGTTGCCTTGGGTGTGGAAAAGGCCTTCGAGATTGCCAGCTTCTTCTGAACAGGTGGTTGCCATGGCCATTGGACTGGAAGATTACACGGCCGATCTGGGCGTAAAACGAACCCTCCGGAGAGGAATCGCTCTATGCACGGACCAGACTTGTAAATGCATGTAAAGCAGCAGGAATACAGCCCATCGATTCGGTCTTTTCAGATGTGGAGGATATGGAGGGTCTGAAACTGAATGTGGAACATTCCAAATCTCTTGGATTTGAAGGCATGGGGTGTATACATCCAAGGCAGATTCCTGTCATCCATGAGGGCTTCACTCCCAGTGAAGAGGAGATCATAAGAGCAGAGCAAATCGTTGAAGCATTTAAGGAGGCAGAAGCGAAGGGACTGGGCGTGGTATCCCTGGGTACAAAGATGATCGACCCTCCGGTAGTTAAACGTGCGCAGCAGACCCTATCCCTGGCAATCCAGTTTGGACTTAGACAACAACCAGAATCATAATCATATGACCCATATCACCAATGCAGCAGGTCGCAAGGTAATCAGCCAAATCAACGGAGAAGCAGCCATACCCTTCAAGGGCGTGGGGAAATTCAAACCTGAAGGCAGAAAGCATGGAGCAACCATTGTCAGCTCTGGCGATTACCCATCCGATGGAGACAAAAGGGTGAAGGATTTACGTGTAGCCCTGGAGAAGTCCGGATTGAGAGATGGCATGACCATTTCAACACACCATCATTTCAGAAATGGAGATTTCCTGGCCAATCATGGTGTTTGATATAGCCCATGAAATGGGAGTAAAAGGATTGCGATGGTTTCCATCAGCTTCATTTCCCTGCCATGCACACCTTATACCAGTACCTGGAAGATGGAACCATTCAGCGCATTGAGGGAAGCATGAACGGACCCCTGGGACAGGTTTGTCTCCGAGGGTGGAGATGAAGGGATGGGTGTACTCCGGTCACATGGAGGACGGTACCAGGCCATACAGGATGGTGAGGTGAAGATCGATATTGCAGTTATTGGAGCCCCTGCTGCCGATCCTTTTGGAAATGCCAACGGACTGTCCGGTGATTCGGCCTGCGGATTGCTCGGATTTGCACTGGCAGATTCACAGTATGCAGATAAGAGTGATCGTTGCCACCGATCAACCTGGTGGAGTTTCCCTGCATATCCATGGCAGATCCAGGGCAATTATGTGGATTATGTGGTGGAGGTGGAGAAACTGGGTGATCCATGACAAGATCATCTCCGGCACTACACAGATAACCAGAGTCCCCGGACAGACTACTGCTTGCTGAACTCACCGCAAGGTTCTGCGATGAGTGCAGGTATCATCCAGGATGGATTTCAGTTTTCAGTCAGGTGCCGGAGGAACCTCCCTGGCAGTAGGTGAGTATTTCAGGGAGATCATGAAGAGAAAGGGTATCAAGGCCAGGTTTGCCCGGGGTGGGCAGCAACAAATACCTGGTTTCGATGCTGGAAGAGGGCCTTGTTAGATTATATCCTGGACGGACAGACCTTTGACCTGGAAGGTGTCAGGTCCATGGCTGAAAATCCGGGTCATGTCTGGACCAGTCCGTTTACCAGTTATAACTACCACGGAAAAGGAAATTTTGCAGGGATGGTGGATGTGGTGATCCTTGGTGCCACAGAAGTCGACCTGGATTTCAATGCCAATGTGGTGACTCACTCTGACGGAACCTGCTTCATGGAATCGGAGGCTGGCAAAACTGCCTGTTTTCCAAAACAGTGATCCTTCCGATACCGCTATTCCGTGACAGGATTCCAGTGATCAATGATCGGGTGACCACCCTTTGTGGTCCAGGTGAACTGATAGATGTGATTGTTACCGAACGAGGCATCGCCATTAACCCACGAAGGAAAGACCTGATCGAACTGACAAAGAACAGTGGTTTGCCTATTAAATCAATTGAGGAGTTAAAGTCCGAAGCAGATCGGATCTGTGGGATTCCCGAACCACCTCATCTGGAGGAGCGGATAGTGGCAGCCATTAAATGGGTAGATGGGACTATTATTGACGTGGTCCACCAGGTGAGCACCAATTAATCCGGAGACTTCACAAGGTAACGGTATCGTTCCAGGTGCATGGAAATGTAAACCGGTTCACTTTGTTCTGGCGCAAAGGAGCAGTATAGCCTCTGAAGGTCCATTTACCTACTGCCTCCTCCTTGATGGCCCAGACATGATACACCTTGGCGTCCACATTTCTAAATTCCACGTTTCCCTCACTGTCTGTGGTACCTGAATAGAGTGGTGTATAGAGACTGTCTCTGTCCCTTTCGTTATCATAAACCCATATGGTTGTACCAGATAATGGATTTAAGCCTGTACTGTCATATGATATCAAACCTAGAATTGTGGGTTCTCTAATAGAGACAGATTCAGTGATAAAGTTCTCTCCCGATTCGTTGAAGGCAGTTAGCTTTATTTCATATATACCTGCCTCCTTGTAAATATATATGGGATTACTCTGATTGGATATTCCACCGTCTCCAAACTTCCATTCGAACCTTTCTGAAATAGAAGATTCATTGGAGAACCATATGGTATCACCTGCCTCCGGATTGTCCTTTGGAGAATAAGTGAAATCAGGTTTTGGCAATCTTCCGCAGGATAGAACTGTAAAAATGATCACTAACACTGCAACCACACTACATGGTGACCTCTTTAAAATTCTGGATTTCATCACTTTATCATTCAGTTAGTTGGGAATGGGCCACAATTTACTGCATTCAGAATCATTTATCAAATAATATTGAATCATGACCGCTCTGATTTTCATATCTTACATGCAACATTCCAATAAATCCTTCGTCATTGTGGCAGAAAGAGAGAGATCCGAAACTTACAGCCCTAAACATCAGCATTTGATTGAGGCCTGTAAGCGGGGAGATCGAAAAGCGCAGTTTGAATTGTACCGATTGTATCATGTGGCCATGTACAACACTTGCCCTGAGAATTGTCGGAGATCCTGACGACGCAGAAGATGTCATGCAGGAAGCGTTCTTAAAAGCATTTATTAAAATTAAAAACCTACAGAGGAGAGGTAAGTTTCGGGGCCTGGCTAAAACGGATAGTCATCAATAAAGCGCTGGATTTCCTCAGACTTGAAAAAGGAACAATTCTCTCTGGATGAGGTTGAGTGAGATTGAGGAGAACAAGACGATCAGCCTGAATCAAGTCCACGAGCTGAGGCATATCAGACAGAAACCATCAAAGAAGGCCATTTATGCCCTACCGGAAGGTTACCGGATCGTTCTCTCTCTCATTCTGCTCGAAGGGTATGACCATGAGGAGGTATCAGAGATTCTGAATATTTCCAATGCCACCTCCAGAACGCAGTACCACCGGGCTAAAAAGAAAGTTACTTGAGCTGTTGAAGAAAACAGAAGAGGAAAATGATTGATCTTGAAAAACATATCAAAGAACAGCGGTTGCTGCTCGATACCGACCAGCCCTAGGAGGGGCATGAACAGCGATTCATGCAAAAACTGGGGACAATCGGTAACCTGTCCGAAAATTTAATTCAGACATGCCATTGCAAATAGCAGCTTCCCTTGCGATCATCCTTACCTCCGCAATTGTGACTCATCAAGCAGCACAAAAGTGGTAATAAAATGGCTGCCAGGAGAGATCCCAGCCACTCCATTGGAGGCAGACATGTACTATACCTCCCAGGTCAATGACAGGTATGAACAGATCCATGCGATTTCAATTTTGATAATTCAGAAGAAAAGGCGGTGTTATTGAATGAACTTAAGTGACCTGGATACCTATCATCAGCAACTGATGAATGACCTTGAGGCTAATCCTGATGACGACGGGTGATCAATGCTCTGATCCGTCATTACCAGATTAAACTGGAAGTAATGGACCAAATCATTATACAATTGAATCAAATTAAATCAGAAACATCTGAGAATTATGAAAATGAAAGTGTTTAAATCGAAAAGTTTGCTCCTGTCACTGCTCCTGATTGTTACAGTAAGCTTTTCTCTGTCTGCCCAGGACGCGAGAAAGGAATACACCGAAACCTTCGATGTGAGTAAGGGGGTCTACACTATCAACAGATACCAAGTATTCGGATGTTGAGTTGTTGACCTGGGATAAAAATGTGGTGGATATACTTGCAATAGTGGAAGTACGAATGCCTCATCAAACAAGTAGAGCTGAAGAAGCACTGAAGAAGATCGATATTTCCATTCAGAAATCAGGTAACACCATTTCCCTTGTAACCGAAATGGAAAATGGTTGGTCAAGAAATGTGAAAACCGAATATCAACATCACCATTAAAGCACCGGCCTATATAAACCTGGATGTGGAAAATTCCTATGGTGACCTGTTCATTCAGGAAGTTTCCGGACTCGTACTACTGGATCTGAAATACAGTAACCTTAAGGCCGGAGAACTTTCCAGGGTAATGAAAAGCCATTATAATATGTTGGAGCTGGCCTATTCCAATGGAACCATTGAAAATGCAGGATGGATGGAATTGGAACTTGCCTACTCGGATATGGAGATGAATGCTATCAAAGATGTTGTTTATGGAAAGCAAATATTCCAAACTGACAGGTGAGAAAGCCGGTGGAATTGTCACAGAAGGTGCTTATGACAAGTATTTCCTTGATGAGGTGGATAGTTTTGAGGCTCAATTGAAGTACTCTGGATTGAAATTTGGTCTACTTAACAAATCACTTGAATTAAGCTCTTCTTATACAAGTGCCAATATTGCCAAATTATCAAAGGGATTTGATAAAGTGGATGCATCGCTCTCCTATGGAAATATCAGCATAGGAGTGGAGTCCGGAGCTTCATTCAAATTTGAGGGTGCTTCCAAATATGGAAAGGTAGCAGTAAACAAAGATGGAAAACTGAGTAAATCCAAAGAGGGCACCTCAATGAAAGTTTGGGGTACCGTTGGTTCCAGTCCAAAATCCACCATAAATCTTATTACCAAATACGGGAATATCGAAATAGATTAAGAGAGACTTAACCATACACCGAACAATCCCGGAATTGCTTAAGTTCCGGGATTTATTTTTTTTGGTGTAAACTAAAGGGGGCGCTTTATTCAAGGTTTATCGTTTATGTAGATTCCACTTCCGGTACCGATCCAAATTGAGTGATCCAGTGCCTGCTCAATTGTAAATACACTAAACTCTTCAAATGAAGTATTATCTATTATCCACTCTTTACCATTATATACGGCATATCCACCATAGGCAGCACACCAAATATTGTCTTCATTATCAACTGTAATGGATTTTACACCTGAAATACTATCATACTGCAATTGCTGGGATGATTTTCCATCAAAAATAAATACCTGCGGTCCATTATTATAAATTGTACTCGAAAGAGAATAATCAATTGCTCCACATACTTCATTTTTACTATTGAGCTGTATGTTACCGATATAGTAGGGTGAAAAACCTAAATCTTCACTTGTATAAGTTATCCAGTTGTCGTTCTTAATTCTTACCAGGTACGTTTTGGTAACAATCTCTGATAGTGCTAGCCAAACATTATCATTGTTGTCAATGGCTATGCTTTTTACAAAATTTACAGGTAATTCTGAATTATCCGGTCTGTAAACAGTCCAATTTGTACCATCATACTTTACGATTCCACCCTGTCGAAATCTACATGAGGTGAACCAGATATTATCTTTTGAATCAATTGCAATAGAATATACGAAATCTTCAGGGATGGGTGAGTTTGTGGAGTTGTACCGGGTAAACTCATTTCCATCGAATTTTATCAGTCCTTCGCAACCAATCCATATGTTATCCTTGCTGTCAACAGCAATATCGTATATTACTGAAGTATCAGGAATTATTGAATTAGCGGAATTGTATATGGTTGTCCCACCTGAATTATACCTGATCAGTCCCTGCTTAAAAGTTCCGATCCATGCGTTACCCTGACTGTCAAAGGCAATTGATTTCACAAAATAACCATCTAAAATCTTATGGTTAAAATCAGTCTCTATATGGCCGGGATAATCATCTAATTTCTCACACGAGCTTAGAGAAATGATGATGCATAAAAGGAGGATTATCTTGTTCATTATTGATCTCATGTTATATAAGACGATTTTACTAGAATGTGGGTTGCGTTATTGATTTACCTGGCGTATTAAGTTAAGTATTTTTACCTTTTTGGGCTTGATTTAAGAAGTAATCCCCTTATTTCCATCATTTTACTTAAACCAAATGTTGATTTCCCCAAATTGAACATTAATCTTCTAAGCTTTCACTTACTCTTACGCTAAATTTGAATGAATATTGTCATGAAATCTCTGATGCAGCAGTGTCATTTTTTATCCTGCTACCTACACTTTTTTGGATTTCCTGCGAGTCACATGTAGGTGACTTCTTCGCATAGTGGTAACTATTGAATATTGATTACGCAACTCCATTTACCTTGTATAACACTGTAATACAATATATTATGGTCGCAAATAGGCAACTTAAAATGAACTGAATAGTCACACATTAGGAAAAACTCACACCCCTGTGACTTCCGGCTATTCCGAAAAAGACAACCTGGTTTTCAGATAGTGTACATTGAATAGAATCTAGAGAAAGAATCCACTGCTCAAATGGCTTATGAGTTGTGAATCCTTGCACCTAAATCCCAGGCTACCATAGATTCAAAGAAAAATCACCAGTAGGTTCCTTGCTCATATTTTCTTAAATTAGGGATTGATGTTTTATAGACCCATTCAAATCAATTATGAAATGAATTATCGCACTTTTACCCCTCTAATGATTATTCTGGTTGTGCTGATCTCGGCATGCAATTCCCGGGATACAAAACAAGAATCCAGTGAATCGCAACCCGGTCCTTATGATTATGCACTCGTCCTGCATGGGGGAGCCGGTCGTATGAATTTTGAAAATCTGCCCGAACCGAGGCAGAAGCTCTATACCCATGCTTTGGACAGCGCCCTCCAAATTGGTTTGGATATCCTGAAGGAGGGAGGCACCAGCATCGATGCAGTGGAGAAAGTGATTCGCTGCATGGAGGATAATCCCCTTTTCAATGCAGGGAAAGGTGCTGTTTTTACAAGTGAGGGAATTAATGAACTTGATGCATCCATCATGACCGGGGGTGACCTGAACGCGGGAGCTGTGGCAGGCGTCACTGATATCAAGCATCCCATAACAGCAGCCAGGGCAGTGATGGAAGAGTCCGAGCATGTGATGCTGGCCGGGAAGGGCGCATCGGTATTTGCAGAGGAAGCAGGACTGGAGATGGTAGATCCTTCCTATTTCTACACCAAGAACCGGTTTGAATCCTTAGAGCGTGCAAAAGAGAGTGAGAAACACGGCACAGTGGGGTGTGTGGCCCTGGACAAGGATGGAAATCTTTGTGCCGGCACTTCCACGGGTGGGATGACCAATAAAAAATTCGGACGCATCGGAGATTCACCTGTCATTGGAGCAGGAACCTATGCAAATAACCGGACCTGTGGTGTTTCAGCCACCGGGCACGGCGAATATTTCATTCGCTGGGCTGTGGCTCATGATATATCTGCGCTGATGGAGTATGAGGATATGACTGTAGAGCAAGCGGCCAGTGAAGTTGTCGAAAGGAAACTGGTGGAGGCCGGAGGCGAAGGTGGAGTAATTTGCCTCGATCGATTTGGGAGGCCGGCCATGGTGACCAATACTTCGGGCATGTACCGTGCCTACGCAAACTCAGAGGGCGACAGGATTGTGGCGATTTTTAAACAGTGAATGGTGAATGGTGAATGGTGACATGGCCTGCGGCCAGGAAAGGAAACAGTGAGGAAGCAATATTACTTTCAGCCTTCAGAGAAAGGCTATTTTGCATGGGATGTGGATCGACTGATCGAAAAATCGAAAGGTTTACCAGTGCTTGTAGTTCCGCTGGACGAAATAAAAGAGATTGATGAGAATTTCTGGTACCAGGGGGAGCAAGATGTTCCCACCTGTCGATCCATGGTAGATCATTTCCGCCTGGTCAACGAGACAAACCTGGACCATCCCATTATATTGTCCTTCGAGGGCAGGGTGATGGATGGAATGCACAGAATTGCAAAGGCCCTATTGTTGGGTCACAAAGAGGTTAAGGCTGTACGATTTACAGAGGAAATTGCACCTGATTATATGAATGTGTTTCCTGACGATTTGCCCTATTAACCCCATATAATTAAATAAAATCCTTCTTGGCAAATGAAAACAATTTTAAAAAGTTCCGGGCTCCTTTTGGTGATGGTTTTCAACGGTATCCAAACCAGTGATGCGCAGAATCCTTTTATTACGCATATGTACACCGCGGATCCCTCAGCCAGGGTGTTCAATGATACACTCTTTGTTTACCCGTCACACGATCCTGACACTGCCACTTGGTTCAGCATGGTGGACTGGCATGTATTTTCTACGGTGGATATGAAACATTGGGAGGATCACGGAGTAGCGCTGTCACTGGATGATCTGTCATGGGCATCAAAAGAAGCCTGGGCTCCTGATTGTGAGTTTTATAATGGCAAGTACTATTTCTACTATCCTGTGGAATCCAACTATATTGGTGTAGCTGTCGGGGAGAGGCCAACAGGACCATTTATTGATCCACTTGACAAACCATTGATCTCACGCACTACTCCCGGAGTAGTGAATAACAGGGATCTTATTGATCCGGCCATTTTCATAGATGATGATCAGACACCCTACCTCTATTTTGGTCAGAATGATGTGAATATGGTAAAGTTGAATAAGGATATGATCTCATTCAGCGATACGGTCCGGGTTCTTGAAGGAACTACCGATTTTTTCGAAGCCATCTGGATGCATAAGTATCAAGGAAAGTACTATCTATCCTATTCGGGAAGAGGTCAGATCTTATATTGTATGGGTGATAATCCATATGGACCTTTTGAGTATAAAGGGGTGATTCTGGATGAAGTCAACAGCGGCACCAACCACCATTCGATTGTGGAGTACAAGGGACAGTGGTACTTATTCTATCACAATTCTGATCTCTATTTTGAACATCATCCGGAAGTTGAACCCGTTCTGAACTGGGAAAAGTTGAATCCGTTCAGAAGATCCATATGCGTCGACTATCTTTACTACAACGAGGATGGAACGATACAGCAGGTCATACCCACCAAAGAAGGAGTGAATGCGCTATACTAGTTTGTCATAGATCCGGCTGTGTGGAAAACAGGGGCACAATTTTCTCAATAACCATTGGAATTTTGCTCCTGGATCTATGGCCATCTGTAAAGTCAGATGCAGTGGTTACCACCACCATATTCAGTTCCCTGATGATCATGATGTACTGACCGCCAAATCCCAGGGCCACCACCATGTCATTTTCATCCCGGCTGTAATTATCGGGTTGATCCCACCATGGTTTATTATTCTTTGAACGATGCCACCAGTGATAACCATAATCAATAGAATTCACTCTCAGGTACATGAGGCTTCGTTGATTCAATGATCCATGCTTCAGGAACGACCTGTTCGTTGTTCCATTTGCCATCATTCAATACCAATTGGCCGATTTTAACCATATCCCTGGGAAGTAAATGAAGATCGCTGTGGCACTGTGGCAATCCATTTACCATTTCCCATGAATATTTGGTGATTCCAAGCGGACCAAACAATGTTTCTTTCGCAATCACATCCGCATGCTTTCCCTCCAGTTCAAAAATGATACCTCCCAGAAGTATGGAGTTGTTGTTGTTGTATTGAAAACCATCACCCGGTTGAGATTTTAATGGGGGACGAAGGATATTCAATAGCTGATCATCTGAAACGGGTATACCGGGAACATCATCCTCATCCAAACCCGCTGTCATGGTTAATAGGTGGTTCAATGTGATCAGCTCTTTTCCTGAAGTTATAAGGGAATCATATTGCGGGAACAAGTCCAAAACGGGCGTTGTCATTTTGATTTCCGGGTGATCTTCAAGAACAATACCCAGGATCAGAGAAGCAATACTTTTGGTGCAGGAATGGATGTTATGGAGCTCCGTATGGTCATACCCATAATAGTATTCCTCAACAATGAGATTATGGTCTTTCATGATGAGCAGGGATTCAAGACGACCATATTCCTGTTGAATGATCCCAGCCATTAATTGATAAAATGCTGTTGAATCCTTTGTATGCTCGAAGAGAGATGCTGTGGGCATCCCATCGTCATAATGTTCAGGAGCCTGGTAGTTGTAGATAATACTCTCATCTTGTTGGGGCAGACGGGGATAAAATAACCTGTTGGCCAGCTTCTCATCTGCGCGTTCGAAATCTAGCTTATCCATGGGGACGCTATTGTCCGGATCTCCCGAATACACATACCCGTTGATGGATCGATTTTCCTGATCTACCTGACCGATGAACTCATCACCGTCTTCATCAATAAAATTAAGCTGGTTTGTGGAGTCATTGAAATGGATGCTAACCAATTTCCAGTCGGTATGAAACCGTTCCTCCCAAAGGAAACAACCCCGGACAGAAAGGTTCTGTTCAAATGCTCCACTGATTATAATGACTGGCTCAAGCGATCCTCCGTTGGGGAATTTCAGGCTGGTTTCAGGCGTACATTTCCAGATGCCGTCTACTGAGATATAGTGTGGAATCTCTGTGTCATTTGAAACATCTTCAGGGATTCCATTTTGATGACTACAACTCAGAAAAAAGAGGGATAGCAGGAACATCCCGCTGATACTCCTGACTTCATGAATGTTCAAAACCTTCATCATTCTATTTTCCTGCCTTTGACTTAAATGGAAGAAATGTCATAAAGTCGGCATGGTGGACGATGAAGGCTTCGGTACTTCGTTTCACCATATTGCCTTCCCCGGCATGGGTGGCAATAATGTGACACACTTCAGGTGGTATCCCACAGCTTTCTGCCAGGGAGACACCAGAAAAGGGGTGACGCAGGTATTTTCCATAACTGCCCTGAATGGCATTTCCCAGTTCATCCAGCACATATTCCAGCAATTTTCCCACATCGGCAAGGATAGCCCCGGAAATGAGTACATCCATGTCCACGGGCAGCTCTGTCCCGAAAAATTCATTCATCTTTTGACCACTCTCCCTGGCAATATGTACCACTGCTCTTTTGTGCTCCATAAAGGTCACCTTCAAATCGGGTCCGCACAGAAGTGTAAAAGGGATTCGATTCAGGTCTTTGGGGGTTAATACACTTTTTTCGAGGGCGGTTTCCCATACCCTGGCTGTATTTTTTCTTAGCTCCGGGTCATTGATCCATTCAATTTCGGGCCACAGTGCTAGAACTTCAGGATGGATGGTTTCCATATTTTCGATTTATAGGTTTTCTATAATGGCATCGGTCATCTGAAAGGTTGATGCTGCACCGTGCTTTACAACATCGGAGCTTCCGGTCATCTTCATCATGTCATAGGTGCGGACTTTTCCTTCAAGGATTACTTTTGCGATGGATTTCCTGATTCCAAGGGCGATGTCAGGTTCACCGATATGGTCAAGCATCAGGCAGGCCGATTCCATCATCGCAATGGGATTCACAATACTTACAGGGTAATTGGCATATTTGGGTGCGGATCCATGGGTTGGTTCAAAAACAGCAACTTCTTCTCCCAGGTTGGCGCTGCACGCGAATCCCAGGCCACCAATCAGTCCCGCAAAACCATCGGATACAATATCTCCGAACATATTGCCGGCTACAATCACTCCATAGTTTTCAGGATTCTTGGTGAGCCACATCATCTGCGCATCAATATTGGTATTCCAAAGTTCAACCTCCCCAAAATCAGAAGCCTGTATTTCCTGGGCCATCTTATACATCATCCCTGAAGTCTCTCTGATCACATTGGGTTTTTCGCATACTGTCACACTTTTGTAGCCAAATTTACGGGCATGTTGAAATGCAGCACGCAAAATACGTTCGGTGGCTTTTTTTGTAAATATCCTGGTGGAAATGGATAGTTCCTCCACAGGTACATGGCCAAAATTCTTTTTGAATTTGGGGTGGGTAGCGAGACCCTGATAGACAATTTCCGGGGGATTGCTCCACTCTACACCTCCGTAAAGACCTTCTGTATTCTGCCTGAAAATGACCACATCGATTTCCGGTTCTTCAATGGTATTTCCAGGGCCCCGTCTTATGAAATTGAGGGGATTGCCTTTATAGGTCCTGCAAGGTCTGATGCAGACATCCAGGTCAAAGTGTTGCCGCAGTCCAACTATAGGACTTGAGTAGATTAATCCTTTCTCCCTTAAGGAAGGATCCAATTCAGACGCGGCAGCATCCTTGGGTTTGCTGGTAATGGCCCCGAAAAGACCAATCTTGTGTTTTTCAAGAAGATGAATGGTCCGGTCGGGCAGGGGATTTCCCTCTCTCTTCCAGAATTCCCAGCCAATATCACCTTCTACATAATCGGCCTCAAATCCTGCCTTGTGAAGTACCCTGATGGTCTCTTCCAATACTACACCGCCGATGCCATCTCCGGGCATTGCGACAATTGTGTGCCTCAGTTTGTTCATAAACTATTTATGGTAGATTTTCATAATTATTATCTTTATAAATGTAGAATATTATTTAGTCTCAATAGTTGCGAAATATCATTATTGAGACAAATATATTGCATAACATAAAGCCATAATATTCAATCCGTATATGCAGAAGATTACTGAACTCCAGCCAGTTGAGGTTTGGTCTTATTTCAATGAAATTCTTTACATTCCAAGAATCTCCAAAAAGGAAGAGAAAATCATCACTTACCTGATAAGCTTTGCAAAAAAACACAAACTTTCACATAAGAAGGATCGTGTGGGTAATCTGTTGATCTCCAAACCAGCCACAAAGGGAATGGAGAAAAGAAAGGGAGTAATCCTGCAATCCCATGTTGATATGGTGGGGGAGAAAAACTCCCAGGTGCAACATGATTTTGAAAAGGATTCCATCCAGGCATATATAGAGGATGGATGGGTCCGGGCAAAAGGGACCACATTGGGAGCCGATGACAGCATCGGAATTGCTGCATCCCTTGCGATTCTTGCCTCTAATAAGATCAAGCATGGTCCGTTGGAGTGCCTGTTTACTGTGGATGAGGAGAGTGGAATGACCGGAGCCCTGGGACTCCAACCTGGATTTATGAAGGGATCAGTATTGCTTAACCTCGACTCAGAAGATGAAGGAGAGATTTTCATCGGTTGTGCGGGTGGATCAGACACTGTGGCCACGTTCAAACATAAGAGAAAGCGTGTAAATCAAAACAGCATCGCACTGCAGGTCACTGTTGGTGGGCTTCAGGGAGGACATTCAGGTGATGAGATCCATAAAGGCTTTGGCAATTCAATCAAGATCCTGAACCGCTTCCTCTGGAATGCTGAGAAACGCTTTAAAATCAGGCTTTCTCTTATGGAGGGAGGCAAAGCCAGGAATGCTATTCCCAGAGAGGCCAGGGCGGTTATTACCCTGTCACCCGGGAAGCTGGATATGATCAGGGTCTACTTAGAGTCATTTATAAACATTCTGAAGAAGGAACTTGAAACTGTAGAGCCTGATTTCCAAATGACTTTGGAACTTACAGATCTGCCGGAATATGTCATGATCCGAAAGCAACAGAGAAAGCTGTTCAATACCATCTATGCCTGTCCACATGGGGTGATTTCCATGAGCCAGGAGATCCCTGGATTGGTGGAAACCTCCACAAACCTGGCCTCCATCAGATATATTGCAGAGGATAAGTTGGAAATAGTGACCAGTCAGCGCAGTAGTGTGGAATCATCAAAAAAGGATATCAGCGATCGGATGGCATCACTTTTCAAGCTCTTGGGAGCCACCATCAGGCACTCGGACGGATATCCGGGATGGAAACCGGACATCTCCTCAGAAGTGTTGAAAATCGCAGAAAAAGTATACGGCGATCTTTTTAATCAGTCAGCTGATGTGAAAGCGATCCATGCGGGATTGGAATGCGGGCTTTTTTTACAGAAGTATCCAGAACTGGATATGATCTCATTTGGACCCACCATCAAAGGAGCCCATACACCCGAAGAAAGAATCCGGATTGAAACGGTTGAAAAGTTCTGGACATTCCTGCTGGCCATTTTGGAGCAAGCTCCAGGTTAGTGCCTGGTGCCTGGTGCTCAGTGCCTGGAGCTCGGTGCCTAGAGCTTATTGAACGGCTTCAAAATCAGATTTTTGGACTCCGCAAACCGGGCAATACCAATCCTCCGGAAGATTTTCAAATGTGGTTCCCGGAGGGATACCTGCATCAGGATCGCCTTCTTCGGGATCATAAACATAACCGCAAATGGTACACTGGAATTTTTGCATTAAACTATCCGCTTTTTAAAACAAAGTAACATGATGCTTCCTGTGACAACCTCCCCTGTTTCCGGATCCAGTTCAGAGCCATTCATACTGTGGGGAATCAGGTATACAGCCAGCATGATTATTGCAGATGCGATGGCCAGCCACCTGCTGTAAGATTTTTTCCTGAGAAACCATGTAACCACGAATGGAATCAGTGCAAACAACACCTTGTTGTCCGTCAGGTCCTCTCCCAGAGGCCATCCAGTCCAGAACTGACCAAAAGAATACTTCTGTACAATGGGTCCGAATATAAATCCCCCGGCCACCAGAAGAAGCAGTGTGATACCCACATATCGCTTATATTCGGGCATATTTGCCAGGGCAAAGAATATGGTGGCAGTGGACCAGATTACGGTGAGAACCATGAGCAGGATGTGGGGAATCATGGCCCATGCAGGCACATCATTTCTGAATCTGATTACAACGTTTTCAGATTCTCCCAGATCGATGGGTGTGCCATCGGCTTTTAGTTCAAGGTGGTATTCAATTTTACCTGCAGCCGGCTGCTGTGGCAAAGCCGCGGTGAGGTTTCCATCCTTACGTTCCATTTGAAGGGTATTCCAGGGATTCTCCGTGGGATATTTTCTCCAGATAATGGTGCCTTCGAATTGTTCAGGTAATTCGATCTCAACAGGACAATCGGAATCCCTGCCGTGGGAGCGGGGAAGCTCGAATTTATAATCCACACCACTATAGGATATCTTATAATCTTTTTCATATGTGGGTCCTGTAAGCCTCTGGTAGACCATGGTCGCCAGTGAAATCACCACTGCCAGTACCCAAAAAATAACCTTTTTGCTCATCTGTAAAATTTTTGATTTATATTCTCATTTAACCATTACAGCCTGATAACCAATTCAAGGCGGTCATCATCTCGTATTACCGTAACGATAATGGACATACCCTCCTTCAGTTGGCCCATACGGCTCATATAGTCATATACATTTCCTACACTCTTTCCCTCAATGGCCACTATCACATCACCACCCTGGATACCTCCTACGGCGGCTGGTTTTCCTTCTGTAACAAACATTACCGGCATTCCATCATTTCCATCGTATGTCACATCGGGCATAAGTCCCAGGGTGATACCGCCCCGGCGGCTGATGGATGATCCTCTTACCTTGGGGCCAGCTTCTGCAAAGACAATTTTTTCCTTTTCGTTGGCCAGTGCTTCTGCAATTTCAGCAACGTACTCCATGACTTCCCTTGCGCCCTCCAGATTGATCGTGGAAAGCTGATCATCGGGTGTATGGTATTCAGGGTGCGCCCCTGTGGATACAAACAGTACAGGAACATCCTGGGCATAAAAAGAGGCGTGGTCTGATGGACCGTATCCTTCGTTGGAATATTTCAGACTAAATCCATATGATTGATTCAGGGAATCGAGCAGACTTTCGAAACCGGGAGAAGTGCCAATGCCCCCGATCTGGAGCTGGCGGTCTGAATTAAGCCGGCCTACCATGTCCAGATTGATCATCACCTGCACCGCCGAGAGATCAACAGGGGCATTCTCCGTGAAATACCTGGATCCCACAAGTCCCATCTCCTCAGCTCCAAAGGTTGTAAATATCATAGATCGCGCAGGAGATTTAGTCGCCATCAGTTCTGCGATTTCCATGACACCTGCTACTCCAGAGGCATTGTCATCGGCTCCATAATGCGCAGCGATGGTATCTGGCCGACGGGAGGAGGATCCTTCTCCACCCATTCCCAGATGATCGTGATGGGCTCCCAGTATTACATATTGCTCCCTTAAATCTGCATCCGAACCTTTCAGCATCGCGATCACATTGGCGGTTTCCATTTTTTTAGGTTGTAAGTCAACCGAAATTGAAGCAGTCACCCCTGTGGCGAATGATGCAGATTGCAGTTGTGAGGCGATTCTTGATTCATAGGATAAGAGGCTGTCGGCTTCAGAAGTAGTGAGAAGCAGGTTGGCTGCAGTCCGGCTCATATGGATCACCGGTATGGACAATGAATGTTGTTTTCCTTTGAGTTCCACCAGTTGATCACCAGGATCAAAGGAGGTTCCGGAAACGAAGATTACCCCAGCAGCTCCCTGATCTGAAGCATTCAGCGCTTTGCCACGGTCCTCACTGTAGTTCACATAAGGAGAGGATCCGTCCTGTTCTCCCGGTACACCCCGAAATAGCATGACCCATTTACCCTTTACATCAACTTCAGCATAGTCATTCCATTGTATGTCAGCCTCGTCAATCTGAAATCCATAACCTGCAAATACAACTTCCGATTTTACAGAACCGGAAGCACTGAAAGCAAAAGGAGTAAAATCAGTGCCTGGATCCAATTCATTCTCCCCGAAAACCACCTGGTTTGAAGGTCCCTGTTCGATATCAGTAACTATTTCAATGAGCTGCAATCCTTTCTTTTCGTGTAATATTAAACCAGTTTGCTTAAACTCTGACGAAATATACTCAGACAACATCTGATCTTCAGGAGTACCTGGATACCTTCCTTTCAGTTCATCTGATGCCAGGTAAGCAATGTGATTTTCGATCTCCCCAGTGGTGATCTCTTTCTCAAACCTGGGCTGACAGGAGATAAAAGTGAGGACAACTATCAGAGTAAAAGTAATTCTTATCATTATTAAGTGGTTATAATTCAGTAATATATATAAAACATTTGTTCTAATTAAAAACTTCGAAATATACGATTAAATTATTTTCAAAAAACAGTTGGCTGGAATTAAGAAAGTTATTAGTTTTACAAAAGAGTTTAACATTAATGTCAAACGTTTTAGTATAACAATATCGTCAAGACATGACACTCAACACTGAAACAGAGCAAAAGATCATTTCCTCGGCAGAAAAACTTTTCTATCGGAAAGGCAAAGCGGGCACATCCATGCAGGATATTGCGGATGATGCAGGCATTAATCGAACCCTGCTCAATTATTACTTTCGGAGCAAGGATAAACTATTTGAAGCGGTATTCAGAAATGCCCTGGCAAGTTTTGTGCCCAGCCTGGCTGAAATGTTGCATTCCGATATCTCTTTTAAAGCGTATGTACCCCGATTGATTGAAACCATAGTTGATGCCATGCTGGAGAATCCACAAATACCCATTTTTGTGCTCCAGGAGCTCTCCTCCAACCCTGAGCGAATGCCACAAATCATCAAGGATATGGGAATCGATCGAAATGTGGTTGTGCATAAACTGAAAAGTGAACAATGGAAAGTATTGGGCGATCATATGGATCCTAAACAGGTTATTCTAAACCTCTTAAGTCTCTGTATATTTCCATTTGCCGCCAGGCCGGTGGTCACGGAAATCCTCTTTAACGGCGACAATGATGCCTACATAGCAGCCATGAAACAGCGGAAGCAGATGCTTCCCTTGCTTGTGGAGAAATTTATGATATAAAACAATTAGTATGAGAAAAGCAACAGTTTTGCTCTTGCTGGCCATCGCTGGATCCCTTGTTGCACAAGATACTGTAACACTGTTTGGATGTCACCAGCAAGCACTTGAAAATGCACCGCGACTGAATGACCGTGAGTTCATTCGTCAAATCGGCGAACTGAAGGTGGATAATGTATCAACAAACTGGTACCCTTCACTGGATCTGAACGGTAGATTGAGTTATCAATCAGATGTGGTTACAGTGATGCTGACAGATCTCACCATTCCGGTGAGTTTTCCGGAAGTACCACATGACCAGTATGGTCTGAATCTGGATATTTCTCAAACGCTGTATGATGGAGGGATTACAAGGCAGAAGAAGACCTATGAACAGGCGGCAGTAGCGGCAGATTTGCAGCAGGTGGAGGTTGACCTTTATGGGCTGAAAACCAAAGTGAATCAGTTCTTTTTTGCCATCCTTATTCTTCAGGAAAACAGGAAGAACCTGGACATTCATATGGACAACCTGGTTAAAAAACATGAAGTGATGAAGTCAGCTATTGAACAGGGGACCATGCTCGAAGCTGAACTGAAAGTAATTGATGTTGAAATACTGAAAGTGAGGCAGTCCATGGCAGAAATAGATGCGCGAAAGGGGGCATACACGGGGGCTCTGAAGGTATTGTGCGGAGATGACATTCATGACGGAGTGCAACTGGCCACACCTCATCTGGAGCCGGTCGCAGGGCATCAGAATAGCCGACCAGAACACCACTGGTTCGATTTAAAAAATGCATCCATGGAAGCCGGCAAAGCGCTTATGGGCAAAAAACGTATGCCGGTACTTTACGCGTTTGGACAGACAGGCTATGGAAAACCCGGTTACAACATGATGAGTGATGGATGGGATTTTTATTACATGGTGGGCGCCGGATTTCGCTGGAAAATCTGGGATTGGAACAGCAGCAAGAGGGATCGTCAGGTCATTGAACAGCAACAACATATGTTGCAAAACCAGAGAGCCTCGTTTGACAATGAGATGGAATCCCTTAAGGTCCAGGAACAGGCAAAAATCGAACAATATAGAAAATCAATGGATTTGGAAGGAGAGGTTCTGGAGCTTCAGGAGGAGATCTCAGAATTTGCAGCCACCAAACTGGCCAGTGGTACCATAACCGCTACGGAGTACATCACAGAACTAAACAAAGAGAGTGTGGCAAGGATCAACCTGGCAACCCACAGGGTACAATTGATGCAATCCATTGCCAACTATCTGACAATTCAGGGCAATCTGTAAAATACATATGATGAAGAAAACACAGTATCTCTTATCCGCACTATTGGTCACCTTCCTTGGCTGTAACAGCAATGAAGAGCAGGCTGATGCCTATGGTAATTTTGAAGCCATAGAGGTAATGGTGTCCTCAGAAACCCAGGGCAGGATTATTGAATTTGGTCCAAGGGAGGGCGAACTACTTCAAAAAGGAGAAGTAAGCGTTATTGTCGATACCACTCAGTTGATTCTGAAGAGAAAACAGCTTCAATCGGGTGTGGCTTCCATGAAGTCCAAAATCAACACCCTAGATGCACAGGTTCTTGCAAGCAATGTGCAATTGGAAAATCTGAACAGGGAGAAAAAGAGGATCGACAAACTTTTCGATGGGGGAGCTGCCACCTCCAAGCAAAAGGATGATATCAAGGGTCAAATAGCTCTACTTGAGGCCCAAATCCTGGCCACTGATTCTCAAAAGGCATCGATCTATGCTGAAAGAAATACCCTGGATGTTCAGATTGAACAGGTGCAAGACCAGATATGGAAATGTGCAGTCAGGAATCCTCTGCAGGGCACATTGCTTACTAAGTATAAAGAGGAGGGTGAAATTACTGCACCGGGTCAACCACTCTATAAACTGGCCAACATGGAAAAACTCTACCTCAGGGCTTATGTGTCGGGTGATCAGCTGTCCATGATTAAGACCGGTCAAGCGGTGAAAGTGCGATTTGACTCCAATGCAGGAATGGAGGAGGTTTCAGGAGAGGTGAGCTGGATCTCCCCTCAGGCTGAGTTCACCCCAAAAATCATTCAGACAAAAGAAGAACGTGTAAATCTGGTCTACGCGGTCAAGGTATTGGTAACCAATGACGGGCAGCTCAAGATCGGTATGCCTGGTGAGGTTCATTTTTAATATATCATTGGGCGATGTCATTGATCATTGATCATATAGATAAATCTTTCGATACCGTTGCGGCACTGAAGCAGGTGGATTTTGAAGTAAATGACGGTGAGTTATTTGGGTTAATCGGTCCGGATGGAGCCGGTAAGTCCACCCTGTTTCGAATTATGGCATCCCTTTTGATCCCCGATTCGGGCCGCTGCATTATGCGCGGCCATGATGTTGTATCAGGTTACAGGGATATAAGAAAGATCATCGGATATATGCCGGGGCGGTTCTCACTCTATATGGATCTTTCAGTAGAGGAAAATCTGGAATTTTATGCCAGGGTATTCGGCACAAAAGTCCATGAAAACTATGATTTGATCAGCGATGTTTACCAGCAGATAGAGCCATTTAAAAAAAGACTGGCCGGAAGGCTTTCGGGAGGTATGAAGCAGAAATTGGCCCTCTCGTGTGCGTTGATCCACCGGCCTGAAGTGCTTATCCTGGATGAACCTACCACAGGTGTAGATGCGGTCAGTCGCAGGGAATTCTGGGATATGCTTAAGAAGATACAACGTGAGGGGATTACCATTGTGGTCTCTACACCCTATATGGATGAAGCTGAGATGTGTGACCGTGTTGCCCTGATCCAGAAAGGGACTGTTTTGGACGTTTCGGATCCTTCCCATATGGGTGATACCGGACAACAGCTCTTTGCACTGAGAAGCGACAAAGGGATCTATACATACCTGGAACGGATCAGGAGCCTGGAGGGATGCCAGAGTGCCTGGCTGTTCGGTGACGAACTTCATGTAACCCTCCGTTCACCTCAGGATGCAAGCAAAATAAAAGATACCATCGACAATTGGAAGGATCCGTCGATCTTATGGACGCCAATCGTTCCCTCCATTGAAGACCGGTTTATGAATCTCATGCAGCAGGAGCCCGGTCACGAAACCGAAATCCGTTAGAATGACAGGAAATCCGGAACATATCATTGAGGTAAAGGACCTGGTGAAGAGATTTGGCTCTTTCGTAGCCAACGACAGGCTCACTTTTCATGTGGAGAAGGGGGAGATCTTCGGTTTCCTGGGTGCCAACGGAGCCGGAAAGACCACTGCCATCAGGATCCTGTGCGGCCTTTCCTATCCCACCTCAGGAGAAATTCAGGTGGCCGGTCACAATGTATATCAAGAAAGGGAGAAGATAAAGCGAAAAATAGGCTATATGTCACAGAAGTTCTCCCTCTACGAGGACCTTACACTCTCGGAGAATATCAGGTTATATGCGGGAATCTATCGATTGAACCGCAAACAGATAAACGAACGTGAAGAACAGTTACTGGACCGACTGAAGTTATCTCACATCCAAAACCGGATGATTCGTGACATCCCCCTTGGATGGAAACAAAAACTTGCCTTTTCGGTGGCGATTTTTCATAGACCTGTAATTGTGTTCCTGGATGAACCGACCGGAGGAGTAGATCCGGTTACGCGGAGACAATTCTGGGAAATGATCCATGATGCCACCATGGAAGGGATCACAGTGTTTGTTACCACCCATTATATGGATGAGGCAGAGTATTGCGATCGTGTGTCTATTATGGTAGATGGCCGTATAGAAGCCCTGGATAAGCCACAGGCCCTAAAGAAGGAGTATCATTCAAAAAGCATGAATGAAGTGTTTTTAAAACTTGCAAGGAAGTGAGAAGGTTTTTTGGATTCGTAAAGAAGGAGTTTCAGCACATCTTCCGGGATGTGAGGACATTGGTCATCCTGTTCGGATTACCTGTGGTAATGATCATACTCTTTGGATACGTTGTTACCAATGAAATCAAAGATGTCAGAGTTGGAATTTGGGACAGGTCAAGGGACGAGGCATCCACTCAGGCTATTCAGAAGATCTTATCGTCAGGGTATTTTGTTCAGGCCGGATACCTGGACCATGAAGAGGAGATTGGAGCACTTTTTAGAAGTGGTAAGGCAAAAGTTGTTGTGGTGTTTGAAGAGAATTTTGAAAAGAAACTTCAACGGGAAAAACGGGCTTCAATCAGGCTGATCACCGATGCATCAGATGCCAATTCGGCCCAGCTGGCACAAACCTACCTTCAGGGAGTACTGGCAAACCATTTCCGTTCAATGAATCCAGATGTAAATATCCCCTGGGAAGTGAAAGTGAAATCCCGGATGTTTTACAATGAAGAGATGAAGGGGGTATATATGTTTGTTCCCGGACTCATGGCACTGATCCTGATGCTTATCTCCGCACTGATGACATCGGTAACCATCACCCGTGAAAAGGAGTTTGGAACCATGGAATTATTGCTTGCTTCCCCGCTGAAGCCGCGGGAGATCATTTTGGGAAAGGTAACTCCCTATGTACTGCTATCTTTTACCAATGCATTGACCATCATCTTATTGGGATTCCTGGTGTTTGATGTCCCCGTAGTGGGAAGTCTGTGGTTGCTCATGCTTGAGTGCATGTTATATATTACCCTTGCACTCTCGCTGGGTGTATTGATCTCCACGGTAGCCAGGACACAGCAAATTGCAATGATTATAAGTTTGCTTGGTTTGATGTTACCCACCATTCTGCTATCCGGCTTTATCTTTCCCATCGATAATATGCCATCCATACTTCAGTGGTTTTCATCCATCATGCCGGCCCGATGGTTTATTGTTATTGTGAAGAACATTATGTTGAAAGGAACTGGATTCACCTTTATCTGGAAGGAAACTTTAATCCTGCTGGGGATGACCCTTTTCTTCATTCTTGCAGCCGTGAAAAGATTTAATATCAGGTTGGAATAGAGGCATATATTATGAGGATACTATTTACACTTTTGACAAAAGAGTTCAAGCAGATTTTCCGGAACAAATTTATGCTTCCCATTATTTTTGTGGTCCCTTTGGTTCAGATGATCTTGCTCACCTATGCAGCCAGTCTCGAAATGAAAGACATAAAAATGGCCGTGGTGGACCAGGACTACTCTGCGGCCTCACGCCTGCTGGTATCCAAGTTCTCCGGATCACCTTTTTTTGAGATCAATTTACAGACCAATAATTATAATGAAGCAGTCCGCTTACTTGCCAGGGATAAGGTGGATGTGATCCTGCATCTTAGCCATAATTTTGAAAGAAGACTTTATGTGGATCAGGCTACAGATGTGCAACTCGTGATCAATGCCATCAATGCCACAGAAGCTGGATTGGTGAATGCTTATTGTACACAGATTATCACTGGCTACAACAGCCAGATCAGGACAAACTGGTTCGGAATGGGGGATTCAGGGAAGATGACCACCCTGGATATCTCACCCAAGTTGTGGTACAATCCTTTGCTGGATTACAAAATCTACATGTTCTCTGGGATACTGGTCATCATCGTTACTTTGATAGGCATGATGCTTACAGCCTTAAACCTGGTGAGGGAAAAGGAGATGGGCACCACCGAGCAGATCAACGTGACACCCATCAGAAAGTACCAGTTTCTTATTGCCAAATTGTTGCCTTTCTGGGTTATCGCCATATTTGAACTGGCATTCGGACTGGTGGTGGGACGTCTGTTGTATGGATTACCCATTGTGGGTAGCCTGGGCTTACTCTTCCTTTTTACGACTATTTACCTATTTGTGGTCCTTGGGATTGGTCTGTTCCTTTCCACCATCTCCAATACCCAGCAGCAGATGATGTTTATTGCTTTTTTCTTCATGATCACCTTCATACTCATGAGTGGTGTATTTACACCGGCAGAAAGCATGCCTTCATGGGCCCAGAAGGTCAATTTATTGAATCCTGTAGCATACTTCATGCGCGTAATCCGGATGATCCTGTTAAAAGGTTCCCGATTCCATGATATCAGCAGGGAGTTTTACAGCCTGAGCATCTATGCGGTGCTGGCATTAACATTGGCAGTGACCAACTACCGGAAAACTACCTGAGCAGTTCCTCAAACATGCGATCCGTTGCTTTAGAATCCCAATTTACAGCCCCGGTCTTTTTGGTCACAATTTTCCCCTCCCTGGAGATAATGTAAGTGGTTGGAACTGATGGAGATTGAAAAACCTGAGGGAGCTTGGGTCCCGGATACATTACAGGAAAGCTGTACCCATGTTTCTCCATAAAGGCCTCTACCACTTCAGGTTCCTGGTTGGCAATCAGTACAAATGCTACTTCATGTCCATATTTTTCATAGACCTTCTGAATTTCAGGGAGTTCGGCAACGCATGGCGGACACCAGGTGGCCCAGAAATTGAGGAATATGACCTCCCCGCGAAGGTCGCTCATATACATGGGTTCGGCCAGACTGGTACCTACCACCCAGTTGTAGTCCTGGTCGGTTAAAGTAATCTGTTTATCCTCGCTTTTAATCCCGGGATTCTTGACCTGAAGAAGAACCCGGTTCACGTTTGTGACAATAACCTTTCGCGGACCGGGGAGGATTAGCAGGACCAGCAGTACCCAGAACATCACATCCCCGGTTTTTTGCAAAACCGACCGTGTCTCTTTCCATTTTCTGAGCTTCTCTTTGATTGTAGCCATAGGGGGGACATTTTCATGCAAAGATAATTTTTCCCGGAACCTTTGAGCAAGTTTATTATATTTGTTTGGCTAAATTGCAAGGTATGCTTAAAAAGCTCAAGAGCTTCTTTCAGGAGGAGATCTGGTCCCATGACCAAACATCCAAGTCACGGAGAAGAACATTCCTGATCAGGCAATCCCGGATCTACTTTCTTGCATTTAAAGGGTTTTTCGAAGACCGTGCATCGGTACGCGCTGCGGCACTTACCTATTTTACAATGCTTTCCATCGTGCCCATTTTCGCCATTGCCTTCGCCATAGCACGCAATTTTGGTTTCGAAGATCGATTGCATGAGGTGATTCACAGCAACATGCAGGGACAGGAAGATATGCTGAAATGGCTGGATGAAGCGGTGGCCAATCTGCTGGTCAAGACCAAGGGTGGAGTTCTTGCAGGCATAGGCGGGGTAATCCTGTTCTGGTCCGTGATCCAGGTATTGAACAACATCGAGGCTTCTTTTAATGACATCTGGCAGATTCGCAAAGCCAGGAGTCCCATGCGAAAATTCTCAGATTATCTTGCCATCATGATTCTTGGTCCCATTGCCATTGGACTCTCCGGGAGTATGATGGTAAAAATACAATCTACTGCACAGGAAATAGAGCTTTTTAAACCACTTATCGTTATTATGCTCAAGGCAATTCCATACGTGTCCATGTGGCTGTTGTTTACCATCGTCTATATAGTAATGCCCAATACCAAGGTGAAATTTAAATATGCCCTGGTGGCGGGTGTTTTTGCAGGTACAGTGGCCGTGATTTTCCAGATGCTATATCAGGACCTGCAAATTGGTGTTTTCAGGTTTAAAACCTTTTATGGTTACATTGCTGCCATCCCATTATTTATGCTATGGTTGCAGGTCACATGGCTTATCGTTTTGATGGGAGCAGAGATATCCTTTGCATACCAAAACATAGAAAGTTATGAATTTGAGGAGGATGCCCTCAATTTAAGCGACAACAACAAACGGATCCTCACCCTTTTGATTGCCTATCATGTGATTAAGAATTTTGAAGATGGAGGCGATCCCTGGAATTCAGATATGCTTAGCCATGAACTGGGTATCCCAATCAGGCTGGTCAACGAACTCCTATTCGAACTGGTCAATGCAGGCATTCTGGCAGAATTGGCATCGGATAATCAGAAAGACCGATCTTATCAACCCTCTGTAGATATTAACAGAATCACAGTTGAGTAT
This sequence comes from uncultured Bacteroidales bacterium, assembly GCA_963710385.1. Taxonomy (GTDB): domain Bacteria; phylum Bacteroidota; class Bacteroidia; order Bacteroidales. The sequence continues at coordinate 114,443 of CAVQAB010000012.1, read as the reverse complement.
ATCTATAAGCAGCTGGAGATGGTGGGGAGTGATCAGATGATTGTCACCGAAACAGATGAATTGAACAGGATTACCAAGATCCACGAGCATATCTTACACTCCATACGGGAATCCCCTTCTAACATCCTGATAAAGGATATCTAGGAATATTCCTTGTTACTATTGCAGTTATTTAAATTATTATTTAATATTGCAGGACAATTTTACCACATGAGGATTTTCAATCAGCATAGCTTTCATCATCACCATTACTTTGTGAATGGTGGTTGACACTTTGCAGTTATTGTGATCCAAGATTTTAGATGATAGGTTTGCAGATACTGCAGACCTTTTTTTTGTTTAATACCGCGCATATGAAAAAACTAAGAATAGCCATACAGAAATCTGGACGTCTGAGTGAAAAATCTCTGGAACTACTGAAAGAGGCAGGCATCTCGCTCAATAATGGTTCGAGGAAATTGAGGTCAGTGGCCCAATCTTTCCCCCTGGAAGTAATCTATCTCAGGGATGACGATATCCCTCAGTATGTGGAGGATGGGGTGGCCCATATTGGAATTGTGGGGGAGAATGAATTTGCTGAAAAGCAGTGTGAAGTGGATTTGGTGGAAAGACTTGGATATTCGAAATGCAGGCTTTCCATCGCCATCCCCAAGTCAGAAAACTATAATGGACTGGAAGATCTCCAGGGGAAACGGATCGCCACCTCTTACCCTGTGATCCTGGAAAATTACCTGGGTGAGCATGGTATAAGCGCTGATGTACATGTATTGAGCGGATCGGTGGAACTTGCTCCTTCCATTGGGATAGCTGAAGCCATCTTTGATATTGTTAGCTCAGGCAGTACATTGATTAGCAATGGATTAAAGGAAGTTGAAGTGGTGATGAAATCTGAAGCAGTGGTCATAGCCAACCGGAACCTTGGAGCAGAAGAGAAAGGTTTGCTGGCTGATCTCTCATTCCGAATACGCAGTGTACTTGCTGCATCCAATAACAAATATATCCTGTTAAATGCACCCAATGACAGATTGCAGGAGATCATCGACGTGATCCCTGGAATGAAAAGTCCCACAGTGATGCCACTGGCAGAGGAGGGATGGAGCTCGGTCCATTCGGTCTTGCTGGAAAAGACATTCTGGGAAGTGATCGACCAGCTGAAGGAACTGGGAGCACAGGGTATCCTGGTGATTCCCATTGAAAAGATGATTGTTTGAACCATAAGCACATGAATACCATAACATTATCCAGATAGAGAAAGCTGGCCCACTTTGTTGATGAGACCTGTACTCGACCACTCATCTCTGGAGGAACAGATCCGGAAGATTATTGAGGATGTGACTGTAAATGGAGACAATGCTGTCAGAAGATTTACAAAACAGTTTGATGGGGTTGTTCCCGAATCCCTTGAAGTATCCTCCAAAGAGATCCGCGAAGCTGGCAAGCTGGTCAGCGCAACTCTTAAGAAGGCCATTGATGAGGCTCATTGGAACATCAGGACCTTTCACAAGAAACAGATGCATCATACTGAAACCATTGTTACTACTGCCGGAGTTCGTTGCTGGCAAAAGCCTGTTCCCATCCACAAAGTGGGCCTTTATATTCCAGGTGGCTCAGCTCCGCTGCTTTCCACTGTTCTGATGCTGGGGATTCCTGCCAAACTTGCAGGTTGTTCTGAAGTCATTCTTTGTACACCTCCGGATAGGGAAGGTAAGGTCAATCCAACCATTCTCTATATTGCTGAGATGCTGGGTATTCAACCGGGTCTTCAGAGTGGGAGGAGTACAGGCCATTGCGGCCATGGCGTATGGCACAGAAACTATTCCGGCAGTCAACAAGATTTTCGGACCGGGTAATCAGTATGTAACCATGGCCAAGCAGATCGTGAGCAGGGATAAGGTAGCCATTGATATCCCTGCAGGCCCTTCTGAACTGGCCATTGTTGCCGATGCCACCTCCAATCCAGCTTTTATCGCCTCGGATCTTCTTTCTCAGGCTGAACACGGACCTGACAGTCAGGTATTACTGATTACTGATTCAGGAGACCTAATGGAACAGGTCCAGTTGGAAATAGAAGCACAGGCGGCCAAATTACCCAGGAAAAAAATTGTAACAGAAGCCTTGAAAAACAGCAAGATGATCCTTCTCAGGGACCAGCAGGAAATTATGGATATGGTTAACATGTATGCTCCTGAGCACCTGATCATTGTTACAGAGAATTATGATGAACTCAAGGAGCAGGTCCTAAGTGCGGGTTCGGTCTTTCTGGGTGACTATACTCCGGAAAGCGCTGGTGACTATGCTTCCGGAACCAATCATACCCTGCCTACCAATGGTTGGGCCCATGCTTACAGTGGTGTGAATATGGATAGTTTTTATAAAAAGATTACTTTCCAGGAGATCAGTAAATATGGATTGCATAACATCGGTAGTGCCATTATGACCATGGCAGAGGCAGAACAATCTGCAGGCACATAGCAATGCGGTGGCCATTCGTCTAAAATCCAAAAGTGATGGATGATTCAACGAAAATTAATCAACTTGTAAGGAAAAATATCAGAGAGCTGGTGCCCTATTCATCTGCCAGGGATGAGTATTCAGGCTCGGCTTCCGTTTTTATGGATGCCAATGAAAATCCACACAACAATCCATTGAGCAGGTATCCCGATCCGGCACAGACAGTGTTGAAAAAGAGGATTGCAGCGATCAGGGAACAGCAGGTGGAGAATCTCTTTTTAGGGAATGGAAGTGATGAGGGTATAGATCTGTTATTTAGAGTATTATGTGAGCCTGAGCTATGACAATGTGATCACTGTTGATCCTACCTATGGCATGTATGGGGTATGTGCACGGATCAATAATGTGGAGCAAAAAAGTGTACTCCTTAGAGATGATTTCAGCCTGGATGCGGATGCCGTCATTGGTGCTGTGGACCACCATACGAAGATGATATTCCTTTGTTCTCCCAACAATCCCACTTCCAATTCCTTGGACAGGGATGCAGTGTTGCGGATTATTGATGGAGTGAATTGTATGGTCATTGTAGATGAAGCTTATATTGATTTTAGCAGGGAAGAGGGATTTCTCTCCCTTGCTACCGGAGAAGAGAAACCTGGCCATATTGCAGACCCTCTCAAAAGCCTGGGGATTGGCAGGGATCAGATTAGGGATGGTCTTTGCACATCAGGATCTGATCGGATACCTTTCTAATGTAAAATATCCTTATAACCTCAACTCCCTGACCCTGGATTTGGCATTAAAGAGCCTCGCTGATAAAGGTTCCATGGAACAATGGGTGAAGCAGATCCTAGAGGAGCGCGCCCATCTTGAAGAGCGGTTGAATTCGCTTACCTTTGTGAAAAAGGTTTACCCTTCAGATGCCAATTTCCTATTGGTGAGAATGAAAAAGCCGGTGGATGTATATGATTACCTGATAAAAGTGGGCATCATCGTCAGGGACCGCTCATCAGTGCCTTTATGTGATGGTTGTTTAAGGGTTACTGTGGGAACTGAAACTGAGAACAGACGGTTGTATAATGCGCTCGTGGCATATGATCAATCAACGGTAAATCCTAAATAATTAAGCATGAAGAAACGTGTCATATTCCTGGACCGGGATGGAACGCTGATCAAGGAACCTCCGGATGATTACCAGGTAGATTCACTGGAAAAACTGGAGTTCCTTCCCGGGGTCTTTAGGAACCTATATAAAATAAGGCAATATACAGATTATGAGCTGGTTGTCATATCAAATCAGGATGGAATGGGAACACCTTCCTTTCCCGAGGATAAGTTCAATCTTCCCCATGACAAGTTCATTACTGCTTTTAAAAATGAAGGTGTAACCTTCGATGCTGTGCATATCGATCCATCATTGCCGGCTGAGCAATCTCCCAACAGAAAACCTGGCACCGGGATGTTAACTGCTTATATGGAGGGTGATTATGACCTGAAAAACTCATTTGTGATTGGCGATCGCATCACTGATATAGAACTGGCGAAAAATCTGGGATCAAGAGCCATCGTTTACGGGGACCAGGAGATTGTGGAATTGCTCCATGAGAAAGGATTATCATCCACTGCAGTCCTGGTAAGTAATGACTGGGATAATATTTATCGATTCATACGCACTGATTTACGCAGGAGCAATGTGAAACGGGTGACCGGTGAGACTGAAATCACTGTGGACCTATCCCTGGACGGGGAAGGGCGGACCGAAATATCCACAGGTTTGGGATTTTTTGACCACATGCTGGATCAATTGGGTCGACATGGGGGAATGGACCTGATGGTGAAGGCCACAGGGGACCTGAATGTGGATGAGCACCACACCATCGAAGATACAGCCATTGCCCTGGGAGAAGCGGTATTGGAAGCATTGGGAAACAAAAAGGGAATTGAGCGTTACTCTTTTGTGCTACCCATGGATGACGCACTGGCAACTGTGGCGCTTGATTTTGGTGGAAGACCCTGGATTGAATGGAAGGTAGACTTTTCCAGGGAGATGATCGGGGATGTCCCGACTGAGATGTTTTTCCATTTCTTTAAGAGTTTTTCCGATGCAGCCAGATGCAACCTGAATATCGAAGCCACCGGGGAAAATGAACATCATAAGATTGAATCCGTTTTTAAAGCATTTGCAAAAGCCCTCAGGAAAGCTGCCAAGCTGGATCCCGAGAACAACAGACTGCCCACAACCAAAGGAAAACTATAAAGGATCGATTGATGAAAGTTGCGATTATAAAATACAATGCAGGTAATATCAGGTCAGTGGATCATGCGTTAAAACGACTGAATGTGAGCGCCGAAATTACCGATGATCCTGAGCGGTCATTAAGTCTGCCGACAAGGTTATTTTTCCTGGTGTTGGTGAAGCGGCAACTACCATGAAATACCTTCGAAGGAAAGAGGACTGGATAAGCTGATTGCCGGCTTGAACTCAGCCTGTTCTGGGTATTTGCCTGGGTCAGCAACTGATGTGCAGTTGGTCCGAGGAGAGGAGATACACATGCATCGGAATATTTGATCAGCCGGTCAGGCGATTTCCCGATCGGTTAAAAGTACCGCATATGGGATGGAACAGCCTGATCGCACTAGAGGGAAAGCTGTTCGATGAAACGCCTGAAAGGCGCCTATGTATATTTTGTTCATTCCTATTATGTGCCTGTATGTGAGGATACTGCTGCAGAATCTGAATATATGTTTCCCTTTCAGTGCTGCCATGCAGAAAGCAAACTTTTTTGCAACGCAGTTCCACCCTGAAAAGAGTGGGGACCCGGGAGAAAAGATTCTGTCAAATTTTCTTGAAGCTATGATCCAGATTATTCCAGCCATCGATATTATTGAAGGAAAGTGTGTAAGGCTTACACAGGGTGACTACCAGCGAAAGCAAGGAGTATGGTGATCCCCTTGAGATGGCCAAGCAATTTGAAGATCATGGCATGAAGAGGCTACACCTGGTGGATCTGGATGGGGCCAGGGAGAAGCGGGTGGTTAACTACCGAATACTGGAAAAAATTGCCGCTCAAACGCAATTGATTATCGATGCAGGAGGTGGATTGAGGAGCGATGAGGATCTTCGAATTGTTTTTGAATCAGGTGCTCATATGGTAACCGGAGGCAGCATTGCAGTTAAGGACCGGGACACATTTATGGGCTGGCTAGAGCGATTCGGTCCGGAAAAAGATGATCCTGGGAGCTGACTTTAGAGAGGGAAAGATTGCTGTTTCCGGATGGAATGAAGAAACTTCCCTGGATCTGATGGAGTTTATTGCCGATTACCGTGAAGAGGGTATTAAAAAAGCCATCTGCACCGATATTGAAAAAGATGGAATGCTTGAAGGTCCCTCCATGGACATGTATAACAGGATCAAAAAGGAGCATGCAGCGCTCTTCCTAATTGCCAGTGGCGGAATCAGTGGTATGAAAGATATTGAACTTCTGGATGAATCGGGCATTGATGGGGTTATCGTGGGGAAAGCGATTTATGAGAACAGGATCAGCCTTGAACACCCTTGAAACATATATTATTAATAACAGTTGACCATGCTGGCAAAAAGGATCATACCCTGCCTGGATATCAGGAACGGAAAAACAGTGAAGGGAATCAACTTCGAAAATGTGGTGGATGTGGGTGATCCCGTGGAGCTTGGAGCAAAATATGCCCGTGACGGCGCAGATGAACTGGTCTACCTGGATATAACGGCCACCCATGAAGGAAGAAAGCTGTTTGCAGACCTGGTGAGGCGGATCTCGGAGCACCTGAATATTCCTTTTACAGTGGGAGGAGGAATTGACCGGATAGAAGACGCTGATATCCTGCTCTCGGCCGGGGCTGATAAGGTCTCCATCAACTCTTCAGCTGTCAGAGATCCCGGATTGGTTGACCGGATTGCCGGTGGATTTGGAAATCAGTTTGTAGTGGTGGCTATCGATGCGCAATTCAAGGATGATCGCTGGACCGTATTTGTGAACGGTGGGCGGATCCCCACAGAAAAGGAGCTCTTTAGCTGGGCCAAGGAAGCCCAGGAGCGGGGTGCCGGTGAGATTCTCTTTACTTCCATGAACCACGATGGTACCAAGAACGGATATGCCTGTGAGGCGCTTAGAAACTCTCTGAAGAGCTTTCCATCCCGGTCATTGCCTCGGGAGGAGCCGGCGAAAAGGAGCACTTTGTGGAGGTATTTGATAAGGGATGTGCAGATGCTGCGCTGGCGGCCAGTATTTTTCACTACAATGAGATTCCCATTCCCGAACTCAAGGAATTATTTAAAACAAAACAACATTATCGTCAGATAACATGGATTTTGAAAAACTCAACGGAATTATTCCTGCCATCATTCAGGATTCCAAAACGAACAGGGTACTGATGCTTGGATTTATGAATCCCGAAGCACTAGAGAAAACCAGAGAAGAAGGCAAAGTCACCTTTTTCAGCAGGACCAAACAAAGGCTGTGGACCAAAGGGGAGGAGAGTGGAAATTTCCTTCATGTGGAAGAGATCCTGGAGGATTGTGATAACGATACGTTGCTGATCAAGGCCAAACCCGAAGGACCGGTTTGTCATACGGGCAGTGATACCTGTTTTAAGGAGGAGAACAGCGACGATCTGGCCTTTATTTTTCAGCTTCAGGAACTCATTCATCAGCGAAAGAAAGAGATGCCAGAGAACTCCTACACCACAACCTTTTCCAGACAGGGATCAATAAAATTGCACAGAAGGTGGGTGAAGAAGCCGTTGAGCTGGTGATCGAAGCTAAAGACAGCAATGATGATCTTTTTCTGGATGAAGCAGCCGACCTGGTGTATCACCTGATGGTGCTCCTGGCAGCACGGGGATACGGGATTGAGGATGTGGCTGAAGTTCTTGAACAACGCCATCGTTAGCGCCTGGTGCCTGGTGATGGACGAATTTTTGGATATCCACAGATTATACTACTTTCGTGCACAGTTTTCAAAACCACAGCAGACATGAAAAAAGCAGAGATACATACTGAGAAAGGCATCATGAAGGTAGAATTTTATGAAAATGATGCACCGGATACGGTCAAGAATTTTATAAAGCTTTCAAAAGAAGGGTTTTATGATGGTCTTACCTTTCACAGGGTAATTCCCGATTTTGTAATTCAGGGTGGTTGTCCCGATGGAAACGGCATGGGTGGACCTGGCTATTCTATCAATTGTGAACTTGATGGTGATAAGCAGTATCACGATCGAGGTGTACTTTCAATGGCCCATGCAGGAAGGAATACGGGGGGATCTCAGTTCTTCGTCTGCCATTCGCGAAGCAACACAAGTCACCTGGATCGTCAGCATACCTGTTTCGGAAAAGTATATGAAGGTGTTGAAGTGATTGATGAAATCCGCCAGGGTGACCGGATCGAGAAGATAGAAGTTATTGAAAGTTAGCAGGTTACCAATCACCTGTCACCAATCACCATCATCACCAATCACCTATTCACCGGCCCCAGGCCCAATCACCTCATTATCTGTTCGATGTCATCAATCTCTTTGGGAGCATACCTTGAAAGGTTAATGTTTCCATCTTTGGTGATAAGGATATCATCCTCAATGCGGACCCCGATATTCATATATTTCTCGTAGATGGGACCCACCTGTTCTATAAATGCAGCAATCTCGGTGCTGTCCGTATTGTGGCCAAAGAGTTCATAGAGCTGGTCCAGACCCTTTTCCCTGAAATATAATCCAGGTTCAATGGTAAGTACCATGCCGGGCTCTAAAATCCGGCTCTCATTCATGTCTCCAGATGCATTATGCCGAGCCATGGGATAGCCACCATAATCACCCACATCATGCACATCCAATCCAAGGTAGTGTGAGGCTGGGTAAAGGATATAGAAGCTGGACTGCCATACAGAACTGCTGTCGGTCATCAATCCCAGTAAATAGAGACCATCAGTGATCACTTTTTTGGCAGCATTGTGGCCATCCCAGATCATCAGCCCCGGTTTTAGCATCTCAATGGCAGCTTTCTGGGCATCCAGGACCAGCTGGTAGATGGTTTTCTGTTCTTTGTTAAACCGGCCGCTTACCGGGATTGTGCGGGTAATATCAGCTGTATAGTACCCGTACTCGGCACCAATATCCATCAACAGCAGATCCCCGTTTTCCATCATCCGGTTGTTGACTTCGTAGTGTAGAATGGTGCTGTTGGGTCCGGATCCTACGATAGATGGAAATCCGGGTCTGTCGGCTCCGTATTGCAGAAAGGTCCCTTCAATAATGGACTCCATCTCAAATTCATACATACCAGCAGTACACTCCTTCAACACATTGATGATGGCCCGGGAAGTGATGTTACAGGCCTTTTGAAGCCTTTCAATTTCAAAAGATCCCTTGATCACCCTCAATTCATCCACCAGCCCGCTCACATTCCTGAACTCAGTCTCTCCTTCTTCTCCGATCCTTCGTTCAAGTTCATTGAAAAAGATTCTGTCCGATCGGTCGATATATACCGGAGCTCCGGTCTGAAGTATGCTGTCGACCAGGATCCTGAATTCACCGTATGAAAGCAATCTGTCAGGCTGGTAAAGCTCCTGCACCTGCTCAGCCGGTAATTGCTCTCCGGTGTAAATCATCATTCTGATGTTTTGTGGGGGCAGTGACATGGTAAAAGAGTGACTACCCTCGTTACTTAATAAAACAAAGGAATTGGGAGCATCATACCCTGTCAGATAGTAGAAATAGTCATTGGGTCTGAAATCATAGAAACCACCATTGATTCCCTTCGGATGATCTGAGGATCACATATCCCTCGTCCAGGTTGGAAAGCACTTTATTTCGCCTCGTTTGGTATGTCTCAAACTGAGCGGGTGTATAGGACAGGTCAGAAGGATCAACATTTACCGGAATGATCCAGGACCTGCCACCGGGATTGTTGCACGAGAATAGTATTGTTGCCAGAAGTAGCAGGGTAGTGTATTTTCTCATAGTTAAATGCAATTGAGAAAACGGGACATTGTAGTCCCGTTTTAAGATGGCAAGTGCGCCATTCATCTACCAAAAGAGTGGATGGTCTCGGTGATAATCTTCACACATTCCATTATCTGCTCCTCAGTGATCACAAGGGGAGGGGCAAACCGATGATGTGCTCATGAGTGGGCTTTGCCAGTAATCCATTGTCTTTCAATGCAACACATACATCCCAGGCGGTTTTTCCGTTGGTGGGCTTAATCACAATGGCATTTAGCAATCCTTTGCCCCTGACCAGTTCTACCATTGGAGAATCAATTTTTCGCAGCTCTGCGCGAAATGTTTCACCTAGCTTTTCTGCACGCTCAGAAAGATTTTCCTCTTTGATCACCTCCAGTGCTGCAATGGCCACCTTGGCAGCCACCGGATTCCCTCCGTATGTGGATCCATGCTCACCGGGGCGAATACAAAGCATGATTTCATCGTCAGCCAGTACAGCTGATACCGGATATACTCCACCGGATAATGCTTTCCCAAGAATAAGGATATCCGGTCGAACCTCTTCATGGTCACAGGCTAGCATTTTTCCGGTTCTGGCCAGTCCTGTCTGTACCTCATCGGCAATAAAAAGGACGTTTTTCTCTTTACAGAGTTCAAAGGCTTTGCTCAGGAATCCGTTATCAGGAACATATACTCCTGCCTCTCCCTGTATTGGTTCTACCAGGAAACCTGCCACGTTGGGATCCTCAAGAGCTTTTGCCAGCGCATCTGTGTCATTATAGGGAATGGTAATAAAGCCTGGAGTATAGGGTCCGAATCCCTTGTATGAATCTGGGTCAGTGGACATGGAGATGATGGTAATGGTTCGGCCGTGGAAATTGCCTTCACAAACAATGATCTTTGCCTCATTTTCCGGAATCCCTTTCTTCTCATAGGCCCACTTTCGGCATAGCTTCAAAGCAGTTTCGTCTGCCTCGGCTCCGGAATTCATAGGCAAAACCTTATCATATCCAAAATAGCGTGGTTATATATTCTTCGAATCTCACCCAGCATGCTGGTATAAAATGCCCTGGAAGTGAGAGTCAGTTTACTTGCCTGTTCAGTCATTGCACCCACAATCTTTGGATGACAATGTCCCTGGTTAACAGCAGAATATGCAGAAAGGAAGTCGTAATACCTCTTACCCTCAACGTCCCATACATATACACCTTCGCCCCGGTCAAGAACCACTGGAAGTGGGTGATAATTATGTGCACCAAACTTATCTTCTCGTTGAATGTAATCTTGTGTGTTCATAGCAATAACCTGTTCTGATTTGAGTAAAATAATGAAGCAGTAAAGTTAATAAAACATGTGTCACTCATTACTGTTATATTTACGAATCATCCACAATGCATAAATCTCATAAAACATGGAGCGATTACACGAATTGATCACCGGGCGATGGAGTCCCGTTTCCTTTGATCCCAAACCTGTTGAGGCTTATAAAGTTCAACTGCTGCTTGAAGCTGCCAGATGGGCTCCTTCAGGCCGAAATGCGCAGCCCTGGAGATTTGTCGTAGCAGTAAAGAATACTCCTGAATATGAAGTCTTATTTGATCTGCTGGCAGAGGGCAATCAGGTGTGGGCAAAAACAGCTCCTCTTCTTGCATTGTCAATTGCACAGGTAATTTCTACCTATAAGGATCGGCCCAACAGGTTTGCTTTCTACGAAACAGGGATGGCAGTGGCCAATCTTCTTCTCCAGGCAACCCATATGAATCTCCATGTACACCAGATGGGAGGATATGATGTGGAGAGGGCCAAAGAGGTGCTTGAGCTCCCCGCCAGGTATGAACCAGCAGCCATGATGGCCATTGGATATAAGGGGGATCCATCCCAACTACCTGCCGAGGTAGCAGCAAGGGAAAAGAATGTGAGAACCCGCATGGAGACAAGCAAAATCCTGGTTCTCAATGGTGTAGTGCAATGGTGACACACGTATTAGAAGCTGACGGAGATTCTAAGGTTGAACCTGCGGCCAGTAAGGTAATTGGGGACGCCGAACTGACCCGGGACTCCACGTTGATCAGAGATGGTTCTGATCCATAAGTATGAGGCTTCATTGTTGATTCCCAACATGTTAAATATTTCACCGCTGATCCAGATGCTTTCAAAGAAACGAAATGGATTCCGCTCTCCCAGCATGTCTGTTTCCCGTTTGATTACCTTGGAGAAACCGATGTCAACCCGGCGGTAGGGCCTCATGCGCAATTGTGTAAAGTACTGGTCATCGTTTGGACTACTGAGGGGTAATCCGGTCCCGTAAAAGGCATTCAAATGTACCTTGTATCCCGGATTGTTGGGGAAATAATCCTGAAAATAGAGTCCGAAAGTGAAAAGCTGGTCCGTGGGTCGGGGAAACTCATCAGCGGGGATATTCACATAATTTTCCCCGTCAAATACATATGAAAAATCCCCTTCCACATCTTCCCTGGTCTGCAACAGGGAAAGGGTCAGCCATGACTCTGCTCCATGTACAAACTCACCATTCAGTTTAAAATCAATTCCCCTGGCGTATCCCTGGGAAATATTCTCTCCAGCATAAGAGAGCCGTACATTTTCGATCTTATAGGGAATCAGATTATCAAGCCATTTATAGTAGGCCTCCCCGGTCAGCTTAAATGGTCTGTCCCACATGGAAAAGATGTAATCACCACCCACCAGCAGATGAATTGAGCGCTGAGGTAGAATCTCCTCATTGATGTCACCATCAGGCATTCTCATCTCTTTATAGAACGGAGGCTGGTAATAGTAACCGGCAGAAATGTGGAACATCATATCTCTCTCCCAGAAGGGCTGGCTGCTGAGAGTCATCCGGGGACTCAACATGGTGGTCTGGTTAAAATTCCATACCGTTCCACGGACCCCGGTGGTAAGGAAGATATCTGCCACCTTCGTATTGATCTCCCATATGTGTTGAAAAAACCCACCATATTGGCTGTAGGCAGTTCTGTTTTCGGTATTTCTCGAATCGCTGAGGATAATCTGATCCCCTTCGTTTGGAAGAACATACCCTGAGGAATCGATCAATTCCCATTCGCTGAGCCGGTCATAGAAGTCCTGAAACTGATAGGAAACACCCCATTCAAGTCGATTGTTATCCGTTTGATAACTTCCCAGATGGGAAGCTGAAACAACCACTGCATCCAGGTAATTCCTGGCATGTGTAAGCAGGGTACCAATCCCAACATTCAGAATGCTGTCCCCGTAGGTATCCGATCCCAATGTGTTATCCAGTTCATTGATCAGGTATTGTCCCAGAATATCATAAGTCTCACGCTCGGAAGTCCTGAAAGCCGATCCGGTGAATTTCAGTGATAATCCTTTCGAAGGACGATAATTAAGGGAGAGCGCACCCAGGTATGTGTCAAACTTATCCACTTCCTGTCCTTCATAGTAGATTCTCAGGTTGAGAGGCAGGTCCTTGGTACCAAACTCCGTATCCCGGGTCCGGGGAACAAACTGGTACCTGTTGGAGGAATAATTGCCCAGGAATGAGATCTCAAGTTTTCTGGATAGCTGGTAGGTGAGTAGTGTCTGCAGGTCTGAAAACTGTGGTTTGTAATCTCCAGATGTTTCAAGTGTATTTAACAGGTAGGAGGTAGTTTTATAACGATAACCGGCCAGGTATGTAAAACGCTGGGTTTTGGATGCACCTTCCACATGTGCAGAAGCGCCCAGCAGACTCACCGATGAGGAGCCTGCAAAACTCCTGTGGCCTCCTGTAAGTAATATCCAGTGCAGAGGACATTTTATCACCATATCGTGCATCATATCCTCCGGCAGAGAATTTCACCGAGGAGACCAGGTCGGAATTCACGAAACTGAGTCCTTCCTGTTGTCCGGACCTGACCAGAAAAGGTCTGTAAATCTCTATATCGTTTACATAGACCAGATTTTCGTCAAAGTTCCCTCCTCTGACCGAATACTGGGAACTGAGTTCGTTATTGGAACTTACCCCGGCCTGTGATTTAATAATGGCTTCCACCTTACCGGTGGTGGTAGGCATATAGTTAAGCTCTTCCACGTCGATCCGGTGAAAAGTACTGGCTCTCTCCTGCCTGGCACTGACTGATACTTCCCTCAGGGAGCGGATGTCCCTTTGCAGAGTTATGGATCGTTCCTGAGAATCACCTGGCTGGAGCCTGACTGCAAATTGATAGGTACGGTATCCCACACAGGATACAACTACGGTATAGGAGCGACCACTGGGGATCTCCAGATCAAAGGTCCCATCTAAATCAGTCATTGTTCCATCCTGTGTCCCCAGAAGGGCTACATTGGCCAGCTCCACCGGATCTCCCACACTATCCCTGACACTTCCTTTTAACACCGCAACTTCCTGACCGGTCAAGAGAACAGAATTCAGAAGAAATAGCATGGAAGAAAGGACCAGGTTTTTCAAAATCAGTAGCGTTTCCCGAATATAGTACTAACTGTTGAATGGAATGGGAAAATTGTGCAGGAAACTTAATCATTGTCCCGTTTGAAATCACCACTGTCGAAGGGATTCGAAAAACTTGGCCCAGCGCATGGGATCGAATATGGTATAGTATGGATACTGGCCGGCTGTATATAGCTGATTATATTGCTGTTTCATGACCTCCCTGAAATTAATGTTGGGGCTTGGTCCAAATTCATTCATTTTGATCTGGGTTTTGATCAGGGCGATGTTATGGTATGCCCGCTGCTCATCATCATCGGGAAGTTCAAGGGCGAGGAAGGCCTCCTTGAACTCATGGTAGGTCTTCCAGGGGTAGATCCTGACTTCGGCCAGTTGAAAGGTATCACTCACCAGGAAAATGTCAGCAGGGTATTGCTGTCCCCCCAGTGAATCAGGGATTATATGCATGGTACCCTTATGTCCCATATGACTGAACAATATGGTGTCGTTGGGTCTCACCACAAAAGAGAACATTCCACGCCGGTCAGAAATGGTACCACGTCGATCATTCAGGATGATAATGTTTACGCTGGGAAGAGGCCTGTGCTGCAGATCCCTTACCATTCCGGAAAACTGAACCAGATCATCATCGATATCACTTTTGCGCTGTCCATTCGAGATCGACGGCAAAAGTTACAAGAACCAGCGTTCCCACCAATAGTAAAAAAGGTACCCTATGCCTTCCGGAAAACATCTGCCAAAAATAGACAAAAAAATGGGGGCATTTAATCCGGCAGCTTTAATTATGGGCTATTTTTGTGAATTATTAACACTTATGTTGACATGGTTACACAAAAAACCATTATCCTGTCGCCTATGCCAAAAGGCTTTCACCTGATCACCCGGAAAGTGGTAGATGCTCTTGGTGAAATGCCTGAATCGGGGCTTTTGCATCTCCTGATCCAGCATACTTCAGCAGGACTCACACTCAATGAAAATGCAGATCCTTCAGTGAGGGACGATTTTGAATCGTTTATCAATCACCTGATCCCGGAAAATCATCCCCTGTTTACGCATATTTTTGAAGGTTCCGATGATATGCCGGCACATCTTAAGGCTTCATTAATAGGCAGTTCAGTATCTATTCCCATTACCAATGGGAGATTGAACCTGGGTACCTGGCAGGGTATCTATTTGTGTGAATTCAGGAACCATGGAGGTTCCCGAAGAATGGTGGTCACCATCACCTCCTGACCATGTTATAGAATAGCTGCGGCCCGTATTTATTTTATATAATTTTGAGCAACACTAATAATCTTGTTGTTCATGTCAAAGCTTGTATTACTGGGGGATGAAGCCATTGGACAGGGAGCCCTGGATGCGGGCCTGTCGGGAGTATATGCCTACCCTGGAACACCCTCCACAGAGATTACTGAATACATCCAGCGATCGAAAGATGCGCGAAACAGAGGGGTGCATTCGGACTGGTCAGTCAATGAGAAAACAGCCATGGAGGCGGGACTTGGAATGTCGTATGCCGGGAAAAGGGCTATGGTGTGCATGAAACATGTGGGACTCAATGTGGCTGCAGATGCCTTTGTGAATGCTGGGATGACAGGAGTGAACGGGGGATTGGTGGTGGTAGTGGCCGACGATCCTTCCATGCACTCTTCTCAAAATGAGCAAGATTCAAGATTTTATGGGAAATTTGCCATGATCCCGGTACTGGAACCATCCACACAGCAGGAGGCCTATGATTTGACCCGTTACGGATTTGAACTATCGGAGAAGTACTCGCTGCCTGTGATGCTCAGAATTACTACCCGGCTGGCACATTCCAGATCAGGCATAATACAGGGACCACCGGAAAAGGAAAATGATCTTCAGCTTCCCATTGATTTGAAGCAGTTCATATTGTTGCCTAGCCTGGCCAGACAAAAGTATAAGTCACTGTTATCCATTCAGGAAAAATTGATCCATGAAGGAGAGCAATCGAACGTAAACAGAATTGAAAAAGGGATTGATCTCTCCATGGGGATTATTGCCTGCGGGCTTTCGTACAACTACTATAGTGAAGTGGCGGTAGAGGCCGCATTGGATTTTCCTGTTTTAAAAATATCCCAGTACCCGGTATCTCCCCAAACACTCAATGACTTCATCAGTGGTGTAAAGGAAGTGCTTGTGTTTGAGGAGGGAGCTCCCCTGTTAGAAGAATCCCTCACCGGGGTTTTAAAAAGCAGGTATGTGATAAAGGGCCGACTGGACGGAACACTGCCTCGTGACGGGGAATTGAATCCACAGCTGGTGAAAGTAGCCCTGGGAATTCCAGTAGAGGTTTCCCGCAGAATTCCAGAGATCGTCAGGAACAGGCCTCCTGCATTGTGCAAAGGTTGCGGACATATCGATATGTACCACGCTCTGAATGAGTCCATTGATGCTTACGGACCAGGCAGGGTATTCTCCGACATTGGTTGCTATACACTGGGAGCCTTACCACCCTTCAATGCCATCAACTCTTGCGTGGATATGGGAGCCTCCATAACCATGGCCAAGGGTGCCGCTGATGCAGGACTTCATCCCTCAGTGGCCGTCATCGGAGATTCCACCTTCACCCATTCTGGGATGACCGGATTGCTCGATGCAGTGATCGAAAAGACACCTTTGACCATAATTATTTCAGATAATTCAACCACTGGGATGACCGGTGGACAGAAATCCCATGCCACCGACCGTTTAAAGGAGATCTGTAACGGAATAGGGGTAGAACAGGAGCATATTAGAATCATCAATCCCCTGAAAAAACATCATGAAATGAACAGGGGGATCATAGCAGAGGAATTAAGCTATCGGGGTGTTTCGGTTATAATTGCCCAGAGGGAGTGCATTCAGACTGCGAAAAAAAATGAATGGTGAAGGGTGAATGGTGAATGGTGACAGAAGGTGAATGGTGAAGGGTGAGGGGTGATAAAAAATGGAGAAATATGAAAAAGGACATAATTCTGGCAGGGGTTGGGGGGCAGGGGATCCTCTCCATAGCTGCGGTGATAGGTATGGCTGCTGTTGAATCAGGACTTCATTTGAAACAGGCAGAAGTGCATGGAATGAGTCAGCGAGGCGGCGCAGTACAATCTCATTTAAGGATTTCCCATACATCCATTGCATCGGATCTTATTCCGGAGGGGAAGTGTGATATGATCCTCTCCGTTGAACCCATGGAAGCTCTGCGTTATTTACCCTACTTAGCAGCCGACGGATGGGTAGTGACCAGCAGTAAAACTTTTGAGAATATAAGTGATTATCCCCAGGTCAACGAACTCCTGGAGGAGATCAGGAAGGTGAATAATCACATCATAGTCGATGCTGCAGGCATTGCAAAGGAACTTGGGTCCCAGAAAATTTCAAATATAGTAATGCTTGGAGCTGCCTCTAAACAGCTGGATCTCACTCTGGAAAGCCTGAACAAAGCACTCGGTTCTCTATTTGGGAGGAAAGGAGAAGAAGTGGTTCAGCTGAATATCTCGGCACTCCAGGCAGGAAGAGATGCGGTGAATTCCATATAAACATTTGTGCTGGGCAGATGTTATAGAAAAAAACCTCCCATGTTCAATCAGAAAGACCTTCAGCAGATCCAGAAGAAAGGAATCAGGATCGACCATATTAATCGCCAGATTAAATACTTCAATTCAGGTTTTCCACCGGCCGATATTCTCATGCCGGCTACCAGTGGAAAGGGGATCATGTATCTCGCCGATGGGGACGAAAAGCACTACAGGGAAATTTTCCGCCAGAACGGCCCCGATTTTCATATGACTCGTTTCATACCCGCATCGGGGGCAGCCACACGAATGTTTAAATCCCTCTATGAGGCACTGGAGAATCTGAAAAGCAAAACCGCTGACCAACAATTGGCCTGGATAAAATCCAATCCTGACATTGAAGCGTTTTTTGACGATCTTCATTCCTATCCGTTTTATGAGGACTTAGCTGATCCTCATGGAGCATCTCCGTCCGACGTGTTGAAAATGATTCTGGAGGAGCCAGGGCTTAATTACGGCAACAAACCCAAGGGATTACTTAAGTTTCATAAATACACCACGGATGAACGAAGATCCTCCTTTGAAGAACATGTGCGGGAAGCAGCAGATTATTGTGTGAGCAGGGATGGAACACTCCGGTTGCACCTTACGGTCTCGCCGGCTCACCTGGATGGATTTCAGACCGAGGCTGCCCGAATCCTTCCAAAGATCGAAAATGATAGCGGTCTTTTGATCGATCTATCATTTTCATTCCAGAAATCTGAAACAGATACCATTGCTGTGGATCTTCAGAATGAGCCATTCAGGAACCAGGATGGTTCACTTTTATTCAGGCCTGGGGGACACGGAGCACTGATTCAAAACCTGGATGGCCTTGATTCTGACATTCTTTTTATCAGCAACATCGACAATGTGGCTCCTGATAGGTTTAAGGAGATCAGGGTCCATTATAAACAGGTACTTGGCGGAGTTCTACTGGAGATACGGTCAAAGGTGTTTTATTACCTGAAGCAGCTCATGGGCGATGAAAGAGTGGGAAAAACAAGGCTCGACAGTATGGTATCTTTCCTCCACGAGAGGTTGGGCATCGCCATTCCTGACCAGCTGGAGAGTTGGGATGCAGCCGATCTGAAGAATTGGTTGATTCAAACCATGGATCGACCCATCAGGGTGTGTGGAATGGTGAAAAATGCAGGCGAACCGGGAGGAGGACCTTTTTATGTAAGGTCAGAATCAGGTGAGATCAGCCTGCAGATCGTAGAATCTTCACAGATCGATCTGGAAGATCCCGAAAAAGCTTCGCTGTTAAAGCAATCCACGCATTTTAATCCGGTGGATCTGGTTTGCAGCACCAGAGATTTCAAAGGGGATAAATTTAACCTGACCCGCTTTGTGGATCATAATACTGGATTTATTTCAGAGAAATCGGTGGGAGGGAAATCCCTGAAAGCACTTGAACTTCCAGGTCTATGGAATGGATCCATGGCTCAATGGCTTACTCTTTTTGTTGAGGTTCCCATGGAAACCTTTTCTCCGGTGAAAACAGTATTTGACCTTAGGAGAGAAGAGCACCTGGTGTGATTCGCATTCTTTTACACTAATCTCAATCTAATATCTCTTCTTCGATCTCTTTCCCTCCGTTGGTAAGTGTATCAAGCAAGTCTGCATCAGCTTTTACCAGTTTGACCACATTCAGAATCAGGTTTTTCGTCTCGGAAAGCATCTCAATATATGTAACACTTACCTTCACACCTTTCTGGGTTTTCTTTAGGATCTTTATCCTGGTGCGAAGAATATCGTTGATCATTTTGATCATTTCATCCCGGCGCTTCACCAGATCATCTATTTGGTCGAAATTCCTGTTGTTCAGAATTTTAATCACGCTATTCAGGAATACACTGGTTTTTTCATTGAAATCTTTTAATGAATCAGCCTGTTCTTTATCCAGTGGATGGTTGTTATCCAAATGATTAAATGCAGGCTGAACAATATGCATCAGAGAGTTGCTCATCTCCTTCATATATGCAACAACCTGTACATAGTGATGGCCAATCTCCAACTCCGTTTCCTCAAATTTCTTCAGCGTTTCCGGTATGTCTTGACGGATCTGTTTTATCTCCTTACCCAGTGATTTGCAATCCTTTCTCAACTGTTTCAGCTCCTTGCGCTTCTCTTTGGCAAAGCTGGTATAGGTGTTGTAGAGAATCTTGGAAACCGTCGAAATCGTGCTCTTAACTTCATCATCGCACGATTTCAGAACCTGGTATGAAGCAGTAATAATCTCACTGTCAAAACGTTTCTGTTTTTCTTCCCTCCTTTTGTGGAAAGCATGTGTTCTTAACAATACAAAGATGCCCAGACCAATGAGAATCAGAATTATAGGAAATTTCCCGAAAAAGATCAGGGATGCGATAATAAAAGCTGCTGAAAATGCACTGAAAGCGGTAAAGAACCAACCTCCAACCACAGTCAAAACTCCCGAAATACGGTAAACGGCACTTTCTCTTCCCCATGCACCATCAGCAAGGGATGTTCCCATGGCCACCATAAACGTCACATAAGTCGTGGAAAGGGGAAGTTTGAGGGAGGTCCCGATGGCAATCAGAATACTGGCTACCACCAGGTTTACAGATGCCCGTATCAAGTCAAATGCCAGCTTGCCCTCCTTGTCACCCTGATTCCTGTCGGCATCGAACCTGCTTTCAACAAACCGGGCAACCGCCGGAGGGGTGACTTTTCCAATCCCATTACTTATTTCAACAGACCTTCTGACAATGAAGCGGGCAAGCGAGTTGGATGCAAAACGCTCTGATCCTTCACCCTGACGGCTCAAATCGATGGTCGTGGCTGTTACTGATTTAGCTTTTTTTGAAAATCGCAGGGTCAGTACCATAATCATGCCTGCAGCAATGAGGAAATAGATTGGTGTATTGACTGGATCACGTAATGATGTCATCATGAATCCTCCTGGGTCAGCTCCGCCTGATGCTATAAAGGATTTGAATGATTCAAATCCTGCCAGGGGTACACCGATAAAATTCACCAGGTCGTTTCCGGCGAATGCCATAGCGAGGGCAAAGGTTCCTACCAGGACAGTAATTTTCAATATGTTGATGCGCGTAAAAAAAACCAGTAGCTGAAATAATACGGTCCATCCAACAAAACTGATCAGCAGGATTTTTGTGGTGTTGGATTTTATATAAGCCAACATGTCGGCCGAAACCAGGGTGGATCCTTTTGCCCCTTTGATCAGGAGGAAATAGAGAATGGCAGTAATGGCAAAACCACCCCATATACAAGTCCAGTATTTATAAGTTTTCTTAATGTTAAATGAAAAAGCCAGTCTCACAATCCATTGAACGATCATCCCCACCGAAAATGCAATGGCCACTGAGAGAAATATGCCCACAATAATCAGCACGGAACTCTCGATGTTGATGAAGGTACTCATGTTATTAGCAACAGAATCAGATCTGGTCAGTTTATAAATGGAGACTGCCACTGCCGATCCAAGCAGCTCAAATACTATGGAGACCGTAGTTGAGGTGGGTAAACCTACGGTGTTAAAAAAGTCCAGCAGCAAAATATCCGTAAGCATAACGGCCAGGAAAATGACCATGATTTCACTGAAAGCAAAATGCTCGGGATTGAAGATCCCTTTTCGGGCAACTTCCATCATTCCGTTGGAAAAAACAGCTCCCACAAGGACCCCTGTTGCGGCTATTGCAAGAATTATTTTAAAAGGTGCTGCCTTTGAACCAATGGCAGAGTTGAGGAAGTTGACTGCGTCATTGCTGACTCCCACAATGAGGTCTGAGATGGCAAGCAGGAAAAGGACACCAACAATGAGAATATAATATGCTTCCATGAAAAGTAATTAAAGATGAATTACTTACCTCAATAGTATAACCAGCTGTAAATTTATTGTTTATTTTCACACTTTAAAAAAATAATGCAATGAAGGAAAAAATTTCTGTGAGCCTGGTACAGCCAGAAATGTTCTGGGAGGATGTGCCGGCCAATCTGAGCCTGTTGGAGGGTATGTTGGATAAAGTTACTGATGAAACAGATCTTATTATCCTTCCTGAGACCTTTTCCACAGGATTTACCATGCAATCTGATCAGTTTGCAGAAGAGGAAAATGGAACATCTGTTCAATGGATGCAAAAAATCGCACGGGAGAAGAATAGCTATGTATCAGGAAGTGTCATCATCCGGGAGAATGATAAAATATATAACCGGCTGTTCTGGATATCTCCTGAAGGAATTGAGGGACAATATGATAAGCGTCATCTATTCAGAATGGGACGAGAGGATAAGCACTTTGTCCCAGGCGCATCGAGGAAGATTTTCAACCTGGGTGCCTTCAGGTTTTTACCCCAAATTTGCTATGATTTGAGGTTCCCTGTATTCAGCAGGAACAGGGGTGATTATGATGTACTCATTTATGTGGCAAACTGGCCCGCACCCCGACAGCAAGTGTGGGAGATCCTTACAAGGGCCAGGGCCATAGAAAACCAGGCATATCTATTGGGGGTCAATCGTGTGGGAAGAGATGGGCTGGACGTGGCTCATACAGGTGGTACCTGTGCCATCAATCCCCTGGGAGATGAGATGCATAGAATGGATCACAAGCCAGGAATTCAGACCGTTACCTTAGATCTGGAAAAATTATGGGAATTCAGAGAGAAATTTCCTGTTTGGAAAGATGCTGACCAGTTTTCAGTTTAACATCCGCAACCGCAGCTATGGCCTTCCTGATCATTGCACGAATCATCACCGCATGATCCATCCTTATGGCCGTTGCCACATCCACATCCATCTCCGTTTCCGTGAATATGTCCATGGGACAATTCTTCTTCAGTAGCTTGCCGGATATCCACAACCTGACCCTTGAAATGTAGATCATTACCTGCCATGGGATGGTTGAAATCCATCTTAACTGCATCCCCCTCAATGGCAATCACCTTTCCGTTCAGACGCCTGCCTTCTGCATCCATCATGGGAACCGTGTTGCCTATTTGCATCAGGGTTTCATCGATTTTGCCATCAACCTCAAAAACTGTTTTGGGAACATGCACAACGGCATTTTCTACAACGGGTCCATATGCATCCTCTGATCTCAATAGAAACTCAAAATCATCACCTGCTGAAAGTCCATTCAGGTTCTCTTCAAACTTAGGTAACAAACCACCCGTTCCGTAAAGGAAAGTAAGGGGATTATTAGAGGTCAGTGACTCTACAATTTCACCTTCCTTGGAACCTGAACGCAATTCATAAACTATGGAAACAACACTGTCTTTCTCTGCAATCATCTTTATCGGTTTTTTGAAGATGCAAAGAAAGCAATTATTTCTCTCTTATTAAAGCGAGCGATTGCATCACGATAAGATTTAACAAGTATTTAATCTTATGGTTCTGAATCAGACCGCATCCGGACCTTCAGGTATATCTGAGATCAGTGCTTCAGTAACAGAATCAGGCGATTGCAATTCTAATTCCGGCTTGGTTTTTTTCCTGTATTTAATCAGTGCAAATGCCATCATAATACTGGAAACCAGGATGACCAGCAAAAGGATCCCGGTATTAAATTCCTCCACCACCAGACTCTCTGGAATGGAGTAGAACAGCAGGATGGTAATCAGCCCGCGTGGGGCCATCCATACTTCCGGCTGAATACTCTTCCGGATGATCAGTCTGAAGTAGACATACCTGATTCCATACAAGATCCCCAGAATCAGGATACTGACCATCCACACCTTAAAGTCCAACAGGCTCGCGAGCACAATTGTAAATCCAAAGATCACAAAGAAAAAAGTACGAACGATAAAGGAAGATTCCAGCGTAACCATTTTAAAATTATCAAAGATGATGGCCATATGATCCTCATTCAGCAACCGTTGTAACTTTCCCGGAAAAAAGATATGGCGGTTCGAAAGGATCAATCCAAATACCAGAATGATGAGGAGGCTGGAAAGGTGAAGCATCTTGCTCAATGAGTAGAGCAGGATCAGCACAGCTATCAGCAGAAAGAGTTTCAATTGAGTGGAAATCTTCTGGAATAGAAAGATTAGAAAATAGCTGGCAGCCACAGAGACAACTACTGTCAACGTCAGGTTGAGCAGCACTGCCAGACTCATCTGTCCAAAACTGTCAGCTTCCAGACTACTGATCAGGAAATAGAACAACATGATACCCAGGATATCCGAGAATGTGCTTTCGTAGATCATGAACTCGCGTTTCTCATTTTCCAGCGCCTCCACGCTAGGAATGATAATGGCTGAACTCATGATGGAGAGTGGAACTGCATAGAGAAGTCCGGTGGTCAAATCAACATCAATATAGATGGTGATGACCCCTGCAATGAGCATTGCAGATAGCACAAGGTTTACAAGTGCGGTAAAAAATGCCCTTGAGATCAGTTTTCTTTTATCTCCTGATAGCTCCAGGTCCAGGGATGCCTCCAGCACGATCATAATCAAGCCAATGATCCCCAAAACTTCCAATATGGGGGATAGGTTGGGAGTGGGGATGCCGGTTGCCGATACAATCCCGTGAAGGGCCATGCCAAGGACAATAAGAAGCAGTACGCTTGGAATACTGTAACGTCTTGCCACAAGGTTGAACAGGTAAGAGATGATCACGATGGCCGATCCGACTATTACCAATCCGTTGGACGAGAACAGAGCCAGCGAGCTCAATGCAGTTAAATGTTCCATTACAAATAAGTATTAAAACCGATTCGAAAAACTGGATTTGAAAAGGGTGAATTATAAGATCCATTTATATTCCATAAAACCATAAAGGAGATGGAATTGAACATACCAACCCGCTGGGAAAATCCACCACCCACAAGGACTCCATGGTAAATGAAGCGCCCCTCATCAGAGTTGGGAATCGTGTAGTAGTGTTCCTTTTCCAGACTTATGCCCTCATATTCCGCGTGTGCAAAAAGCTCACTGAAAAGTCTAAAGGGAAGAAACTGTTCGGCATTGGTGATCAGGGCAAACCGGGCAAATCCCTTTAAGCCATATGCATGGGTCTTATAAGAATAGGGATAATATGGAGTGGCTTTCTGGGCCTGGTAAAGATAGTGCGGGCCAACTCCAACCGATAGACGGTCAGTTACATGGTACCCCAACAATGGAGCCACCTCAATGTAGGTAATGGTTCCAAAGGTGAGCCACAATTCGGGAACCAGATAGAACTTGCCTTTTCTGTCTGGAATCTCATCCTGTGCAATGGCCTGCATGGAACAGCAAAACACCAGGACGAACCAGAGGAAATATCTTTTTATTATCATGTCCAATTCCTTCACGCTGCAATTATATATAAAAATAATAGCTGTAAGATGGTAAAAGGATATATTTTTACATTCAAAATCTTTTATTATGGTGATTTTACTAACCGGTGCGAGCAGGGGCATAGGAGCTGCACTGGCCCATTCATTTACCGAATCAGGTCATACGGTATTGCTTGTGTCCAGGAACCAGACTGAACTTGAAAAGGTAGCTCATACCTGTAACCAGAAGGCCGGGAAAACCCTGGCGCATTCTATCCCCTTTGACTTGACCGATCTGGACGATCTGGAGGCGGAATTCATTTCACGGATCAGAGCGCTTACCAACACCATTGATGCCCTTTTCAACAATGCCGGATATCTGATCCGAAAACCATTCGGACAAACCAGAATACAGGACGCAAGGAATATGTTTGAGGTAAATCTTTTTGCACCGGCACAACTGATCAGGATATGCCTTCCTTTGATGGGGGATTCGAGCCTGAAGCATGTGGTTAATGTCACCAGTATGGCAGGTTTCCAGGGGAGCGGGAAATTCGAGGGATTGTCCTATTACAGTGCATCAAAAGCTGCCCTGGGAAGCCTTACAGAGTGCCTGGCGGAAGAGTTGAAAGGTGAAGGTGTGAAGGTGAATGCACTGGCCATTGGCGCGGTGCAGACCGAAATGCTGGCAGAAGCATTTCCGGATTATAAAGCGCCACTGGAACCGCCCCAGATGGCCGAATTCATGAAATGGTTTACCCTGGAAGGAGCTGAATACTTCAATGGAAAGATACTTCCTGTATCGGTCTCTACCCCCTGAGGC
Source organism: uncultured Bacteroidales bacterium (assembly GCA_963710385.1). Classification (GTDB taxonomy): domain Bacteria; phylum Bacteroidota; class Bacteroidia; order Bacteroidales. Next base: position 88,950 of record CAVQAB010000012.1, on the reverse strand, counting down.
GAGTCAAGGCTCTCCAGGTCAATGCCCCTGATCTTGTTTTCTCCGGAATATTCGCGTGGGGATATCTTTCCGCTCATCATCATCGAACCATTTAAGGCCAATGCCCGCATCTCATCCTCACCCGGGTAGATAAATACTGGTGCAATAAAGCCCACATGCTCTTTAATGTAGCCTGTGAGATCAGGATTATGAGCGATGCCACCTGTGATGATAATGGCATGTACCTCTCCGCCCAGTACCGCGGCCATGGCACCAATCTCTTTGCTGATCTGGTATGCCATGGCATCCTGTATCAATCTTGCCTTTGGATCGCCCTCCCTGGCCAGCTTTTCCAGCAGATGGGCATCTTTATGACCCAGATAAGCGAAGAGTCCGCCTTTCCCGGCCAGCATTTTCTTCACCTCTATCGAGGGTCATCCCCTCCTTAAAACAATATCTTGCCAGGGCTCCGGTTGGCAGGGTCCCGGATCTTTCCGGACCAAACGGACCTTCTCCATCCAGTGCATTGTTCACATCAATGACACGGCCTTTTTTGTGCGCACCAACTGAAATTCCACTTCCCAGGTGAGCGATGATCAGGTTCAGATCTTCGTATTCCATACCGCGGGAATGGGCATAGGTACGTGCAGTGGATTTCTGGTTCAGGGCATGAAAGATGGAGATGCGCTGAAATTCGGGATGACCGCTGATCCTGGCCACATCCTGCATTTCGTCCACCACCACCGGATCTGCTATGTAAGCTTTTGCATTGGGAAACTGCTCAATCAGCCTGTGTGCAATTAGTCCTCCCAGGTTGCTGGCATGGTCACCCATTACTCCTTTTTCCAGGTCCTTGATCATGGCCTCATTTACCTCATATACTCCTGATTCAATGGGATGTATCAATCCTCCACGGGCGATGATCATGCCAATCTGGTCAAAAGGGATATGATTCTCTTTTACCTCTGCAAGCACCAGATTCATCCTGAAATTCCAACTGATCAGTGGTCTTTTTAAATGATTGCAAGATCATCAGAATCGTGCCGGATGGTCTTTAGAAAAACAAATTTATTCTGCCATATACAGCAATCTTGGTGGAAGTTGCACCCGGATTGATGGCAAGTATGTAGTCAGCTTCCATTTTAAGCAGCTTTTTAGCCCGGTTTTTAGCTTTTCTAAGGATTTATGGCCGCTACTGCAGCCAGGAGAATCGAATCGAATTTTGCCTGCTCAGAATCGGACCTGGAAGTAAGTACAATGGGAGCAGATGCCCCGACAATCATGGAGGCCACCTTGGCGCGGCAAAGAACACCAGTGATTTATAAAGTACATTTCCCACTTCAATATCAGGCATCAGCAACAGATCGGTATCACCTGCAACATCACTTTTAATCTCCTTGTGCTTGGCACTTTCGAACGAAACGGCATTGTCAAATGCCAGGGGTCCGTCCACAATGCAATTGAGGATCTGGTCACGCTGGTTCATTTTTGAGAGCAGTGCAGCATCCAGGGTGGCACTCATCTCGGTATTCACCTTCTCCACCGCACCCAGTACGGCAACTTTCGGTTTTTCAATCCCCAGGTTGTTCAATACTTTTACTGAATTGTTGAGGATCGCGATCTTTTCCGTGAGGTTGGGGGCAATGTTCATAGCCACATCGGTGACTGCGATTAGTTTGTGATAGGTTTCCACCTCGAAATATGCAAAGTGGGAGAGGAGTTTACCGGTTCTTAGCCCATACTCCTTATTCAGTACAGATTTGAGCATGTCGGAGGTCCCCACCTTTCCCTTCATCAAAACATCCGCTTTCCCGTCATGGACCATTTTTACAGAGGTTATGATGGATTCAATGGGATTGTTCGTCTCCACAAACTCAAACTTACTGATGTCCAGGTTCAGGATTTCAGCCATACCAAAGGTCTTTTCCCTGTCTCCCACCAGAATAGGTCTGATGATTTTCTGCTCCGCAGCATCGACCACCGCATTCAGGGAATGGGCATCCTCGGAAGCGGCCAGTACTAGCTTTTTGGGTTTATGGTCCCTGTCAAGCAATTCCTTCAGCTGGCTAAGTTTTGTTAACATATCATCTGTTTATTTATGAATCGAAAAGATAATTAACTGATCAGCTAGAAACACTTCTCCAGGATTTTGTAAGAATCGGTGGCGATAACCAACTCTTCATTGGTCTGAATCACTATGACCGTTACTTTTGAATCGGGTTTGGAAATGATCTTATCCTCCCCTCTAACTCCATGGTTTCCCGGTTCATCAAATTCCAGTCCCAGGTATTCCAGATTCTGGCATGATCATACGACGGATGTTAAAATCGTTTTCACCTATACCTCCGGTAAAAATGACACAATCAAGCCCATTCATTATGGCTGCGTAAGCACCAATAAATTTCTTTACCCTGTATGCATACATGGTCAGAGCAAGGTTAGCACGTTCATTTCCTTCATAATAGGCCAGCTCCAGGTCCCGCATATCCGATGATATTTCGGAGATCCCCATCATTCCACTTTTTTTATTGATCATGTTGCAAATACCCTTTAAGACTTAGGTGCTCCTTATCTGCCAGGAAGAGCAACACACCGGGATCAATGTCACCAGTGCGGGTCCCCATGATCAATCCATCCACCGGCGTAAAGCCCATGGAATTATCAAGGGATCGTCCATGTTCAATGGCAGTGACTGAGGCACCATTCCCCAGGTGACAGGAAATAACCTTCATCTCCCGGGTATCCCTGCCCATGATCTCACTGGCCCTTTTATACACATATTTGTGACTGGTTCCGTGATAACCATATTTCCTGACCCCGTATTTTTCATAGTACTCACGGGGAATGGCGTACATATAGGCATGAGGGGGCATACTCTGGTGAAAGGATGTGTCAAATATAGCTATCTGGGGAATGCCCGGAAGTAATGGTGTCCACTGAAATAATCCCTTTAAGGTTGGCCGGGTTGTGAAGAGGGGCCAGGTCAATACAAGCCTCAATATCCCGGATCACCTCTTTGGTGATCAGTACACTCTCTTTATACTTCTCACCACCCTGAACCACCCGGTGACCCACAGCGGCGATATCCTCAATTTTCTTGATCACCCCATGCTCCTTATCCACCAGTGCCTTCATGATCAGGTTGATTCCCGTCGTATGGTCCATGATGGGGGTGATGTTCTTATATTTATCCTTTCCGGTGGGCATGTGTGATATTACAGCATCGGTAAAACCAATTCTCTCCACCAATCCCTTGGCGATAACAACTGCTTTATCACCCATCTCAAAGAGTTGGTACTTTATGGAGGAACTACCGCAGTTTAATACTAATATAATCATGAATATAAGTCTGTTAGCTATTTATTTCTTTTTCAGTCCTGCAGCCTGGTTGGCATGTAATTGCCACCAGGTTGACAATATCACTCACCGAGCAGCCCCTTGAAAGGTCATTGATGGGGGCTGCCATCCCTTGAAGCACGGGACCTATGGCCTCTGCCTTTGCAAGTCGCTGTACCAGTTTATATGCCACATTACCCACATTCAGGTCCGGGAAGATCAACACATTGGCATTACCCTTGATAGGACTATCGGGCGCCTTGCTGGCGGCAATTGCTTCAATCAGAGCAGCATCGGCCTGCAGTTCACCATCAATGATCAGGCTGGGATCCATCTCCCTGGCCAGCTTTGTTGCATTGACAACTTTGTCTACCATGGGATGATCCGCACTTCCTTTGGTGGAAAAGCTCATCATGGCTATCCGTGGCTCAAATCCCAGGATATGGATCGGGTGGTTCCTGCTGTGGCGACGGCAATTTCTGCCAGTTGTTTTTCATCAGGATCGGGATGTACTGCACCATCGGCAAATACGATAACTCCCTCTTCTCCAAATGAATGGTCCTGCAGTATCATGATGAATGCTCCCGAAACAATGCTGATCCCTGGCAGGGTTCTGTACAATCTGAAAAGCGGGCCTCAAAACATCACCTGTGGCATTCCGGGCACCAGCCACCTCACCATCAGCATCACCGGCCTTGATCATCAAAGTGCCCAGGTAGAGGGGGTCCTCCACCAAGTCTGGCGGCTTCTTCCATGGTCATCCCTTTTGATTTCCTGATCTCATAAAGTAAGTTCGGTATACTCCTTCTTTTTAGGGTGATCCTTGGGATTAATTATGGTCGCTTTTTCCAGGTTTATTAATCCGTACTGTTGAGCCTTTTTCTCCACATCGGCAGGATCAGCGATCAGATAGACATAACAGAGCTTTTCCCTGATGATAGCATCCGCTGCCATTACGGTTCTCTGTTCATCTCCTTCAGGAAGCACAATTCGCTGGCAGTCCATTCGGGCCTGCCGTCTAATTTTTTCAATTAAATTCATTGATTATCAATAATTTGAGATTAGTATCTTAACAGGGATTAAAGGTAATTAAAAAAGTGTAGGCCGATCACGTGGTCCCCATGATTTTATTCATATTATAAAGCATCTTTTTCAACACTTTCGCCGGAAATCGGTTAATAATGAAGTAAAACTACATTTATATGAGAGCAGCTGACATATTTGAAAGGCTATGGATACAGTATTCTTGTGACAATCCCAGTGTAGGGAAGATCTATGATCTTTTTCAAAAATCTGGTGGACGGGTCATTAACGATCATGTGGCTTTCCGCACCTTTGATGATCCAAGAGTCAACATTGATGTCATTTCAAAACCGTTTGTAGAGGCAGGATATGTTCCCAGGGGCGACTATAATTTTAAGGTCAAGAAATTGAGAGCCAGGCATTATGAAATCCCGGATGCCCCAGAATATCCAAGGGTGTTTATCAGTGAACTTCTGCTGAATCAATGCTCCGATAACCTGCAGAAAACCATAAACCAGCAATTGGACCATGTTCCCGGAAAGCTTCTGAGTTCACCGGAGCTCATCTTTAAGGGAACGATTTTCAGCCCCCTGAGTTATGATGTTTACAATCAGCTTCGTCAAGAATCTGAATACGCCGCATGGCTCTATGCATTTGGATACAGGGCCAACCATTTTACAGTAAGTATCAATTACCTGGAGCACTTTGAAGGAATCGAAGCAGTCAATACATTCCTAAAATCCAAGGGCTTTCAACTGAACAGTTCCGGCGGGGAAATCAAGGGGACACCAGACCAATTACTTGAACAATCTTCCACCCTGGCTGACCGTGTTGACGTAGCTTTCGAGGATGGTACATTCGAGATCCCTTCCTGCTACTACGAATTTGCCCGCCGTTATGAGGACAAAAAGGGCAAGCTTTTCAATGGATTCGTTACAGGATCGGCCGATAAAATCTTCGAAAGTACAGACTACAGGAAGTAGGTATAATCAATATTTCGTCTAGGTTTTTCTTGACTTACATCAATTCTTATATTAAGTTTGTATTGCAAACTAAAATGTAATACAAACAAAAAATATGGTCATAGATCCAACTTCTCCAACCAGGGATATTAACAGGCGTTTGCTCTTGTCCCTTCACCAGGACGGATTATTAGATATTTTGGCAGGACTCATCGTAGCCACCTTTGGATTAATCCCGATCCTGGATGAAACAGGCATGAATACAGGTATCAGGCGGACTTTTAAAAGCACCTCGTTTTCATCTATACGGACTGTTTGTCCTGCTCTCCTTTATCGGATTTGAACACCTCTATTTAAAAGATATGGTGAAGCTCCATGGTATCCCCCTGCGGCATTTATCTCAGGGGGTGTTGTTATCATGATCGGCTTGCTTCACCTGATTCAATTTATGAATAAGTATAGTGCAGAAAAATAGTCGTTTATAGTTGTTTACTTAAACATATGATTCAGGAAATTGACCGCATCATCCATGAGCCAGCCAGGCTGTTATTACTGATCTATCTGTATTCGGTGGACAAGGCCGATTTTACCTTCCTTAAACAGCAAACGGGAATGTCCCAGGGCAATCTTTCATCACACCTTTCCAAACTGGAATTGGCCGGCTACATTCACATTGAAAAGAAATTTAGAAACAGGAGACCATTGACGCTGGCAAAGATTTCAGATTCAGGCAGAGAGGCGTTCACCTCCTATGTGAAAGGGATGCATCACTATTTCAGTGATCTCATGGAAATGGTGGAATGAACAGGTGCCATTGTTCAGCGCACACTACAATTCCTATGGAGTTTCTGTTATATTTGTGAATCATTCCAGGTGATTATTTATGACAGAAAACAATACGGAGCGGAAGAGGGAGAGCAGGTTGGATCATAATCGTCTCCAAGAGCTTCGTGCCAGGCTGGACGGGGATGTCCATACAGATCAACTGCGGCTAATCATGTATTCAACTGATGCTTCTGATTACCGCGAACAGCCACTGGCAGTTGTTTATCCACGTCATGAGAACGATATACGTGAATTGGTTCGCTTTGCAGGGGAGACCAATCTGACCCTGATTCCTCGTGCTGCCGGCACTTCACTCGCAGGCCAGGTAGTGGGTAGCGGAATTGTGGTGGATGTATCTCGCCATATGACTAAGATATTGGAAATCAATGAGGAAGAACGATGGGTAAGGGTGCAACCCGGTGTGATATTGGATGAATTGAATATTGCCCTGAAATCCACAGGGCTCTTCTTTAGTCCTGAAACCTCCACCTCCAACAGAAGCATGATTGGCGGAATGATCGGGAACAATAGCTGTGGACTTCATTCTATTGTACACGGGACCACACGTGATCATACCCTTGCCATCAAAACAGTACTGAGTGATGCTTCTGTTGCAGAATTTAGTGGCCTTGATGAAGCAGCACTGAAGCAGAAGATGGAGCAGGAATCTTTAGAGGGTACAATTTACAGGGAGCTCCATCAGATCCTTTCAGATGCTGATAACCAGAAAGAGATCCAGGAGCAATACCCAGATCCAAAGGTGGTTAGGAGGAACACAGGCTATGCCTTGGATGAATTGCTGAATTGCCCGCAATATTTGGAAAAGGAATCCAAAATATCCTGACTTTAATCTGAGCAAACTGCTCTCGGGATCAGAAGGGACCCTCCTTTTTATTACCGAAGCCCGGTTAAACCTGGTTCCACTTCCACCTCCATATAAAGCACTGATACCCATTCATTTTAAATCCGTTATGGAAGCCATCAGGGGCAACCTGGTGGCACTGCGTCACCATCCAACAGCAGTGGAACTGATGGATAAAACCATCCTTGATTGTACCAGGGACAACTTGTCCCAGAGGAAAGAACCGGTTCTTTTTGGAGGGTGATCCGGGAGCTGTTTTGATGGTTGAATTAGTGGACGAGATCTGAAGCGCATTTGCAAAAGCGGATCGCCAGCATGGAACAGGAGATGAGGGAAGGCGGACATGGGATACCATTATCCCGGTGGTGTCAGGTAATGATATTTCAAAAGTCTGGGCCCTCAGGAAAGCAGGATTGGGTGTGCTTTCAAATATTCCGGGAGAGGGAAGACCAGTTTCTGTCATCGAGGATACCAGTGTGAATGTGGAGGTACTGGAAGCCTACATCACAGACTTTAACGAATTACTGAAGAAGTTCGGATTGGATTGTGTATTTCATGCCCATATCTCTGTGGGTGAACTTCATCTCAGGCCCATCCTGAACCTGAAAGATCCTAAGGATGTTCAGCTGTTCCATGACATTGCCCTGGAGACCGCGAAACTGGTTAAGAAATACAAAGGATCTCTCAGTGGAGAGCATGGGGATGGAAGACTTCGCGGTGAATTCATCCAGTTGATGGTAGGTGATAAGAATTTCGAATTGATTCGCAAGGTCAAGCAAATCTTTGATCCAGAGGGTATATTCAATGCAGGGAAAATTACCGATACTCCTCCCATGAATACTTTTATGCGGTATGAGCCGGGACATGTATCTCCACAATTTGACACCTACTTTGATTTTTCCAGCGAGGGAGGGTTCATGAAGCTCATTGAAAAGTGCAATGGATCAGGTGATTGCAGGAAAACTGAGGTGACGGGTGGGACCATGTGTCCCAGCTACATGGCCACCAGGGATGAATCCACCACTACCCGCGCCCGCGCTAATGTATTGCGGGAGCTGCTCTCCAGGAAGGACGTTAAAAATCCATTCGATCAACCGGAAATCCTGGAAGTCCTGGACCTTTGTCTTTCATGCAAAGCCTGTAAGTCCGAATGCCCATCCAGCGTTGACATGGCCAAACTCAAAGCAGAATTCATGCAACACTGGTACGAACACCATCCCATCCCGCTACGAACCAGGTTGATTGCAGGCATATCAAGGGTAAATAGCATGGGAATGATATTTCCGGGCTTTTTCAATGCAATAGCCACCAACCGGATCACCGGAGGGATCCTAAAGCAAATACTGGGATTTGCCTCAGAAAGAAGTATTCCCAAACTGGGGAAAGTCACGCTGCGGCGTTGGGCACACCGACATCTTTCAGCCTTAAATGATAATCTGCCGGCTGAGGCTCCCGGCGTCATACTCTTTGTTGATGAATTCACAAATTACAACGACACCAACCTGGGTATCACCACTATACGATTGTTAAACAAACTAGGAATCAGGATTCTAATTCTGAATCATCCTGTGAGTGCCCGGACCTATATTTCCAAAGGTTTGCTTAAAAAGGCAAGGCAATATGCCCGCAGGAATGTTTCCATTTTGGCCCAATATGTATCAGATACCCAACCACTGGTTGGTATAGAACCATCGGCCATTCTGGGATTCAGGGACGAGTTTCCTGAACTGGTTGGAGAGGATCTGGCTCCGCAGGCAAAATTAATATCATCCCACTCCTTTACTGTTGAAGAATACCTAACCAGAGCATTTGAAGCAGGTCAGTTCAATCATTCCCTTTTCACAAAAGAGGTGGCTCACCTGGAGCTACATGGACACTGTCAGCAAAAGGCAATTGCCAGTACTGCACCAACAATTAAAATGCTTTCACTGCCAGAAAATTATACAGTTACTGAAATTCCCTCAGGTTGTTGTGGTATGGCCGGTTCATTTGGATATGAAAAGGAGCATTATGATCTTTCTATGAAAGTGGGTGGACTCGTATTGTTTCCCTCAATACGGGAGGCAAAACATGAAACAATAATCGTTGCCCCCGGGACCAGTTGCAGACATCAGATCCATGACGGTACCGGGGTAAGAGCTTTTCACCCTGTAGAAGTACTATATAATGCACTTGTTTAAAGACATTTAATGAAAACGCAATGTTAAAGAAACTACCTCTCTGGGCTACGATTTTTATAGGTATGGGACTGGGAATCCTTTTCGGACTGATCTCTGTATGGTCAGGTTGGGAAGCGTTTACGACAGATTGGATCAAGCCCTGGGGTACTATTTTCCTCAAATTGCTAAAACTGATAGCAGTTCCCTTGATCTTTGTTTCACTGGTAAAGGGAATTTCAAGTCTGACCGATATTACCAAGCTTTCCAGAATTGGCTATAAAACCATTGCTATATATTTAGTAACCACTGTATTTGCCACCACGGTGGGCCTGGCCCTGGTGAATATTTTGAAACCAGGTGATGTATTCCCCAGTGAAAAACAGGAACAGTTCCGACAGGAATTCAATGGTCAAATTGAAATCCGTCAGGAATCGGCCCGTGAAATTGAAAACCAATCTCCTCTACATTTCTTTGAGGAGATGGTCCCTGATAATTTTTTCCGGGCAGCTGGAGACAACTCTAAGATGCTGCAAATCATCTTTTTTGCCATTTTGTTCAGCGTGGCCCTGGTTCTTGTGCCTGGTGCAAATACACAGGTAGTCAAGGATTTCTTTAACGGATTAAATGATGTGATTCTGAAGATAGTGGATATGATCATGCGGTTTGCACCCATCGGTGTATTTGCGTTGATGGCCGCATTGGTGGTGGATTTTTCCGGAGATGCAGATATCTTCACTGCCCTGGGTATGTATATGATTACAGTAACCCTTGGGTTATTTATACTTATTCTGGGACTCTATCCTTTGATGATACGTTTATTTGCACGCATCAGAATTTCTGATTTTCTCAAAGGTATCCTTCCTGCTCAGCTCGTTGCATTCACTACCAGCTCCAGTGCAGCTACCCTGCCGGTTACCCTCAAACAGGTAACCAATGAATTGAAAGTTTCCAAAACCATCGCCAATTTCGTCCTGCCTGTAGGAGTAACCATCAACATGGATGGTACCAGTTGCTACCAGGCGATTGCTGCAGTTTTTATCGCCCAGGTCTTTGGGATAGAGCTGACTTTGGGTCAGCAGTTGATCATTGTACTAACGGCCACACTGGCCTCTATTGGTTCGCCCGGCATTCCCAGTGGCAGTATCGTCATGTTAATCATTGTGCTCAATTCAGTTGGATTACCGGTTGAAGGATTGGCATTGATCCTCGGTGTTGATCGTCCCCTCGACATGCTGCGTACCGTGGTGAATATTACAGGTGACTCTACCGTTTCAGCCATCGTGGCCCGATCAGAAGGTGAATTGGCGTATACCAAGTAAAATTCTGACCAATTTTCTCAGGTTGGTATCTCCATACCAATATGGATAAATCTATCTATCAATCTAATATTTAAAGCATTAACGGTTAATTGTATTCATCTTAACTGCTTCAGAATGCGCTATTCTGCTTGAACTGATGGATATCCCGGTCAATATTACCTTCAGCATGAGGTAAAAGCGTAAAGTAGGCAGTGCCTAATTAAAAGTGGATAGTTCCTGGTGGATTGTTCAAAGGAAGAAAGTATGTGAAAAGAAAATGGATAGAGGATATGGTGGTAGGACAAGTGGAACAGGTGGAGGAGGGGAGAAGTACCTGAAATTTTTTTGACACTACAAAATAAATTGATCTCGGCCATCTTCTTAACAATTTACATATGTAACACAAATAGAACAAATCACAATTGTAAACAAAGAAATAGCATCAAATAATATACAATAACATACAAAATATCCACAGACTGCCTGTTACAAATGTAAACACAATTCCATCAGGTTTCAATTTGATAGTATTAGGTTTTAAAAACTTGAAAACCAGTTAAATACATCAATTATGTATAACTTTAAGTATCCTAAGGAGTCTGAAATCATTAATAAACTGCTATTAAACTGTAATAATCGAATCAAATAGCGTTATAAACCAGTAGTTTAGGAAATTTATTTTATGTAATAATTTAAGTATGCGCTAAACCAGGATACATGCCCTCTTAAACCACCATTTTTGGCCAATTTTGAGGGTTAATATGCTTATAGAAGAGCGTAAATGACAAGTAGGAATGGGCATCAGGGAAATATAACCATAATCCTTTATATACATCAATGATGCACCTAAGTTCAGGTTACTGCACAATTTCGGTTCTGGTTAAACTATAAGCTAATTCTTTTATACAATTTACCTATTCACAAATGTCAACAACATAAGTTCACATATGGCAACAGAATAGTTGTTACATTTGTAATCAAAGAAAACTGCAATGAAAGAACGTCTTGTTCAGCTACTGGACCTGGAGCAGTTGTCTCCTTCAAAATTTGCCGACATTATAGGTGTACAGCGAAGCAGTGTTTCGCATGTTATCTCAGGGAGAAACAATCCCAGCTTTGACTTTCTACAGAAGACTTTGAGGGCATTCCCTGGATTGCATGCAGATTGGTTAATTCTCGGAGAAGGTTCCATGTATGAACATATGGGCAGAGATGTATCTGGAAACCTTTTTGATCCCCCTTCTCTGCCTGTTGAAGAGCTATTTCCTGACGATCTTTTGGCCGGGGATCAGGTTCCGGTTCAGAAAATGGACTCCAGTGAGGCTCTGCAGGAGCAAAATGCCCGGGAGAGAACAGATCCGGTCCCAGTAGCAAAAGATGATACAGAAGCAAAGGAGCCTTCTAAATCTGATGCAGCTAAGAAGATTGTCCAGGTCATGATATTATATGATGATGATACCTTCAGTTCTTTTGGACCATCCCAATAGAAATCTCCTTATATTTGCAGGCAAAAATTGAATGTATAGAGTTCTGATCCGGCCTCTTCTATTCCTCCTGCCCCCTGAGACCATCCACAGGATACTTGTAAAGGTTCTGCGTTTCTTTCTGCGTATTCCTGGCATTCACTGGATTTTCAGACATACCTATCATCTGTACCATCCGGCACTTCAAACAGAGGTTCTTGGATTAACATTCAGTAATCCTGTTGGACTGGCTGCAGGTTTTGACAAAAATGCCGAGGTGTACAGAGAACTACATGCCTTTGGTTTCTCATTTATCGAAGTGGGTACAGTCACTCCAAAAGGCCAGCCGGGTAATGAACGCCCCAGGAGTTTCAGGATACCTCAAGACAAAGGATTGATCAACAGAATGGGATTTAATAACCATGGAGCTGAGGCTGCTGGTCTAAAAATGAGCCGTAAGAGGCCAAATGGGCTTATTCTGGGCGGAAATATAGGAAAGAATACACTGACACCCAATGAGGATGCTGCGGGCGATTATGAGGCTGTTTTCAATGCCCTGTACCAATCAGTGGATTATTTCGTAGTGAATGTGAGTTGTCCCAATATCACAGATCTGCATAAACTGCAGGATCAGGATTCGCTGGAATCGATTCTTGGAAGGATTCTGGAAATACGCAAACGCAAGAGCGAAATTAAACCTGTCCTGCTGAAAATTTCACCCGATCTCAATGAGAAACAGCTGGATGAGACCCTGGAAATTGTTTCCAGACTGAAACTGGACGGTATTGTCGCTACCAATACCACCATTACCAGAAATGGACTTATGACCTCACCAGAAAAGATTGAGTCCATTGGCAAAGGGGGGCATGAGTGGGGCGCCCATCACGCAGAGGAGTCTGGAGGTGGTCAGGTACATTCATAAGAAAACAGCCGGGAATCTCCCTATTATTGCCGTTGGCGGGATCATGAACGTGCGGGATGCCATGAATATGATGGATGCAGGTGCAAGCCTCATCCAGCTATATACAGGTTTCATTTATGAGGGTCCCGGTCTGGCAAAAAGAATCAACCGGGCACTTCTAAAGAGACGTCTAAAAGAATCAATGACTGAAAGCCAGTCTAATACAGCACACGTTTCGTAGCTTCTTCAGGCCATTCCAGAATCCATTCCGGAATCCTTTTTCTGGGCCTCGGCAAAGGGAAGAAATCCACCTCAGGTTGTACTGATTTCTTTACAACCGGTGCAACCCCGGTAATATCTTCCAGGGCTTTTGCAAGGAATGGATCAAGGGTACTTCCAAATGGTTCTAGAGAAAGAAGTTGCTCTTCCACAAAAAGATCCGGTGTAATCCCGTTCACAAAATCGGTATAACCTTCAGCATTGGCGTATTTGATAACGATGGGCTGTAAAGCCCAGTTGTGTTTCTTGGGTTCATTTGTATCCTGAAATGTGAATGAAGCATAACATTTTCCGTAGGTCTTGGTTCCGATTTGAACCACATCGATATAGGGATATAATCCCACCATGAGTGATTCACTGGCGGATGCGGTCCCTTCAGTTGTGAGGAAGTATACCCTGGACATATTCAGGTTCAGATCACTGTCGAGGTAGTTTGATCACCAGCTGCTCAGAATTCTCTCCATCTGGATTTCCATCCTGATCAAGATCCCTGGCTTTCCAGTATTCATTGTAACCTTCATTCCAAACAAATCTCAAATAGACCTCCTTGTTATTGCATGGCCGCAGCCGATCCCAGGGTACTTGCCATGTGGGCAGAGATATCCAGGTACCCTCCGGGATTATAACGCAGGTCCAGAACAACTTCTGTAACTCCTGCGGTCTTGAACTCATCGAAGACATTATCCAGTGCCGTCAGCCACTCACCACTCTGACCGGGAGTAAATTGCGAATAGACAAGATAACCAATTTTTTCTCCCTCGTATTCTATTACATCGCTGTAAATCACCGGATTCTGATTGAATTCAATTCTTGATAAGGTGATTACTTTGCCATTGGGTTGCATCCTGGTGCCATCCCATACACCAAATCCAAATGTGGCAGTAGACCTGAAGTAAAGATCATAGTAATTATCGGCTGTGAGTAATTGTCCGTCAATGGTCATAATGATATCACCACGAACAATCCCCGAATCGGCGGCAGGAGAATCAGGCGTTACATATTCAACAATGCTTATTACCTGCGTTATCTGTAATCAATCCTGGATTGGTCGTCATCCCCGTGGTGGTTTCCACACCATCAAACGAGGCTACATGTGCTTCATAATCATCTGAAATCCACGAATCACGGTCATCTTCGTAGAGTAGCTTATAAAAGTAAGCCTTGGGATCCGGTTCCAGGTTGGGATTTAAGGGGGGCATAAATTTCTCCCAGAGGTAAACCTCATCCATTACATTCAGGATCCACTTGTTCAGGTCCTTGATCTCCTGGGAAATATCTGGATCCGGATCTGGATCGGGAAATCGGATCTTTTTTACATGAGGTGAAGAGGACCAAAGCCACAGTGATCAGCAGCATCAGGGCTTTTAATATATATTGTTTTTTCATTGTTCTTGTTTTTTGTAAAAATAGCATTATCTCCAAACCTTATTTACAATGAACTCATAAAATGTTCCTTTATTATAACAGATGAACAAAGCCATTGGTTGCCTGTTCTTTCATTAAAATATAGAACAAATATGGCGGAGAATAAAACAAAACCCAACGATCTCAATGTAGAAAAATTCCTGGAAAGCATTGAAGATCCTGTAAAAAAGGAAGATAGCAAGACCATTGCAGCCTTAATGGAAGAGCTCACAGGTGCCAAACCGACAATGTGGGGTGAATCGATTGTAGGTTTTGGTGAAACCCATTATAAATATGCAAGCGGCAGGGAAGGGGATTGGTTTCTTACCGGATTCTCTCCCCGTAAACAGAACCTGACCATCTATATTATGGGATACCTGGAGTTCTTTACCGACATCCTGGAAAACCTTGGTAAACACAAGCACGGGAAAGGTTGTCTCTATATTAAGAAACTGGAGGATGTTGATCTGGAAGTATTGCGAACCCTCATCAAGACATCCATCGAGAAGCTAGGTCAACAATAAAATACAGAAATAAATTGCGCACTCCGTTTGGATTACTATTTCTTGCCTTATCCGTTTGGGGAATGTGCCTGTTATTCTCAGGAAAGCTCATCATCGAAAGTCCCGCATCCTGCTTTCAATGAAAGAATTAGGGAGCGGGAACAGATGGTTAAAACCGGAATTGAGAACTATCCTTACCAGCCCGTCCGAGATCCTGATGTTTTAAGAGCCATGCGGCAGGTGCCCAGACATGTTTTTGTTCCTGTGGAATATGCGCGCGAGGCATACAGGAATAGTCCCATGTCCATAGGATATAACCAGACCATCTCCCAGCCGTTTATTGTGGCACACATGACTGAATTGCTGGAGCTAAAACCGGACCATAACATTCTGGAAATTGGAACCGGCTCTGGCTACCAGGCAGCAGTGCTGGCAGAGCTGTGCAACCAGGTTCATACCATAGAAATCATTCCGCCTCTTGGACAACAAGCTGAGGCTCTTTTAAAAAATCTTGGATATGACAATATCCATGTAAGAATCGGGGATGGATACGAGGGTTGGCCGGAAGTTGCCCCTTTCGACAGGATCATTGTTACCTGTGCCCCTGATGATATTCCGCAACCACTTCTTGACCAGCTTGCTCCAGGCGGAAGGATTGTGATCCCTGTGGGGAAGCCCAATCAGACCCAGTACATGGTTGTGGTTACAAAAGACAGGAAAGGGCGCATTTCACAGAAGCGACACTACCCGGTACGCTTTGTTCCAATGACTGGAAAAGCCTCGCATTAGGCTGTTGCTTAATTAATTTTTATCCGATGTCCCTCAGAATCCTCATTCTTTCAGATGCACACCTTTTCGGATCCCAGGATCAGGAGCTTTTCGGAGTGAACACTTACAATTCTTTGCATAAAGTTGTGAACTATATTAAACATTCAGATGATACTTATGACCTGTTTGTAGCCTCTGGAGACCTTTCGGAAGATGGTCATACCAAAGCTTATGAGGATTTTCACCAATCCACCCTGGGGCTGGCAACTTCTGCTGTTTGGATGAAAGGCAACCATGATCAATTTAGCAATGTGCCTGATGAACTGGCAAACAGGAATATTCATACAGAATGGCACATGGATCCCTGGAATCTTATTTTCCTTGATACCACCCTGGCAGGGAAGGATGAAGGTGCATTAAGCCAAAAGGAATTGCATCGGCTGGAAGCTTTCCTTGAGCGGTTTAAGGAGGGCTATGTTTTCATTTTTATGCATCACCAGCCCCTGGATGTGGGCTCTGATTTCATTGATGTAATAGGACTACTTAACAAAGAGATATTCTGGAAGTTAATAGATCGTTACAAAAATATCCGCGGTGTATTATTCGGGCACGTTCACCAGGAGTTTGATACTCATATCAACGGAATACGTTTGCTAGCTTCTCCTTCTACTTCGATGCAGTTCAAACCTTTATCCCGGGAACTTGCCTTTGATGAATCCTCCTATGGGTACAGGAAATTAGTCCTGAATCCGGACGGATCCATTGAAACTGAGGTGGTTAGAATTGCTCCTGAAAACTAATCCACATGTTACTTGATTCTTATTTATCAGGAAGTTTATCTTTGTAGACAGGATGGGATTACTTTTCACATACCTGGGGATTGCCCTGGTATTTTCGTTTCTCTGCTCGATTTTGGAGGCGGCACTACTAAGTACCACACCCATTTTCATCAACATGAAGCTGAAGGAGGGGAAGAAGTATGCCTCGAAACTGGATCATTACAAGAGAAACATCGATTTACCTTTGTCGGCCATTCTTACAGTGAACACTTTCGCTCATACCATCGGTGCAGCCGGGGTTGGATCGCAGGTTCAGGAAATATGGGGGAATGAATATCTGACGATTGCATCATTCATTCTTACCCTGATTATTCTAATTGGATCGGAGATTATTCCCAAAACCCTGGGGGCTATATACTGGAAAGAATTAAGCCACTTTATGGTGATCACCCTCGGGATCCTAATATACTCACCCCTCTATCCATTCATCCTCTTCACTAAATTTATCACCCGTAGATTAAGAAAGGATATGGACGGTGAGGTAAGGATCAGCAAGTCAGAATTTAAAGCCATTACGGATTCTGTTATTGAAGATGGCGTTATGAAGAATGAAGAATCTCTGATCCTTGAGAACCTGATGAAATTCCGGAGCATACTGGTGAAAAGCATCATGACCCCCCAGATTGTGATCGAAGCTGCAGAGGAAAGTACATCCATCGAATCGTACTATGAGAGTCATATGGAATCCCCGTTCTCTCGCATCCCGATCTTTCAAAAGGACCTGAACCAGTTTACAGGTTTTGTACTGAAAGATGAGATCATGGAGATGATTATCGATAAAAAGGGTAAAGAACCCTTAAAATCTATTGCCCGGCCCATTCATGTTGAGGATGAAGAAACACCCATTATCCAGCTCTTCTCCAGGCTTATTGAACTGAAGTCACACATTGCATTAGTGGTTGACGAATATGGTATGGTCAGCGGTTTGGTCACCATGGAGGATGTCCTTGAAACCCTTATTGGTATTGAAATCATTGATGAACTGGATAACGTGGATGACATGCAGGTACTTGCCCGCAAGAATTGGGAGGCCAGGGCAAAGAAGCTGGGACTGATGAGGTAATTATTCTGAAGTAATTTCCACTTTGTATGTGTTCCCAATACTGAGCTCACCCATATTAATGATAAGCTTGGCACCACTCTTTTTAAGGATGTGGGCCTGATTACCGGAATAAGGACTAATGTATGTATAATAATAGTGATCCTTTCGGAAGAAATCATTTCCCGGATTACCACCCCCGCTAATATATGCCGATTCCAAATGATCATTAAAATCAGCCACCAGAATCAGGCAGCAATCGGGGTCAGCATCGAGATTTAGTGAAGTGGAGCCAGCCCCAATAATCACCTCTTGATCAGGTATTTGAAACGACATATCTGCATTTCCAAAAGGAGATGCAGATCCTCCCCATCCACTGACCCGGTAGGTTCCGATAGCCAGAGAAGTGGAGATTCCCTGGGAAATATTTCCTGTGCTGACATTATAGTAAGCCCCTACTTTATCCATATAGAAGTCAGTAAACGCATATGAATGGTTCAAAATCACTAAATACATCCTGAAGGGCTGACTTTAGTGAGTCGGGCTCTTGACTCTGGAATTCCAATCCTACAATATTGATTTTGATATTTACCCTTTCAGGAAGCTCTTTCACATTGGGACAACCAGTAAGTGTTATCAATGAAATAAGGAGTATGGATAGTTTTTGCATGTTTATAATGTCCTATGGATGGTCAATATAATAAATATCATCAAATCTTGAATATAAGTCATTAACTTGCAAATAATCAACAATCGCAATTGCATTAATGTTTATGGATCCTTTATATTAAAAATTTGAACCATGCGTTTAAAAACAATTTTCCTTGCCTCCAGTATTATTGTTTTATTGAATGCATGCTCCGAACCCCAAAAAACCTATGTCTCCATTGTTTTTGATGTGGAAGACTATATCTCCCCGGTGGAAGAGGGCGTGGATAATATCCCTAAATGGCTGGCTGAAACCATGACTGAAGTGGGCGTAACAGGCACCTTCTTTGTGATTGGTGAAAAGGCCCGCTCCCTGGAGGAACGGGATCGGCAGGATGTGATCGAAGCCATGGCTGCCCACGACATCGGAAGTCACACCAACCTGGGATCCATTCATCCGACCGTCACTGAAATCCTCGAATGGGCAGATTGGGAAACGGGTGTTCAAGCCATGATGAAAAATGAATCAATTGGATTCGAGGAAATGGAACGGATCTATAAGGTCCCGGCAAGTACACTTGCCAGGCATGGCGGATCCTATGGCCCACAGCTGGTCTATGTGTTGGGAAAGATGGGGAAGGGATATGTCTATTCACCTGTTCATCTTCCTAAGCATAATGCAGTCTGGTTCTGCAATGCCCTGAACTTCCATGGTGACTATGGTTCTTTTGATGATTACTATTATAAGGATGATCTATTCAGACCTGTGTTTAACACACTACAAAAGAATTTTGAAAAGGACATGGAAGGTATGGATGTGGTTTCCTTTTTTGGGTGTCATCCCACCAAAGTAAGGGCAGAACAATTCTGGGACTTCAACTTTTATGAAGGAGCCAATCCCGGTCCCAGTGAATTGTTGCCACCAGCTCTGCGGCCTGCAGAGAACATGGAAACTGCCAGGAAAAACTTCAAGATATTAATGGAATACCTTAATAGTCAAGATTATATTGAGATCACCACCTACAGAGATTTGATGGACCGGTTTTCGTTTCAACGCGAATTCATTTCGAAAAAGGATTTGCTGCGTATTGCATCACAAATTGTGGGGCAAAATAAGATCATCATCGATGATTATTTCTCACCGGCAGAAGTATTTGCAGCGCTTTCTGAATCCCTTGTAAGTGCAAAAGAGGGTAGGAGATTGCCCAGAAAACTAGAACGTTCAAGTCCCATTGGACCCATGAAGATGCCCCCTGGAAATCCTGAATTATCAAAGCTCACCATTGATGAGATGTATGAATTGGCCAGCCTGGCGCACGCTTTTGTGGAGGAAAATAGCACACTTCCTCCAACGCTCGAAGTAGGAGGAAAGAAGATGGGTTTAGGATCGCTACTGCATTTATTTAGTACGGCATATCTTGAAATTGCTTCAGGTGGCCACAAGGAAAACTATGAAATCCGTGCATTTGATCCTTATCCCACAGAAAATGAGGAAGCTATTATAGCAGAAGTGGAAGGATTCAAAAACTGGATTGTCCATCGCCCTGATCTTGACATGACCCAACTTGTTGAGCTTACCAGGTTGCAGCTCTGGACCATGAAACCGGCCCATGAAAGGTAGTCCGGAATACTAGCATCTTAATTCATCACTGGAAGTTACGATATCAGACACCAAAAAGTCAATTCCATTTGACTTATGTTCTCCAGCGCAGTAACTTGCAGTAACCAACAATAACCTTATGCCTAACAAACTATCCCTATTATGGCAGGAGCTGCTTCTGGTATCAATACTATTGGTTTCCAGCTCAGTTTATTCTCAGCAACCGGCTGCCGGCAATCAGTTCGCTGCTGATGTTCTTCGGTTTCAGAAATTGACCTACGTGGATCAACAGGGGACGGGTTTGGAGGCCTTCAGTTTCCTGATGCCTGCAGATTGGGAATTTGAAGGGGGGATTCAGTGGATACTGGATAACCCAGTAATGCCTGCCGTTTCAGCTTTTAAAGTAATTAACCCTGATGGAAAAGAACAATTTGAGGTATTCCCCAACCACTGTTATTTCTGGACCAATAACCCGCAACAATTAATACTATCCCCTCCGGGAAGCCGCTACTTCGGGAGCATCGTAAAGAAACCCCTTACTGCGCAGGAGGCACTCCAATACATTATTCTACCCGAAAACCGAAGTGGATATCCGGAATTGACCATCATAAAGAATGAAGATCTTGCCTGAATTGCCTGAATTGTTGGGTGCAGGGAAACAGGGAGAGGGATTTGTCAGTTCTGCAGCCACCGGGGCTAAACTGAGGGCTAGCTACATACGGGATGGCATACTCATGGAAGAAGAATTCTATGCGGTGGTCGAATCAATTACCTTTCCGGTCCAGAGCATGTACGGGACTTTCTATAGTACCATCTGGTATATTGACTATATCTTCTCCTTCAAAGCTGAAAAGGGAAAGCTGGAAAGCAATACAAAGATATTTCAGACCATTACTTCATCTTTCAAAATAGATCCGGCATGGTATGCCAAATACAGCAATGTCATTGAATATATGGCACAGCAAAAGATCAGCCAGATAAGGAGCATAGGGGAGTTTAGCCGGATGCTCAGCCGGATGAGTGATCAGATGAGTACGCAAAATCTGCAACAGTTTGAAGCCCGGGGTGATGTTTATGATAAGGTATCCCAGAAGTTCAGCGACAATATGCTGGGCATTGACAGGTATTACGATCCATTCGAAGGCAGGGAGGTAGAACTTCCCAGCGGTTACAATCATGCCTGGAGCAACAACAATGGAGAGTATATCGTTAGTGACAATCCAAATTTCAATCCGAATATTGGATCAAACCTTCACTGGGAATCCCTGAAGAGGAGATAATTAATCATTCTTGGATAACTAAGGAGTTATATGTGGCACTACTCCCAGCGGAATGTCAGTGCAGAGATGACCACACCCGCGATCAGTACTCCAGCCAGGATGAGAATTTCAAGCAGGTGGTCTGCAAGAGGTTCCCCGAACCACATACCCTGCAGGATATCTACAACGTAGGTTAGTGGGAGATAGCCTGCCACTGTTTGAATACTTTCAGGCATGATCTCAATCGGAATAGCGGCTCCGGAAAGAAAAAGCATGGGATAAAAGAGAACCATCCCTGCAACCTGTGCCACACGGGCTGTGGGAGCCAGGCTGGCAATCACAAATCCCAGGGAAAAGAAACTCAGAGAAGCCAGGGTAAACGCTGCAAGGAACAACAGCGCATTTCCATCAAAACGCAGGTTGTATGTAAATCTTGCGGCCAAAATCAGCAATCCTGTGCCAATCAATGTCATGACTAAATTAACAAGAACCGTATCCAGCAGAATCATATACGGCCGTACTGGAGTTGATCTGAATCGCCGCAGGATTCCTTTTTCCCGGTATGAGGTAACACTTATAGCTATGGAAAGAAGGCCTACAGTACTGATAATCATAGCCATATACGCAGGCACTGACACATCCATAGTCCCCCGTCCTCCAAACAATTCTGAGGGTTCATTGCCATACATAGACCCGAAGAGAAAGAGCATCATGAGCGGGAAGGCAAGCGTAAAGAATGCAGCCATCGGTTCCCTGAGAAACAGTTTGGTTTCTACGATGGTCATTTTCCATATTATGGATGCCTGTCTCATTATTCCTGAATTTCTTTTCCTGTTAATGACAGAAACACATCTTCCAGAGTGGGTTGTTCCGTCCTGAGGTCACGAAATTGGATACCTCCGGATTCAAGCGCATTCACAATACCGCTTAGAAGGCCTTCCTCCTTCCCCTGGATGGTAACACGTTCATCTTCCTGTTCAATGCTTATAATACTGGGGATTTTTTGGAACTTGCTCTTATCCAATCTTTCCCTGACGCTGAAAACCACACGATACTCTGATTCCAGTGATCGGATCAGGTTTGTCGGTGTATCCAGAGCTACGATCCTTCCCTGATCCATAATTGCCACCCTGTTACAGAGTCTTTCGGCCTCTTCCATGAAATGTGTGGTGAGAAATACCGTTTTGCCCTGATCCCTTATGCCGTGCACCATTTCCCAGATTGCCCTTCGGGCTTTGGGATCCAGACCGGTGGTTAATTCGTCCAGAAATACCACCTCAGGATCATTGATCAGAGCCAGGGCAATAAAAAGCCGTTGTTTCTGTCCTCCGGAAAGTTTGGTAAATGCCGTCTTTCTCTTTTCAACTAATCCCAGCTGCTCTATAAGAGCATTCCAGTCAACTGTTTTCGGATAAAAAGCAGCAAACATATCCATGGCCTCCCACACTTTGATCCGGTCGGGAAGTGCCGATTCCTGAAGCTGGATACCAATTCGTTCACGAAGCGCATATCCATCTCGCCTGGGATCCATACCTAATACGCTTATAAATCCCTCATCCGGATGTCGCAAACCTTCAATACATTCAATGGTCGTTGTCTTTCCTGCTCCGTTGGGACCCACCATTCCGAATATCTCTCCTTCATGAACCTGGAATGATACCCTATCCACTGCCACTACGTTGGAATACCTTTTGACAAGGTTCCTGACCTCAATTATAACGCTCTTCCGCATTAATGATCATACTGTTAATAACCGGCTGTCTAAATATACAACAGTTTCAGGGAATGTATCAAATTGAAGAAGATCACAAGGGGAAAGTAGCGGGAATTTGACTTATGTGCTCCAACGCCAAGAGGCCTTGATGTGGTTGGAAAAGGCGGTGGCCATTGCTCCAAATGAAACCAAAGTTCTGTATAATGCAGCTTGTATATACTCATTGTTTGGCATGGTTGATAAGGCCCTGGACTACTTTGAGAAAGCGATTGATTCAGTCGCTGGTTTCAAGAGGTTTGAAGAAGCTGAATTAGTTTCACATGTTGTACTGCAAGGAACTAACATGAAGAGAATGAAATGTGTTAATTATTCTGAATTATCCGTTTCAAAATCCTCCAGGTGATTGAATGAATAACGGTAACTCATGGGGACGATTTCATTGTACTCTTCAATGGTGGCGTTAGAAAAACAGGCATCAATGATGCGTTTTCCCGTAAGAAGTAGATCCTTTTGGAGATATTTCTGAAGCTCCTCCTTGAAAAACTTCTGCAGTATTTCAGCACCCGCATCGTAGCCTTCGAACCCAATCTCGGGTTGATTATAAACCTTAAAGAATCTTGACGGGATTTTCGAGCCTTCAATGGTTACATAATTCATCTCATATCCCAGCAAAGGCGACCGAGCTGGCTGGTACTGGTCGCTCTTGAATTTTGAAACACCCCTTCGGGTCAGGTATTCACGCATGAGTAACTGCGGCTTGAATCCTACTTCCCAAACACCTATATTCTGGTTTGGAACCAGGGTAAAGGTTGTTCTCGGAGTTTCAATTATCTGTTTTAACAGCATGTTCGCATGCGTAATCCTTTTTCCGGTAGCAAAGGGCCAGTAAGAGCCGACCCCCTCGCTCTCCATATTGCCGGAACCAATAATACTGGGATTGTTGTGTCCGCGGGGCGAAACCAGCCGCCAAAGCCATGCCATGGCAGGAGGTAAAAGATGAAACAATCCGACAATTCCATATGAAGGTTTCTCTTTTGACCAGATCGGTGTACGGATCCCGAAGCTTCTGATATCGACCGAGACGGGTTTATCCACTACATTCGGTACAATTTCCCTGGGTATCACAACCCTTGGATTAGGACACCGTTTGCCAGGTTCGTCTTCCACATGGTCCCAAATCAACGCTGTAGATTCCGGTTTTGAATCAATATTGATAAAGAGCAGTGGTTTCCCAGGATTGATGGTTGTTTTCTCAAGGGAAGGATCATCGCCATACTGTTTAACACTGTCCACCCTCACGAACCAGGCATTTTCTGCATCTATGGTCCGCAGTTTGCCATCGCCTCTTTGTAAAACCGGGTGACAGAATGCCATATCATCAGCAACTGGATTGAAAGTGCAAAACCTGGGGATTGTTAGGAATCTTTCCTCCTCTGTAATGCTATTCTTACCCAGCAACACGCGTCCATCTGTTTCCCTTACAATATGCTGGTGCATTTCACTCTTTCCTCCTCCGCTGGCACCTTCATGCATGAACGTAGTGATATTGTCGTAAGGACTCACCGACTGAACAACGGAGCAATGTGCGGTTACCCAGTTCTCCTTTTCACCCTGATCCAGTAAAACACCGTAAAGTCCCTTTTTGGCACTTGGTCCGGGGTAGAGGTTATAGGCGTATAGTTCATGCACCTGGGAGGTCCTATTATGTACCACAACCTGTTTACCATCGAAGTGTGTATGTCTGAATATTGGGGCCACAAATAACGCCGATGTTAGCCTGGCGTTCTGTTTTAAATTTTCAGGGGGGACGATCTCCTGTAACATAGAGAGACCCATGGCAAAGAATGCTGCGTTGGCAGGAACAATAGCAATACCCAGAGAGCCGATACTGACCCTTCCGGCAAAGTAAAAAAACAGTGCCAGATCCTGGGTTTTCATCCACTCGAAAGTCTCCTCCTGAAGTTTAGGGAAATCATAGCCATATTTGTCCTTGAATAGTGGTTTGTCAGTAGGCTGATTGTCAGCAATGGACATGGTATCAGGATCCCTTCTACGCATATAGGCCTCTGTATAGTTGGCAGAAATGCCATTCTTCACCCGTTGCAGAATGGCCTCCACAACCTCCCCTTTACCTGGAACATTGTAGGTAACCTTGAATTCAACATTCGCTCTCCCATTTGTTGCCGCATCAGCCAGTTCATCAGTTGAGTTGAAAACGGAAAAACTTTTACAGCTTTTTAGCAGCTGAGTAATATTATCTGGCAGAGTTATATTCTTCTCTTTAAGAATTATAAATAGGTTGTTCATCGGTATATCAATTATTTTTTGCAAATATATCGCTTACTGCAGGATTAATTGTTAATTAATCTGGTTTTCGAAAAGAAATTCCGGAGAATGGAGTATCGAAAGTGAAAAATCAGGTAACCGGTTTATTCGATGAATATACCGTTTCCAGGAAATTTGTTCTTTTCTTATTATTTATTGAAAGCATTGATACTGACCAATCCTATGTAAGGGGGGATGTGAGATAGGTGTGGCTTTAAAACAAAAAAACCCCGACCATTTCTGACCGGGGTTCTTAGAGGGTGGTGATTACTTTCGTGATCACTTTGTGATTCAGCTGAGGTTCGAACTCAGGACCCCCTCCTTAAAAGGGAGGTGCTCTACCAACTGAGCTACTGAATCATCCTTTTAATGCTCGTAAAAGCGGTGCAAAGATAGAAACAAATATATTTTCTGCAAATTGTTTTTTGACTGAAAATCTTAAAATAATATAGCTTCCGAATATTCTTCTACATTCCAGACAACTAGAGCTCTACTATTTACTCTAACCCGGCAGAAAAAGTTTTGTTCACGAAAATTTCTGTAATGAATTTCAACCCCGTTCGTCTTCGGTTTAGAAATCAGAAATTAAAATGAATTATAAACTAAATCAAGAAATCATGAAAAGAGTTTTTTTAATCGTTCTGACCATTGCCTTACCGGCTTTCTTAATGGCACAAAACAGTGCTGTGGACAAGCTTTTTAACAAGTACAAGGGAAAAGAGGGGGTTACCACTGTTCAGATCAGTCCGGAACTTTTTCAGATCGTAAAGGCCATGGAAATTGAGGAGATTGACGAGCACGATATTCCATTCGACAAGATCGCCAGTGTCAAGATTCTGACCATTGAGGATGAAGAAGGATTTGAAGGAGTAAACTTTTACGATGAAATACAGAAAGATTTGAATGTAAGTGATTTTGCTGAAGTTCTGACCGTTGATGATGGTGGAGAGACTGTTCGCATGTGGATGAAGGCCGACAAGTCGGTTGTCAGCGAGTTTCTGCTCATCGTTGGTGGAGACGACAATGTCTTGATCTATATCACCGGAAATTTCAACATGAATGATCTGGAGGGACTTGCAGAGTCTTTCGACCACGATCTGGACATTGATCTGTAGATAATTTCGTTAAATTGTACGTTCTTTAAATTGTTGAACCCGTATGATGAAGTCCTCAGAATTCAAGCTGTTGGTTATGCCCTACAGTTCCCGGTTGTATCGGATGGCATATCGCCTGATGAACAGCCGGGAAGAGGCTGAGGATATCGTCCAGGAGGTATATATTAAACTATGGGGATTGCGAAACGAATCTGAAAAACTATAACAGCATTGAAGCACTTTCCATCAGGATCACCCGAAACCTTTGCCTGGATCACCTCAGGCGGCAAAAAGTAAACCATGATGCCCTGAAAGCAGAAAGAATGAAAGCAGCAGGGCACTCGGTATCTCCAGCCGAACAGCTGGAGCAAAAGGAAGAGGTTGAAATGATCCATACCCTCATCACCGCGCTGCCAGAACCACAACGGTCGCTGGTTCATCTGAGACACCTGGAAGGAAAAGATTATGAGGAGATTGCTGAGATGGTCAATATGAATGTGAATGCCATCAGAGTGAGCATCTCCAGAGCGAGAAAACAGATGCGTGAAATGTTAGAAAAACAATATTCGTCATGGAAAGCATAGAAGAGATACGTAAGATACTGGAACGGTTTTACCAGGGTGAATCCACCCTGGAAGAGGAGAGAATGCTGGAGGAGTATTTCTCATCAACCACCGTTCCCGAGGAGTTGATTCCGGATAAGGATTTGTTTCAATCCTTTGGAGGAGGGAATGATTCCATTGTTGTACCGGCTGACCTGAATCAGAAAATAATTGATTCTATTGGCCAGGTGGAAAAGAAAGCCACCAGAACCAGAAGGATCTCCATTTTTTCCCTTTCGGGACTGGCCGCCGGATTGCTGGTAATGATTGCGGTTTACCTCTTTTATATCAGAACAGACGAGGCCCTCATTGCTGGCTTCGAATCAGATGACTGATACCTACAAGATCCAATGGATGCGTACGAAGAAGCCAAGCGTGCCCTGGCATATGTTTCAACCAAATTAAATAATGGAACCAGTGAGCTTGAACATGTAAAACAGGTAAGAAAAACTGCAGAGCCCCTTAAATCATTGTCAAAGATTAATAAAGGAAGCAAGGAACTGAGTTTGTTGGGAAACCTGCAAAGAGTGAGAGATATAGAGTGAACGGTGAGCAGAAGGAGTGAGGGAGTGAGAGTGAGCTGACAAAATAGAAAGTAAAAATTAAAGAAAATTAAAATACAGATTTTGAAACAAATTAAACCATATATAATGAAACGGATAATTATAGGAGGGATACTGATGTTGTTTACCCTCACAGCATTTACCCAGCAATCAGCTGTTGATAAGGTATTTGACAAATACAGCGGCAAGGAAGGGTATACCACGGTCTATATTTCAAGTTTCATGTTCAACCTTTTGAACAGCCTTGAAGTGGATGATCCTGAATACAACGAATTTAAGAAAGCCACTTCGGGTATCAGCTCCATTAAGATCCTGACACAGGAGGGAGGCGGTTCGGCATCCTTCGGCAAAGAATTGCTGAATATGTTACCCAGATCTGAATATAAGGAGATGATGGTGGTAAAGGACCAGAAGGAAGAGGTTCTATTCCTTGCGAGAGAGAGCGGCGGAAGGATAACTGAATTCCTTTTGATCGTAAGCGGTGGCAGTGAGGATGTGCTTATTGCCATTCAGGGTGATATTGACCTGGAGAGTATCTCAAGTATTGCAAAAGGACTGGATATGCCGGGACTGGAAAACCTTGAGGACCTTAAAGACCGTCCATAGTTGAAGGGAGGGGATACCCTAATAATAGAGCATCTTTTCAACCTGGTTTTTTTTAAGCCAGGTTTTGAGGATCTGTCGGATGTCCCTGTTGTCTAACGCAGGTTGTATACAATCCAGCATCTGTTCAATTCCCACATAAGAATCATTCACATTGATAAATCCATAACCCATATACATCCCCTTTTCAATGCGCACAAGGCTGCGTTCCTGGAGATCCCTTCCACTATCAATGATCAGTACATTTCCACGGTCAAGTTTTAGACTGTCCAGCAGCGCATTGGCACGCTTGTTATACACTGAAACCGATTCTCCCTGAACACATGCTCCATTGCATTGCCTGATTGAATGGTGGAAACAGGCCCCATCGGTTTGATAGAGGCCGCTAAGTTTCTGGCACAACCAGTTTTTCTCAACCATCTTTGTTAGCGTTTCCCTGGCCTCCTTCTTGTTGTTAAAACAGGTGACCGGGTCGTCCGGATTTTCAGAGATTTTGCATAGACTGAAGGTGATATAGCCAAATTCATCTTTGGAAGTATAGAGTCCCCAATAAAACAAAGATCTCTTCTGGGCCCGGTTATACATGGGCTTCTGATCTTTTATTTCCCTGGATTCCTTCAATAATGCTATAAGTTCGCTTCCGGTTAGTTCATAGGAGATGGTGTGGATTCTCTGTTTCATCTCAAGGGCGCGCTTGCTTGTGGCATTCCCCAGGTGGGACAATACCCTGTGCCGAATGTTCTTGCTTTTCCCAATATAGAGCAACTGCTGTTTTTCATCAAAGAAATAGTATGTTCCGCACTCCTCAGGGAGGCTCTCAATATCCTCAACCGTAAGATTTTCGTTAAGATTCTTATAACGCCCGGTGGGTTCTGAGATCAAAGTGAGGTCACCGTCACCGTTCTGGTTGTCACGAATTAATTCAAACAGTTTTACGGTGGCGAGTGCATCACCTGCAGCCCGGTGCCTGTCGCGGATCTCTATCCCCATATCTTTACAAATTTTCCCCAGGCTATAGGACTTATGTCCGGGGAAGGTTCTCCGGCTCAGTTTGACCGTACATAAGGTTTTCCGGTCATATGAAAACCCCAGCCGCTTGAATTCACTCTTGATAAATGAATAATCAAAATTGACATTGTGCCCAACTATGGTATAGTTCTCGGTGCGTTCAACCAATTCTTTGGCAAGCTCATAAAATTTGGGAGCATCAGCCACCATTTCATTAGTGATCCCGGTCAGACCGGTAATAAAATACGGAATTGATTTTTCAGGATTAATCAGTGTAGACCATTCACCCACAACTTTTTTCCCGTCATGAAAGAATATGGCAATCTCTGTAATTTTCTCTGTTTTCGGACTTCCCCCGGTGGTTTCAATATCAAGTATGGCAAACATTGCTCATTCTTCTACGCCTACGCTTCACTCTCCTTGTCCTGCTTGGTATCAGCTTTGGGTGTTTTAGTAGCTGTTTTTTTTGCTGCTGGGTTCTTCGCCTTGGGGCTCAGATCCTTCGGTTGTTTCGCTGCTGGGTTCTTCGCCTTGGGGCTCAGATCCTTCGGTTGTTTTGCAGCTGGTTTTTTTGCGGCCGGTTTTTTTGCAGCTGCCTTTTTTGCAGCCGGTTTTTTCGCTGCTGGTGGCTTAGAAGCAGGTTTTTTCTCCACAGGAACCTCCACTGGCGCTTCAGCAACTGGTTCTGATGGTGTATCAACTGGAGTCTCAGAACGTGCCTCTGATGCAACCTCAACTGGTGCCTCTGATGCAGGCTTAACTGGAGCTCTGATGCAACCTCAACTGGCTCCTCAGATGCGGCTTCAACTGCTGGTTCTGATGGAACCTCTACAGGTGCTTCAACAGGCGTCTCCACGGGAACCTCGGCAGGTGCTTCGGCTACTGGATCAACTGCAGCAGGTATAGGTTCTGCCTCAACCACAGGAGGCTTAGATTTTGACTTTTGTGCTATTGATTCTTCTTCGGTTGCAGCAACTTTTTTTGTTGTAGTAACAACGCTGAAAGTACTTTTTCTTTTGCGAGGTCTTAATACTCCATAACTCCCACTGAACAGCTTTCCTCTACGTGTTTTCTTATCGCCTTTTCCCATGTTTTTGTTAATTAGTGTTGGAGAGGTGAATATAAGAAAAATTGGGCGGCCTGACAACCCGGCTAATCCTTAGGGATGAAATCGATCGAAACAGAATTTACACAGTGCCTTGTGTTCTTAGTGGTAAATCGTTCCCCCAGGAATACATGACCAAGGTGTCCATCACAGTTGGCGCATATGATTTCTGTTCGGCGTCCGTCGGCGTCCGTCTTTCTATGAACAGCACCTTCAATTTCGTCGTCAAAGCTGGGCCATCCGCAGTGACCGTCAAATTTGTCTTCCGATCTGTAGAGCGGATTATTGCACTGTTTGCATACATAAACTCCCTTTTCGTTATGATCCACAAACTTGCCTGTCCAAGGCCTTTCTGTTCCCTTCTGGAGGATAACATACGCCTCAAACTCTGATAATTTATTATAGTTGTCGGAACTCATAATGATCTTTTTAACAGGTTTTTTCTGCACAATGTTCTCCTGACCCGCCGTAGCTGCAGTGATCATCAGCATGCATAGAATTACTAAATTTTTCATCTTCATATAATTAATACATATGGGTGATGAAGTGATGTAAAGTGGTCAATAGCTATAACATTCGCATTGACAAAGAGTTCAATTCCACCTGCCTGGAATAGCTTCATTGCAGTGTTGACATCTGCCATTTGCGATCTGGATATTTGCAACCTTATAACCTGAACGGTCTACCAGTTTTTTCTTGCATTGGGGGCAATTGGTATCGGTGGCGCTATTGCCGGGGACATTTCCGATGTATACGAATTTCAGACCTTCCGATAGGGCAATCTGATTCGCTTTTTCAAGGGTGTTTACCGGAGTGGAAGGGAGCCGCTGAAGTTTATGCTGGGGATGGAAACGGCTGAAATGTAAGGGAGTGTCATCAAATCCATTCTGGGCAAGCCATCCACACATTTTTTTAATCATTTCCATATCATCGGTCCATGAGGGCACCACCAGGTTTGTAATCTCCAGCCAGATACCCTTGTCTTTCAGAGTTTTAAGGCTTGAGAGTATGGGCTCAAGCTTTCCCGCATTGAGTTTCAAATAGATGGATTCATCCATGGATTTGAGATCAATGTTGGCTGCATCAATGACTTTGCAAAGATTTTCCAGCGGTTCTCTATTCACGTAACCATTGGATACCAGAACATTCCTGATTCCAGCATCCCGGGCCACTTTTCCTGTATCAAACACATACTCATAGTACGTAATGGGTTCCGAATAGGTATAAGCGATGCTGTTACAATTGTACTTGAGTGCCTGTGCCACCACTTTATCAGGCATCAGGTCGTAGTTTTGCGTCTGTTCGGGCGATGATTGAGAAATGGTCCAGTTCTGACAATTCAGGCAAGCCAGGTTACAGCCTGCAGTAGCGATGGAAAAAGCATCTGATCCCGGATAAAAATGGTAGAGTGGTTTCTTTTCGATGGGGTCGATATGGATGGCACATGGATTTCCGTAAGCCATGGTGTACAGTTTGCCATCGAATACTTTACGATTGTGACAATCGCTCACTTCACCTTCACCAAGTGTACATTCATTGGGACAGATCTGGCAACGGATTCCCTTGGGCGTTTCCACCTGATAAAGAGCAAGGCGGCTCCACTTCCAGGGTTTGTCTGAAATACCGGCCAGGGAGCGCATTGGACATAGAAATGCGCCCGCAGCACCACAAATACTAGCTTTTAAGAATGTCCGTTTATCCATCAGGTACAACCATTAACGCCATCGGGTCAGGATATAAAGCCCGGTAGCTATATTAATACCACAGAACAATATAAAGGTATTTGTAACACCAATCAAGGGTAGAATGATCAACGCAGGTATATAGCTACCAAGGGCAGCCCCGGCCAGATCGGCGCTGTAAAACCTTCCTATTCCGGAGGATCCTTCATGGGTGGTCATGGACACCGACATGCCATAGACCGATCCCACGATCAATCCCGGTATTAAGTTTAACAGTCCAAGTACCAGCTGACCGGTCAAGCGGTGAGTGAAGAGCTGATCGGTTTTTAATAAGACGACACCCAGGGCCGCAGTGATGCCCATAATCCACAGCAATCCCGTTAATTTGCTTAGAGAAGGGGTATGCCAGATCATTTTCCACAGTTGAGTACCGGCCACAAGACCTGTCATAAAAATTGTAATCATGATCGGGGTTACCATATAAGCAAAACCATACAGCGATTGAATGACCATAATGATCAGGATTTGAATACCCGCTCCAGTAAATCCTGCCACATACATACCAGCTTTCAGGGGCGAGTAAGACAACAGCAATACAAAGAAAACCAGTAAACTCAATATTCCGGTGACAATCAGTGAATGACCACCCATTCTGGAATCCAGGTTGGAGAGACTGCTGAAAAACAGTCTAGGCTGCAGATCACTGTTGGTCTTGAAAGACTCCATCCTGATACGTTCTGTTAGCTGATCACTATCAAAGGTGAGGCGGGTCAAATCCAGGTAATCAGGATGCACATAGGTGGTGGTTATCATGTGCTCCTCCAGGAGTGATGGGAAATCAAGGGAAAGGTGCTTATCCGAAGCCAGAAAATAGGTGGCGAAGCCAGGCACAAGTGTAACATGATCAAAAACCTGGTTCAGCGTATGATAATTAATGTTTAACAATTCGCTGCCCTGATCATTTACATAGTTACCTCCAACACTGAGTTGCATGCAAAAAATTCCCCCCGGGGCAAGATGTTCATAAACCAGTTGGAAGAATTCCATTGTATAGAACCTGTTCCAGCCAATGGTGAGTGGATCTCCTGTGGCCGAAATAATTACATCATATTTCACTGGACCTGCTTTCATCAACCAGCTTCTACCATCAATGGGGATGAAGTTGAGATTGCTCAACTCCTGCTTGGGGAGGTGTTTGCTTCCAATTCTGAATATGTCAGGGTCTGCCTCGCAGTAATCGAATCTTTCAGGTTTATATTTAATCACCTCGGCGGCATGACCTGAGAGACCACCTCCCAAAAGCAGGAATGAGCCCGGATCGGGATGCTGAAGAGCAGGATAGTGGACAGCCTCTTCCGCCCTTACCAGATCAGATGAGGAGAGAACAGGATTCCGGTCAAGATATCCTGTGACCTGCCCGTCATTCTCAGTAAAAGTAAGATTCCCATAGGGAGTATCCTTTGTTTCGAGAATGGTTTCATACCTGTACCTCAAACCTTCAAGCATATTCCTTGTTCCGGGAAACTGGACCGCTGTGAGGAGGAGTGCAGCCAATAGCATTAGTAATATCCTGTATAGTAGCTTGCCTGGATATCCATAGATCAGGATCACAGATATCAGGGTAACAATGAATAAGCTGGTAATCACCTGAATATTATCGAAAAAGAATACAAGGATCAATCCAAAAAGAACTCCCCCCAACATGGATCCCAGGGAATCCAGCATATAAAAGTTAGTATTTGCTGGCAGGTATTTGGCAGACCTTGAAACATAAGCAAAAAGAAACCCGGATATGAGGGTAAATAATCCAATGAATAAAACAATGTAGGTAGCGGAGGCTATCATTCCGGGTTCATACCCTGGAAGGAAGATATATCTGGTTACCAAGATCAGCAGCAGGTATATTACCAGGGGAGAGGCACTCAAAGAGAGCAACATTTTTATCAGCGATTCACGGGATATTCTTCCCTGGTAGCCCGAACCGATCCAGGCTCCGGCTGACGTAAGTATCATCCACAATGCCAGAAAAATTCCAATTACCAACTCATTGCCATGGAGCGTTTTTATAAATTCCCGCAATAAGACAAGCTGGGCCATGATGCTCACGAATCCCAGCAAGACAAAGAACAGTTTCACCTGCATGGAGCTGAACGTCAGGTGAGGTGTTAGTTTGGCCCTGCTGGAGCTTGTTGAACGTTGAAAAATAGATTTTTTGAAATAACCCAGGTGTCGTGAGAGATGAAAGATGGAAATGAAGGCAAATCCGATCCCCAGATCCACATGCCATCGTGTGGCCCCATCGATCCAGGAAATATCCAACTTGTAATTGACCTTCACAGCCAGTAATAGTCCTAAAATAGCCGTGGAAAAAAAGAAGAGCAATAATAGGTTATTCCATATTCTTTTATGAAGGGTGGGGGAGAAAAGTTGCAGACGAACCATCAACAAGCTAACCAGGTATGAAAGAATAAGCAGTAGCCCGATGGATATCAAATGATAAGGTCCCTGGGTCATTTTCTTTTCTCCTCTCCGAATACGATGGCCTCATACACATAGAGATCTGCCTCCTTCCAGCCATCCCATCCAATTCCGGCTTTTTCCCTGGCACAATGTCCCAGAAATTCTTCTTTACTCCAACCAGTGCCATTGCTCACCTGAGGAAGGTATGTTCCAGATTTCCCTTCCTTTACCATATAAATCCCATGCTTTCCCAGCTGAAATTCATCAATTGAACTGATTTTTTGTAAAGGAGTCAGCACCGAAACTTCAATACTTATATATTCCAACTCTGTTGGTTCAACAGGAACGAATCGGTGATCAAGGGTCGCTGCAGCCAGGGTCATCTCCTGGACCAGAAGGTATAGTGGGATTGTGGGGGAAAAATTGCCGGTGCATCCTCTCAATCTCTCACCCATATACAGACTTACAAATGCCCCGGCAGGCTCTCTTAAGGATCCTGGTATTTCATCAGTTGGAATGTTGGGTACATTTCCTGTATTAAGGTAGTTTTCAAGGGTTAAGCGAGCTATATCAAGCAACGCTTTCCTATCCTGGTTACCGAGGCTATAGTTTTGATGCACGACCTGTGGTTCATGACCAGCAATGGCCCAATAGCCGACCACACGCTCTTTATCACCGATGGGGACATCACCCGAATTCCTGTATAGAACAGGGCTGATCCTTAAATTGTCTTTGCGTTCAGACATATATAGCATGGCCATGATCGAACTCCAGCCACAACATGGAGTGGATAGATTTTGAACAGGTTCCCTGCTGTTTTTTCCAAGGGTGTTATAAAAATGCTCTGGATCCTTTTTCAGAATAGCATCACCTGTGATTCCATCTATCCTTGTAGCATTCGCATAATCAGGGTAATGAGAAAAATCTGAGCTGATGACAAAGAGATTATCTGGTACAAAATAGGGGAGAAGTGCAGCAGCCAGATCCCGGGCTGCCGAAACAGTGGAAGAACCCATCACAATAGGAACAATAGGTGGAGTATCTTTAAAATAGTATTGAAGAAATGGGACCTGTACTTCAATGCTATGCTCACTTTCGTGTGCCTCTTTATAATAAGAAATGCTTCTATTCTTTTCTATGAGTGCATTTGCAATTTCCTGGTTGACAATTGCTTCCCCCAAGGGGGTCATGTAATTCCCAATGGCATACACCGAGGCTCCCTCGAATTGTGTCCGGTGAGATGAGGCAATAATGAATATGTTTTTATACTTGGCATCCTTAGGTATGCTCTTATACCCCGATGCAGCCACCATACCTGAGTAGGGATAGCCAGCATGGGGAACGATCAGGGTTTGTATATGACCTTCCAGCACTGCTGGTTGGGCCTCCGAAAATAGTTTCTTCAGTGATAATTCAAGGGCCTGTTTTCCAGCAGGATAGAATGAGCCAGCCACCGCCGGTCTGCGGTTAACAGGAGTGGATTGCTCCTGGGCCACCAGAATTACGGGATCATAAATTGTATATGCAAAAAAAAGGACAAAAACAATGGATATAGGCCGGATCATCACAGGTAATTATGATATAAAATTAGGGAAAAGATGATTAAATCACCAGAAGAAATGATGATTATCCATATTTAAAAAAATCCCGGTATTCCCGGTAAAAAGCTTCCAGTCTCATCATTTTCTCATACATAAACTGATGGGCTCGTGACCAGGTATCGGGATTGTAGATATCGACTCCTTCCAACTGTAAATATATACGGCTAACAGATTTGCCATTTTCCCGGATGTATTCAAGCTCCCATATCATGGGCTCCTGCATCGAATCTTCAAGGATCTTTTTTACAGATTCGAGTTTCTCGAAAAGCTCAAGTCGTTTGTCCATATTCCTGGTTTCCAAATCAATACCAACCTGTGCCACTTCCCGGTCCACATGAAATCGAAGGTTTAAGGCTTTTACCCCTGTATTGGCCAGTACCCATTCTGCAGGCAACTTTTTTCTGATGCGTCGCCGCGAAGAGACTGTTTTAAATTGGTCCCAAAACTCCTCCCTGAGTGCTTTGGCCTCCTCTTTTGAATACATACCTGCAATGTATATGAAAAACTCTTGGATCGAAACAGTTTTCATGGTTTCTTTAAAATGACCATTATGCGCCATGTCATCCCATCCGGGTGTGAATCCAGCCCTGACTACCACCGCAATGACAGAAAGAGTAATGAGTAGAATTCCTGAAAAGAAATAGTTTTGTATATTGGTCTTCATACAGAAAAACGAAACGACCATGATGAATGAAAGAAAGCACCAGGCATGGAATTTCTGGTCAGCCTTTTTCTTTTTTGGTATGATAGTCCTTGTGGGCTATTTGCTTGATAAAAAAGGTGTTGATATTGAAGATATTACACTTAAGGAAGCCATTGTAATCATCCTGGCTTCTTACAGGATGACCAGGATCCTGGTGTTTGAGAAGATCTTCAAATACTTCCGGGATGTTCTGAAGAGGAGGGAAGATCTGTATGTGCTCGGTACCATCAGCTCCATTATTACCTGCCCCTGGTGTGCGGGTGTATGGGTAACCCTGACCATCATCGTATTCTATTATCTTGTTCCCTACGGTATACTGCTGGCCTATGTACTTGCCCTGGCCGGTCTGGCTTCTATTGTGATCCTCTATTCCAATATGCTTCATATGAGGACGGAGCGCAAGCAGAGGATCCACCAGAAGCAAAAAATCACCACGACCGATTTCAATTAAAGGAAGAAGAGCGCCACTCCTCCTACTGAGATCAGGGCTCCAATGATCTCCAGAAGTTTAATCTTCTCATTCTTGAGGAATATTGCTGGTGGTATAATCATGACCGGAGTCAGGGCCATCAATGTAGCAGCCACTCCCGTATCGGTATGTTGAACGGCCAGTAGTGAGAAACTAACTCCCAGGAAGGGGCCTGTGAACGATCCCACCGCCATGAATTTCATAGCCCGCATGTCCCTGATCCCTTCATAGACTTTTCTCCATCGTCGGAACAGTGAAATGACGATCATAAATCCAACCACTCCTGCCATGATTCGAATCTGGGTGGCTGAGAACGCATTCATATCCTGCATTCCTTTCTTGCTGAGCACCAGGCCTGCTGCCTGACCCACCGCGCCCCCAATGGCAAAAATAGCTCCCATCACCCATGGTCCGCTTCTTATGATCTTGCGTTTTGACTCCCTGCTTCTCTCCAACCTTGTGATCATCACCATCCCGATCCCGGTAATGGTGATGCCCATCCCCAGGAATTCCATACCGCTCAGCACCTCACCAAGGGTAATCCAACCTATCAATGCTGTGAGTGGAGGAACCAGAGACATGATCAACATGGATATTCGCGCTCCGATCAGTATAAATGCCCTGAACAGGAACAGGTCGCCCAGCACAAAGCCTACGAGACCAGATAAAACCAGCCAGAACCATTGATAACCGGAGGCCACCGGAATAAGCCCATCATTCACGATGATGTTGTAAATGGAAAGAAAAATGAGACCCATCACCAACCTGATCAGATTCAGGGATAGCGCACCAACGCGTTTTCCGGCCGATTCAAAAGCCATGGCCGTCACCGTCCAGCATGCTGCCGTGAGCAGTGCTGCCAATTCACCCAGGTATTGCTGTATCAATGTGTGATGCTTTATTGACCCTAAAGATCTTTAATAGGGTCACTATTCTCTTTTTTGGGCTTAACAATCAACTCTGTTCCGCACTCCGGACAGGTGTATATCTCACATCCTCTACAGGCAAAACAATTGCTGCATAATCGGTAGCTCATGTCCCTCTCGATGGAGAGGCCACAGTTATGGCAGAGTATGATAGAGATCAATGGATTCACGCCTACCTGCTGTTGCTGTACTTGACAATTAATTTGTCATGCAAGTCATTGTACAAGCCCAGAACTTCATTCATGTTGGACTGTGTGTAGTTGGTCAGGTAATCCAGGGCTTTGTCCGGATTTTTTTTGTAGAGTGCAAGGGCTTCATTATCGATACTATCACGCTCAGCAAAGAGACCTTCTTCGAATGGATTCCTCACCTCCCATAGATCCTTTACGGCTTCCTGCCATTTCAGGTAGAGGAGGTTGTCCACGAAATCGATGGCCCAGCAGGCCGATTGATTATTGTAGGAGGTAGGATCAAAATTCTTATAGCAAGTTGCAATTTCCCTGGTGCCCGCATAGATGGGTACATATGGGCTGGTATAGGCATTGTCAAGGAATACCCAGTAGATCCCTCCAATGGGATCGGGTAACCAATCACGCAACTGGGCGATCATTCCATAAAAACCCTGTGGTCTGGCCACATTCCTTCGGTTGTTGATATCCAAAAGCTCTCTCATATCCTTTGAAGGAAATGGAGTGGCAAGGGGACTCTTTTTCATGCCTCCTTTTCCATCGGGCACATACCAGTCGAAATCCTCGGTTTTGTCATAGATGGTGCCCTCGAATGTGGATCGCTGAAACGCCATGACATTCTGAATGGAGATCTTTTGCACTGGTTTTGTCGAAGTGGGGTAAATAGATAAGGGTTCCACATACTGGATGTACTGGTTATAACCCATCATGTGTCCATCCTCCAGCCTCCTTTCGGGCCAATCATAATAATCCGGCGCATAGGTACTGTAAAACAACCATAACCTGCTGGTGGCCCATTCCCTGGCCATAGGGGCATAGACATCCTGCAAAACAAACGGTTTTGAACCATTGGGATCATACCAGCCTTTATCTATGGCAAACTGCCTGTAATTTGGGGATACCATAAAATTCTCTTTATCTGTCTCATCCACCTCCTTGATAATGCTCCAGTTTGCAACGGCCAGGGCATGATCTTCGGGAACCCGCTGGGCCACCCAGATGGCTCCAGGCTCATCACTTTCAGGATTCCAGTCAGAACCCACGCTGAATACCTCAAAGATCCAGATCTCCTCTGTATCACCGATTACCAGAGTTTCTGACTCACCCGCGCAGGAGGGGAGAAATCCGTATTTGCTCATGAGGTGTCCAATAAAGGCAGTGGCTTCACGTGCCGATTTGTAGCGTTGCAAAGCAAAGGCCTGTGCCTGCTCCACGGTAATGATCTGCTTGCAAACAGCCATATCCACCTTCAATTCCTCCCGCTGGCTTGTGGTGCTTTCAGCGATGGCCAGTTGATGTTCATTCATATGGGGGTAGGCTGAATGGAAATAGGTATAGGTATGTTCCACCTGGGGAATATGACCGATCACATCCCCGAAATCGTTCAGGGGACGATGAATATCCTGGATACCCCAGTGCACTGGTGCCAACTCTCCTTTTTTGAAGGATTGTCCCTGCACTACCCTGATCCTGCAGTCGGCACCACAATCGGTATGGGAAATAATAACCGAACCATCGGCCGATGCCTTTTTACCCACTGCTATAATGGTACATGGAAGAGCATTCCCACAGGTCAGCAGGAGTAAGGCCACCAGGGATGTTCTCAGGAAAGAATGGAAGTGTTTATTCATTACAATTGACATTTTTATTTTATATTGGAACCAATTTAGGAACAATTCCCGAATTACCACTTACCTGGAGAAGAGATGGCCCGTTTGCTACATTGAGCTGTCATGATTAAGAACTACCTTCTGATTGCAATGCGTAACGCCTGGAGAAACAAGGGTTATACATTGATCAATTTGCTTGGATTGGCCATTGGAATTGCCAGTTCCATTATTATTCTGCTTTTTGTACTTGATGAAGTGAGCTTTGACCGGCACAATGAACATTTCAGAAATATTTACCGAATCTGTATCCATGGAAAGATCCAGGATAATGAAATGGAGGCAGCGCTCTCCAGTGCTCCAATGGGAGCAACATTGAAAAGTGAATATCCCGAAGTAGAAGAATTTACCCGTCTCTATACGTTTGTTGGAGAGCCCATTGTCAGGTATGAAAACAATGTGTTCATTGAGGATAACTTCTATTTTACCGATTCCACCTTCTTCAATCTATTTACGGCCCCGGCTTTATACGGTGATCCGCAAAAGATGCTCAATCGACCCAATACAGTTGTCCTTACTGAAGAGACAGCATCGAAGTATTTCGGAAATGAAGATCCTGTTGGTAAAATTCTGATTGTTGGCCAGGGTGAGGAGGTTTATGAGGTAACCGGCGTTGTCAAAGGATTTCCGGAAAATTCACATTTCCGGTTCAACATGCTCTGTTCCATGACTAGTATTGACTATGCGGATAACACCCAGTGGCTGGGAAACAATAATTACACCTACATCATACTTCAGGAGGGAGTAGAACCGCAAGAACTTGAAGCCAAGATTCCGGCC
The DNA here is from genome assembly GCA_963710385.1 of uncultured Bacteroidales bacterium. Taxonomy (GTDB): domain Bacteria; phylum Bacteroidota; class Bacteroidia; order Bacteroidales. The sequence goes on along the minus strand of CAVQAB010000012.1, from coordinate 48,313 downwards.
TTGCTGGAGAAGTACATGGGACCCCAGCTGGAGGAGTTTCTGGGTGTGACTCTTGAAGAGTTTTACGCCACAGGGAATCGATATGGGTATTTCCTGCAGCCATTGAAAAGTATCCATCTTGATTCGGACCTTCAGTTTGAAATAAATCCGGGGGGAAGCAAGACCTCCGTGATTATCTTCTCGGTGATTGCCATATTCCTGATAATCATTGCTTCCATCAATTTTATGAACCTTTCCACTGCCAGTGCTGCAAAAAGGGCCACTGAAGTTGGAATCCGAAAGGTTGCCGGTGCCCTTAAAAACCGCCTGATCTGGCAGTTTCTTACAGAATCCTTTCTGATTACCCTTCTCTCATTACTTCTGGCCATTGTATTGGTAGAACTGTTTCTTCCGCCATTTAACAATCTGACTGGTAAAAGCCTTCAGCTGACTTCCATAGGTATTTTTCCACTGCTCCTTGGGATTCTATTCTTATCGTATTTTTGTAGGATTTGGATCCGGAAGCTATCCGGCGTTTTTTCTCTCCTCATTTAAGCCTGTTGACGTATTGAAGAGTGGTGCAATGAGAGGATCCAGGGGCTCCCACCTAAGAAGCATTCTGGTCACTTTCCAGTTCATAGTGACCATTGTTCTGTTTATTAGCAGCATTGTGGTAAACAGACAGATGACTTATATCCAGAATAAAGATCTTGGTTATAATAAAGAGAACCTGGTGATTATTCATCGGGCTTATGTCCTTGATAATCAACTTGATGCTTTTCGACAGGAACTAATAAAGAATCCATCCATACTGCAGGTAAGTACCTCCAGCGCAGTTCCAGGGGGACTCATAGGAAATAATGCTTACCTGCCTGAAGGAAACAGGACAGATGATACCTATGCCATTAATAACATTTATACGGACTGGCACTTCCATGAAACCTATGGTCTCGATATCGTGGAAGGAAGGTGGTTTCAGGAAGATAACCCAACCGATTCTTCTGCCTTGATTATCAATGAATCGGCCATAACCGCACTGGGTTACGATGATCCCATAAATAAAAGAATCTATACCCAGTTTGGTGATGATACCGAAGAGCCATTTCATATTATTGGAGTTGTGAAAGATTTTCATTATCAGTCTCTTCACCAGGAGATCAAACCGCTGATCATTGAGTTTGTGGGAGACAGGACCTTCAAACTTTCGGTTCGAATCACCGGCGACGAGGCTGCCAGGACCCTTGCCTATATAGAAGAGACCTGGAACTCTTTTAAGGAAGAGCAGCCGGTGCAGATGACCTTCCTTGACGAAGACCTGGCCTACCAATACCAGAACGATGAGAAAAGCGCCACTGTATTTAATGTTTTCTCCATCCTGGCTATCTTTATTGCCGCGCTGGGCTTGTTGGGACTTACCTCCTTTTCGGCTGCTCAGCGTACCAAAGAGGTGGGGATCAGAAAAGCCATGGGTGCATCCATCGGCAGTGTGCTTTTCACTCTGTCCAGGGAATTTGCCTGGTTGATTCTTTTTGCTACATTGGTTGCATGGCCACTGGGATATTTCTTTATGAAGGACTGGCTTCAGGATTACCCGATCAGGGTGAGCCTGGAACCTATGATCTTTCTGATCAGCACGTTTCTGGCCTTTATTATTGCGGCTGTGACAGTTATTCTCAGGGTATACCAGGCTGCATCCACGAATCCTGTTCGATCTTTACGCTACGAATAAAACTACCATAGAAACTGAATTATGACTGAAGTTTATGAAAAACTAGCCGATGAACTGGACCGGATCCCCAATGGTTTTCCCAGGACAGAAAGTGGTGTAGAATTGAAACTGCTTTCAAAATTGTTTACTGAACCGGAAGCCGGAATGGCATCAACATTGAGCCTTGAACCCAGGTCTCTTCAAGAGATTGCAGAACAAAACCAAACCACGGAAGCTGAGGCAAAATCGATGTTGATCGGAATGGTAAAAAAAGGTTTAATTGACATTAAAAGAGAGGAAGGCAAAGGCTTTGTATTTCACCTGATCCCTTTTGTGGTAGGTTTCTATGAGCGGCAAAATGCGAAAATAGACAAGGAGTTTGCTGAATTGTTCGAACAGTATTACCATGAACAATTTCATAACACCATGTTAACCGGACCCTCGGTCCACAGAATTATTCCCATGGAAAAAGCAATTCCGGTTGATATCGATGTGATGCCCTATGAAAAGGCCTCTACCTATATTGACCAGGCCAATTCATGGGGCGTCCTGGATTGTATATGCAGGGTGCAGAAAAGATTGATTGGACAGGGATGCGACCATACGGTGGAGAATTGCCTGGTCTTCTCTCCGAAAAAGGGGGCATTTGACAAAAACGAAGATATTAAAGCACTGAGCAGGGAAGAGGCACTTGATATCCTCGCCGAAGCAGACCGGGAGGGATTGGTTCACTCCGTCAACAATGCGCAGACCGAGGTATATTATGTGTGCAACTGTTGTACTTGTTCGTGTGGTGTATTACGGGGGATGGTAGAATATGGAAGTGAGAATTCCATTGCCCGATCTGACTTTTATGCGGTGGTGGATGAGGATCTCTGCAGTGGTTGTGAAGCTTGTATTGATCGCTGTGCCTTCAACGCCATGGCCATGATGGATGGTATTTGTGTGGTGGAGCGGGCAAGCTGTTATGGATGTGGCCTCTGCATTGGTACCTGTGAAACCGATGCTTTGTCGCTGGTTCAGAAAAGTGCTGAAGAGCTGGCCCCGCCGCCGGCCGATGAAGAAGCCTGGAGGAGGGTTCGGGCCGCATCCAGAAACTCCTAGTCCGTGCAACTTATGAAACCTTTTGTCGTCCTTATTTGAAACCCAGAGAATACTATTCTTACAAATTTATGCTGGATGTTTAGAAACTATCTCCTTGTCACTCTCCGGAACCTTTACAAAAACAAGATCTATGCCCTGATCAATATTTTAGGATTGGGATTAGCGCTGGCCATCTGTATTGTGGCCTACTTCAACCATATGTTTGGGTACGATTTTGATCGTGGTAATGAAAACTTCGAAGAGATTTATAGGGTAACCTCCAACCGTCAGATGCAGGACCGGGATCAGGAGTTCGGTATTGTTCCGGCCCCATTGGGTCCTGAGATATTAAAGGAACTTCCGTCCGTGAAAAAGGCAGCGAGGATGATGATTTCCTATTCACCGGTGAAAGTGGGGATTGAAAATTTTAACCGCAGGGTAAGCTATGCGGATCCAGATTTCGTGGATATCTTTACGTTTCGTCTTGTGGCCGGCAACAAACAGAGCCTTCTGGATCCCAACAATGTACTGATCTCGGAGGAGATGTCCACGGCACTGTATGGGAAGGAGGACCCCACAGGAAAAGCCATCACTATCTTTAACGATGAGAACCAGGAGTTTACATATACGGTTTCCGGTGTATTTGAAGACCTGCCCCAGAATTCCAGCTTTCGTATAGATATTCTGACCCATATTGAAAACTTCCTGACCATGTGGCGGGTCGAGGATGTAAACTGGACCCTTTTTGCCAGGTTGCTGTTTCTTCAGGTTTCCGATCCGGATGCTCTGCCCCAAATTCAACAGGCATTGGATAGCTATGTCCCGGTTCAAAACAAGGCCAATGAGAGCTTTACCATCACAGGATTTAATCTTATTCCTCTGGAGAAGGTCAACAAGAGATCAAGGGATACCTGGAACAACACCCTCTTTCCCGGACTGCATCCGGCAGCTGTACTGGCGCCATTGATGATGGCCCTGACCATGTTGCTGATCGCCAGCTTTAACTTTGCCAATACGGCCATCGCCTCTGCCGGAAAGCGGCTTATGGAGATTGGGATCCGAAAAATGGTGGGTGGAGAAAGAAGACAGCTTCTGATTCAGTTTCTTGTAGAGAATTACATCATTTGTCTCCTGGCACTTATGGTGGGCATTGCAGGAGCTACCATCCTGGTTCCGGCCTATGGCGGCATGTGGGAGTATATGACGCTGACTCTCTCATTCTCCCAGTATCCCAGTTTCTGGTTATTTCTGGTGTTACTTCTCCTGTTTACCGGTTTTTTGGCCGGCGCATATCCTGCACTCTACATCAGCTCGTTCAGGCCACTGAAGATCCTTCAGTCGAGGACCAGGCTGGGAAAGGGGGGACCGCTTGCCAAGGTCTTGCTGGGATTCCAGTTTACCATTTCGGTGCTGGCCATCGTATCCGGAATCGTCTTCTCCCTGAATGCTATTTTTCAGGAGACCCTGGATCTGGGTTATGCCAGAAAGGAGCTCATTGTTGTTAATCTTCAGCCAAAGGATTTTACCTCTTACTATGAGGCCATTGTACAGGATCCCCGAATTGTCTCTGCTGCTGGTACCCAGGAGCATATTGGATATGGATGGTATCTCCGGACCATCGAAGACGAAGACCAGGAGATGGAGGTGAGCGTAATGGATGTGGGACCCCGATACCTTGAGACCATGGGAATGAAGGTACTGGAAGGAAGGATTTTTCACCCCGACAGGGTTGAAGGGGACCGGGGTGTATCCATTGTTGTCAACCAGATGATGGTGGATGCTTTTGGCTGGGAGAATCCCGTTGGCAGGCAGGTGCGTATGAATGATACCATCATGTTTAGGATTATCGGGGTGGTAAAGGACTTCTATTCAAATGGAATGTGGTCGAAAATTGAACCCATGATGTTGAAACTACCGCCGGAAGATAGCTACCGCAACATGGCCATCAGGGCCCAAAGTAGTGACCTGCCCGGGGTGCTGGAGTACCTGAGAGAGACCTGGGTGAAGATGATACCCAATTATCCATTTGGCGGGATGTACCAGGAGGATACCCTGGAGGAGGAGAAGGCGATCAACCGCAGCATTAAACAGCTCTATATCTTCCTGGCCATAGTGGCCACTATTCTCTCAATGATCGGATTGTATACACTTGTATCTTTAAGTATCCTGAACCGAACCAAAGAGATAGGAATCAGGAAGGTGATGGGATCACCGGTGCCCCGCATCTGGCTTGTGCTCAGCAAAGGTTTCCTGATTAACCTTGCCATTTCCAGCGTGATAGGGTGTGTGGGAGGATACTATCTTTCATTAATGATGTTGGACAGTATCTGGGAATATTGGCTTGATTTTAATGCAGGAATCTATGTCTATTCCGTACTTATCATCCTTGTAATCACAGCGGCAACCATAACAGGCAAAGTATACAAAGCTGCCCTTCAGAATCCCGTAAGTTGTCTCAGGTATGAATAAAGAGGGTGGAGGATCAATAAGAATCATGGGCTTGTGTCCAAGAATTATTATGATCACGTGGATACCGAGGCAAAGATCGGAACCAGGATAGCTACCATGATGACAATGGCCATTTGGCTGTAATAGTTGGTAACAAACAGCCCGGTGAGGAGAAGCAGATCATCATCATGATCAAACTCAATGGTACCTTTGGATGAACTTCCATGGCATTTCATACAGACTCCTTCCGAATCAGACAGGCTCCACCTTGTATTCCATCTGTTGTCATATTTCCAATGATAGGAATGCTCAGAAATCTGGATGTGCGCTTTGGTCATCCAGGAGTTATACTCAATTCGACCAACCTGTGCATTGCTGTTGGAATCCAGAATCGCAGTTACCGGTTTAAATACACCCTTTGTTTTGTATTGGTATCTTCTACCATGTATATCACCTTTAGCTGATTGTGTCCAGGAGTTTTCTTTCAGCCTGCCGATGACAGATTCCCCTGAATAGATTTCGGAAGTGGTTGAAAATATTTTTCTCTTCCAATGCAAGGTCATTTTCATAATGATATTCGATTTAAATATCGCGGATGATCAGGTGCTTCTTCAGATGATAGTTTACCTTCCAGTGCTCTATCCCGGAATTGTCTGCTTGCATCATAATATTTTTCCGAAAGGTCCACATCTGAGATCAATATGCCAGGGGTGTTTGCTTCCAGCTTGCTCCGAACCAATCCGTCGGGTGTAATGAAGTGACAAGGCCAGCTGTTGGGTGCCGATGAATTGGTCAGGGACAAATAAACATGATTTGTGCCAGCCCTGGCCTGGGCGGTTACCGGCATGATTTTAGGATGGATGCCCCCTGGTTTCTGACGCGCATTATAAAATGATTGAAAGATCATATGAACCTCCTGCTTCTTATATTCCCTGTATAGCTCCGGAAACCTCACATCAAAACAGATAAGCATCCCACATTTAATCCCGTTTATATCCAACACTGTTGAATGATTCCCTGCTGAAAAATGCTTTAGATCTCCACCGGTACAGAATCGCTTGTCATACCTGTCAACGATTTTCCCGGATGGACCAATGATGTATAAACTGTTCATGGGTTTTAATCCGTCTCCCAGTGCATGGATCGATCCAAGAATTACCCAAATCTCCAGCTTTTTGGCCAGGTGCATAATAGAATCTGTATAGAGATACAATTCATCCCAGTTAAAACCCTCCAAAGTCTCAAGATCGACGCCAGGATAGCCAGAAAGTCCACATTCTGGAAAATGAGCCACCTGAGCGCCCGAATCACTGGCGTTCTTCATCTGATCCATGATCCACAACGCATTCTCACGGATTTGATCCGATACAGGAAATTGACAGGATGCCACCCGGATCTTACCGTCATCCCCGCGGGCATCTGTTTGCTGACCAAGCACTGGTGTTCCAGTGAGAATTAATAATGCCAGCCAGACTATCAATTGGGGAGGATTAGTTGTGCAACATTTATTCATGGGATCGTCTTTAAAAAAAATGAGGAAAATCTTTAAAAAAGTGTATCAAATTACACTTCCTGTGCGTCAAACAATTAAATGCATAAAATGCTTCTGTCATATTGCTCCGGATGAACTAAAATATGAAAAAAACAGTGAACTATGCTCAGAAGTTACATTATTGTCGCTTTACGAAACCTCTGGAGACAAAGGGGTTTCGCAGCCATTAATATTTTCGGATTGGCCATTGGTCTGGCCAGCAGTATCTTTATCCTCCTCTATGTAATAAATGAACTGACCTACGATCGGTTCCATGATAAATCGGACCGCATTTACAAAGTGTGGATCTCAGGACGCATGCCTGCGGGTGAGATGCATGATGCGCCAACAGCAGGTCCAATGGCTGCGGCACTTATAAATGACTACCCCGAAGTGGAGCAAGTAGTCAGGTTAAAACAGCAAGGAGGATTTCTTGTGAAGAACGGTGATAGGGTATTTAATGAGACGGATCAGGAATTTATTTTTGCGGACTCTTCTTTTTTCACGGTATTCAGTTTCAAGCTGCTTAAGGGAGATCCTACTACGTGTCTGAAAAATCCACGAAACATTGTGCTGACCGAGGAATATGCAAAGAAATACTTTGGAGATGAAGATCCCATAGGCAAAACCCTTAAAATTGAGCAGGACACAAATGTGTCTGTGATTTCCGGAGTGATGGAGGATTTTCCCGAAAACTCCCATTTCAAGTGTAAAATGATTGGTTCCCTAAGTACCCTTCTGGGGAAAGCAGGAATCCAACCGCCTGGGTTAATCAGAATTACCACACCTACATCATCCTTGCTGAGGGAACAGACATTGAAGCTTTTGAAGAACGGCTTGTACGATATGGTTGTTAAATATGTGGGACCCATCGTACAGATGGGTATGGGTATTGATCTTGAGCAATTTGAAGCTTCAGGAAATTCCTACGGATACCGCCTTATGAAGCTCACAGATCTCCATTTGCGGGCGAACCTTCGTTTTGATACTGCAGCCACCCGGGAATCCGCTTTATGTCTATCTTTTCCTTTTCGCTGCTATTCTGATACTGGTCATTGCAGGGATCAATTTTATGAACCTGGCAGTTGCACAGTCCACCAATCGTGGCCGTGAAGTGGGGCTCAGAAAAGTGGCAGGATCAAGACGCTCACAATTGATCGGACAATTTCTCACCGAATCCATCGTGCTGAGCCTCTTGTCCCTCCTGGTGGCCATTGCTTTGATATTCATGCTGATGCCGGGATATAACAACCTGATCCGCATGAACCTGAATTTCAACATTTTTGGTCGTTCCTGGATACTTCCGTTCCTGATTCTGTTTGCCATCATCATCGGGATCCTGGCTCGGCAGCTACCCGGCTTTTGTGCTGGCATCATTTAAACCTGCGGTGGTGCTTAAGTCTGGTAAAAGAAACGGAAATAGTAAAAGCCTTCTTAGAAACCTGTTGATTGTTATGCAATTCACTGTGACCATTGTGATCCTACTTGCGACTGCTGTGGTGAACCGCCAGCTGGTCTACATGCAGAAAAAAGATCCAGGGTTTCGAAAAAGAACAAGTTGTGGTAGTACACCGGTCTGATGTGCTCAAAGAGAGCATTGATGCCTTCAAAGAGGAGCTAACCCAGCACTCCAATATTATTAGTGCAGCCAACTCAACCCATATTCCCTCCGGGGGCTACTGGGGAAATGCCCACTGGCTGGAAGGGGCGGAACGGAGCGATATTTATACCCTGTCCGTGTACCGCACCAGTTATGAGTTTGATAAGGCGCTGGATCTGGAAATGGTAAAGGGCAGGTTTTTCAGCAGGGATATGCCCTCCGACTCTTCTGGAGTGGTAGTGAATGAAGCAACTGTGAAGATGCTGGGAATTGAAGATCCGCTGAATACCAGCTTTGTTCAGCCCAGTATGGTGGGTAATCCCGATGAATTCATGCCCATCATTGGCGTTGTAAAGGATTTTCATTTTGAATCCATGCAAAATGAGATCAAACCCATGGCCATCCATTTTATGCCGGGAAACTATGAAGGAAAAATGATCATTAGGATGGGAGATGGCGACAGGGTCGAGACCATCGGCTTCATCCAAAGAAAATGGGAAGAGTTCACCCTGGACCATCCCTTTGAATATACCTGGCTGGATGCAGAATTCGATAAGTTATTTGATGAAGAAAGAAATACAGGGCAGCTACTGCTGATTTTTTCAATACTATCTATTTTTGTTACCTGCCTGGGAATTCTTGGACTGATCTCCTACGCCACCACCCAGCGAACCCGGGAGATTGGTATTCGCAAGATCATGGGAGCTTCCATTGAGACAGTGATGCGGATGCTTTCAAAGGAAATGATCAATTTGCTGATAATCAGCACGATTTTGTCTATACCTGCATATTTTGGAGTCCGGGCCTGGCTGCAGAATTTCGCCTACCACATTAACCTCCATCTGGGTATCTATTTTCTGGTGCTTGGATTGGTAACACTTGTGGTTATGGTCCTGGCATTACTTACGGTAAGCGTTCATTCCTACCGGGCAGCAACAGCCAATCCGGCGGAAAGCCTGAGAATGGAGTAGGAGGGCTGTTTTTGCGTATTAAGGTTTTTTATTACTCACTCTTTCCAGGTAACGGCTTCTAGCTTCCTCAGGATCAGCTCCGATGGCTATATATATTTTTGTTCTGAGGTCTATTACAACCTCCTGTAATTTTGACAAATCAGGCGAAGTGTAATTATTCTGTTTCTTTTCGTACATAAGATAATCCCTTCAATTATATTTCTAAATGAATATGTGCTATTAAGATAACACAGAATTGACCAAGATGTTGATCCGATACCAAAAGTAATCTAAAATCTAAATATTTCTTTAATTATATTTGGGCAGCCAATCAACCAAATATTTGAATACAATGAAACCACTTTTCACTATCCCTATTCTGACACTCATGATCGCCTGCAATCAAGGTCCGGAGACTGACCACCACAGACCCGAAAATCCATTTTTCACCGAAATAGGTGTTCCGATTCAATATGCAGATGTTACGCATAAGCATATCGAGGAGTATGCAAATTTCATTGTAAAGGAAACTGAAACTGGACTGGAGCGTATCAAAACAGAGAAATCTCCAGATTTCACAAACATCTTTATGGCATTTGATGATGTGATCAATGAAATATCAAAAGCGGCTTCCAACTGTTTCATGCTCTACTGGGTATCTCCTGATTCTCTATCGAGGGATAGGGGATTATCAGGATACCAGAAGTTAGATTCATTGAGTACCAGTTTAGCTGCAGACAGTGATTTGTACAATCAAATGTTGCGCTTTACCAAAACAAAGGACTATGGCAGCTTGGTAGGGCCTCGAAAAGTGTTTGTGGATGATGTGATGTTGTGGTTTGAACATGCGGGTGTAAACCTGGATCCTGTGCCTCAGGCAAGATTTAAAGCGCTTAGGGCAGAAATTAGTGAACTCTCCTCTCAATATAGCATCAACATGAATACGGCCAATGAAGTTCTGGAGTTGGATGAATCGGGTGCTGATGGACTGACCGATAAATTCAAAGATAGCTATAGGGTGGGTGATTCAGGGTATGAGATCCCAGTAATTCCAGCTACCCGCCAACCCGTAATGAACAATGCCAGTGAGGAACGTACCAGAAAAATGTTCATGATGAAATACCAGAACAGGGCTTCAGACAAGAATCTTGACATCCTGGATGATCTGGTCAGCAAGCGATACGAATTGGCAAAGCTTATGGATTATAATTCCTATGCATCCTACAGCACATCTCTGAAAATGGCCAGGGATCCTGAAACCGTATGGAAATTTTTAAATGATCTGATCGACCGATCCAAGGAAAAAGCCATTCAAGATCATGAGACCCTTAAAAATCAAAGAAACCTTGAATCAGGTACGTTGAGCTCAGCTGCAATCAATCCCTGGGATGTGGCGTATTATAGAAATCAATTGCTCAAAACAAAGTACCAGGTGGACCAGGAGAAGGTTAGAGAATATTTACCCATGGAGCAATGTCTGTCAGGAATGATAGAAATTTTCCAGGGACTGCTGGGATTGGAAATACGAAAAATCGAAAATCCATCTGTATGGCACGAAGATGTGGTATTGTATGAAGTATGGGAGGGAGGATCATTGAAAGGTCGGTTTTATCTGGATCTCTATCCCAGGCCCAATAAGGAATCCTGGTTTTACGGGGTGGACCTTACGCCTGGAAAACTTACGGAAAAAGGATATGAAATCCCGGTCTGTTTACTACTGGGAAATTTTACCCCTCCAACTGAATCCACTCCATCCTTACTCAGTCATAACGAATTGAGTACCCTGTTTCATGAATTTGGGCATATCATGGATAACATGTGTTACGATGGGGAATTTGCCTATCAGGCAGATTCCAAAGACGATTTTGGTGAAGCCATGTCACAGATCTTTGAGAATTGGATTTGGGAATATGACATGCTCAGCACTTTTGCAAGGCATTACGATAGTGGTGAAATCCTACCCAGGGAGTTATTTGATAACATGTTAAAGGCGAAGAACATCACTTCTGGTCTGGATGCCCAGGGGTCACTTAGGAATTGTGTTTACGATATGGTGCTTTATGATTCATATGATCCCGATGCCCCAAAACCAACAGATGATATCTGGAATGAGATTGATGGCAAGCTGGCCATTTCCCGGGTGATCGAAGGAACACATCCTCAGGCAAGCTGGATTCATATCAACACCCACCCAACCTATTACTATGGATATTTATGGGCCGAGGTATATGCTCAGGATATGTTTACGGTTTTCAAGAAAAATGGACTGAAAGACACAGAAACAGGTATCAGATATCGACAGTTAATCCTGGCAAACGGAACACAGCGAGACATAAAAGAAGCGGTTGAAGAGTTTCTGGGCCGGCCTTCAAACAATGAAGCATATATCAAAAGTCTTGGTTTGAATTAGATGAAAAGGCAGAATCCAGCGGCAATTTAAAAGAATTACTTACTTTTAATATATGCCTTGGTTTTTCAAATCTGTATGCCTTATCTTCTTTGGAATTCTCACATTATATAGTTGTGATCCCCTGGCAATCAGGATAATCCCAGATTTACCGTTTACTGAGTGCCAGCTCTATGTATCCGACAGCAATATCGTTGTTGATCTGTTTGAGGACCAGGATTCAATATTTTTTTATCTGGAGAACGGAGAAGTAATCGCTCGTTCAACGGGTTGCTTCAAGAGTGTCCGTGTGGATACCGCCAACTGGTTGGTTGATATACTTTTCCGTGATAGCACTTTAATAACTGTGCCATTTTTGGGAAATTCCTTTGCGATCCGCGAAGATAGTATTCTTCTTAATCCATATGATAGGGCTCCTCTGGCAGCGGTGGTGAAATTCTCTTTGCCTGTTCGCGGAAGGGTCAGATTGACGATTCATGGCAGAGATGAAAACAGCTTTGATATTACTCACGAGTTCGATGATTTCAAATATCACCACACCATTCCGGTGTTTGGCCTCTATGTGGATTATGAAAATTTCATAACCGTCACAGTGCTGGACTATTTTGGAAATGAGCGTCTCAGCAGGAACATCACTATTCAAACCGGGCCGCCCGGTACCATTCAATGCGGTCAGATGCAGGTGAACATCAATGAGTACACCGCCAGGCAGCAGAATAGATTTTTTATGATACAGAATGCGATATACGACGCTCAAGGATATGTGCGTTGGTATTCCGGATATTCAGGGAAAAAATTCTTTCCTCTTGCCAATGGCTTAATTGCCATTCAATTTCGGGAAGACAAAGGAATTCCGGCCACTGAGATTGAGGATATCAGGATGATGAACCTCATGGGAGAGGAGGTGGAGCTCTATGATGTGCCCAACAGGAACCACCACGAAATTAATGAGAAAGGTCCACACGGTAATCTGCTGGTAGCTACCAATGCACAACCTTATAAAACTACTGCTGATGATACTGAGGATGCCATTGTGGAAATTGACCGGGAAACAGGAGAGGTGGCAAAATTTTGGGATTTGCGGGAAATCTTCGATCAAGCTCGACCACGCCTCTGGACTGAGATGCCCAACGACTGGTGCCATCTCAATTCAATCGAATTTGATTCTACCGATAATACACTTTTGATTTCTTCAAAGCTTCAATATTTTATCTCCAAGATCGATTACGAAACAGGACAGATCAAATGGATCTTCGGAAATCATGAAAACTGGAAAGAGCCCTGGCAGGAATATTTATTAACTCCAACCAATTTTGATACCCTTGAGAACCCTGATCGTGATTGGGTCTATGCACAACATATGCCACGTTTAACAGGAAATGGAAATGTAATTGTATATGACAACGGCAGGAGCAGACCTGGAGAGGATTTTACCAGGATCCTTGAATTCAGGGTCGATGAAACCGACATGACCGTTGAGAAGATTTGGACATATGAAGAATCCTTCTCCACCAGGACCATGGGGAGTGTGCATGTCTATGAGAATGGAAATGTGCTTATGGGTCATGGTGAAAAAGGAATCATAAGGGAGGTGACCCGTACAGGTGAGATAGTTTTTGATGCCAACCTGAACTATTTTTACAGGGCATATCCTGTACATTTATACTAAGAGCGCTCTATCGCTCAATGATACTCCGCTTGAACCTTAATCCTCTCTTTTGTTTTTTCTGATTAATTCCACAAAAGTACTGTATAGGCAAACTTAGGCTGCGACTTACAAAAAATCCGAAAATGGGGTAAGTAGTTATCCTGAAAGTGACACCGCAGTGTTCCGATGCAGCTCAAAAACGGGATAACTCCAATCAACAAAATACTTGACTTTCAATATGGTTAGATGTAACTTGTGTTAGTCTAACCCCAAAAATATTTTAATATGAAAAGATTATTGCTGATAATTTTGCTAGGCAGTTTGCTTATAACGGATTTAACAGCCCAGGCATTCCTGTGGGCAAAACAGTCCGTTGGAGAAGTGGGCACAGGTTCTGCTGAAGGTCAGGATGTTGTTTGTGATAACGAAGGAAATACTTACGTTGTCGGTAATTTTCAAGGTACTGTTTATTTCGGCGATTCTGTTGTGTCTGGTAATTTCGGAATCATGTATGTTGTCAAATACGACCAGGAAGGCAACACGTCGTGGGTACGCCAAATCAATGGGAATTCCAATAACAAAACCTATGGCATTGCCATGGACAACGAGCAGAATCTTTACATCTGTGGAAGATATACACATACCAACGATCTTACAATCCTCGATTTCGGGACCATGCAGGATACAGGTAACCATTCACTCAGCACCTTTCATTGCCAAGATTAGATAACAGAAGGTAACTGGCAATGGGTCAATACGATACTATCGGAGATCCGGTTGGTCAACAATTTGCACTCCTGATGAGGTTTTGGTAACTCCCGAGGGTGATGTCTTTCTGGCCGGTTCATTAAACTCCTCTGTGACGATCGATGATATCCTGTACAATACTGAGAACGGAAGTGCAGGCGCTTATTATTTCGCAAGATTCTCCTCCGCGGGCGATCTGGTTTGGTTTACAGGTGGAAAGGGAATTTTCACCGGGATTGAAATGGCATTGGGCACCGATGGAAGGATCTTTTTTGCAGGTACGGCCGGAAATACAATCCATTTTGAAAACGACAGCATAACAGGACCTGGATCAGATGATGTATTGTTTGGCGCCATTGGTCAGGATGGCAACCTCCTTTGGTGGCAAACTGCCGGGCATCCCAGTTATATTGAACAACCTAAAGGATTAGCCTTGGACCAGAACAACAACATTTACCTTGCCTTTCCCAATTTCTACTGGGTTAAGATTGGCGATCTCCAGGTTGATTTTGACGGTGTGGCTGACCAGTATCTTTATAAATTTAACGATCAGGGAATATTCCAGTGGATGCAGCCTCTTTATTCGGGTTCTGTGGTGGTGTAAATGGCATTAACAGCCTGGATATCCTGACTGATCCCAGCGGGATGACCTACGTGACAGGTTTGATGGAAAGTCCCTCATACTTCGGCAACCCATTATTCTTTACTGATACTGTTGGCGGATTTGGTTATAAAGAATGCTACCTGGCGGCATACAACCAGGATGGGGTACTACGTTGATGTTGTTGACTTTACATTCGGTGAGGGCATTGATGTGGGTGAGTTTGTTCCATCACACATGGTGTTTGATCAAAACCAGAATATCACCTTGACAGGCACTTTCAGGGAAACCATGATGGTGGGTGATGAAATACTCGAATCAATAGGACTTAAGCAGATGTTCGTGTTGAAAGTAAAACCCTCCGAATTGTTTGATTTCTCAAGCGGCATTTTCAACAGACAACTGAAAGAGAATGATATGGCAATATATCCCAACCCGGCAAAGCATTACCTGAATATTGTGGCAATGGAAGGAACCGGATTATATGAATACCGCTTTGAAGACATCTCTGGTAGGATCATACTATCCGGAACCACTTCCGAAACAGGAAAAAGTGTTGATATCAGCAATCTCAAATCTGGTACATATATTATTCGGTTGATTGGCGAAGATTGGATTGGTAGAAAAACATTCATTAAGTTATGAGCGGGTGTTTTGGGAGGAGAAAGTTCTTTTACTGCACGCCCAACTCCTAAATGCTACTTGCCTATAAACTTTTATACATTTCAAAAAACTCGCAAAGCACTCCAAGATATTGATTGAAAAGAGCGCTGGATATCCGGACTTCGATCCGGTACTCTCCGTTCCAACTTTTAACCTGAACCTCCTTTAAAGCTCTTCTGATTAAGGCAAAAGAAATGCTGATAAAATAGTAAGTTCGAATATTGCTATCATAACTGAGTTCAATGACAAATCAAGGTAATCATATATGATTTGATGCTGTTTGTTAACTAATCTAAAATAAATCGGACTATTAAACTTTAGCACTTATCTTTAGCTAAATTAAATTACATCAGTAGATGCAAATTTCGGTAAACAGAAAGGACTTAAGATTCCTCCCGGATTCCAGTAGGGTAATTGCGCGTTTTCTTTTTACAGGGGATAACAGGGCCTTATCCACCATTCGCTCAGTACTAAATATGTCTGAAAATGAGGCGTCGGTTGCATTGAATAAGGTACTGCGGGATTACTCAATGCGTCACAGGAATATTTCCAAAATCTTTGAAAAACATTTTAATAACATCGCCCATCTTTTTAAACTGTTAAGCATTGATCCTGAATCTCTTGAGTTGTCCCAAAAATTGCTTATTGGTTCCTATTTTACCATGGAGTATTCCATAGAATCATCAGCTTTTTTTAATCCTTCCATTGTTGAACATCCGGATCAGTCTGAAACCGGCACAGGTGAAAAAAGAGTAATCATAAGTTTCAGGGCCACAGGGGAGGGGCATATTTCGTCGATTGTTTTCCGCATGGGTGTTCTTGATCAAAATAACAATCTTTCAATTGAACCTGTGGGCAATATGTTGGAGGAAGCTGAGCATATCCGCCGACATATTTACGATAAAGAATCCTTCAGAAGCAAGCTGGATGAAATGAAGGATTTTCAAGGTATTTTTCCATCCGGTTTAATACTGGATAAGCTGAACGATAAATTTACGTATGGCGAGCTCTATAGATGCATTGAAGAAGATAGAAAGAAACTACAACACCATGCTGCCTATCAAAGAGATGTTCTTTAATCAGATCATGTGGCTGGCTTCTTCCCATTACGAACTTGATTTTTCCTTAGATACCAACATTTCCGAAAGGGTTATTTTCCCCGTATCTGTCCAACGAAACAAATGGAATTGAGGATGCCCGATTTGTGAGATTTATCGATGATAATGATGAAGTGATATATTATGCCACCTATACGGCTTACGATGGCACTACAATTATTGCCTAAGCTGTTGGATACCAGGGATTTTTATCATTTCAGGGTATTGCCACTGCATGGGGAAATTGTCCAGAACAAAGGGCATGGCCCTGTTTCCAAGAAAAATCAACGGTAAATATGCCATGCTCTGCCGGCTGGATGGAGTGAATAACTACATCGCCTATTCTGATAATATTACTATTTGGCGTGAGGCTAAATTGTTGCAACAACCGAAATTTCCATGGGAATTTATTCAAATTGGGAATTGCGGATCACCCATAGAAACAAGTGAAGGGTGGCTGGTAATAACACATGGAGTAGGACCCATGCGGGAATATGTTTTGGGCGCATCCCTGTTTGATCTTAATAATCCGGAGAAAGAAATTGGAAGGTTAAAATCACCTTTATTAATGCCCAATACTGAAGAAAGAGAAGGATATGTACCCAATGTTGTATATTCCTGCGGATCAATTATTCATAATGGTAATTTGATCATTCCATATGCCGTGTCCGATTATGCCTCAACGTATGCTACAGTAAATTTGAAAGAACTACTCAATGAATTGAAAAATTCCAAATAGCTTAGTCAGCATCATATTTATTTCGAATTTTGGGCCTCACATAGTGTGATGCATTAGTTTTAAAGAATCTTCTGATAAACCTCCAGATACCCTTCTATCATTTTCTGCCTGCTGAATTTTGAATCAGCCCATTCCCTGCAATATTTCCGGTCAATCAATTTAATATTATTTACCGCCTCCACTGCTTCTTCAATTGTATTTACTAAGAAACCGGTCTTCCCATCAAGAATTAATTCAGGCATAGACCCCCTGTTAAAGGCAATAACGGGTGTTCCACAAAACATGGCTTCTGCCACACTGAGGCCAAAAGGTTCCTCAAAACTAATCGGATGTAAAAGGGCAAATGCCCCACCCAAAAGCCTATTTCGTTCCTTTGGTCCGGAATTACCAAGATAAACCACATCATTATCATTGATATATGGTTTTACCTTATGATCAAAGTACGCCTGATCCTGAATTAATCCGGAAATAATAAGTTTTCTTTTTGATTTTTTAGCAATTTGGATGGACTCATAGACTCCCTTTTCCGGGTGAATTCTGCCGAAAAAAAGCAGATAATCATCTGGTTCAGAACTGAATATAAATTCATCGGTATTAATGCCATTGTAAACGGTTGCGATATAATTAAGTTCAGGACTGCGGTCGGAATTACTGATAGAAACATAATGTACCAGTGCTGTTGTATTTTTTATAGACCGGAAGAATTTTTGGAGAAGAAAAACCATGAATAGTGGTTACCATGGGTGTTTTGATCAAACGGGAATAAGCTCAGAGGCAGAAAATCAAAATTATTATGAATTAAATCAAACTGATCTGCTTGCTCCATCAAACAGCTGATATGAAGACACTCTGCAACTTTGGCATCAACATCGGAATCTTCAGCATAGGGTTGCTCACAAACAGATACTAATTTGCCTTTTGTAATAGAATCTCCTGTGGCAAATAATGTGACATCAATGCCTTTTTCAACCATTCCTTCAGCAATATTTGATGCTACCTGTTCCCATGGGCCATATTTGCGGGGAGGTGTTCGCCATGCAACAGGCGAGAGTATTGCGATTTTCATGGGTAATATAATATTCTGTTACATTGGTTTTCGGGGATTGTTTAAACAATGGTCAACAAGGGCTTCCAATTTGCTGTGCCCACACACATCACTTTGTCGGCTCCACCCCAGTAAATTTTGACGCTCCCGTCCTCTTCCGGAACGGCGCCACAGGTAAACACTACATTATGAACATAGCCAGTAATTTCATATACTTCTTCGGGCTGCAAAATCCATTCATCACCAACTGCAATAATTTTTGAAGGATCCTCTAAATCGTGCAACGCCACTCCCAATCTATAAACACTCCCATCCATTGTTGGAAATACACCATGATAAATGCTTAAGCCAACCCCGGGAAGTCTTAATAGGAGGAGCTCCTGGCCCGATTTTCATCTCATCCCAATGGTATTGTAATGGTTTCATAATTAGTTTCGATTCACCCCAATACTTTAAATCGGGAGAATAGGAAATCCAGATTGACCACGGAGAGATTTCAGAATGAGGGCGGTCGAGCCTGGCATATAAACCTTCAAATTTTTCAGGGAAGATTACAACATTCCGATAATCGGATTCGGTAATAAGTGAAAATCCTTTCAACGGATTTAAAATCTTTTGTCTTTGCCAGTCCGATGCGCACACCATGGCTGGAATAGGCACTATAGGTAATGAGATATTCCCCATCCATGAAAGTGATCCTTGGATCTTCAACTCCATAGGCTTCATATTCCTTAAAAATCCCCTCGTCTGACGGAATCATGAATGGTTTGTTCTTCACTTTAAAACTGAATCCATCATCACTCTCTGCTTTCCCAAGTATGCTTCTCCCATTCAATTTATGAGAGCGGAATATCATTATATATTTTCCCTGGTATTTTACTACAGCTGCATTATGAACCGTAGCAACTGGATAGGGCACATCATCCTTTGTAAGGATTGGATTGTTCTGATATCTGTTTATTAACATCGGTGCTATTTAAACTCTGGTTCAAAGGGACTTCTTTATATCTGACATATGTATTTCTTCATATGCCTGCAATACGGTTAAATGAGAGATTAAATAGGCCAGTGAACTTTCTGCACCCTGGTTGCGGTTTACACCGTAACTTTCAAATCCATCACAGCATCCCTTGGTCTCAAAATCATACAGGCTCATTCTCAGATCATTTTCACCCAGGAACCATAAAAATGAAGTATATAGTTTGTTGAGGTATTCTTTATCCTTTGTTACATGAAAGGCCTGATGATACATTAAAACCATGGCCATGGCATCGATGGGTTGTTGGGCAAAAACAGAACGTTCTCCTTCTTTTTTATACCATTTTTCATTTCCAATGATCGATAAATAATTATCCTTTAGGGTATGTTTCGTGAGAAAATTCATAGATTCGATTGCCATTCTTTTTATTTTATCATCGTTCAGTATTTCAGCTGAATGTAAAAGAGCCAATGGTAAAATGCCATTATCATAGGCCAGCAATGATTCAAACCATTTCCAATCAGGGGTTTCATTTTCCGCATAATGTTTCATTAATTTCATTGGCCAGATTTCTTAACCTTTCGGTCATTGAATCGTCAGACGGGTTGCTTTTCAGGTAATGACTTATTCCGATCATTGTATTGGCGATGCTCCTGATGGACTTTAATTTTTCAAAATTGGGAGATGCATTAAAAAATACCAGTTTGCCAGTCTGGTAATAAGCATCATTGGGAGCATTGCCCAACAAATATCCCAATGCCCAGATGGTCCGGCCAAAAGAATCCTCAGAACCGACCTCATCCAGGAATTCTCTGCTAAAACTCAGGAAATTTCTGAAAGTGCCATCCGCATTTTGCATATAATGAATATAACTCAGATAGATGGGTGACAATTCAAGGGCCCGCTTATCTTTCATTTGCCTGTATGCCATTAACACCATGAGTAAGGCCCTGGCATTATCATCCAGACAATAGCCTTCTTTTAAATTTGGAATACCAAATTTTGCATGTTGAATAATGCCCGTATCATCAGTCAACCGATTGATATGCGTTAAAGAAAAAAGAGGAATAGTGAGAATATCCAATTCAGTATCTCTTTTCACATTTACACTTTGCTTTTTCTTTAGAGATATCCACAACTACCTCCAGATACTTCTCTCCGGTTTTTGGCCAGGTAATTTTTCGACCATAATCATATGCTTTTCTTTTAAGCTCATTTAGTTCCTCAGGTTTATCCAGAAGTTCTGTTAATGTCGAAGTTAGACCATTGGAATCATTAAAGTCAAAAAATCTTCCCCTTCCTTCTGCCAATAATTCTGCAGCATGCCAATAAGGTGTTGAAATAACTGCCGATCCAACTCCAACTGCATACGAAAGTGTTCCACTGGTAATCTGGGCTTCATTCAAATAAGGCGTTATATAAATATCAGAAGCATACAAATATTTGAACAAATCTTGTTCATCAATAAATTCATTAAGAAAGATAACATGCTTTTCGAGATGAAGACTTTTGACTAAACGCATTAAGAAAATGCGATATTCTTCACCGGAATGTCGCAGCACATTGGGGTGGGTTTTGCCTAATACGATATAAATAACATCCGGGTGTTTTTTAACAACTTCGGAAAGTGCTTTTATTACTGTTTCAATTCCTTTGTTGCGTCCAATAAATCCAAAAGTAAGCAATACCTTCCTTTGGTCGAGCTTAAATTCCTTTTTTGATTTTTCCTGGTTGAAAAAAATATCCGGTACACCATGTTCTATAAAAACAATTTTTTCTTCCGGCACATTGTAAATACTGATCAGAAACTCAATGGCTTTATGGCTCATCACCACTATTTTATGGCCATTTTGCAAATTTCCTGTAAAATAGCTTTTTCGTTATATGAGGGGGTTTTAAGAATGGTATGTAGGGTTACAATAAAAGGGACTTTCAACCTGTGAAGCAAAGGAAGAATATATAATCCGTCTTGACCACCAAAAATACCAAATTCATGTTCAAGTATACAGATATCCGCACCGCTTAGATTAATGAATTTTACGGCCTTTAAATAATCTTCCTGATGATCTTGCCTGATTGTTAGTTTTACCTCTTCAGGATATTCATAGGTTAGGTCGTTGTCGTTTAAGGCAACAACAAAACCCTCATTTCCATCATCCCCGGTCCCATTATTTACATGCATTGATTTGAACAGGTTATTCGTAAAAATGCCAATGCCGCATTCCCGGGGTGGATATGTTCCAATAAATGCTATTTTCATTCCATTTTGGTGTTATTTGTTTTTGAACGCACTTATACATTCAATCAATAAGGAAATTCCTTTTTTGAATGTAATTGTTAGCATTAGTCACAATTGCAAGCAACCAATTATAATTCGCTTACGATCGTTTTTTTTCCTCTCGCTTGGCAGTTTTGTCGGCTCTTTTCTCTTTCAGGCTTTTCACTGCGACTTTTTTACCACTTTTCGCTCTTTTTTCCTTCTCTTTTACCATGTTCTATTTTCTATAACTTATACCTAATTTAACTTTTATACCTATAATCTAATACTTTCGAAACCGTTGACTCGCCTGGCTTACAGGACGCCCTCCTCGTAACCGCTTTTGATCACAGTCGATATCATTTTGAACCGCTCATTGGCTTTTACAATGTTTGATGTATGAGCCGGAATGATGATAGCCTCTCCCGTTTGGAGAAAATTCGATGTTTTTTCTATCACGATCTCGGCCTGCCCTTCAATTATTTGAAGAAAGGTGTCAAAAGGAGAAATCTTCTCTGCCTGCGCTTCGCCGGTATCAATGGCTACAACACTGATGTTTCCGGTAGTTTTCCTGATTATTGTTTTGGAAACCACCGAGTTGGGAACATACTCAATTATTTCAATCAGGATATGTGTTTTTGATTTTTCAACTTCATCAGTCAGCATCCCGTTGCGATTTTGAATTACCGTTATAAAGGTATGCCGGGAAAAGTTGGAAAGTGTTGTACAATAAATGATTTAAATTACATCATTCACACTTCTTCAAGTGTATCGCGCCTTTTGTTCTTGAGTTTTTTAAAGTGCGAAGGGGTAAGTCCCGTGATCTTTTTGAATTGATTTGACAAATGAGCTACACTGCTATAATGCATTTTGTAAGCTATTTCGGTTAGATTAAGCTCGTCATAAACAATCAATTCCTTTACTTTTTCAATTTTATGAGACAGATAAAATTTCTCAATGGTTTGACCCTTAACTTCTGAAAAAAGTTTGGCCAGATAGGTGTAATCGTAGTTGAGTTTTTCACTCAGGTAATCCGAGAGGTTCACCCTGATTTGTTCATCAGAATAGTGCACCAATTCAACAATAGCATTTTTTATTTTTTCAACCAGAATACTTTTCTTGTTATCCATTAAAAGGAGTCCTGATTTTTTTAATGCAAAATCAAGCTGATCCAATTGTTCCGGCAATAGATTCTCAATAATATCTGCTTCCCCAATATTTACATAGGTATAATGCAGACCCAGGTTTTCCAGTTCGGCCTTCACTACCATCTGGCAGCGAATACATACCATATTCTTTATATATATTTTCAATACGCTGACAAAAGCTATTCGGAATAATAATATATTGATAGTAAAGGTATGAATTTACAGAAATACATATCTCACCTTATAAATCAACATGGTACTCACTTGGAACTTGCCTCTATACATTTCCAGAAACTCACAAAGCACCCCCACATTATAATTAAAAAGAGCGCTGGATATCCGGTCTTCGATCCGGTACTCTCCGTTCCATCTTTTACCCTGAACCTCCTTTCGGAATTTGTTTTGATGAACAATCCACCGCCCCAAGTCATCCTGATTTTCAATGATTTCCCTGACATTTGCAGCTAATTCTTTTATGGCTGTCTCACCTTCGAGTTTTGGAGAAGCATGATCAGGATTGCTCACCTGCTGATAACGCTTTTCAGCTGCATCCAGGGCTTCTTTTAGGTCCACTTCATACCCATAGCCGGTGCGTCTTTCCAAAGAAAGCTGCTGTACCGAATCCACCCGAATACGGTCCCGGTCGTAATAGAGCGGCTTTATTGGTGCCTAATTCAAGAAAGCGTCCCCATTTTCCATTGGGCAGGCGGGAAGCCTTCAACCATCGGATAGCATCAGGAATGGGTTCCAGTAATTCACTCTGACCAGTATGTAAATACAGATCAATCAGGCTATTAATATTATGCAAACTGGCAGATGGACAAACAGAAGGTGGTTCAAATGTTCGTGCCCAGGCGGGTTGAAGATATTCATTGTATTGCTGTGCCCATCCCGGTTGTGGAGGCGGCAATTGGGAAATCATCAAAAAACGCCCGACTTTTTGCAGACTTTTCATATAATCTTCCTTTCCATAGTAGGAATTCGCTTCGATCATCACCCTGATGCAATCGTTAATTCCCTGATCGTTGAAAGTGGCATAATCGTGGTAGTTGCCCTGCCATGGATATTGATGGGGCCAACCGCCATTATCCAATTGGGATTCCAGCATCATGTCCAGGGCTTTTTCAATGGCTTCTGTTAAGCTGGGATTATCGATTTCCTGATCCAGATGCCATTAAAAAACTAATGGCACTCTGGGTCTGATTATCATCAAAACTCACCTTATTCCCTGTTGGGCGATCAAAATAAGATTTTGTGATCCCAACCACCCAATTCGTTTTGACCTTTAATGAGGGCACTTGGCAGCTTCCTCGGCTGCCATAAGAAATTCCTTGTTCTTGGTCGCGCGATAAGCTCTCAGAAAGCTCATCCCCACAGCGGGTGTACCGGGTGGCTGCACTTCAATAGTACGATCATCTGTTTTGCCCTCTCCCCATTTTTCTTTCCCATCCATGCTGTAGTGGTATACATAGCCTCCTTCGATGGCCAGTGATTGCATAAATGCAATGCCGTTCTCGAGACTCTTTTCCACCTCGGTAGCGAGAGCGGAAAGATCTTGTTGGTTTTGTGCATGGATGAACGCCGGATCGAAAAGTAGGAATATCAGAGCAATCTGGAAGGTTAATTTTTTCATATATCTTTTCATGTGGGAATGTCCTTTTTAGGATCCTATTTGGTACCATTTTCAGGTATATCAAAGTTAGCAAACAAATTAGGAAACGAAGAGACAGGCTATTCAGCTCTTCAGATTAATACAAAAGAAATGCTGATATGTGCTGCATCTGCTCCCGGGGAAAAGCTTATTTAGAAAAAAAGCAGGAAGATGGGTTGTAGCGAAATCTTAGATTGTTCCATCCCAGCCTGCAATTCTAGCGAGAATATACCACATTGCATATGCCTTACGATTTGCAGTGATATGTTGTGAATTATGGGCACCATATGTGACTGAGCCTCCAGGTGAAGATCTGTTTTCGAAATACCCGTCTCCAACGATGTGATTGCCTTGCCAATCCGCATAAAAGTTGCCGCCTGTTGAGGAGTTTCCATCGTCACCTGCATCTTCCCAGTAGTTGCCCTCCATGTCATGTGTATCAATGCCATAATAATCAAGACAGTAGAATTTATTCTCTCTGCAGTAGTCAATAATTAATTCAGCCTGGTTCTTCGGATTTCCATCTCCAACATTGGCGTTTTTGTTGGCATGACCGGTCATGAAAATAAAGGCTACTGAATTCTCTCTTTGCCCATTACCGGTTCCAATCCTGCTTCCACCTGGTCCATACTCATTGATCAGGATTTGCATTCCAGGAATGTAATTTTCCTCCACGTCATGGCCTGCAATGTTACACCAACTCCACATGACTACATTGATTTCTGCATTGTCTGGATCATCCAGGTAGTTTCTGGTTGCCTGGATAAATGCGGTTTCGTTCCGACTAAGGTCAGATGCGTCTACACCTGATTCAGCATAAGAAGCCATTGAATTATCTCTAAAATCGAGTTTATCAGCTTGAGGATCATTGTTAGTTATTGCAAATCTTATTTCGTCTCCTGCCTTGTAACCGGGTAATCCGAACATTCCGTAGGAGACATGAGTACCATGTGAGGTATGCTGATATGCGATGTGGAGCTCATTACGGGCTGCATTGATATAGTTGTCAGGAATGGACCTGAGAATATCTTCGTAAGCGATGGTTTCGTTTGCAATCACTGTGGTTTTTCCTGTAATGATTACGGGATCATCTTTCTCGCAGGATGATAATACAAAGACAAAAAGGCAAGAAATAACTATTAAAATAGAAAGATTTTTCATTACCGCTATAGTTTTTTGCAATGTTCTTATTCATATTTTAACGGTAACAGCCGATCAATAGTTTCAATTATGGAATATCCAGGGCTCAGATAGCGAGTTTTAGAACTTCCTGTGAATATAAAGGTGTACTTCCTTTGTACTACCACTCAAAAAATCATCATACTCATAAACAACCTCCTCACTGTTGTCCTCTACGGAACCATTTCCCAGGTCAATGGCTTCTGCTTGCACAATGATCTGGTCATGCAAATTACGAAGCGAATAATATGCCACAGTCGTTTGCCTGGTACCTTCTTCATTGGTCGGTCCGAAAAAATACATCATTCCCTTCAAATCCTCACCACAGGGCTTTTTATCCATGGTTATCGTCAGATCCTGTTCAGCAATGGGCTGATTATCCTTTGCTAGTACATGTACGGTAACAATTAAGCTTACATCTTTTTCTGGCTTTGCAGTTTTGTCACAACGGTTGTATTCTGGGTTAAAATCTTGGCATGAGAAAAGCAAGCCAATGAGTAGTAAAAACAGAAGGCGGGATGAGATTACCAATAGTTTTTTCATTGCGATCGATTTTAGGGATTCGACTATAATGAAGACGTATTGGTAAAGTGTTTTGTTGATGGTAATTATTTCCCGATACAGAAATTCTTGAAGATGTTTCCCAGGATCTCGTCGGTCGTAACTTCACCGGTGATCTCACCGAGGTAATGAAGCGCTTCCCGGATGTCCTGTGCCAGAAGATCTGAGGGCAGGGAAGTGGTTAGTCCGTCGGAGACCCTTGCAAGGCTTTCCGAAGCCGAATTTAAGGCGTTATAGTGCCTGATATTGGATATGACCACATCCTGATGTTTGATGCTGCCGATATTGACAATATTGAGGAGGAGATCGGTTAATCCATCAATATTCTCACGATTCTCAGCAGAGATAGAGATGATGTGTTCGTTTTCCTTTAGCTGGATGTCATTCTGGATTTTCTGAATCTGGACTTCTGAAATCCGATCTGATTTGTTTAGTACAACCACCAACTGTTTGGCCCTATCCAGGGTTTGATTTCGAATGGCTTCCAATGAACGTTGTATTATACCGTGATCATCACTGGCTTCGGCGAGCAATAGTACGATGGAGGCCTGCTCGATTTTTTGGTATGTGCGCCGGATCCCAAGATTTTCAATGGGTTCGGCGGTCTCCCGGATACCGGCTGTATCTATGAAACGAAAACTGATACCTTCGAGATTGATGGTGTCTTCAATGGAATCCCGGGTGGTTCCTTCCATGTCGCTCACAATGGCACGCTCTTCATTGAGGATGGCATTCAGCAAGGTGGATTTGCCCACATTGGGACGGCCGATGATGGCAACCGGTACTCCGTTCTTCAGTACATTCCCCAGTTGGAATGAGTTCACAAGTTCCTTGATCAATTCTACTATTTCGGAGACCAGTTGTATGAGTTGTTTCCGGTCCGCAAACTCAACATCCTCTTCACTGAAGTCAAGTTCCAGCTCGATCATGGAGATAAAGTGAAGCAGCTGAGCTCTCAATGCTTTTAGCTTATCTGAAAATCCCCCTCTTAATTGCTGCAGGGCCACCCGGTGCGCTCCTTCCGATTCGGCGGCTATGAGGTCTGCCACAGCCTCTGCCTGGGAGAGGTCCATTTTTCCGTTCAGAAAGGCCCGTTGGGTGAATTCACCCGGAGCTGCTGGCTGTGCTCCTGCAGAAATCAACAACTCCAGGATTCTTTGCTGGATATAGGGTGATCCGTGACAGGAGATTTCAATGGCATCTTCACCTGTATATGATTGGGGTGCTTTAAAAAGGCTCAAAAGCACTTCATCAATGATCTTTTCCTGATCCCGTATGGTACCGTAATGGATGGTGTTTGGTGATTGATCCATCAGTTTTTTTCCTTCCGAGGCTGACTGGAAGATCCCATCCACGATTCTGAAGGTATCTGAACCGCTGACCCGGATCACGGCGATGGCGCCGTTGCCCTGGGTGGCCAAGGCACATATGGTGGATTCACTCTGCATGATTAATTGCCCTTACCCATATACCGCAGATCGATGGTAATCTGTTGCATAGGCTTGTCCAGTTTGAAGGAACACTCCTCAAATTTTGGTGGAGAAAGGCCAACCCGGGGATTCTTTGAAAATCCAAAGCCCTCCTTGGGAATACCCAAAAACATATCCATCTCCAGGTTGCTATTTTCATCATCCAGTACCGAAACCGCATAGGTCCCATATGTCAGATTCTCCACCTTTGCTGTGAATACACCATCCACAATATTTGTTTTTTTCCAGTTTGGATCCAAGTGCGGTTTCCGTGGCCAACCCTCAGGTGAACTATTGATGCCTATGGCAATTAATCCTTTATTGTTTCGGACCCCGGTAAACTTGATTTCCAATGTTGCTGTTGGGTTTGATTGAGAAAGGGAGGGCTGGAGTAGTGTCCAGCAAAACAGGAATGTAACTATATAAGCTTTATTCATTCTTTTTCCAGGTATGCTACCGTGAAATATGATGATTTAGTGGGGGTAACCGCCAACTGGTCCATGATCATTTCCGAACTTCGGTTGTTGCTATGGTTCAGGGCGTACATATGTGTAACCATATATGTGCCCTTGCCCTCATCCAACTTCCTGAATTTCTTGTTGGTAATGGTCTTGAACAGCTCACCATCAAAATCATAGTAGTGTGTCTGGTGCACAAGATAATTATTTTTATCCACCCATAAAATGGACTTTGAATAGCCATATTGGTCTTCCAGGTCAGTGGATACAGGTACAGATTCAATTTTATGGCATGTATTTCCATTTAGGATCTCCTCTCCGAGCATGGTATAGTTAAAGTCATCCAGACCTGGTGCGGTCATATTGGCGTTAGAAAACTCACTGCCCATAAAGCTTTTGCCTTTTTCGCGACTCACAATGCGTCTTGTTTTTCTCAGTGCAGGCAGATAGATCCACATATCATCACTTTTCTCGGAATAATCAAAGATGAGGATTCCGGTGCCCTTTACTTCAGCAGGGGAGAGGAACTTGATAATCCTTTTTTCAGTGCCATCGGGTTCGGACAAAGAGGCCATGGTATTTTTTCTGATCCGCTGGTTCCCTTTGGAATCGGTAATGGTCAGCGTGGAGATTGCCTCAAATGAGCTTACCTTTACCACATCTTGGCTATTTCTGATGATTTCCCGGGCATTCTGGGCACTTGCACTGAGGGTAATAAATACAGCAAGAATCAGTGCAACCGCAATCCTTCTTAAAATCCTCAATCCCTTACTGTTTCCTTTTCCCATTTTTTCGGCTTTCGCCTCAAATCCTTCGGTTACCCCTTCAGCTATCTCTGATTCAAGGAATTTGAATTTGAAACGAAGGAGTATGGCCGGTAGGACCACCAGAGCACCAATAAGGCAACAGAGAATTGAAACCACCACAAGGATTCCAAAAAATCTAATGGGTGTAAAGGAAGAGATGATCAATACCACAAAGCCAACAATGACAGAAAGTGCATTAAATATGATGCCCCGACCGGTGGTGGTAATGGTAGTTATCAAAGCTTCTCTGGGAAACCGGTTCTGCCGTCGTTCCTCCCTGTACCGCCATAAGAAATGTATGGTATAGTCCACACCCACACCAATCATAACCGAAGAAAGCAGTGCAGTGGCAATATCCAGCCGGACTCCCGTAAGTCCCATTATTCCAAACAAAATCAGGACAGATATGGAAAGTGGAATAATTCCTAGCAGTCCCGCTATGGCAGATCTGAAAATAATCGAAAGGAGAATGAAGATTACCAGCAGTGCAATTCCCAGGGAGTAGTAGGTGCCGGTCAGCACCTTATTTGCCAGCTCAGAACGCACGTATCCATAACCCCCGATGGCTGCAACAGAGGGATCTTCGGAGGTCATTGATTCCAGGTCCTCAATGATTCCATTTACAGTTTCGTTGGTGGCATCATTGATACGGATCATCATGTGGGCATTTTCATAATTGAAATCCACCACCTGTTCCAGTTCCTCTGGATTTCCATTCATGGCGTAAAGCTCCATATATTGGGCCACCGCTTCCCGGGTAGGGGGGATCTGATCATATAGCGGTTCATCCGGATCATTGAGGGCCTTGCTGATCTCTCTGACCACACCTGAAAATGACATGGTCAGGTCAATGGCTTCATTTTTTTCAAGGGTCTCCCTGTAGGATTCCATCCTGTTTAAGATGGCTGGATCCAGCATGTCCCCTGAAAACATTACCGAGACATTTTCCGAACCACCGAATTTACTATTAATGATCTTTGCAGCTTGCTTCACCTCATGCTTCTCCGGGAAGAAATTTTCCTCGTTGGAATCTACTTTGAGAAAGAAAATCCCAGTTGAAATTAGTAAAGTGATGACCAGGGCCACCCATGGAATGACCTTGTTATTTCGGACCACAAAAAAAGCAAACCTTCCAAGTGGATTTCGATGATCCTTCACTCCTTGACTAGCCAGTGAAGGAGCCGGTTTCGATCTTTTGAGAAGTGAAAGAAGTGCCGGTACCAGTACCAGGCTGAAGAAAATGGCAAAGAGGATCCCCACACTAGCGATGAGCGCCATTTGTCTGGCCGGAATCATGGTATGTGCCCATAATGCTGAAATACCAGCGATGGTTGTAAGCCCGGTTAACATGATGGGTTTCCAAAGGGACTTTGTGATCCTTCCGGCATATTTCCTTCATAGAAGCTCCGTTGCCGGATGCATTTAACTCCTGGTATCTGGCAATCATATGAATTCCATAATCATTGGCTACCGCAATTAGCAGGATAGGAACCAGCAGTGATATGACGTAAAACTTCCAACCCAGTATTGGAAGCAGAGAGATTCCCAACAGAGCTGACATGACCACCACCAGAAAAGGAAGCCATACTCCCCGCCATTCCCTGAAGACCAGGTAGAGAAAAATAAGCATAAGGATCAGGGCGATGGGAATCAGAATAATTCCGTCCCTTTTAATGTCTTTATCAATGGCCTGACGGAGGTAGGGGAGGCCTCCAAAATGAATTTTTTCTTCTCCGGGGTGGTTCTCCAGTATGGTACGAATCTGGCTGAAAACTTCATTCTCATTGGCGTCCTTTTCAAGGGTGGTAATCAAAGCGGTGGCTTTAAAATCATCAGAGATCATCACTTTGTATACCAGGTCATTTTTCATGATTAGCTCCCTTAGTTCCTCTTTCTGAGGGTCATTTTGGGGAATGCGAAGGACGGTTGGCTCAACATACATGACCCCCTCTTCGCCATGGATCCTGTTGGACCCAAAAATGGATGTTGTTCTTCGAATTCCATCGATTCGGCTGATCTCTCTTTCTACAGTTTTCACCCGCTCCAAAGTCTCCTTATTCAGTACATCTTTGGTTTCAAAAATGATCATCACCAGATCCTGGTTTCCGAAAATCTCCTCAATCTTATCCGTATTCACCACCGAGGTCATGGTCTTGGGAAAGTAATTTTTCAGCTCAGGATCAATCTCAATTTTGAAGAGTAATGTGGAGAATCCGAGTGTGATCACCACCGAAATGGCAATGATCCACCAGCGGTATTTTATGATTTTTTTGTCCATCTTTTATACGATCATTAAAAGGTTAATTTCACTGACAGGTACCCGGAATTGATTACGGGTCCCACCATGTCATAGAGTGAATTCTCCGGTCCATAGAGGCCATTGAATCCCATTGATATTTTGATACCATCACCAGGTGCGTACGCGACACCCGGTCTGATGATCCATTCTTCAGTAGTCATATTATATATCACAGGCATAGTTAGCTCCAGCCGGTCATGCCAGAAGTTACCTTTCCAGACTATGAAAATTGTATGATACAACTCCTCCAATTGATAGTTGTACAAGCGATTGAATGATCTTACCTGTTCAGATACCAAGCCGTTCATTGTTTCGGTTGTCAAAGGCATACCCGACTTCATCAACTGAATAAACTGTTCCTGGCCAGCTGATAGAGTAGGTTCTGCAAGTGGAGAGGAATAGTTGATGAGATATTTACCATAATACCCGGCAATTACCGTTGCATAGGTACCGGACCTTTCTATCTCTGCGGTGTAGGTGAGTTCGGGGAAAGGAAGGTATTCATGCTCCTCAAAGGGGCTGGTTGATTGTTGCCAGGATCCTTCTGCCCTAAGTATCCAGGAGTTTATCGGGATGGAAAAATCCACACCAAGCATCCTGATTCTGTAAGCATGTTCCCGGACATTAAAAGCATCCGGCTCCATGGTTAATGAATCGAGACTGAAAGAATCGAAACCAATGCCAGGCCAGTGCTGGTAACCATCGAACCAGTAAAGAGAGGCATCCATAGGCTTTGAATGGAGATCATATTTTACGCCGTAGCTCCCTTCCCTCAACTCCATTCCAGGGGTTTCAGGATCCAGAAAATAAACATAATCCGGCATGGGAACCGGATCGATCAGCAATACGCTTGATTGAAATAAGGGTTTCCAGGTACCTGTAATTTTCATGTTTGGTCCCAGGTTGATCCGCCCCTGCATAGCCCAAACACCCAGATACATATCATCTTCTTCGGGTGACCTGACGGTGGGATCCAACGGTGTCATTTTATCCACAGGATTAAATAGTGTTCCTTTCCCCCAGGGTGCAATCAATTTTCCGACCTTCAATCCCGCTGGTCCTGCTGAGAGATCCACATAAGCCTCTCTGATCTCATACTCTGAGATGGATTGCTGAAATTCACTCCCATACTTAAATCTGATTTCTGCTTTTCCTGAAGCCCATTCTCCTGCTTTTGCATTCAGCAGAAGTGCGCCCTGTCCATAAGCACTCTGGAGATATGGATTCTGTTCTTGAGGAGTATTACCGATGTATATGGCAGACCTGATGAATCCTCCCAGGGAGAATGAGTTGCTAACTAATTTCTCATGATTGTCGGATTGGGAGGATTCAAACAGGCCTTGTGCGAAAGATGGAGTTACTCCCATCAACAAAAACACGAACAACCTTCCCACCTTCAACACCTGCCTCATTTTCGACGTTTATTTCGAAATTACTGCTTAGAAGGTTACGGGTCGCCCGGATTGTGCGGACCGGACCTAATTAAGGCTCTGAATAGGTTCAGGCTTGGGGGACTGAACCATTTACACCCTTACAGTCAGGAATTTCTGGTTTTGATGGTTTTCAGGTACTCGCTGGGAGTCATCCCCGTTTTTTCCTTGAAGATTGTATTGAAACTCGACTTGGCATTAAATCCCGAATCAAATGCAATGGCCAGAATGGTTAGCTGTTTGAAGTCAGGATCCTCCAGTCGTTTCTTCACTTCTTCCACGCGGTAGTCATTCACCAGGTTGTAGAAATTCTTACCCATATGTTCATTGATCACTTCGGAAAGGAAATGCCGTGGAATTTGTAACTGTTCCGAAAGATCATAAATGGTAAGCTCCCGGTCAAGGTATGGTTTTGAATTGACCATGTGGTCCTTGAGCTGCTGGATATATCGGTCTACATCTTTCTGTTTGAGTCCCGATCGCAGGTATTTTTTCGTATCAGGACTTTCAATATGAGAACTTTGTTCTTCATGCGGCTTAGGCTTAACCACTTCCTCAAAAATACTTGGTTGATTAAATCCAAACACTCCGAAAAGGAAAGTCAGGATCGTCAATCCGATGAACGAGATCTCATAAGGATCGAACTCCATAAAACCTACAAGGATATCAACTCCGCCGAAGATGAACATAATCACATATCCGGTATAAAAGGTGATGGATAGGCCCAGCAACCATTGAAGGGTAATTTTCCCGGAGGAATAACTCACCAGTTGTTTCAGCCGTTTCTGGTGGCGATGGATCTCAACGAAAGTGGCCACTGAATAGGCCGTGATTGAGACAAAGAAAGTGACTGCATATACAATTCGAAAGGGAACAAACCTGTCAATGACAAGAAATCCTTCTGTGCCACTCATCACCTTCTCATCAATGAACACAAGGGAGGCTATCAGAAATATGAAGAAAGGGGCGAAATGCCACAAAATAACGAGAATCAAACTGAGGTTGTTCAGTGGTCATCCATTTGGCATAAAGCAGCAACAGGGGGCCATAGGTATAGGGCAATATCTTAATGGGGTAAAGTTCAACAAGGGTCTCATTGATCAGCACAATAACCATCTCTATGCAGATTAACAGAAGCCAGGCAGCCAGGATCTGGTTTGCAAGCATCCGGGGCTTCTTGAAAGCAATCAGGATGCCTGCAAAAAGGGTCTGGGAAATGCCAATATAGAGGATCGCTTCCATATTTAAATGTACAAATTTTTTATCTACATTTGGGTTTCAATCAACAACCCTAAACCACAATTATCATATGAGTGTATTATTAAATAAGAACTCCAGGGTCATCGTCCAGGGATTTACAGGAAGTGAAGGAACTTTTCATGCGCAGCTGATGTTGGATTATGGTACAAACCTGGTGGGTGGAGTAACCCCTGGCAAGGGAGGACAGGAGAATCTGGGTAAACCTGTTTTCGATACAGTACTTGATGCGGTTGAAAAAACCGGTGCCGACACTTCGGTCATTTTTGTTCCACCTGCTTTTGCTGCCGACGCCATTTTGGAAGCAGCTGATGCGGGGATAAAATTGGTGGTGTGCATTACAGAAGGAATTCCAACTTCAGACATGATCAAAGTAAAGGAGTACCTGAGTACGCGCGAAACGCGTCTAATCGGACCTAATTGTCCAGGCATCATTACACCCGGAGAAGCCAAGGTGGGCATTATGCCAGGATTCATTCATCAAAGGGGAGTGATCGGTATAGTCTCCCGCTCCGGAACGCTCACTTATGAAGCGGTTGATCAGATCACTAAAACAGGATTGGGTCAATCCACATGTATCGGGATTGGTGGGGATCCAATTATTGGGACCACCACGCTTGATGCCATCAAACTATTAATGGAGGATGACCAGACCAAGGGGATTATCATGATCGGGGAAATCGGTGGAAGCATGGAGGCTGATGCTGCCTATTGGATCAAGGAACATGGAACGAAACCGGTTGTTGGCTTTATTGCCGGACAGACTGCTCCTAAAGGCAGGAGGATGGGTCATGCAGGTGCTATTATCGGCGGGAAAGCTGATACGGCCGATGCTAAAATGAAGATCATGTCAGAATGCGGAATCACAGTGGCTGTCTCGCCTGCAGAGATAGGAAAGAAAATGTCCGAATTACTTGGCAATCCATAACCCTGAGGTATGATATGCAGTGAAAAAGAGATAATTGAAGCTGCTGGTCTGATTGTCAACGCCCGGCACCTGGTGGCCTTTACAGGTGCAGGGATCTCTGTTGAAAGCGGGATTCCTCCCTTTCGCGGAGAGGGCGGAATCTGGTCAAAGTATGATCCGTCAATCCTCGACATCGACTATTTCTCTTCCCATCCATCCAAATCCTGGGAGGTGATATCAAAGATCTTTTATGACTATTTTTTGGATGCGGAACCCAATGCAGCTCATTACCTCCTGGCCAATCTGGAACGGAAGGGAATGCTGAAGGCAGTAATTACACAGAATATCGACAACATGCATCGGGAGGCAGGAAACGCCGAGGTCATTGAATACCATGGAAATTCAAAATGGCTCATTTGCAATCAGTGCGGGGAGAGGTATGAACTATCCACGATTTCCCTTGATCCATTGCCACCAAGATGCTCGGAGGACCAGGAGGTCCTGAAACCCGATTTTGTTTTTTTTGGAGAGGGAATTCCGCCTAATGCAGCAGGAAGATCTGTGGAAGAGGTGACCCTGGCCGATGTGCTGCTAATTATAGGTTCAACAGGTGAGGTGATGCCAGCAGGGATGTTGCCTTCCATAGCCAAATCCAACGGAGCAAAGATTATTGAGATCAATCCGGAGCGCTCTTCATTCACAAACTCTATGACTGATCTCTTTTTACAGGGTCCAGCCGGAGAAATCAGCAAACAGCTGGAATCCTATCTTTTTTAAATAAGTCGTTTTTTTTCCATTTATTTGCATCGTCTAAATACATTCTAAACAATTAATCATGGATCTATTAAAAGGAAAAGTTGCAGTGGTGACAGGAGCCGCAAGAGGAATTGGACGGATGATCGCTTTGCGTTTTGCCCAGGAGGGTGCTAATGTTGCATTTACTGACCTCTCCAGGGATGACAACATGGAAACCCTTGAAAGAGAGATTTCAGAACTGGGTGTAAAGGGCAAAGGATATGTGAGCGATGCCAGTGATTTTGAACAGGCGCATCAGATGGTTGACCAGGTGATTGCAGATTTCGACAAAATAGATGTCCTTGTAAATAATGCTGGAATCACCCGTGATACACTATTGATGCGGATGGATGAAGAGATGTGGGACCTGGTGATCAAAGTGAACCTTAAATCAGTTTTCAACTTTACCAAGGCCGTGCAGAAATATATGCTCAAGGCCCGAACCGGATCGATTATAAATATGAGTTCTGTGGTTGGTGTGAATGGAAACGCAGGGCAGTCCAACTATTCTGCATCGAAAGCCGGAATCCTTGGATTCACAAAATCAGTGGCCAAAGAATTGGGCTCCAGAAATGTGAGGTGCAATGCCATAGCTCCCGGTTTCATCATCACCGATATGACCGATAAACTACCCGACAATGTAAAAGAGGAGTGGGTCAAAACCATCCCCTTAAGACGGGGCGGATTGCCTGAGGATGTTGCTGATGTAACTCTATTCCTGGCATCAGATCTCTCTTCATATATGACCGGTCAGACCTTGCAGGTGTGTGGCGGAATGAGTGTATGATAGTGCCGAAAAGTGCCTGGTTAAAAGTAGCCTAGTTAAAAGTTAAAAGTGAAGAAGTTATAAAGGCGAAAAGTTACTTTCTGATTGTTGTGTTGGGTCTCGTGTCTTCACGGATGCGCAGGCATTTACAGTGTGGTGGAGTTTGAGGTACTTGAACCTGCTACATGTAAGTTTCCCGGAGGATGTTGCACAGTTAATGGTTTTAAACAGGGCTCCCTTTACGCTCAATGCGATCCAGGAAGAAAACAGAGGTGACATGACACTGGATCAACTGGTGATCTTAGATACGACCATCACCAATAACATTTTTCGTGGACTATTAAATGTACTACAACAATCGCCCATTGAGAGGTTTCGCTTTCCTTTCTGGTACAGTGAAAGAAGGGTCGATACTACTGCTCTTCAGGATTTGATCCTCACCCGAAGGGAAGTTGAAGCCCTCTGTGACAAGTATTTGGCAGATGCCATCATCAGCCTGGAACTTTACAATATCGCACTTGACGAAAAGACTGAATACTATACGAATGATACGGGGATGATACTTACCCGTTACTACCCGGTATCCAATAAGTTACAATGGAATATATATCTTCCTGGTTATCCGAAACCTTTTAACACCTACACCATGGTAGATACCCTCTTCTTCTCGCATATCCTGGACGGAGTGGTGCAATCCTTACCCAGTGCCATGGATATGATTGCTGAACTGAGTTACGGGAGTGGCATGAAGTATGGTGAATACCTTGTACCCGTATGGACCCAAACATCAAGGATGCTCTATCAGGGAAAGGGGGATTCTCTGCGACAGGCTTCAAAACTAACCGGACAGGGCGAGTGGGACCAGGCCTATGATATCTGGGAAGAATTGACAACCTCAGACGACAGTTCCAAGATTGCCAAAGCATTCAACAACATGGCCATCTATTATGAGTTGGAGGACAACCTTGATTCTGCCTCAATTTTACTAAACTTGGCAATAGAACACGATACGCTTGAAGTGATAAGAAACTACAAGGATGAGTTGGATATAAGAATTCTGAACAGGAATGAGGTATTAAATCAGGTGAGATAATGTACAATACCATTTTTACTATAATAATTGCAGTGCTGGTGTTTGGCTATTTGCTGGAACGGATCCTGGACACCTTGAATTTAAAGCATACACTTCCCGAGCTTCCTGAAGAGTTATCGGGGATTTTTGATCCGGACGAATACAAACGGAGTCAACTCTATAAAAGGGACAATACCCGGTTCTCCTTTTTCACCAGTACCGTAAGTCTTGTAGTGATGCTTGTTATCTTTTTTCTGGGGGGATTCGGATGGCTAGACAGCTGGGTCAGTACAATCACATCCAGGTATATAGTGCATGTGCTGCTCTTTTTCGGAATCCTGGCCATCGTGAGCGATATACTCACCACACCATTTGCCATTTACAACACCTATGTGATCGAGGAACGCTATGGTTTTAACCGTACCAGTATAAAAACCTTTATTCTGGATAAAGTCAAAAGGATGGATTTTAGGAGCTATCATCGGAGGGGGACTGCTTGCACTGGTGACATGGATTTACCTCTTAACCGGAGCCTGGTTCTGGTTGATCGCACTGGGGGTGTTGACCTTCTTTTCCATTTTTATGACCATGTTTTATTCCAATCTGATCGTACCGCTTTTTAACAAACAGACTCCTCTGGAAGAAGGTTCGCTCAGAAGCAAAATTGAAGGTTTTGCAGAGGGAGTGAATTTCCGGCTGAACAACATCTATGTAATGAATGGTTCCAAACGATCCAGCAAGGCCAATGCATATTTTACAGGATTGGGACCTAAAAAGCGGATTGTTTTGTTTGATACCCTTATCAATGACCTGGAGGAGGAGGAGATCGTAGCTGTTTTGGCGCATGAAGTGGGACATTACAAGAAAAAGCATACCACTACAGGACTCGTCATATCTACCCTGCAGTCAGCCATCACCTTATATCTGTTTTCCCTGTTTGTGGGCATGGATAGTTTTGCAGTGGCCCTTGGAGGTACTGAAGCCTCTTTTCACCTTGGGTTAATCGCATTTGGCATACTCTATTCGCCAATCTCCATGCTTATTGGGTTGGGCATGAATCTATTTTCACGGTATAACGAGTTTCAGGCGGACCGCTATGCCAGGGATCATTTTGATCGGGAGCCTATGATTTCATCTCTAAAAAGCTCTCAAAAAATAATCTGAGTAACCTGACTCCCCATCCCGCATATGTCTTTTTTCACTACTCACATCCACCGGTACTGCAAAGGATCAGGGCATTGAAGGCTTAGATTCTGATTCCTCAGGACAAATCTGGACCAGGGCAATACAAGATTTTCCCTATGCCTGAACACTGTTTCAGAAATGTCACTTTGGCCTTCTCTGTTATAAAAAAAGGATCCGGTATATTCGTACCCCGGATCCTTCTGTTTGGAGCGGGAAAGGAGGTTCGAACTCCCGACCCTCAGCTTGGGAAGCTGATGCTCTACCACTGAGCTACTCCCGCAGTAGAGACAAAATTACATTTTATTTATTTATTTTTGCACAGCCATTTGAAAAAATCAAATTGACAGAGTGAACAGTGCCATTATTACCATAGGAGATGAGATCCTGATCGGACAGGTGACCGATACCAATGCCGTATGGATTTCGCAAGCAATCTTAACAATCTTGGAGTTAGGGTAGGGGAGATGGTCACTGTTTCAGATGATCCGGAACAGATCAGGCCTACCCTGGACCGGTATATGGGAAAATACGAACTGCTGATCATGACCGGAGGATTGGGTCCCACCAAAGATGATCTGACCAAACAGACACTGGCTGACTATTTCAACAGCAACATGGTTACGCATCCTGAGGTGCTGGAAAGAATCACCACCTATTTTAAGGAAAGGGGGCGAACCATGATCGAATCCAATACGCCAGGCAGGCCGATGTTCCGGACAGCTTGCAAGGTTCTGATTGAACAATCATGGGACTGCACCTGGGATGTGGTTTGAGAAGGAGGGAACCATCCTGGTCTCTTTACCTGGTGTGCCCTATGAGATGAAGGGATTGATGGAAGATCATGTGCTACCGGAGATCAGAAAAGGAGTAATGGTTCCTCAGGTGGTACACAAGACCATCATGACCCAGGGTGTTCCTGAATCCTACCTGGCAGCCATGCTCAGCGATTGGGAGCGGGCCTTCCCGACTGCGTGAAACTGGCCTATCTGCCCAGGCCGGGAATTGTGAGATTGCGACTGAGCGTCGTTGACAAATGTGCCAGGGATTCAGAACAATTACTTCAGGTAATCATATGATAAACTACTGAATATTATACCAGAACATATTTTTGGATATGATGATATCAGTCTCGAGGAATCGCTGGGTGAGCCTTGTTGAAGGAGCGGGGACTGAACCTGGCAACGGCCGAAAGCTGTACT
The DNA here is from genome assembly GCA_963710385.1 of uncultured Bacteroidales bacterium. Taxonomy (GTDB): domain Bacteria; phylum Bacteroidota; class Bacteroidia; order Bacteroidales. Next base: position 8,649 of record CAVQAB010000012.1, on the reverse strand, counting down.
GGAGGAAATGTCGCCAGACTGATCACTTCGGTTCCCGGGAGTTCTGCATACTATAGTGGATCTGTGATTGCCTATGAGAATCGCATCAAGACAGGAGTACCTTCAGGTGGATCCAGGAGTGATTGAAAGCCAGGGGGGCGTAAGCAGGGAAGTGGTGGAGCAGATGGCGGATGGAGTCAAGAAACGGTTCTGGGAACCGATACTGCCATTGCCACGTCCGGAATTGCAGGACCAGATGGGGGAACGAGGAGAAACCCGTTGGAACTACCTGGATATGTGTAGCATATGGAAAGAAAAGTCCTATGCCAAAAAATTCTGTTTGGAGGCTCCACGGGAGCGGATTATCGACCAGGCCACCTATACCGCCATGCAGCTTCTGCGCCAGGCTCATACCTGGAATGCTCATTATAAGGCACAATTGGTCTTGTAGTGCTTTTTTTGGTATAGAAAGTTTGATTATATCATAAATAATTACGTAATTTGCGCCTCGTTAGAAGAATCGATCTGAAATTCAAAGGAAAAATGTCTAAAATTTGTCAGATAACAGGAAAGAAGATGATGGTGGGAAACAACGTATCTCACTCAAAGAGAAGGACTAAAAGAACCTTCCAGCCGAATCTGTTCGATAAGAAGTTTTATCTTGCAGAAGAAGACAGGTATGTGAACCTTCGTGTTTCTGCACAGGGAATTCGCACCATCAATAAGAACGGACTGAAGGCTACACTGGATGAGGCCGTTAAAAAAGGATTTTTAAAATCTTATTAATTAGAATAGGAAATGGCTAAAAAAGGTAAAGGAAACAGGGTACAGGTTATTCTTGAGTGCACTGAGCACAAAGAGAGTGGAATGCCTGGTACTTCACGCTATATCTCAACCAAAAACAGGAAGAATTCTCCTGACAGGCTTGAGCTGAAGAAGTACAATCCCGTATTGAAAAAAGTAACAGTACATCGCGAAATCAAATAAGGATCTGAAAAATGGCTAAGAAAGTAGTAGCAACATTGCAAAGCGGAGAAGGTAGAAATTTTACCAAGTGTATCAAAATGGTTCGTTCTCCAAAATCCGGAGCATATATCATTTGAAGAAGAAGTGGTGCACAATGACCACATCAAAGATTTCTTCGCATAAGTAATCATTGTCCATCATACAATCATTTTAAAGCTTTCTTGTTCAAGGAAGCTTTTTTTTATAAGTACTGCATTAAGACATCATGGGACTATTTTCCTCAGACAAAAAGAAGAACCTGGACCGGGGTCTTGAAAAGACCAAGGAGAGTGTTTTTAAGAAGCTCTCCAGGGCCGTTGTAGGAAAATCCAGGGTAGACGACGAAGTACTGGATAACCTGGAAGAGGTGTTAATCACCTCGGATGTGGGTGTGGAGACCACCCTGCGGATCATTGAGCGGATAGAAGCCAGGGTTTCAAAAGATAAATTTTTAAATACCAATGAATTAAATACAATCCTGAAAGAAGAGATCGCCTCTCTACTTGAAGAGAATAATTCGGGACTGGTGGCTGGATTTGATGATACTTTGCCAGCTCAAACCCTATGTGATCATGGTGGTTGGGGTGAATGGTGTTGGTAAGACCACCACCATTGGAAAACTTGCTTACCATTTTAAAAATGCAGGAAAAGATGTACTCCTTGGAGCAGCCGACACTTTCAGGGCGGCTGCCGTTGACCAGCTTTCCATCTGGGCCGAAAGGGTAGGAGTTGAAATTGTTAAACAGGATATGGGTTCCGATCCTGCATCGGTGGCCTTTGATACACTCTCGTCGGCAGTTATCCGGTAATAAAGATGTGGTCATCATTGATACCGCCGGCCGCTTGCACAATAAAGTGAACCTCATGAATGAGCTGAGCAAGATCAGGAGAGTCATGCAGAAGGTCATTCCGGATGCACCTCATGAGATATTGCTGATCCTGGATGGCTCCACCGGACAAAATGCGTTTGAGCAGGCAAAGCAATTTACCATAGCCACTGAAGTAAATGCCCTGGCACTTACCAAACTGGATGGAACTGCCAAAGGAGGTGTTGTACTTGGTATATCAGACCAGTTCCAGATCCCTGTCAAATACATTGGCATCGGTGAAAAAATGGAAGACCTTCAGGTTTTTGACCGGAATGAGTTTGTGGACAGCTTATTCAGCTAATAATGACCGTCAATATTCTTACCCTGGGTTGTTCCAAGAACCTGGTCGATTCCGAGCACTTGCTGGCTCAATTCAGGGCTTCCGGCTATCAAAGTTCTGCATGATGAATATGAAATTCATGCAGACATTGTGATCATCAATACCTGTGGATTTATCCTTGATGCCAAGGAGGAATCCGTGGATACCATTCTGTCATATCATTGAAGAGAAGCGGCGTGGAAATCTGCAGAAGCTATTCGTGATGGGTTGTTTGTCAGAACGTTACAGAGAAGAGTTGACAGAGCGAAATGCCAGAGGTGGATGGTTTCTTTGGAGTATGGGAAATGGCCCGGATCCTGGAGGCCATGGGAACCAAACTTGATCAACACTTGCTCACTGACAGGATGGTAACTAACCCCCTCTCATTATGCCTATCTGAAAATATCAGAAGGATGCAACCGCACCTGTGCTTTCTGCGCCATTCCAGGCATCAGGGGACACCAGCAATCCATTATCCATAGAAGTGCTTGTTGAAGGAAAGCAACAAGCTGGTAACAAGGGAGGTGTAAAGGAGTTGATCCTGATCGCACAGGATCTGACCAACTATGGCATTGACCTCTATGCAGAAGCGGGCACTGCCTGAACTCCTCAGGGAGCTGGTCAAAATTGACGAACTGGAATGGATCAGGCTTCACTATGCCTATCCCACCGGTTTTCCTGAAGAGGTGATTGAGCTGATGGCCTCGGAAGAGAAGATCTGTAATTACCTTGATATTCCGATTCAGCATGTCAACGATGGGGTTCTTTCTGCCATGGGCAGGGGACACGACCGGAAAAAGCTGGAGCAGCTTGCTACAGAAATTCCGTATGAAAGTACCCGATGTGGCACTTCGAACAACAGTACTGACTGGATTTCCAGGAGAGACAGAGGAGGCGTTCAATGAACTGATGGATTTTCTTTCAGAGTTCAGATTTGACAGGCTGGGCGTCTTTCCCTATTCTCATGAAGAGGATACCCCTGCATATCAAGAATTTCAAGGACCAGATTCCTGACAAGATAAAAGTCGGACAGGGCAGAAGCCATCATGGAACTTCAGCAGGAGATTTCGCTGGAACTCAACCAGGAACGGATTGGAAAAACATTCAAGGTTCTGATAGACAGGAGGGAAGAAGAATATTTTGTGGGACGAACCCAGTATGATTCTCCGGAAGTGGATAATGAAGTCTTGATTCCAGTTAGACCAGGATCTTACCATAGGTAATTTCTACCAGGTAAAAATTACTGGTGCAGCGGAATTCGATCTGTATGGTATAGTTGAATAAGGCTTAATCCTTTTTCTTCCTCTCGTGGAGCTCTTCTTGCTTTTAGACCTCCTTTTGGCTTCCGGAAGTTCTTTCTTGGCTTTGGGCAGCGCTCCTTTCTTCTTCTGAATGGCCACGGTGATCTCCTCCTTCTCCTTATCAAAATCAACCAGCATGGTATCGCCTTCTACCAGGGAAGATTTAATGATCGTCTCAGCCATGGGATCCTCCAGGTATTTCTGAATGGCCCGTTTCAATGGCCTGGCTCCGTACTGGATATCATATCCTTTTTCCAGGACATAGTCTTTGGCTTCCTCGGAAAGTTTGATCTCGAAACCCAAGCGTCTGAACCCTGTCATAAAGGCCTTTCAGTTCAATATCAATGATCTTATGGATGTCTTCCCTGGAAAGGGTATTGAAGAGAACCACATCATCGATCCGGTTCAGGAATTCAGGAGCAAAAGCCCTTTTCAGAGCTTTCTGAATCACACCTTTGGCATGTTCATTGGCTGCATCCTGCCTGGCTTTGGTGGCAAAACCAACACCCTGACCAAAATCCTTCAGTTCCCGGGTTCCGATATTGGAGGTCATGATCACGATGGTATTTCTGAAATCAACCCTTCTTCCAAGGCTGTCGGTCAGCTGTCCTTCATCCAGCACCTGAAGCAGGATATTGAATACATCGGGATGTGCCTTTTCAATCTCATCCAGCAGAACCACTGCATAAGGTTTTCTGCGTACCTTTTCAGTTAGCTGTCCACCTTCTTCATAACCCACATATCCCGGAGGAGCTCCAACCAGTCTTGATACGGAGAATTTCTCCATATATTCACTCATATCGATCCGGATCAGATTATCAATGGATTCGAAAAGATACTGGGCCAGTACTTTGGCCATCTGGGTTTTACCAACACCGGTGGGACCCAGGAAAACAAAGGTTCCAATGGGTTTGTTGGGATCTTTTAATCCGGCCCTGTTCCGCTGGATGGACTTCACAACTTTATCAATGGCTTCATCCTGACCAATCACACTGCCCCTGAGCTCATCAGCCATTTTCAACAGCCTGGCTCCTTCTGCCTGTGCGATTCGCTGAACCGGAACACCGGTCATCATGGCCACCACTTCGGCAACTTTATCTTCATCAACAGTTTCCCGGTTCTGAGATAGTTCTTTTTCCCACTTTCTTCTTCTCCGAATCAAGCCTGTCAAGCAACTCCTTTTCCTTATCCCGATAGCTGGCAGCCTTTTCAAAATTCTGATTCTTAACTGCCTGGATCTTATCCTGTTTGGTTTGTTCAATTTCCTGTTCCAGCTCCACGATCTGGTCAGGAACAACAATATTGGAAATATGAACCCTTGATCCTGCTTCATCCAGAGCATCAATGGCTTTATCAGGAAGATGCCGGTCGCTGATATATCGCTGGGTAAGCTTTACACAGGCATCAATGGCATCATCCGTATAGATTACATTGTGATGATCTTCATATCGCTCCTTGATATTCTTAAGAATATCGATGGTTTCCTCCACAGAGGTGGGATCAACCATCACCTTCTGGAACCTTCGTTCCAGGGCTCCATCTTTTTCAATATGCTGCCTGTATTCGTCCAGGGTAGTGGCACCAATACACTGGATTTCACCTCTGGCCAGAGCAGGTTTCAGCATATTGGCAGCATCCAGTGAACCTGTAGCTCCGCCGGCTCCTACAATGGTATGTATTTCATCAATAAACAGAATGATGGCTGGATTTTTTGTCAGTTCATTAAGAATGGCTTTCATACGTTCCTCAAACTGTCCCCTGTATTTGGTTCCGGCAACAATGGAGGCCAGATCAAGGGTAACCACCCGTTTGTCAAACAGTACCCGGCTTACTTTTCGTTGAATGATCCGCAGGGCCAGTCCTTCAGCAATGGCAGATTTACCAACACCGGGTTCACCAATCAGGATCGGATTGTTCTTTTTCCGCCGGCTCAGGATCTGTGCCAGACGTTCAATTTCAATCTCCCTTCCAACAACTGGATCCAGACGATCCTCTTCTGCAGCCTTGGTCAGATCAATTCCAAAATTATCCAGAACAGGAGTATCTGAACTGGATTTCTGGGAGGATCCCGAACTTCCTTTGGCACCTCCTGGCTGTCCACCGCCACTGCCACCGAAAGGGCCTTTGCCTTCATCATCCTCATCTCCTGGGAAATCAGCCCTGCTTTCAGGCTGTGAATCTGAAATCTCCTGTTTCACCTTATTATAGGTGATACCATTTTCCACCAGATATCTGGTGGCATAATTGTTATCATCCTTCAGAATGGCCAGCAAGCAGATGATTGGTATCAATGGTCTTTTCTTTCATGGAACGTGCTTCCAGATGGGTAAGTTTAAGGATTCTTTCTGCGCTTTTCAGCAGGGGCAGACTATCAGGATCAGTGACTGTGGCAGGCTGATCATTCCGGATGCTCTTTTCAATGGCCATTCTTAGGTCATATAGCTCTACTCCCAGCACCACCAGTACATCTATGGCCAGTCCCTCTCCATCCCTGTAGAATCCCAAGAAAAAGATGCTCAACGCTGATGTGTGAATTGCCCAAGCCTGACGGCCTCTTCCTTGCTGTATCCCAGTACATCTTTTATTCTTTGTGAAAACTGTGCATCCATGAAATAATACTTCCCTTCTGTTATGTAAAAAACAAAGTAACTAATAAGGCTTGAATATATCAATAGAACAATTATCTATTATAAACAGTTCAATGTTAATAAAAGCCCTTTAAAATCAAGGTTTTTAGGGTGGAAATAACTATTTTCGTATGTTATTTAAAATGGCAGATAATCTCTAGATATAAGTACATTGATAATTAATTAGTTATAAATTAGATGGCGGAAGGAGAAAAAATACTGAGAATTAACATTGAGGAGGAAATGAAATCGGCCTACATCGATTACTCGATGTCGGTGATTGTTTCACGTGCGTTGCCTGATGTGAGAGATGGACTGAAACCTGTTCACAGAAGGGTGCTTTTTGGAATGTCAGAATTGGGAGTTTTTTCCAACAGACCCTATAAAAAATCAGCAAGAATAGTGGGAGAGGTGCTGGGTAAGTACCACCCACACGGAGATACATCAGTATATGATGCCATGGTAAGAATGGCACAGGAGTGGTCTCTGCGCTATCCTCTGGTAGAAGGACAGGGAAACTTTGGATCGGTGGACGGGGACAGTCCGGCTGCCATGCGATATACAGAAGCCAGACTGCAGAAAGATTGCCGAGGAAACCATGGCCGATCTGGACAAAAATACCGTGGATTTCCAGCTCAATTTTGATGATACCCTGGAGGAACCTACGGTGATGCCAACCCGGATTCCAACCTTGCTGGTAAATGGAACATCAGGTATTGCAGTGGGTATGGCCACCAATATGCCTCCGCATAACCTGACTGATGCAGTGGATGCCATTGTGGCCTATATAGAAAACAATGATATTGAGATCAGTGAGCTAACTGAAATATCTGAAAGCACCCGATTTTCCGACAGGTGGTATTATATATGGATACAATGGTGTAAAAGAAGCCTATGAGACCGGAAGGGGAAGGATTGTGGTCAGGGCCAAAGAGTGAAATTGAAATCACCGATACCGGCCGGGAAAAGATCATTATTACAGAGATTCCCTACCTGGTTAACAAGGCAGAACTGATCCGGAAAACTGCCGATCTGATCAATGAGAAGAAGATCGAGGGGATCTCCTACATCAATGATGAATCGGACCGGCAGGGAATGCGCATTGTCATCATCTGTAAAAAGGATGCCAGTGCCTATGTGGTTCTTAATAACTTACTGAAGTATACACAGTTACAAACTTCTTTCAATGTCAATAACATTGCATTGGTTAAGGGACGGCCCCGTACGCTGAATCTGAAACAGATCATTGTCCTATTTTGTGAATCACAGGCATGATGTGGTGGTTCGGAGAACACAATATGAACTGGATCAGGCCGAGAAGAGGGCACATATCCTGGAAGGGCTTCTAAAGGCACTGGATCATATTGATGAGGTGATTGCATTGATCAGGGGCTCCAGAACACCTGATGAAGCCAGGGAAGGACTGATGGAGAAGTTTGGATTTTCAGAGATCCAGGCCAGGGCCATTCTGGACATGAGGCTGCAGAGACTGGTTGGTCTGGAGCGTGATAAATTGCGTGCAGAGTATGACGAACTAATGAAGATGATCGAGTATTACAAAAAAGTGCTTGCTGATGAAGGACTTGAGAATGCAGATCATCAAGGATGAGCTTCTGGAAATAAAGGAGAAATTTGGAGACGAACGCAGAACTGAAATGGTGCCTGATGAAGGTGAATTCGATCCGGAAGATTTCTATGCCGATGATGACATGGTCATTACCATATCCAAACTGGGCTATATCAAGCGTACCCCGCTTCATGATTTCCGGACCCAGAACAGGGGAGGTGTCGGAGCCAAAGGAAGTACCACCCGGGATGAGGATTTTATGGTGAATATGTTTGTGGCCACCATGCACAATACCATACTGTTTTTTACCGAAAATGGTAAGTGCTACTGGCTCAAGGTATACCAGATTCCGGAAGGGGTCCGTGCCAGCAAGGGAAGGGCCATTCAGAACCTGATCAACATTGAAAAGGAAGATACGGTCAAGACCTTTGTTAATGTGAAAGACCTGAAAGACGAGGAGTACATCAACAACAACTACATTGTTCTCGCCACCAAGAAAGGGGTAATTAAAAAAACCAGACTGGAAGCCTATTCAAGACCACGTCAGAATGGGATCAATGCCATTATTGTCAGAGAAGGGGATATGCTGCTGGATGCCAGGCTGACCGATGGGAACATGGAAATGATGCTGGCGGTTAGATCCGGAAAAGCCATTCGTTTTCATGAAGAGACTGTCCGGGCAGTGGGCAGAACCGCATCAGGTGTGAAAGGGATTACCCTGGGTGGAGCCAAGGATGAAGTGGTTGGAATGGTTACGGCCAAGCAGGGAGAGAAGGATATTCTGGTGATCTCTGAAAATGGATTTGGAAAACGTTCCGTCCTGGAAGACTACCGGATCACCAACCGCGGAGGAAAAGGTGTCAAAACCATCAATATTACAGATAAGACAGGTAATCTGATTGCCATGAAAGCAGTGACTGATGATGATGACCTGATGATCATTACCGAGAATGGTATTGCCATCAGACTGGCCGTAAGGGGG
>CAVQAB010000011.1:0-142357 GCA_963710385.1 uncultured Bacteroidales bacterium | reverse complement strand
AGGCCATGGGGGATATCAATCTTCTATCCGGATCCGAGTTCAACAACTATGGAGCCTCCTATGACCCGGATGGATATTTTAAGACATTTGAGAGGCAAACTTTTAACTGGAACTATGAAGCTTTATTGAACTATAATCAATCTTTTGGAGATATTTCAGTGGTCGCCACATTGGGGGGTAATATTTTTGATTACTCAAGGACTTTTACAGACTCACGGATCAATGCACTCCTTTTGCCTGAGGTCGAAAGTCTTACCAATTCTGCCAGTGTACCCATCGTAAACCAGGGAGGCAGCTCAAAGCAGATCCATTCTCTATTTGGTTCAGCCTCCGTGGGATACAAGCGATTAATCTTCCTGGATGTAACAGCCCGAAACGACTGGTCATCCACTTTGCCCATAGATAATAATTCCTATTTCTATCCCTCTGTTGGTACCAGTTTTATTATTTCGGAGCTCCTGCCTGAAAATGAGGTCCTTTCATTTGCCAAGCTGCGGGCTTCCTATGCCCAGGTGGGTAATGACGCCGATCCCTACCAGGTATTAACCAATTACAATTACGGAGGAACTATAACGGGATCGCATGGACCCATCTAGAAAGGACCAGGAACAACGAGAATCTGAAACCGGAGCTTACCACATCTTTCGAATTCGGTCTGGAATCCATGTTTTTCAGCAACAGGATTTCATTAAACGCCACCTATTACAATGCCTCTACAGTTAACCAGATTGTAAGTGCACAGGTCACCCCGGCAACCGGATTCCTTTCTCAGGTTTATAATGCCGGAGAGATACAATAAGGGTTGGGAACTGACACTGGGGGTACGTCCCCTTACCGGCGAGTTTAGATGGAACATTGATGCCAACTGGTCCACCAATAAATTCTGGTGGTATCCCTGACAGAAGGAGTGGACCGGTTCGAGCTCAGGAGGTGGTTCAATGTCGGCGTTTATGCGGAAGTTGGAGAACCTTTTGGTACAATCAGAGGTAATGCGATGCTGCAGGACGCCGATGGAAATTATCTGGTGGATAATGACGGAAGGGCTATGACAGATTTGGATGTCATTATTGGAAATGCAGCACCAGATTGGCTGGCAGGTGTGAGGAACTCATTCACCTACAAGGGTTTTGATTTTAGCTTTCTGTTTGATTTCAGGTATGGCGGAGATGTTTTTGCAGAAACCATGAATAAAAACTCCAACAGGGGAGTGAGTTCGCAAACTTTATATGGCCGGGAGGACTATTATTTTTCATCGATTGTCCTTGGTGAAAGCAATGACGAGAGAAGGGGAATTGGGCTGTATGATCACCCCTATGTGGATGACAGGCCTAAAGGGGCATTCCAAGATGCCTACATAGGTGTTAAGGATCCCGAAACCGGGGAATGGGTTGCCGGTGATCCTAATAATATTTATATAAATGCACAGGAATATTTCTACGACATGGACACCAAAGACCAGACCAGACTTGTCTATGATGCATCCTTCGTAAAGCTCAGGGAAGTGATTTTCGGATATAACCTGCCCGGTAGTGTCATGAATAAAATTCCCATTGAAGGGATTAAGATCTCACTGGTGGGACGAAATCTTGCCATCCTGCATCAGAATACTCCCAAGGGAATCGATCCCGAAGCAGGGACCACAACGGGGAACGGACAGGGTATTGAATTTGGTTCCTTCCTTCCTTCTGCCACTTATGGATTCAATATTAGATTTTCATTCTAAATCAGAGAGTCATGAAAAGAACATTATATAGGATCACAGTTGTTTGTTTGGTGGGATTAATAGGTCTCTTCTCCTGTACAAAGAATTTTGAAGAAATCAATACCGATCCCAACGCATTCACAGCCGTAGCACCTGAAAACCAGATGGCCGGAGTGATGAAAAGTACCCTGGACAGGGTGGGAGGCTGGATGAATGACCACATGTTTATGAATTACGCCCACTATTACGGGGGGATGGGAGGACAATTTGAGAGGTACTACTTCACAGAATCAGGGATCATTGATACCTGGGAAGATTTCTATGTTAACATATTGAAAAACTTAGAGGTGATCATTGACCAGCATGGCGATGATCCGGAATATGTCAACAGGGTACTTATGACGAAGGTCTGGAAAAGTTATGTCTACTCTGTACTCGTTTCCACCTTTGGTGGTGTACCCATGTCTCAGGCAAACAGTGATGCAAAAGAAGTTTCTTATGATACTGAGGAGCAGGTCTATACCAGTATCCTGGGCATGCTGAAGGAGGCAGGAGAGGGTATTAGTACTGATGGAGACCGGTGGGGTCAGGATCCTCTTTTGACGGGGACAATACCCTGTGGATCAAGTTCGCCAATACCCTCCGACTAAAGATTGCCCTTCGTATTTCGGAAGGATTTCCATCCCTGGCAGAAACCCATGCCAGGGAGGTAATGAGCAATGAGAGCATGCTGATCTCTTCCAATGCAGAAAATGCCTATCTGAGCTGGGGAACAGAAGAGGAAAACTGGTCCTTCAATTATGAGGGCTATGTGCACAACGGCATCTATGAAATCTTTAAAGATATCAAGGTGAATCATTTTTTCATGCTTTTCATGAAAAAGTACAAGGATCCCAGGTTGGAGGCATTTGCTGATCCATCCTTTGAACCCTATATGCTCATTGATACCTTGTATGAAGCGGGAACCTCCGGTCCACAGGTGGCAGTTGAGTACCCGATTCCCTATCTGGGTGAACCCCTGAGCACTTCAGGTGTCCTTTCCGCATGGGACCTGACAGGTGCAGATAATCCCTTAAGCGGGTTACCTGATAGGAGCTATTCTTTTATTGACTATGATAATTTCCTGGTTGCAGATGCGGATTTCATGTTTATCTCCTATGCCGATGTCAGTTTCATGAAGGCTGAGGCTGCTCTGAATGGCTGGGGGGGCTCTAAAACCGCTGAAGAGTACTCTATGAAGGCATTGATGCTTCATTTGCCCAGTATGCTATTCAGGGAGCAGAGATATACAAGGAGCGTGACGGGATCAAGTGGGGCACGGAAAGCGCGGGTGACCGGAATTATGCAGGTTATGCAAGCAGTGCTATTCCGGCCGATCCTTTTACCAAGATCATTGTCCAGCGATGGACTGCACTGTTTAACCAGGGACATGATGGGTATTGCCTGCAAAAAAGAACCAGGGCCATCACCTGGCCACCTCATCTGAATCCAGATTTTTACTGGGCTGACGGATGGGCATATGCTCCGGAAAGAATGATATACCCCACCAATGAAGTTGCCCTTAACCAGGCAGCTTATCTGGAAGCAGTTTCAAGATTAGACGGTGGAGTCGATGAGCTTTATACACTTAAGATGAATAAAGCTGTCTCGCCTGTTGACTGGGACGCGGTTCCAGCCGAATTCAACTATGAATTTGGCAGGCACTGGTATGGCAATTCATCGATGACCTGATTGCCAATGGCGTTGAATATACAATCTTAACCAAGTAGGCCATGAAAAACATAAAATATCTTCTTTTCGCACTTTCGGTGTCCTTAGTTCTACGCCTGCGAGAGGATGGTCCAACTGCAGATGACCATTTCCTGAACTATACCATCCAGGATAGAACGACCTACACGGGATCACATGGTAGGAGCCCATTATGGGAGATTTGTGTGGGACGATGATGTAACTGAAACACCTCTGGCCGGAAAATATGAGGCCGAACGGGGCGATCCCGCTGAATATCAGCAACATGTGGACTGGGCCACTACCGCAGGGATTGACTATCTCCTGTTCAGAGATTCCGTTCAGCCTATGATCCTGCCGATCAGCACGCCGACGTAGCTTTTATTGACACCCTACAACTCGGCATCCAATGCCGGCGGTATTAAATTTCGCCATTAACTATGACTTCGGGAACATGGACCTGAAGGATACCAAAAGGATCGAGCAGCAGAGTTGGTGCAACTTTCCTGGCTGATTTCACCAGCATGAAACCCTATTTCCAGATGTCAAACTATATGAAGATCGACGGCAAGTGTGTAGTGATGATCCACAATGCTGCCGACCTTCATGCGACTCACAATGTGGCACTGTACCAGCAACTCAGGTCACAAATGAGCTCAGATGGGATTGATCTTTATATCGTTGGCACTCAGCAAAGCTGGACACCACCTGCCAGATATGACTTCAGGTTTGTTGATTGTGTAGATGCTGTTACACATAATACCTATGTAGAAATGTCCAATAGTGAATATGACAGGTATATCCTATTCCATAATATCGTTGATCAGGCCTTGACTTATTCAGCGCAGAAATTCACTGAATATGGATTGGAGTATGGTGCCACCATTTCCCCATCATTTAATCCTTTCATTACTGAGCCCGGCGCCAGGGACCTTCGTGTTGAAAGAGACCTTGATTGGTTTACCACTTACTGCAATGTGGCAAAGCGCAGCAGTACAGGTGCCGGCCTGGTCTTTATCGATTCGTTCAATGACTGGAATTATGACACTCAGCTGGAACCTGCCCAGAGTTACGGGGAGGATTATCTGACTTTACTCCGGACACAGTTTAAGGTCAATTGAGAAAGCATATAAGAAAATTTAAAGTTAGTAGTAGGTTAGTTTTAGTACATGTAAGTTAGTAGTAAGTTAGTGTAAGTTAAGTTAAGTTAGTAGTAGGTTAGAAGCGGGGCTCATTAATTCTCAGTAGGTGATAATTAATTTGTCTCGCTTTTTTTCCAGCTCTTAAAACCATTAAGATGTTCAATAGATTTTCCTCCCTTTTATTTCTGGCACTGGCAACCTTATTGTTTTCATGTGATAGTTGTTCTAAAAGGAAATCCGGTGAGATCTCAAAAGATCCTCCTGTCAATGTATTATTTATTGTAGTGGATGATCTCAACAATACACTCGGTTGTTACGGCCATCCCACAGTAAAAACCCCCAACATAGACAGGCTGGCTTCAAAAGGATTATTATTCCGCAATGCCTATTGTAATTTTGCCGTATGTAATCCCAGCCGCTCCTCATTCTTAACCGGATTAAGGCCTGAAACTCTGGGAATCCTGGATAACAGAACTCCCTTGCAATCAGTATTGGGTGACAGGATTACCCTGCCTGCATTGTTTCGTCAGAACGGTTATCATACCATCAATATCGGAAAAGTTTTCAATGGCTCTGTAGATAAAAACGATCCAAATGCATGGGATGAGGAGTACCACTTCGGCACAAGCGATCTGGGAAAGCAGGGTGTAGGAAGGAATATGAGCCAGGATCAGCTGGCCTGGTGCAGATGGCTCGAAGCAGAAGGCACAGATGAGGATCAAATGGACGGACAAAATGCAGCCAAAGCCATTGAGTTTTTGAAACAGGATCAAAACAAGCCGTTTTTCCTTGCCCTGGGATTTGCCAAGCCACATGATCCTTTCAATGCTCCAAAAAAATATTTTGAGCCCTACCCCTTAGAGCTTTGTACACCGCCCCCCATTCCGGAAGGTTGGGAGCCACCGTACGACCATACCTTACCAAACCAGACCACGATCTTTAACAATTTTACGGATCAGGACAAAAGGGAATTTCTAAGGTCCTACTATGCCTGTACCAGTTTTATGGATGCTCAACTTGGTAAAGTCCTGGATGCCATGGAAGAGGAAGGTTTGATGGAGAACACATTGATTGTTTTTTTCGGTGACCATGGTTATCATTTGGGGGAACACAACTGGTGGAATAAAGTGACTGTATTTGAAAAAAGCCACAATGCTCCACTGATCATAGCCAATGGGGATCCGGCCATCGCAGGGAAAGAGACAACAGCCCTGGTTGAATTCCTGGACTTCTACCCGACACTCTCTTCTTATTTCAACCTGGATGGAATCCCAGCGTACCTGGAAGGAGAAAGCTTTGAAGAGATTTTTCAGAATCCGGATGCTTCGTTTCGTGATCATGTCATCGTCTCTACGCGACGCGGTGGATTCACTGGCCGGTCAGTGAAAACCAAAGAATGGCGCTATACTGAGTGGGATGATGGGAATATGGGTACAGAATTATATGATCAGATAAATGATCCTTTAGAGTATAATAATCTTTCTGCTAATGAGGAATATGACGAAATTCAGGAACAGTTGAAAACGCTTCTTCATAAGCCTTAACCCACGAAAAATATCCACATGAAAAAATCACTTGTAATCCTCATCTCTATTGTTGTCGGATCCTTCCATGGGAATTCTAATGCACAGTCCAGGCATCAACTATCCACTAATTATAACAGTTACAAGGGTTTGGTTATGTGCGGATTACCAGGGATGGTTCCGGGCCCCGGGAGATGGTTCCGGCAAACAACTGGGGCCATTACGGAAGGGATGGAAAATTTGATAAGGACCATAATACCATTGATTTCTGGCCGGATGTTTCTGACTATAAAAAGGTTTATGAAACTGAGTTTGTAGGCCCTGACGGAAAACCGGCCAAGGTATTCAGTTCAGTTGATGAAAGCACCACTGATCTGCACTTCAGCTGGATGCAGCAATATGGGATCGATGGCGTATTTATGCAGCGCTTCTTAGGAGTGGCAAGGGAGCCAAATCCGGAAAAGGCTGCGATCAGATTCTTGAAAATGCATTTGAGGCTTCCATAAATATGACAGGGCCATTGCGGTGATGTATGACCTCTCGGGCTCAGACCTGAAAGTGATGATTGCTCAGCGGTCATCGAGGACTGGAAGCACCTGGTGGATGATCTGAAAGTGACCAGTCGGGGAGAAGGCCAGAACTATCTGTTTCACAATGGCAAACCACTGGTAGCCATCTGGGGAGTGGGATTTCCTGACCGTTCCTATGACATCCGGAAAATTGGCGTGAACCGCCTGATCGATTTTCTGAAAAATGATCCGGTCTATGGTGGTTGCTCAGTGATGCTTGGTGTCCCCACCTATTTCCGTGAATTCAACAAGGATTGCCTTCCTGATCCCTATCTGCACGAATTGATCCGCTCTGCTGATATTGTCCTTCCCTGGATGGTTCAACGTTTTACTCCTCTGGTTCACAAGGAGAAGGACCGGTACCGCGATCATGATTATCGACGATATTGCCTGGTGCAAGAAACAAGGGGTTGATTATGTACCCATTGTATATCCGGGATTCAGCTGGCATAATCTTTCAAAGTCAAGACCGGGCCTGGCAAGGCATACAGCCTATGGAGCCATTCCAAGGCTCGGGGGTAGGTTTTACTGGGACCTTATCCATTCAGCGATCACAGCCGGAGCAGAAATGCTCTATGTGGCCATGTTTGATGAAATCGATGAGGGAACTGCCATTATTCCCGTTTCGGATCATCCTCCTGAAAGTGCGGACTATCATTTCGTGGGTAATGACGGGATGCCGCCGGATCATTACCTGTGGCTCACAGGCAAGGCAGGCCAGATACTGAGAAAAGAGATTTACAATACACCTGAAATTCCTGAACGTAAATAAGATCAACATAAGTAACATCAAAATAAATAACAATAAAATGAAAAAAACAAGTACCCTCTTTGCGATTCTGCTTTTAATCAGTGTTCATCTTGCAGTTGGACAAACCAATATAGACGCTATTCGATTTGGAAGTACCGGTGATCCTTTGAATGGACTGACCATAGCCTGGGAAAGCCAGGGGAGTGAGGACAAAATTTCCTGGGGATACACCTCCTGGCCTGGAGCAGGGACAATTAACGGCGGTGAAAAGTAATTCTTTCACAGGGACCCGGTTTCAACATACTTTCCCATCGCTCATAGCCGGTTCAACCATTTATTATCAAATCTTTGATTCAAAAAACTTTGCCTGGTCGACAACGCGGTCCTATAAAGTTGCATCCGATGCGTCCGATGATCAATTTTCCTTTACCGTACTTGGAGACAGCAGGAGCTACCCAGAGGAGTGGAAAATTATTGCCGAAGCGACACTGGACACGGACTTTACTCTGTTTATGGGCGATATCGTGAATGATGGTAAGGTAGTCAGTGACTGGGATAACTGGTTTGATTATGGGGAAAAATTTATCTCCAGGGAGCTTATCTATCATTGCGTTGGGAACCATGATGATGATAACTCAGCAAGTGAGTTTGACAACTTTATGGGTTTGTATACACAGCCAGGCAATGAATTGTACTATTCATTTACATATGGCAATGCGGTTTTCATTTGTCTCAATACCGAGGAGCCAGCAAACAATGATCAGTATTACTGGCTGCTCAGCACATTGCAGGAGAATGCTGATAAAACATGGAAGATCGTATTTTTCCACAAGCCCTTCTATACCGCTCCAAGTCATTCAGGAGAAATGGACAATTACTTTAATACAATCTGGAAGCCATTTGATGACTATGGAGTGGATATGATTTTCAACGGGCATACACATAATTACCAGCGGACCTTACCAATCAACAGGAATGTTAGCACTACCTCAGGTGTTGCGGCCTACGGAAGTGGTAGTGGAGAGGGGCGCTGTCAGATTGTAGCCGGGAATGCGGGTGCACCCCTGTCTGATCCGGCGAGTTCAAGCCTCTGGTGGCTCGATAACTCGGTAAGCAAGCGACACTTTTGTAATATCGATATTGATGGGTATACGCTGACCATGAAAGCCATGGATGCAAACCAGCTTGTTTTTGATGAGCTGGTACTCCAAAAAACTCCAGTCGGTATCAGCAAAACAGGCAAAAGAGAGATCACCATATTCCCGAATCCCTCTGATGGAATATTCACTATTGCACAATCCGGTGGCGATATATTGGGATACAGCATCTTCAACTCAATCGGGCAGATCATTTCTGAAGTGCAGGATCTCCAACTTTTCTCAGGTCAGATACAGATCGATATGACGGATCAGAAAGAAGGCCTCTATTTCATTGAAATAAGAACCAGTTCAGGATCATCTGTGGAAAAACTCATTATTAAATGATAAAGGAAGAAAATAGGAAGCGAATTAACTCCCCATATTTGAAAGCATCGCTTGCCTTCAAATTCAGTCCTATGCTTCTGTCAATATTCTTCCTGATGTTCTTCTGCTCAATCCTTGAAGCACAAAAACCTATGGTTGCCATTGTTGATTGGGACCCTAAAGCCAAGGAAGGAAGCGATCATGCGGAGGTAAGAATTATCCAGATTGGAGATCCAGTTCCCGATCTGGAGGTTCAAATTGTCACCAGTGGATCAGCAACCAATGGTTTTGACTACAGATCATTTGGATCCACATTCCGTATGGGAAAAATGTCGAAAATTAAAATTCTCCCTGCTCAGGACCCTTTGCTTGAGGGTGATGAAACCCTTGTGATCAGATTGCTTGAGAGTCCTGCTTATACAATTGAGCCAAATCATGATAGTGTAGTGGTAACCATTCAGGATGAAGCCTTACCGGATATTGAATTTATTGCTCCCTGCTCGGTGGATGATGAATCAAAAGAAAAAGTGGAACTTAAAATTTTACTATCCAAAGCGTTTGGCGAAGAGATCCTTTTGGATTATACCGTAGAGGGAGTCCTGGCCAAAAGGGGGGAGGACTTTTTGTTTGAACCGGGCACCCTGGTGATTCCATCTGGAAGCACAGAGGCTTCACTTGATTTGAATATTATCAATGATAGCGATGCAGAAGACGATGAAACTGTGGTCATCAGACTTACAGAAGCCAGGAATGCCAATATTGGAACAAATGATTCACATTACTATACCATCAGAAATGATGACGGCGAATTATCACGTTCCATTGTTCACGACCGGATTTTTGGTGCATTGATCGGATTCAGGGCAGGTTGTTCCATGGGCGCATTCACGGAATACAATCTTCCTCAAAAGCAACTTTATGAATTTTTTGGACACGTAGATGACTTTTTCCCATTTGTGCACTATGGCGACACCTGGTCACATCCTGCGGGTTCTACCGAAGACGGAGGGGAGCGACATAAACTGATTTGCACCGCAATCATGGAAAAACAAGATCGCATTGATGCCAATGATCTGCTTAAGGTCTGGTTGCGTGACTGCAATATTGAAGATATGAATCACATGACCCAGCCCTATGACAGGATTTTGCTGGGATATGCAAAATGGGGAGTGCCCCCCGCTGATATGCCTGCAACGAAATATGGGAGTCCATATGACCTGGGAGAGCATATTCACCTGACTTCACGAACATTTCAGGCCATCCCGTGTATCAATGCCGGGGATCCTGAAAATGCCATCTTGGATATGAATGACCTGGGACGGCTCTACTATGAAAATCCAAATGATGATGCCTTTGCCTGGGGTGCAGTCTACAATGCAGCCATGGCATTGGCTATACTCCCGGATGCCACCATTGAATCTGTAATTGAAGGAGCCCTTGAATACGCGACTCCTGAAATTGAGGAGGAGATCAGATATGCCCTGGCCATTACCGAGAAGTATGATAATCCCATGGACCGGTCACTGTGGAAGGAATTATCAGATATGTATGTGAATCCGGATAGCAGATATTATGCGTTTAACAGGATAGATAAATACATCAATTCAAGTGTCTATGAAAATGTAAGCTACGCCATGGCTTTATTTAAAGCAACCCGCGCAAATGTTGAACAAAGTGTGATCATCGCCACAAATCGCGGATACGATACAGATTGTACGGCTGCCAGTGCCGGCGCCCTGTGTGGGGCGTTTTCCGGCACCGAAAATATTCCTTCGGGCTGGATTCAAATACTTGATGAGGGCATTGCGCGAACTCCTTATACCAACGCCCATTTTACTAATAAAGCAACTGCAGATGGGCTTTACCGGGCTTTGCAAAGCAAGCTACATAGAATGCAAGCAGAGGTCAGGGAAATGAAAAATGAGTCCATGAGTAAGGGCTCAGAAGAAGTAAAAAAGATGGAAGACTATATTGATTTGATGAGAAAATCGGGTGTTATTAATTAATAATTAAGCAATTATTAACATTCTGGATGTAAATTAATAGTACATCTTAAGCTTTATTTAAAGGGAAACAAATGAGAACGATCACTATGCAAGTTGTGCTTATTGTCATCATATTCTTTGGCCTTTCAGTAAATTCTTCTCAGGGTCAAAACCCGGTAAGAATTGGGGTTGCAGGATTGTCCCACTCGCATGTTCGTCCCCTGTTGAGGAATATGGACCGGGGGGATATTGAAATTGTGGGAATTGCTGAAAGCAACACTGATCTTTCCGGTCGGTATGCCAAAGAGTATGGGATCAATGAGAATCTGTTGTTCGAATCACTGGATGAAATGCTGGATAAAACCAGGCCGGAGGGTGTAATCACATTCACCTCAATTTATGATCATCTTAAAGTTGTGGAAGCCTGTGCCCCCAGAGGAATCGATGTGATGGTTGAAAAACCTCTGGCAGTAAGTACTGATCATGCCAATACCATGGCAAAGCTTTCAAACGAGTTTGGAATCATGGTATTGACCAATTATGAAACCACATGGTATCCATCGAATTATGAAGGTTTCAAAATGATCAGTGAAGGAGCGCTTGGTGAATTGAGAAAGATCATCGTCTACGATGGACACAAAGGCCCACAGGAGATCAATGTAAACAGCGAATTTTTAGAATGGCTTACGGACCCGGTCTTAAATGGCGGTGGGGCTGTGATAGACTTTGGCTGTTACGGAGCTGATCTGATTACATGGATTTTACAAGGAGAAAAACCAATCTCAGTATATGCAAATCTAAAGCAATATAAGCCAGATGTTTATCCTAAAGTGGATGATGATGCGACCATTGTTCTCTCATATCCTGACATGGAAGGAGTCCTCCATGCTTCATGGAACTGGCCTTTTAACCGAAAAGACATGCATGTTTATGGGACTAGCGGATATATTTTCATTGATGATTCAGAGACCATCAGGTACCGGCTGGATGAAAAATCAGAAGAAAATGTGAAGAAGGTTCCTGTATCTGATGCTCCTTTTATTGATCCTTTTACATTTTTTGCAGCGGCCATAAAAGGAGAAGTTAAAGTTGAACCAGGAGATTTATCTTCTCTTGAAATTAACCTTACAGTTGTTGAAATACTTGAGGCTGCACGAAAAAGCAGTAAAACCGGTAAAGAAGTTAAACTAAGCAGATAGTAAAATTTGATACTTAAACAGATGGCTATGAAATCAAGGATAATCATACTGCTTATTCTGATGGTCAGTTTGAATCTGGTAGTGGCTTCTGAGATGACAAGCATCCAGGACTTTGATGTCAAACCGGAGAACAGCCCGTCAGTCAATAAAATGAATCTCCAAAAGGCCATTGATTGGGCATCAGGCAACGGGTCGGCATTGTGGGTGGAGCCGTCTGAGGATGCATACGCCATTGACGGTGGCATCATCCTGAAAAAGAATGTCTCATTGATCGGAGTGCATGGTCCGACTCCGCGTGGAACGACCCATCCTACCCAGAAACAGCCTGTGGGCAGTGTATTTAAGATTACAGACAAAGAAAATGCATTCATTACTGTTGAAACGGGTACCCAAATCAAAGGCATCCAGTTCTGGTATCCCGAACAAACCATCAAAGATCCGGCTGCCATTATACCCTATAAGGCAACCATCAAAGTTTCCCAGACAAGCAGGGCCCAGGGCGTCTACCTGTCCTGCCTGACTTTTTATGGTGAATACCTGGCTTTTGATTTTAATGCCATCCGAGAGTATGCCTGTGAACTGATGGTTTTTGAACATTGCTATGGCTATCCGCTGAGTGGTGAATTTATTCGGATGGATTATTGTTATGATGTACCCCGGATTTTGCATTGTCATGTTAATCCGGCCATACAGCGGTATATCGGAGGGCAATACAGCAGGGAGGTGGTTGATGCAGTCATTGCAAAGAAAACATTTGCCTATTCAATAAATCACACCGACAATGCCCAGCTTATGGACCTCTTTACGTTCGGAACCTATGGTGGAATTCTCCTGGATGGGGAATCCTACGGTCAATTAACCAACTTCAACTTTGACTGTGTTGCCGTTGGCATATTAAAACGAGGGAATAACACCAAGAATCGCAACTGGCAGATCGCACAGGGTTCGATTATTGCCAATACCGGGGAAAATGTGGAAAATATCCATCCCATCATCATCGAAGGGGAGGGGCATACATCTCTGAGCAATGTGGAAGCATTTTCAGGCGGGAATGGGGCCCTCACCACTGTTCCTGAAAATATGTCCTGGGATTATTTACTGGTGCGAGGGGACAAAAAGTTAACTGTATCCATTTGGGGAAGCCGGATGAGAAATTATTTGGCTGATGCTCCCATTACTATAGAGAATGATCAGGCCATTATTCACATGGCAGGATGCTTTGACAAAGATGAAAATTTATATAACGAAACTTTTGGCTCTTCCACTGATTGATATTTTAACAAGTAGTTTGGCACCACAACAATAAATTCATGAACAATGACTAGATACAGAGGATTTACAATAGGACTTTCAGTTCTGATTTGTGTGGCCTGTTCAGCTCCACGGCAGAAATAGAAATGCTGAAATAAAGCAGCCGGTGGACCTTGTCAATCCATACATGGGTAATATCAGTCATTTGCTGGTCCCAACATTTCCAACCATTCACCTGCCCAATAGTCTGTTGCGTGTTTATCCTGAACGGCGGGATTACACCGAGATCAGGATCAATGGTCTTCCTTTGGTAGTCACCAGTCACCGGGGCAGCTCGGCTTTCAACCTGAGCCCTTTTCAGGGAGATGAAAGTGACTTAAAGCCGGTCATTGAATTTAGTTATGACCAGGAAAAACTGACTCCATATTCCTATTCGGTCTTTCTGGATGATTATCAAATTCAGGTGGATTACGGATTATCGCATCAGTCGGCGGCCTATGAAATACAATTTGAACAGGATAAGCCGGTATATCTGATATTAAATTCCAGAAGGGGAGAAGTGAACTGGGATGGAAAAGCCATCAGTGGTTACCAGCTGATTGGAAATGACACGAGGGTCTATTTGTATATGGTTCCTGAAGAATTACCACAAGAGGTGGCAGCGTTGAAAGATGGAGCGTTGACTGATGTGAGCAGTGCTGAAGGTCGTAATGCCTGTCTGGTATTGAAATACCCCATGGAACAAAGGCATTGAATGTAAAATACGGGATTTCATTTATTGATGAAGACCAGGCCAGGGAAAATATGGAGCGTGAAGTGGCTGGAAAAACAGTTGCTGAACTGCAATCAACAGGACGCGATATCTGGAATGAAGCACTTGGAAAAATAAAGATTGAAGGTGGTACTGCCGATGACCAGATTGTATTTTATACCTCACTCTACCGCTGTTATGAGCGTCCGGTTTGTATTTCGGAAGATGGCCGGTACTACAGTGCTTTTGATGGAACTGTTCATGATGATCTGGGACGCCCCTTTTATACCGATGACTGGATTTGGGATTCCTACCGGGCACACCACCCCTTACGGATTCTGATTGATCCTGAGAAAGAAGAAGATATATCTGCATTCCTTTGTGCTGATGGCCGAACAGATGGATCATTTCTGGTTGCCAACTTTTCCTGAAATCACAGGAGACAGCCGCCGGATGAACTCCAATCACGGGGTTGCTTCTGTAATCGATGCCTATCGCAAAGGGCTGAGAAATTTTGATCTGGAAAAAGCCTACGAGGCTTCCAAAGGAGCCATTACCGAAAAAACACTGGCTCCCTGGTCAGGTATGCCTGCCGGAGAACTGGACCGGTTTTACAAAGAACATGGTTATATCCCGGCTCTGCGGGAAGGTGAAGAAGAAACCATTCCTGAGGTGCATTCATTTGAGCGCCGTCAGCCGGTTGCAGTGACACTGGGAACTTCATACGATCAGTGGTGTTTGTCACAAATCGCAGAGGAGCTGGGAAAAACTGATGAGGCTGAATATTTCAGGAATGCCTCCTTTAACTACAGGAATCTGTTTAATAAGGAGACAAAATTCTTTCATCCCAAGGATGCAGATGGAAATTTCATTGAGCCATTTGACTATAAGTTTTCAGGAGGAATGGGAGCAAGGGGATATTATGGGGAGAACAATGCCTGGGTCTACCGCTGGGATGTACAGCACAATATTCCGGACCTGATCGATTTGATGGGTGGCAATGAAGCTTTTGTAGATAACCTGGATGCCATGTTTACAGAACCCCTGGGGCGTAGCAAGTATGCATTTTATGCCCAGTTACCCGATCATACCGGAAATGTGGGACAGTTCTCCATGGCCAATGAACCCTCCCTGCATATACCCTATCTCTACAATTATGCCGGTCAACCCTGGAAAACACAAAAGCGCTTGCGCAAACTGCTTCAGGAGTGGTTTCGCAACGACCTGATGGGAGTACCCGGAGATGAAGATGGTGGAGGAATGTCCTCCTTTGTGGTTTTCTCCTCCATGGGATTTTATCCGGTTACCCCCGGGGAACCTGTCTATACCATTGGAAGCCCAATGTTTGAGCATGTTTCGGTGGATCTTGGCAATGGTCATACTTTTGAAATTGAAGCACACAATGCTTCTGCTGAGAATAAATACATTCAATCGGCCACCCTGAACGGTGAACAAGCCTAAAGTACGCCATGGATCACACATGAAGCGTTATCAATGGCGGAAAACTGGTTTTTGAAATGGGACCTCAGGGCCAATAAATCATGGGGAGTTATGAAATAGAGCTGTGACTATAGTCTCCCTATTTCCCTGTTTTCACTTCCTCTTTCGATTCCCACGTTAAGATCACCCAGCTCCTGACGTGCCTTTTCTACAATTTGCATCAACTCCTCTGCTTTCTGAGGATACCATTCAATAACATTGTACTGTTCGCCAGGATCCCGCATCATATTGTACAACTGGGGCGATTCAACGGTCATGGGAATTCTCTTACCTCCATATCCATCTCTGCCAGGTTCGGTATGGTAAGAGCGCCAGGTATGCGGTAAAACCAGTTTCCAATTGCCCTTCCTGACACCGTTCAGGTTATTATCACCGTAGTAAAATAAAATCTCCTTGCGGGGTTCGGCATCAAAATTTCCTTTCCAGAGTTGGGCAATACTTGTTCCATCAATCTTATTGCTGGATAGTTCACCTCCAACTAATTCTGCAAGCGTGGGCAAAATATCGATGGCACAGGCCAGTTTGTTACAGGTGACTCCTGCAGGTATGGTTTCAGGCCACCGAATAATAAAAGGTACACGCTGCCCGCCTTCCCAGCTTGTTGTTTTGCCTTCGCGTAATCCGCCCGAAGAACCGGCGTGATTGCCATAATTCAGCCAGGGACCGTTGTCAGTAGTAAAAATTATAATTGTATTGTCAGCCACTCCATTTTCCTCCAGCGCCTGCATGATCTGTCCCGCCGACCAGTCAATTTCCATCATCACGTCACCGTACATTCCCTGCTGGCTTTTCCCCCGGAATTTGTCAGAAACACCCAGTGGAATGTGTGGCATTGAGTGGGGAACATATAGAAAAAACGGCTCTTCGCTTGTGCCGCTTGATAAAATCAACTGCCTTTTCAGTATAAAGTGTGGTCAGGCTATCCTGCCCTTCCAGGGTTTTTATCAGCTTGATGGTTTCATTTCCTTCAATTAAGGGAAGGTGTGGATAATCCCCACGGCCTACACCAGGTTCAAAGGGAGTACCATCCACTTTTATGGGCCACATGTCGTTGGAGTATGGAATCCCCACATATTCATCAAATCCATGTTGCAGGGGCAGAAATTTCTGATGATGCCCCAAATGCCATTTGCCAAAAATCCCGGTAGCATAACCCTCTGCTTTCAGCATTTCTGCAATGGTCATTTCATCCGGATTAATTCCTTTTTCATGATGTGGAAAAAGTGCTCCAGATATTCCGATCCGGTTGGGGTAACAACCTGTCATTAGTCCCGCCCTGGAGGCGCTGCATACCGGTTGTGCAGAATAGTAGTTGGTAAACCGCATTCCATGACTGGCCATTCTGTCAAGATTGGGCGTGGTATAACCTGTGGCTCCGTAACATCCCACATCGCCATAACCCTGGTCATCTGTGAAAATAATGACGATGTTGGGTTTCTGAAGTGTATCCTTCCCCTCTTTTTCAGAACTGCATGAAATAAGAATTGATAGCGTAAAAATCGGAATAAGTTTCACTAGCGTTGCCATAAAACTTGGTTTTAGGTAGTAAATAGAAACGGCTTATCAATAGAATATATAAAAGTACAATATATCTAAATTGTTTAATTGGGAAGAGCAAAAAATTATTAAAACAGAAAGAGACTGTACCTTTTGATACAGCCTCCCTCATTGTTTTCACTTCAAGTGATTTACTATTCCCACGCCACTGTCAACATAGCAGCATCACTTCCGGGGCCTGCCTCAGCTTCTCTCCCCCCTGAACTGGATGTTACTCCTATACTGGGTCCACTATGGTCCAGAATGAACGCCATGCTGTTTCCGGATGCCCAGTCCTCTCTGTCCAAAATTTCCTGAACAATGGCAGCTAAATCAGGGGTTGCCTGATCAGGACCTGCCAATCCCGTATTTTCCCATGGCGGAATATCCCAGACGGTGTTGGCAAGCGTTCTGGGCCTGGTGGTTATATGATAAAATATATCCTCACTATAAGATTCCGGAGTGGAAGAATATTCCCCATAAACAGTCAGCTGAACCGGATCCGATCCGGTATTATCGGCCGTAAACTGTATGCTTGCAGCCAGAATAGTTGAGCCCGGGGGAATATCAATATTATTAAACTTAACCCCGATGGTCTGTAATCCCTGTTCTATACCATCCTGTGTCCATGTATCATATTCACCCAGTTCCAGGTCGCTGCTGGTGATTGTCAGTTTCCCATTGATCATTCCTTCTTCCGCATCGTCTGCGTCATCATCAAGCTGGGAAATCGTCAGGTTTGACTCGACCACTGTGAAAACAATACCATTGGATTCACCATCCACCGTAACAGTAACGGGACCTGTTGTAGCTCCGGACGGCACTGAAGTAGTAATGGTGGTTTCAGTGGAGGCAGTTACATTGGCTTCTGTTCCGTTGAAACTTACAATATTCAAACCGGGTTCGGTACTGAATAAAGTACCCGTAATGATCACCTCGGCCCCGACTTTACCCATCTCCGGATCAATGGAAGTAATGGTTGGGATGATCGGTTCGGTGACTGTAAATTGAAAGCCCGGCGATGTCATGTTATTTGCAGATACTGTAACCTCACCTGATGTAGCTCCGTCAGGAACTGTTGTGGTGATTGCAATGGTAGTGGTACCAGTCACTGTTGCTGCAACTCCATTGAAACTGACCGCATTTTCCGCGGCTGCGGAGCTGAAGTTTTTCCCGTAAATGACAACCACCTGGCTTGGAAAAGCAGCTTCCGGTCCTATCTCAGTAATTAAAGGTGCTTGCATCCCCGGATTATAGAGTTCTTCAGTACACGATCTCAGGAATCCGATGACCGCTATCATGCTTATACAGAATATAAACGACTTGCTTGTAATCAACACTTTTTTCTTCATAGTTTCTAATTTTTTAAGACCTAAACTTGATCGTTCTTTCTTAGAAAGGTTCCTATATATAACCATCATTTTGTATCAAGGGATTAATATTGAGCTCATCCTGTGGAATGGGGAAGATGGTTTTGTAATCATCCCATTTAATTAACAGGGGTGTTGCATTGTCATAAATCCTGGCGGAAGTCGATCTTACAATATCCCGCTTATTTCTTACCAGGTCAAAGAAGCGGTGACCTTCGGCCATAAGCTCCTTTCTCCTTTCGGTAAGTATCCTGTCCAGGTTGACATCTGCCTCTGCGACTGTGGCTGCCGGATTGGCTCTCTTCACAATGGCATTCAGATATGTTGTTGCACTGGCTGCGTCTCCATTCTTGATGGCAGCTTCGGCTGCGATCAGGTATAGTTCCGATAGTCGTAAAACAGGAACATTTCCAATATACGCTGCCACAATCAGCGGGGAACCGGTTGTAAAGTGATTTACTATGATCTCTTTGGTGTTGCCGTTCCCCGGATATTTCAGTACCCTTCCCCATGTGGTAGAATCTGCAGATGGATCTGCAGGGTTATTTTTAATACTGAACTGATCGATATAAAGCATCTGCACGCGGATATCCTCAGGATCTGACCTAACCAGGTCGATAAGGTCCTGGGTAGCTACAAACTGGCCATATCCTTCAGGATCGGAAAGGTTGTTTACACTATTCCCGCCGCCATTATCAGCTGAATTATTCATGATGGAAAATATGGACTCCGATGATCCGCTCGGGCTGGACCATGAGTTCACATACTGGTCCCGGGTCATCAGGGTATACAGTCCACTGTTTATTACATCAACCGCAGTAGCAAATGCATTTGCATTGTCCTCCATGTAAAGGTATACACGGGCCAGCAGGGTTTTTGCCGCCCATGCGTTCATCTGGCCCAGCCTCACGTCATTGGAAAGCAGCGGGATGGCTTCCTGTAAATCAGAAATAACCTGTGCATATACCTGGGCCACCGTATTCCGGGGTTCCTTGGCATAGGGATCCAGAACGCTGGTAACGATCGGTATTCCTAAAGAGGCCCCATTATCATGGGAATACTGCCTTCCGAACTGCCTGCACAGGTCGAAATGTGCCAGCGCCCGGATGGCCAGGGCCTGACCCTTGATGTCCGATTTTTGCACCTCTTCCCCCGGCTGGCTGGTCCCGATATCGTCGATGAAAGTCAATATGGTATTCACATGCCTTAAAATAGTATAAGGTTGCGCCCATGAATCCTCATCAAAATCGGTTTGTGCAGTATATCTGTAGAGATATTCATCATCAATCCTGCCCTCGTCGACAGTCTGCATGTCATCCCCACGAACGTCGTTATCGGTGATCACATTTGCATTATAATAATTGTTATCCTGCAAGAGATCATATGCTCCGTTCATCACGATCTGTGCATCGTCGATCGTTAGTATGTTATCAGGAGATTGCGAATTGCTTGGATACTCATTGAGAAAATCTTCCGAGCATGACTGTCCTGCAATCAGCAGTGCAATCATTAATAGTTTAACCAGAAAATGTATATTTTTCATTTTAAACATTTTTTAAATTTTATATACTAAAAACCGATCTCAAGACCGAAGGTCAAATTTTTATTATTCGGCATCTCGTAGCTTGTAATTCCATTGGATCTTTGCTCCGGGTCGCAGAGGTCCTGCGAACTAAAGGTCAGATAATTGCTTGCCTGCGCATAAACAGTAATATCATTGATTCTCAACTTTGAGACGAGCGCTTTCGGTAAGCTGTATGAGAAAGTAATATCCTTTAAGCGCAGAAAGTTATTATCCAGCAGGAACCGGGTTGACGATGGCCACCATGATTCATTATTTCCCAGCCAGATCCTTTGTGGATGCATCGCTAAATCACCGGGCTTCTGCCACCTGTCGAGTGAGCTCTCCTGGACAGCATACTGATTATAATTCCCGTCATTCCAGATTTTATATCCATAGTGATAATAGATTTTGCCCCCGACTGAGAAATTGAAAAGGAAAGAGAGCTTAAATCCTTTATATGAAAATTCGTTGCCAAAACTGCCAAAGAAATCAGGGTCAGCTGCACCGCTAATGGTCTTATCGGTTTTTGAGACATCTCCGGTTACTTCCGTGGTCTGATTGGATTCGTTATCAACCATATACCACTCAGGTGCTCCGTTTACGGGATTAACACCGGCCCATGGGACCAGATAGAATGAATTATAGGGTTCTCCTTCTCTCCGGATAGTAGTGCTACCAATTATATCCTCCCCGTTGTTGAGTTTAACAATTTTGTTATCGACAGTTGTCAGGGTAACGAAGGAGGTCCAGGTAAAGTTACTTCTGGAAATATTGGTGGTTCTCAGATCAAGTTCCCATCCCTTATTGTCCATCTCCCCGATATTCACCCAGGTATTTCCGGCACCAACGCTGGGAGCCAGGGGAAGGTACATAAGAAGATCCCTGGTATGTCTTGAAAAGTATTCAATGCTGGCGCTGATATTTCTCAGCATGGTAATATCAATGCCCACATTAAGGTTTGCATTTTTCTCCCAGGTAAGGTTTGAATTGGAAATTGAGCTTTCATATGCGGCAATCCGCTCATTATAAGTACCTGTATATGAATAGAGCGCCAGATGGTCATAATTGCCCGGAGGCAGGGTACCGTTTGTCCCGTAGGATACCCTTAGTTTTAGGTCATCAACCACTGACAAACTTTGCATAAAATTCTCGCTGCTTATCCTCCATGCTCCTGAAGCTGACCAGAAGTTTGCCCATCTTTCGTCCATACCCAATTTTGAGCTTCCATCGCGGCGGATACTTCCAGAAAGGTAATATCTGTTTCTGTAATCATAATTCAACCTTGAGAGAAATGATAACATGGATGAGCCTTCATCATAGCCGTATGCAGTAACAGGAACAGCGGTTGCGCCAATACTTCGGATGGTTTCATTGGGAAGCACTTCTCCCCCGGTATTCACCCTGGTGGCCCGTCTTTTTTCTACCTCCTGAGCTGCAATTATATTTATATGGTGAAGATCGTTAAAGGTTTTATCAAAGGTCAGAAGGTTTGATGAGGTGAGTGTAGTTCTTTGCCGGTTGGTTAATTCTACAAATCCCTGTTCAGCTTCACCGGATCTTGAAAGAGGTGATCCATAACGGGTTTCATCATTATTTAACCAGTCGAAGTTATTGGTGGATCTGAAGGTCAGGAAATCGAAGGGCCTGAACTCGATAAAACCGGTGTTCATGCTTCTGAAAAGTTTGGCACTTGTTTCATTCAGTTCACGCTCCCTGACATTATTGTAGTAACCGTTCTGCAAAAAAGGCCTGTAACTGCCATCCGGAAGATAGGGCCCTTCGGTAGGGAAACAATTACCGCTCACATTATAAAATGGACTGAAATACCTTGTCCCGGCGTCAACGATTTCCTGTTCTGCGAAGGAATTTAACATATTCAGGCCAACTGAGAACATTTTGCTCATCCTGTGGGTTATATTTACCCTGCCTGAATACCGGGTAATCCCGGATTTATAAGCAATCCCTTCCTGGTCAAATATACTTCCCGACACATAGAATTGTGTTTTCTCCGAGCCTCCGGTTGCTGATAGCTCAAGGTTTTTCGTTTTTCCTGTTCTGAACAGTTCCTCGTACCAGTCGGTGAACCCTTCTTCCGGCTCAACCCACCCGTTGGCTTCCATGGTTGCGTCTACATCGAATCCCGGAGGTGCGTTGCCCGTTGCCAGATAATTTTCCATCGACTCCCTGTGCAGCATCAGAAAATCCGGACCGGAAACGGTTCTAAAGTTATCAACGGCCCAGTCCGAAATACCGTAGACTGACTTAAAGGTATACCTGGTGACTCCTTCCCGACCTTGCTTGGTTGTGATAAGGATAACCCCATTTGCAGCGCGGGATCCATAAAGAGAGGCGGCAGCTGCATCCTTCAGGACAGTCACACTTTCAATATCACCGGGAGGGATGGATGACATGACATTCCCTGTGGCAAGACCGCCTGCTGAATTGTGCATGCTTCCGGAGGTAACCGGTACCCCATCGATCACATAAAGGGGTTCGTTTGAAGCCGAAAAGGATCCCAATCCCCTTATCCGTATCTCTGTCCCTGAGCCGGGTTGTCCGGATATATTTGAGACCTGGACACCCGCAATATTACCCGCAAGGGCCTTCTCAAATGAGGACACAGGAACCTTGTTTATTGCATCAGCCTGAACAACGGAAGCAGAACCCGTAAAGGAAGCTTTCCTTGTTGTGCCATAGGCAACGACAATTACATCATCAAGGAATTGGGTGGATTCCAACATGCTTACATTAATGATTGTTTGTGCACCCACGGTTATTTCCTGTGGAGCGTAACCCACAAAAGAGTAGATCAGCACAGCATTTTGGTCTGGAACCTGAAGGGAGTAATTCCCATCCAGATCAGTGATGGTACCAACTGTAGTTCCTTTAACCTGGACATTAAGTCCGAGCATGGCTTCGCCGGTGGCTTCGTCCAATACGGTTCCGGTTATCCGGATACCCTGGGCATTGAGTATCTGAAATCCAATGCACATTATTAAACTAAATAGAAAAATCTTTTGTTTCATAGATGTGAGTTTTTAATCTGGTTATAGTTAAGGGTGAATGAAGGTCCGTCATCATTCACCTGGCTATTCTATACAACATCAGGCTTCATGTTTCATTTGAAGCCCTGGCATGTTCATGGCAATATTTTCATAGGCATTATGCATCCGGTTAATAATAAGATTTTGTTTTGTTAGCTTAGGGTAAGGCGAAATATACATATTTTTTCCAGTATTAAAGTCGAGTTGGAGATGAATTTAACGGTTACATAACCCTTATATGTCTGTTGTTATTCCCGGAATATTATGTTGTTGGATCTCTTTTTGTCTGTACAATTCAGTGGATAGAATGTGTATCAATCCAAATTTAATTTCAGGATATTAACAAAGCATTAATTAATGATTAATCTTTGTAAATTGTCCGGTGCTCTGAAAACCTGTCACTACTATCGTTCCAATTTGATATTTTACCGGATGATAAGAAGAGATTTCTCGAGAATAGTTGGATTAAATGCTTTGGCATTACAAGCTTTTCCTTTTAGTGCCTCAGCAGAAATCTTATATGGTGAGAAACGGTCCTCTTCAAAAGTCCCATTAGGGCTTTGTAACCATTCTCTCAGGAGCATGAGGCTGAATGCTCAGCAACTCATTGAATATGCCGTTGATCAAAGACTGGATTCTGTTTTGCTGAATACCTTTCAACCGTTCGAAACTCTTGAAACATCTCATCTTTCAAATTTGCACGAAAGGGCAACAAACAATGATGTCACTATTTTTGTGGGTGTGGGGAGCATCAGCGAAAAATCCACTGCTTTTTCCCCTCTATATGGAAATGCAGAATCATTATTAATAGAGGGAATTCGGGTGGCTTCGGCCCTAGGTTCTCCAATAGTAGCCTGCAGAATCGGTTCCATTGAAGACCGCTTTTCGGAGGGAGGAATAGAAGCTCATATTGAAGCGGTAATCAAGGTGATGACAGCAACAAGAAGCCGGGCAAAGGATGCCGGAATTAGGTTTGCCTTTGAAAACCATATGGCTGACCTTCGTTCAGATGAATTGTTGGCACTAATCAATGAAACCGGGACCGATATCTGTGGAGCTTTATTCGACCCGGCCAATGCACTCTGGGCCATGGAAGACCCCATGCAAGCATTGAAAGTATTAGGCTCAAATATTATTTGCACCAGCGTGCGGGATGTGGCCATATGGGAATCGGAAGAGGGAGCCGTGTTTCAGGGGACAACCATTGGGAAGGGCATTATGGATTATCCGCGCTTTACGGATACTTTATCAAGATTATGTCCCGGTGTCCCACTGCATGTGGAGACAATTTCTAATTCAGCACGCTCCATTCCTTATTTGACGGCTGAATTCTGGAAAGGATTCCCCAAATTGCATGCAGCTGAAATAATGGACTTCTTAAACCTTGTTAAAGATGGCATACCATTGGAAATTGCAGTTCCTCCGGCGGGTATGAACCAAAAACAATTGGATATTAAACTCCAGCAATCAGAGTTGCTGAATAGTTTGAAATTCCTGCGTGATCACTGCAATGCAGGCCTGAAGAATTGATTCAATTGAAAATTATTATGGAAATGACGGACACCCTAAATTCGCTAAAAAAATCAATCATTGGTCTGACATTAATATTTTTTACCGTCGGTTTTAGTTTTGCACAGAAACCCAATGTACTTATTCTCTTTTCTGATCAGCACAACAAAAAAGTGATGGGATTTGAAGGACACCCGGATGTAATAACACCCAATCTGGATAAGCTTGCTGAAGATGGATTGGTTTTTGACCGTGCTTATTGTACTGTTGGAGTCTGTACGCCTTCACGTTCATCACTGCTCACCGGACTGATGCCACGGACCATGGGGCTCTTGTCCAACGGAGGGCACACATCGGTGATGGATGATGCGGTTTCCATGGCAACTATATTTAAAAGAAACAATTACAATACCTATACTTTTGGGAAAAGGCATGTGAGAGGTGCAATTGACAAGGGTTGGGATGTCAAAAAGGACCATCAATATAAACCCAATGATGATGATAATTATGTGAGCTGGATTGAGCGCAATGGCTACGCCAGAGCATTTGCTGAGGACTGGGCTGCTGAATTTGGCAGGGGCCCCAGAGGTTCTTCAGAATTCAACTCGAAAATTCCAACAGCCGATCTTGGCACACGCATTTCTAAACTCCCTCCCGGGTATACCATGGAGGCGTATACGACCATGGAAACCATTAAGATGATAAAAGAACAGGCCAACAGTGACCAACCTTTCTTTTGCTGGGCGACCTTTTATCGTCCTCATCAACCCTATAATCCCCTGCAGAAATACATGGATATGTACAATGTGTCAGAATGGGGGGAGGGTACAAAAAATGGGAGCGGAATTAAAAAACCTGCCAGCTTCTATGAACCCACTGAAAACTTACCTCCTCTTCTGCAATCTCAACGAAATGGCGGCAATAAAGTATGGAACATGGACAAGGCGTTTGCAGATGAACAACTCTGGAGAAATTACATTGGCGGCTATTATGCCCTGGTTACAGAAATTGACTATTGTGTGGGGGAAATTCTGGGCGCGCTGGATGAAGCTGGACTGGAAAATGAAACCATTGTCATCTATACTTCAGATCATGGCGATTTCGCAGGAAATCATGGAATGGTTGAAAAGGCGGCTGCCGGACATAATGTTTATGAAGATATTTTAAACATTCCCCTGATCATTAAGATTCCGGGTAAAACGAAAAAGGGACAGCGGACAGAAGAGCTGGTAACACTTGCTGATGTATTGCCTACATTAATTGATGTGCTGGAATTGGATGTTCCGGATTTAAAATATCCTATTCAGGGCGAATCCATGGCTGACGTGATTCTGAATAACGGTTCAATGAAACGGGATTATATCGTCTCAGAAAGCTGGTCACAGGCCACAGTCATTACAAAAAACCACAAGCTGGGGATGATGATTGATCCCACGATTGTGCACAAAAATTGGGACTACCGAGATTTCGGTGATATGTTTTTTGACAGGCAAAAGGATCCGTTTGAAGTGGAAAATAAAATCAACGATAAACAGTATCAGAAGGAGATTGATAAGCTCAAAGGATATTACAAAGAATTCATTGAAAATACGCCAGCCACAGGGAAGGATGAGTTGATTGCCAGCATGGGTGATCAACAAACAGCAAAACCGAACATTGTTTTCATCCTGGCCGATGATTTCGGCTACTCCAGCCTGAATGCTTATGGTGCAGATAAAAGCCTTGTGCGTACGCCAAATATCGATAGACTGGCACGGCAGGGCATGCGTTTTACAAATGCATCTACACCTGCATCGATTTGTACCCCAACTCGTTATGGCTTTTTAACCGGACGCTATCCCTGGCGTTCGAATTTAAAATTCGGTGTGGTAAATCCAACTGGATCATTACTTCCCGATCCGGACCGGCTTACTGTAGCAGATTGGCTAAAAGAGCGTGGATATAACACAGCGGCCATCGGGAAATGGCATCTGGGATATGGTGAAAAGGAACCGGTGGATTTCACAGGAAAACTAACACCCGGACCCCTGGATCTGGGATTCGATTATCACTTCGGGGTTCCGCAGAATCACGGGGATATGCTTGGCGTCTATATTGAAAACGATCATATTTATGGTTTGCGAAGTACAAAGGTTGAGCCCTACTCCAGAACTTTCTATGGAACGCCTTACCTGGGATTTGATGCACCTCAGCGGGTGAATAAAGATGTGATGGAGGATCTAACTGATAAAACGGTTGATTGGATCAAACAACAGACCAGCGAAAATCCGTTTTTCCTCTATTTTGCAGCGGTAGCCGTTCACCATCCCATTACTCCTTCTGATTATATGCGGGGTATGAGCGATTGTGGTCCCTATGGTGATTTTATTCAGGATCTGGACCTCAGTGTGGGGAGAATTCTTGAGACGCTGGAATATATGAACCTGATGGAAAATACCATTGTCATTTTTTCAAGCGATAACGGGGGTGAAATTCCAAGGAACAAACCTGATGCCCCTGAGAACCAGGCTATAAAATATGGTCTTAAAATTAACGGTGATCTTAGGGGAGATAAACATACCATTTATGAAGGAGGCACGCGGGTTCCTTTTATTGTATCCTGGCCTGGACATGTGAAAGAGGGATCAGTTTCGGACCAGATGATTAATATCATTGATTTATTCGCAACCATATGCGATATAACGGAAGGCGAAATTCCGGCATCAAAAAATGTGGCTCCCGATAGTTATAGTTTTCTTCCTTATCTCCTCAATGCAACGCCAAAGCAAGCGAGAACTGCGATGGTAACAGCCGATGCGAATGGAATGCATGCGATTCGTATGGGAGATTGGAAGTATATCGATGATACACCTCCTGCGAATTTACCGCAGAATCGATTGAATCAACTACGTGCGTTTAAACCTCAACTTTACCGCTTGTCAGATGATCCAGGAGAGAAAGTCAATCTATATGATGAAAGACCTGAAGTGGTTAAAGAACTCAAAAGAGAGCTGGCCCGAATACGCGAAGCAGATTCAAGCAGATAGTAATCTTTAGCCTAAGGTGAAACTATAACGTAAACTCAAAAACCGAAGATAAAATGAATTATAAAGTAGCAATCTCTGTTTTACTAACCATTGCATGTATATCGTGTAACAATGTCGGATATAATGTAGCCATTGAAGATACAGATCGGGTCTTCCTGGTGGATTATGTAAACCCTCTGATGGGTACCGATTCTAAGTTTTCCCTGTCTAACGGCAATACGTATCCGGCCATCGCCACTCCGTGGGGCATGAATTTCTGGACTCCTATGACATCAAAAATGGGTGATGGATGGACCTACAAGTACAATGAAAATAAGATCAGGGGCATCAAACAAACCCATCAGCCAAGTCCATGGATCAATGATTATGCTGCTTTTTCTCTGATGGCCGTAACAGGGGAACTGAAATATGAAGAAAATGAAAGGGCATCCTGGTTTTCACATAAAGCAGAAACAGTTAAACCATATCATTATAAAGTATATTTGGCAGATTATGATGTGGTTGCTGAAGTAGCTCCCACTGAGCGAGCGGCACATTTTAAATTCACCTTTCCGGAATCCGACTCATCCTATATTCTCCTGGATGGATTTTTCGAAGGATCTATGGTAAAAATTATTCCAGAGGAAAGAAAAATTATTGGTTATTGCAGAAATAATAGCGGTGGTGTTCCCGATAATTTTCATAACTATTTTGTGGCGGAATTTGATAAGGATTTTGAAATTACACATACCTGGGGAGACGAGTGGAAATTGCAGGAAAACACGTTGAACAGTGAAGGAGAACATGTGGGTGCTATCATCGGATTTAAAACCAAAAAGGGAGAAGTGGTTCATGTAAAAGTAGCCTCATCATTTATCAGTCCGGAACAGGCTGAGCTCAATTTAACAAGAGAAATAGGACAGGATTCATTTGAGGAAACCAAAGAGAAGGCAAAAGATCTTTGGGAAAATGAATTGGGCAGAATAAGAATAGAGGATAGCAATACCGATACATATCAAAACATTCTATTCTTGTCTATACAGGGTGCTATTGTTTCCCAGAAAATTCTATGAAATTAATGAGAAAGATGAAGTGATTCATTACAGCCCTTACAATGGAGAAGTTTTGCCCGGATATATGTTTACTGACAATGGTTTCTGGGACACTTTCAGGGCTGTATTTCCATTTTTTAATTTGATGTATCCCGAGTTGAATGGTAAGATTATGGAAGGACTTGCCAATACCTACAGGGAATCCGGATGGCTGCCTGAATGGGCCAGCCCCGGACACAGGGATTGTATGATTGGTTCAAATTCTGCTCCGATTATTGCGGATGCTTTTCTAAAAGGAGCTATTCAATAAGGACGCTGAGATTCTTTTTGAGGCCATCCTTAAAAATGCAACGGTAGAGGAGGGAAGACCGGAAAGTTCAGTGGGAAGAGAGGGTCTCAATTATTACAATACACTTGGTTATGTCCCTTATGATGTGGGAGTGAATGAAAATACAGCCCGTACCCTGGAGTATGCTTATGCGGATTTCACCATTGCTAAAATGGCTGAAAAGCTGGGCAAAAATGAGATCGCAGATAAGTATTATAAGCAATCGATGAATTACAAAAACGTATTTGATCCCTCCACCAAGCTCATGAGGGGTAAAAATGAAGATGGCAATTTTCAGAAACCTTTTAATCCCTTGAAATGGGGTGATGCATTTACGGAAGGAAATAGTCTGCACTATACCTGGTCAGTCTTTCATGATATTCAGGGACTTATTGATCTGATGGGAGGAAATGAGGCTTTTATCGGACAACTGGATCATGTATTTGAAATGCCTCCGGATTTTGATGATTCCTATTACGGAATAACCATTCACGAAATCAGAGAGATGCAAATCGTCAATATGGGCAATTATGCACATGGAAATCAACCCATACAACACATGATTTATCTCTATAATTATGCAAAAGTACCCTATAAAACGCAAAAATTAATCAGAGAGGTCCTCACCAATCTTTATGCGGCTACACCGGATGGATACTGTGGTGACGAAGACAATGGACAAACCTCAGCCTGGTATGTTTTCAGTTCCTTGGGATTTTATCCGGTAACACCAGGTACGGATCAGTATGTAATCGGGAGTCCCTTATTTGATAAAGCGGTCTTGACCCTGGAAAACGGAAATAGCTTTACCATTACGGCAAACAATAATTCAGCTGAAAACTATTATATACAATCGACTCGTTTGAATGGTAAAGCCTATGAGCACAACTTTATCCAATTTGAGGATATACAAAATGGAGGAACCTTCACTTTTAATCTGGATCAAAACCCCAATATGAAATGGGGAAGTAAAGCTGAAAATGTACCTTACTCCTTAAGTGCTAAGAAGTGAAACATCCTGTGCGAAACAAAAAAGAATTCATATGATTTTTCGGCTTACAAAATATCTAATAGTTCTATTACTGGTCTTCAGTATTTCCTGTACTGACAGTAAGAGACAAACATTTTCTTTTGTTCAATTATGTGATACTCAATTGGGTATGGGCGGTTATGAGCACGACGTAAAATCATTCAATCTGGCAGTGGACCAGATCAATGCGCTAAAACCTGATTTTGTAGTGATTTGTGGGGATCTTGTTCATCATGCAGTCGATAGTACCTATGATGATTTTTTAAGAATTAAGGAAGAGTTTATTATGCCATGTTATGTTTTACCGGGGAATCATGATGTGGGAAATATTCCCAATGACACAACACTTAAATTTTACCGGGAAACAGTCGGTGAGGATTACTATGAATTCATTCATCAGGGATACGCATTTATTGTTACTAATACTCAGCTATGGAAAGTGGCCGTAGAGGATGAATCAGAAAAACATGACCGTTGGTTTAAAAAGACACTAGAGAATAAAGCGCATGAAACGACGACCGGTAATTGTGATTGGTCATTACCCCCTATACATTGACCAACCTGATGAAGAAGAGCAATATTTCAATCTCCCCCTGGACAAAAGGCTGGAGGTATTGGAACTGTTTACCGAGAACAATGTATTGGCCTACTTGTCCGGGCATAAGCACACCACTGTGATTAACAACTATAAAGGCATTCAATTGGTGACGGGTGAAACCACCAGTAGGAATTTTGATGAAAGACCGCTGGGATTCAGACATTGGGAAGTTTCATCAGATACTATAGTGCATCATTTTGTTTCAATAGAGCCGTCACTGGACAATTCAAGTCAAACAGAAGGTAATTGATTATTATATGAAAAGAATTCTGTCTCTGCTGTGCCTTGCTGCACTGACGACATTGAGCCATGCCCGGAACAACCAGACTGTCGGCTCTGACACCATCGATCCGACACTTAACGAAACAGAGAACCAATTTCTCAATAAGCAGGCAGAAGCGCTGCTCGGTCTGGCAAATGATGTGTTTTCCAATGAACCCATTGATTATGTGAATCCTTTTGTAGACACACATAAATCCCGTTGGTTCTTCTTTGCATCTGCTTCACGTCCCTTTGGAATGGTCAGTTTGAGTCCTGACACCTGGGTAAAAGGAAGCTGGAATTCAGGGTATCTCTACGACTCTCTTCATGTGCGATGCTTTTCTCATGTTCACGCCTGGCAGATGTCCGGAATTCCGGTAATGCCTGCGGTTGGTAGAATTTAAAGGACATCTGGGAATGGAGGCTTATAAATCTGCTTTTAGCCATGAGGAGGAGGAAGCCTATCCCGGGTACCATAGTATCTATTTAAAAGACTATGGCATCCTGGCTGAACTGACTTCAACCACAAGGGTCGGTTTTCACAGGTATACTTATCCGGAAGACACTGCAAAATATGTCATTTTTGATGTGGGTGCCTTTCTGGGTCATGCTGCCATGGATTCGGCCAGGGTTGAAAAGGTAAATGAATTCGAAATTGCAGGGTATAGCATCATGGGCCCAACCCAACGGCGTCCCAAGTCTACATACATCTATTTTGTGGCAAGATTTGACCAGCCCATTTCTGCTTTTGGAGCCTGGGAAAATGGGGTGCTTGAGGCAGGCGAAATAGCACAAATTTATGGTGAGAAGGTGGGCGCATTTGTCAGTTTTGACGGGCAACAAAACAGTACCCTGCAAATGAAAGTTGCCATATCATATACGGGAATTGAACAGGCCCGGATGAACATGGATCGTGAGCTGGCGCACTGGAATTTTGACCGGATTGTAAAAGCATCCAGGGATGAGTGGAACGATTATCTTGGTAGAATTAAGATAGAAGGGGGGACAGAGAAACAGAAAGTGAAGTTCTACACTGACCTGTGGCATTCCCTTCTTGGAAGAAAGATTGTGAGCGATGTAAACGGGATGTATTGCGATATGACAGGGGAGAGGAAGGTAATCCGGCAGGTTGAATTAGATCAGGACAGGAAGCCCATGCATCAACAATACAATTTTGATGCGTGGTGGGGAAGTCACTGGACGCTGAATGTTTTATGGTCCATGGTATATCCGGATGTCATGGATGAATTCTGCGGAAGTATGGTGGAGATGTACCGGCATGGTGGTTTGATACCCCGTGGTCCATCGGGGGGGAATTACACTTATGTCATGATAGGAGATCCCGCTTCTTCATTTTTCGCCACTGCCTATAACAAAGGGATTCGGGGTTATGATATTGAAAAGGTTTATGAGGGTCTGTATAAAAATGCTTTTGTGGGAGGTATCCGGGATCGTGCAGGATATGAACATCGGGATAATCCCAAGGGTGGGGGAATGAACTTCTATCTGGACAGAGGCTATGTACCTGAAGGCATTAGAGGTCCGGGATACCATAGAGACGGAGCGGCGATGACCCTGGAGTATGCTTTTCAGGATTGGTGTATGGGACAGCTGGCACTCTCCCTTGGAAAAGAAGAAGATTATCATATGTTTAGTCAGCGCGCAGACAATTACAAGAACCTGTGGAACCCGGAAACGCAGTTTATGCATCCCAGAAACATGGATGGGACCTGGATTGACGATTTCACACCCATCAGTGACGGTTTTAATACATTGGGTTTTGTGGAGAGTAATTCTGCCATATACACCAATTATGTTCCTCATGACCTGGAGGGTTTAATGGAACTGTTTGGAGGAAAGGAACGCTATACCCAATATGTTGACAGTTGTTTTATTAAGGCAAAGGCAAAAAAGTTTATAACCGACCATGGCAGGCATGCAGAAAATTGGGTGGACTATGAAAACCAACCATCATGCCAGATGGCTCATCTTTTTAATCACAGTGGAGCACCCTGGCTCTCCCAGAAATGGGTCCGGGAAGTAAAAGAGATCACTTTCGCTGATATCACTCCCTATGGGGGATACAACGGAGATGAGGATCAGGGACAGATGGGCGCTCTTGGTGTATTGATGGCCATGGGATTATTTCAGATGGATGGCGGAGCATCCGTGAATTCATCCTATGAAATCACCACTCCGGTATTTGATAAAGTGGAGATAGATTTGAATCCGTCATATTATTCAGGAGATATATTTGTGATTATCGCGGAAAACAATTCGGATGAAAATATCTATATACAGCAGGCAATACTGAACGGACAGGATTGGATGAAATTTCATTTTTCCCATGAAACCTTTTCAAAAGGCGGAGAACTCAAATTAGTGTTGGGAAAGGAACCAAATAAGGAATGGGGGCAAAAATAGGTTTTGAATCTATCTTTTTCAAAAATTTTAATTTAGTGGTATGAGTAATGTAATTGTATTAGGTGCAGGAATGGTGGGTAGCGCCATGGCCATCGATATGACAAAAAAGCATCAGGTGACGGTTACCGATGTAAACCAGGATGTTTTAAGTCGAGTAAAACAAAAGTGCAACGACTTAACAACTCAGCAATTGGACGTTACTGATAAAAAGGAACTCCTGCAAATCCTTACTAAGTACGATCTGGTCATCAACGCAGTTCCCGGTTTTTTGGGATTCGAAACTTTAAGAACCATTATTGAGGCAGGTAAGAATGTAGTAGATATTGCGTTTTTTCCTGAAAACTCACTGGAGCTGGATGCATTGGCAAAGAAGCATAATGTAACCGCCATTGTTGATTGTGGTGTGGCTCCGGGAATGGACAATGTGATATTGGGCTACTACAATGAAGTGATGAAACTCACGGATTTTGTCTGTCTGGTTGGAGGATTGCCTAAAATAAAGAAATGGCCCTTTTGCTATAAGGCACCTTTTTCACCCATTGATGTTATTGAAGAATATACACGCCCGGCAAGGTATGTTGAACATGGGGAGTTGGTAATCAGAGAACCCTTAACTGATTGTGAATATGTTGACTTTGATCAAGTGGGTACCCTGGAATCATTCAACTCCGATGGATTAAGATCCATCATCTACACCATGCCTCATATTCCCAACATGAAGGAAAAAACATTGCGCTATCCGGGGCATGTAGAGTATGTAAAAGTATTAAAGGAGAGTGGCTTTTTCGGTACTGAAAAAATAGAAGTGAATGGTGCAATGATCTCACCCCTGGATGTGACAAGCAAAATCCTCTTTAACGAGTGGAAATTAGGAGAAACAGAAGAAGAATTGACGGTCTTTAGGGTTACCCTGAAAGGAGAAAATGCAAGGGGTCAATTGGAGGAAGTGGTGTATAGCATGCATGATGAGTATGATCCTGAAACAGAGACATCCTCCATGGCACGCACCACTGGTTATACCGCCACCGCCGCAGCCAATCTCTTTTTAGATGGTCTGTTCAGTGAGAAAGGAGTTTATCCACCTGAACTGCTTGGCAGGCATAAAGCTTGTTTCGACTATTTTTTGGCTTATCTGGAAGCGAGAAATATTCATTATGTGAAAAGCTCGCGTTTGATTGAATTGTGAGCACCGTTTGTTACTTCTTTCTCTCCCTGAACTTTATATAAGCATATATGGGGATTCCAGCTGCTAATAGTATAGCGCCCCAGATGAGAATTTCATATTCCAGGCCGGTGATGGCCCAGAAGGAATAGAGAAATGCCGGTATAGATATTAGTGAAGTCAGGATCAATTTATTTCTATTATAGGGTATCTTTTTTCTCAGATAAAGCATGATCTCAGAAAGGGAAGATAAGAGGTATGGCAGAAGACAACTGAGGGTGGAGAGCATAATAATAAATGAAAACATCTTCACAAGCCCCTTGGAATAGTTGAAGCCCACAAGAATGGTGGCCAGCACACTGGCAATCATGAGTCCAGTGACAGGTATTCCCTTTCCGGATACCCTTTTAAAGGCTGGGGGGAATA
Source organism: uncultured Bacteroidales bacterium (assembly GCA_963710385.1). GTDB lineage: Bacteria > Bacteroidota > Bacteroidia > Bacteroidales. The sequence continues at coordinate 107,484 of CAVQAB010000011.1, read as the reverse complement.
GTTTATCCCTGGCAGCAGCCATAGGAAGCTGCCCCTGGAGGAGGATCCAACCATTCAAGGCCCCAAAACAGGCAATGGCAGCTCCGATGGCGATCAGGCCGGATGCCCAGCTTCCCCAGATCTTTTGTGCAGCATCTGCAAAGGGTGCCGACGAATGTTGCAGCTCAGCCGGAGCAACAACTCCCATGATTCCCACCGTACTGGAAATATAGATCAGGGCAGCAATACCGATCCCTGCAATCGTGGCCCTGGGTATTGTTTTCGTCGGATTTTTTACTTTATCGGAGGGGATGGTAGCAGACTCCAGACCAAGAAATGCCCATAAAGCCAGGGCTGCTGTTGCAGTGATTGCATCGAAGCTTGATTCACCACTCAAATTTAAAGGTGTAAAATGGGCCCTGTTAAAATAGATAAAACCAAATGTCCCCAATAATAACAGTGGTAGGATCTTTATAATGGTGGTGATGAGCTGTACCAGGCCAACCTTTTTAATGCTTTTTGTGTTGATGAAGGTAAAGAGCCATATGGCACCAATGGCCACAAAGGCTGAAAGCATAGGATTTTCTTTAAGTGATGGAATGAATACAGATAGATAACCCACTCCAGCCACTGAAATGGCTGCATTGCCACTCCAGATGGAGATCCAGTATCCCCAGGCTACCAGAAATCCAGCAAAATCTCCAAAACCCTCCTTTGAATAGGTATACGGTCCACCCGCTGTTGTGATGAGTCTGCTGAGCCTTGAAAATACCAGTGCAAGAAATATGGTTCCTGCCACAGTAAAAATCCAGCCGAAAATTGAGATTCCTCCGTAGAGCGCCAGGGCAGCAGGCAAAAGAAAAATTCCTGATCCGGTCATATTCCCTACCACCAGGGAGGTGCTTAACCAAAAGCCGATTTTCCTCGATTCCTCGGCTTTTTCCTTAAAGCTCATTGCTTAAATATGGGAATTAATTCTAAGGAAATGATTTATTTATATAGGCTTCCCCTTTTTCTATGATGTCAAGGGCCTCTTCAGAAGCTATCATTGCCCTGGAATACAATTCACTGGTGTTTTCTATCAACGCTTTTTCGGCTGTAGGCATGTTTTGGGCCCTCCATGCATCCAGGCTTAATGAAGGCCAAATCCCATGAGTAGAACTTAGTTCCTGTAATGAAGCCAGGGTTTGTTCCGAAGTAAAATAATTTCCACCATGGCCTATGGTTGAAATTTCAGGAAGATTGACACTCTCCTCATTTAAGGTAAAGCCTCTGGCAAATTTTCTTGCATCCCCAATAATTTGGTTTGAAAGCACCACTGTAGCAGGTGAAAACGCCAGGGAATCAAAATTACCACCCACAAAGGGGGCACAGCCAACTTTACCTATACAGGAGCTCAGGTGATTCAACCACAAATCTCCCGAAGCCAGCAAATCGGCGCCCCGGCCATTGCTACTGCCGGATGTGCCGCAGTGGGGAATTTCATAGTGATTCATCATCTCAGCACATGCCAGGTTCAGCAAATAGGAGCTGGGGGTATAGTGGCTTCCCATGGTAGCCATGTTAAATGCTGCCGGCAGGCTTCCCAGGATTATTTCACTTCCCTCTTTAACCAGTTGACTGAATACCAGTCCTGCCAGCAACTCTGCATTTAATAGTGCCAGTGATCCACCTTCATTAACCGGAGATGTGCCACCATACATGCTGTAATTGGAATAGATGATGGGCAGTCCGAGAGTGATGGAAGCAATCATCTTATCCGTGGTAGTTCTGTTCAACACCAGTGGCGTGATTGGATTAACATAGGGGATACAAAATGGTTTGGTCGAGATATCACCGTGAAGAAAAGAGAGCAATTCAAACACATCATTGATCTTATTCTCGCCGGAGATCAATAAAACCAAAGGCTTTGTGGTGTTGGCATACATATCAAGGGTAGCGCAGATGTCAGACTTTTCCGGAGGCACATCGGAAGGAATTCCCAATGTGGAGACCAGGTCATAGTTGTCCAACAGGTCGCCAAGTTTGGTGGAATGCTGCATATGCTTCCTGGTAAACAGTTCAACATGGTTGCTTTCTATATCCTGAAACCAGGTGTTGGTTCCACCGATCCCAAAATAGGTTTCATTTCCTTGCTTTTTCCCCAGTTGAAATGCGATATCCCCACTCTTGTTAAATACCTCGATGTTTGAAGGTGCTTGCTTTATGGCATGATTGATCAATTCGCGCTGAACATAAACCAACTCATTTCTGACCGCAACCGCATCAGATTTTTTAAATATTTCGAGCGCCTCTTTTGATTCCACCCTTATACCTGTTTCTTCCAGAATACGAATGGAATAGTGATGAACCTCACTTATTTGTTCAGGATTGAGTAATTGTAAATGGGGACGTACATTCATAGGCCTAAAAATCAATCAAAGATTTCTTCAACAGATTCCGAGATAGAAATACCAAACCTACATAATTCTTTCACCTTTAAGATGTAATTCTAAGGCGATTTATGGATCTATTAAATTCAACCTTCTCATCAATGCCTCCAGGTAATAATAATCAGCGTAGATGATAGGCACATCCATTTCCGAGTCCTTGTTGAAATTTCCCACACTGTGATCAAGCAAAAACGGGTAAGGTTCTTCGTCCTTCAAATTATATGTTGATGAAAGTGCCTGAAGGATTTGATCTGCAGCCTCAACATAATGTGCTTTTTCATCCGGACAAGAGGCTGACAATTCATAAAGGGCAGATGCCATGATGGCTGCCGCAGAAACGTCCCTTGCAATATCGGGCTGTCCGGATGCATCAAAGTCCCAGTAAGGCACTTTGTCGGCAGGGAGGTTAGGATGTTCCAGCAGAAAATCAGCGATGGCCTTTGCCTGATCAAGGAAGCGCTCTTCACCAGTCTCCCGGTATGTCATTGTAAAACCGTAAAGACCCCATGCCTGCCCCCGGCTCCAGGCAGATTCATCTGAGAAACCCTGGTGGGTATTTCGCTTTACCACCTCGCCTGTAAGGGTATCATATGAGATCACATGGAACGAGCTATGGTCGTCGCGATAATGGTTTTTCAAGGTGGTCTCGGCATGCCGGAGCGCTACATTGTAAAAAGAGGAATCACCGGTCTCTTTTGTGGCCCAAAACAACAATTCCAGGTTCATCATGTTGTCGATGATCACCGGGTAATCCCATTTGTCGCTGTTATGGTCCCATGAACGGATTGATCCAACCACAGGATTAAAACGTGTCATCAGTGTGGATGCGCTTTGTATTAATATATCCTTGTAATGAGGATTGTAGGTGAGCCGGTATCCATTGCCAAAACTACAGTACATCTTAAATCCCATATCGTGGGTTCCACCATTAAACTGTTCCTTCTCAATATTCATGGAGTAGTGATGGGCAGGCTCAATCCAGGATTCATCCCCGGTGTACTCATACATCATCCAGAGCATTCCAGGGAAAAAGCCACTGGTCCAGTCACGTGATCTCACAAATCCGACGACATCATTTTCCAGGTTCCTTGGATTCAGGGTTGTATCATTTAGCATCTCCAGCGATTTTCCCAGTTTTATGGATGCCTCTTTGAGTTTGTCACTTGCATTCCACTCATCAGTAGTGCTTGTGGCACAACTTCCTGCAATCAGGAGGCAAATCCACAAATACCCGATTGATTTTAGAAGAGTCCTGCTTATAAGATTTTTCATAACAATTTTTTAATTGGCATATTGTTGAGATTAGGGTTGTGATTTGCTGATATCAGGAGCTGATTTGTTGCAAGGCAAAGGCGTAAGCTCCCAGGGAGATTGATTCACTGGCTCCTCTGGTACTGGTCACAATGGCCAGCCTGGGAACCGGATCATATGATATGGTCCTGTCTGTTCCCGGGATCTTAAGGGTTTTGGAATAATCCTGGAAAAAATCATGCCGATCCTTTTCATCGTCCAGGTTGAAAACTTTCTGCACCAGCCTTGGCAGCTCATCCGCATTTGAGGGACGGAACTTGTAATTCAACTCTTCCATCACTGCAGGCATATAGAGATCACTGGCTCCGGTAATCCCTCCTCCGATCACCGCGATACCATCAGTAAATGTAAGTACATTTGCTACCGTATCTCCCAGGGCACGTCCGGTCTCTTCATAAGCTTTAAGGGCAGCATCCTTATCACCCTCCTTAATCCCCTTTGCTATCTCATAGATATCCTTGGGCTCCAGCTCATTGGGGTATTCAATTCCAGCATTGGCTGCGTAGACCCTCTGAACCGCCCGGATGCTGACCACATCCTCGGCATTTACTGTAACATTGTGCCTGTTGCTAAAGAGCCAGACCTCAGCTGCGGTAACGTTATCGCCGGTAATTAACTGACCATTGGAAACAAAACCTCCGCCAAATCCGGTACCCAATGTAAATCCAACCAGGTTCCGGTATCTTTTGGGACTCCCGGAAGCTTCTAGCTTGGCATTGATCTCGCGGTAAGTATGCCCTCCCAGATGCTTCACCATAAGCAAAAAGATCTCCATCATTATTAATGAAGACAGGCAATCCAAATTCCTCCTCCAGAATACTTTTTAGCGGTACACCTCCCTGAAAAGCCGGCAGATTATTGGAGTTATCAATGATTCCATTGGAATAGTCCGCCGGACCCGGAAAGGCGAAGCTGATGGCAACCGGCTTCTCCTCCAACTCCTGTATGATCTCCCGAAAACCATCCTTTAAGGTGGCCAGGCAACGTCCCAGGTGATCCGCATTGGCATCTTTTCTTATACCATTCAAAATGGCCTTCCCCCTCTGAAAGGCATTAAACACAAAATTTGTTCCTCCTGCATCCAGCGTCAGATACCACACGATCATCACTGTATATATCCATCTTCTTAGGCTTTTGAAGTTCGTGAAGCGATATAAAGAATATAGACCATACAGAGGCCCGGAACGACAAAACCGGCCATCAGTCCGAACAGGTCGGCCACTCCTCCAAACAGGATCGGAACAATGGCACCACCAATAATGGCCGTAACCATCAATCCTGAGATCTCATTGCTTCTTTCGGGCAACGCATCCACAGTGATGGAGAATATAAGCGGGAAAATATTGGCAAAACCGAGTCCAATGATGAAAATAAATACAAATGCAATCACCTGGCCGGGAGCAATAAACAGACCGGCAATGCCGGCAATGGACAGGATACTGGTGATAAATCAGGAACTTTTTCGGTGAGAGCCAGTTGAGGATCACGCCACCCAGAAACCGTCCTGTCATTAATGAGATAAAAAAGAAGAGTGTACCCATCAATACCTTTCTCTTTGATATCGATAATCAAATTTTGCCTCCAGGAAGTTGGGAAGTTTGGCACTCATGCTAACTTCAGAGCCCACGTAGAGAAAAATTCCAATAACCATCAGGAGCACATAGGGATTCTTCAAAAGGCCGAAGCATGATTTCAATGTGGCAGGTTTTTCCTTGATAGCCTGCTCTTCAATTTTCGTTGCAAGCAGGATGATCACTACCAGGATGATCACACTTCCGTAGATGGGAAACAAAATTTTCCAGTCCAGTCCCCAGAACCTGGCTGCAACAATGGGTATCAGCGAACCGGAAAGAGATCCAATGGCTTTCACAAACTGTCCGAATGAAAGATTCCTGGAATACTTTCCCTTCAGGTGAAACATCCCTCATAATCGGATTTCCTGCCACCTGGAGCAGTGTGGCTCCGGTACCCATAAACAGCAGTCCTCCCAGGATGAGAATAAAAGATTCATAATGTACCGACAATGGGAAGGATCATCCCGATAAGGGCAGCGAACAAACCCATCAGGAGCACATGCTTTCTTCCTTTGCGGTCCTGGTAGAGTCCCATGGGAATGGAAAGCAGTCCAAACATAATGAAGGCCATGAAAGTAACCAGTCCGGCTTCAAAATTGCTCAGGCTGAAATCGGATTGTAACTGGCTGGTAAGTGGTCCGGAAACATCCCCAAAACCCATGACCAGGAAGGCCAGGAATATGGGAGTCGATTTAAGATAGTTGTTTTTTGTCATAGCTGTAACAGTGTATTATATCTTAAATAAAGTACAATATAAGGCATGGGGCAAAAAAAAACATTAATTAATTCTTAATATGTAATGAAACCAAAGTGACGTGTTGAGTGCTGACGATCTTGGATTTCTTCCAAAATTCTACCATCTTCGCAATGAATCAGCCTTGAGTATAATTGAACCCAGATCAAAAAAATAGGAAGGTGACAAGAATTGTTGTACGAAGGGGAGTTCTTCTAGCGAGTATACGGTCGCTATTCCTGTTCATTTTCTTATGCTCATTTGCGATTGTTTCCGGTCAGTACTATGGCATGAAATTCTCCGGGCACGAAGTTTCCCTCGACCAGAGATCCGGTCTCAATCTAACTCCTGAGCATACCCTTAACATCAATGGGAATCTTGAATCTACAATTCTACCTCCGTTTTGATACCGGACCTTGAATCTTATTTTGGCTATATTTTCCGTTTAATTTTGGGCAACCGCAACATTGATTTAATCCACGGTGGTCTCCCGGAGAATCCAAATAACTTTGAATTGATCCTGGGTGATAAGACCAGCAAAATTGCATTTTTTGTTCCGATTGAGGAACTTACGAATGATTGGATAAAACTCAGGTTCGAAATTGATTTCAAGAACCATCTGATTACCTGCCTTGTGAACGACAGAGTACTTGTGGACAATCTCACTAGGTTTTGATTACAAAGAGGGTTTCAGGTTGATGTTCGGGGCTCACTCTTATGGGAATTTTTCTTCCACAGATGTTCCGGGAATAATGATCCGGGATGTTGAGGTGAAAAGCGGTGAATCGCCTTTCCTATAAGTGGCCACTGAATGAGACCGAAGGAACCATCGCACATTCAATTCCAGGCGGGAACAATGGAGTAGCGATCAATCCCGGGTGGTTACTGAAACAACACAATACATGGGACCACTTGTTTGATATGAAGATAGCCGGAGAGATAAAGACCACCTTTGACCCGAAGAATGATGATCTCTACTTGTTTCAAAGGACACTATATACACATATTCAATCTTCTGAACAATTCGATTAAGAAGCATCGCTCAAAGCTCGCCTACTCCCATTGAAAGTACCAGCGAGTTACTCTACGATACGATCTCCAGCAGACTGGTGTTGTATTCCCTGGACTACAACTATCTCTCTTTTTTGATTTTGAAAACATGGAGTGGTCCCCTCATGACCCAGGTGAAGGAGACCTGACTGTATTCTGGCACCACAACCGTTTTATGGCACCCGACGGTACCATTATCACATTTGGCGGATATGGAGATTACACGTATAAAAACTCAGTGCTGGCATGGAACCCGGAAAGAGAGTCGATTTGATAGTATTGGCTACAAAGGAGATTTTCACCCGAGGTATCTGGCGGGATCAGGATTCAATCCCGGGATAGCCTGCTTTATATTGTTGGCGGCTATGGCAGTGAAAGCGGGAAACAATCTGAAAATCCCGACTACTATTACGAGATACTCAGTTTCTCACTGGAGGACAGTACATTTTCCAATGTAGCTGAATTTCAGAATAGACGGGATGGATTCTGTTTTGCAAACTCAGTGGTTTTTGATGATTCGAACAACATCTATGCCCTCCATTTCCCCAAGTATCAATTTGATAACAAACTTCAACTGGTACGGATTCCTCTGGAAAATCCGGAAATCATAGAACTTGCGGATGCCATTGAGTATAGTTTCCTGGATGTTAGCTCCTTTGCTGATCTTCATTTCAGCAAACAATCAAATTCCCTGGTGGCTGTTTCATGGTTTACGTCCAACGGAAATTACCTCGGTTGCTGTCCACACCATCGCATTCCCGCCGCAACCATTTTTCATAAAAGAGGTTGCATCTGAAAAAAGCGACCCCTCCCTGCTCCTCTACTTATTTGCTGCTTTCGTACTGATTGGATCTGCATATTTGCTTCTATAGACGCAAGAGAGGCAGGAGTGTTTCAGAAAGAGAACCGGTGATAGCCCCGCAAGGCAAGATCCAAAAGAAGAAGGAGAACTCCATTTTCCTGTTCGGTGGATTCCAGGTAATCGATAGGAATGGCATAGATATCACTGGTCAGTTTACCCCGCTGCCAAAGAAAATATTTCTCTTCATACTGCTGCACTCATTGCGCAATGAAAAAGGTGTCTCCTCCAATACCCTATATGAGACTTTCTGGTTTGATAGATCAGTGGAAAGTGCAAGAAACAACAGGGCGGTGAATATTGTGAAACTCAGATCTTTGCTTGAGAATCTTGAAACAACCTCCATCTCTAAGGAGACAGGTTACTGGAAATTTGATTTTGATCCCTCCCGGATCTACATAGACTATTTCGAATATTTACGAATTGTTCAGCATACAACCAAACTGACCAGGGAGCAAATTGTCGATCTGCTGTCGATCATTGAAAACAGGTCTTTTCTCAGCAATACAAATGCCGATTGGCTCGATCCGTTCAAGTCCGAGATATCAAATGAGATTATCGACACATTTCTCGGGTATATTTCCAAATCAGAAGATGACCCGGAATTCCTGCTGCATCTTACCAACTGCATCTTTCTATTTGATGCTGTCAGTGAAGAGGCTCTGAAAGTCCAGTGCAGATTGCTGATCAAACAAGGAAAGCATAGTCTTGCAAATAAAGCCTATACTAAATTTGCTAGTGAATACAGGCAGCTCTATAACGAAGAGTACAAATTAAGTTTTTCTCAGATTATTGAAGAGAAGTAGCCTGATCATATTGTCCAACTACAGCACAGACTTTTTCATTATCAGAATATCTCAATAACTATTAATTGTGTACAATTTTGCGAGACGAATTAGGTCATTTGAAGATTTCTTATTACATTATGCCAATTCTTTTTCTAGCTGGCGTATTCAGAGCTGTATAAACCAATGTGATTATAGCGAAGAATTGGCTCTATTAATAACCATTTAAGGTTTTATTAATGGAAAATTATTTGAAGAGTATATTATTACAGTATTAAGTTTCACCCAAAATTATAATTTATGAAAAACAAATGGAATTTTTTAGGGAGAGGCTCATTCATCTAGCTTATCCTCAATGTAACATATTTTAATCAATAAGTTTAATCTCAAAAACAAAAAAATTATGAAATCAAAATTCTACGCAAGATTAACTATGGTATTTGCAACCATGCTAATGTTTACTTTTATCGCAAGTTCGCAAACCACCCTTGTGATTCCTACGTTGATCTAATGATAGTACGGAAGAAACCCTGGATGAGAGTTGGATGAGATGGTACACTGAACCAGCTGCTGGCTATATGGACGATGGCAGTTCAGACCTGGAACTTTGTGCTGAAACACAAGGCCTCCGACAAATAATTGGACTGGTTTTCCGGGATGTTCAAATTCCAGCTGGAGCAACCGTCACCAATGCATATATTCAATTTACAACTGACGAAGCAGATAAAAATGAATTGGCCGTTACGATTGACATATGGGGGGGTAAAGTTGCCAATGCGACAGCCCCTATCTCTGATGCCGATCTTGGTATTACCTCTGTCTACCCCAAAACAACAGCAATGGTACCTTGGACACCACCTGTATGGACGACAGATGGAGAAACTGGTCCAGATCAACAGACTCCGGATATAAGCAGTATAATTATGGAAATCATTGCCGATGCAGGTTGGCTTCCAGGAAATAATCTCATCATCCTGATGGATGACCTGGATAATGCTGACGGAGCTGCTAGGACGGTTGAATCATTTGATGGAGCTGGAGGAGATGTGGCTCAAGTGCCGACATTGAATATTACCTTCACAGAAGGTGGCGGCGGCGGCGACGACCGGTCTCCATTGCAAGTCCAATATTATTGCTGCCCTGGATGATGCAGAAGAGGCTAGATCAGATATTGGAGGGCTGCCGTTGGTCTGTTGACCGTGGTAGTTCTGACCTGGAATTAGTGATATGATCACGAGCCAACATTTGTGGGAATGCGTTTCTCGGATGTGACAGTTCCTGCAGGTGCAACGATAGACAATGCATATGTCCAATTTACAGTTAACGAAGTTGTAGAAGGTACAACAGATCAGTCATCGCTCTTGAGGTATTTGGAACATTGGAAGCCGATGCAGCTCCAATCCTGAGGACCTTTCAATGTTTCCGGTCGCCCTGCCACAACAGCCAAGGTGGCCTGGTCTCCAGGAGCATCCGTAGCTAAATTAGATAAAGGCGTGAATGAGCAGACCCCTGATATAGCAGCAGTAGTTCAGGAAATTATTGCAGTGGAGGGATGGGCCTCAGGAAATGATATGATGATCGTAGTCGCAGCACCCGCCGACATTAGTTGATGATGTTAACAGGGAGATGGAATCATTTGATGGTGATCCGGATGGAGCTCCAGTATTGAACATTACGTATACTGAAGGCGGCGGTGGAACCAGGGTAAAATCAATCCCTGTAGATTTCACCAGTTTAATTTATCCAAATCCCACAGAAGGAAGACTCTATATCAACAATCCTTCATCAGATAGTTTTGATTTCGAAATTTATACCATCAATGGCAGAATGGTGAGAAGCCAGCAAAACAATACAGGTTCAAACGTTGAAGTTGATCTGTCCGATTTTGTAAAAGGTATGTATTTCGTAAATGTAAGAACTGCTGAAATATCAGAAACACACAAGCTGATTGTTAAGTAAAGTGTTGTGCTAATCTGTAAAGTAATTTATCACAGAATACACAATTAAATAATTAATGTGAAAGCCGCCGTTGCGAAAGCAGCGGTGGCTTTTTGCTTACCTTAGCATCATGAAAAAACTTTCATTCTCCCTGTTCTGCTTTAGTTTGATTCTCTGCAGTTGCGTAGAGAAGCAGTCAGTACATAATCGGCCAAATATCATTATCATCCTGGCGGATGACCAGGGTTATGGAGATGTCAGCTATCAAGTACATCCTTCGGAAGTTACTACAACCGGTATTGATCAACTGGCCCTGGAGGGTATTGTATTTACAAATGCATATGCCAGTGCCTATGTGTGTGCTCCCACCAGGGCAGGACTTCTAACGGGAAGATACCAGCAGCGTTTTGGCTTTTACAGGGCCGTAGATTCCAGAAGGGGTTTGCCCCTTGATGAGATTACACTGGCTGATATCCTGAAAAAGGAAGGATATTCCTGTGGCATTTTCGGTAAATGGCATCTGGGACTGGATCCTGCATTTCGTCCACTTGAAAGGGGATTTGATCGCTTCTATGGATTTCTGGGACATGGTGCCCATGACTATTTTGAGCTTGGATGTACACCGGGGAATGAACACAACTGCATTTACCGGGATTCCATCATTATAAATGACACCGGCTATCTCACCGATAACCTGGCCAGGGAGGCCTGTGGATTCATTGAAAATAGTGCAGCCGGCAAACAACCTTTCTTTCTCTACCTGCCCTTTAATGCGGTACACTGGCCGCTTCAGGCTCCTGCAGAGGATGTAAGCAAATTCAATACCGGTGACAGTGAGAGGGACATCTACCTGGGTATGCTTTACAGGATGGATCGGGCCGTAGATCAGGTGATCTCGACCCTGAAGGAGACAGGATCTTATGACAATACACTCATCTTTTATTTGTCTGATAATGGGGGAGCAGCAAAGGTTCATGCGGACAACAGGCCACTTCGTGATTATAAGCAAAGTACTTATGAAGGTGGGATCAGGGTGCCATTTATAGTTTCCTGGCCTGAAATGATCAAGTCTGGCACCATCCATGAGCCGGTTATTTCCCTGGACCTGTTTCCTACAATTATGGATGTTTTGGGGATTTCGCTATCGGAAGACCGAACCTATGATGGCAGGAGTCTCTATCCATTGATTTGTGGTGAACAGGAGGGCACATTGCACGATTACCTGTTCTGGGATGGAGACGAGAAGAGGTGGGCCGTGCGCAGTGGCAAATGGAAACTTGTGAAGAACCGAAAGGGTGAGATCGAACTGTACGACCTGGATTCGGATATCGGGGAGCGGAATAACCTTTCAGATAAGCATCCAGATGAACTTGCACGTCTGCAACAGGCCTATCAACAATGGCGTTCTGAAATGGGTAAACCCATGGAAAGATAGATGAATGAAAAGCCCGAAATGAGAATTACTTAATTTCTTCAATCCACAAATTACGGAATTGAATTTTTGATCCTTCGGCCTGCATTCCGATGGCGCCTTCAGTTAAGGAACAGTTGGTGGCTATATTCTGAAGCAATCCGTTCACTTTTAGTTCAATGGTATTTCCCCTGCACGTGATGTCATAACTGTTCCATTCACCTGCTTTATTCTCATTGGAATCATGCATTTTGGCTATCAGTGGTTTCACATCCTCTGTTGAAACACAAACGCTGTCTCCAATGGTGGCGCGAACCCCGACACCATGCACAATAAAATCACCTGCATTTTCATGTTTTAGCTGCGCCTGGTAATGGGCGATCCAGATTTTATCAGGTTCAGTGGTATGCAAGAAAACTCCACTGTTCGTGGGTTCTTCAGGATAGCGCCATTCGATGTGCAACTTGTAATTTGAATAGCTCTTTTTTGTCCTGATATACCCGTTGGGTACACCAACCGTTTCAATGACGCCATCTTTCACATAGAAAAAATCTTCGGGATTCATATTCTGATCATCCACAAAAATGATCCAATCCTTGAGATCTATCCCATTGAACAGGGACTCTTTTTTTTGTGTGCAGCTGGCAATTGTCAGCATCATGACCATGGAGACGAATATTGTTTTCATGCTTTCTGGTATTTAAGAATATTGGTTTAATTGAAGATTTACCCTTTTATAAACATACCAATTTTTAGACATTATAAAGTGTATTCACTGTTGTATTGTTTTATATTGTGGTATCTGAAATTGCGCCATGCCAAAAGCTTCTTTCCTGTTCACACTGATTCTCCTGTTTGCTCTTTCGAACCGGTCTTGTACCCCCAATGGGAATACGGAAAATACCGTTGGAACCATCACCTGTAATTGTCGTGGATGCCTCGGACCTGATCGACCATCTGGCAAGGGAACATACCTTCATGGACAATCGTCGATTGGACGGAGCCTGGTTGTTCAATAATTCTGCCATTGAACTCGGACAAAGAGCCACCATGCAGGGAAGTGTCAACCTTCAGACCCGGGTGCATATCCCGGAATCCGGTACCTATCATCTATTTGTAAGAACAGTTGGGCCTTCAGGAAGCTCCCTTAAAGTTGCCGTCGGAGAAAAAATAACAGATCCGATCCTATGTGACAGTATTGTAAGCTGGAAGCACGCTGGTACCATGGACCTTATTAAAGGGGAAGAGACTGTCTGGCTTACGAGGATACACAGAGACCCGGTATTCGATGTTCTGGTTCTTACCATGGATGAAAACTTCAAGGAAGAGGACCTAAGGGAACACCAGTACCAGGCTGAAGTTGAATTACTGAAGGAATACGAGCTTGGGAGAGTCAACACTGTAAAGTTCGGGGACCTTGATGGCGATGGAAGAATGGATTTTGTTGTGCTAAGTCCTGATTACACTGCCACAGCCTACAATTTTGAAGGAGAGGAATTATGGAGATACGAATCACCTGAAGAAGGGACCAGGCTGAGGGCCGAGTTTGAAGGACCGGGAGCCATATGGGATCTTGATCAGGATGGCCTGGCAGAGGTGATTCACTGGCGTTTTATGGAGGGGAAAGAGTGGCTGGTAGTGGCTGATGGATCGACAGGGGAGATCATACGAAGGGTGGAATGGCCCTGCCCGGAGCTTCCCCATGTCTACAATAATTTCAGGATAGCCATCGGGAAACTGCATCCGGGCTATCCGGATAACATCATTGTATTTACCGATCCAGGGAATACTAAATCAGTGACGGCCTATACTCCTGAACTTGAAATACTCTGGCAGCATGATGAAGAGAGGATGAAGGATCATCTCGGGCATTATCCCTATCCTGTTGATTTGGATGGGGACGGGATCGACGAAATAGTGCTGAGTCCCTTTGTACTGAATTCAAAGGGAGAGGTCCTCTGGGACCGTTTCGATCTTTTCAATGACAATCATGATCATGCGGATAGCTACCGCTTTGCAGATATCAACGGGGATGGCTTACCTGAGGTCCTGGCAGCCATGAGTGACCTGGGGGTAGTTATCTTTGAGGCACTTACCGGCCGGATCCTCTGGCACCACGTCGCAGAACACAGCCAGCAGATCGAATCGGGAGATTTCCTTGACATTCCTGGTCCCCATATCGCTGTTAATGCCCGGTATTACGGACCCAGGAATGCCAGGCAGGGCCGTCTCACAGCCGAAGTTCACTGGTTTGACAAGCAGGGCAATTTCCTCTCCAAATGGCCGGCTAATCCCATTTCAGGTAATCCGGATTTTGTAAAGGGAGACTGGCTGGGAAACGGGAAGGATGTATTGTTCTGGGGGCGGTTCAGGATCACCGGAGAGGGAAAGGGCAAGCTCTATTTTCCGGAACCAGTCTTCCATATGTTTGATTTTACAGGGAATGGTGTGGATGAGGTCATCACCCTGGGTGCAGGCTGGTTAAGGGTATATGGTGCTCCGGATGTCAGGCTCCGTGATCCTAAAACCATAGATCCTGATTTGCTCAGGCACAAGCTTACAAATCATACACATTACTGATACCTGAGTCATTTTCCAGCTAGACTGACCTGACAGCCTCTCTTTAATCATCCTATTTCTCGGGATGATGTTTATTTCACTTCAATCTTAAGACGATTTTTATATGAAGGACAATCGATTGAATCGATCCTCCTTATCTAACTTGTTTGATTTAAGTGAATTCTGAACTTCATCATACATTCACGTATGGTCACCAAACAGTCGATAAATTATATGCGCCTTCAACAAGTATATCCTTTGCTCCCTCATCCAATACTTCGGCAAACTCCTCCATTACAACTCCTATTCGTACCGGGGTTTTACGTAAGATTAATTTACCTTCCTTTTCATCTACTTTTACCAGCACAAAATACCGGTCCTCCTCCTTCTTCAACGCTTCACTTGGGATGGCCAGGGCCTCTCGGAAACAGGTGATAATTTCGGCTTCGACGAACATATTATCAACGAAAGTCCTTCTGTCAGCAGGACTCAGCTGGGCAATGCATTGGACAGTCTTTGTCTCGGGATTGAGTGATTTACCGATATGACTGAGGGTTGCTTTAAACATCCGGTTCCTGTCCACAGGGTCATAGAAGATCACCTGCTGACCAATGACCATGTCTTTCAGGTCTTTTTCGAAGACCTCTATATTAAGTCGAAATTGATCGGGATTTATAACTTCCATCACCATCATCTGTGGTTCAACATATTGACCCAGCACCAGATCCTGTCTTGTCAAATATCCCTGGATTGGGGAATAGATTGTAGCAACAGGGCTAATGTTACCCTTCTCAATCATCGCGGGATCAATATTGATCATCCTTAACTGCGCCCGAAGACCCGTAACCTTTGCAAGGAGGCTCCTGTATTCGCTTTCGGTATTGATAAAATCCTTCTGAGAGGTAACCTGCTCATTTGCAAGTGATTTCTGCCGTTCATAATTGGCTTTCAGTGCAATTTGCTGGTAATACGATTCGGCATATAGCTGTTGAATCAAAATGATCTCGTTACCCTCCAGGGTGAAGAGCGGCTGGCCATTCTTTACATAATCCCCAACTGTCAGGTAAATCTGCTTTACCCTGCCGGGGATCAGCGAACCGATCTGGGCTGTACCTCCGGGGGAGGCAACTATATACCCATTGGCACTGACATGCTGTTGAAACATCGTTGACACCGGAGCACCCAGTCTCATCCCCGAAGATTCAAATTGCGCCCTGGTAATCAGAATTTCCCCTGATTCCATTTCTCCAGGCTCCTCTGTCAAACTGCCAGTCTGGTTATGGCAGGAGATTGCGAAAAGAAGCATTGGAACAATGCCAGTCAGCCAAATATATTTCATAGTCCGTTTCATCTGTATGATTGTGTTATTTTTATAATGTCAGGAAATTGATATTAAGCACCGCCTCGTTGTACTTAAAAAGGTTATCAAGGTAGTTCAGTTCGATCTCTACTGCAGCATCGATACTCTGGACAAACCTGAAAAAATCGATCTCCCCTGCAGCAAAGCTTTTCTGCGCAGACCTGATCAGCTCAGTCGCCAGGTGTTTCCCTGCATCCTGGTAATAAAGAATGGACTCCCTGTACTTCTCAAGCCCTTTCATCATCTCAGCTGCTTTGTTCTCATACACCCGTATGTAATTGGCATGCAGGTTCATTTCAGCCTCCCTTGCATATTGCCCTGCTTTTATTTTTGCCCGCTGCTCTGAGAAAAATAGCGGAATGCCCACACCTACCTGGAAACCCTGATAGTTTCTGGATCCCGAATAATTGTTTGTGCCATTGAAATAACCGAGTGTCACATCCGGCAGGAGCCGGCTCTTTTCTACCTTTATTGAAGCATCTTGCAACAGCATGGCGTGTTGCATATATGCTAGCCCGGGGTCAGAATCGACACCCCTGGAATTCAGTTGCCAACTCCACCAGGGGCTGGACAGGAATGGTAAAAAGGCTGTCATAATGCATCAGAGCTGCCAGGTTAGCAACTGCGATATCAATATCATCCTGAAGCTGGTTCAGCAGGATTTTTACCTGGTCATGCTTTGACTGTGCATTCAGCATCTCAAGGTAGGAGATCTCTCCCTGGTTAAAGCTGAATTCTGCCACATCAGAAAAACGTGTATAGATGCTGTCTATCAGGCGGTACTGTTTCTGGTTATTCTCCAGGAATACGACCCTGTAATATGCAATTGAAACATCCTTCGTGAGTACCCGTTTCGCCTTCTCAAACTCATCCTGGGCCATGTCCGATGTAATTATATTTGACTCGCGCTGCGCAAAATAGAGGGTCGGAAAATCAAACCGTTGTTCGGCCCCGAAAACCCCGATAGGGTAGTTGTTATCTGCAATGTTGTTTTCGTCATAATTGTAATATAGGGTCGTTTTATCAATGGAAAATGCTGTCCTGATAAGCGCTTTGTTTTCATCCACTTTCGATCTGTAGGCAGCCAGCTTTTTGCTGTTCTGGTAGGTGATCTCCAGTGCATCGGAAATAGTTAATATTGCTGGTTGGTCTGGTGAATTCTCTGTGGACTGGGCGATTCCAAATGCAGGCATTAACAACAGCAGGATCACCGGTGCGATCTTCTTCCTCTTGAACTTTAGGGGCCAGAGCTGTATACCGGTAACACCGTCAAAAATGGCGTAGAGCAACGGCAGGGCCAGCATGGTAAGAAGGGTAGAAGTAACCAGTCCGCCAATAACGACAGTCGCCAGCGGTCGCTGAACTTCTGCACCGGCTGATTGGGAGATAGCCATGGGAAGAAAACCAAGGGCCGCAGCAGAGGCTGTAAGCATGACAGCCCGGAGACGTTCGCGAGTTCCCTTGAGGATACGCTCACGCATGTCAGAAATCCCCTGTTTCTTTAGATCCTTCAGATGTTCGATCAAAACAATCCCGTTAAGGACGGCTATTCCAAAGAGGGCGATAAAGCCGATCCCTGCCGAAATGCTAAACGGCATGCCCCTGATCCATAGCAGGAAGACACCTCCTACGATAGAGAGAGGAACTGCCGAGAAGACCATCACCGCTTCTTTAAATGACTTAAAAGCAAAGTGAAGGAAGATAAAGATCAGCAACAGGGCAATAGGTACAGCAATTTTCAGTCGCCTTGATGCATTTCGAAGGTTCTCGAATTGACCTCCATAATCAATATAATATCCTGACTGCAGGACAAGGTTTTTGTCAATGATCTCTTCAATATCATTCACCACAGATTCCAGGTCACGATTCCTCACATTTACACTCACTACCACCCTTCGATGGGTATCATCCCGGGAGATTTTAGCCGGACCAGTGGCATATTCAATATCAGCCAGCTCTTTCAGGGGTACCTGATTCCCATTGGGCAAACTCACATGGAGGTTCCTAATGTGTTCAATATCGTTGCGGTATTCCGGCTGAAGTCTCGCCACCAGGTCAAACCGTTTCTCACCTTCAAAAACGCTGCCAGCGATCTCACCACCAAACGCCATGGTGAGGTATCTGTTCAGATCTTCAATGGAGAGCCCGTAATAAGCTACCTTATTACGCATATACTTCACGCTCATCTGTGGCAGACCGGCTGTTTTCTCAAGGATCACATCGGCTGCCCCCGGGACTCCGTCAATTAAACGTTTGACCTCTATCGCTGTTTCATTAAGGATGGTGAGGTCTTCGCCGAATATTTTGATGGCCAGGTCAGCACGCACACCGGTAATCAACTCGTTGAAGCGCATTTCGATGGGCTGTGTGAACTCATAATCGATCCCCGGAATCACCAGAAGCGCCTCTTTAAATCTATCGGCCAGCTCTTCTTTGCTATCTGCCGATACCCATTCCTCCTTTGGTTTCAGCTTGATAATCATATCAATTTCTTCCATCGACATTGGGTCGGTAGGCACCTCAGCAGCACCGATTCTGCATACAATCTGATCCACTTCAGGGAACTGGGCGATCAGGATATTTTCCATCTGGGTGGTCATTTCAACCGTCTGTGAAAGAGATGTACCTGTCTTTAGCACAGGCTGGATCACAAAATCGCCTTCATCAAGCGTTGGTACAAATTCACCACCCATCCTTGAGAAAATCAATCCGGTGAAGATCAGTGATGCTGCGGCCATTCCAAGGATCACTTTTTTGTGGTCATAGGACCATCTAATCACCGGGTCGTAAGATCGATAAATCAGATTCATAAGATGGCGGCTGATTAAAAATTGCTTCTCCTTTTCAGGTCTCAGAAAAAGGGAAGAGGCCACAGGCAACCAGGTAAGTCCGAAGAACATGGCACCCAGGAGGGCAAAGCTGAATGACAGGGCCATCGGACGAAACATCTTTCCTTCAACCCCGCTCAGTGAGAGAACAGGAATAAAAACAATAAGAATAATTACCTGTCCGAAGATCGCGGAATTCATCATTTTTGACGCTCCATTGAAGGTAACCCGATCCATGATGGACTGTCGCTCCTCACCGCTTGCCGCAACCAGCTCGTCCCTGTTCACGGTAAGTCGAATGGCAATGAATTCAACGATAATTACCGCCCCGTCAATAATAATCCCAAAGTCGAGGGCTCCCAGGCTCATCAGGTTGGCATCGATCCCGAAAATATACATCATTGATATTGTAAAAAGAAGAGAAAGTGGTATAAGTGAGGCAATGACCAACCCCGAACGCAGGTTCCCCAGCAGCAGGACCACAATGAAGAAGACAATCAGACACCCGAAAAGAAGGTTCTCAAACACAGTCAGGGAGGTCTTCTGGATCAGTTCACTTCGCTCGAGGATAGGGTTGATAAAAACTCCTTCAGGAAGGGTTTTCTGTACTTCGGCTACACGCTTTTTCGTTGCTTCGATCACTTTATTCGAGTTGGCATCTTTCAGCATCATGATCTGCCCAAGCACCTTCTCGCCTTCGCCGTTGGCAGTGATGGCTCCGAACCGGTTAGCACTGCCGAATCGGACCGTGGCGACATCCTTAATCAAAATGGGTACTCCTTTGGTATTCCTGATGACAATGTTTTCTATATCCTCGAGTGATTTTACCAGTCCATCACCCCTGATGAAGTAACTCTGATTCTGCTTTTCAATATAGGCACCCCCGGCCACGCTGTTATTTTGACTGATTGCGTCGTATACTTCCAGCAATGATATTCCCAATCCCTTGATTCGTTCAGGGTTTATTGACACCTCGTATTGCTTCAGGTACCCTCCCCAAGTGTTTACTTCCACTACTCCGGGGATCCCTGAAAGCTGCCTCTTCACGATCCAGTCCTGAATGGTTCGAAGCTCCATAATTGAGTATTTATCCTCATATCCTGGTTTTGTATCCAGGATGTACTGATATATTTCCCCAAGTCCGGTGGTGATTGGACCCATCTCGGGTGTACCAAAACCCTCGGGGATATTAGCGGATGCATTCTTTATTTTTTCAGCAATCAGCTGTCGGGGAAGGTAGGTGCCCATCTTGTCTTCAAACACGATGGTAACCACCGAAAGGCCGAATTTTGAGATCGAACGTATCTCTGTAACCCCGGGCAAGTTCGACATCTCAAGTTCCACAGGATAGGTAATGAACTGTTCCACATCCTGGGTCGACAGGTTGTCAGATGTGGTGATCACCTGCACCTGGTTGTTGGTGATATCGGGTACGGCTCCCAGGGGAATCTGGAACAGGGCAAACACGCCAAACCCGGCGATGGAGATGGTGATCAGTATGGTAATAAACTTATGCTTGATACTGGAACTGATAATACGGTTGAGCATGTTGAGTATAAATAATAAATGTTCGAGAACTTAACAGGTTACTTTTGAAAATAAGTTAATCAAATAATTTATAACTTTTAGTCGGGATTTATTCTTCTGTGAGCACAGTAAGTTTCATTTGCTATTTATAAAAAGATGAATTCCTTATAAAGATCTCATCATGATGCCCCAACCTGTGTTCCATGGAATCATTTTGCATGCTTTTCACACAGTCGATGGACGGCAGGTAAGGTTTAATATCCAGGACTGGTGTTCCCTCGAATGCATCCAAGCCTTTGACATATAATATGCCTGACTCGATTTTGTCGAGCTTGATCACGGAAAATCCGATTGGATTGGGCCGCCTTGGGCTCCGCGTAGCGAAAAGACCAAATTTATAATCATGGTCCGATGCTGGAGGTTTGACCAGAGGATCCCATGATTCTACCTTGTCGAAATGATAGATCAGAATTATATATTCGAAACTATCAAGTGTTGTTAGTGCCTGCCTGTATTCCGGAAATATTTCAACGGTTCCGGAATTGTCAGCTACCAGGATTCCCTGTCGCGGGGCACCTGTTTCCGGGGAATAATCTGAATGAATTATTCCAATTGGTTCATATTTCATTATGAGTTTTTTGCTTTGACTTAGTGTATTTAATTGAGCACATACTATAATAAGTATGGCTATGATAATTCGTTTCACCATCGGGTTCTATTTTACAGCTTTTAGTAACCTCATGTACTTTTTCAGATAAAAATGCTCAGTGAATTCATTAAATCCTTTTTCCTTTAAAATGGATTTCCAGTCACGCTCGATGTAATCGAAAGCATATTTACATTCGACTGCTTTGAAGATTGCGCGATGGTGGAAGGGCATAGAATTCATATCAAATTCAGCAAAATCGAGAATATAGAATGCACCACCTGCTTCAAGATGCTTATATACGTTCTCAATCACAGCCTGACGAACATGATGGGGGAAGCCATGGATCACAAATCCTATAAATATCTTATCGAATTTTTTTTTCAATTGAAAAGGAATATCGATGCGCTGATTTTGAAAAGAGATGCGATTATCCTCAGAAAACCGGGCTTGGAATTGAAGGGCCATTTCATCAGAAATGTCCAGTCCATTAATAGTTCCCCTTTCGTCTAAATGGGAAGCCATTAAACTGGTATTATATCCGGTCCCGCATCCCAGGTCGAGAATATGGTCATTCGGCTTGATTTCCATGTCCTTGACTGCCTGGATGATAGATTTCGGATAATGTCCCATAGATGCAATAGCCATGATCCTGTCATAATTCCTGGATACAAAAGGACTAAGCTCTACTCCAGAATCCGGATAAATTTTTTCTTTCTTCATATTTTTTGTATCAGGTTATCAGAGGAACCATTCTGGTTAAGTGCAAATGCAATATTGGTTTCCATGATATCTTATATTAGGTAATGTTCTATTTTTTTCCAGGCCTCAATGATTACTTTTGATGGTTCGATCAGGTCGTTGAATTCTACAATGGTTTTGCCTTCTATCATTGCGTTGACCATACGTTTATCAAATGGAATTTTTCCAATAAGAGGAATAGACATATCCTTAAGGTATTCTTCAATTTCTGCAGTACTTGACGGATTAATATCAAATTTGTTCAGAAGTGCATAAGTGGGTATAGAAAATGATTGGATAAGCTCATGCAGACGTTTGGCATCATGTAACCCGGAAATGGTGGATTCAATTACCATGATGACCAGGTCCGTTCCTGAAAGGGAGGATATGGCAGCACATCCAATACCCGGTGGGCCATCATTGATCAGGTATCTGGCGTTTCCTTCCATGGCCAGTTCCCGGGCTCGCTTACGTACTACTGAAACCAATTTTCCGGAATTTTCTTCACCTGGTCCCATTTTTGCATGGACCAGTGTGCCGAATCGAGTATCAGATACGTACCAGCTATTATTGGTACTTTGGACTGATGTGATTGCCTGAACAGGACAAAGTCTTTCACATAACCGGCAACCTTCACATTTAAATGGATTGATTTCAAGTTTACCGAGGCTGTCGAGGTGTATTGCATCGAACCGGCAATGATCGGTGCAGATCCCGCAATCGATGCAGCTGGTTTGATCAATGGAAGCTTTCCTTCCTCCGGAATATAGATGTTCCTCCCTGATTACCGGTTTCATAATCAGATGTAAATCAGCTGCATCAACATCATTGTCACAGAAAACTGCCGCACTGGTTATGGAACCTAATGCCGCAGTGATGGAAGTTTTTCCAGTACCCCCCTTACCACTTAAAATTGTAATCTCCTTCATCTCCTTTATAATGGCTCATCAGTTTCCTTATAATGGCTTTGTATTGTATTTCAGTCTCAATGCTGACATTATTTAATATATCACCAGTGGCATATTTTGAAGCATATTCCCTGCTGAATGGAAGCTCACCCAGTAACTCAATTCTCTGGTCTGAAAGAAAATCCCGGACTTTGTGATCGCCAATTCCTGATTTATTGATAATCACACCGAAGGGTTTTCCGATTTCTCTAAGCATCTCAACTGTAAGTTTAAGATCATACAATCCAAAAGGGGTTGGTTCCGTTACCAGGATCACATAATCGGCATCAGCAACAGTCTCTACTACAGGGCAACTTGTTCCGGGTGGAGCATCAAAAATAACCACATCTACCTCCATAAGGGCATGCTGTTTTGTCTTTTTGATGAGCATGGTCTGCATGGCGGAACCAATTTTCAGCCTGCCCTCGGTAAGCACTCCCTTCTGGCCAATAGTATAGTTCCTGATGGTACCTATCTCAGCCGGCTTTTCGGAGATTGCCCCATCTTCACAAGCCACAACGCATGCTCCGCAGGAATGGCAGAGGCTTGGATTGACTTCAGCAAAATTGACAGGGGGGATCACCACAATGGCATTGAATTCACAAAAGCTGACACATTTCCTGCAAAAGGTACACTTGTCAATATCAATGGTTGGGATCAGTTGTGTGGCAATCTCCTCAGTATCGAATTCACAATCTTGAAAAAACAGCAGGTCATTGGGTTCCTCCACATCACAATCAATCAACTGTAATTTATGCGAATAGTAGTTCGAGAAGTAATGAAATAGATTAACAGCCACAGTTGTCTTACCAGTCCCTCCCTTACCACTTGCGATTGCCAATCTAAATGGGACCTTACCCAGATCTTTAGTGGTCACAATAGTTAGCTGAAAAATTCAGACTTCCGTCTAGAAATCCATTTACTATTTCATTCGGAGTTTGTTTCGGAGCACCCACGAATACGTTCACCTTTTGCTGGTTAAACAGTTCAATGGCCCTGTTGCCCATACCGCCCGCGATTACATCGGTAACTCCCTTTTCGGCCAGAAATTTTGGCAGTAAGCCTGGTTCATGGGGTGGAGCATCGATTGTAGATTCTGAGATAATTTTTTTGTTTTCTGCTGATAGAAGTACAAACTGACGGCAATGGCCAAAATGTTCATCCAGCATTCCATTGCTGGATGGTACTGCAATTAATTTCTTCATGTGATAATTAGATAATTGATTAAACTAAATAGAATTTAGCAGTTATTTTCCTCATGAACGGTTTCTTCCTAATCCACGTCCACCGCCTCTGAATCTGTTCCTGCCTTGACCCCCTCCTCTTCCTAATCCTCTTCCGAATCCCCTTTCATCCGGAAAATCATTGGATGTAGCATCCGTATCCCTACTCTGGGAATCGGGATTGCATTTTCCAAGTCCCCGTCCGGTGCGCGATCCTCTGCCTTCCGGACCTGTTCTGTCTAATCCTGGCATAATAACCTCCATTTTTAATTTGTAAGTTTTGAAATGATCTCTTTGATTGATTGATGGTCATCTGTGATAATGACCATCTGAATATTAAATTTGTCCAGTAAGTCTTTGGCTTTGGGTCCAAAATCGCCTGAAATTACTTTTTGAACACCAATTTCAACCATCTTTTCTGCTGCTTTGACCCCTGCTCCTCCTGTTGCTTCAGCCTGATCATTCTCAATGAAAGTTGGCTTAGCAGATTTGTCATCTATTACACAAAACCAGCCCGACCGGCCGAACCTCGGATCAAAATAGGCTTTCAGATTATTTCCTTTGGATGTAATTACTGTTTTCATTATTTAATTGTTATTTGATTTCCTTCTAAAGATCTGCAGATCGGACAAGCATGATCTGTCATCCGCGATGGTATTGTGAACCGCGCATTGCAATCGTTACATAAATACCAGGTTCCATCAAGAATGGCATTTCCATAGACCGATCTGATTTCCCTTGTTTCTACAAGTGCATTTGCCAGCTTTCTTCTTGCGCTTTCATAGATCCTCGCAAACGTTGGCCTCGAAACACCCATTAATTTTGATGCCTCCAGGTGATTCATAAGGTCATAATCGGCCATTTTTATTGCCTCATATTCCTCATAAAGTAGCTCAATATGTTGCTTTTTATGCTTTGAGTTACCATAAGGTTTGTATCCCTTAAATCCTGGTGGAGCAACTATCTTTCTTAGTCTTTTTCTTCGAGGCATAAGCTAAATTACGCACAAATATAATGAGAATATTCTCATTTAAAAAATATTTGTATAAAATTTGAACTTGGTGTGATTGATTTTAACCGGTCATGCTGATTCCTGCCAGCTTGTGAAGATCAACATTGTAAATATCCCTTCCAGAGCGTTTGAGAATACCTTACTTTTCAAACTTCTTTCAACAATTTGATAACACCCTCTAAAGAGATGGATGCGAACCTTTCCTGTGTCATTTCCCTGCAAGCCTGATCTTATAACGTGGCTGGGGAGACATGCCATCTCCTATGTAAAAACTGGTATGAGGAGGCTGGTTGTATGCTACGTTTTGCCAGGCTACTCCAAGACGGTAAACGGGATCATGCATAAAGGTGTAAAAGCGGTGTTTTGAGGGAATGGTCGTAGTATAGATGCGCAATTCCTTGTTGTCTCTGGTTTTCCAGATTACCTCTTCCCTCCAGTCCCCGAAAAGATCTGCACTGAGGGTGGGTGTTGCCTTGGTTCCGTTATTGGACCGGCAATCCTCATCCATCAGAAGAACTTCAAGATTTGACTCCTTCCAGTTCCATTTCGAAATGACATTCTTATCCAGGATCTCCCGCAACAGGTCCCCGTCCCACCATAAGGCAAAATTACATGAACGTGGTTTATTCTCTGAGATCAGGTCTCCCTTTGCACTGAAAAGTCCTGTTAAGCCGGCACCTGCCACCCAGGATTCGGATCCCGGGTACCGCGGATCGATGTTGAAGGAAGCAGCCCTGCCAGGGCCTTCCCCCCTGTCCCCTCCAGACTCAGCAGCCAGAACGGATGGTTTTTTCCAGAGCACTTTTCCACTTCCTGCTGCCCGGAAGTTGGCCCCGGCATCATCGAAGCGTTCCTGGATATTGAACACCTCCAATCCCGGGTGATCCGGATCAAGATCAGAGAAGTGCATGGCATCCCCGTGCCCCAATCCCGTGGAATAGAGCCCCTTCCCGTTATGGTCGATCACACAGGCCCCGTAAATGATTTCATCCTTTCCGTCGTCGTCCACATCTCCCACACTCAGGTTATGGTTTCCCTGTCCACTGTATGCATCGTTTCCCGGTGTGCCGTCTGTCGAATCAAAGGTCCATAGATGTTGCAGTTTACCATCGCGCCAGTTCCAGGCTGCCAGGACAGACCGGGTATAGTATCCCCGGCACATCACCAGGCTGGGGCGTTCACCATCCAGGTAGGCAATGCAAGCCAGGAACCTGTCCATCCTGTTGCCGTAGTCATCTCCCCAGGTTTCACTCATCTGAGTAGGGCTCGGATCATTGGTATCCGGATGCCGCATGGGGATGTAGTCAACTGTGGCAAGTTCTGCGCCTGTGGCTCCGTCGAAAACAGTGAGGTATTCCGGTCCGGACAGGACCAGGCCGCTCACATCACGATCGACCTCTCCCTCCCTGCGAACAGACTTTACACTGCTTCCTTCGGGATTCCGGTAAACAGCATCCGGATCACCTATGATTTTTCCTCTACCGTCGATGGTCCCGTCTGCCGTCTTGCATGCTACTTCGGCAATCCCATCCCCGTCCAGATCGTAAACCATAAACTGGGTATAATGTGCCCCTTCACGAATATTGATCCCGAGATTTATCCTCCAAAGCAGGGTGCCGTCCATTTTATAGGCATCAAGAATGGGTTTTGAAGTGAGGCCCGTACGTGAATTATCCCTCCCTCTTCCGGTCATGTGCACCACCAGTTCATAATTCCCGTCTCCGTCAAGGTCCCCCACAGGATGCATCTCCGGGTGAATATCCCTCCGGGGTCTGAAGAGGGATGCTGAGGTAGTTCCGGGACCAGACCAGTGCCGTATCAGGCACCTCATTTTTCATCCCTTTGTCAGCGGATTTGACAAAATATTTCAGGATTTCACCGGACCTGGAAACCACATCAATGTAATCGGTGGTACTGGTAAGTGGACTGTTATTGAGCTTATTAGCCTTACCCTCACCGGAAATCCGGTATATGTTGAATCCTATACCTTCCGGATCTGTGCCCAGCATTCTCCAGCCAATATAAACACTGTCTCCCCCCAGCTGGACAGCAACCGTAGCTCGGTTGATATCTTCCATCCAACGCTGTGCATGAACCGGACCATTCATAAGGACCAGCAGAATCAAAACAAGTTCAAAGGGACCTGGCTCTCTAATCTTTTTCATTCCAGTAATTCATAATCATGCATCTCCTTCATAAAGGCAACAAAATCATCCTTTTTGTCAGATGCCATCCATTTCAGGGCAGATCTTGGATGCTCATTGAGTGCACCCGTGATCAGGTAAGGGATATGGTAGCCCCATTTGATATTTTCCTGCAGGGGCTGTATATGATTCTGGATCACATCAAGCAGGGGGAGGAGCCTGTATTTGGGATTCTTCAGGAAGGCGATCAGAATTTCAATGGGACAGTTGCCTGCTCCCCTTCCCATACCCAGGAGGGTAGCATCCAGCATGTTGCAGTTTTCAATAATGGCAGTAATGGTATTTGACATGGCCAGCTGCATATTGTTATGGGCATGGATTCCCAGTGTTTTGTCCGGTAGCGCTTTTTTATACTTCTGTACCAGGTGCTCTATATTTTCGACTGTACATGCTGCCGAAACTGTCTACAATATAGACAATAGGTACCCTGCGTTTTACTAATATCCTGAAGGGCTTCGTCCAGATTCATTTCATTCACTTTTGAAACGGCCATCAGGTTGATGCATACTTCATATCCCTTTTCCATGCAATGCTCTGCAAGCGCTATGGCCTTGTCCACCTGGTGAACATAGCAGGCCACCCTGATCATATCAAGCACAGAGTCTTTGGCAGGAGGGATGTCTTCCGGATCAATCCTGCCAATATCCGCCATGGCCGATAGTTTCAGTGGCGTCTTATTGCTGCCAACAACCCGTCGAAGATCCTTGTCATCACAAAATTTCCATGGTCCCACTTCGTCCCTTGAAAAAGCAGATTCACTGCTTTTATAACCGATCTCCATATAATCGATTCCAGCTTCCAGGCAAGCATGGTAAACCGCACGTACAAAATCGTCGCTGAATTGCCAGTTGTTCATCAAACCACCGTCCCGAACGGTGCAATCCATTACTTTTATCTCTTTCCGGTACATTTTCTTGTTTTTTAGTGATTGTCTTTGTTATTATAAATATCAAACTGAATTTGAATATTCTTTTCAATCAGCAGCCTGAATACATCTTCAATCATTCCCGGATCCAATCCAAGCTCTTCTGCCCAGGCTTTGCGTTGCTTCAGAACATGTTCCTTCCTCTCACTGGCAATAATCGCATCATCACCACTTTTAAATTTCACAATTTCCTTTACATATTCATGCCTGAGAGCAAACAGATGAATAATCTCCAGGTCAATGGTATCCAGGGCATCCCTGATCTCACCGATATTTTCACAAGCTTTCGGCTTTCTCGTATCTTTCATGATAAATTGCAATATATTCTTTGCAATATATTACAAACTGAAAGAAGTTCTACCGGATTAGACAGTATTTATTATAAATTTATGACTGTGTAGTTTGCGTGGCCAGGGAGTAGTCAGGAATGATTCCAGCTTTCCCCTGTTGTAAAAACAACTCATTACTCTGTTGAGGAAAAGTTACATATCTTGTGGTAACTGAATTTGGATGCCATGCCAAAAGCTTCTTTCCTGGTGAGTCTCCTGGTCCTGACCTTTCCTTTTCTGGAAGGTCAGGTGTCATTTCCAGAGGTGGTCGCAGCAGGTTTTGGGAGCGACCAGGAGCTGATTAATGGTATCCAGTTCAGTAATCATTATGGGCAGATCGAAGGTCATCCCTATTTTTTGGATGGCAGGTTCAGGTCCGGCTCAGTTTTGGTCAATAATCAAAAGTATGAGCAGGTTAAACTCAGGTACAACCTTTACTCTCAAAAGGTCGAGATAGAGTACCGGACGGCTGAAGGCCACCTGAACCAGTTCATGTCAGTGGCAGAACTGATGCCATCATTTTCACTGGAAGGTTTGGAATTCAGACGCATGCAGTTCCCGGATAAACCAGCTGGATACTACCAGGTGATATCATCAGGAAAGGGTGCATGTTATATTGGTTGGAAGAAAGAGATGAGGCTTACACAGAACCGTAGTTCAGGTGCGTATGAATTCACCCTTTCAAAAACCCAATACTGGCTGCGGCTGGACCAGCAAGTCACATCCTTTCATAACCGGAAGTCCTTTATAGCGGCCTTTCCCGGGCACAGACAAAAAGAGATTTCAATGCTGCTGAAAAAGTGGGAATTCACATTTCGGCAACCCTCTGTTCAAAAGGTGGAAGCAATGATTAAAGACGCCCTTCGGCTTTACGAAAAGGATAACCTGCCATGAAATGGGTCTCACTTATATGCATGGTCTTTTTAATCAATCTGTTTCAGAAGGTGGAGAGCCAGGAAAATGTTCCCGTGTTCAGTGGTTATTTCGAAGAGGTTCCCTTTTCAGAGTTTGCCGAATCCATAAAGGCACAGACCGGCGTCACAATCTATTACAGGGAATCCTGGGTGCGGGATCTCAAGGTGACCGTGGAAGGCTCCGGATTATCCCTTTTATCCACACTTGAGGCTTTACTTCAGCCGGCTGGACTGAACTACTTTCTTGATGAATGGAATCATCTGTTTCTCACGGATACAACCAGCCTATTGTCTCGATTGCCGGATTATATTACAACTTCAGATACTGAAATATCCGGATCTCCGGAGTCGGACCTTACATCGCTTACCTCCGCCGAACAGAATTACATCAATGGAAGGAGGGTCCTGATGCCGGAGACCATTCATGTAGGATCCGGAGCGCTTCTATCCGGTGGGAAAAGGGTATTGATAAACGGAAAGATTAGTGACAGTGAGAGTGGTGAACCGCTCATGGGTGCCACGGTATATTTGGAGGATATGAATAAGGGGACCATCACCAACTACGATGGACTTTTCAACCTGATTGTTCAGCCCGGTACTTATGAAGTTGAGTGCAATAGCATGGGACTCGAACCACTGAGGTTTATCCTGGTTGTGCACTCTGAAGGGGAGCTGGCCCTGACCATGAAGAGGACCCTGATCCCCCTGGACGAAGTGGTGGTAAGGGCAAACAGGTACCACAATGTAAGCGGGACTCAGATGGGCTTTGAGAGACTCAACTACAACATATTCAAGGAAGTCCCCCTGGTCATGGGAGAAAGAGACATCATCAATGTTGTGAAGCTGCTGCCCGGGGTGCAAAGTGTTGGTGAGGGCTCTGCCGGATTCAATGTACGCGGAAGCAGCGCAGATCAAAATATGATTTACGTCAACAAACTTCCTGTGTATAACAGCGCTCACCTCTTCGGTTTTTTTACCTCCTTCAGTCCTGAAATTGTGGCCGATTTTACATTATATAAAAGCAACCTGCCCGCAAATTTCGGAGGCAGGCTGGCTTCCTTTTTCGATGTCCGTACAAAGCAGGGGAATATGAAACGATTTGCGGCAAGGGGAGGGATCAGTTCCATATCTGCCTATGCAGCAGTGGAAGGGCCCATCCGAAAAGACAGGAGTTCTTTCATATTGAGTGCCAGATCCACTTATTCGGACTGGATGCTGAAGCGAATGGAAGATCCCCTTTTGAGAAACAGTGAGGCAGGATTCAATGACATCAGTGGCGTATACACCCTGGATCCTGGAGACAAGACCCGTATCAAGGTTTTCGGCTACCTGAGCAGGGATCGTTTTAAATTGGGGAAAATCCATGCATATGGGTATGGCAACTCAGGTGCCTCGGTGGATTTGCGTCATAGGTTCAATCAGCGGATCAACGGAAACCTTGCATTAATATACAGTCGTTACAAGTTCAATAACAGCGATGTACAAAATCCTTCAGCAGGGTATGAGCATGGTTATCAGATAGATCACTACGAACTTAAATCAGATTTTAACTGGCTATCCCTGGGCCGGCACAATGTGACTTTTGGCACGAGTGGGATCTATTACCATCTGAACCGGGGTGTCATTGAACCTTATGGCAGGAGCTCCATAAGAGAACCCCTGGATCTGGGAATGGAAAACGGGGTAGAAGTGGCAGCTTACCTTGCAGACGAAATAAACCTTACTGACCGGCTTACTGCCTACACCGGTTTGAGGCTTTCTACCTTCATCTCCCTTGGACCCTCCCTGGTGCGGACCTACACTCCCGGTATGCCGCTGGTGGATGACAATATCCGGGACACTTTGCACATCGGGAGGGGAGCGATAGCTAAAACATATTACGGACTGGAACCCAGGTTGAACCTGAGGTATCTGGTCAGCAGCAACAGTTCGGTCAAACTCTCGTACAACCGTGGCTACCAGTACCTTTTCATGCTTACGAACACAATTGCTGTTGCTCCTTCAGACCAATGGAAATTAAGCGATTACCACATTGCACCACAGTATCTGGACCAGGTATCAGCAGGATTCTACCGGGACTTTCCTGCTACCGGTCTGAGCACATCCGTTGAGCTCTACCGGAAATGGGGATTCAATATGGTAGAATACCGGGATGGAGCCAATTTCACAGAGAGTCCCCATGTGGAAAGCGAGACCCTGCAGGGCATACTGAAGGCCTACGGGGTGGAGGCCATGATCCGTAAGAAAACCGGGGCACTGAATGGTTGGGTAACCTACAGCTATGCCCGCTCCTTTATGCAGGTTGATGCGCCCGGTACCGGTGAACAGATCAATGGTGGAAAGACCTATCCGTCCAATTTCGACAGGCCGCATCATGTTACGCTGGTGGCCAATTACAAACGGGGAAGGCGATTAAGCTTCTCGTCCAATCTGGTTTATATGACGGGGCGACCGGTGACTTACCCTGTCTCTATCTATTATGAATATGAGCTCCCCTACATTCACTATTCGGACCGGAACAGGTACAGGATACCGGACTATTTCCGGCTCGATTTTTCAATGAACATGGAAGGGAACCTGAGGAAGCACAAGTTGTTCCATAGCTACTGGATGTTGAGTGTATACAATCTTACCGGAAGAAAGAATGCCTATTCAGTTTATTTCCGGAATGTGAACGGATTCGTGAAAGGTTATAAGCTCTCTATTTTCGGTCAGCCCATCGTTACCCTCTCCTGGAATATTAAACTCGGGAACTATGCCAGTGAATAGGATCTCTATATTTCTGCTGTTTTCTGTTTTTTGCACCTCTTGCATTGAACCCTACGAACCTGTGCTGGAGGAATCCCAGGAAGCTCATGGTTATCAGCGGGATGATTAATGATCATCCGGGCCGTCAAACCATTTCTATTTCCAGGTCCTCACCTTACCGCAAACCCGATTTTCAACCAGTGGAGAATTGTGTGGTCTCGGTAACTGACCAGGATGGAAACATGATCCATTATGCGGATGAAGGTGGTGGGACCTATGCGGTCGATGTGCCCGATTCCTTCCTGGAAGTTGGAGATGCAGTGAGCGTGTACGTTGTCACACCTGATATGAAGGAGTACCGGTCATCCTACGATACCATTCTTTCATGCCCTGAACTTGACAGTGTCTACTGGGAATTTCAATATAGAGAGACAAACGATCCAGAAAAGAATTTACCCGGGATTCAATTCTTTCTTGATATGTCAGGAGAATCCTTTGACTCACGGAATCTGATCTGGCGGATTGAGGAAACCTGGGAATACTGGGCAGCCCTTTTTGGGACCCATCGCTGGTGGGCGGATGGGACTGTGGAGGAATATCGAAGCAATCCCATTTACAAATGCTGGAATTTTTTCCCTCTTTATCAATTCTATACAGGAACAACAAGGAACCTGTCGTCCAATGAAATGAAACGGGTTGCCCTGCACTTTGTATCCAATGAAACCGACAGGCTTAAGATCACCTACAGCATACTGGTGCAACAGCAGTCGCTTTCTCAGGAGGCATATAACTACTGGCAACGAGTGCATGACCAGTCCCTTGAGACCGGGGGATTATATGAAAAACAGCTCTCTTCTGTACCTGGAAATATGTACAGCGTAAACGACCCGGAGGAGCTTGTGCTGGGATATTTTTACGCAAGTCAGGTCCGCCAACAAAGAATTTTCGTTCATAACAATAACTTCTTTGATTTTGCGATTCCTCACATTCAGTGCGAATATCAGCCGTTGAGTGCTATCTGGACGTGGGATAAAATAGAATACCCGGTCTATATCTATGTGCCCGGACCATTTAAACCCTCATTCACAGGAGAACAGTTCTGCTTCGACTGCCGGATCCAGGGAGGAGTGAATGTTAGACCTGATTACTGGGAATCATGGAAATAATCCGAACCATATTGCGGGCATGTTTCTGCCTGGGTGCGTTGTCCGTTGCAGGTGTGGATATGGATGGTCAGATTTCACCCTTTGATTCCTCTTTTTTCCACGAAGCTGAACTGATTCGTGAACGAGTGGATTGCTTTACAGACCGTTCCCTATATATTACAGAAGAGGTGATCAGGTTCCGGGCGGATGTGCACCGTTCTGGATTGCCTGCATATGGAGAATGGAGTGCGGTGTTGTATGTGGAACTGATCTCAGCCACAGGAGAACGGGAGGTATCCGGGAAATTCCCGGTTCATGACCGGGTATCCACTGGTGAGATTGCCATTCCGGCTGAAATATTGACAGGTAACTACCTCCTCAGGTGCCATACCCGGTGGATGAGGAACCGGGGCCCCGCGGATTATTGTTATGTGCCGCTCCGGATCATCAATCCGCACAGACCGGAAATTTCCGGTAAGGCTCCCGTGGAAGAAACCGGGGGCAGCCTGTCCACGCGGTCCGTAACACAGGGTGCCCTGGAGTTTTCTGAACATTCCATTATTTACAACAGGGCAGATACGGTGTCGCTTCACATCTCTGCTGATGGGAAAGATTTTAATGGGATTGTGAAAGGATGTGTTACCGTGGTGCCTTCTGGGGTAAAACCTGTTGATCCCCAGCAAGTAGTGGAAAGCCAAACACAGGACTTACAAGATTTTCAGGTAAAGTTTATGCCCGATTATTTTGGAGCCACCCTGTCAGGAACTGTGTTGCAATCGGGTACAGATGAGCAGATTGTGGAGGATATCAGGATTCACTTTACATTGATGGGAGACCACTCCGGATACTTTACGGCCCGCTCCGATGCATATGGTAAATTCACGGTTACACTACCCCACAGGGAGGGGAAATTGGAACTCTTTGTTCAACCTGAATACCCCGGTGTTGGCAGGGTGGAGGTAAGGATCGATCAGGATTTTGATCAGAGGATGCTTCTATTGCCGACCCAACCGTTCCGTCTTTCCGAGAAGGAGGAGGAATTAGTAAGCACCATGGCCCGGAAGGTTCAACTTTCCAGGATCTACGGGAAAGTCGATTCTATAATTAAGAGTAAGATGGCTTACAGGCCGAACCCTTTCTACGGCTCACCAAACTTCTCCATAAACATGGGTGATTTCATCCTCCTGCCTACCCTGGAGGAAGTGTTTATGAACCTGGTGCCGAGTGTAACGCCTGTCACCCGGAAGAACATTCCCTCCCTGTTTATTCGGAGCGATAATCCTGCCATTTCCATGTTTGATCCCCTGATTATGATTGACGAGACTCCTGTATTCGATATGGATCAGTTTATGAAAGTTCCCACCCATAAGATAAGCAAGATTGATGTTATCGATGACGTGTATCTAAAAGGGGACCTTAGGTATGGAGGAATAATCAACCTTCACTCCCTGGAGATGGATATGGCTGGCATCGACCTGCCTGAAAATTCCTTTTTTATTGATTTCCTGGCCATGCATCCTTCTCCCAATATGGTGGAAGAGACCCCTTCGCTGCTTGACCAATTGCCCGATACACGAAATACAATGTTATGGATACCCAAATTGCAGGTTGAAAGTAATTCTCCCTCATTGATCACCTTCATAGCCCCTGATTATCCCGGGGAATATGTGATTCTTTTCCGTGGAGTGAATGGGCGAGGGGAGCTCATCTCAGCTGAATCCGTCATTCGCGTAAGGTAAGTGATCAATCCCTGGCACCTAAAACCTGTACGCTGCTTTTTTTAATGTAGATAGATCCCGAATCGGATTTGGTGGATTTAAGCTTACGGCAAGGAACTTATATATTTTCACCCTTATTTCATTTGCGATCCTGGTATCCATCCTGTCAAAGGAGTGGCCCCCGGGTATCTCCTGGAAAATCTCATACTGGAATTTTTTATTCTCGGCTTTCAGCGATTTTATAAGGTGCTCCACCTCCAGTACATTGACATCATCATCATTGGTATTGGTATGTATGAGCAAGGGTACATCCTTCATTTTGTGAACGTTCCAGGCCGGTGACCGGCGGCGGTACTCCTCTACATTTTCTCTTACCGTCTGACCAATATGATATTCTGCGGAGTACATATCCCGATAACTCTGTGTCTGATAGCCCATTCGGGCAACCAAATCGCTGACCGGGACACCGGCAAATGCTACCTGGTAATCTTCCGGATGGTCGAAAATGTTCATCAAAGCAATCAAACCACCGTGGCTCCATCCAATGATCCCAACCCGTTTGGCATCCACAAAATCAAAATTATCAATCATATAGTCCCTGCTGGCCTTTACGTCCTCTATCTCTAATCCGCCATAATCAATTTTTTCGTAATGACTTTTTCCGTAGCCAGTACTTCCGCGGTACTCAGCTGCCACAATGATATACCCCTGAGCCACAAGTTCGCGGACGATGTGGGTATAATATGTTGAAAAATTGGAATGAACGCCTCCATGTGGTAACACGATTAAAGGATATTTCTTATGAGGATCGATGTTCTTTGGAATGATCGTGTAGGTCCAGAATTTTACTGGATTACCTGCGCTCAGCGAGGTTGGATTTTCCTCTTTCCACCTGGGGGGGCCATAAATATATACCTTATCCACCCAGGCCACATCTTCCAGTTTTTGGATCCACAGGATATCATCGATCTTCTTTCCGAGCATATCATTGGTATGCTTCATATCAACAATCTTTTTGTCCAGCGCCTCAATCTGCTGTTGAAGCTCCTCGACCGATTGTGCATGGAGATTTAAAGAAAAAAACAGAGCCAGGAACAGCAATGTAAACGGAAATACCATCTTTTTCATAGCACTTGATTTTTATCTTGTCAGCTTAATTCGTGTTAAATTAATATGAATTATCTCTTTTAGAAAGATTTGTTTGATTAATTGTCGAAGGTATCTGTCATAGAAATATTGGGATTGGCATTCATACCGATGCGTTGAGGCCCTGAATTATAACCTGGATTGATTTTAACAACCTCTATTTCTGATTCCTATTGGTTTTTCATTTATATTCAATATATTTGTGAACTTAACATGAGAAAAAATCGTATGTATAGTTCACAATAGACAGATTAGGACATGATGTTATCCTTGTACAAGGAGAAAAGGACTGTTTTTCGTTTAAATGATATTGCTCAGTTGGTTGGGGAAACAAACTTTCAATCAATCAATAAGAAATTGAATTATTATGTCCACTCTGGAAAATTATTAAATCCGCGCAAAGGTATATACGCCAAGTTAGATTTTAATCCTGAGGAGCTGGCTTG
This sequence comes from uncultured Bacteroidales bacterium, assembly GCA_963710385.1. Taxonomy (GTDB): domain Bacteria; phylum Bacteroidota; class Bacteroidia; order Bacteroidales. The sequence goes on along the minus strand of CAVQAB010000011.1, from coordinate 70,994 downwards.
TGTGATTTATACTCCTTCGTATATCTCCCTGGACTATGTATTGCAAAAGGCCGGTATCATATTTCAATTTGATTCAAGTATCACAGTAGTAAGTTATCTGAGCAGGAGCATAGAGGTCGATGAAAGAACTCTCCGGTTTCGTAAAATAAAGGGGGAGGTTCTTGTAAATACTGCTGGAATCAATCGGCAGGAGGATCATGTAAATATCGCATCACCTGAAAGAGCGTTTTTAGATTTGTTGTATTTGAATAAGGAATACTATTTTGACAATTTGAATCCTCTGAACAAAAGAACGGTGTATAAACTTCTATCCATTTACCAGTCTAAAGCAATGTCTTATAGAGTGAAAAAAATCCTGCAATATGGTTGATATAAACCGGCACAGGTTCTTCCTGGTTCAAATTCTGAAGGATATTTACTCAGACATTGAACTGGCTAATTACATAGGATTTAAAGGTGGTACTGCCCTTATGTTCTTTTATGACCTGCCACGTTTCTCGGTTGATCTGGATTTCAATCTGCTCGATGTTGAAAAGGAGGATTTGGTTTTCAGGAAAGTGCGCATGATAATTCTGAAATACGGTAAGATATTTGATGAAGCAAAAAAGTTCTATGGTCCGTTGATCGTCCTTGATTATGGAGTAAATGAACGTAAACTGAAAGTTGAGATATCAAACCGTGAATACGAAAACAGGTATGAAATAAAGAATCTGTTGGGGATCAATGTGAAGGTGATGGTTCAGCAAGATATGTTTGCGCATAAGTTATGTGCTTTACTTGACAGGAATACCTTAGCAAATCGAGATATTTTCGACTGTTGGTTTTTTATGCAAAGACAGACCCCGGTCAACAAAAGCATTGTGGAGTCCAGGATGGAAATGACTTTATCCGAATACCTTCAGACCTGTATCGAACACCTCGAAAGGACTAATGATAAAGGCTTATTGCAGGGCATGGGTGAATTAATGGATAGCAAAATGAAGAGATTTGTTCAGATTGAAATGAGGTCTGAGCTTATCAAGTTTTTACAGTTCTACAGGGACTATCCCATTCTGTGAACCGGGAATTGGGATTGGCATTCATTATTTCTAAATTACCTTGCTATTATTCAATCCAGAGATGAGCATTAACTACCTGAAATTCGCTGCACATTTTCTTTTACTTGGTTCTATGCAGGTCATAGCTCAGGGATCTGCAATGCCCGATGCCATTGATAACAAAGATTTTAATCCATCCACACTGATGTGGTATGATTCTCCTGCCGGGGCCTGGGAGGAAGCTTTACCGGTTGGGAACGGACGGCTTGGAGCGATGGTTTTTGGCAGATTTGGTGAGGAGCGTATCCAGTTAAATGAAGAAACCTACTGGTCAGGTGGACCCTATTCGACTGTGGTTGAAGGAGGGGCAGAAGTACTGCCAGATATTCAGAAATATCTTTTCGAAGGAGAACCACTTAAGGCGCATAAACTTTTCGGACGCCACCTGATGGGTTATCCGGTGGAGCAACAGAAATACCAGTCACTGGCCAACCTGCATCTCTTTTTTGAAAATCAGGAGGAAGTAAAAGACTATAAGAGGTGGCTGAATCTTGAAACAGGAATTACCAGCGTTGAATACAGTGTGGACGATATTACTTATCGAAGGGAAATAGTCTCATCAGCCCCAGACCAGGTGATCCTGATTCGACTGACTGCCAGTAAGCCGGGCAGCATCACTTTCAGAGCCCAACTACGTGGTTGCAGGAACCAGGCACACTCAAACTATGCCACAGACTATTTCAGGATGGATGGTGCAGGGCAGGATGGTCTTGTGGTCACAGGAAAATCAGCCGATTACATGGGCGTTGAAGGGGCCATCAGGTATAAGGCACAACTCAGGGCCATTCCGGAAGGAGGCAGTATGGAGGTGGTCGATTCTGATCTGACCATAAAGAATGCAGATGCTGTAACACTGGCCATTGTTGCTGCCACAAATTTTGTGAATTATAATGATGTGAGCGGAGATCAGGATATGCGTGTTGCAAGGTACCTGGAGCAGATTGTGAATAAATCCTCTCAGCAAATGTTTGCTGCAGCCATTGAAGATTATCAAAGCTATTTTAACAGGGTATCGCTGGATTTGCCCGGTACTGACAACTCATTCCTTCCAACGGATCAGAGGATGGCTGGATTTTCAGAACATTCCGATCCCAACCTGGCATCTTTATGCTATAATTTTGCCCGCTATGTACTAATATCTACATCACGGGAGGGGACAGAGGCTGCCAATCTCCAGGGAATCTGGAATGAGGACATGAATCCTTCATGGGATTCAAAATACACCACCAATATCAACCTGGAAATGAATTACTGGCCTGTGGAAACCGGAAATCTTTCCGATTGCGCTGAACCCTTGATTACCCTGGTCAAAGAGCTTACCGATCAGGGTGCACAAGTTGCCAGGGCACATTATGGAGCCAGAGGTTGGGTATTTCACCAGAACACTGATCTCTGGAGGGTGGCAGCACCTATGGATGGCCCTTGCTGGGGGACTTTCACAACGGGTGGAGCCTGGCTTACAACACAATTATATGAACATTACCTTTTCAATCCGGACAGAGAATACCTGAGAGAGATCTACCCGGTAATCAAGGGATCCGTCCAGTTTTTTATGGATTTCCTGATCGAGCATCCCAATGGCAATTGGTTGGTTACCAGTCCGTCCACTTCACCTGAAAATCCTCCAAAAGGACCCGGATATGAATATTTTTTTGATGAGGTGACAGGCTCCTACTATTTTACGACCATATGCTACGGATCATCCATTGATAATCAGATCCTGACCGACCTTTTCAGCTATTATGTGGAAGCAGCGCAGATATTGGGTCTGGATAAGGAATTTTTGGACAGTGTGAATATGGCCCGCACCAGGCTTGTTCCACCCCGGATTGGGAAGGATGGTACATTGCAGGAGTGGACCGAAGACCTGGAACAGATGGAAGATAAGCACAGGCATTTTTCCCATATGTATGGACTCTATCCCGGAAATGTGATTTCAGTGAAGAACACCCCACAGTATATCGATGCCTGTAAGGCAGTACTTGAGCAGAGGGGTGATGGTGGAACCGGATTTTCCAGGGGATGGAAAATGGCACTCTGGGCCAGGTTGTACGATGGCAACCGGGCAGCTCAGGTTTTCAAAGGCTACATTGCGGAGCAAAGTTATCCTCAGTTATTTGCCAAATGTTTTACTCCGCTCCAGATTGACGGGACAATGGGAGTAGCTGCTGGTATCACCGAGATGTTGATTCAATCCCACGAAGGTGTGATTGATCTGTTGCCTGCCCTTCCCGATGAATGGAGTGAGGGGGTCTTTGAAGGTGTATGTGCCCGGGGAGGATTTGAGTTGGTTCTGAACTGGAAGGATCATGAAATCACCAGGGTAGAAATCGTGTCAAAATATGGAAACTCCTGCAGAATTGAGGATGGGGGAGGATTCAGTGTAACCAAAGATGGAAAGGGCGTAAGTACAGAATCTTTCGATGACGGATCAATCGAATTTAATACCACCAGAGGTGGCAAATACACACTTCAAAGACAATAACAGATAGCTTTAAGAAAATTATTGAAACCTTCTCATGATGATCATTAAACATCAACTGACATATTTTGCATTAGTATTCCTCTTATCAGTGATTTTGGTGACAGGGGTGCGATAACTCTCCAAACCACAAGCAATACAAATGACTCTCCCAATATTCTGTTGGTATTGGCAGATGACCAATCATGGTTGCATACAGGTATTACCGGTGACAAAGTAGTTAAGACCCCTGCTTTTGATCGAATAGCAGAGGAAGGTGTTTTGTTCAATAATGCTTTTGCTTCCTGTCCCTCCTGTACGCCATCACGAACAGCCATCCTGACCGGACAGGAGATATGGAGAACGGGCGAGGCAGGTCTTCTGATGGGGACCATCCCGAAGGATCTGAAGCTGTTCACCCATATCCTCAGCGACAGGGGATATCATGTAGGGTATACCGGTAAAGGCTGGGCCCCTGGCAATTGGGGATACCTTGGCCTTCATAAGGACCCTCTTATTAAGGCGTACAATGATCGTCTGGAAAAGGAAATTGCCTATGGAATAGACAGGAGAAACTATACGGCCAACTTTTCAGACTTCCTCCAGGATAAACCGAAGGATTCTCCCTTTTTCTTCTGGTTTGGTTCCACAGAGCCGCACAGGGAATACCAGTTTGGTGTAGGAGAGAAAGAGGCGAATCTCAAAGCAGAGGAAATTGAAGTCCCACCATTCTTACCTGACAATGAGGTGATCCGCCAGGATATCATGGATTATTTATATGAAATCATGTGGTATGATACCCACCTGGCGGGGATGATTTATGAATTGGAACAGGCAGGCCAATTGGACAACACAATCATTATTGTGACCTCTGACAACGGTATGCCATTTCCACGTGCTAAAGTCAACCTCTATGATTGGGGAACGCATATGCCCCTGGCAATCCGTTGGGGAAAAAGGATCAAAAGTGGCAGGAAGGTTGACGATCTGGTAAGCCTGACTGATCTGGCGCCAACCATACTGGAAGCCGCAGGTTTGGAAGTGCCTTCAGAAATGACAGGCAAAAGTCTTATTCCCATATTGACTTCAGAAAAGGAAGGCGTTGTAGAACCATCAAGAGACAGGGTATTTACAGGATTGGAACGGCATACCTATTGCAGGCCAGAAGGGGCCACATATCCGGCAAGGGCAATCCGCACCCGTGACTATCTTTATATCAGGAATTTCGAACCGGATCGATGGCCAACGGGTGGTCCGGAATTTATATCTTCCAACAAAACTGTCCATGGTGATGTAGATGCTTGTCCTAGCAAGGCATTCATCGTTAAAAACCAGGAAACAATGCCCTGGTATTACGAACTGAGTTTTGGGAAGAGGCCGGCAGAAGAGCTATATGATGTTCGTAATGACCCCGGACAGATCAATAACCTGGTTTACGATACAGCTTATTCTGATATGAAAGAAGAACTATCCTTACAGCTGGTTGAATACCTCAGGGAAACTGAAGATCCAAGAGTTGAAGGCAAAGATCCCTGGAAGGATTATTTCTATCACCAGGCAAACGGATTTGGCTCGACTTACGACGAATCTTTGCCAGAACATGTGAGGGCAAGGGCCAAACTTCGTCCCAGTGATCATCCCGATCAGAAATTCAAAGATTGAAAATGCTTTGGATTAATTTCTTTTAGTTAAATCATTTATTTAACTTGTCTGTACTAATTCTTCCTTGAGGAATACGGCCCATAGTAACCCTCTGTGCAGGTTATGCGAATATGACCGCCCTTGCGGATATTTCGTTTACCGGCATATATACTGACCACCCCACGACTGAATAACTTTACATTTTCTCAAAAGTAATTCTCCATGAAAAAATTTATAATTATTGCATTGTTACACTCACTTTGTTTTGGGATGTTAAATTCACATGCCCAATGGATCCAAACCAATGGTCCCTATGGTGGAAATATTCGGGCTCTGGCCATTAGCGAAGGAAATATTTTTGCCGGAACCTATGAAGATGGGATATTTCTTTCAACAGATGATGGTTCGAACTGGACTGAAGTAAATAGTGGATTATCCGGAAAAGAGGTGAGATCATTTGTTATCAACGGAACAAAAATTTTCGCCGGAACGAGGAGCGGATTATTTGTTTCAACGGATAATGGAGCAAACTGGACCAATGTTATGATGGGATCAAAGAATCCGGATATCAGATCATTCGCAATGAGTGGAGACAATATCTTTGCCGGAACGTGGGATGATGGTGTTTTTCTGTCATCAGATGATGGATCAACCTGGACTGCAGTAAATAACGGATTACCTACGGTATCAGCAAAAAGGTCATTGGCAGTTATTGGGGATACTATTTTTGTGGGAATTTGGGATTGGTATGGAGGAGTATATCTATCAACCGACAATGGCGCAAGCTGGAATGAAGTAAATAACGGATTTACACATAAATCTGTTACCTCACTGGTAACAAGCGGGGAGAATATTTTTGCCGGAGTAGAACCTGCCGGCACATATAGTGGGGGTATATATCTTTCAACCGACAAGGGTTCAAGCTGGACTGCAGTTAATAACGGTTTAACAAATATGAATATTGAATCATTTGCGGCAAAAGGAGAACATGTTTTAGCCGGAACTTTTGGTGGCGGTATATTTCTTTCTACAGATATGGGTTCAAACTGGACTGCAGTTAATAGCGGATTGATGAACTTAGATATCAGATCATTCGTAGTGAAAGGAGATAAAATTTTTGCAGGGTCAACGGGTAATGGAGTATTTCTTTCAACAGATAATGGATCGAGTTGGAATGCCAGAAGTAATGGGTTGAAACTTTTAGATGTTCATTCATTTGCAATAAGTGGAAACAACATTTTTGCCGGAACGGACAATGGGGGAGTATTTCTTTCGACAAATAATGGTTCGACCTGGGATGCTGTCAACAATGGTCTGACAAGTTCAAATATAAGATCAATCGCCATAAGCGGAGATAATACTTTCGCCGGAACGGAAGAGGGCGGAGTCTTTCTTTCAACAGACAATGGTTCAAGCTGGAATGCTGCTAATAACGGATTAACAGTTGAAAATACAAGCTCAATAGCAATAAGCGGGGAAAATATTTTTGTCGGAACCAATGGTGTGTTCCTTTCAACGGACAATGGTTCATCCTGGAATGCAATGAACAACGGCATAGGTAGTTCATCAGTTGTGTCATTGGCAATAAGTGGTAATAGTATTTTTGCCGGAACATGGGTCGAGGGAGTATTTCTATCTACTGACAATGGGACCAGCTGGAATGCTGTTAATAGTGGATTGGATGAACTATATATTAATTCAATAGCAGTAAACGGAGATAATATTTTCACCCTGACAGAAAATTTTGGGGTATACCTGTCAAGCGACAATGGTTCAAGCTGGAATGCAGTGAATAGCGGACTTCCATATTTTGATGGCATTTCATTGGCTACAAATGGAGATATTGTTTTTGCTGCAATGGGTTCAAAAGGAGTATATCTTTCACCAGACAATGGTTCAAACTGGCTAAGTTTTAATAAGGATTTGACTATTGATTTTGAGACCAATGCATATGTTCTTTCTCTGGGATTCAGCGAAAATGACATATTTGCCGGTACGCGGATTGGAATATGGCGTCGACCACTTTCAGAGATAATAACCGGAATTGACAAAAGCAAAGTGAAATTGCCTGCTGCTTATTCACTGGAACAAAACTATCCTAATCCATTTAATCTTTCTACCACAATTAAGTTTTCGATTCCAAATGATTCATACGTATCTCTGAAAATATTTGATGATTTAGGAAAAGAAGTCAGCACATTGGTAAAAGGAGTTAAGCCCGGTGGAATTCACCAGATTGAGTTTGATGCTTCAGCACTTCCAGGTGGAGTTTATTATTACAGGATACGAAGTGGTGATTTTACTGAAACTAAAAAACTAATATTGTTGAGGTAATAGTGTTTTTGGAGATATTTCTAATAGTGAAGCACCAACAAGATATGCGTAAAATTCTGGGTAGTTTATTTATCGTTTTGGTTTGCCTTTCCTGCGATCAGCGCCAACCCAACATTGTCCTGATTGTTGCCGATGACATGGGTTATGGTGACCTGGGATGCTACGGGGTCAGGGATATCAAAACCCCCAATATTGATAAACTGGCCAGCGAGGGTGTCCGCCTAAGCAATTTTTACGCAAATGGTCCGGAGTGTACACCCACGCGAACGGCATTGTTAACCGGAAGATACCAGCAAAGGGCCGGTGGACTGGAATGTGCGATTGGAGCAGGTAACATTGGCAGGTACGATGAAGCAATGTGGTTATGGAATAAAAAGGAGCTTGGCCTTCCTGTTGAAGAATCCACATTACTAAGTTCATTAAAATCCACGGGGTATAAAACGGCCATGCTTGGAAAATGGCATCTGGGATATGAGAAAAAATTCCGTCCTGACCAGCACGGATTTGATTACTCCTTTGGAAACCTGGGTTATGGAGGGGACTACTTTTACCATATCGAGCAGGATGATATTGATCAGGATGATTTCACCGGTGCACACAACCTGGCTGAGAATGGGAAGGAGGTTTTTTATGATGGTCGGTATATGACAGACCTGATCTCAGAAAAGGCAATTTTATGGCTAAAGCAGCTGGAATCTAAAACACCATTCTTCCTCTATTTGCCCTATACTTCCCCTCATTCACCTTTCCAGGGTCCCGAAGATGATTTAGGAAGAGCAATCGAAGGGGATGAATGGAGTCTCAGTTCCAGGGCGAAGTACATTGAAATGGTAGAATCGCTTGATAGCGGAGTTGGTGCGGTTCTTGAATACCTCTCTGAGCGCGAACTCGACAGAGAAACTATCGTGATTTTCTTTTCGGATAACGGCGGGACCGCCAGGGAAGGCAACAATGGAATTCTAAGCGGTCAAAAGGGACAGGTATATGAAGGAGGAATTCGTGTTCCATGTATTATTCGGTGGCCGGGGAAAATTGCTTCGAATTCAGTTTCAGAACAAGTCTCAATCTCATTTGACCTGACCCGCTCTATCATTAATCTATGTGGGGCCGATACCAGTAATCTTCAACTGGATGGTTATGATATTGTCAAACACCTGGCCGGTGAAAAAAGCAATATCAAGAGAACATTATTCTGGAGGAAGAAAAGAGCTGAAAGCGTGCATAAAGCCATCAATGATGGAGATTTTAAGTACTTAATCGAATTGAATGGCGATACCATCACGGATGAGAAACTTTTCAGACTTGGGGATGATCCTTCAGAATTGAACGATCTGCTGACTACCTACCCGGAAAAGGCCATTGAATTGAAAGAACAACTGGCCGAATGGGAAAACGAGGTTACTGCTCCCAGGCTCAAAGGATATTAGGAAATCTATCAATAAAATACTTTTTACCAATATAATTATCTGGAAATTCTTGCACGTCTTATTTCTTTATGATATCCGTGAATGAACGGTCAAAGGGTTCATCATATAGCGTTAAATAATCCTTTGAGAATTTGGCGAAGATTTCTTTTGCAAGACTATGTTTGCCAAGTGTCGTCAGGGCCTTGCATTTTATACCAATAGCCTCTTCATGCATCATGTCAAAAATTAAAATAGCATCTGCCAACTGGATCATAAGCTCAGGATCTGATCCGATTTTATCCTGATCAACATAATGTGAAAGGCTGATCTATGATCATGATTTGAACATTCCAGTTTAAATTCATCCAGCCATTCATAACTTGCATTTCCAAGCAATGGCCCCTTTTTAATAATGTCAAGAAATTGCAGAAGATCTTCCTTTGACAGCGATTTTTCATGAGTAATGATTTTTAATGCAGGACCAGTAATCATTGTATACAATTGAATCATTAAATTCCAATTGCCAGTAACCTGTCTTGCGGCTTAATGTACAACTATCTATTTCGGATAAGAAGATTCTTCAACTTGGCAATATTCACAGCACGGTTGTTTTTTGCAGTTTTTGCATCCATTGAAAACCAGAGCAACTCTGTAAGGCTGTGGGACTGATATTCCTTTATCCTTGATTGAGTAAAGAAATATGAGCAGAAAAAGCTCTTTCAGCAGCGGCGTGAATTTTTTAGTGATATCATCTCCATGTTTGTTAATCACCTGAAAGCCCCCGAAAAACAGAATTGAATTGGCGGGCTTTTTTGGCTTATCCGGGAGCATGCCATTTTGAGATTGAAGGTCTTTCCCTGTCTTATTTTTTACCTTGTCTGATCCGCTGTTTGGTGGAAGGGCTCTCTTTCTTTTTTACATTCCTTACCAGGAGGATAACCGCAGCGACAACACTTAGAAAGAAAAGAACACCAAAAGCAATACCCCAAAACAGATTCCTGGTCTTCATCAGTCTCTATATCAGTAACAAACGGCGGGATAGAATATTTTATGAACTGTAATTTTTGTCTCATTATTCTCTGTGTCAGTCAGGGATGTTGCAGCAATCAGTTCCTGGCTGTTTTTTGAGTAAAATAAATCGCTGTAGGAATTCTCATTGTGAAACAAATAGGGGATCTTATCTCCAAGTTCTACTAATGTTGGATCTGCAAGGTTTCCTCTCAACAAGTGTAAGTAGGTATCGTACTCGTATATGGTTGTTGCCAGAACATAGTATGACTGATCCTCTTCATCGATTACCATTGAATGGGCAAAATCTATATCCTCCATTGGTGCCTGGAAGTCATATTTCTTGATAAATTCTCTATCCTTTAAAGAAAAAGCCATCAGGTCTGTATAATGCTCTGGGTTTAGAATCTGGTCTCCTGCCTTGCTGCCAAATCCACCGAGTATATACAAGGTATCCGCATAATATCCTATGGCAGCGTGCATTCGCGGAAAGAAATCTGCTCCAAGGGGCTGTATGGTATCCCATTGATAGATTTTTAAAGTCATATTGCTGAACCAGGTTAAAGTACTTGTGTTGGCTATAGCCGCCAAAAATATAGAGAACACTATCGCGGCCTGAATAGTATTTATTGTGGAAACGAAAAAGTATATGGAATCGTGGATCCATCAGAGACTGGTTCCCATTTGAGTTCTGAAAAGTTGAAATAATGAACAGTCTTTGTCATTAAATTATAACAGATCAGTCTGTTTTTGATTGTATCGTAAAATACCTGGCTTCCCCCAATGAGGTCTGTAAACGTGTTACTGTAATTTAAAGTTTTTATCGAATCTTTAAGGACCGAGAAGATTTTTATCTGTTCATCACCTACCATATAGACTTTTTCATCGCCGGGTTCAAAGCATATGGCTGCATGTCCATTCAGGTAAGTATCAAAGGACCATTCCCAGGTATAATACCTGGGTTTAATCCAGCCCGGATTTTGAACAATTGCACTCTTATTTGAGATGATATCTTTTGCCTTGGTACCGTTAAATTCATTGAGTGGAAAATGATGCAGACATTTGCCATTTTGATAGAGCCTGATGTCTTTAATGTTCATTCTTGGAACATCGGTTGTCTGAATAGGGTTGAAATCATTCCTGCCGAAGAATATTTTTATCTTCCCGGAAAAATCCACATTGCGGCGAAGGATGGAAGTATCCGGGGTGGAAAACTGAAGGGTATTATTCTTGATGTGATACTTGAGTCTGATTTCAGTCCAATTCTCATAGATGCCCGGGTCGTTATCAGGCACCGAAATACTTGTAAGTGATTGACCATAAACCACATGAAGACTATGAGATTCCGGTCCGTTAAAAATTATATCTATATTATTACCTTCAGTATCAACGATTCGTGCGATATAGCCAAAAGTTGACGGTACCATCTCACGTAATTGAATGCTGAATGACAATTCAAATTCACCATGAAAAGAATAATAGCCTTCCGGATTCAGATCAAGCTTCGTGCGCTGATCTTTTGAAATAGGTTTTGCTGCGAATTCCAAACCGTATTCCTGCCCAAAAGAAGAGAAAGGAATAATTAAGCACAACCATACCAGCGCGAATACCCAATTCCTGGAAATTCCAATTAATATTGACAAACGATATATTGTCTTATACGATAGCATGGTTGAAAACTGACAAAATATGGCGCAGGAAAATTAGTTAAAATTCACACCGGAAGCAACCTGTTAGAAAACGTGAAGACTGATATTAGCGTGGAATGGATTTTCCTAGAAGCAGAATAAGGAATGGCAAACTGATTTGCTATCTTATCTGAGAAGAACCATTTTCTTTGTTTCAACCATTTTTCCAGCGCACATACGGCAATAATATGCTCCGTCCGGTAAATCCCTGGCGTTAAGTGTTGTGGTAAACTGCCCTGCCTGCTTAAATTCATGAACCAACGTAATCAACGCTCGTCCGGATGAGTCAAATACTTTCATAGAAACAAAACAATCCCTCAATACCGTGTAAGCAATATGAGTAGTCTCCTGGAAAGGATTAGGATAGATATTAAGCACATTATTGCTGTTTGCTTCGGGCACTGTTGAAGATGTAGTGTTATTCGAATCGGTTGTTGCTGTAATCTCATTTGTATAATCGGAATATCCGGAGACATTAAATGCCCGAACACGATAGCTATACGCTGTTAGCTCTGACAGGTCCATACTGCTGAATGAAGTGACATTTGCTTCCACCGTTCCAATGACGTTGAATTGATCTGTCGTTTTTTGCTCAATCATAAAACCATCTTCGTTACCGGTCGTATCAGTCCAGTTCAGATCAATCTGACTGGAAGAAACTACATTTGCTGTAAGGTCGGCAGGAGCATCGGGTAGTTGCGGTGCAAGGACCCCACAGTATTTATACTGGCACCATTTATCCAATGAATCCGAACAGTCAAAAGTTGTCTCACGTTGTGATATTTCCATTGGATCCATTGTTCAATACCGGTTGATTTTGATCATCCGGGTGGTATGCAGTGATGATGCAATTGTACTGCACTTTTAATATTTACATCGTAAGCCCCATTGTCGTATGCTACAACAGATCCAGTAATTCCATATACCGGCCCCTCCACGCCTAATCCGCCGGCATAACTGGATATATCTCCACTGCTGTTCAGTCCCTCGTTCCCGTATACCAGAATATCGACTTCATTGTTCTCAATGATACCGTCCTCCTGCTTATTTCTGAATCCGACGCCCTGCATTTGGTTATTATAACACACGGCCTGGATATAATTATCCCTTACAATTGATCCCTGACCGGAAGTGCTCGCAATATTAAAACTAAATCCTCCCCTTAAGTTATCATAGGATTCACAGTCATAGAATTTATTTCCCACAATGATCTCTCCCAGGTCAACCGGATCGCCGGACCCGTCTAAACGTGCAAACATTCCAAATCCGGGACCTGCATTTCTTCTTCCAATACATCGATGAAATTCAGAATAACGGCATTTTGGTGTCCATCCATCACTACCACAATCCTCGGCAATGCAGTCATACCATTTGTTGTGGTCACCCTTGTCGGTCAATGCATTTCCGTGAGCAACCGATCCGGTAAGGTTCCGGCATTCATTGTTATTACTTCCCGGACCCAGGGTGAAGCCATCATCTGATCCTTCTTGAATGGTAAAATCATGAAAATAGGAATGGGTCACCGATACAAAATTCAGAAAGCGAACCGATGAAGATCCGTTATGAATATCATAGCCATAATAGGTACCTCCGGACATATCTATGTTTGTTGCGCCGCCTGGAGTCTCTGAAATTCCGGTTGGCCGTCTGGCATCAACACCAGTTTCTACCCAACCAACCCGGTCCAGATCAATATTCTCGCTTAAAGTCAGCGAACCATCAAGGATCCAGGTGAAATCCGAAGGCAGGTAGATGGTCTTGAAGATTACAAAATCGCCGTTTAAATGAAGCGTATCACCCTCTTGTAATCCGTCAAGGGCAGTTTGAATCAGTGTGGCATCATCATTTCCTGTTGGCGTAATGAAAATCCCAGATGCAAATAGATTGCAAACAAAAACCAGTGAAATCAATATTGTATTGAAGATCTTTTGCATTAACTTTCCGGTATTACATAAGGTCAGGTCAACTAAACTACGCCCGCAAGATCTTCTTATTCACAGAATCCCATGAGGTACGGCATTGTTCCCGGTATGAAATATCTGCCATTGCAATGACTACTGCTTCCTGGATTGCCATATCAATGTTTGCAGATGTTTCACCCCCGTGGCGGATACAATCCAGCCACTCTTTTAGGTGCAGGTGCGTAACATCCCAGTCCTGCCCTCAATGTTTGTTGTCGTTAATCCCCTGGATGCATAATAGGATGTGGATGCACTGGTAACTGCATCTACAGCGCTCGGAGAGGCTGGATCCTGTCTGAATCTCCAGCATGGGTCTGTGATGGATCAACCAGTCCGTTTTCAATGCAGGCCTTTATATCTATCCGATCTGACCATCAGGTGTCATAGCTCAGGGACTTCCCCAATTGTCATGAATGCATCCTTTCCATAGATGGTACGTGGTCTTGACTTGGATGAGGTCAGGTTTGCGCTGTATGTGAGCGTGGTTCCCTTTTTCTTATATTCAAACGATGTATGGAGTACATCCGGCATATCACCAACTTCAGTATAATAATACTGTCCGCCGGTGGCCGATACAAGTATCGGGTATCCCAAGGTTAAGCAATTGATTCACAGCATCGAATTCATGGGAAAACAAGCTGGCCGAAAGACCTGTATCGTAGTCAAAATATCGGCCCAGCCATAGTACCGTTCAAGGCTGAAAGGAACTTCAGGTGCATTCCCCAGCCAATCATTTCCAGTCAATGGATTTTTCATCCCCAGGTTTGAGTTTCTCCGGAATTGTATGTGTGCCTTATCCATGCACCGGAAGGTGTATTTCTATTGGTTGTCGTTTCAACATGTGAAAGATTTCCCAGTAAGTCCACGATTAAGATCTCACTTGCCTGCTGAAATACGGCATTCTGGGGAATCTGGTGACCCAGCTGGTAAACGACATCGCTGTTCTTAACTGCGTCATAAAGAGGCTGGATCTCTTCTTCCCGGTGGACAGGTGCTTTTTCACAGTAGACATGCTTCCCGGCATTCACAGCATCAATGGTCATCTGTGCATGGTGATGGTCGGGTGTGGAGATAATGATGGCATCGATCGTTGGATCAGCAAGCATATCATGGTAATGGCAGTACCGTTTCACAGGATGCTTATTCGCCCATATCACCCCCGGAAAATATATCATGCCGGGCAGGCCAATACCTTTTTCAGCATGAAGGTCAAATACATCGCAAATACCTGTAATGGCGACGTTCAGGTTACCATGATTCCATCTGTGATTTCAGCGATCTTTCCACCACGTTCTTCCTGTCGGCAAGTTCTTTCTCAAATCTGGATTTCTCCATGAAACCCAAGTGCTCTCCGATAGTTGGGTGCCTCGCACACCAGTTCCTACAATACCAATCCTGATAAGATCTCCAGAGGTATTTAGTAACCTGTTTTACACTCGAAAGCAGGTCTTCCAGTCCCAGTTCATTGAATGATCTTTTTTCGTGCATCATTTTTTGCATCGTATTTGATTCCTCTCAGCGCTTCAATTCCGAATAATCCCAGGACTGGTATTCCTGCCAGGGCCTTTAAAGCTTCTCTTCTTCCCAGTTTACTGTTTCCCATAAATTATCATAAATCATTTCCCTTTTCAAAAAACATCCAGTCCAATTTTTTTGCTGCAGGTGAGACAGCGATCAACAACAGCATGACTGCCTCAATAAGGTTCTTGTTTACGATAAGGTAATTACCTTCCTGGGGAGCGGCTGTTTCCATGCCGATGAACGGTGGGAGGAAGAGGTAATAGAGTGCAAGCAAGACAGTTCCTGCAATCGCTGCCCACCGTGTAAAGAGTCCCAGGATAAGTCCAAGTCCAATGCTATCAATCCCCAGGTATTTAGAAAATCCACAGTGTTCAATACTCCCGGGTTGGATGTAATCCAGTTTGCGATACCCGAGAAAATCCATTTTGATTCCATCAGGAAACCAAGGGATGACCATTCTGGATGAACAAGTTTAGAGATACCTTCAAAAAGAAAGTGCCATCCAATGAGAAAACGCAGAGCAATAATCAGTCCTGATTGCCATCTAAAATGTTGTTGGATTGTCAATCATTGTTACGGATACTTACTAATGGATTAAAAAGAAATAGCTGCATATAATTGCTACCAGGTCCGGATTTTGATATGCTCTGAAAGAAACGTCATTTCCATGTCCCTGCAAGCAGGATATGCCCCTCCTCTGATTCTCCGAAATTCTCCAGGTCCTTGTATTTACTCAGACTTACAAGTTCCCTGAACGCCAGGCTTTTTCTGTCAAATTCAAGCACTTTTTCATCGTTGAACCAATGTTCAACCATATTTCCATCCAATTTGATCCTGACCTTGTTCCATTCACCCGGGGGATTTATGGTCAGATCTTCAGGAGGAGGTATCATATCGTAAAGCGCAGCCATTTTATGATTGCCGTCTCTTCCCTTGTGTGCATCAGGATGTCTTTCATTGTCAAGCAACTGGTATTCAAGTCCAAGGAAATTCCCTTCCTTTCCCGGAAAAGCATCTGTAACAAGATATTTGATTCCGGAGTTGGCACCTTCAGTCAATCTTACCTCAAGCTCCAGTTCAAAGTTGCCATAACGTTTTTTTGTAATAATGTCATGGCCTCCCGGCTGATCTTCCTTCTCCCCCAGGACAGTTAAGACATTACCTTCAACTACCCATCCATGCTCGGGGAATTGCTCTGATTTTGTATCTCTCCAGTGCATCAGTATCGGATCCGTCAAACAAGATTGTCCATTCTGGTTCTTTCAACTGTTTCTGCATTTTGTTGAGGATCTTTATTTGCACATTGTACAGCCAGAAAGGCTATTGCGAACAGGAAAATGATTTTTGTTTTCATCATATTGATGTATTGGAGTTCATTAAAATTTTGGTTCCCAACCGGGTTCATATTCACGCCCCCAGAGTTTTTCTGCTTCTGTGTCTCCCTGTATATGTCCGTTTTCAGGATTAATGGTCAGACCCCTTCCAACCCTTTGAGCGATATTTCCCAATTGCACCCAGGTTGTACTCTTGTGTCCGGTTTCCACATCAGCATTTGGTGTTTCCCCCGGTACGGATGCAGCTCAGGAAATTATCAATGTGCACATTGTCAAGACTTGCAGCCGGACTTGAAGTATCTCTTCCATCGACCACAATGTCTGATTTAACCTCTTTAATTACTTTGTCATCCCTGTCATAAATGGTATAGCCATCATGGCCGGTATGAAGGCTTCCATTTTCACCGTAAAAGATTACTCCCCGGTCAAGGCCCTCAACCATGTTCCCATTGCAGCTTCGTCCTTCCCATACGATGGAAGCGCCCTCTTCACATTCAAAAGTGATGATCTGTGTATCGAAAGCCTCCCAGTCATCCTTGTAATGATATCGTCCTCCCACTGAATTTACTTTCGTTGGGAAATCAACACCCAATCCCCACCTGGCAAGATCGACCTCATGGGTTCCGTTATTCAGTGCTTCACCTGTTCCCCAGTTCCAGAACCAGTGCCAGTTATAATGGATAAGGTTGTCCTTGTAAGGACGACGCGGAGCCGGACCCTGCCATAATTCATAATCAAGGTTTGAAGGCACGGGAACTACTTTTCCAATACCTATGGGACCACGGTTATTCGTATACCAGGTTTTCGCCATATAGGCCTTGCCTATTGCTCCATTTTTCAATTCATTGATGCCTTCTGTCAGCAATTTCCAGGAGCGCCGTTGAGCTCCCATCTGAACAACCCTGTTATACTTCCTGGCAGCCTCGATGGCCATCTCTCCCTCTGCGGGATTGTGACTGAGAGGTTTTTCCACATATACATGTTTTCCTGCCACACAACTCATGATGGTTGCGGGAACATGCCAGTGATCGGGGGGAGCCAGGTAGACAGCATCAATGTCTTTCATCTCAAGCATTTTACGAATGTCCTTCTCGCCCTTTGGAGTTTTGTTAACTGCATCCTGTACAGCTTTAATACCTTTGGCCATCGCTTTCTCTTCCACATCACAGATGTACAGCACTTCAGTATTTTTCTGAAGTGCAAAATTGGCTGCCATCTTCCGTCCCCTGCCATTGGTTCCCATGATACCCATCCTGATGCGGTCATTCGCACCCATAATCCGGGAATAACTTTCTGCAGAGATTCCATACCCAACACCACCAACGGCTAATGCTGAAGAGCCTGCAGCTACTTTTTTTATAAAATTTCTTCGTGAGTTTTCCATATCTAGTATGTTGTTTTGTATGATAATTATTGAAAAGCCTATAAAGCGAAATATCTCTTCAATTTGGAGATAAAACAAATATAGCCACAAAGGGCTTAATGTTGCATTAACAGGAATATCACATAATTAATAAGATATTAACAGCAGGATAAC
Source organism: uncultured Bacteroidales bacterium (assembly GCA_963710385.1). Classification (GTDB taxonomy): domain Bacteria; phylum Bacteroidota; class Bacteroidia; order Bacteroidales. Next base: position 53,006 of record CAVQAB010000011.1, on the reverse strand, counting down.
GTGCAGAGCGGCAGACCAATTTAAATAATGTCTGATACATCTTGGGAAAATGTCTTCGTAAACCAACTTGATCCTGACCAAAGATTGGTTCTCTCCTCTTAGCATAACTTTATAATGTTTATTGTATTCTCATTACCGCAAATTGCTTACGCGGTCTGTTAACTTGTATCTCGTTAACCTTCTGTAAATATTTTCTGAAATTTCCAAATTAAATCTAACTTTCATAACTTACACCTTGATGTGGAGGATAGGCCTTGGTAACTACAGCTTCCTAATGCCTCTTTTCAATTGTAAAAGTCTAAAATTCAACGGATTATCATATAGTTCTTTGAGATTATGGTGTATAGGAGTAGTTAAAATCATTGCAAGACTTCCCTAAAATATAAGATCTGCTGAATTAATGGACATCTGGTTAATCTTATATTTATACTTCTGTTAATCCTATTATTCTATTATTGCTTATACTACTCATTTGGGTGAGATCTTTCAATCTAAACTAACACTTAGATCCTATGAAGAAAATCCTTGTAATTTTTTCGTTCCTAGCAACGGTATCTACCCACTTAATTGCCCAGAGGGGCTCATTACGGGTACAGTTGTTGACGAAACAGGCGAGCTTTTGCTGGGTGTAAACGTGACCATTCAAGGCACAACCATTGGTACCATTACCAATGCTGATGGTGAATTTGCCCTGCCCGGTGTTTCGATCGGAGATGTGATCGTGTTTTCTTTTGTGGGCATGGAACCACAGAACGTTGAGGTAACAAGCCTGGACCAGGTCATAAACGTAAACCTGTTAACAAGCACAGTCGGTTTGGATGAGGTTGTTGTTGTCGGATATGGTGAACAGAAAAAAGAGAGTGTGGTTGGTGCCATTGGTACGGCTCAAGCTGAAGATATCAGGTCCCAGGGAAATGTGACGAATCTTAAGGATGCGCTAACCGGTGTTATACCGGGTATGGCAGTCATGTCCACCTCCGGCTTAGCCGGTGGCGGTGATTACAGGGTCTACCGGGAAACAGAGATACTGATCCGCGGTAAAAACACCTGGAACAATTCAGATCCTCTGATCCTGGTGGATGGCATTGAGCGTGAGATGAATGACATTGATATCAATGAAGTGGCAAGTATTTCAGTATTGAAGGATGCTTCCGCCACAGCGGTATTTGGAGTGAAAGGCGGAAATGGAGTAATTTTGATTACCACCAAACGCGGTGAACTGGGTAAAGCACAATTTACTGTTGAAGGTGAGTATTCCATGGAGACCTGGAGTAAGATTGTTGAACCGGCCGGACTGCTGGATGCGATCGATGCCTTTAATTATGCAGTTGAACGGACCAGGCGAATTGACGGATCATCCGGACTTAACTATTATTACTCAGACGAGGAGATAGGTTACTACCGCGACAATACCTATCCGTACGCCTATCCGAATAATGACTGGCTGGATATCATTTTCAGGGATTTTGCACAGTCGTACCGCATAAATGGTAGTGTACGCGGAGGGACGGAGCGCTTAAAATACTTTGCAAATGCAGGCTATAATCATGTAGGCGATCTCTTTAACGGTCTAGGATGAAGGTCGGGGTTATCAGCCTGGTTACAGCTATGACCGGATCAATATTCGATCCAATTTCGATGTAAAACTGACCGGTACAACCAATCTGAAAGTGAATATCTACGGGATCCAGACCTTTCAGAATTCAATTCCCGGCTATCGTTTAAATAGTATTTATGACGCAATTAGCGGTTATCCGCCGAACGCGATGGTTGCTAAATATGAAGATGGTGTATATGGCGCCAGGAACTACGATTTAAATGCGTATAATCCCTTTTACAGATTGAATACCGGTGGTCTTCAAGCCATTAACACCACTACGATTAATATGGATTACACGCTTGAGCAAGACCTTGCATTTATTACCCAGGGACTCAAACTTTCAGCCAAACTGGCCTACGATAACAGGTTTGAAGTAGAGGGTCTCGAGGTTAGAGATGACGGTGTGCTCACGAAAACAATAGATGAAGATTTTTATCTGAACGGCGGGTATTACGATGCTGATGAAGGGATCTATAAATTTGCCAATGGTGATCCTGCTAATATGGCTTTTCCTACAACAATATGGGATGTAGGTGGGGGAGGTGCTACGGGTGCAGGATTTGGCTGGATTGAGCAGCCAACCAGTTTTAACGCATCAGATATCCGGATCAGTAGCCGGTCAACACCAGGCGTAACCTTTATTATGAAGCCAGGTTGAATTATGCCCGGACTTTCGGAATACATGATGTAACTGGAACAGCCGTTTTCAGCCGGCAGGAAGAAGTTAGAGGTAGCAACTGGCCCGGAAAGCGGGAAGACTGGATTGGACGTCTGACCTATAATTATGACAGGCGCTACTTCCTGGAAGTGAACGGTGCTTACAACGGATCAGAGAAATTCGGTCCCGGTTATAAATTCGATATTTTCCCTTCAGTGGGGGGAAGCTGGATGATCAGCAATGAACCCTTTATACAAAATGCTTCCCTCGAATGGCTGGAAAGGCTGAAAGTAAGGTATTCATGGGGACTGGTCGGAAACGACCGCGTAAATGCCGGTGGTCAGTGGCCCTATGTAACCGTTTGGGAGTTATTTACCAATGCTATTGACGACCAGGCGGGCAATGATACACCCACCACCATAGAGGAATCCCGATTCGGTTATCCCATCTCCGATTACGATGGATATATCAGAACCTCGGAGGGAACTCCAGGAAATGCTGACCTGCGGTGGGAGTCTGCCAGAAAGCAGAATCTTGGCCTGGATATAGGTTTACTCAGAAACAGGATATCGATGACAGTTGATCTCTGGGACGAATATCGTTATGATATGCTTATTGCAGCAGATCAGCGACAGGTACCTGTTGTTAGTGGTGTTCCTGCTTTTGCTGCAGCTAACCTGGGGGAGGCCGCTTCACGTGGAATGGAGTTCGAAGTGACCTATCGGAACACGGTTGCAAATGTTTTTAATTACTGGGCCAAAGCGAAGTGGTCAGTTGCAAGAAGTGAAGTAATCTTTAAGGAGGATCCCCCTCTGACACCATCATACAGGGCATCAGCCGGATTTCCTCTTGACCAGACAAGAACTTCTGTTGGCTCCGGTATAATTAACAGCTGGGATGAGCTCTATTCAACACCAGGATCTTCAACCGGTGGTCAGAATGATCAGCGAATGCCTGGTGATGTGGCATTGATTGATTATGATGCAGACGGACAATACGAAAGTTCAGATGATGTAATCCCATACGGATACCCGGTTTATCCCCAGAACAACTATGGCATGTCACTGGGGGCGGATTGGAAGGGACTGGAATTTTCCATTCAGTTTGTCGGAGCCTACAATGTGACACGAAATATCAGTGATTCAAAATTCAGTTTCGAAAGAGCTTTTATTCCTGAATACTTGCTGGACAGATCCTGGACATACAATCAGGTCGATCCGGATTATCCTGCGATCAGCAGAGGTTCGAAATGGATTCAAGTAGGACAGTACCAGCGGTACGACGGTTCATTCTTGCGGATACAAGCCGCTCAAATTGCTTACAGTCTGCCAGCAGCTTGGACAAAAAGAATTGGAATTGCCAACATTCAGTTCTATGCGAATGGCAGAAATCTCTGGATGTGGTCACTCATGCCGGACGACGGGGTAGGAGCGAACCATGACCTTAAAGAACTATCCAACAAAGAAGCAAGTGAATTTTGGTGCAAGAATACAATTTTAAACGAAGAGACGATTAAAACTGACGCAATGAATTGTAAAGCAATCTATATAATACTGGCACTGGCACTGAGCCTGATGTTTTCATTCACGGGCTGTGAAGAATACCTTGAGATTCCGGTGGAGGCCGGATTGACCGAGGAAGATATATTTTCTACCTATAAAGACTTCCAGGGATTCCAGGATCAGATCGTTGTTATGATCAAGGATTATACAAGAGGTGGTGCCAGGCGTGTTCATGCGCTTGGAGGAGAAGCCGTTGCCTACGCCGGTTTTTCTGTTACAAAGGCGAATCTCGGTCTATATGCCCGATCAGGGGGAGGGTTGATGGATGCGCATTCAATATTTTTCCCGCATAACGAGGGATCTGCTCATGAAGGGGCAAATTTCGGACTTTATTCTCATATGTGGAAAGCGGTGCGGATCACAAATATCTGCCTTGAAAAGCTTAGTTCAGATGCATTGGTTGAAGCCACACCTGACCAACGGGATTGGTTAAAAGGACAGGCACTATTCTACAGGGCCTTCTGGCATTATGAATTTGTAAGAATATGGGGAACAATTCCTTATGTAGACACCATTATTCCAAGTGGTTCGGAATATGATTATATGAACCGCCACTGGTCCTATGAAAAGGATGGGAAGACCTACAATGACTGCCAGGCAGTTTTTGAGCGAATCATAGACGATATGGAAACAGCAGCCGAACTTTTGCCTTCCGTATGGCCTGATCCTATAATCAATTGGGGGCGCCCTTCCAGGGCTGCTGCACTTGGTTATGTGGCCAAAGCATTACAATACTCGGCCAGTCCTCTGTTTAATGAATATTCAACCGGTATTGCAGACTATGATGACGATCTTCTTGCACGCTGTATTGTTGCCTGCCAGGCGGTTATCGACGAAGCCCTTAGCATCACAGGCCGGCAACCTCCAGGTATGCCGGAGGTGAATGCTGACGGGCTTTCCGAATGGGCGGATTACCAAAGACTATTTGCTTATAATGATGGAGGCGACCAGCCTGGTACTCCTGAAGTATTATGGAAAAAACCGACAGATGCTTTTGGAGCTGTAACGGTCAGGCAAACTGCCGGACGAGCCTATGGCGACAAAAACCTGACCAATCAGGACGGTGCACAGGGAAACTGTCAATTATGCCGATAAATTTGAAATGGCAGACGGTTCCCGATACAGACATGCATACGATCAGGATCCAACCCGGAGATGGCAAGGCCGTGACCCCCGGTTTTATAAAGTATTCTATGTCCACGGAGATACGGTTGGAACGAAAGTGGTGAATCAGGCATGGGGGGTGAGAGCAAAAGATTTCAATTGCTTTATCGTGCGCAAGTATTTTGCCGATGGAGTAAATAATCCGGACTATGAAGACAATGGTTATGCCACTCCCTACCTGCGCTTGGCAGATATTTACCTGACCTATGCTGAAGCAGCATACGAACTCAGCGGTGATTATAATGCAGTTCCGGCAGGTGGTAACAATGTCAGCTGCAGATGCAGTTAACAAAGTGAGGCCAAGAGCCGGTATGCCGGATGTTGCAACCACGCTGGCTATGGCGATTATAAGCTATCTCATGCCGCAATCTGAAGAGGATGCATATGTCGGCAACCTGGATCCCTTCCGGGTACTATACCGTAATGAACGAGCTGTTGAACTGGCCTACGAGGGACATTACTGGTACGATATCCGCAGATGGAAAATCGCTCATTATAAAGACGGAACACCCATTGAAATCCTGAAATTCGACCTGCTTGGAGGTAATGCTAGATGTTGAGAATCCTGTTGACGATGCAAATGTAGTGCGTTTAAAAGCACCAGACAGCGGTAATTATGTTTTCAAGGATGCTCACTACTGGATGCCTTTCCTTGATGATGATGTATTTTTTGCTGAAACCTGGGAGCAAAATCCTGGATGGTAATTGTTTAACCTTAAATGGTAAGAAAATAATAGCAATATGAATATCAAGAAATTATTTTCATGTCTGATAATGTCCACAGCACTGTATGGACTGCTTTCAGCCCAGGAGGCTCCAAGAGATTTACCAGGACGAATATGATCCAGATAGCTCAATAGCAAATTCCAATACAGTTGAACCTGTATTTCAATGAAATGGAGAAAGACAGGCTTACCGGTTCAGTAAGTGTTGTTGATGCTCAGAAAGAGTATCTAAGGGATTCAAGGACCGATATTAGGTTCTGCAATAAACGGTAAGGTTGTCGGACTATTTGATACCTATAATACCTGGGGAACCGGTAATGCCGTTGTGGTTATTGACGGAGTGCCTCAAAATGGATTCTACTATAATAACCTGAATATGCTGGAAATTGAGTCCATTGTGGTGTTAAAAGATGCTGTTTCCAAGGCGATGTATGGTGCATTGGGTGATCAGGGAGTAATCCTGATCAATACAAAAAGAGGAAAGCCCGGAAAGTCTCAGATCAGGGTGAGTGCGCAGCATTCGATTTCTCAGGCACGGGCGCTTCCAAATTTCCTCAACGCGGCAGATTATATGGAAAAATATAACGAAGCACTGATTAATGACGGAGATCCTCCCATTTACCTTCCAGGATGACATTGATATGACGCGCAGCGGAGAGTCCCCGGCAATATATCCGGACAATGATTTTTATACCGAAGATTACTTACGGAACTTCAGGAGCAGCACAAATGTGATTTTTGACATTTCCGGTGGTAATCAAAATGCCCAATATTATATAAATACTGAATGGGGACAGGATAACGGTTGGTTGAACACAGAGATACCTGATATCAACAGTTATTTCAATTTCAGGGGTAATCTTGACTTTAAGATCACTGATTTCATGAAAATGGGCATTCAGGCAGTGGCAAGACTGATCATCACTGACGGACCAAACGTATCACTGCGAAGATGATTACTGGGATAATTTTGCAAAGATCAAGCCCAATGCCTATCCGGTTCTATGGGATCCCAATCTGATCCAGGATGAAACAACAAGGAATTTTCTACTTGAAGAAGCCAATTTACAGGATGGGATGGTACTGGGAGGAAATTCCACCTATGCGAATAACCAGATCCTTGGAGAGCTGGTCCAGAACGGACGAGTGAATTACCGGCAATACCCTTGCTCAGTTCAGCAGTAATCTGGACGTTGATTTAAACTTCATCACAGAGGGGCTCTCTGCTAAAGGATATGTCGGGATGAATTTATACAACACACTCTTTACGGAACAGTTATATGATTATGCAATCTACGAACCCAAGCTCGATTCATTGGGTGTCCTGGATACTTTAGTCATCCATGGTGAGGATGTGCCCCGTGACCAATATAATACCAATGACGAGCTGTCCACATACTACAGCGATGTAACGTATTACGGAAATCTGAGCTATGACAGAAGTTTCGGAATGCACGATATATCCGCCATGGCCATTTTGTATGGAAATGTTTTAACCATGGAAGGATCCTTTCAGAGGCAGGTTTTTTTGCATTACGGAGTTTCGGCCAATTACATGTTCAATAAAAAGTATGTTCTTGAGGGATCGCTTATGAGTATTGGCACAAAGAAATTGCCTGATGGTGAGAATTTTGAATTCATGCCGGCTGTAGGGGTTGCGTGGATCGTTTCTGAAGAGAGTTTTATGGATAATGTCTCGGTGATCAATTATCTTAAATTGAGAGGTTCATACGGCATATCAAAAAATGATAACTGGGGAATTGCCAATGAGGACTACTTCAGATATGCCAATACTTTCGTTAGAGGACGTAACTTTAATTATAACAATACGAACAGGGACAACAACGAAACTGTATTTTCCACAGCTTCAAACGATATTCTCCTTCAAAAGCGGGAGGACATTTCCGCAGGTATAGAGGCGGGTTTACTGAATAATTCTCTCCACCTGGAGCTGGGTTGGTTCCAGAGCCATTCTATGGATAATGTAACCCTTATGACTTACGCCTATCCGCAGATACTGGGATTTGAGGATCTGGTATATTCCAATTTTAACAGTGACAAGACAACGGGTATTGAGTTTGGAATTGATTACACTTACAGGATATCAGATGATTTCCATGTTTCCCTTGGAGGTAACGTGATGAACATCAATCCGATTATCACGAAGAGAGATGAACCTTTATTTGAAGGTGTGGATGAGGCACTCACCAGGGAAGGGACTGCAACAGACGCCAGGTGGGCCCTGGTTGCCGACGGGCTTTATGGCGAAGGTGATTTTAATCCGGACGGATCCCTTGTGGATGGCCTGCCGGTTCCAGCATTTGGAGCTATTCAGCCGGGTGATATTAAGTACCTGGACCAGAATGGTGACGGGATTGTAGACCAGCTGGACAGCGCATTGTTGGCCATGGCCGACGCACACAATACGGCGCCCATGTAGATCTCCGTTTCAGAAATTTTGGTTTCTATATTCTTGGAGTAGGCAGGCTCGGAGATACCAACTCTCGACATGTCAAGAATATTTCCGGGTTATCGGTGATGTGAAGTACTCAGAATATGCCCTGCAGGCTTACGGACCCGGTAATATGGATGTGAATGCCATTCATCCCCGGTTGACTACCAGAAGCGGTGGAAACAACGATCGCATTTCCAGTTTCTGGGTGTATGAGAACAATTCGTTTAGACTTCCTACTGTACAGCTGACCTATCATTTTGATGGGGGAAGTACAATCCCCTTCCTTCAAAACTCCCAGGTGTACATAAGAGGAAGTAGTCTTGCAGTCATTAACAAAAATAAAGCCTTTACTGAAGTCAATCCTTATGGTCCCCCAAGAACCAGAAGTGTGGTACTTGGCATTGTAACCTCATTTTAAGAGGTAAAACTTTATGATAAACTATACTGATATGAAGAGATTAACATATAGTATAATAAAAATAATGGTACCGCTGTTACTGCTTTCCGGTTGTGAGCTTTTGGAGCCGGATGTCTCTAATGTATATACCTTGGATGATGCAAAGAGTTTCACCAATTTCGCTGAAGGTATACTTCTGAAAGCCTACCTGGATCTTCCGCAAAATCACACCAATTTCAACCTGGATTACGGTAGTGACGACGCTGTAACAAATAATCTGGTAGCAAGTGTACGATCATGCCAACGACGGTGGCTGGTCATCAATCTTTAATCCATTTTCAGTATGGAACAACGCTTATGAGAACATAGCGTATATCAATACATTCTTGGAGGAGACCTCAGAGGTTAACTGGTATTGGGAGTTTGAAAACGTGAGCGAAATGTTCGCCAAAAGACTCAAGGGAGAAGCTTTTGGCCTGCGTGCATGGTACTATTTCGGCCTTTTACAGGCTCATGCAGGCAGGGGAGCAAATGGAGAAATGCTCGGGGTTCCTATTGTTGATCGTGTACTTGATCCGGGTAATCCTGATGATTATGAGATTCCGCGATCATCATTTAATGAACTTGTCGAGTTCATTTTAACGGATTGCGATAGTGCCATTGCCTTATTGCCGGACAGGTACACAGACAGCGGTGATAGTTATTACAGACTGGGATATGGAAGCGATTTTACCAACAGGATCAATGGATTGGCTGTTCGTTTGATAAAAACAAAAACACTATTGTATGCGGCAAGTCCTGCGTATGCAGACGGATCATCTTATACCTACCAGCAGGCGGCAGAATCCGCTGCTGAAATTATGGATCTGAACAATGGACTTGATAATATAACTCGTGACTAACCAGGATCATCTGCAATTTTACAGCAATAGTGATGTAGCGCAGGGCAATGAACATCCGGAAGTATTCTGGTATTCATCGCAGAGGAATATTAACAGCTGGGAAGCAGAACAATTTTCCTCCATCCTGGTATGGAGAAGGGAGGACAAATCCAACCCAGGAACTTGTGAATGCTTTTCCGCTGGTAACCGGAATACCGACCAGATCCGATGATAAGATCAATTCTTCTGATCCATTATTCAGGACGCGATCCAAGACTCTCCTTGTATATTCTTTATAATGGATCAGAAATCGTAGAAATGCGGATACTACCATTACAATCATAATACAACTGCCGGCTCACAGGATGCCATTGGCAGCGCTGATCCGAATCGGTCTTTAACAGGTTATTATCTGAGAAAATTCATGAACCTGGGTGTCGATGTGAATCCTGTAGTTAATTCAAATGGCATACACTATTATGTGTATGCGCGCTATACAGATGTATTGCTCATGTTTGCTGAAGCGGCGAATCAGGCTGTAGGACCCGAAGGAGATATTGGCGGATATACAGCCCGCAATGTAATTAATGCGATTCGGAACAGGGCAGGTATTACAACAGGTTTCTGGGTTAGCCTACAGGACCAGGCCGGATTGGCAGATTTAATTAAGAACGAGCGGCGACTCGAGATGTGTTTTGAAAATCAGCGTTTCTGGGACCTGAGACGGTGGAAAATGATCGATGTGATGAAAGAGCCGGTCCACGGGGTACAGGTTTCCGCTGACGGAACTGAATATAACTATGTTGAGGTTGAGAAACGAAATTACAGTGACCATCAGATCTATGGTCCGATACCTTACGTAGAAACCTTAAAATATGAACTTATTCAGAATGAGGGCTGGAATTAAACAGAAACAAAATAGCTAATGAATTAAATCTCAGATTTACTTAACAGGAGAGACATGAAAAAGATAATAAGCATATTATTTACAGGAATTCTCCTATATTCATGTACAAATAGGGATATTGAATTTGATGATTACAATTATACCACTGTTTACTTTCCTTTTCAGATGCCCATACGTACACTTATTCTTGGCGACGAATCGGTTGGTGATAATTCCATTGACCTGGAAAGTGCTTTTACTATTGGCGTAACAATGGGCGGTGTATATGAAAATAAGGAGGACAGGGTAGTTACCATAGCATATGCTCCGGAGCTTGCTGAAAACATTATTAACACAGCAACAGGAGATACCCTGAGATTATTGCCTGTATCATATTATGACGCTGAATTCCTTAACGAAGCTCAGGTAGATTTAACCATCCCCGCAGGGGAACTAAGCGAAGCGACGCGTGTACAGTTGAACGATGCCTTCTTTCAGGATCCCTTAAGCTCAGGATTTAACTATGTCGTACCACTTCGAATTACCAATGCCCTATCGGATTCTGTTCTGAGTGGAGAGGTAAATTCCGCGGTGTCGCTGGATACTGCTGATGTGAGAAATCCAGAACATTGGAAAACAGTACCCAAGGACTACACGATGTTCGGCATCAGGTATATCAATGCAGTCCACGGCTACTATTTGTACAGGGGTCAAAGATTGAACCTGACAAGCCAGGAAACTGTAACATATTCCGAACGGTTTCTCACGAATAATGTGGCGACAGTGCTGACTACTACATCATTGACAGAGAATATTATGGAGCATGCAGCCGGTATGTCCACAGACGAAAGCTTCAGGATGAAGCTGACGTTCAATCATGATAGTCAATCCGTTACGGTGTCTCAGATAGACACTGCAACCGTTGATGTGAGCGGTACGGGAATCTACTATTCCAAAGATGACAGTGAATCGGAATCTTACAATGGAAACGAACACCGGACCATCTACCTGGATTATATTTACAACGACGGAACGGATGATTACCAGGTGAACGATTCACTTGTCTTTATTGATACAGATGTAACTTTTGAGGAATACGCAGTAACCATATATAAATAAATCAAGCGACCAATACAATTATTACTAAACATTAAACTCAGAGATTATGAAAAAACAACAACTCAGAAATGTTTTTACTGCTATGTTCATTTTAGCAGTTAGTGCCTGCTTTGTCAATTTGCATGGGCAGGCAAAAGTCATCTTCGAGAATGGAGATGATCGAGCCGAAAGGCAACAAGGGATCGCCGGAAGGGATGCTCTTCATCTGAATTACACAATAGATGGATCCGGTAATATTGCCCTGGATGCGGTTACTCCCGCAACTGACGAGGGTATTAAGACATTCATTGATACCTGGGATGATCCCAATGCGGGGACCACAGACATTGCCTCTCTCTTCGGCAAGTCATTCTCTTTGGTATTGACAACCAATGGGAAACGATTAGACTGCCGGGAAAAAGGCGGACTGGGTATCCAGGGTATGAATTCAGGCCGTATTGATGATACAGGCAAGGAAATACTGTACATTACTCTTGAAGGAAGTGTGGGCCTCACCATTGATTCACTGATGTATGAACCGACTGAGCGCGGTAATGGCGATAATGCCAGTTTTGTTTTGAAAGATTATGATACGGATTCCTTATTTTACCTGCCTGCGGGCGATTCTGTCTTTACTGATATAGACACAACTTTTGTTCGCGATTCTGTCATAGCTTTTGATGCTGCACTGTTGGAATTACGCTTTGCATCGGAAGTATTAACATTGTCAGCCCCTGACTCCCTTGGATCTGCGGGTGGAAGACTTTTAGGTCTCTATTTTACCCTGATGGAGCCCACAAACCCATCTGTTGCCGGAATCTCACCAGTACCGGGAGAAGAGCGTATTGGAGTGGATTCAGATTTTGTAATACTGTTCAATATGGCAATGAATACTGCAACTACTGAAGCTGCAGTGGCATTTACACCAGCGCTGACCAACAGGGTGAATACCTGGAATGGTGCAGGGGATGAATTGACCATCACCTCTGATGCACTTGATTTCTTCACCGATTATACTTTGGCAATCAGCACGGATGCTGTAAGTGGAGACGGAGTAAATTCAATTGTCAGCTTAAGTTATGATTACCAAACCCTTCCGGACAATCCTACTGTTGTTGCTGGTTATCCTATACAGTTGGGCAAGGAACATGTTCCGGCAAATACACCATTGTTTATCGAGTTTTCACATTCCATGATACCCGACAGTGTAGAAAATGCAATCTCATTTGAACCGGCTCTTACTAATCCTGTTTTTGTCTGGAACGAGGATAATACCAAGGTATATATCACATCCGATGGAATGGAAACAGCCATTTACGTTGTAACCCTCAGTACAGTTGCAACTGATATATACGGGCAGGCAGTGGTTGGGCCACTTCAACTTTCCTTTAATACCTGGCCGGTTTCAGCTGAGGAGAGGAAAGTTTCCGATGTTGTTCTTTACCCGAATCCGGCCTCAGATATTTTGGAGGTAAGAGGAATGGACGTGGTATCTGCAAGGATTTACAACCTCACAGGACAATTGATGAAAGAGGTATACAACTCGACTCTCATTAATGTAAGCGATATTGAGCCTGGCAGTTATGCCGTTACTATAACAGACAGAGATGATACCAGGGTCAGGAAATTGATTGTAATAAAATAAGGTATAACTAAAAAAATTAGAATATTATGAAAAAGCAAATAATAACAAAAGTTCTTTTTGCCTGCTTCATTATGGCGCTGAGCGGCTTTGTATTGAACCTCCAGGCCCAGGATGATCCTATTGTCGTGGAGTTTACAAATCCGGATGATTTGGATATTGGATCATCAAACGATGGATATCTTGGAGTCGGACTTGGCGGATCCGGTTCTGGTGCCACTGCAGAGGGCCGAACCATTTGCAGTCGATGATCCATACGTTGAATTTGCGTTTACGATTGGTGCTACCGGTCAAATCGGATCTCGATGTGATTACACCCACAACTTATCAACCTGTTGTTGATGCTCTCAACGCCTGGGACGATCCAGCTATCGGAGCAACTACAAACCCCGACCTGTATGGGAAATCATTTTCCCTGATTCTGACAGCTGAAAGCAGGATGCAGCTGGGTGTGGGTGAATCTGGTAACCTGGGAGGAATCGGTGTTCGCGGAAAAAACCAGAGAAGGATTGATGATGAGGGAGAAAACAACGAATGGATGCAGTTTGAACTTACCGGAGATGTGGGTATTGATTTTTTCAGGTTCGGATACAATGATGTATCAGGAGAAGATAATGCTCACGCAGTTGTCATTGATCAGGACACCAGGGGGTGGCATGCAATTACTGATGGTGTAGATGGCGATCCTCATCCAACCGAACTTTATATTCCAGGAGATGGATATGACATGAGGTATTTTACCGACATGCTCCGTTTTACCACTGAGGATTCCATTGACATGGGTTACAAATTATGGAGCCTGGAATTTAACGTGGTGGCTGCTGACCCCAAGCCACCGGCTGTAATGTCAACCACACCGCCACGAGGCGATTCGCTGACTTTCAATGTTGCAGATGACCTGGTGATCGAATTCGATGCCCCGATGGACCAGGCAGCTACAGCTGCTGCTGTAAGCATCAGCCCGGATGTTGTAAACAGGGCAGATGCCTGGAGTGCAGGTACCCTGGGCGATGTACTGACAATCTCATATGATAACCTGGAATTCGCAACCTGGTATACAGTTGTCGTTGGACCCGGTACACTTGGTACCAATGGCCTGAATATACTTGAGGCGGATACCTTTATGTTCAAAACCCTGCCGGAGCCTCCTTCAGTGGTGAGCACCTTCCCTGCGAACCTTGATGAGGAAGTTCCGATAGATTCGCCCATCTCCATTGAGTTTTCAAAATCAATGGTACCCGACACCACCGTAGAACAGTCAATTTCATTTATTCCTGAACTCACAGACCTTTCATTTGTCTGGAACGAGGATAACAAGACGGTATTTATCTCCGCACCTGTAATGAATCCTAGTACCATGTACTTTGGAACGGTTGAGATAGGCGCAATCGATGATTTTGGGACCGCATTGACTGAACCATACATTTTTGCCTTTACTACATCAATCGTAACTGCGGTTGAAAACAATAAGGCCTCTGACGTAGTCATTTATCCCAATCCGGCAAAGGATATCCTGCAAATAAGAGGTATGGATGTTGCATCTGTGGAGATTTACAATGTCACGGGTCAAAAGGTGAAAGAGGTTCAAAATTCCACCCTCGTTAATGTAAGCGATATAGAAACTGGCGTTTATGTTATTGATGTAAAAGACCGGCAGGATAAGAGGTATAAGCAAATGATCCTCATTAAATAGCTTCAATTCCAGGAACTTAGTTTCTAGTAGAAATTTAATTAAGCAAGGATTTAGATTGAATGAGGTTGTCCCTTGGGGCAACCTCATTCTTTCTCATGGTCGAATGAATGATAATAATATGAGGAAATTTAGTTTGATCAGCACCTGTTTACTGTTTGTGCTTATGGCAGGATCACAGGCCCAGGTAGTGCTACAGCGATGTGACAGAACGAACCTTTGGAGCGGATCCAATTCGCTAACAGTTGACAATACCGATAAAAAAGAGGGTTTCGCCGCTATACAATTCACCGGAAGCGGGACAGACTGGTTTAAAAAGACGTTTTCTCAAACCTATACCGGGGTGGATGAAGCAGGCTTCCTGAGTTTATGGTTGTATGTCTCTGATCCCGGAAATTTCGACGGGGGGGGAAGTATTGAAGTATCCTCATCGGGAGGTCCGGACGCAGATGAATATTCCTGGAGCCTGGCTGCCCTGGGCATAACCAGCGGTTGGAATGAATTGGTCTTGCCCATCGCGTCAGCAGTTAAACTGGGAGAACCCGATTTGAATGCCATCAATTTCTTCAGGGTGTATCAGAATCTTTCAGCTTCAGTCACTGCAAAAATTGACGATATACGTTTTCTGGAGTCGGATCTGCCGGTTGAATCCGGCGACCCGCTGGACATTCAGCCTCTGGATTTCAATACCCTCGACGGTAAGGTAATGTTCGGATACCAGGGCTGGTTCCTGCATCCTGATGACGGATCAACTTATGCAAGGTGGAGACACTGGGGACGAGAAAACATGTTTAGCCCGGAAAAAATCACCGTTGATATGTTTCCGGATTTCAGGGAATATGAAGCAGATGAATTATTTCCAACGGATGGTTTTACCTACGCAGATGGAAGGCCGGTAAAGGTCTATTCGGCGTACACAAAAAAAACCGTTGTAAGGCACATGAAATGGCTTCGAGACTATGGTCTGGACGGCGTTTTTCTTCAGCGATTTGTAACAAATGTTACTGGTGAAAGTCTCAGAAGATCAAGGGATACTGTTACAGCGAATGTGATGGAAGGATGTGAGAAATACGGCCGGACATTTGTAAATATGTGGGATACTCTCCAGTTTTACCCCGGGTAAAATGAGCATAATAATTAATGACTGGAAACACCTGGTGGATGACCTGAAGATCACGGAAAGTCCTAATTATTTGCATCACAGGGGCAAGCCACTGGTAGCAATCTGGGGGTTTTCTGTGAGGGATGAATTCCCGGAAAGTGATCTTCAGGAATTGCTGGACTTTTTCAAGGGTGAAAGCACTCCGGAAAAATACCGTGCCACTGTAATGCTGGGGGTGGACCATGATTTTCATCAGCGAAGCTACTGGCTGGATGAGATGGCACAGGCCGATGTAATCAGTCCCTGGGCTGTAGGCAGGTTCAGCAATGATGAAGGGCAACAAAATTTCATGAATACGCATGTGTTGCCTGCACAGGACTGGTGCGACCAGAATAATGTGGACTTCCTACCGGTGATCTGGCCCGGATTCTCCTGGCACAACCTTAAAAACGACACTAAGAATAAACGACCCAGAAGAGGAGGTAATTTTTACTGGACCCAGTCCAACCGGGTAATAAGCGGCAATGCAAAAAGCATTTATATAGCCATGTTCGACGAGATCGATGAATCCACTGCCATGTATAAACTTGCAGAGAACGATGCCCAGACTCCTGACCAGGGATACTTTCTCACTCTGGATGCCGATGGGTATGACCTGCCCAGTGACTGGTACCTGCGCTGTGCGAAGCTGACCACTGAGGTTGTCAGGGGGAATACCGACAACCGGACCAGCCTCGGAACGCCCCCGGATGGGATGGATGACTTCGCTGCTGTAACGATTGCGGCACGGTGCGGAGCTGAGAACGGAAGACTCGAATTGCACTATCCAACAACTTCTGCCGGAACCTTATATGAATTTAGTATCGACGGGGGCGTAAGCTATCCATTTACAAGCCCTGAAGGAACAGGTGAAATGACGGTCGACGGCCTGTCCGTGGGGATTTATAATGTTTGGGTCAGAAATGAGGACGACAGTTTCCCCACCGATCTGGGACCACATACGATATTTGATGCCGAACCATTCGCCACAGTAGCTGGAATGAATGCCACATGCAAGGAAGGTGGGAGCATCACTTTTCTGGTCAATGATCTGCCGTATGCGGGCGAATTCCAGATAAGCGTGGATAGCGGTGCCAGCTATGATTTTACGTCAACCCGGGGCATCTGGAGGGATACCATCTTCGATCTGCCTACCGGAGAATATCCGGTCTGGATCAGGTTCGATGATGAAACCTGTCCTACTGAACTCAGCACCATTACTCTGATTAACAACGTTATACCTGTAGAAGTCTATCCCATGCTGGATGGAGACCAGTCAGCTCCCTCAACGGATACACTATATGCCTGTCCCGGAAGTTCTTTGTTACTCTTTGGCTCACCGGTGGATCCTGATTTTGTATGGACGATTACCGGACCCAATGGATTTATCGCTGATTCCCGTGCGGTGCAAATTGCAAGTGCGCTTACACCTGAAATGTTTGGGACGTATGAATTAAGCTATATCAGACAGGATGGCTGTGTATCCGGTAAAAGCTTTGTACTGCTTCAGGATGAAGACTGTGAGACAAATGCGATCAGCAGCCATCTTATCCAACACTCTGTTAAAATATACCCGAATCCTGTAAATGAATATATCATTATTGAAACCCGTCAAACCACGTCTTTTCATTTGGAGATTCTAGATCTGGATGGACGTATCGTTAAGGAAGAGGTTCATATTCAGACACCTGCCACTGTATCCATTGAAGAATTAACACAAGGCATATACGTATTAAATTTGAACAGTGATGGTGGCACACTGAGTAAACGACTTATAAAACAATAATGAACAGATATGGAAATCAATTATAATTTCAGGATAGTTTTAATACTGCTAATTTCCTTTCAATGTTCAATAGCTGTAAACGCTCAAAGTGGGATTAATTCAATTGATCATCCCAATGTCATTATGTTTGCCACGGATGACCTGAACAACTGGGTAAATCCACTTGGGTATACTCAGGCGAAAACTCCAAATCTGGATCGCCTGGCCGAAATGGGTATTACGTTTACAAACGCTCACGCACCTGCAGCTTACTGTGCTCCTTCACGAAGTGCAATATGGTCGGGACTACATGCTTCGTCAACAGGATGCTATAACGATGAATTGTATTTTTACGATATGCCCGAACTGGTGTCGATGCAAACTGCCTTTGACCAGGCAGGTTACAAAACATATGGTGCCGGGAAATTATATCACCACAGAGCCGGATCATTTGACACACGAGGATGGGATACCTATTTTTCGCGCAGTCAGGAAATCAGAGACTGGGGTTATGAAATGGGCTACCGTGGCAGCGATGTACCATTTCCGGATCCGCGTCCATACAGCCCTTACTATAATGATCCCCGGAGTCCTTACTATTTGCAGCCTGGTGAGGTGCCGGATTATGGAGGGTATCTGGAATGGGGCCCCATCGCCAGCGACGAAGCGGAACAAATTCCCGATGCTGTACGCACCAATTGGGTGTGCGACCTTCTGGAACAGGAACATGCTGATCCTTTCTTTATTGGATTGGGACTGTACAGTCCGCATTTTCCAAACTATGCCCCCCAGGAATTCTTTGACCTGTATGACCGGGATTCCATCGTAGTACCTGAACTGTATGCGGACGATCTGGATGATTTACCCGATCATATTCGCAACCGGATGACAAATCGTCTGATTAAACAACAAACCCTGGAAGACACTTGACGCGGTAGAAGATGCTGTTATGGGCTACCTTGCCTGTGTTTCGTTTGCAGATGCTATGCTTGGTCGTGTTCTGGATGCCCTGGAAGCAAGTGCATATAAAGACAATACGGTTGTGATATTCTGGAGCGACCAGGGTTATCACCACGGTGAAAAGGGCCAATGGGGCAAACATACACTCTGGCAGGAAACATCGCATGTGCCTTTTATTTTTGCAGGAATCGGATTGCCTGCAAACAAGCGTGTGGAGACCACTGTCAGCCTTATCGATATATATCCAACGCTTATTGAACTATGCAACCTGCCGGAACAACACCAGATGGATGGTGTCTCACTGGTTCCAACACTTGTCAATCCTGATTCAGCAGTAGACAGGAACGTTTTTATGGCATACATGGAAAGGGGTGGTTATGCTTTGATCAATAGTGACTGGCGGTATATTCAATATCATGATGGCTCTGAGGAGTTTTATGATCTGAATAATGATCCGAATGAATGGTATAACCTGGTTGCCGATGAGAGTTACAGAGGTATTATCAATGAAATGAAGCAATCAGCTCCGGCTGAATTTCGTGAAGATGCAAGCCCGCGAAATACCCTCAATCTGGTCATTACAGGATAATTCATTTTACTGGGAACCAAGGGATAAAAGTAAAGCTTCAACCTTTATTAATGCCTCAATTACTTTTACAAACCCCATACGTCAACAGGGGATATCATTTGAAGAAAGCACCAATAGGGATAGCGTGGCTTTTACTGAACAAGCAACCAAAGGGGAGCAGGATTGTCGATATATTCCGGCAGATAAGCATTGCTATTTTGAGGTTGATGACCAGTATTTTAACTCAACTGATAATGCAATAACCTTTCATATCTCCTACTTCGATGACGCGAGTAACAATTTTGAACTTCAATACAACGCAACCGGGTCTGCTGATAAAAGCATTGTTATATCTAAAACAAATACCAATCAGTGGCTTACCAAAACGGTAATGGTTGCAGATGCAGAATTTAATGGTCAACTTGAAAATCAGGCTGATTTCAGGATTACGGGTGAAGTGTATATTCGATCGGTTAGCATTGACAAACCCTTGCCTTCTGATGTATCTGTGGTCTTCGACGATCAAATTATTGAGAAAGGAATGGAGTTTCTCGTACGTACCGATCCCACGAAAGAAACCTATACCGAGAAAGTCACAATCGGGGATCATGAATGCCGCTTCATTCCCTGGGTGGATAATAGGAAATATGGGTACTTCAGGGTTGATGATGCGTTGATACAAGCAACAGACAATGAGCTCACATTCGAAGTTACCTATTACGATTCAGGAACAAAACCATTGACAATACAGTACAACGCAATCGGCGGAACCAATCCAAATTATAAGAAAGCCGAATTTACCAGAACGAACAGTAATACGTGGATTTCTAAAAGTTTCAGTGTAACTGATGCTGCCCTGGACAATCTGCAAAACAATCAGTCCGATTTCAGAATAATGGGGGAAGCATATGTACGAAGGGTAGCAGTCAGAATTGGAACTGAAGATCCGGAGATACCAGAGATTCCTGTTGAATATGTGGTTCCACAAGAGCCTGAGGATCCAACAGGGAGAGAGCAAACAGAATTGCATAATCCTGATGTAATGCTTGGATTCAATCAGGGATTGCTAAGCGTTATGGTCTCCGAAGAAATGATTGGTTCAGCATTAACGATTTACAACTACATGGGGCAGGCGATCTACCTCACAAATCTGGAACGAACAGAAGAAATAATCCAATTGTCTTCAAATTCAATATCTTACATCGTATTGATACAAAGCGGAAGTACATACTTTTCTAAGAGAATTCTTGGATTCTGATAGTGTCATTTGATAATAGAATACTCAGTTACGTCGAAATTTGCAATAGAACAAACTAGATATGATTAGAAATTATTTCAGCTTGATATTATTCCTATTGTTTGCCAATAATGCAATAAATGCTCAAGTGGATAGCTCGCAACAATTATTGTTCAATCAAATATTTTCGGCTGCTGAAAAAGAGTATGGGATAGATCAGGAGTTAATAAACGGGTTACTTTTTGAAGACAAAAATCAGGATGTAATTGGACACCCCTATTTATTAAATTATTACAGTAATCAGGGAAGTCTGATTTATAGAGGGAAGCAGTATTCGAATCTATTATTAAGATATGATATATACGATCAACAAGTTCTATTGATTTACTTATTTAACAATGTTGAATACAAACTTCATACTACACAAAGAATTTATCACCGAATTTAATATTGAAAATAAGAAGTTTATAAATGAAGCATTTGGTGCTGATGAAGATGCAAAATTCTATCAGGTCATTGGTAAGGATTTTCCAATTAGAATACTTTTTTTTGGCAAAAGGGCCTATCCAATGTATATGTCAATAATTCAGATACAAAAATGTATTCTTCGGAGCAGAAAGAAACATTTATTCTTTTCAATAATAAACTGCTTAGCTTTAAGGGAAATAGGTCATTTACTCGTAAGTTTTCATCGAAAAGTAAAACGGCCATTAAAAAGTATCTCCGCAAGAATAAAATCAAGGTCAAACATGCGAAGCGATGATGAGATGGAACTACTCATTGAGTTCATTAATACCCTAGATAATTAAGGGAACAAGTATCCTTAAAATATGAATAAACTTATTATTACTAGGGGTCCTTCTTTTTTCTTTTCGTTTAGCATTTTGTCAAACTAGATAGCTATAAAACTTCCAAACAATTTGATAGTGTTTCGTTTACTGAGCTGGTGCAATTTATTGAATCTGAAAGCGATATTAGATTTTACTTCAAGAACGATTGGATAAATGATGTTTTTCTTTCCGTAAATAATCAGTCCTCCCTACTGCCGCAGCTAAGCAATCAACTTATACAAAAAGGAATAAGCCTGTATATCGAAGGGAACAGTATAATCTTAATAAAAGGTAAGGATCCAATTACCAAATTACCCAGATTTCAATTCAAATGAAAATACAATTCCTATTAAAAGGAAAGAAAATGAAATTACCCTTGCAGAAAAAAGTTACCTGCAAAGTAAAAAAATAGCCTCTTCTGAAGTTCTTGTTATTGGAGACGAAAGTAAATCAGCTCCCGGGCTATCTTGCAGTGTAAAAGGTAAAATTAAGGATGTAGCAAGTGGGGAGCCTGTCATAGGTGCTACAGTGTATGTTGAAGAAATTCTATATGGCACTGTTACAGATGTGGATGGTAATTTTCAAATGAATTTGAAAACAGGTAAATATAAGGTCCATATTACTCACGTTTCCATGAAGCGATTGGAATACTACCTTCAAGTTTATTCCAGTGGATCGATATCAATAGAAATGCGCAAAGAGCTTAAAGAATTAGACGAAGTTGTGGTTTCGGCTTCAGCATAACGATAATGTAAAAGGAATGCAGATGGGTTATGAACGGATAAGCGCAAAATCGATGAAAGAAATACCTGTCGTCATGGGTGAAAAAGACCTGTTAAAAGTTGCCACAATGCTTCCAGGTGTTGAAAGTGTTGGTGAAGGATCTTCCGGAATTAATGTTAGAGGAAGTGCGGCTGACCAAAATATGTTTTACCTGAATAAAATTCCTGTTTACAATACTTCTCATTTGTTTGGCTTTTTTACAACTTTCAGCCCGGATATTGTTAATGACTTTACACTGTACAAAAGCAATATACCAGCAAATTACGGGGGAAGGTTAGCGTCTATCTTTGATATTACAACCAGGCAGGGAAATAAAAAGAAATTCCATGGACAGGGAGGCATTAGTCCGGTTACTGCCCACCTGTCATTTGATGGGCCACTTATTAAAGATAAGACATCGATCATAGCCAGCTGGCGAAGTAGTTACTCAGACTGGATATTTAACAGAATAGAAAATTTCGACCTTCAAAACAGCAATGCTTTCTTTTATGATGCCTCACTTGGGGTAAATTCAGATATCAATGACAGAAACACACTTAAAGTATTTGGATATAAAAGTTTCGACAAATTTTCACTCTTAGGTAAAAACGATTATCAATATTCCAATACAGGTACTTCCATTTCCTGGAAACATATATTTAAATCGTCACTTACCACTGGACCTCTCTTCTGCATATAGTCAATATAGTAATGATTACAGCGAAAAATCCAATGAAACAACCGCATTTACTCACAATTATAGAATTGAATCCATTGAATCAAGAGCTGATTTCAAGTTTCTTAGTAGGAATAATCACCAAATGTTATTTGGACTTGAATTCAACGTATTATAAAAATAACAGAGGTCGAAATTTTACCTTACGGACCAGAATCAAACCTGAGTCCTGTTAATCTTGGTAGATGAAAATGGATTGGAAATGGCACTATATTTTTCAGACAAAATAGAATTGTGGAACAGATTAAGTATATCGGCAGGAGTGAGGTACAGCTTTTTTGCGGAACTGGGCCCAAAAGAAAAATATGAATACTACGATGGCTTCGCGGATATAGATAATATCAAGTCAGTTAAAAACTATAAAAAGGGTGAAATTATCCATCATTATTCGAAACCGGAGATAAGAACCTCAATGAAGTATGCGATTGCACCTAATATTTCTGTAAAAGCTTCTTACAACAGCATACAACAATATATTTTTATGTTGAGCAATACAATTGCAATATCACCAACCGATCAATGGAAGTTGGTGAGTTCTCATATTACACCTCCACTGGTAGACCAGGTTGCCATTGGTTGGTATCAAAACTTATTTAAAAATAGAATTGAAACCAATATTGAATTTTACCAAAAATGGATAAATAATATTGTAGAATATAAAGACGGTGCCGATTTTCTTTCACCAGATCCTATTGAAACTCAACTATTGCAGGGTGTGCAAAATGCCAAAGGAATGGAGCTGATGATAAAAAAGAAGAACGGTAAATTCACCGGATGGATGTCCTATACTTATTCAAAGTCTTATGTTCAGGTTGACAGTGATAATGCGCTGCAACGCATCAATAACGGGAAAGCTTATCCATCAAATTACGATCGGCCACATAGCTTTAACCTTGTTTTAAATCATCATTTCAAAAGGCGTTACAGCATTTCAGCTAATTATGTTTATACAACGGGCAGGCCCATTACATTACCTGTTGCAGCATATTATTCTGAAGGCAGAGCCTCTGTTGCATTTCTCTGAAAGAAACCAATACCGCATGCCCGATTATATACGATTGGATGTTTCATTAAACATCGAAGGTAATCTTAAACGCGATAAACTGGCGCACAGCTTCTGGATGTTGAATGTATATAATGTACTGGGACGAAAAAATGCCTACTCGGTCTATTACGAGTCAGTAGGTGGAAATTTAAAGGGATATAAATTATCCATTTTTGCCAGGCCAATTTTAACGATCTCCTGGAACTATAAATTTGGTAATTACCTGACTGATTGACCTTAAAAATATTTATTGGAAAAGAAATGCCACATGCGACGTAAACATCAGACTTAATCAAGGCTTAATGGCATTGATAGTACTATCAGTGATTATAATAACTACGCAGTGTATTGAAGAATACAATCCGAACTTATCTACTAAAGATAATTTATTGGTCGTAAATGGAAGTATTATACGAGGGAATGAACAGCAAAGCATATTTATTTCCAGATCAACTTCGGTTAATAATCCGGAATTCATTGCAGTAGAAGGACTGTAATGTTTTTGTAACGGATGACAAAGACAATATTTTCCAGTTTGAAGAAGAAAGAACCAGGTAGATATAATGCGGAAATTGATTTGGAATATTTGGAAATAGGAGCAAAATTCAAACTAAGCATAGAAACCCCGGACAAGCAGGTGTATGAATCAGCTTATGAAGAAATTATACGATAGTCCTCCGATTGACAGTCTCTATTTTGTTCAGGAAACCAATTATTCCGATCAGCCACATATGAATGGGGATGGTCTGAGGCTAAACGTTGACGTGTATGCTAAAGAGGAGTTTAACGGTTATTATCGCTGGAAGATGCATGAAACCTTTGAAACACGGTCAAGCAATACTCAAATCGAGAAAATGCTGACAGGAGTTAGACAGGATACATTTATAACTATATATGAAATGGGATACCTTGAATTCAGAGTGGCTTCGCGATAAAGCAATACCTATTCCTGAGTTTGAGTATTTTACTAAGCCCGATACCTTTCATATATGCTATCATGATTCCGAAGTAGAAGAAGTTTTTTATTCCAACACTTCAAATATTGTCACCAATTCCAGAAAACGAGTACCCTTACAATTTATTCCGAATGGTCCAAAACTATCATTCCGCTATAGTTGTTTGGTAAGTCGGTATACCCTTAGCGAAGAAGCGTATAATTATTGGCTAAACAAAGAAGCAGAGATTAAGGAATCCGGGGGCTTGTATTATACACAACCAAGCCAAAACCTGTCTAATATCAAAAACATAAATGACGACCAGGAAGCTGTGCTTGGATATTTCTGGGTATCTGCACTTAAGCAAAAGAGAGTGTTCTTTGATGGACCCTATGTTGGCAAGACAGGATTTTGTCATACCGAACCCTTTGATATTGAGGAATTTTATTTACCGACAGGTAGATTCGGCCAGTTTATCAGGAATGACACTATGTATTACCCGGTGTATATCACCAATGACAGAACAAGCCCGCCGGGCTGTTTTGATTGCAGATATCTCAGGTGGTACATTGAAACGACCAGATTTTTGGTGATTCTAAAAGCTTTTGCTTATGCTACAAAAAATAATAATTCTTCTTTTCTCTACTAAACCAGATTTGTTTTTCTCAGGCTCTCTCTGAGCAATCATTTTATAATATGGCAGAAGCCAAAAGATTCAGGAGAAGAAATTATCCTTGAAACTGACAGGCAATTTTATTGCATTGATGAGAGAATATACTTTACAGCTCGGATATAAGTTTAATTATCCGATTGAGGATGTTCACTGGAGCAATGTAATATATGTTGAATTAATTAGATGGAATGGGGAAAAAATTGCACAGGCGAAATTTAAGCTTTTTGAAAATAGTGCTTCGGGATACCTGACAATTCCCAAAACATTGCTATCAGGCAATTATTATATACGAGCCTACACTAAATGGATGAGAAATTTTCCGGTTGAAGATTATTTTTACAAGTTGATAAAAGTTATAAATCCATTTGAAAGCGAAATTGATACAGGGACCTACTCAGGAACCCGAAAATACATTTGTGCATTTAAAACCTGCAAAGGCGCAACTCATATAATGGTATTGAATGTTTTACCGATAAATCCATTTATAAACAACGAGAAAAAGTTGACCTTACTCTACGATTAAAAAACCACGATAATGATTATTCAAACTTTTGTGTCTCTGTTGCGAAAGCTGCACATATAGATACGAATAAATATTTCATTCAGATTCCTGATAAAATATCACCTGACGAAAAATCGTTAATCTACCTGCCAGAATTAGAGGGATTTCCATTTCCGGAAAAATCCTAAATGCCAATACCCCAATATCCATTGCAAATGCCACAGTACATTTATCAACTACCCAAAACTGGAAGTACTTTACTACTTTCCAATACAAAGGATAACGGATTGTTCTATTTTACCTTACCCGATTTTTATGGACAATATGATTTTTATATAGATGCTGTACTGGAAAATGGAGAAAGTGCTGAAATATTGGTTGACAACGATTATTGTAATCGCAGTATTCACCTTACTTATATTCCTTTTTCCTTAGATACTATTGAGATGGAAAATTGCTTTGGAAATGGCTGTCAATATGCAACTTTCCAACATTTATAATGAAAAAAGCAGAATCCATACACTTGATTCAACACAACTTCCTTTTTATGGTAGCCCGAAACATGTGTATTATACCAGGGAATATATACAATTACCAAATCTTGAAGAGTTTTTTTATGAATTAGTGAAGGAAGTAAGAACTATTAGAATTAAGAAACAAACATATTTAAAACTGGTAGCTTATAGCCAATATCAAAATTTGGAGCCTTTAATACTACTGGATAACATACCTGTTTTAAATGTTGATGAATTTCTTAAGATTCCTTTAGATAGAATAGAAAAGATAGAAATAATTGATGAACCATATATTGTAAGCGGAAGAAAGTATAGTGGGGTAATTTGCGTTTCCACAGTGAGAAAAGATTTTGCCGGGATTAACCTCAATAAGAACAGCCTGTTTTTTAGTTACAATTTATTATCTGAAGGTAATTTTAATAGGTCGGACTATAGCTCAATAAATGCAAATAGGTTGACTTACAGGCATAATTTGTTATTCTGGGATCCGGATATTGAATTGAATCAGAATAATTCCAAAACTGTATCTTTTTATACCTCAGATAGTAAGGGCGAATATATTGTATACATTCGAAGTATAAACGCCAAGGGTAAACCTCAAATCTATGGTACATGTAAAATAGTGGTTGAATAAAATTTCAAATATGAAGAAACTCGCGATTCAAAATGACTTGATCGCATTGGGCATCAAATAAAAATCAAAATGGATACATTGATTTCTATAAGCAATCGTTTTTATAACAGGATTGCTTTCCTGGCTTTTGTCGTAACATGCGTTCTATCAACGGGTGTATTAATGGCAGGCAACAATGAAGAGGGTGCATCAACTGATACCATAATTCATACGGATTTAGAATTTCCCCTGAGAGGCATATTCTACTATGCCTGGTATCCGAACAATTGGGCCCCGAATGGATATCATGTAAGCTATCAGCCCACAAATGGCTATTATGATAATAATGACAGAACATTAATAAATAATCACATTGACGAATTAGAGTATGCTAATGTTGATGTTGTAATTGCCTCCTGGTGGGGTTTGGATAATGACAATCGAAGACCACGGGATTGGGCCATCAAAAAATGTATGGAAGAGACTGACTGAAGGACCGAAAACGGGGAAATTGACCTTAAATGGGCCATTTATTATGAGTTGGAAGCATTTTATAATGAACCCATGGATACCATCAAGGCAGATTTGAATTATCTGATGGAAAGATATGTGAATAACCATGATTGTTACGCACATATTGATGGTAAACCTGTAGTTTTCGTTTACACACAGGGGAACAGAAGATAATACTGAAGAATTCATGAAGAAATGGGCAGATGCAGTTGACGGTAAATGGTATTATGTGCTTAAGGTATTTGGGGGATATAAAGATATTGCTTACCAACCGAGTTCATGGCATCAATATGGTCCATCAACAAGGATTCATAAACATGAGGATAGTTCGGGAAAACTTGTGTCCATCAATATTTCTCCCGGTTTTAAACATGCCGACCCAAACAAAACAACATTTTTAGAACGGGCCAGTGAAGAGCTGTGGACAGACCTTGTAAAGGAGATGGTTGGCTCCGAAGTAAACTGGCAGTTAATAACCAGCTATAACGAATGGGGAGAGGGTACATCTGTGGAATCAGCACTGGATTGGCAAACTGAGTCGGGTTACGGAATGTACCTGGATGTGTTAAATAAATATGCCACGGTGGAGGATCTGACCACTTCTAATACCAATGGTTTCAGCCAACCCGACCAAATAGAAGATTTTCCATTTACAATTGCAAATAAAACCTTACAATTAGGCCAAAACGCTGATAGAATAATTGTCTATTCCATGACCGGAAGAGTGATCTTACATGAAAAAAATATATCAAGCCTTGCATTGGAATTAAATGAAGCTATCGCCATTATAAGTATCGAACTGGGTGATAGACTGTATCGTTATAAGTATGTAAATTTCTAATAGAATATGCTGGTCATCAAGAGATTGGTGTAATAGCCAGTTAACATTAAGTAATCCGACTAATAATCAAGCAGTTACAAAGATTGAATTTGTGACTGCATTTTCCATGTGCATACATTTTTGCCATATCCTTATTAGAAAATCAACAAAGAAAAGCCTCTTAGCATAAGCCTGCCTGAGCGAATTGAGCAATAATTAGGTTAGTTATTAATGGAATATCTAAGCCTCTCTTAATGGTTCATGCTTATCTTATCCTTTTAAGAACGATTTACTATATTAGAGGAACTTAGTTGTATCATAAAAAATAATTCTAATGGAAACACGAAGGGAGTTTATTAAAAAAGCAAGTGCTGCAGCTGTGTTAAGCTTTATGATGGATTGGGCCATGGGCATGGCCGAATCAGACCGGCTGGGAGAGCTTCTTCCCCAGCGCCAGCTGATTCGAAATGGGGAAAAAGTGACCGCCTTTTGCCTGGGCGGATATCATCTGGGCCTGACCGACACTCCCAAGGAGGCGGAACAAATGATCGAACGGGCCTTGGAATTGGGCATTCGCTTTTTTGATAATGCCAGGGGATACAACAAAGGACGGTCAGAAGAGTATATGGGGCGGTTCCTGACTCCAAAATACCGGGAAGATGTTTTCATCATGACAAAGGCACCGGCAAAAACCGGAGAGGGAGTGAGAAAAATGCTGGATGAGTCCTTAAAGGCACTGAATACCGATTATTTAGACTTGTGGCAGATCCATGCCCTTGGAAGTCCGGAGGATGTGGATAACAGGATAAACGCAGGTGTACTGGATGTTTTTCTGGAAGCAAAGGAAAAAGGAAAAGCCAGGTACATTGGTTTTACAGGACATCAGAACCCTGTTACTCACCTGCATCTTCTTGAGTTTCTGGAAAAACGGGGTCTTGAACTGGATACCTGCCAGATGCCATTGAATGTATGCGATCCAAGCTTTGAATCTTTCGAAAGGAATGTGCTTCCGGTACTCCTGGAGAGAGAATATGGTGTGATCGCCATGAAAACCATGGCAGGTGGAAGTATGATGGGGGGACGTATTGATACAACACCTCAAGATATCGCGACCAAAGACATTCCTGATGTGGTGGGCCTCAGCGATCTGAGCCTGGCCAATCTTCATCAATATGTTTATTCACTTCCTGTATCTTCTTTGTGCAGCGGTTGCAGATTCTTATATGAACTTGATGAGAACGTTGCCGTCCTAAAGAATTTGAAGGCCCTTTCGGAGTCGGATAAAGAAAAGCTGGTAGCACTGGCCAAACCTTATGCGGGGATGATTGTCGAAAACTACAAAAGGGTATTCTCTAATACTTAAACCATGAATAACCGAAGAGATTTGCTAAAGGCCATGGCCCTGCTTCCCCTGGCAGCCTGCACCTCTGATATTAATAAGATAAATGGGGGGACAGGAGAAGCTAAAACAAGCGTTGCAGTACCTGCGGGATGGATTCCTCCCGGAGGGGAACTTAACCTTCAGAAAGTAAAGATCAAAAAGGTAAGGGCCATTCCCACTGCTCCCTACGGGATTGAACTCGTAATTGTGAAGGTGGAAACGGACCAGCCCGGATTGTATGGTATTGGATGCGCTACCTTCAGGCAAAGGGCACATGCCGTGGTATCTGCCATTGACAAGTACCTGGATGATTTTTGCAGGGGCAAGGATGTTGCCAACATTGAAGATATATGGCAAACAGCGTATGTAAGTTCTTACTGGCGGAACGGTCCAGTCCTCAACAATGCCCTAAGTGGGGTGGACCAAGCGCTCTGGGATATAAAGGGTAAGATGGCTGGGATGCCAGTTTACCAGTTGCTGGGAGGGAAAACAAGATTTGCCGTTGATACCTATACCAATGCCTCTTCTTCAACACCTGAGGCAGTCATGGATAAAGTGGCGCAATTCAGGGAACAGGGATACAGACATATTCGCATCCAGCTCGGCGGATACGGATCCACCCATCTCTCAAAAGAACCCGATTATAAAAGATATGGATTTGGTCAACCCGAGGACAATACTATGGATGCACAGGCGTACAAGCGGGGCACTCTGGAAATCTTCAAGCTGGCGAGGAAAAGATACGGAGATGATCTTGAATTGCTCCATGATATGCATGAAAGGCTTGAACCCATGGACGCCATCGATCTGATCAAAAAACTGGAGCAATACAGACCCTTTTTTATCGAAGATCCTTTCTCCCCGGAAAATATGGGATGGTTTAAAATGCTAAGACAGCAGAGTGCAGTGCCCATTGCCATGGGTGAATTGTTCAATAATCCACACGAATGGATAGAACCCATGAGCCATAGGATGTACGATTTCATCAGGATCCACATTTCCCAGATCGGAGGAATTACGCCGGCGATGAAGGTAGCAAGGCTGGGAGAATGGTTCAATGTCAGGACCGCGTGGCATGGTCCGCGAGATACTTCCCCTGTGGGTCACGCAGCAAACGCACATATCGACCTTGCAATATGGAATTTCGGGATCCAGGAGGGAAAACAGTTCGATGAAATGACCCACGAAATATTCCCTGGTACTCCCCGGATCGAAAACGGTTATCTATTTGTTAATGAAGCACCCGGGTTAGGCATTGACATCAATGAGGAGCTCGCCCGCAAATACCCCTTACCTGAATTCAACTACAACTGGACCCAGGTCAGGAAGAAAGACGGCACTCCGGTCAGGCCCTAAGCCAGCTGGGCTCAGCAATGGTTCTCAATTTTATGCCTGGGCGCTTGTTGAACTTGCAAAGGAACTCGGTAAAGAAGAAGATGCCTAGATATTTACAGCAAATGCAAAGAAATATGAGAACCTGTGGCATCCTGATGTAAGATTGTTTATGCCGAAGGATGAAAACGGGGAATGGATCATGATCAATCCGAATTTAGACGGAGGAACGGGTTTTCGTGATTATTATGATGAGAATAATGGATGGACCTATGCATGGGATGTATAGCATGATATTGCCGGGCAGACCGGACTTTTGGGAGGAAAACAAACAGCTGAAAAAAGGCTGGAGCAACTCTTCAGGGAACTTCTTGATTCAAGGAAATATTTGTAATATGTCAGCGGTCGAAATGCAACCGGACTGGTAGGACAGTTTGCCATGGGAAATGAACCTGGCTTCCATATTCCCTACCTGTACAACTATTTTGGAGCCCCATGGAAAACACAAAAGCGCACACGTTTCCTTCTGGATACATGGTTTCCGGATAATCCTTTCGGAATACCTGGCGATGAAGATGGTGCCACCCTGGAACTGCAACTGGGGGATTTGCCCAACAAAGAATGGGGGAAATCAGTGTGTTCGATCTTACAGGGAAATTAATCCTGTATAAACAAAAGAGATTCGTAATTTGGTTGATAATTTTAGAGCAAGTCTCAATTCCAATATATTGATATTCTGTTGATTATGCGAGCAAACGTTGAAAAGGCTTTAAGCACTACATTATTCTGTTTCATCACAGCTCTGTTTTTAACCCATGCTTCAGGACAAAGTAATAAGTCTGGGAATCTCTATGGGCTCTCGGAAAAGCAGGTTCAATGGATGAAAGAAGCTACCCTCAAACAGCTGGAAGGCAGCCGGGTAAAAGGCGCCGGTGATACCTGGATTCATACGCCTGATGGTGTTGGTAATTACAAGGCTCTTTGGACCAGAGATTTCTACTATATGGTTGAGTATGCAGGAGATCTGATGGATCCCGCTGAAATTAAAGCATCCATCTTCTATTTGTTGAACGGACAGCGTGAAGATGGCTGCATTCCTGACAGAGTAAATGTGGCAGGTCGTCCTGTATACAGTCCTGGACCTCCGGGCAAGCCAATGGCCGATAATGCTTTGGATAATGGTCCTTTTATGGCTATGTTGGTATGCTCTTTTGTAAATCAGTATAAGGATGAGGCACTTTTCAGAGAAGTTGAACCGCAGCTGAGCAGAGCCCTGGATTTTACTACTATCGGGGAAAACGGTTTGGTCTATAATTATCCCGATAATCCCCAATGTGTGTATGGGTTCACTGATATTGTCAAGAAGACCGGAAACCTGTTGTTCTCGTCATTGCTCTTTTATAAGGCTAATCTAGAGATTTATCAACTATGTAGGAAATATGAATGTGGCACACCTACTATTTACAAAGAAAGGTATGAAAAGGTTTTGCAGAATATCAGTACACTGTGGAATGAAGACAAGGGAATGTTTTGGGCTGCTGATATCGATAACAAGCAAGTGGATATTTGGGGAAGTGCCTATGCTGTGGAAATTGGAATCACCAGTGATGAGCAGACCAGAAAGATATCCGAATACCTGGTGGAACATATCGATGAGATTGTATTGAAAGGACAAGTAAGACATCTGGCTGAAAGTGAGGGTGCATGGGACAAATTATTTAAACCATGCGAGGAGGGAACATATCAGAATGGTGCGTATTGGGCAACACCATTAGCCTGGATGATACCTGTTTTTGCTGTTGCCAGTCCGAAACTGGCAGGTAAAGTACTGGAAACGGCCATTAAAGATTTTCAGGAAAACGGAATTCACGAGTGCATCAACATTGGATATGTAAAAGTGCCAAAATTCGTTGTCAGCGCCACCAATGTATACAGCCTGACCAGGTAAGAAATTCGTAAAGAGGCCGTCTTAATTCGTACATTTGAGGATGTCTCTTTCTTTTTTGAAATATATTCGTGTGGAATGTTGGGAAGTTTCCCTAATCACTAAATGTATACACATGAAATACTGCATACTTCTATTCTGCCTTCTGCTAAATTCAGGCTTGTCCGGACAGAAGCCGAATATTGTGATCATTATCAGTGATGACCAGAGCTTCAACAGTATTGGATATACAAGCAATGGAGCCGTCTATACGCCAACGATAGATATGCTGGCCAGGAATGGGATGATCTTTACCAATGCACATCACCCGGTTACCGTTTGTTCTCCGTCGCGTTATTCAATGCTCACAGGTAAATTTTCAGGAAGATGTGAAGGTGAAGAGTACCTGGCCAAATTTCCACTGGGTACCCTGACAAGAACGGAAAACAATTGTGAATTAACTCTGACTGAACAGCACCTCGGCAGGATTCTGAAAGAAAACGGGTATACAACTGGCTTTGTGGGTAAATCGCATATTATGGAACATGATATCCTGACTGTTTCCAACTGGCCATCCTATGGTCTTCAGACCTATGCTCAGGGAGATGATCCTTATAATCCGGCCGTCGATGCCAAAATGAAACACAACCACGATGTTTACCAGTCCATAGTAAGGTCCTACGGTTTCGATTATGCGGACGGAATTTACATGGCAAATGTTAAAGAACTGAGAAATGATGCATTGAATATCCACAACCTGGAATGGACTGTGGACAAGGCCAGGAAGTTTATTGAGCAGGAAAAAGACAATCCATTTTTCCTTTTCTTCAATACCACCCTTCACCACGGTCCTGTACCCTGGGCTGTTAGCGGTGGGGAATACTGGAGCAGTTTTGATGCTGATCCGAAATTAACGGGTGAAGGAGTCATTGACACCATCTGGGATTTTATGCCCTCCAGACAGGAGATCCAGGATAAATATGTTGCGGAAGGTTTTCCTGAAAAAGATGCCTATACACTCTTGCTTGATGAAGGCATAAAAGCAATCTATGATAAGATCGTTGAACTGAACCTGGATGAAAACACGCTCATCATATTTATGCCGGATCATGGCATGTGGAGGCACGGAAAGGCTACATTACACGACTATGGGTTAAAAGTTCCCATGTTAATGTACTGGAAAGGAACAATTACAGCAGGCTCAGTTTACGACGGACTTGTTCAGACCGTTGATTTCCTTCCTACCATACTGGAATTAGCAGGTATCGAGCAACCGGCCGGACTTGGAAACCGATGGCATAAGCCTGAAATCAATTATTGAAACCGGGATCGGTGAGGCCCATACCTCCCTATTCGGGGAACTGGGATATTCCAGGGCAGTAAAGACAAAAGACTGGAAATACATTGCGATCCGTTACCCTGAAGATGTTCAGGATAAAATAGACAGGGGAGAAACTTTTGCCGGCTACCAGGGAGAGATTCTTGATTATCCCTATTTAACACAAAACAGTCATTTAGGGCATTTTGCAGCAGCAAACAATCCACACTATTTTGAGCTGGATCAATTATACGACCTGAATGCAGATTCAGCTGAAACTGTTAATGTTCTCGATCAACATCCTGAAGTTGTTGCTCAAATGCGGGAATTGCTTTCGGCTTATCTGCAAAGCTTTGAAAACAGACCATTTGGAGAGTTTACACTGACAGCAACAGATCCTCCCCTGCGTGCGCATACACCGGTTCCATTGAATGGTGCCGCTGATGTGGGAATTACCCAGTTCATTAAGATGGACCAGTGAATATAAAGCTACTTCACATGATATTTACTTTGGCACAACAAACCCTCCTCCTTTTGTTGTAAACCAGGAAACAACTGAGTTTGATCCGGGAACTCTTGAAAGCGATACTACATATTACTGGAGAATTGATGAAAAAAATGCAAACGGCACAACCACAGGCGATGTCTGGTCATTTAAAACCCAGTCAATCCTGGCAGGAAAGACGAGCAATC
The DNA here is from genome assembly GCA_963710385.1 of uncultured Bacteroidales bacterium. GTDB lineage: Bacteria > Bacteroidota > Bacteroidia > Bacteroidales. The sequence continues at coordinate 17,985 of CAVQAB010000011.1, read as the reverse complement.
CGTTTCCTGAATTTAATGCAAGCTATGTACGGAAGAATACGCTTCTAACATGGGATAAAGCCAGTAATGCAGCTTCTTACAAGCTGAATATGGGAACAGGAAGCCTGAAATTTATAGAAGAAATAACGGATTTAAGTTACGATCCTGGATATTTAAAAAGTAATACTTTTTTTTTCTGGCGTGTGGATGCTGTAAATACTGCAGGAGAGGTTACAGAGGGTGATATATGGGCATTTACTACAGGTTACGGAAACATTGCTCCCGAAGCAAGTGTATCTGTATCCAGTACTTCTGACAGTATCAATTTTGCTGGTAAAAATGTGAATGATGGAATCATTCTAATTGGCAATATAGGGGAATGGAAATCTGACGGGGAATCAACTCCCTGGCTCGAACTAAGCTGGTCTGAAAATGCCATTGTGGATCAGATCAATTTATATGACAGGGTCGGTTCCTCATCACAGATTATAAATGCAGAGATCGAGTTCAGCGATGGCAGTATCATTGAAACCGACACCCTGCCTTCCGATGGTAGTAAAAAGACCCTGGAATTTGCTCCCAGAGAGATCTCATCATTAAAATTCACTGTTACTGAGGGAATCGGAGAGCTTGGCCTTGCAGAAATAGAGGTTTATGATACCGTCATGTACCAACCTGAGGCTGTGATCTCCACAGATTTGAACCATTTTCAGATTGCTCCAAATCCTGCACCCGGAAAACAAATTACTCTTTCCGGTCTTCCAGTGGAAGGACGAAATCAAATAAACATCTTTAGCATTATACGGGGAACTAACCACTGTTTATCAGGCGGAGGGAACAACAATTAATCTTGATCTTTCACACCTCAGCACTGGAGTATATTTAATTCAGGTAAATAACAATTTATACAAGCAGACCAGGAAATTGATCATATAATAGCTTAAAGGAAAATCGCAGAATTAATAAGAGATTAACAGCACCGGATCCTCTGCTGCGAATTAGTTTTTCATACTTTCATAATTTCAACTGCTTAACTTTTAGTTAATCATTAATTTATCCCTAAATCTCTATCTTGATTAAAACTTGAATATTCAGACAACACTAGTTTTAAATGATGAAAAGAACATTCAATAAAAAATTAATAATGCATATGAGAACCAAATTGATCTTATCAGGAATCGTTCTGATGTTTCTGTCTGTTACAATGCTTGCTCAAAACAAACATGCATCAGAAAGCAAATTTATGTCCTACAAAGGACTGGTGATGGCAGGCTACCAGGGATGGTTTAATTGTGAAGGAGATGGTGCTGACAGGGGGTGGACCCATTATGCAAAAAGTGGAGTATTTGAGGATGGAAGCTGTACCATTGACTACTGGCCTGAAATGGATGAGTACAAAGTAAAGTATAAAACTCCGTTTAAATTTGCCGATGGATCACCCGCCTACGTTTTTAGTCCTTACGATGAAAGTACGGTTGACCTTCATTTTAAATGGATGAAAGAGTATGGCATTGATGGGGTTTTTATGCAACGTTTTTTTTCTGTATTACAGGATCCGAACAGGATTAATCACAATGACAAGGTGCTTCGATCGGCTATCAAAGCTGCAAATAAATATGGGATTGCCATCTGCATGATGTATGATATCGGAGGCATGGACGACAGCAAGTATAAGCTCATATTCGACGACTGGAAGCATCTGGTGGATGATCTGAAACTGACCAACCAGGGTGATAAGACAACCTACCTCTTTCACAATGGCAAACCCCTTGTCGCTTTCTGGGGAATCAGTGCAGGAACCAGGGAATCCGGACATATTCCCGAGATATATGACATTATTGATTTTGTTAAGAACGATCCGGTCTATGGCGGATGTTCAGTACATCTCGGAATCCCTTCCCGGTGGAGAACCCTGGGATCCGATACCAAAGGTGATCCCAGGTTGCATGATGTACTGAAGCAGGTCGATGTAATTCACCCATGGCTTGTTGGAAGATACAACGAGCAGAGCTATGAAGCCTTCCGGGAGGAGCACATTATTGGGGATGTTGAATGGTGCAGGAAGATGGAGAAATCTTATGCACCTACAGTATTCCCGGGATTTTCCTGGCATAACATGAAAGATGACATATCGGATAAAATTCCCAGAAATAAGGGTGAATTTCTACTGGAAGCAGATTGCAGGTGCCATCGAGAGTGGAGCAGAAATGCTCTATGTGGCCATGTTTGATGAAATTGATGAAGGAACTGTCATTATGAAATGTGCACACAATGTCCCGGTAGGGAAAAGCATTTTTGTGCCTTATGAGAAGGGAATTCCCAGTGACCATTATCTGTGGCTGACCGGCATGGCAGGAAAAATGCTTCGGGGTGAGATACCTTTTTCAAAAAGTATCCCTGAAAGGGAATAGCAGGTATACTGCATTTAAGTGATTCTAAATCTGAATCAAAAATATGGAATATGAAAAATTCAATTCACATGAGAAAGATCTGTGGTTTTGGGCTCTCTTCACTTTTTGCATTATCGCTTCTACTAAGCATTAGCGGAAAAGCCTGTGTCTCCGGATCGGAGCAACTGACACTTGAGAAAAACAAAATCCGGATCGTTTTTTCTGATCAGGAGGCAGGTCCGTTGAAAATTGCGCTCGAAGCACTGAAAAAGGATTTTCTCAGCGTAATGGATACTGATCCCGTGCTTGTTGGAGAAATGGACCAGGATAAATCTCAGGTGGAGATCGTTGTTGTTAACAGGGCTTCCGGTCATCTAAAAGTGCCGTCAATTCTGCAGAAGGATCTGGATGGATTTGAATCACACAGGGTGTATGCAGATCCGGAGAACAACCGGATCTATCTTGAGGGAAATGATCTGCGTGGCACCATCTATGCCATTTACACGTTTTCAGAAGAGATCCTGGGTGTCCCTCCTTTAAAGTACTGGTGTTCATGGGAGCCCGAAGAAAAGGATGATATCAGGATTTCGACTGATCTTGATATATTCTTCCATACACCGCAGGTCCGTTATCGCAGTCTTCTGCCCGGGGACCAGGATTTTTTCACACCCTGGAAGAGACAATCCGAAGAAAACGATAACATCTGGCTCGAAACGGCACTCCGGTTGAAACTTAATACGGTGGAAACCTATTCCACCATTCTTCCGGATTACAAATTAACCGACTATGCCTACCTGATTGACAAATACGGATTGGTAATTACCTCCCATCATACCAGCGGATTGAATACATCTTTCAGAACCTGGGGTGATTACTGGAGGGAGATGAGAGATATGGAGCCACCCGAATACCTTCTTTCCAACGAGGAGGCAATCCTTGATTTTTTCCGTTACAATGCCGAAACAGTAGAAAGAAGCGGTATTGAAAACCTGTGGTCTGTGGCTTTCAGAGGTGAGAATGATCAACCGTACTGGAGTATTTTTAAAGATGCACCTGAGGATCCTGAGGAAAGGGCCGAGGTCATTAACAGGATGCTGCAGATCCAGTACGATCTGATCAAGGAGATGACCGGGGAGGAGGAACCATATGCCCGGATTACATTTTACGATGAGCTTGCTATTCTTATGGCCAAAGGGTATTTAAAACCTCCTGTAAGTCAAAATATGATCTGGACCTTTGTCGCCGGACGCCGGGATCATTATCCTTATGATGATATTGTAAATTTTGATGCCAGCAAAGGGGTAAAGCTGGGTTATTATATGAATTTCGGATTTGCCTCGACCGGAGCTCATGTGGCACCTGCCGAAGGTCCGTGGAAAATGGAGTTCAACTATCGCTACGTGAATGGCAAGGCCCCATTGTATTTCTCAGTTGTAAATATTGGGAATTTCAGGGAGTTTGTGCTGGAGCTCAATGCGAATGCCAGGCTGCTATGGGATTACGATAGTTATGACACGGACCGGTTTATGATCGATTATTGTAAGCTCTATTTTGGTGAGAAATATGCCGTAGAGATTGCCGGGCTGTATAAGGATTTCTATCATGCTTACTGGCAACCAAAGAATAATGAATTAGAGGGAATGGAACGCCAGTTTGTATTCCAGGATCTGAGATACGCAAGGGCTTTTGCGCATGTGTACGATAAATATTTTGAATCTCCATCAAACCCGGACCTTAATCCATTGCGTAAGATCGGGTATGAGAGTATCCCCGGTCGGACTTTCCGTATAGATCTGGAATACAATCAAGCTGAAAACCAGGTTGATGCAATGTTGTATGGTATGCAAAAGACCATTCCTAAGTTCGAATCAGTGGCTGAAAGATGCACTGAGATGATGCCCAAACTGGATGAGGGTAAGCAAACTTTTTTTAATGATAACCTCAGGGTCTACAGTTATTACATGACCCACCTGAGTAAATCACTTTATCATTACCTGTATGCATACAAAAACCAGGCTGATAAAGAGATACTGGTGAGAAACCTTGAACTGTCCCAGGCAGAGGCCGACAGCGCACAACAATATCTTTTTGAAGCCCAGCATGGAGTATTTTATAACTGGTATACAAATGCCGATCCCCTTACCCGGACATTCCAGATCGATACACTTAAAAGCAATCTTATTGTATTAAAGCAGAAAGCACTTTTAATGGATAATTAAAATAAATCAGTGACAGATGAACTTCAAAATAAAATCAAATAATTACTTCCATATCATTTGTTTCCAGATCATCCTGATACTGATACCCGGATGCCAGAATCCCGGATCTGAAGTGCCGGATAAACCAAATGTGTTGATTATTTTAACCGATGATATGGGATATGGTGATATCTCATGCTATAACTCCGACGCTGTGGATACACCTCATATTGACAGGCTGGCAAAAGAGGGGGTACTGTGCACCGATTTTTATGTACCAACACCTTATTGTGCCCCTTCCAGGGCCACACTGCTTACAGGGAGGTTTCCACTGAGACATGGTATTATCAGAAATCCTACTCCTGATAAAGGAGTTGATGATGTAGGCATTGATGCAGATGAAATCTTGCTGGGGGAGGTCTTTCAGAAAGAAGGATATAGAACCAAATGCATCGGGAAGTGGCACCTGGGACATAAAGAGGAGTTCTTTCCTGTAAAGCATGGTTTCGATGAGTACTACGGAATATTGTATTCCAACGATATGAGGCCTGTTCAGATGATCGAGAATATGGATACTGTAGAATATCCGATTGATCAGGCATTCCTTACAAAAAAGTACACCGAAGAAGCAATCCGCTATATTGAGGAAAGTGCCGGGACTCCATTTTTCCTTCATCTTTGCCACGCCATGCCTCATAAACCACTTGCCGCCGCACCGGACTTTTACACCCCCGAGACCAGGGATGATCTTTATGATGATGTGATCAGGGAGCTGGATTGGTCCACAGGAGAGATCATTAAAGTGCTTGATCAACAGGGTATCCTGGATCATACAATCATTATATTTATGTCTGATAATGGTGCTTCCTATGGTGGATCCAATATCCCCCTTAAAGGCAGGAAACATAACAATTGGGAAGGTGGGGTTCGTGTACCATTTATGATCAGGTACCCTGAACAATTACCTTCTGGAAAGGTGGTTAAAACACCGTGCTGGTCACCTGACGTCTTCCCGACCCTGCTTTCAATGACAGGTATCGCCATGCCTGAAGATCTCTATGTCGACGGAGAAGAGATCGTTGAGATCCTGAAGGGAAACCAGCATACGCATTCTGCTATTTTTACAATGAAAGGGGATAGAATCAGAACAATCAGGAAAGACGACTGGAAATTATTCCTGGAGCCCCCTGATTTTTACCAGGCTGTCGACCTGGCAAACTGGTCAGATTGGAGGGGACCCGATGGAACCACCATTATCGCTCCTTTTGAACAGGCCAACCCATCGCAGTACCCGGGCATAAAACCTGAAGCAATGGAAGGAGAAAGATTTCTTTTCAATCTACAGGAGGATATATCCGAGTTGGTCAATGTATCAGAAAATAACCAGGATATCATTGATGAACTCGAAAAAGAACGCTCAATGTTTATGAATTCACTGAAGTAAAAATGAAAATGATCAGGCATTTATTTTTTTTGATTTTCGCGGAGTTGTTATTAACAGTTTCCTGTTCTGCTCCGGAAGAAAGGCAGCCGAACATCCTGCTGATTATGACCGATCAGCAGGCATGGTTTGCTACCCGTTATTCGGGGAATGATGAAATTATCACACCGAATATTGACCTGCTTGCCAGCGAAGGAGCCTGTTTCGAACAGGCTGTGACCGCCTGTCCTGTCTGCGTACCTGCACGTACTGCCATATTAACAGGGAGCCTTCTTGAGTCCAGTGAGGTATGGAATAACAGGGACGCTGCAAATACCTGCGATCTTCCAAGTTTTGATGAGATTCTGGCAGATCATGGTTACCAGGCAGAATATACCGGGAAATTTCATGCCCCGCACAATCTGGCAGGTGTGTACTCCAATCCCGATAATAATGAATACAGTGGATTGGAACAGATCCTGAGGTGGGAACCCCTTTATAAGGAATATCTCAGTAAAACAGTCGTTAAAAGACCACTTGAAAATGGTGAACTCTATGAAAGCACTTTTTATGGTGCTTTTGTACCTTATAAGTTGTCTCCTTTAGATCGGAGATACAAGTATCTTCCGTCCGGTATAATACCTGAGGAAGAATTGGAGCAAAGAAGATACGGACAGGGAGATGTACACGGAGTGCTTGATCTGTCACCTGAACATACCATCACAGCAATTCAGGGAAAACAAACCCTTGAGGCCCTGGAGAGAATGAAGGACGGGCCATTTACCCTTACCTGTTCATTTCATTGCCCGCACGTACCCATTACACCATCTGAACCTTATGTTTCCATGTATGACAGGAACAATATTTCTGTCCCCCAATCCATTCATCACAAGGGTGAAAATTTCCCCTATGCTCCAAAGAAATTTGAGGAAGGATATTCTGATGAAGAGCTTCTTCCGGATATGATATTGAACTACTATGCTTTCGTTACAGAAATAGATGAGTGGGTAGGAAGGATACTGAATAAACTTGATGAGCTTGGACTTACTGAAAATACAGTGGTGATATTTGTGTCAGATCACGGAGAGATGCTTGGAGCCCATGGGATGAGGGGCAAGTTTAATTTTTATGAGGAATCTGTCAGGGTACCGCTTATTATAAAGTACCCCGGGAGAATTAAAGGAGGACAGACTTTGAACAACCCTGTCTCCACCCTGAATTTATTTGCTACAATTCTCGACTATGCAGGTATCAACGAAAATTCCGGCGATGGATATTCCCTTCGTGGGATGATGGAAGGTGAGAAACCCCTGTATGACTTTGCAGTCTCGGAGTGGGATTGGGAAAATAGAAATGTGCCTTCAATGATGATCAGGACGGACGAATGGAAATTGATGACAACGCATCGTTCTGGTGGAAAGGATGTGGAGGTGTTGATTGATCTGTTGAATGACCCCAATGAAATGAATAACCTCCTTGGATCAAATCCTGATCGATTTCAATATCAAGATCTTGTTGAAGAATTGAGAAACAAGCTTTGCAATTACCTTGAAGATGTGGGATCCCCGTTGGCTGAGGGAATTAGTAAGCGTGAAATGATCCGCAAATAAAAAACGCTAAATATCTTCGGGAGGAATGTTGGATTGGATTGAAAGATTGGACATCATAAACATGAACTGGAGGTATATCCGTTACAGTGATGGAAACGAAGAACTTTACAATGTACGTGAGGACCCGAATGAATGGTACACCCTTGCAGGTGATGGGGACTCCTTTCATTGGGAAAAGAAAGAATAATCATTTAGACTATGCACATGAAAAAACCATTTCAACAACTTGTACTTCTACTCTTTCTGATTTCATTTCAAGGCTTATCGTCATTTGCTCAGGAAGATAACACCAGTTACATTGATCCAACCATCGGCAACGTTTCACGTTTTCTGGTACCCACCTATCCCACCATGCATTTGCCCAACCAGATGTTAAGAATGTTCCCTTCTAAAAGGGATTATATTTCTGACGAGGTGGAAGCATTCCCTTTGCAGGTTGCGGCCCACAGGAATAAGGGCCTTTTCCAGATGAAGGTCACCCGGGGCGAGATCACAGAAGATTCATGGAACGATCATATGAACATTGATCATGATCTTGAAGTAGTAAGCCCATGGTTTTACTCCACCTACCTGATTGAGGATGATATCCGGGTTAGTTTTACACCCGGGAAAAAATGTGCCATTTATAAACTTGAATTTCCTGAAGATGAGAAAAAGAACATTTTAATTCAGGGAAGCAAAGAATTTACGGCCAATTCTGCAGAAGCAGGCATATTGAACATGCAAGATAAGATCAAATATACAAGCAGGGGTATTTTTTCAGAGACAAGGGTGATGACTGTTTTTTCTTATGTAATACTTGCTGATGAGCAGGGAAATCCAATACCTACAGCTGAATTTGAAATGGGAGATGGTCAGCTTTCAATATGGCTGCCGGAGGATGCTGCTTCCACTGTTTTGGTAAAGTATGCAATCTCCTACATTGGCTACGACCAGGCAAAATACAATTACAATCAGGAATTGGACCATATGAGTTTTGACCAGTTGTCGGGCAATGGAAAGAAGATATGGAAGAAGACAGTAGATCAGATCCGGGTGGAAGGAGGAACAGGGGCACAGAAAAGAACATTTTATACCTCCCTCTACCGCACGCTATGAACGCATGGTAGATATTAATGAATATGGTCAGTATTTCAGCGGCTATGATGGCCAAGTTCATAAAAGTGAGCGTCCGTTTTATGTCGATGACTGGATCTGGGATACCTACCTGGCACATCATCCTTTGCGTACAATTCTTGAATCCTGAAATGGAGAACGATATGCTGAATTCATACATGCTGATGTATGAACAAAGTGGATGGATGCCTACATTTCCGCAATTCCATGGAAACCATATGTGCATGAACTGCATATCACTCATCTGCCATTTTTATTGATGGACTACCGAAAAGGACTGAAAGATTATGATGTGGAAAAAGCCTATGAAGGGATAAAGAAAAACCTGACTGAAGGGACCTTTATTCCCTGGCGACAGGGAACACCCCGAAGGCCGATTGATGATTTCTATCATGAAAATGGATATTTTCCTGCGCTGCGTCCCGGAGAAGAAGAAACAGAACCACAGATGGATGGATTTGAAAAGAGACAACCGGTAGCTGTCACCCTTGGAATAAGTTATGATTTCTGGGCACTATCGGAACTTGCCGGGAACTTGGGAAAGAAGATGATCATGAAAAATTTGCTGTCAGAGCAAAGGATTACAAGAAATTATGGCATCCCGATCATCGCTCTGTTTTATGCCAAAGGATGACGCTGGAGAATGGATAGATATCGATCCAAAATCGACGGTGGACCTGGTTATCGCGATTATTATGATGAAAACAATGGATGGACCTATGCCTGGGATGTAAAGCATGACATTGAGGGACTTACGGCGCTGTTGGGAGGAAAAGAAGCCGCAGAAAAACGCCTGGACCAGTTATTCAGGGAACCACTGGGAATGAGAAAACGTGAGTTTTTTGTGGATGGTTCCAATTCTACCGGAATGGTAGGACAATTTTCTATGGGTAATGAACCATCGTTCCATATTCCCTATTTATACAACTATTTTGGAGCACCCTGGAAAACGCAAAAACGTACACGTTTTCTGCTCGATGTATGGTTTAAAGATAATATTTTTGGCATTCCCGGCGATGAAGATGGAGGCGGTATGACAGCCTTTGTAGTTTTTTCATCCATGGGGCTCTATCCGGTTACACCCGGCCTGCCATATTATACACATTACCAGTCCTGTATTTGAAAAAGTCACCATTCAACTCACAAATGGCAAAGAATTTACAGTGATAGCCAGAGGAGCAAGCAAAACAAAAAAATATATTCAAAGCGCATTTATAAATGGAGAAGAGATTTTTAGTCCCTTCATTACCCACCAGCAGATCATGAATGGTGCCATCCTTGAATTGGAGATGGGAGAGTTACCTGATAAAGAATGGGGAAAAGAGGTCTTAATGCCTGATTTTTAAAAGGAAAACAGAGGAAATGAAGAGACATTTAGACTTCATAGTCGTGCTTATAGCACTTTTGATATCCGGAAACTTTCTGTATGCCCAGGATGTGGTGGACCCAACAACACTTCATCATAAAATAATGGCCGGCTATCAGGGGTGGTTCGCAGCAAGCGGAGATGGTGCCGGTTATGGCTGGATCCACTGGTCAAGGGGAACAAAACCAGATGCAGACAATATTACCATTGACATGTGGCCGGACATGCGGGAATATGATGAGGATGAACTTTTCGAAACAGATTTTGTATATCCCGACCTGACCAATGCCGGATTATACAGTGCCTATACAAAAAAAACAGTTGATCGTCATGTGAAATGGATGAAAGATTATGGCATTGACGGTGTTTTTGTGCAACGTTTCCTGGGCTCTACAGACCGAAGACGTGATTTAAGGGATAGCGTATTACAAAACGTTAGATATGGTGCAGAAAAATATGGACGTGTATTTGCCAATATGTATGATATATCAGGCGGAGATTCAAATACCATGGTTGAATGGATCAAAAATGACTGGATGCACCTGGTTGATGATTTGAAAATCTTGGATAGCCCGAATTATCTCCACCACAATGGAAGGCCAGTACTTTCAATCTGGGGATTTGGTTTTGCAGACAGACCAGGGACACCTGCAATAGCTGATGAGATTATTCAATGGTTAACAACAGATGCCCCTGAAAAGTATCTGGTGACCTTGAAAGCGGGTGTTAATAATACATGGCAATCTCATTCTGCTGATTGGCAAGCGGTTTATGAAAAGTTTGATGTTATAAGTCCATGGGCAGTAGGAAGGTATGGTGATAATGCTGGTGCCGATAATTTCAGATCAAATTATATTGAACCCGATCTGGCCACAACACAAAGTAAAAATATAGACTATATGCCAGTCGTTTTCCCGGGTTTCTCATGGCATAATTTAAAGGGAGAACCCAATATATTGAACGCCAAGCCACGCAATGGCGGTAACTTCCTGTGGCATCAGTTCTATAATGCCGTGGATGCAGGATGTAATATGGTATATGTTGCCATGTATGACGAAGTGGATGAAGGAACGGCGATTTTTAAACTGGCCGAGAACAAAGAACAGATACCCACCACAGGAAAACTCGTTACGCTGGATTTCGATGGCTATAAATTACCAAGCGACTGGTATCTGAGATTAACAGGTGAGGCAACGCTTATGCTCCGGGGTGATATTCCCCTGACATCTGCAATACCCATTGTTGCATACCCCAATAACGCAGCATTTGTTTACCAGGCAGTACCTACAGTAATGGATCCAGGTGCCTCGGCAACAGTTAGCATTACTTTTAAAAATACAGGTACAAGCACCTGGACAAAAGCAGGCAATTATAAGCTGGTGTACACCCTTGACTCCACTTTGAATACCTGGGGAATTAACTCAGTTGAATTGGAAGAAAATGAAGCCATTGCTCCAGGTGAGAGTAAAGTCTTTAATTTTAACATCACAGCACCTGTCAGCGCCGGAGTTTATAAATTCCAATGGAGTATGATGCAGGAGGGTGCCGAATGGTTTGATGATCCCACTGATATCAGATTGATCAATGTAACAGACAACATTCATTACCTTGACAATTGCGATGCTTTAAAAGATTGGACATCCTCCGGGAGTCTCGCTTTAAACACCACTGATCAACAACAAGGTTCAGGATGTATCGAATTCAGTGGCAATGTGGATAATCATTCAGAATTCGAAAAAGTATTTGCTTCACCATATAACTCAGGCATAACTGCATATGATGCCGTATTGCAATTCTGGTATTTTATTTCTGATGCCTCATTATCAGCCAGTGGCATACAGGTTTCCCTGGGAAGTGCCGGAGTGGCAGGTCAGGATTCATACACCTGGACGTCGGGTGAGTTAACAACAGGATGGAACCTCATTACTTTGCATGTAAGTGATGCTGATATTGTTGGAGTGCCAGACCTGAATGCGATAAATTGGATCAGAATCAATCATGTAAAGACAGATGTTGTAAGCAGCAGAATTGATGAGATCCAGTTTTTCGACAACAATTCAGGTGCTGCGAAGTACGAGTTACTTGTCAACAATGGAAGTGGATCGGGACTATATGCAGAAGATGCATTTGTAAATATATTGGCTGATGAAGCTCCGGATGGCCATGATTTCGTTGGATGGAAGGTAATCTCCGGAAATCTCTTATTCGAAAATGAAAAATCAAATACCACGACCATCAGAGTTCTCAATACTGATGTTGAAATTTCAGCTGAGTACAAGTTGTATGGTGCCTACCTGGATGATTGTGATGCCTTATCTGGCTGGGGATCCTCGGGCGGACTTATATTAAATACAACAGACCAGCAGGAAGGATCGGCCTGTATTGAATTTTCAGGAGATAATACCGATGAGTTTAAAAAGGCTTTCCCGGCTCCATACAATACGGGTGCATCGGTAGAAAGCGGCAGGTTGGAGTTTTGGTACTATGTTTCAGATGCTTCTTTTTTGGGCAGTACAAACCAGGTCGAGATTGGGAGTGCAGGGAAGCCCGACCAAAACGAGTATCATTGGAAATTAAGTGGATTAAGCAATGGCTGGAATTTCATCAGTGTTGACTTTAGAGATGCAAACATTTCCAATGGCGCTCCAGATCTTAGTGCTATTAACTGGTTCCGGATTTACAATTTTAAGTCGGGGAGTGTAACAACACGTATCGATGCCATTGAAATTGTTGACCCCAATGCAGGCACGAAGTATCCGTTAACCATTAGAAATGGAGAAGGGGATGGCAGTTATTATGCTGGTACCGTAATAAATATTACTGCAGATCCTGACTCTGCTGGTAAAGTATTCGACTAATGGATCATTGAGTCGGGAAATCCGACCATTGCAGATGAAAATGCATTCAGTACGACGCTGACCATGGGAGCAGGATCGACTGTTATTTCGGCGGGATACGATCCTGTTTCCGTTGCAATGAACCAGGATAATGACTATTTCATCAACATATACCCTAATCCTGCTCAAACAGAAATTTCAATTGCCATACGCGTAATAGAACAATCCGAAATAAATATCTCACTCCTGGATTTAAGCGGACGGGATATTGGAAAGGGAATTAATGGTTTACAAATGAATCCCGGAAATGGGGTGTTAAAAATTCCTGTATCATCCATCATGCCGGGCATGTATATCATAAAGTTTAGCATTAATGGTAAGTTGGATGCCAGGCTGATTACGATACAGAAATAGCCGAAAGAAAGTTAAACCAAATTCACTGGGAAATGAACAAATTGGATGTACCAAGGCTGTTTACCTTCCTCCTGGTCGTTTTATCCTTCAACATAGTAATAGGGCAAAAGGTAATAGGACATAAGGTATTATTACCGCCATGTGATCATATGGTCGTTGAAAAAGTAAAAACAGCCATGCTTTGTATGCAGCGCTATTCATGGGAGCATGGGACTGCCATGCAGGGGATGCTGGAAATAGGAGATACAACCATTTGATTATTATGGCCAGGGAATCGGTTCAGCGGAAAAAACCCGATGGCCGACTTTCAATGGTAGGTTCTGATATGAACATTGCGGATACAGGAGTAAACGGGTCAGGGGTTTTGGCTGCTTATAAAATTACCGGTGAAGAAAAATTAATACAGCCGCTCAGGCGCAATATGAATATTTAAAACGTCCGGAATCTAAAAATGCAATGGGTGTAATTTATCATAATAATAAATCGAAGGTATTTTTAGCGATAACATGTTTATGGTGGCACCTTTCCTGGCGCATATGGGAGATTACGATGAAGCCATGCACCAAATTGAAGGAATTCGTGGACCTGCTCTGGAATAAAGAGAAGAAGCTATTTCATCATATTCGTATCCAGGAAACGAGGGAATTTAAAGATCCGTCGTTCTGGGGGGCGGCAACGGATGGTGCGCTGCTGCAATGGCGCAGGTAATCAATTCTTTGCCTGATGAAAGAAAACCGGACAGCCAAAAAGTGATTAAATTTTGCACTGATCTGCTTGACGGCTGTATTGCCAACCAGCTACCAAGTGGACTGTTTTACGATAAAATTACAGAATCCAATTTTGAAGAGTCAACTTTGCCGGCAATGCTGGCTTACACAATCTATACCGCAATAAGGTCCGGTTGGCTGGATCTATCTTATAAAATTCCAGCTGACAAAATGCGAAGCGCTGTTTATGCCAATGTTGACGATATGGGATTGCTTCAAAATGCAAGTAAAGCTCCCAGGTTTAACAGTCCTGGCACATCACCCGAAGGGCAGGCATTTTTTCTGATGATGGAAGGAGCTTTCAGAAAACTAAATTCCAATCGTGAATTAGAAGATGTATGTATTGGTACCAATGAGAAATTAACAGCTGAGGAATACCCGGACCGTCCCGGAAGAACCGGTGACCATCATGGACAGGGACCCTTGCTTTGCCGACCGCCAATGCCCTTTTACTATTAGAGCGTTCTGTTAAATAAAACGGCTTATGACAACTAAAATAATTATTACTGCATTATTTCTCTTCGCTTCCCCATTCTTGATTCACGGACAAAAAAAGGTTATTGAGGGTATGGTTACCACATTTGACAGTATTCCACTGCGAGGAGCAAGTATTGAAGTAAAAAGCTCCAATGAGCTTGTATATACTGATAGCCTTGGAATGTTTACTGCTTCATGCCTTCCCAAGGACAGACTAAAAGTAAGCGCCAATGGTTTTTCCAAAAGAAATGTGAAAGTTGAAGATCAGGTTAAATACGTTCTGGTGAATCTGAAATTGTTACCTGGTCCAAAAAACCGGGAGCTGGCAATCGGTTATGGTCATGTAATGGATTCTGACAAACTCTATGCAATTTCCAATGTCAATGAAACTGATACAGATTTTTCACGCTATTCAAATATTCACCAAATTCTGGAAGAACAGTTTTCATCTTCGGTTCAGGTCAGAAGTGGAGGTACAATTGTGATACGCAATTACTCGCAATTAACGGAAGCAATGCAGCCTTACTTATCATTGATGGAAAACAGGTTGATGAGTTTACCTTCGCCAATTTAAATACTGTTGATATCGCAGGTATCAATATACTAAAAGATGCCTCTGCCTCTGTTTACGGATCAAGAGGGGGAAATGGGGTTGTCATTGTTGAAACAAAACGTGGTGGGGAGGAATAATTTAAATGAGCATGTATCTGCGCCGGGTTCTTTTGCTGAATAGTCTTCCAAGTCTCATCATGTGGGTGAGTGCCCATGAACATGTGTACGTTTCAAGCGGTGACAAAGAGTTGGGTGCATATTCCAGCGTAACTGAGCACCCTATTCCAATTTAAACTGAGCAGTCCATTCCAATCTAAATTGAGCAGTCATTTTTCAAGCCGTAAAAGAACGTTACCAACCTATCTTCGTTGATTTAAATTTATCGTTTTTCTATTAATAATTCTAATCTGTTACTTCCGCCGGGATTTCGGAAGGTTGTTTTCTTGCCTTCCTCATTGATTCTCCTTTGAGTTCGATCCGATGAGCATCATGAACCAGACGGTCCATAATTGCGTCTGCAACAGTCTTTTCACCAATGATGTCATACCAGCCACTTACAGGAACCTGGGAGGTAATTAGGATATACCCAATTCCAACTACCACATTTCTGAATATAGAAATGATAAAGTCTGACCATTATTCAGTTTCATTCTATTCAGTTAATGGCCAGTTGTTACTATCAGACAGAATAATTAGAGATATATCAAATTAACCTCTCCTCCTTCAAGAAAGGTTTATATTTCATCACGATCAGGTCAAAGGACTTTGTAACCACAAGGCAGATTATCAATTTGTGAGATGAAACTGAATGATTTCAATCCAATAAATCTGTATCGCTTATTTAGGACTAGACATATTTCTCTCTCCATTATTTGCGTTTTCATTCCTAATTATTTTGGACCTAATTATGTTGGGTCAAAAAACAGCCTCTAAAAATCTCTAAAACAGATAGTTATATTTGATAATCAGATTTTTGGCTTGTGCACAGAATATTCCTTTTTTTGTGCGAAGACCAGGTCTTATATTCAATTCTTGACAGGAGATGAGTTCTTTGCACAAAAAATGTTTAAATTTGTGCAAACGAAATTAATAGATATGAATGCATTTGATCGAAGCAAACCATTTAATCAGCTTCCTGTTTTGCCACCTGATGATCCTTTAATCTATTCAAAGGAGGTCTTGTTGAAGCTTGCTGAAGCAAATCGATCACTGGGGAAACTGGATGGGATTTCAAGCAAGTTGCCTAACCCAAAGATGTTGATCAATACCATCTCATTGCAGGAAGCAAGATCAAGTTCTGAGATTGAAAATATCTTCACAACTGACGATGAACTATATAAAGCTCTATCCACAACAGATACAAAAATCTCAGCAACGGCAAAGGAAGTGCTTAGGTACCGAGAGTCGCTTTGGGCCGGAGTGAGGAGCATAGAGCAGGAAGAGCGAATAAACCTTAGCACAATTATTGATATCTATCAAACCATTAAGGAGACACAAAATGAGATACGACCTGAACAATCCAACATCAGAATAATAAAAGAGGGTAGGAGTCGTACCAGTGGCGAGGTTGTGTACACACCCCCAAAGGGTGATGAGCTTTTGACGGGATTATTGCATAATCTTTTGGAATATATAAATGATGATGATTTGCATAGGGCAGATCCTCTGTTGAAAATGGTGATTAGTCATTACCAGTTTGAGGCTATTCATCCCTTTACCGATGGAAACGGAAGAACAGGAAGGATACTAAATACCCTAGTCCTGATTAATAAGGGATTGCTAGCATACCCTATTCTCTACCTTAGTAGTTATATTATTGACAACAAGGAGAGCTATTACCATTTTCTGAATGGAGTCTCTTCAAGAGGTGATTGGGAAAGATGGTTAGTTTATATGCTTGAAGCAGTAAGAGCAACCGCGAACTACACTGTATTCAAAATTGAAGAGATTATGCTGCAATTTACCGAAACCCGCAAACATATTGAGAAACATTTACCAAAAATGGAGTATTCCGTGATAGAAGCCATATTCACCCAACCATATATTAAAGCAATTCATATCGTTGGAGACAAAATAAAAAGCAGGAATACAGCCAGAAAGTACCTGGACCAATTACAAGAGATCAAAGTATTAGAACTTAGACATATAGGGAATGAGAATGTCTATATCAACAATGATCTTGTACGGATTCTTGAGAAATAGGCCATGAAATCAGCGAAGTTCTCCTCGGACGCAATAATTCACTAATCAATTAGTACTTCAAAAAAAGGACAAACATAGTGCAACTTAAAACTCAGCTAACAGTACATCAAATAGATGTGTTGTGAAATTGTCGGGGTGAGAGATTATTAAAAAGGTGTTAAGTGGCTGATAATCAGATATGCGATTTGTACTATAAATTCCGGAATTTGTGGAATTTTGTACTATGATTCCCTGGAAAGTCAGTCCCCTCAAGGGATAGGTGAGGTTTGATTGAGAATCAGGATTTTTGTATTATATAGGTTTTGGGAACTCATTATACATCCTCCAATCCACTTGATTCAACACATTGGTTGTGAAATTCTCTATAGTGCTAATCAATTTCTGGAAATCAGGAGATTCACCATAAATCATTTCCTCCTGCATTGTCTTATAATCATCTTCCCATGCTTTGATGAAATCAGAAATTGGTACGGGATTCAAGGTTTGTGGCTGGTGATGATTATAATTCACACCACCAATCCGGTTGAAGACATATCGGTGTTTCACGATAGTCTGGTAGAGATCATGGTTACCAATCGCTCGCAATCCATATTCGCTCTTTAAAAGCTGGAATATGTCATATAAATGTCGGCTTAATCGATTAACTCTGATTTTTTC
>CAVQAB010000010.1:0-28590 GCA_963710385.1 uncultured Bacteroidales bacterium | reverse complement strand
AGTATTGATGGCCTTATCTGCCCAGCTAAGTGCGGTCCCAGGATCTTTAGTCAGGAGATACATCTCCGCAAGGTAGGTCTGGACAGCGCCCCTGGTAATTCTGCCCTGCAGCTCTGGTTCAACGGGTATGTATTCTTCAGCAAACTCCAGGTCAGAGATAATCTGTACTCTTACCTGATCCACCGGTGTACGTTCCCAGTCGGTCTTTGACGGTTGATCCAAGTGTTTCTTCAAGATTCAGGGGAACATCGCCCCAGCCATATGCAAGGTACCTGTAGGCCCAGGCACGGAAAAATTTTGCCTCCGCAATAATCCTGTTTTTATTCTCCTCGGAAGTTATACTCCCGCCTGACCAGTCAATATCATCTCCTTCAGCCCTGTTGATAATTGTATTGGCAGCATTGATGATTCGATAGAACCATGTAAATGTGTCTTCGTATTCACGGTATGTAGAATTGTTCAGTAATTCCCATGCCTGGGCAATATTCCAGAATCCTGAACCGGTTTCGTAATTTACCACCAGGTTATCAGTGGCAACCTGCCATAAGGCAAATCTTACTCTGTTTGGGCTGGAGGAATTATGTTCCTTTACCAGAGCATACAGTCCATTAATCCCGGTCTCCAATCCTGCTAAATCTTTATAAAGTGTTTCTGCAGTGATCAGATGAGGGGGTGCATTATCCAGAGAGCTGTAATCTTCACATCCTGAAAACAGGATGATAATGACCAATACCCCAAGTATTTTTATTGTTTTCATTTCGTTATATTTTTTAGGTCCTGTTTATAAGGTTTTTATAGGTTAAAAGGAAACATTCAATCCGAAAATGATTTCCCTTTGCAAAGGAATGCCCCTTTGATCTCTTAATTCAGGATCCAATCCACCCATCCATTTCGTGAAGGTATAAAGGTTTCTTCCCGTAGTGAATAAACGTAATCCGGATAGGCCTGCTTTCCGGATCAGATCCTGCGGAAAATCATACGAGATGGAAACATCTTTAACTCTCA
This sequence comes from uncultured Bacteroidales bacterium, assembly GCA_963710385.1. Taxonomy (GTDB): domain Bacteria; phylum Bacteroidota; class Bacteroidia; order Bacteroidales. Next base: position 27,585 of record CAVQAB010000010.1, on the reverse strand, counting down.
CAAAATCTGATTTCTGATAGAACTCTCCCTCTATCCCGCTCATCCACTCAGCATTAAAATCATTCATCACCCAATCATTGGTGGGATTTTCCGGTGTCCACCAGTTTTTTTGGATAACATTACGGCGGACCTGGTTTTCCGAAATCAGATCGGACATCAGGGGATTATATTTTGTAATCCCGTGTACACCCTGGATAAAAATATTTATCGTAAAATTTTTGTACGAAAACGAGTTGCTCATCCCCCAAAGGAAATTCGGATCTTCTCTTCCCAGAATCGTCCTGTCATCCGCCGTCAATGCTCCATCTCCATCGAGATCCTTCAGTTTAACAAATCCGGGTTGTGAGCCGAATGAAGTAGCTTCATCCTCTTCATCCAGTTGCCATACCCCCAGCCATTCATATCCATAAAGAACACGTATGGGTTCTCCAATAAACCATTCGTTAGCAAGATCATCGATGCCCGTTCCATACAAATCCACGATCTTATTTTTCGTCAATGCCATATTTCCGGAAGTTGTCCATACAAAATCATTGCTTACAACGTTTCTCGAATGCAGAGATAGTTCGAGGCCCCTGTTTTCAGTTTCACCGATATTTTCGGTAATGCTGGTAAGACCATGGACCGGTGATATGCTGCGGTCGAGAAGAAGATCGGATGTGTTCGTTTTGTAAACATTAATATCTCCGGTGACCCGGTTTTTCAGTATTCCAAAATCCAGCCCGAGGTTCATAACGCTCGAGGATTCCCAGCCAAGTTCATCCTGCCCGAGAAGAAAAGGTACATAGCCTGCATAAGTAGTACTTCCATACACCGTATTTAATTCCCCTAATCTGGAGATGGCCTGGTATGCACCCACGGCCTGGTTGCCATTCAACCCCCATGATGCCCTGATTTTTAAAACACTGAACAAATCTTTCCATGGAAAGAAAACTTCATTTGCCAGATTCCATCCTGCAGCTACCGAAGGGAATAAACCCCACTTAGTTTCAGCTCCAAATCCCGAAAAACCATCCCTTCGACTTGTCAGCGTCAAAAGATAACGGTTATCGTAGACATAATTTAGTCGAAGCATCTGTGACAGAAGCTTTGTTTCCTCAAAACTATGACCGGGTTCAACAAGTTCGGCCTGTGATACTGCGTACCATTCCAGAAAATCATTGGGATAGCCTCTGGCGTTCAGGAAATTATTGCTGGAATGATTGTTTTCATAACCAACGACCGCAGTGACAAAAATACTGTGGACCCCGAAATCCCTGTCATAAGATAAAATATTCTCGACCGTTGTATTCCTGTATAACCGGCGCTCGGTTTCTGAACTGCCATTTTGTTGATAACCGGTTGTTGATTCCCTTCCCCTGTAGGTGGCTATGTCCCGGGATCCAAACCTCAGACCCGTATTTAACCTGTAACTTAAGCCCTGGATAAAAGGAACTTCGATCAGTGCATAATTATTGGTCACGGCCTGATAAGTATGATCAAGGTTATTCCATAAAGTGCTTTCGAGAGGATTCACCCGGTCTTCACTTCCCTGCCAGGGATAGATGGTTAGATTGCCGTTATCGTCGTAGGGCCTGCCAAGTGGATTTGCACGGGCCGCCTGGCCAAAATCAGGAGAAACACCACTCTGGTCACTGAAAGATAATTGCGTCCGGCTACCTACAGTGAGCCAATCTGTAAACTGTATATCAAGATTGATTCTATTCGAACCCCGAAGGAAATCATCATTCAATGCCAATCCTTTCACATCAATTAGTCCGCCCGATATATAATAATTAATTTTCCCGAAGCCCCCTGAAACAGAAAGATTGTGCTCCTGACTTGAACCATTGCGCAGTGACAGGTCATACCAGTTTACCCATTCGCCTGCTTCATATATTTCCGTTTCTTCCTGGGTTATCCATTGTGGGCCACGCACCGTTTTAAAATCATAAAAATCTTCACCATTCAAAAAATCAGGAAAATTGTCATACCGCTGTATTCCAAATTTCCCGTCATAGCTAATGGTCTGTTTGCCGGCGCTCCCTGTATTGGTAGTAATAAGAATTACTCCATTCGATCCCCTTGATCCGTAAATAGCAGCGGCTGATGCATCTTTAAGAATCTCTATGGATTGGACATCATTGGGATTAATATCACTCAGTTGTCCGTTCATAAGGAATCCCGTCAACAACGATCAGCGGTGAATTACTCGCAGCTATGGAATTACGGCCCCTTACCATGATCGACTTCATCGGGAACAGCCCCGGCCGATGATGTCATGACCATTACGCCCGGAATAGCTCCCTGAATGGCCTGCGCAATATTGAGATTTGGGACCATCTCCAAACGGTCCTGGCTCAACGAAGCAACCGTTCCGGTAATGTCACTTTTCTTTTGTGTTCCATAACCGACAACAACAACCTCATCAAGACCAAAAGTCTCTTCCTCCATCACCACCTCAAAAATGATTCTGTCCGCAACAGCGATCTCCTGACTCTTCATTCCTATAAAGGAAAACGTAAGGGTCTCAGCATTGTACAGGAATAATCAGTTGAAATTTTCCTTCTGCATCCGTAATTGTACCAATATTAGAGCCTTTCACCAGCACCGTAACGCCCAGAATGGGTTCTCCATTTACATCGGTAACAGTGCCTGTTATGGTCTTTTCCTGCGGTTGTGTCGCATTTTTGTCAACAATTGGCTGGAGGTAAATCCCCGGTGGAAAAGTCATTTAAACAGGAGTAAACTGTTCGTTGAAATCCCACACTGAAAGCAAAGCATTAAAACACATCGACCGGTCAGGACTTTCGCTTTTAGCAACATTCTAAACATACTTCTTTTGGGAAGTATGTTATACAGAGATTCTTGTCTAGGATAATTTTGATTTCATAATTGTTGAAGATTGGATTTAATATTTTTCCAATTACAATTAAATCAAATTCTTAATAATAGCTTATTCATAGATTAATAATGTCTCTAGTGGGTCTCGTCTGAATAATCCAGCCGCAATAAAAAAAGTGCCGGAGAAATATGTCTCCGGCACCTTGCCCGACCAAAGGCACTAACCTAAAACTACTACTAAAACTAATCTAAAACTACTCTATTTAGTTCAAACTAAGCCATTATATTTTCTATTGCCATCCTTGATTCTGGGGCATCGGGTTGGTCAGATTTGCATCAATCACCACCTGGGGTATGGGGAAAATCACATCTCTTGGAGAGATCAGCTGACCACCATTCAGGTTGTGGAGCGCGACTCTTTCAAGCCATTTTCCTGTACGAAGCAGTGTCCACCTGCGGTGCTCTTCCATGACCAGTTCACGGGATCTTTCATCCAGGATAAAATCTATATCAATCTCACCTGCACCCACATTACTGGCGTTTGATCTGCTCCTCACAACATTAATCGTACTGGCAGCGGCAGCGGAATTACCCAGAAGGTATTCCGCTTCAGCTTTAAGAAGGTAGGTTTCGGCCAACCGAATGTATACCTTATCATTATACTGGCCGCTGCCTGATATGTCGGCAGGATTCGCTCCTTCAACTTTTCTGGAGAAAGGCCAGTTCGGTACCTGGTTATGGGTGACTGAAAGCTCCTCGCTCCAGTCAAGCCAGACAGTGTCCCCGTAATTGTAACCGGGAGGCAATACATCCGCGGGATATGGTGCCTGTGCAACTTCATCATTCAGTATATAAAACTTTCTTAACAGATGATTGCTTGCCCTGTCATCCTGGTCCTCGTAAAGTTCAATGGCCCATTTGGTCATGGCCTGCCTGGATCTTCCACGTCCCCCTCTTTCATAGGTGTCCTTCAGGGCCCTGACACCGTCAATGGGCCAGTCACTGATCCTGCTGGTATGGTACCTGCGGATGCGGCTTTCACCGCCACCCAGTGTCAGCTCGGCATATTGCCAGACCCAGAGGGCCTCGGTATTGCCCTGGTCCCGGTTTTCATTTCCCTCGTAAAACATATCCCGCAGGGGAACCCCGGGCTTATCTTTGTTTACTCCATATCTTTCAGTAATTAACTGATATTCCGGTGTATTTATAACCTGGTCGGCCCAGTAAAGGGCGCTGTCGGGATTTTGAAGGACCAGATACATTTCCGAAAGGTAATGCTGGACGGCACCCTTCGTGATTCTGCCCCTCATTGAATGCTCCACGGGAAGATTTTCAGCTGCAAACCTTAGATCAGCAATGATCTGTCTCCTGACATCCTGTACGGGTGACCTTTCCCAGTCGGTCCTGATAGTTGATCCCAGTGCTTCCTCAACAGAAAGCGGTACATCTCCCCATCCGTATGTCAGGTGACGGTAAGCCCAGGCCCGCAGGGCCCTGGCCTCTGCAATCACCCGGATTTTATTTTCATCGGGGCTTGCCCCTCCACCGGTCCAGTCCACATCGGTCCTGTTTTCAGCCTGGTTAATAATGGTATTGGAAGCGTTGATCACGCTGTACAACCAGGTAAAGACATCCTGATAGAACTCTTCCAGGGGATTGTTGGCATCACCCCAATGCTTGTTAGACAAAATTGAATCCCGTAGCTGGATTTATAATTCGAGACCACATTATCATTGCCTCCCAGGTACATTCCGGCACGCAATTCAATATCAGTTGTGGGCATAAACTCATCCCTGAGGGTGGCATACATGCCATTTAAACCTGCTTCAAAACCAGCAAGAGAGGTATATAGCGATTCCGTGGATATTATCTGGGGAGGATTTTCATTCAGGAGATCCTCCGAACATCCAAATAACAGGATCAACATTATTCGATCCCATTAATATTTTCATTGATTTTATCTTCATGATATATATATTTTACAGATGATTGTAAATTAAAACTGGCTTAGAAACTCAAATTCAATCCGAATACATATTCCCTCTGCATAGGAATTGATCTCTGGTTATCGAGCTCGGGATCAGTCCCGATCCATTCGGTAAAAGTAAACAGGTTCCTTCCTGTTATGTATAACCGGACCTTTTCAAGCCCTGCCTTTTGTATTAGATCTGATGGAAGAGTGTATGAGAGCGAAACATCTTTAACCCTTACAAAACTGGCATTCTGGTAGACCTTCCTCTGGGCATTTATTCCTCCCATGATTTCTGCCTGAATGTCGTTCGCGATCCATTCATTGGTAGGATTCTCAGGGGTCCACCAGTTCTTTTTCATGGTATTATTACGGATTTCAGCAGTTACATTATCTGTCATCAGACTATTCTGCAGGGTAATTCCGTGAACACCGTGAATGAAAATATCAAGGCCAAAATTACCATAGGTAAAGGAATTGGTTACTCCCCAAAGGACTTTCGGATCCTGCTGGCCAAGTATCTGAAGGTCATCATCATCGAGCACATAATCGCCATTCACATCCTCCAATTTGACGTAACCAGGCTCTGAAGTACTCCATTTTGCGGCCTCGTCAGCCTCGTCCAGCTGCCATGTTCCGACCCATCTGAAGTCATAATTCACCCTGATGGGGCTCCCGATAAACCATTCATTGGCCACATCATCAATCTCATTGCCTTCCTCATCCAACATCCCGTATAATGAAAGGATCTCGTTCCTGTTCCAGGCGAAATTTCCCGTGGTAAGCCAGCGGAATTTCCCACTGACAACGTTGCGTGAAGTAAGAGACATTTCAACACCGATGTTCTGTGTTTCACCAATGTTCTGTGTGATGGAAGTGATCCCGTGTACCGGTGAAATGGTTCTGTCCAGCAAAAGATCCTTGGTATTGGTCCGGTAATAATTTATATCACCCACTATCCTGTTCATCAGGATCCCGAAGTCCAGTCCAAAATTGAGGGTCCTGGAGGATTCCCATCCCAATTCATCCTGACCGAGCACACTCGGCCTGTATCCGGGGACAGTTATCTTGCCATCCACCATGTTAAATTCTTCGAGCCTTGAGATGGTCTCGTAAGCACCTACGGCCTGATTCCCGTTAAGGCCCCAGGAAGCTCTTAGCTTCAGCTGGTTAAGTATATCCTTTGCCGGGAAAAATGATTCGTTTGCAATATTCCAGCCCAGCGCAACTGAAGGGAATATCCCCCATTTGGTGGCTGAACCGAAACCTGAATATCCGTCTCTTCTTCCGGTCAGGGTGATCAGGTACCGGCTGTCAAAAGCATAATTCAACCTCAGCATCTGGGAGATCAGGTTTGTCTCATTGTAGGTAAATTCGGGCTCTATCAGCTCGGCCTGTGCAATGCTGTACCATGACAGGAAATCATTGGGGTAACCGCTTGCCTCAATATTGGTAGCACTCCTCTTGTCCCCCTCGTAACTGTATACCGCTGTTGCGAATATGGAATGCCGTCCGAACTCCTTCTGGTAGGAAAGAATATTCTCCACGACAGAGTTGTTGTATCTTCCACGGTGTGTATCGGCTCGGCCCTGGTCATCCAGTCCCGATTTAGTATCTCTTCCACGGTATTGCGCCTCATCGGAAAACCTGAATCGAAAACCGGTATTGATACGGTATGTGAGCCCGTCAATGAACGGGAAATCAACAATGGCGAAGTTATTGGTAACCACCTGGAAAGATTCATCCTTGTCTTTATATAACAAACCCTGCAGGGGGTTGGCAAAATAGTAGTTCCCATCCCAGGGATACACTTTAATGTTACCGTCGTCGTCATAGGCATGGCTGAGTGGATTCATGCTGTAGGCACTGCTCCAGCTGGGCCCTGCCCCGCTTTCATCTTCATAGGAGAACTGGGTCCGGGTTCCAATGGTCAGCCAGGGTGTCACTTTGGATTCAACATTGATCCTGTTCGTTGCCCTGAAATAATCGTCGTTTACAGTTAATCCCTTCACATCGGTAATACCACCTGAAACGTAATAACTTGTTTTTTCAGTCCCTCCCGATACAGAAATGTTATGTTGTTGCGCCTGTCCGGTTCGTAAAAGTAAATCGTACCATTCTTCCCAGGAACCATCATTATAGATGGCCTCTTCTTCCGCAGTCATCCAGTTAGTGTTATCCGTTGCAGTTCGGGTCATTTTGAAATCGTAGAACTCTGCACCATCCAAATGATCCGGCAGATCAATAAAATTCTGAACGGAATAATATCCATCATAGGAAAAAGTCGCCTTTCCTTCGGCTCCCTCTTTGGTAGTGATGAGAATTACACCGTTGGCACCTCTTGATCCATAGATAGCAGCAGATGAAGCATCTTTTAATATCTCAATGGATAATACATCGCTGGGATTGATATCCCGGATATTCCCTTCATAGGATATCCCGTCCACGACGATCAATGGGTCATTGCTGGCCTTGATCGAGTTGCGACCCCTTACCATGATGACTTCATCGGGTGAAGCCCCGGCATCGGTAGTCTGGATCATTACTCCGGGGATAGCCCCCTGGATGGCCTGAGCAATGTTGAGATTGGGCACCATCTCTAAACGGTCCTGGCTCAAAGATGCCACGGTTCCGGTAATATCACTCTTTTTTTGAGTTCCATAACCAACCACAATGACTTCATCCAACTCTGCAGCGTCTGCAGTTAAGGTCACATCGATCTGGGTCCTGTTTTCAATGGGAACCTCAAGAGGAGTATAACCAACGAAACTGAATTCGAGTATCTGCCCGGAAGCATCAGTTACATTAATTTGATATTCCCCATTATTGTTCGTTACGGCACCGGCTGTGGTTCCCTTAACGACAACAGTTGCTCCAGGCAGACCAACTCCTGTATCGTCTGTTACCCTCCCGGTAACCACTACCTGGGAGAACAGCAGCGTGGACATGCCTAGAAACAAAACTAGTGTAAGCGCTTTTTTCATAATAGGTCTTTTAGGATTAGTGTAAGATGAATGAGAAGAAGAATAGTTTTTTTATTAAGATATCCCCACTACATTAATTATATCTTAATTAATTATTAAAAAATGAATTAATGTTTGATTTTTTGTTATCCAGGATGGCATGGTCACCCTCCACCTCCCGCAGGTGCAGGACAATACCTTTCCCATCCAAAGAGGGGGTGGTATTCACCAACAGGAGGTTGGGGACCAACCCTCACTCCCCCACCACTTCGAATTGTTTCTCAAGGATGTTTCCTCCTGAATCCACCAGGGTGAGCCTGTGCTTACCTTCCGGGGCCAGGAACTCCATCTGGTGTAACTGGGAGGTTTCGCCCAGGTAGAGATCATCGAGGTGCCAGTAAATGGTGGCCCCGGTCTCCCGGTGGGCCGCTTCGAAAACAACCCGGCTCAACTGGCCGTCCAGTCCCCGGGGAATAAATACCTGTCGCGTCTCTTTGGGATAGATCATCTCCATGGGCTGTTCGTTCCCTTCCCCGCATCCTGGATGGAAGGGTGGCAGGGTACGATAATGCGGATCCTTTTTTTTGTAGTACCATTCCATTACCGGGGGCAATACAAACCAGGAGGTGTTGACCATCTCAGCGGTTTCGTAACAATCGCTGTGGACCCGGAACTGCTGTTGACTGTCCAGATGAACGATCCTGTGGTAGGGACAGGCATCCATTTTTTCACCTGATTCCGGTACCATACGGATTTCAGTCAGATTGCAATGGGGTCCGGCACGGAAACCGCTGGTGGAGCATATCTCAATTTCGGTCATCTCCTCAAAGGGAGGCTCGAACCAGGCAGTGGATGGAAGCAGTCCGAATGCATCAAACATCAGCGGAGCTGCCACATTCACCCCGGTGAGTCCCGGTCGTCCTTCACCATCCGCATTCCCGACCCATACACCCACCAGGTAATCGGGGTTTAGTCCAATGGCCCAGGCATCACGGAAGCCGAAACTGGTCCCCGTTTTCCAGGCAATGGTCTTTGAGGAGGAGAACTGTTCCCAGGATCCCTCCTGGGTAGGCCGCTCAAGCTCGGTCAGGGTTTCAAAACAGTGCCAGATGGAAGCGGCACTCATGATTGCACTGTTTTTCAGATCAGAAACCGGAGAGGTAGTCAGGTTGGCTGCACCCTGACTTATTATATAAGAGGGATTGGAGTATTCGCCGGGATCGTACCTGTATGCATACTCCTGGATGTGATTTAGGCTGTTGGCCATGCCACTATAGACCCGGCAGAGGTCCCACAGGCGCACCTCTGCCCCACCCAGGATCAGGGTCAGACCGTAATGACCGGGGCCCTGGGCTATGGTGGTGAAGCCCAGGGTCTGAAGCTTTGAATGAAACTTCTCCAATCCGTACGTGCGGAGCATTCTTACAGCGGGAATATTCAGGGACCTTACAAGTGCAGTGCTGGCGGGAACTGCTCCGCTGTAGGTCCGGTCGAAATTCAAAGGGGTGTAACCGGAGATGTGTGTGGGTATATCTGGTACCAGATTGTCGGGGAGGATCTCTCCCTCATCCAGCATGAGTGTGTAGAGAAAAGGCTTCAAAATACTTCCTGAACTCCTGGGTGCACCAATGATATCAACAAATCTGCCACCGCCTTCATCACCGGAGCGGGTGTTCCCCACGTAGGCGATGACCTTCCGGTCGGGAATGTGGATCACCAGGACTGCAGCATTATGGATCTCGTTCTGCTTCAGATGCTGGTGGTGCCTCTCTACCATTTCGGTTACCCTCTCCTGCAATCCCCTGTCAATGCTGGTGACCACCCGTCTGCCCCCGTACCCTTCTCTTTCGGCACGATCGAGCAAATGCGGGGTAAGCTGGGGCAGGGGATGTGGTCGCGAAGGCAGGGATTCAGACCTTGCCAGGTCACAGCTGATCGAATCCAGCAGCCCCTTCTCTTCCAACTTGTCCAGCAGCCCGTCTCTTTTGGCAAGTAAAGCCTCCTGGTTCCTCCCCGGGTAGATCAGGGAGGGAGCATTGGGAAGTACTGCCAGGGCAGCTGCCTCCCCCCACGACAGTTTATATGCAGGTCTGCCGTAATACCTCCAGGCGGCTGCATCTATGCCCACCACATTGCCCCCGAAAGGAGCATAAGAAGCATACAGGCGAAATATCTCTTCTTTTGTCAGGCCCAGCTCCAGGCGGAGTGCCAGCACCATCTCAATGAATTTCTGGGTCATTGTACGTGGTTTTCCCTTTCTGGAGAGGCGGACCACCTGCATTGTAAGGGTGCTTCCCCCGCTGACGATCCTTTTCTCCCTGATGTTCCTGAACAGTGCTTTGGCCAGGGAGACCGGGTTGACTCCGGGATGAAAGCGAAAGTATTCATCCTCATAGTACCGGATGCACTGGCTCACTTTATGCGGGACGCTGTCGCATTCGGGAAACCTCCATTGTCCGTCAGCCGTGATCCTGGCCGAAAGCAACTCTCCTTCAGTGTTCTCTAAGATGGTATTGGTGCTTTCCTCAAAGTGAACCACCGGCAGAATTAAAAAGACAATGCTGATCACTCCTAAGGCGATCAGCACGTATCTATGCCTGGTCATCCATCTGACTATACCCACACCCTCAGTTTTAAATGCCTATTTCTGCCTGATTACCTTCACCCATTTCCCGGCCCTGGTGGCATGGATCCCATTATCATACATGGCCTCACAATAGACCGCAGGCAGGAAGTATTCTCCCAGGTAGGCAGCATTCAGCATGACCACGAAGGTTTTGGATTCAGCCTTTTCCAGCCCGAAATAACTGTACACCCGGTCGTCCCGGATGTCCTGGTAGTCAGGTTTACTTTTGACCCTGGAAGACTCCATGTTGTCCAGCCTCAGGTTTCGGATCTCCCATCCTGATGGGAACATCTGGGTCAGCGCCAGCTCCTTATAACTGACCCGGATTCCGGGATGAGTCAGCGTAACCTCCGCCACGAAATCGGTTCCCTGCTCCAACCGGGATGGATCCATCGGATTCCCTTCCATACTGAAGTAACGCACGTCCATTTTTATATCACTGGCATCATCCATTACCTTGTTATCAAGCGGGATTCCGTCCAATTGAATATTGACAAACAGTCTCCGTCCGTCCGTATTATTCAACGCCAGGGTCCCTCCTGTTTCGCCTTCGTAGGGTAGCTCCAGCCTCTTCATGGGGGCGTTGACGGAAACATTCTCTTTCTTTCCATTGAGTGTATATTCAAACTTCATGGCCTCTGAAATATCCGATTCGCCAACAAATTTCCCAATGGCCAGCAACACATAAGCGGTGGTCTGGGTGCTGTACCAATTCCCCGAAGCCATCTTTTCAGCAATTTCATCCGCCAGCTGCTTCGCTTTCACCATGTCTCCCATCAATGAGACTACCTCAAGAATCATGGCCTGGTCACGCAGCGAGCTTCCATAAGTATAGGAAAGCTCCCGGTAAGATTCCACTGCGATATTTAGTCCTGAAACCAACTGTTCCGCCACCTCCCTTTTCCCAATCAGCATGTAGGCTCCGGCCAGGGTCCACCGGGCAGTCACCGTCAACTCTTTCATCTCCCTCATGCGATTCATGGCACCAAGCGCAGGTTTTTTGGCCAGGGCCATAGTGTAGAGACGGTAAGCCTGATTGATCTCGTTGCTTCTCCGGTAACCGAAATAGACCGTTTCCCGGTCCCAACTATTGGCCATACGTGACTGATATTTAGCCCAGTTATTGACAAACCCCATGGGCAGTTTATAACCCAGGGCCTCAGCCTCAAGCATGAAGTGTCCTGCATAGCTGGTCCCCCACTCACTCACACTGCCATACGAGCCAGGCCAGTATGTTAGTCCGCCTCCCGAGACCTGGAACGATTTGAGTTTGTTGATCCCGGCCGTAACGTGGTCCTGGATCTCACTCTTCTGCTGGGAATTCAGTTCAATGAACCGGTGCAGGAACAACTGGGGGAACACAGCCGAAGTGGTCTGCTCCACACATCCGTGCGGATACTGCATCAGGTACTTCAACCTCTGCTCCAAATTCATGGGAGGAATGACTGATACCTCCAGCACCCCATGGTTGGTCCCGGCCAGTCCAACCGCCTCATAGGTGCTCTTCCAGGTCTTGCCCGGCTCCACCATACCATTAAAGGTCCGGGTGATCCGCGGATTGGGCATCCTCACCTGCAAATCGATCAGATCGCTTGCCTTCTGGTTCCCGCTGCTGGCAAATACTTCCACTTTCCCGGCACCAATTCGTTTGGCCACCTTCAGGGTGAAATCAACCACCATGTCGCCTTCCTGGTCAAATCTGATTTTTTGAGAGGAGGGTCCTTCCACGGTGAACAGGTTATTGGTTTTCACCTCCACAGTCACGTTCTTCACCTTGGGATCCATCGAAAATACTGTCACCGGAAGGGTGACTGTCTCAGACGGGCTGATCACCCTTGGAAGGGTAGCCAGCACCATCAGCGGCTTCTTAACAGGAGTCGTTTTCTCAGTATTCCCATATGCCCCATTAGAACTTGCCACCACCATGGTTTTTACCGAACCCACATAGTTGGGCATGGTAAAAGTATGACTGGCGCTTTTGCCCGCATTCAGTTCAAAGGGACCGAAGTATTTCACCACCGGTTTGAAGCGGTTATTGTTTTTTTTGTCATCCAGGTCGATAAACTCATCACCACCGATGGAGAGCAGTCCGGCCATCTCCCCTTTCAGGGCTCCCAGTACATACCTGTAAAGATCCCAGGTACGAATCCCGAGTGCCTCTTTGGCATAAAACTCCCTCCAGAGATCGGGCGTCCTGAACCGGGTCAGATCGAGCAGCCCCTCATCCACCACGGCCACTGTATAGGTCATCGCTCTGCCCTCCTCTTCCGATACACTCAGCGTCACTTCCTGTTCGGGCTCAAGCACATCGGGCATTTGAAGTTGAGGATTCAGAACGGTGTTTTGATCCACCACATTAACCGACTGGATGCCATACATCCTTATGGGCCGGTCGTTGGCGCTGTTTTTATGCGGTTGAATAAGGGATACATTGACAAAGACATTGGGGGCCATTTCAGGTGTGGCCTCAATGGTCAGGGGTCCGGTCAACGGCGATTCCACCCAGAACGTCCTCAGGATCCTCGATCCGGTCTCTATGCTTACCAGGGCACGCCCTTCCTCTATTTCCGGCAGGTTCAGGGCAATCTCCTCCCCTACTATATAATCCTTCTTGTCCGTAGTGAAAGTGAGCATTTCCGCTCCCCCCGGTCCCTCCTGGGTATTGTTTTCCCAGTAACCCCGATAGTCGAGATAGAAGGTTTGACCGGTACTGTGTCCACCGAGCGGATCAGTAATCCGGATCAGCTTCCTTCCCCATAAATCCTTACCAAAATTCATTTCGTACATGGCCTTCCCATTCACTGTGCTGATTTTGTCTCTTTTGATCAGGTTGCGGCTTCTGTTGCCTGTGAAAGAGGCGAGGTCGTCGTATTCATCCCTGTCCCACCACCACCTCCAGTTAACATCATAGATCTCAATGTTGAGGTTGGGGATATCCACCGCATTGCCCGATTCATCCACAGTGACAATGGGGATCAGGTTGGTTTCATTGGAGTAGAGAGCCCCGTTCCATCCCGGGCCCTCAGGTATTTTCACACCCACATAGTTGTTGAAAGGGGAGTACAGAACGGGGAAACGATCCACACTAAAATCGCCCGAATTCTCAAACACCCGGGTTTTGAAAAATGCCTGCAGCATGCCCGGTGCTTCATTCCCCACCTGTATGCCGGGAGTAAAACCGGCATTTCCCAGGCTATCCAGTTTTCCTTCGAAAACCATCTCCTCTTCAGCATCAAAGCTCTTCGCCGGATCGTCAAATACATAACCTTGATACTCCTTGAAGAGGTGGTGGTGGAACGCAGGTCCATCTCAATGTCTGCACTCAAGATTCCTGGCCAGGGCACCATGAAGCCATTTGGCATTCAGGGTCCCGATCACCGGACCTCTTTTCAGAACATCTGTCGCCAAAATCGATGTTGATCTTTAGCCGGTTTGGCTTCACCGTCTCGATTTTTACAGTTTTTGTAAAGCTCGATCCTCCCACACTGACCTTGGCCAGCCAATTCCCTGTTGGTGCATCTGCTTCTGTTGCGGTCCGGAAATCATATACCCCATTTAGACCTAAAGTCCGGGTCCTGTTCAGGTAAAGCTGACTTTCCGGGGTAAACAATTCAAACCTCACCGGATGGTTTGCGGGAAGGATCTCATTTTTATCCTCCAGCACAAAAGTCATGTAGATGGAATCGCCCGGTCTCCATACTCCGCGTTCTCCATAGAGGTATCCTTTGATCCCTCTCGAATTCGTGTTACCGCCCACATCAAACATGCTGGTGGAAAGGGCCGATCCATCGTCCAGCCGAAGGTAACCCCGCTGGGTCCCATGTTTGGCCATCAGCAGGTAGGGCTTTTGTTCCAGTGGAATGGTCACCATCCCCTTCTGATCGGTCTGTTTCACCTCCATCAATTGTCTCTGGTAGTTGTATATCTCCACCTCTACACCCGATAGGGGTTCGCTACTGATCAGGCTGGTTACCGCTACAAACAGATCGTTGCCATTGCCCCCTTTGGCAATAATTCCAAGATCCGAAGCAAGCACATTGCGGGATGCATCGTTTCTATTCTTCTTAAAAATGTAGTAGGAGTCGGTACAGGGATCCTCCCGCTCACTCCAGTTGTAGTCCTCATAGTAACCATAGTCCCAGTAGTAATTCCCTGTGGGCGGATCGTTGAACCGTTCCTCGTCGCTGATTTGTTTAAAAGGCTTCAGTACTTCCTCCTTATCCCCTGCTGCACATGGAAGAAGAGACTGGGAGCGGTCGAAAGTGATCGATACATTATAGATGGCTCCCGGTTCAGTTTCGATCAGTTCGGCCAGGTCCAGCGAGAAGATGTTCCAGTTCCCGAAATCAACTGGCCTGTCAGAGCTAAGGGCAATCTCCCTGTTCAGAATCATGTGCCCCACACGTTTTAGCTGGCTGTTTCCGCTGTACTGGTTTTCCTGGAAGAACTGTCCGATGTTGTTTTCAAAGATCTTGATGATCTTCACATTCACTGCTTTCAGATTGACTGCTTTGAAAGGAAAGATCAATCCATCTGTCCCCGGCAGGATCACCCCGTCACCGATCAGGGCCACTTCAGGATTGATACTGGTGAATTCGATATCACGGCTGTATGATTCCACCAGTTGGTAATCCAGGCTGTTTCTGACCGCATCGTTGATGACCAGTTTTTCCGTACCCTGAATCCTGATCACAGGATAAACTTTCACCTGGCTTCCATCGCGCTCCAGTCTGACATCCGCTCCCGACTCCAGGTAGATCAGTCCACGCAAATCCTGTGATTTGCTGATGGGATCAGAAAAGAAAAGACTGACGTACTGATCGGGCTGCTGTCTGACGTGGGTATTCATCAGCTTGAAGTCACCCAGCGGTGGAATCGCCACCACCTCTTCACCTTTATCCGCACTCCGGATTCCTTTGCCATCCCATTGCACCAGAACCTCTTCTTTCACTTCGGTGCGAAAGATGCTGTCCACCGTAAAATCGTGCTGGGTCCCTTCATTATTGTGGGTCCAGTTTACCAGAAGCGTTTTCCCGTCCTGGGATCCTTTCAGGACCTGTTCCACCTGTTCCACATCGGCATAATCGGCTGTGTTCAAAGTGCCTTTCAGTTGCTGCCACTGAAGATCCTCATCGTCCAGGCTGTTCAGGCCTTCCAGTTCCACAAATAAAGACTGCTGAATGGTCTGAAACTGAAACTCCAGGATTTTGAGTCCATCGGGGACTTCCATCAGTTTATCAAGGTGAAATCTGCATTGATACAGGGTACCCGGATCGAGCATTCCCTCGGGGCTAAACTCCAGCGTCCGGCTATCCACCCAGGCATATGTTCCCCTGACTGAGGGCTTGATCTCAAGCAGCTCCTGATCCAATGCCTTCGTTCTGGCAGCTTCCGGAATATCCGAAACCATAGAGACGACCACATTGGAACTGGCAGAGATCACCCCGCTTGTAAATCCGGAGATGTATGAGATAAATGCAGGATCGATGACAGGAATGTCAGTTTTTTTCTCATTGCAGCCTGAGATTAAGGCAGCAGCGAGGAGCAAAAGGATAAGTTTTTTCATTTTATTGCGCTATGATAAGCTTATGGCTTAGGTGTAAGGAGTTTTCGTCTGATACTATAAGATGATATATTCCATCCTGTAGAGAAGTGAGATCCAGTTCATACCGGTTTTCACCAGGTGAGGAGGTTCCCAGATCTGTTTGCTTCACCACCTTACCACCCAGATCAATAATAGAAAGATTCATATTTCGAATTGACTCGGACTGGAAAATCAACACGGCGAAATCTGAAGCCGGATTTGGATAGATATTGAATTTGCCATCCCCTTTTAACAGGTCACCAACTCCAATGGTGGTGGAAGAGGCTACAAACTCGATACAATTACCGTATGCGGTTCCGGTGCTGTTAATTGCATAACTTCTTGCATAATAGGTCTCTCCTTCTGTCAGACCTGATAAATCAACTTCAAATTTTCCTGTTCCAGTTCCCGAACTCTCCACATGATCTTCCAATGTGGGATTATAATAGGTGGCCCAGACGATGCCCCTGTCTGTAACCTCAGCGCCGCCATCCCATGGAATATACCCCTCAATGGTTGCATTGGCGGGGGATTGGGATTCTGACATTGAAGTGCTTACCGTTGCAAAATTACTTATACTGTTTTGCTCCATATAAGCTTGTTCGACTGCGCTTTTCAGGACATCTCCTTTCGCAAATTCTATGTAAACAAGTAAAATAGCGGATGCCGCAATCTCACCGGGAGGTGTTGATAAGGAAGAAGCTTTCTTTACTGATGCGTCTTCATAAATTGCCGACAAAGCTCTGAAAAGTCTCACATCCACACTATCCACAAAGAAGAGATCTTCAAGGTCAAGTGATCCATAACTTGTTAAGGTACTGTCCAGCACCCGGCAAAATTCCTCAAAATCCGGACCCGATACCCCTGCATTCGCAAAAAACTGCAGGTAACCCGGGTAAGTGGTTCCGAGAATATCCCAGGTTTTTTCACCGTCCGATCTGTATCTGTCAAACACTGCAAATCTGAGTTCATTATTCTTCATCCTGAAATATCCTTCCAGCTCTGCATTGGCCTGGTTTGCCTTTATGATTGAATCATAGGGTGTGTTCGACAAACTGTCCACCGCGCTACTGTAATAAGCGCCAAATTCCTCCGGAGCGAATTCAAGAACAGATAGTACACTTTCGAGAGAATCCATATATGCCTGCTACATCATGATCCTCAAAACCAAATGAATTGAGATAAAATAAGTACCAGGGATACCTTTCGGAAAGAATTCCGAATGCAGAAACTTCATCAGTAACAGATTTTTTCATTTCAGGCACCCACTCGAAATCCAGGACACCTGAAGTATAATGCCTATGCACAACATCTCCGAAAGGCCCTATTGTTATACTTAATCCATTTCTAAATCCGTACAGGAGCTCGACTGACTCAGTATAATAAAGCGTGTCGCCAGAAATAAGGTCGACGTAACCGGTTACGGTAAGAGAATGTCCAGTCCTCAATCCCCATTTCTGATATTCAGTAAACATCTCTTCCCGTGTCACATGCTCCGACATAATCACATGCATGTTATACTCATCTTTCTCGCTATCATAGGTCACAGATATATCCTTGATTTGATCGAAGAATCCTAATTCCGAAAAATCAGACCCTATTGCCAGTAAGATGAATATGGCTAAAACTGTGGCTGAAAGAAGCGATAGCCAGAACGGACCTTTAAATTTTTTTCTTTTCATAATGAGACGTTTTGATAAGATCGGCTTAGAAAAAAATAGTTAACCCCTCCAACAAGGGGGGCTAAACCAGCTGACAGAAACAGTAATCTGAACAGGTGTGTATGCAATAAGTGAAGCTTTTGCATGTCCAAAATCAGACTATACAAGTTACTATATTCTGATTATTATCCCTAATCTTTGGCAGGGATTCAACTTTTAAAAAAAATGTCCCGAGAACCTAATCTCAGGACATTTATTAACCAGCTATTGAACTTTTGTCCAATTGGTTTTCAAATCTCAATCATGTGATTCAACATGCCAAGCCTGTTCAATGGTAAACAGATCAGCTTTGATATTCGTTGTCCAACTCTTCACCTTATCAGATAAGCCAGATTTCATAATCTTTTCGGCATGATCACTTCTCATGAAGGCTGTAAATTTCTCTCGACTTTCCCACATGGAGATACCTGTTATAGGACCATCTTTCTTCTCAGGTTTTAA
Source organism: uncultured Bacteroidales bacterium (assembly GCA_963710385.1). Taxonomy (GTDB): domain Bacteria; phylum Bacteroidota; class Bacteroidia; order Bacteroidales. Next base: position 9,458 of record CAVQAB010000010.1, on the reverse strand, counting down.
TGACATGCTCATCAATGCACCATCCTGATCTTTTATCATGGCAGATGTTTCAACCAGGATATTCATTACATCATCGACATGCTCACTCTTTGGATAGTAGTATTCAGCAACTACATACGGTTTTGATTTCATTTTATTCAATTTTGTTATTAATAATCATTTTGCTATGTTTTCGAAACAAATATAATCATTATAATTCATATACATACTTATATATTGATGAATTTATTATTTATTTGAAGTATTATATCTATTTTTACCTCATGAAAACATCATTAGAGATCATCAGTGAGATAATTCAATGGCTTGAACTATTTACCGAGGAGAATCCAGAAAATGAAATGAATTTAAAATCCTTCATTCTCTGGTTAAACTCAAAACTATTTACAGAGGATGCATGTCGATCAATCAAAACATGGGAATGATATGCTGGATATGGAATTATCATTTCTGTTAGCCTTGCAACACAGACATTACAAGGCATATGCAAAGAAAGCATTGGGTCAGTCAGAATTATCATCTCCTGAAGGCTTCAGTTTTCTATATCATCTTAGTCTTGTGGATAGTTACAGAAAGATGGAACTTATTAAGATGCACCGTATTGAACCACCTTCAGGAATTGAGGTATTAAAGAGACTATTGAAAAAAGAGTTCATTGAAGAATTTGATGATCCGGACGACAAAAGGGCGAAGCGAATACGCATCACTGAAACTGGGAAAAAAGAGATTCAATCAATTATGCCGAAAATGAAACATGTGTTTTCTTCTATGACAGCTGAAATGTCACTAAATGAGAAGTTGCATGTTGTTGTCATTCTTAAAGCATATGAATGATTACCATATCAGGCAAATTAAACCGGCAAGCAGTGTTCAGGGCAAATGAGCCAGGAACCTTTCGGGATGGATGTTGACCTGATCTGATATCCGGGGAAAATTCTTATTGGTTCTTCTTATGTATACGGGCTAAACGTACCAGGTAATTGATAAGTGGGCGGAAAAGATCAGGAACACTTCCGTCACTCAATTCAAGGGTTCTTCGCTTTCCCATATGTTCGATGGTGATGTTATACCGGAACTGATCGGGCATATTAATGAACGTGTTACCGGATGTGAAAGCTTCGAAAAAACCTGAACGAACGATCAGAAGTTTTAACTCCTCTGCTTCTCCCTGGGCCAATTCGCTACTTTCAATTTCAATACCGGTCGAAATACTGGAAAATCCACCCGATCGCTGAAAGTCTATATGGAATTGTTCCTGATCCATTTGCTCATTAAGAATTGCTTCGACCAAACATCTTACTCCATATACGTCCAACAACCCGACAGCATCTACTTCTTTTAACTGCACCTGCCGGAATAATGCCTACCGCTTTCCATCCATCGTATACGGCGCTCTGTTCTATGCTTTTCTTTCCAAAAAGATCCCCGGCAACTTTATAGGTTGAATTGGCTGCTGCCTGGAAGTCTGAGCTTTGATCAAGCTCTTCGCATAAGGTCTTGTACCAGATATGGCCAGCTTTTTCCCATGCGTATCCCCCCAGCTCTACAGCTACGTTATAGAAGGCCTTGTTTGGAATGCCGGAGTTGATATGTACACCTCCATTATCTGAGGTAGTATCCACATAATCGTTCATATGACCCGGCTGGGGATCCTGGCCCAAAAGTGGATCATTATAGGCTGTGCCGGGTGCCTTCATGGACCGGATACCTTCGCCATTCACATTACCGGTAAATAATCCTTCACCAATAAGCCAGTCAGCCTGATCGGCAGTATGATTTTTCACACGCTGCTTCACCAGAGACCCAAATACATCCGAGAAGGATTCATTCAGGGCACCCGCCTGATTCTGGTAGACCAGGTTTGCTTCATACTGCGTAATCCCATGTGTAAGTTCATGGCCAATAATATCAATGGCCACAGTAAACCGGTTGAATAGCCTTTCTTGTTCCGGTAAATCTTCATCGCCGTCACCATACACCATCTGTTCACCATTCCAAAAGGCATTGTCATAACCTTCCAGGAAATGCACTGTTGATAGAAGATCCATTCCCTGGTTATCTATGGAGCTCCTGCTGAAAATCTCTGAAAAGAGATCATAGGTGGCACCTGATCCATCATAGGCTTCATCAACAGCTGTATCACCAGTGGGAGCATCGCCTTCACTGCGGACAATGTTGCCGGGAAGATCCGATCCGTTCCGGGCATCATATATCTTGCGGTTCCTCACTCCTGCTACTGCTAATGCTCTTCGTGATTGTTCAGCAAACTCCTGGCGCTGACTGCGTATCTGTCCGGAAACTCGAATATATTCCTCTGTTCTTCTTTTTTGCTCGGGAGAACCTTTTTCCAGGATTTGTTCCGCCATATGAGGCGGTATTATGCAATGAATTGGGTGGGGGTTATTTTTCATCTGATCTTTTGAAATGGTCACAAAATGGTGCGTCAATACATTTCCTGGTTTTGGAAATTAAATTTAAGTGTTCCACAAATTACACCTAAAAAGAGAGCGTGTGATTCTGGCTTTGGGTAATAAATATACGAATCGTCCTCCTTTAAGTCAAATATGCCGGTATTTCAACCTGTGCAACCAATCATTCCTTCATTTAGTCTCTTTTACTCAGCCTTAAGGCAGGGGAATGAATTGAAAATTGAATTGACAACCAAATTTCAAGCCCATGACAAAAGTATTAACCATAGCCTCTATTTTCATTTTGCTATTAATCGGAACATCTTGTGCGAATTCATCCAGAATTCACGCAACAGATCATAGACGCGGTCTGCTCATGTTAGAAGGAGAGAATATTTATAAGAATAAAGGCTTCTATAAAAGCTCAAAATCCTCTAAGCAGCATAAAAAGAACATCAAAAAAACCCAAAGAAGACCCAAAAGATAAATACGGTTAGTGATTATAGAGCTCAAGTAGCATCGAAACCATCCCCCCCACTCCGGTTTTGATGGTTTCAGTGTAATCCGGATAATAATAGGCGTTGTGCAATCCCGGGATAGATTCACCGGAAGAGAATCTTTCGGAATCGATGCTGCCAAGCCACATCAGGCTGATGGGTACTTTTTCAGGTGTGAGTCCATACTGGCCAAAATCCTCACCTACCATCAGGGGCTCTATTTCAATGATATTCTCCTTTCCAAGGGCAGAAGTTAAAACCGGAACAAGCCGATTCGTCAGATCCTGATTGTTGATTACCGGTGGGGTAGACTCATTCTGAACCTTCACTACAGGGTATTTCTCCGGTGGTAATCCGGCAGAGGCAGCCAGTCCGTTACCGATTCTTTTCAGCGCAGAAACGATGTATTCACCCACTGCATTATCATAATAGCGAATGGTAAGCTGAAGTTTCACCTCCTCGGGTATGATATTATGCTTGGTTCCTCCATGGATGGATCCAACAGTAACCACTGCAGGTTCCAACGGTGAAAGCTCCCTGCTTACGATGGTCTGTATGTCCATGATCATCCTCGCTGCCAGCACTACAGGATCAATGGTCTGATCGGGTAGTGCACCGTGCCCTCCCTCACCATACAGGGTAATGTCCACCGAGCTGACCCCTGCCATGATCGGTCCGCTCCTGTATCCGATTGTGCCCGCCTGAAGTTTTTCACTCACATGATATGCCAGTGCATAATCGGGGACCGGGAATTTCTGATAGAGTCCCGCCTCCAGTAAATTTTTGGCACCGCCGCTTCGCTCTTCCGCCTGCTGGGCGATCATCATAAGCGTACCACTCCACTGATCCTTCAGATCAACCATCACCCTGGCGGTCCCGGTCCAGACAGTCATATGCATATCGTGGCCGCAGGCATGCATGGCAGCTACCTGATTGCCTTCCTGGTCCATCGTTACTACCTTGCTTGCATAGGGAAGCCCCGTTTTCTCCTCAATGGGCAAAGCATCCAGGTCGGTACGGACCATGATCACAGGTCCGTCTCCATTATGGAATAACCCAACCAGTGTATTTCCCTCAAAAGCTTCCTGCACCTCAAATCCGAGCGATCTCAACTCACCTGTCATTTTCTTTGCTGTGTTGAACTCCATGAACGATAGTTCAGGAGTCTGGTGCAGATCCAGGTATAGATGCTGCAGGTAAGCCAGGTGCTTCTCAAGCCTGGATTCCATATCTGTCTGAGCCAAAATTGATATAGGAAGGAATAAGAACAGAAGACCATAAAATAAAATTGATCGAAGCATAGACGAAATGATTTTTGAATGAAGTTGAAAAGTACAATTATTTTCCAAACCAACGGGCAACTCTGCTCCCTTCAAGAAACTTCATTTCATCAGCCAGTGCTTTGGATGCTTCAAAATGAATTCCAGTTGGGGATGGCTTGGAGAAAAAGTCCACATCTGCGCGACCGACCTTCCCGTCGCCAAACTCCACATAACAGGAACCTTTACCGGTGTAAGCCCCGTGGTATTCCTTTCCATTAAACTCTGTAATGATTGATTCAGACGCAATTCGGGCTGCACTTTCTGCAAAAAGTCCTGATTTCGGTGTACCCACACTTGTCACATCACCTATCGCGTAAACATTCGGGAACTTTGTTTTCAGATTCCTTTTATCCACAGGGATCCATTCATCAAAGACCAGTCCGCTTTCTTCTACTACTTTGGGGACACAATGTTCAGGAATACCAAGAAACAGGTCGAACGGTAATTCCCTGCCGTCGTCCAGAATGGCTAATTTGTGCACGGGGTCAATGGATCCAACCATCATCTCCGGAATGTATTGGATGTTGTTTTCATGAAAGGATCTAAGCAGCGCCTTTGATGTGCCATATGAAGGTGGGATTGGCAATTCAAAAGGGACCACCAGGCTGATGCTGCAGTTCTTTCGAACACCCTGCCGGTTTAAATACTCATGAAGCAATAGAGCGGTTTCACTTGGTGCCGGAGGACACTTAAATGGAAAGCCGGTCACACCGACTATGGCATGACCCTCTCGAAAGGAGGGCAGAGTCTCCCGCACCCTTTTGGCACCATCGAAGGAATAGAATTCATAACCCGCATCAGACAAACCCGGTGTTGCGCTGATATCGTAATCGGCCCCGAGGGCTATGACCAGAATATCTGTTTCATAGGTCCCATTTTCAGTAGTAACACGCCTGGAGACCGGATCAATGGCGATGGTGTTTTCCTGTCGGAATTTTACCCCCGGCATTCTGATCTTGCCATATGGATGCTTCACTGATCTGGCCGACCTGCGTCCAAACATCACATCAAGCTTCGCATAACCAAAAAAGAATGATTCATTCTTATCGATCAATGTCAAATCAAGGTGATCACCCATTCTTTCGGACAGAGCTGCAGTGATCTCCAATCCTCCAAACCCGGCACCAAGAACAACAACACGTAATCTGGCATTTTTCACATTCAGGAAAATGTATGACGAATACAGTATGTTCAACCAATGAATAGGCAATAATGTTTATTGTCAGCACTCCGGATGGAAATTCAAGTGATGGCGAGCACCTCATAAGGGAGCACTCGAGTATGCTGGAATATGACACTCCTCGACTTCCCTTGACTAGTCAATTCGGGTTATTACGACAATTGGGAAAAGTCAGTAAATATAAAACCTCAGCCCATATGAACTGAGGTTGTGTATATAATGATAGACTTATTACCAGAGAATTTCTTTTGACTGCCTCAGGCTGATATAGAAAAGGATAGAAATAATTGTCAAGACTATTCCCGGGAGTAAGGTAGTCATAAGATTGTAAGCACTATCCCATTGAAATATCAGCTCATAAAAACTCGCCAAACCAACCAGGAGTGAACCGATACAGAGCGTTGTAACAAAAATACCCTGTTTAACAGGATTCCTATACATCATTATACAGCCAATTCCCAGAGGTATCATCAATCCCCCAAACCACCGAATCCAACCGGCAGGGATTGGCTCACCACCCCCCATTTTTATTTGAAATTCAGGAAAGAATAAATAGATCACTCCATATCCCAATGTTACAATTGCAGATATCACCAAAGTGATTTTCAAGAGTTGATTTTTCTTTTCAGCCATGATTGTACTTTTTTAGGGTTATACAAGTAACTAATTTACAACAGTTTTTAATATGAACATGATTAAATCTACCATAATTGGTTCATCTGATGATGGATCTCCTGTCAAAACCTGTTATCACAGGCTAGACCGGAGTTCTGTTTACGCTTGGATTACAGAACGGAATTCTACCTCCAGGGTCCCGAATCTGAGTTTAAAGGGGCTTCCAATTTGCGGTGAAAAGCAAAGATTCTTACCTTCAGGATACAATGCGCGGAATTTATGAAGCGCTTTGGGTGTATATTTGCCCGGATTGATTTTGCACTCCACGGTATCAATTCTGTGGCTTTTTCCCTGTATTACAAAATCGATCTCAGTTTTGTCTTTGTTGAGCCAATAATTTACCGTTTTATGGGCAACACTGAGCATGTCCAGGACCAGGTGTTCCCAGAGCAATCCCCTGTCAGTTTCCCTGATCTCATTCCAGCCATTTACATGGGTTACAAAACCTGTATCAAAGGCATAGACCTTGGGACGCTTGACTATTTCTTTCTGCTTTCTGCCAGAAAAGGGTGTGACCAGCCGGATGGCATGAGCAGCAGATAATGCTTCAATATGTGCCATCACAGTAGGCCTGCTAAGCGCACTTTCCCTGGCCAGTGAAGTAATTTCGAGCTGCCCGCCGCTTTGCATGAACAGCAACTGCATCAGTTTAAGGAAACCAGTCCGGTTCCTTACCCCAAAGAGCTCCTGAATATCTCTGGCATAATAACTGTCTATCCATTCAGAAAAGAAATCTCCTTCCTTACTCCTTTTCAAAAGGAATTCAGGTAATCCTCCATGAAGCATTCGCCGGTCCAGGTCACTAATCTTGAAATCATTCAAACATTCATTCCACAGCACAGGGGGCAGATGCAGCTGGGTTTTTCTCCCGGTTAATGTATCCCGGAATTTCTTAGTTGCAGCAAGGGTGGCTGATCCGGTTGCAAGTATTTTAATCCCGGGGAATTCATCGGCTCCAATCTTAAGTACCAGGCTAGGATCTTTGAGTCTGTGTATTTCATCAAGTATGAGGGTTTTACCTGAAGGTAAGCTGCTGTAAATATATTCCGGGTCCTCAAGTTGTCTGCTTACTGAAGGCAGATCACAATTCATATATTCCGCATCCGGCAGCATTTTACACAAGGTGGTTTTCCCACTCCTGCGAACTCCCGATAGCCAGATCAATGGCCTTTTTTCCCAGGCTTTATCCAATTGATTGAGCCAGAATGGGCGATATATCATGCTTTTATACTTTACAAAAGTACATACCAAATGTAAAGTATGATTTACAAAAAAACAAATGTTCTTGTTTGAAAGTTAAATTCTAAGGAACTTTGGGAAAGAACCAGACTATAAATGGATATACTTTTTAACAGCAAGTTCCTGCAACACAATCCAGGAAGTGATGCGGAAGGCCCTTACAGGATCGAAGCGTTTAAACCTCAAACCAGGGAGGTTAACAGCAATGGTGAACAATATATTACACTGGTGCACAGTGAGTCACATCATAAACTGGTTCGTGACGCTTGCATGCAACATCAGGTTCTGGCGGAAGTATATCTTTCTCCGGAAAGCTATGAGGCAGCATGTTCGGCAGTAGGGTCTGACAGTCATGGCTGCTGAACAGGGTGATTTTGCAGTGGTACGTCCTCCCGGTCACCATGCCAAACAGGAGCGGGCAGATGGCTTTTGTCTTTTCAATAATATAGCCATTGCAGCCCAGAAGTTAGTGAATGAGGGGAAGAAGGTTTTCATTCTGGATATTGACGGCCATCATGGGGATGGTACACAGGAGATCTTCTATCATTCCGATCAGGTCCTGTTCTGTTCCATACACCAGCAATATACCTATCCGGGGACCGGGGAAGCCAATGAGACGGGTGCAGGGTGATGGAAAAGGATATACAATGAATTTTCCCCTGCCAGCTGGTTCAGGGGACAGGGAACTGCTGGAAGCAGTGGATACAGCCATGACCAGGGCTGAGGAATTCAAGCCTGATGTGGTAGGAGTCTCAGCCGGATTTGACGGGTACATTGAGGACAGGCTGCTTGGATTGAATTACAGCCTGGATGGATATTACCAGTGTGGAAAGAGACTCAGCCATTCCTTTGATCACATTTTTGCCGTACTGGAAGGCGGATATCATATGGATATTAAGAAATGCGTTGAACATTTCATCCGTGGAGTGAACAATGAATAAATTAAAATAACTGGCTTATCAGATCAATAAAATAAAGTACTCATGTCTCAGGAAAGTTCTTGCTACCATTCGTCTCGTGCTCTCATCATCTCTCATCACCCACGCACACACTACCCGCAGACTATCAACCCCAATGCCAACAGGCAGGTCCATCTCGATTTTCACACCTCGGAACTAATCCCCGGCATCGGCTCGAAATTTTGACAAGGAGTTTGCCAGTGACAGCAAGCGCTTAAAACTGGAAGTTCAGACTCCATCAGACATCTTTGGGAAGGGGCGCCATGGGTGGAGCTATTACCCTACAAAAGTTGGGGCCGTACATCCAAATCTTGATTTTGATTTGCTTGGGGCCCAGATTGAAGCATGTCATGAAATAGGTGTGAATTGCCCTGTTTATTTTACCGTTGGTTGGTCAAGCCATCGACGCAAAGAACCATCCAGAGTGGTGCATGCGAAATAAGGACGGAAGTTTTGCAACCACTGCAGGTTATGATCTGAATGCCAGCGAATCGGCGATCCGTCTCCCACTATTCCTGGATTTGTATGTGCCCCGCATCATCAGGACCCTACCACCAGGCTATTCTGGATGCTCAGGTAGAGGAATTATGCAGAGATTACCCGATAGACGGTTTCTCGTTCGACATTTACCACATCCGGGAACATGCTACTGCCAATATTGCATCGACAGGATCAAGAAGAAGGCGTAGATTTGGATGACGAAGAGCGGTCATCCTTCAGTGTCGTCCAATCCTTCAAGCAACACATGAAGGAATCAAGGTGCTGGTCGCAAGCACCCACCCTGAGGCGACTGTCTATTTCGATGCAACCACCAGGCTGAAACGACAGATTTCAGGCAACGTCTATTCGAAATGAACCGGCGCCAGAAACTGGAAGATACTGCCCACGTCCTCGGGAGGTATGATGCAACTTCCACCTGGATGCCAAGATATCATCTCACAGGGTGTTCCGGTGACAGGCATGAGTGGCAGGCATGACCTAGGTGCAAGTTAAAATTAGCCAATACATGGACCAAGACTCCAGCAGGTGCTAACAGCAACCTGGCCATACACACACAACAGATAAACAAACAAACAAACAGGAAGAAAGAAAGAAAGAAAGAAAGAAAGAAAGAAAGAAAGAAAGAAAATGGAATGGAATGGAATGGAATGGAATGGAATCGCGCTATCTTTTTTTTA
>CAVQAB010000009.1:0-166899 GCA_963710385.1 uncultured Bacteroidales bacterium | reverse complement strand
GTTAGTATAAGAATAGTAGCGGACTTCAAGGCTCTTTCCTTTCAGTTTAGCACTAAACTTTGTACTAAGATATGCACTTTGATTTTAGCACTCAAACCGCTATTATTTTTATACATTGTTGTGCTCTCGTCTTTATCTTTTCATTATCATTTTTCTATGTTCTAATCCCCAATTTGTCAATTCGATTATTAACGGAACTAATGTATATCCATAATCAGCCAACTTATAGGTTACTTTAACTGGAATTGAATCGTAAACTTTTCTCTCTACCAATCCGTTAATTTCCAAATCTTTCAATTCTTTGGATAGCATTCTAGGAGTAATTTTCGGTAATCCTTTCTCTAATTCAGAATATCTAAACTCTCCATTACAGAGTAATCGCAATTATCGGCATTTTCCATCTGCCTTGCACAATCTCCATTGTATCTTGAATAGCCTGTAAATCTTTTCGATAATGTTCGATTATTTCCAAAGGAGGCTTGTCTATTCTGTAACTCTTAAACTCTTCAATTTTATCTTTTAAAGCCTTATCCATTTCTATCCGTTTATGCAAATATACACTATACTTTGGTATAGTGCTATATAAAGTATAGTTAATGTTTCATAAGTTTGCATCATTGTTAATTTTAAAAAAGTAAAACAATGAATATTTTATATTGGATAGTAAGTCTTGGATTAGTTGCCTTTGAAATGGCAGCAGGAATTGGAAAACAATTAGGCGGCAAAATGGCTGTTGAATGGATGAATAAATTGGGTGTTGCTAAACCTTTTATGAGTGCATTCGGAGGATTAGAAGTGGGAGCTGCTGGTGTTATTCTTTACAGTCTTTTTAACAAGAATCCTTTCTTTGACAAACTTGTTCCTTGGGCTTGTTTGGTGCTTGTTGTGCTGAAAGTAGTTGAACTAATTTTACAAAATAAAGCAAGTGAACCTTTTGCTGCAATGGTCGGACCTATTGTCGTTCTTGTACTTGTAGCTGCATTTTATTTCATCAGACAAAGCATATAAAAATGAAAAACACAGTTTTAGTATTCGGAGCAAATGGTAATGTTGGTAGTCATTTTGTCAATCAAGCATTAGAAGCGGGTTATAAAATAAAGGCTTTTGTGAGAAGCCCCGAAAAATATACGGTTTCTGATAATCCAAATGTTGAAGTGGTCAAAGGGGATGCTACTAATTATGATGATGTAGAAAAGGCCGTGTCAGGAGTCGATATTGTAGTCAGTTGTTTAGGTAACCCATTAAAGAAAAAAATCTATATAATGGATAAATCCTATGAAACAATAATGTTAGCCGCTTCCAAGCAACCAAATCCACCACGATGTTTAATGATTTCAAGTATTGGAGCGAATGGTTCTTCTTGGTTTGTTAGATTTTTGCTTCAACTTTTTAATGGAAAAGAAGGTTTTACAGATTATGAAAAAGCAGAAAAACGAATGCTTGAAGAAAAGGATGTTCCTTTTGTTGTTATAAGACCTGCTGGACTAACAAATAAACAAGGGAAAGGAAAATATCAAGTGATTGACAAACCAACTGTTTTCTTTCCAAAGTTTATTGCTCGTGCTGATGTTGCAAAGTTTTTTGTGGATTGTTTAAGTGATACCTCTTTTGATGGGAAAGCGGTAATGATTGAAGGTGCTTAATTCCCTCTCTGATTTTGTTTTTCTTGATGGAGCACAACGGTCAAGTGTATGTGAAGCGTGGTATCGTTTCATAATTCTTTACTGGTAATAAACCAAGGGATATCTCCTTCATGTAATGATGTTACCTATTCGGAGCGACAAAACGAAACGTTTCATATACACTTTGTTGTAGCCAGTTTTTATTTTATTTCTCATTATATCCAAGCGAGGAGGCATTCTATTTGAATCCACTGTTTATCTATTTTGTATCAATTTCGTGCTGGATTTTCGTACCAGATGACGCCAAGCTCCTTCAGTTTTTCACCACTGGCAATGTAGGGTCCTTTTTCTTCAACAGTAACCACGTCCAAGTCGCCATCCCCGTCCAGGTCAGTCAATTGAATCAGATCATTGATATAACCTTCGGGACCACTGATTGAGGTTGGCATCCATTTCTCCTCGGTCGGGCTTTGGTCATAAGACATCCAATAGGTGCCGATTTTGCCGTCAATGGCATGCTCGCAGGAAACTGCGATGTCCAGTTGTCCGTCAAGGTTTATATCGCCCACCTTAACCGCTTTCCCTCCACCCCCATTTGATGGAATTTCAATACTATAGGTTTCCCATACCAGGGGAGATTGTGACACTCGTCGGTGAAAATTAATAGGTCCACCTTTTACTGAATTTAGAACATCCTCTAGTCCGTCTCCATCCAGGTCGGCGACAGTGTTATGCATGGCTTCATATTCGTTGTTCGGACCTATGCGATGTTCGTTCCAGATAGAGCTGGCTTCATCGGCTCCGGGATTTTCCAGCCATAAAACACCTCGATTTGAACCACGGCGTTCAGTTGCTACCACATCCATATCACCATCATTGTCAACGTCGCTGGGGGTCAAGCTCATAGTCCAGCGAGTGGGTAAGATTGGATGTACTATCCAACTATCAAGGTCTCGTGGATTCTCGGGAGATTCGAACCAACTGATGTAACCGTCTTTGCATCCAGCCACCAAATCAATGCCATACTTGTCATCCACTTGCATAGCGATTCCATACATCCATCCACCTAGTCCGGAGGCGACCGAGAACTCTTCAGTTTCCCAAGCTGTCGGATCGAGTAGTCGATTTTTATCCTTAGGAGACCAGTGTACAAAGATGGCTTTTGTTTTTCCCTCGCAATTACTTACTACGTCGATAAATCCATCTCCATCCAGATCTACAAAAAAAGAGTCCTCTGGATCACCCACTTGTCCAACAGTGACCTTCGGCCATGGCTTGCGTATGTCGGTCTCATCTGGATGGATGTATACCCGAATCTCACCCCCTTGTTCCCAAGGGGTAGTTATGTCCAGCAATCCGTCTCCATTGATATCGGCAAATCGAGTCCCGTCTGCGCCCTGCGAAGAGTCGTCGATGGTATGTCGCTTCCATTCTCCATTAGGCCAAGCAACTGCAGGCTCTTTCTTCGAAGTACACCCGCAAAAAAGAATGATGGCTAATAGTGTTGAAGTAATATATTTCATTAGATGATATTTAGTCTTTACTGGGTGTCTCGTTTTACATAACCTGATTCAAATAAAACTCTGTCAAGTTATTAATGCTGTCTGCAAAGTCGATATGTTTTTTTAAAATTGGCTATAACGGTTAGTATAAGAATAGTAGCCGACTGCGTGGCACTTTCCTGTCAAGTTACAAGAAAGTTGAAGCGGGCTACAACCCTTGAATTTACTACTATCTCGGCTATTATTTTTATACATTGTTGTATGCTGGTGTTCGTTCATTTCTGTCTGTATGTCAACTGTTTAGTTCCGAAATTTATCGTTTTATCAATCTGCACCAACCTATCCACGAAGCACAAATTTATTTTGTTTTTTGTGGGTGGGGAAATCCTCAAACCGCCCTTAAAGGCGGTTACTCGGGCCGGCTTTGTAAGCTCTTTGGCAAGTTTTGATTTTAGCTTGGTATGTGCGGCTTGCCAATGTGCTTACAAATAGGGCTGGCAATCTATTTTACACTATTCAAATATTTTTCCAACATTGTAAATCCATCGGAGGCCACCATGTTTCTGTCATCAGGATTGTTTTTATCCAGATTGTTTTTATCCTCCCACTCATTTGGCATACCATCATGGTCTGTGTCTTTTGGAGCAAGTTGACTTTTAAGTTCTGGCCAACCTCCAACATCTTTTTGTGTGTCAATAATCCCACATACTATTGTGGAGTCAGCCACCTCATGCCTTTTTTTGTAGCTTTTTCCTTCGTAAGTGGCATAACCTTCACGGACTTCTTTAATTATTCGAGCATCAACAGCATCGTAATTAGGCAAGGTTGCGCCAACATTATCAAGTACAATTTTATATGCTTCTGTAGCTGTTTGTTCATTAATCGGCATCGATTTCCATGCTCGCTGAAGTCTTATTTTTTCAAAAGCAATTTTTGTTTGTACGCCTCCATTCCAATTATCGGCAGAAACTTCTTTGTTGCCCTCAATTACATTTTCCGCTATATACCAAAGGCCAAAATCTGTTTCACTTCTTGAGGATGGATTTGCGATTCTAAACCTTACTTCCCCTCGTTGTGTGGCCGGACCAGGTTTGTAATAGTTGGCAACAATATTAAAGGTTGAAAAGTTAAATTTATCGTTTCCTTGCTGAGATTTCTCTCCACCGTAAAGACTTTGATATCCCCAGTTATATATCACATTATTTCTATAATCGGTATAACCGGAACCAGAAGCCATTCGAGGGTTTCGACTTGAATGGTGAGCTAATAGGTTGTGATGATAAGTTCCGTAATTGCTTCCCCAAATTCCACCGAATCCATGTGAACCTTTTACGTGATTGGATTGGCTCATGCTTTCCGAGATTAAGCACCATTGAATTGTAATACTATCACAATGATAAATTGACATGCATTCATCAACACTCCAGCTTGATGAAATATGGTCTAAAATAATATGCTTTACGTATCTACTTGACACGGCATCATAGTCTTCACCAGATTCATCTCCCAATCGCACCCGTATGTAGCGCATAATAACATGGTCTGCATCAATACTGATTGGGTATTTTCTAATGCAAATTCCGTCACCGGGAGCTGTTTGTCCTGCAATTGTGATATAAGGATGTCTAATTTTCAATGGACTTTCAAGTGTAATAGTACCTGAAATCCTGAAAATAACCGTCCTTGGTTCTGACGCGTCAACCGCTGCCCTTAAACTACCTTCACCGCTATCGTTTAAATTCGTTACTTCATAAACAACACCACCTCGCCCACCCAGGGAAAATTTCCCATATCCTTCAGCTGTTGGGAAGGCCAATTGTTGAGCCAAGGAATTAAATATAATTAGAATTGAAATTGCTCCTGTAAAAATTATTTTTCTCATTTGATTATAGGTCTATTATTTTGCGGCTCTATTCTTTTATATTAACAATGATTCTTCGATAGCTTGTGAGATTAGGCGTTCCATTGTCTGTTACTTCACAAATCACATGGAAATTTTGTTCAGCGGAATCAGAAGGTAATTTTAGGGTGATTTTATTTGATTCTTTCTCTGATATTTTTACCTCTTTTTGATATGTTCCTGCTTCAGGTAATATCCACCACTTAAAACTTATTTGGTCACCTTCCGAGTCGTATGATTTTGAAGCATCCAGCGTAATCGATTTTCCGGGTTTCTTTTCAATTTGAATAGGAGCAATACCATTATCTCCATTAATAATTATCTGCGGGTTTCGATTCCCCTTTCCTTCGTTTGCCCAGTCCATTCGGGCTGCGAAATTGTTAAAAGTTGCCGGGTAGAAATAATTCTCATAGTAGTTGCAAATTTTATTCGCTGAACCGTTAAAGTTTGTGTATGCGTTGGTCGAACCGTCCTCGCATTTTCCCCATTCAAAATATCCTCCCCAGCTAACTTGATTCGGAATTTCAGGGTTATTAAGCCCATTTGGCAATAAATACAGAAATGCAGGAGTATCACCTTCTACTCCATACTTGTATTTTGGATATACTTTTCCAAGATTTCCGTGGTTTTGAATATGACTTGCATATTCCTCCCAGTTCTTCTTCCCTGTACCATTCTGATATTTCCAGGCACATTCGTCCCAGATAAAGAATAAGTCTTTTTCAAACTCGCGGCGCATCCATTGATGAGAGCTGATTGCAAAATCGGTTCGTTGGTCGCGGTCTTGGTCGGTAATTGTATAAACTCGAAGTTTATGTAGGAATTTTTTAAGCTCTTCAGGGCTACGTTCTTTTTGAATACGCCAGATTGCCTGCGCCAGAGTGTTTCCGCCGCCCCAAACGGTTATCCAAATTGGACGGTCATCATCTTCATCGGCGAGTTTAATAATCAGTTCACTTCCTGGAGAATCATTCTTTTCACCAATAAATTTGAATCCCCTGTTTTTACTACCAAAAAGAGTATACTTATTTAAATATTCAGGACTTGGCCAGTAACCAATATTCTGTCGTGATTCATCTTTTATAAATTCCTTTTGGTTGGAACGTTTTAAAAGGTTGGGTAAATCTTTTTCGTAAGCATTTACAGCATGATGAATTAATTCGAAAAAATCATCACGGGTTTTATCCAAACTCCAACCAGTTGTGAAAATCAGACCCTCTATTTCAAAAAGGTCGGCATGTACAAGAAGCCTGACTAATGATTCACTATCGTCTGTTTCCCAGGTCGAAACATCGGTGAGAACAACAATGCGTGGTTTTAAAATCTCATTTCCCTGCCTTTGATTACCGAATGCTTGAATTAGAATAAGAGACAAACATATTAATAGTATGTGTTTTAATATCATTCTACACAGTTTAAAATTTATAACACAAAGATAAAAAATAGCACTCGTGTGTCGGAAAAAAAACAGCTCTTTTGCAAACTTTGGTTTGTGGCTCGGCTCGTGGAGTTTGCAAATGTGCTGTTTTGTGCGGTAGGGTTTTTGTTTTTGAGCGAGAGAAGAAAAAATAAAATAAATTCCCCTCAAACTGCACCGTCCTGCCATTGGAACACCAGTCTAAACTATCCGTTTTTTATAATTATTTCAATTTTATTATATCATGTTAATGTGTCGAGTTTGGTTTCTTTACACTTGCATACAACGGTTTGTGTATGCGCTGTACAACTGACGCGATCTTTTGCCCTCTGGAATCAACTCCACAGTAGGGTGGCTGGTCTGCAAAAGGTGTGACAGTTAGTTATTGCGTATACAGTATGTTAGCTGTCGTAATCAATCTGATATAGAATCAGAGCATATTGTTTGTCTCAAGCCAATTCCTGACCCTTTCGTGCTCTGCCTGATATTTAGCTTCCACATCGAGGAGGATTTGCTGGAACTCGGGTTCGTCTCGGATGCTGTCGAACAAAGGGTCATTTCTGAAGAGTGATACCCACCACAATGGGAATTTTTCCATTTTACCGAACTCAGCCAGGTACTCATATGCTTTTTCCTTCTGACCAAGAAATGCATAGGTCCCTGCCAGGTCATATTGAGCCGCCCTCCACTGGGATAAACTCCTTCCGAGCTTTATGCTTTCTTGACTATATTCTATTTGCAGATTGAAATACTGATTTGCTTCTTCTTCTTTTCCGACTAGGTAGAAACTATACCCAAATCGATGGGCAGACTGACGCGGCACTCTGTTCAATTTGTCGAACCAGTCAATCAATTTCAGCGTATTCTCATATTGCTCATCTTTATATCTCGGGGGAAGGCACATTAAATAAGCCGGGTCGATGAAATCTGAATCATCACCGGTAAGAGTATTTTTTGCATGGTGGTATGCTTCTTCAAAATTCCCTTGGCCAAATTCCAGCGTCGCAAGGCTGTTGTAATAGGCTAGTGAATCAGCATCCAGATCAAGTTTCTCCTTGTAAACGGATATTGCCTTTTCTAGTATTCCAATCTCGAGGTAGGCTCTTCCCAAATCACCGAGTAACTCAGGCCTGTCTTCTCCATACACTAGGGTCAGCGCCTTTTCAAAGTGGACGATACCTTGAATATAATCTTTTAAGAGCCAGGTCAGCAGGTATCCTTTTGAGATGTAAACTGTAGAATAATTCCTATTGATATTAAGCGCTTTGTTATAATCAGATAGTGCCTTCTCATAGTCTCCTTTCTGTCTATGGTACAGCGCACGCAGATAGTATGCCTCATCTAGGTTGAAATCATATGAAAGTGCTTTATTGGTTAGGATTAAAACAGTATCTAGAAGATCCTCCTCACTATATGTATCATCCTGAAACCACCTGTAATAAAATACATGGGCAAGAGCGGTATATACACGGGCAAAGGAGGTATCAATTTCAAGTGCCGCGTTGTATAAGCCAATGGCTATTTCATATGATGTCTGATCCCAAGTGTCTATGAATTCAGTTCTGTGAGCGTTAGCCTTTAAATAGATATCATAGGCTGCAGGATTATTTGTTAGTGTCTTATAAATCAGTTCTTCTTCCAAAGGTACAATAAGTGCCTGCAGTTCTCCCGCTACCAGCCGGGCAACCTCGCTCTGTACCTCGAGAATATCCTGCCAGCTCCTGTCATATTTCTTTGCCCATACATGCCCCTCCTTACCGGGTTCAATCAATTGCACGATCAATCTTACCTGATCACCATTCTTGAGGAAACTTCCTTCAAGCAAATATGATATATCCAGTTCCTGACATATCTCAGAAGCAGTTTTCTCGGTTTCTCTATATTGTTCAACCGATGTTCTGGCCAGTACCCTGATATCTCTAATCTTGGATAGGTTGAGCAGGATTTCATCCATGACTCCATCTGCCAGGTATTGCTTGTCGGTGTCCTCACTTAAGTACTTGAAAGGAAGGACTGCTATGGATTTGTCTAAAATCTCTTTTTTCCCTGTTCGGGGGATGATGTTAAGAATGATCAAACCAACAATCACCACCAAGCTTATGTAGCTGGCTATTTTCCATCCGTTAGGTGTGGGAGATCCTTCATTCGTTGTAGTTTCACTGACAGGTCCTGTCTTCTGAATTCCATCAGGAGTAAGGTCGTAGATCCACCCCATTACGAATGTGACAATAGCACCCAGAATCAGGAGGTATAGAACCAGATCAATGGTCCAATCAGGAAATCCCCACCTTGGGAAGATAAGTGTAGATGCCTCGAAAATGACGTATGCTGATCCAGCATAGATTGCCATTAGGCGATGGACGCTTCTTCTTTTAAGCTCATGCCAGATTCGGGAAAACTTGTTAGGCATATTGTAAAATTGGCTTTATGCAAGTTAAGCCCTTGGAATATATAAGTCAAATGGAAGTTTTTGATGTTATGACAGCTAATGCCTCGCTAAACGAAGTTCCGTACTGAGGGCGAAGGCTGCTGAGCTTGCTCAAGCAGACTGTAAAGCCCGCAAGGGCGGATCCAAATTGCGTTTAGTGTTTTGTTCTGTTGCGTTTTGCTCAATGCCGACCATCGGTCGATTTATCGTATGTAAGTTAAGCAATTTGGTTTAGCGAGGCATTCAGTCGCATTCCTAAAATACCGGGAGGGCGAAGCACGAAGGGATTTTAGTCGACCGAATGCGGAGAATGCGACTGAACACCGGTAAATGTGCCAGTGTGGTGTGTTTATACTCCCAATTTAGGAAAAATTGAACATCTTTGAAAGAGATGTGAGTGTGTATATTGATCTGGAATCAAAGATCTTTTAATTGCATGAATGGGTGGGGCAGGTGTATTTATGAATCTGTGAATACGTGTATTGTACACTTTGAAAAGGTTAGGGTGGTCTAAGAATAAAGATTGTCAAGAGGATTTTTGATTTTCATAAGTGCGTTAGAGGCGACACGCGTATATAATTCTGTGGTTTTTGTGCTGGAGTGCCCAAGCAATTCCTGAATGTATCTCAGGTTGGTGCCCTGTTCCAAAAGATGGGTTGCAAAGCTGTGACGAAGACTATGGGGTGTGACGTGTTTGATTATGTTGGCTCTATCAATTGCCTGGCGGAAAATCTTTTCGATGCTTGTGGCACTATATTGTGCACCTTTCTGGCCTTCAAATAACCAAATCTTAGGTTGGTATTCTTTGTAGTATTCGCGTAGCTCGATAACAAGCTTTTCAGAAAGTAGGGTAAATCGATCCTTTTTCCCTTTGGCACCGCAAATTTTGATCAGCATTCGTTGAGAATCTATATCTGCTACCTTCAAGTTGATCAACTCGCTTCTGCGTAGCCCTCCTGAATAGATGGTCATCAGGATACATTTATGCTTCCGGTTCTTTGTTAATTGAAGCATCTTCTCCACCTCTTCAAGTGTCAGGATTGTAGGCAATGTAGCTTCTTTCCTGGGCCGGCTTATATAGAAATATTCCCGTTTTCTTTTCAACACCTTTTCATAATAGAATTTGATGGCGTTAATCCGCTGGTTTTGCTGGCTTACTGAAATCTTTCTGAATTGAATTAAGTCAAGCATATAAGCATTGATCATGTGGTATGTGATTGACTCCAGACCTTGGTTTTTAAAGTACGTCATAAACTGCAAGAAATAGCTCGTATAGGTTTTGATTGTACTCTGGCTGTACCTTTTTCTAAGGAGTAACTCCATGTAACCTTTAGGCAAACGGTTTGGTTTTTGAAGCATGGTATTTAATTTTATAAGATTGGTATTGTAATAGTATATGTGATCAGTGATCTATTTATAGCATGTAAACTGAGGAATTCCTTAATAAAAAGTTGATATCTATTGAGTGCAGGAGTCTTGCCGGGCGGAACATATTTATATATCTTACAAATATCAATTATCTTTACACCTTCAAATTGAGGAAATAGATGAGTGAGAATAGGGAGCAAGTTTTTGAGAATGAGGAGTTCCAGGTGCTTTTGAGGAAGTATGAGGATATGAGGAGCGGTTCCCAGTCCATTTTTTTTGACGTGGAAGAGTTTGAACAGATCATTGATTATTACCTGGACGATTTTCAGTACGATGAAGCCAGAGAGGCTGCCACAGCTGGGGAAAAAGCAACATCCTGCCTCGGTGGAGATCAAATACAAGTTTGTCCACATATATATTGAACAGGGACAGCCAAAAAAAGCACTTGCCCTGCTGGAGGAGATTCCGGTGTGGGAAGAGAATAATCCCGAACGCTATTTTCTGAAAGGTACTGCATTGTGTTTGCTGGAAATCATTGAAGGATGCTGAAGCGCAATTTGACAGGGTCTTGGAACTTTCCGGTGAAGATACCTTTGATGCACTGGTCAATATTTCCATTGCTTTTGAAAATGTCCGGCATTTTGAACTGGCCATTAAGTATTTGATTCAGGCCATACCAGCAACAGCCTGAGAATCTTTCTGTGCTCTACGACCTGGGCTATTTCTATGACCGACTGCATCGCTTCGATGAAAGCCTGAAATACTATCAGCAGTACCTCGATCTGGATCCATATTCAGATAATGTATGGTACAACATTGGGATTGTTTATCATAAACTGGAGAAATTTGAAAAGGCCGTTGAAGCCTATGATTTTTCCATTGCCATCAATCCTGATTATGCATCGGCCTATTTCAACAAAGCAAGTGTCTGGGTAAATGCAGGTCAGTTTTGACAGGGCCATTGATACCTACAAGGATTTTCTGGAGGTTGAACCTGAAAGCACCCAGGCTTATTGTTATATGGGTGACTGCTATGAGCAAATGAACCAGCTTGGACGATGCGCTGGCATGCCTTTCAAAAGGTGATTGAATTGGATAATACCGATCCTGAAGGCTGGTTTGGTGCAGGAATGATTTATCATCGTCAGGGACAGGTACCAGGAGGCCATAACCTATATTCTGAAAGCCATTGAATTTGACAACAACAACCTGGATTACTGGATCAACCTGGGTTATGCCAATGAAGATGCCGGTCTGATTGAAGAAGCCATTAAATGTTATGGCTATGTGACCAGAGTGGATGCCGCTGACCTGGATGGATGGATTGCCTTGACCGGACTGCTGATGAAAGAGGGATACTTTGAGAAGGCTCTGGGATTTCCTGCGAGAGGCCTTTGTTCATCATCCTCTGAGAGGCAGCGATCAAGATAAAAATGGCAGTATGTCACCTGAAAATGGAGAGAGAAGAACCTGGCCCTGAAATTTCTTGAAGAAGCGCTTGCAGGAGAATGATGCCTTGATTACTGAATTCGCGTATTATTTTCCCGAAGGAACGCATGGAGAAGGATATTGAACGGATTATTCAACAATATAAATAATAGATTTCCAATGAATTTTAATATAAATCATATTCCTGAAAGAACCTCCGGAGAACGAGCTTATGGACTTACCATGATGATGGATAAGGGCTTAAGTCTGAAGGAAGCCGAACATTTCATTGAATCCAGTGCACCCTATACCGACCTGGTAAAATTTGGCTTTGGAACAGCACTGATCACCAGGAATCTCAAGGAAAAGGTGAATCTGTACAAGTCAGCCGGACTAAAACCCTATTTCGGAGGAACACTTTTTGAAATGTTTTTTGTCCGGGGATCAGTTTGATGATTACAGACGCTTTGTGGACGAATCGGGACTTAAAAATGTGGAGGTCTCCGATGGAACCATTAAGATGGAGCATGAAGAAAAGCTTGAGTGTATTCGAACTCTGGCAAAGGATTTCCAGGTACTTTCTGAAATTGGAAGCAAGGTAAAGGGTGTGGAACTATCCAACCAGGTTTGGGTTTCAAGTATGAAAACTGAACTGGAAGCCGGTGCATGGAAGGTCATTGCTGAAGCCAGGGAAAGTGGTACCATTGGGCATC
Source organism: uncultured Bacteroidales bacterium (assembly GCA_963710385.1). GTDB lineage: Bacteria > Bacteroidota > Bacteroidia > Bacteroidales. The sequence continues at coordinate 154,521 of CAVQAB010000009.1, read as the reverse complement.
TATGATTCCGAGGGAAAGGCCAACCGGGAGCTGATTGATGACATCATGAAGGAGATCTCTGTAAATGATGTGCTGTGGGAAGCACCCAATAAAGCACAGCAAACCATGTTCATAAAACTGCTTGGTGCCAATGTCAATCTGGGAAACATTGCACCCAATGAGGTGGTATCCCTGGAGGCTCTGCGGTGTGGTATGCGTGGAGACACCTTCTTTGATGTACTTCCGGAAGAATTTCAATCCAGAAAACAATAGATTTTGAAAAATAATTTGAGCAAGTACCTTCTCCTGTCCCTCAGAGGCATGGGTATGGGAGCTGCAGATGTGGTTCCCGGAGTATCGGGCGGCACCATTGCATTTATTACAGGAATCTACGAAGAACTGATCAACTCCATTAAAAGCATCAATCTTGAGGCTGTAAAGCTTTTTTTTACTGGCCGATGGAAATCATTCTGGAAACAGATTAATGGCAATTTCCTTCTGGCTGTTTTTGCCGGTGTTTTTATTTCCGTGCTTTCTCTGGCCAAGGTGCTGGAATATCTGCTTGGAACATCAACCCATCCTGATCTGGTCCTTCTTCTTTGGTCTGATCCTGGCCTCCTCCTATGTGGTATCCAGGAAAATAAAGAAATGGGAATATCCGAAAATAGTGGCCCTGGTGGGAGGGATTGGAATTGCCTTCTATATTACCAGTGTCACACCCACCACAACCACCGATGCCTTTTGGTTTATTATCCTGGCGGGTGCACTGGCCAGCTGTGCCATGATACTGCCGGGAATTTCCGGAAGTTTTATTTTACTATTGCTGGGAAAATATGCCTTTGCGCTCCATGCTGTTAATGAGCGCATTGTGGCTGACCTGTTCTTGCTCGGATCTGGTGCCCTGGTTGGAATCATCCTGTTTGCCAACCTGCTTTCCTGGCTCCTGAAAAAGTATCACGATATAACCATTGCTGTGCTTGTGGGTTTCATGATTGGCTCATTGAATAAAATATGGCCCTGGAAAGAAACCCTGGAGACCATTATTGTGGAAGGGGAGCTAAGACCGCTGGTGGAGAAAAATGTATTACCCTCAGTTGGCCAAGCAGATGATAAGTTTTGGATGGCACTTTTAATGGCAATTATTGGCATTGTCCTCATCCTCCTTATTGAAATAATCCTTACGAAGAAACCGGCAAAATCCTCTTAAACAAAGGATTCTTGCAATATCCAGATGTGCCTCAGTTCACTCGCTACGGTTTCCTTTTTCCCTTTTTCTTTTAATCTTTATACTTTTACCTTTAAACTACTACATTGGCACTTTACGGACTTATAGGTTATCCACTCGAACACAGTTTTTCGGTTCCTTACTTCACCAGAAAGTTTAAGGAGGAAAATATTGATGCCGAATACAGGAACTTTCCCTTGGAGGATATTTCTGAATTTGAGAATATTGTGAAAACCGAACCCGATCTGGCGGGACTTAATGTAACTGTTCCCTACAAACAAAAAATTATACCCTATCTGGATGCGCTCAGTTCAACAGCCCGCATGATTCGGGCAGTAAACACAATTTGTTTCTGTCGTCTGGAAGGAAGGCTTGCACTGATCGGACATAATACCGATGTGATGGGATTTGAGCAGGCTCTGAAAGAGCATATCAGGCCCCATCATACTTCAGCGCTGGTGCTGGGTACCGGTGGTTCGTCCAAGGCTGTGACCTTTGTGCTTGAAGAGATGGGAATAGCCTGCCAAAGGGTTAGCCGTACCAGCGGAGAGGAGCGGATTACTTATGAACAGCTGGATGAGGGCCTGATCAAAAAAACGCAACTGATCATCAATACTACTCCCCTGGGAATGCATCCTGATTTGAAATCATTTCCGGATATTCCGTATGGAGCTATTTCATCTGATCATCTGCTTTATGACCTGGTCTATAATCCTGAAAAAACCATGTTTTTGACCAGGGGAGAGGAGAGAGGTGCTACCATAGTCAACGGTTACAAAATGCTGGTATACCAGGCCGAAGGTTCATGGGAGAGATGGAATAGAAAGGATAAAGAAAGAATGAATACTGCTACAAAAGCATTTCACAATCTCTTCCTTTGATCTCAATCCGAATGGACAGGCAAGGTTAACCACCATGGCCAATTTCTTTCAGGAGATGGCCTATCATCATGCGAATCAGCTGGGATTCGGGTATGATGATTTGAAAGAGAAGCAAACCTTCTGGGTGCTGTCCAGGATGAAGATAAGAATAGACCAATATCCTGTCTGGGACGACAAAGTAAGTGTGGAAACCTGGCACAGAGGAATGGAGAGGCTTTTCGGATTAAGGGATTTCAGGGTGATGGACCAATCAGGAAAAATTCTGGGAAAAGCCACCACTGCATGGCTGATTCTGGATAGCCAGACAAGAAGGCCTGTTAGGGCAGTTGACGATGTTCTTACGAAAAGTAAAGGGGATGAATCGGTGTTTGATGCAGGGCTCAATAAGATTAGTTCTGCCCGAAAATCTGGAAACTGTGAATCAGCGCAGGGTGGTTTTCTCGGACCTGGATATCGTCGGACACGTGAACAATGTGAAATATATGGAGTGGTGCATCGATGCTATTAACAGTGGTATCGGGGACCTGAGATCCGGGAATTGGAAATTAATTTTACCCATGAGGCACTTCTGGGGGATGAAATTGAGATCAGCGGAACCACAGAGCCAGAATCGGATTCATTCTTTTTAGCCCATAGAAAAGGTGATGAAAAGGAAATATTCCGGGCGCGCCTCTCTTTGAAATAGATTAATCTTTGTAGCCAATATCCACCAGGAAGAGTCCCCTGAGCGGGAGCTGACTGGCCGGCCTTTGCGCGGTTTTTTGCATTAACGATCTCCATGAATCCAGTTAAATCCTGCTTCCCCTGACCTACATCAATAAGGGTTCCCACCAGTGACCGTGACCATATTACGCAAGAACCGGTCCGCCCTGATTTCAAATAGGTATCCATTCTCCACTTCTTTCCATTCGGCATGCATTACCTTGCAATTATTGGTTTTCACATCTGTATGCAATTTGCTAAAACTGGTAAAATCGGTGGTTTCAAGGATTACTCCACAGCAACGGTTTATCTCAGCTGTATCAAGTGAACCGTAAATATAATGAGCGTATTTCCTTGTATACAGAGGCTTTATGGTGGAGATATGATAGTGATAGGTTCTGAAAGTTGCTGAGAAACGGGCATGCATCTTATCATCTACCTGATGGATCTGGTAAACCACAATATCGGGAGGCAGGAAACGGTTTAGTTTGAAAATAAACTGTTCTGTGGATCCTTCCAATGGATCAGGGATATCAAAGTGGGCCACAAAAAAGGAGGCATGAACTCCTGCATCAGTGCGTCCGGCACCGGTTACGGAAATTTCAGATTTTAAAAGGGTAGTAAGGGAATACTCCAGGACTTGCTGGATGCTCTTCCCGTTTGGTTGGACCTGCCACCCGCAGTAATCCGAACCATCATAAGCCATATGGATGAAATACCTGGGCATGATGCAAGCTCAATTGCCCAAAATTACCTTTTTCTTAACATTTTTTAACCCCCTGGCTCTTTCTTATGCTCTTTTAAGGGGCTATTTTTGTTCACCATTTGGAGGAGTCCCATGAATGGGACGATTATTAACTAAAAAAGAAATCGCATATGAGTCAGGAAGTAAACATCAAAGAGCTCAATGAAAGGATAAAGAAAGAGAGCGAGTTCGTGGATCTGATCACCCTGGAGATTCAGAAGGTGATTGTGGGACAGAAGAACCTGGTCGAAAGACTTTTGATCGGCCTGTTGTCGGATGGTCACATTTTATTGGAAGGTGTACCCGGATTAGCCAAAACCCTGGCCATTACAACCCTGTCACAAACCATCAATGCAAAATTTAGCAGGATACAGTTTACACCCGACCTGTTGCCTGCCGATTTGTTGGGGACCATGATCTATAGTCAGAAGAAGGAAGAATTCATCGTGAAGAAGGGACCCATTTTTGCGAACCTGATCCTGGCCGACGAGATCAACCGCTCACCGGCAAAAGTTCAGAGCGCCCTGCTGGAAGCCATGCAGGAGAAGCAGGTAACCATTGGTGAAGAAACCTACAAACTGGAGCGTCCATTCCTTGTATTGGCTACACAGAACCCCATCGAGCAGGAGGGAACCTACCCGCTTCCGGAAGCCCAGGTGGACAGGTTTATGATGAAGGTAGTGGTGACCTATCCCAGCAGGGAAGAGGAGAAACTCATTGTAAGGGAAAACCTCTCCAAAGTATTTCCCAGTGCAAGCCACATCCTGAAACCAGCGGATATCATGAATGCCAGGGAGATTGTTAAGGATGTATATCTGGACGAAAAAATTGAGAACTATATCCTTGACATCGTTTTTGCTACCCGGAATCCGGAACAGGCAGGCCTGGCACAATTTGTGCCTCTTATTCAATATGGGGGATCACCCCGTGCCAGCATCAACCTGGCCAGGGCTGCAAAAGCCTTTGCATTCATTAAACGCAGGGGGTATGTGGTTCCTGAAGATGTAAGGGCAATTTGCCATGATGTGATGAGACACCGTATTGGATTGACATATGAAGCTGAAGCTGAAAATATTACCTCGGAAAATATTATTTCTGAAATTCTGAATAACGTAGAAGTGCCTTAAGCACCATGAGATTAGGACTGATCATATCAATTATACTATGTACTCTTTGCACTGCAATGCAGGCACAGTCAATGATCGGTCTGACCAAGACAGAAGTGCAGCAAAGGGTGAAGAAGGAACATATGGGATTCAGAAAAGATGCCACGGTAGTGAAGCAGAGGTACAACTATCTTAAATACATCAATGGGATCAGGTCCAAAACCTGGATATTATATTTTACAGATGATGACATATGTAAAACCTCCAAACTTGTCTGTGACTACTCCGAATACGGAGATATTGTTGAGGAGCTGAGTTCCTCCTATGAGAAAGTGGGAGAGTCACGATGGGAATATGCCCAGGATGCTGATACCCTTCAGGTGAATCTAACCAAACAAGAGTGGTATTTTACAGTGCGTGAAACCAGAAAAGAATAAAGGGAACCGACATAGCAGAGGAACGGAGCGTGGAAACAAAGGAACTCTTAAAAAAAGTACGGAAGATCGAGATAAAGACCCGGGGGCTTACCCGGCAGATCTTTGCTGGAGAGTATCATAGCGCCTTCAAAGGAAGGGGGATGACCTTTTCAGAGGTCCGTGAATACCAGTATGGTGATGACATCAGAAGCATCGACTGGAATGTAACTGCCCGCTTTAATCATCCATTTGTTAAAGTTTTCGAGGAAGAAAGGGAACTGACTGTCATGCTGCTTATCGATTTGAGTGCCTCTGGTGATTTCGGTACTCAGGAGCATTTGAAACGCAATCTCATCACAGAGATTGCAGCAGTACTTTCTTTTTCAGCCATTGCAAACAACGATAAGATAGGTGTGATTATGTTCAGTGATCGTGTAGAGAAATTCATTCCTCCACAGAAGGGACGTAAGCACATACTTAGGATTATCAGGGAATTGCTTGGAATTTCAACCTACGAGCAAAGGAACCAATATCTCTGAAAGCCTTCGATTTCTAACCAATGTAATTAAGAAGCGTTGTACCGCCTTCCTTATATCAGACTTTAGAGATAAAGGCTACTCGAAATCCTTACAGGTTGCAAATAACAAACATGATATGGCTGCTCTCCATATTTATGACCGAAGGGAAACCTCATTGCCTGCAGTGGGACTGATCAGGGTCCTGGATGCCGAGACTGGGGAGGAGAGGTGGATTGACACCTCAAGAAACAGGATCCGGGAGAGCTATGCCATGAAGTGGGACAGCCACGTGGATATGATGAAGGAGATATTTTCAAGAGCGGGTGTGGACAGTGTTTCATTGCGCACCGGAGAGGATTATGTAAGACCATTAATGCGCTTATTCAAGAAAAGATGAAATGGGGTCGCTGAGAATAACAATCATAGCATCCATATTGTGCCATCTGGTGGCCTCGGTAAATGCACAGCTGATCAGTGTAAAATCGCAGATGGAAACTGATTCCATGATGATCGGTGACCAGATGGTTTATACCCTCCAGGTGGAAGCTGCTGAAAATGTGGAATTTCTGATGCCCACCATAAAAGATACCCTGAGCAGGAATCTTGAAATTCTTTACCCCATCTCTTCCGATACCGTGATAGCTGATGCATAGAAAAGTAGTGGAACAGCGCTATATGATCACAAGTTTTGAATCGGGTATGCAGATGATTCCTTCACAGCAGGTGAATTATTCAGCTGGAGAAATAGTGGATACTGCTCTGAGCATGCCCTTGATGATTCAGGTATTTGAACCTGTCGTGGATACAACCCAGCAGATTAAACCCATTAAAGGCCCAATAAACACACCCCTTACTTTCAGGGAGCTGTTGCCATGGATTGCAATTGGACTGGGCGGTTGGATGCTGATTATGCTTTTAATTGCTCTGATTTGGATCTATTTCCAGCGTCGGAAAAATCCTGAAGTGTTCACGTTAAAACCACAGGAGCCAGCTCATATCATTGCTTTCCGTGAACTCGACAAGTTAAAGGAGCAGAAAATTTTGGAACAGGGCAAGGTCAAGCAGTTCTATACAAAGCTCACAGAAATTACACGGCGCTATATTGAAAGACAATATGGGATACCAGCCATGGAAAGTACATCCGAGGAGATCTTATATGCATTCCGGAAATCCAATACGGAAGAAAACGTGTTGGAGGAGATGCTGGAAGAGTTGTTGGGCCTGGCCGATCTGGTAAAGTTTGCGAAGGAGGACCCATTACCGGTTGAAAATCAAACAAATCTGAACAACGCATATCTCTTTGTACAGAAGACCTATCCTTTGTTTTACATGGAAGATATGGAAAGAAGAGGGGAGGATATGGGAGATGGGTAGTATTGAATTTGCATATCCAGCCTTTTTTTACGCCTTTATTGTGTGGCCACTTATGATAGCATGGTACCTGTGGAGAGGCAGGCAATCCACAGCGACCTTGAAGTTGTCGGGATTTGAGAACCTGGATGAACGAATGGCCTCCTACAGGGTATGGTTCAGACATGTGCTTTTCGTACTCAGAATATTGGTGGTTGGATTACTTATTTTGGTGCTGGCCCGGCCACAGTCCTCAAACCGATGGGAACAGATAACTACAGAAGGAATAGACATCGTCATGTGCATGGATGTTTCAGGAAGCATGAGGGCCATGGATTTTAAACCCAACAGGCTGGAAGCATCGAAAAATGTGGGAATCGAATTTGTTAATGCCAGGCAGGATGATCGGTTTGGACTTGTTGTATTTGCCGGAGAGAGCTTCACACAGTGCCCCATGACCACTGACAGGGCTGTGGTGATCAATTTCCTGAATGAAATAGATTTTGGAGTGATCGAAGACGGGACCGCCATTGGAATGGGACTGGCCACCGCTGTGAACCGGATCAAGGAAAGTAAGGCGAAAAGCAAAGTAATCATCTTGCTCACAGACGGTGTGAATAACAGAGGCGATGTCGGACCCGTAACAGCAGCCGAAATAGCAGCTAATTATGGAATCAGGGTCTACACCATTGGTGTTGGATCGCAGGGGAATGCGCCCATTCCGGTTCAGGATATGTTTGGCAGAATGGTAACCAGGAACATGCCGGTGGAAATTGATGAGGATGTCTTAAAAAAGATTGCTGAGACCACCGATGGATCCTATTTCCGGGCCACCAATAATAATAAGCTGAGAGAGATCTATCAGCAGATCGATCAACTGGAGAAAACCAGGATGGATGTAAAGCAATTCAGCAAGAAGAAAGAAGAGTATTTTCCGTTTCTGCTGGCGGCCATGGTGTTACTCTTGGTCGAGATTCTGTTGAGATATACAATATTCAGAACCATACCCTAGAGCATGATACAATTTGCACATAAAGAGATCTTATGGTTCTTGCTTGCAGCACTTTTGATGCTGATGGGATACTTGCTTTACTGGAGGTATCGAAAACGTTCGCTGGATAAGCTGGGTGACAGCTGGCTTCTGGACACACTGATGCCCGATGCCTCCCCGTCGGCCCACCACTGGAAATTCGTTCTTGTTATTTTTGGGTACCATCCTTCTGATTATTGCTGCATCCGGACCCCGGGTAGGTTCCAAACTTGAAGAGGTGGAACAGAAGGGGAGGGAGATTATTATTGCCCTGGATGTTTCCAACAGCATGCTGGCCGAGGATATCAAACCTTCCAGGCTAGAGCGTTCCAAGCAGATGATTAACCGGATGGTTGACAGAATGTCCAATGATAAAATCGGATTGATCGTCTTTGCCGGAGATGCGTATACCCAGATTCCCATTACCGATGACTATCCCAGTGTGAAGATGTTCCTTTCTGGAGCCGGACCCGATATGGTTTCCAAGCAGGGGACAGCCATAGGATCGGCCATTAAACTGGCAGTCAGGTCGTTTTCATCCAATGCAGAATGATTTAATGCCCGGAGAGGCGATTGCCTAATCAGGCCATTGTAGTGATCACCGATGGGGAAAACCATGAAGATGATGCAGTGGGTGAAGCCGCAAAGGCTGCTGACGAAGGAATCAGAGTCTATACGGTAGGACTGGGCGATCCAAATGGAGTCCCATTACCTGTCAGACCCGGCAGCAGTTCCACAAGACGGGACAAAGATGGTCAGGTTGTGGTGAGCAAACTCAATGAGAAACTGCTGATCGAGGTAGCTGGAGCCGGAAACGGAGCCTACATAGCAGGGGACCGGATCAACAGTCTGATCGATGAACTGGAGCTAGTTGCAGAGAACAGAACTCAAATCCCGGGTATTTTCTGAATTTGCTGAGAGGTTCCAATATTTTGCAGGATTTGCACTGTTTTTCCTGATTCTGGAGTTTTTTATACGTTCCAGGAAGAATCCGCTCTTGAAACGATTTAATCTGTTTAAACCAACAGAGATGAAACAAATCAGCATTATAACCCTGTTGTTCCTAATTTCACTGGCATCTATAATGCTCAGAATGAACGAAAGGTGATTCGTCAGGGTCTGAAAGCCTATGAGAATGGTGATTTCAGTGAAGCCGAAGTGCAATTCCGAAAGGCCGGAGATATGAATAATGAGTCTTTTGAAGCTGAATTTCAATACAGGTGCGGCCCTATATGGACAGGAAAAGTACGAGGAGACCGTATAAACAATATGAATCGCTTGTAGAAAGCAAACTCTGATCCCGAAACGCTGGCACATGTCTGGCACAACATGGGAAACAGCCTGCTGGAAGTCTCAACAATATGAACCAAGCATTGAGGCATATAAGAACAGCCTCAGACTTAACCCCTCTGACATCGATACAAAGTATAACCTGGCCTACGCGAAAAAGAAGCTGCAGGAACAACAGCAGCAGCAAAACCAAAAGGGCGAGGACAGCAGCAGGATCAGGAAAACCAGGATCAGCAGGATCAGGACAACCAGGATCAGACAGGATCAGCAGAACCAGGATCAGCAGGATCAGGAAAACCAGGATCAGCAGGATCAGGAACAACAGGAGCAACAGGACCAGCAGCAGGATCAGGAACAACAAGGCCAAACCTCTGGAAATCTCCAAGGAGGATGCTGAGCGAATGCTTAATGCCATTCAACAACAGGAGAAAGATGTGAAGGAAAAGGTGGATAAGAAAAAAGCAGCAGTAGCAAAGGTGAAAACAGAAAAGGATTGGTAATTTCAGAGCATGAAGATTAAGTTACTGGCATCGGTTATTGTATTACTGCTCTTCAGCGCTCTGCTGAAAGGGCAGGATCAGACCTTTACAGCTTCTGCACCTTCTGTGGTGAAGGCCGGTGAGCAATTCCAGTATGTGATCGAAGGATCCGAAAGGGGAGAGGTCTATCTTCCTTCGATGGGTGATTTCCAGCTGCTGGCCGGTCCGTTTTCTTCTTACTCGTCTCATTCTCAATGGGTAAATGGAAAAATGACCATGAAAACAGTAGTTACCTACACACATGTTTTCCGGGCAAACAGGGAAGGTACATTTACCATTGCACCAGCCACCGTAAGGGTGGGAAGAAAGGACTACAAAACCAATTCGGTGGAGATCTCCGTAAATGCAGGAGATGATCAGTCCCAGTCGCAAGGATCCAATCAGCCTGGAGATGCGGGCAGCGCAGCTGGTGAAACAGAATCAGCGAGCGACCCGGTATTCCTCCGGGTGACCCCATCAAAAAGGGATGTCTATGTTGGAGAGCAATTTGTTTCCGGATTGAAGGTCTATACAAGGGTGAATACGCGTCCGGCATCTTCCGCAAAGGATATTCCCTATGAAGGTTTTTTTAAGAAATCCCTGGATCCTGATGCCAGTGCACAGCAAGCAGGATATTAATGGTGAGCAATATGTTACTCAGGTGATCCAGCGACACATACTGATTCCTCAGAAAACGGGTGAGCTGGTCATCGAACCCTATGAATCGGAGTGGATGATTCCACAAAGGGTTCAGCGTCAAAGTAGTAGCAATATTTTCGATAGTTTCTTCGATGATCCTTTCTTTGATAGTTATCAGGATGTCCCTGTAAAACTTGCCACAAGACCGGTAACTATCAGGGTGAAACCCTTGCCTGCAGGTGCACCTGCAGGTTTTACAGGAGCTGTAGGAGATTTTTCTATGCGTGCTACCCTATCAGAGAATGAGATCGGTGTAAACGAAGCTCTAAGCCTGAAGATCACCATCCGGGGTGATGGCAATCTGCCACTGTTGGGTGAGCCGGAGGTGAATCTTCCCCTCGATCATGACCTGTATGATGTGAACAAATCCTTAAACACCAGCAATTCAGGAAATAGGATTACTGGTTCGGTCACTTTTGAATACCCAATAGTAGCCAGGCACGCAGGACGTTTCAGAATTGCTCCTGTTAATTTCTCCTGGTTTGATCCGGCTTCCAAACAGTATAGAAGCACCAGCACCGATGAATTCATATTTACAGTTTTAAAAGGTGAAAATGAGGACGAAGCCGGTAATGTTTACATACCCGGAGTTGATGCAGGAGAGTGTGGTGGATATAGGGACTGATATCAGAGATATTTCAAGAGTACCTCAGATATTTACGCCCATGGCCAGTTCGATCATGGCCAACAGATGGTATCCCTGGACTTATCTTGTGGCGATCTTTCTGGGTATTTTCATCAGCATTATGATTCGGGTTGTGGCTCGCAGGAATGCAAATCTGAAATTGGTCAGGAACAGGCAGGCCAACAAATCGGTACGTGCCCGCCTGAAAAAGGCAGACCGTTTCCGAAAGGCTGATGAAAGAGATAAATTCTATGAAGAAATAGGGAAAGCCATATGGGGCTATCTTGCTGACAAACTCAATATTGAAACATCCGGACTCTCGAGGGATGTGATTCTTAAACAATTGAAACGAAGGGGTATTTCAAAAGAACTGAGAACTGAATTTCTCAGGATTCTGGATGATAGTGAATTCTCCAGATTTGCGCCTACTTCCGAAAAAACCGATGTGACTCAGCTCTATTGCGAAGCAGTTGACCTTATCAGAAACCTGGAAAATAGCCTGAAATGAAGAGACATTATATGATTCTGCTCGTGGCTTTGTTCTTTGCTGATCTTTCGGCGAATACCGATTCACTTTACCTCAGGGCCAATGAACTTTACCAGGGAGGTGAGTATGAAATGGCCCTTAGCGTATACCAGGAGATTACTGCGAAAGGAGTTGAGTCACCCGGACTTTATTACAACATGGGGAACGCTGCCTATAGGTCAAACAGCATCGGTTATGCCATACTATATTTCGAAAAAGCCCTTAAGCTGGATCCTTCCCACGAGGATGCCAGACATAACCTGGAGTTTGTTTCCCGCTACCGGCTTGACACATTCGAGCAGGTCCCGGAACTGTTCGTAAGATCATGGACAAGGAAACTTGTACAAAGTCTATCGGAGCGGATATGGAGTATTCTGTCTCTGGTTCTATTCATTACATTTCTGGGAAGCGTTCTGATTTATCTGTTTTCACATAGACTGGCGCTTAAAAAGGCAGGATTTTTTATCGCACTGTTTGGACTACTATTCTTTGTGATATCGATTTCTTCCGCATTGTCCAGTCACCGGAACATCATTCGACCTGAAGCAGGCATTATTCTTTCCCCCTCTGTGATTGTCAAGAGCTCACCCAGTGATTCCGGAACAGAACTTTTTATCCTGCATGAAGGAACAAAGGTAAAAATGAATGAGGAGGTATCTGGTTGGCAAAATATCCGAGTGATCGATGGCAGGGAGGGTTGGATCGGATCTGCTGATTTTGAAAGTATCTGACTGAGAATAAATATCTTTATTGACTTCACATCCTAAATAAAACCAAATGTCTACCCAAAAGACTTTCCAGGAGATCAATGAAAAAATAAAAAAAGGGCAAGCTGTAGTGTTGACCGCCGAAGAGGTTTCGGTCATGGGAAAGACACAATCACCTGCAGAGGTGGCCAGGAAAGTGGATGTGGTAACCACCGCCACTTTTGGACCCATGTGTTCATCAGGGATGTTTATCAATACCGGTCATGCAAATCCACCTATCCGGATGGAGAAAGCAACCCTTAACGGTGTCCCCGTATTTACAGGAGTCGCTGCGGTGGACCTTTACATCGGAGCCACCGAGAACCATCCGGAGAATCCTGCCTACGGAGGTGCACATATTATTGAGGATTTAATTGCCGGAAAGGACGTTGAATTGATCGCTCATGCCAAGGGTACTGATTGTTATCCATTAAAAAACATTCAAACCACCATCAACCGGAACAATATCAATGAAATGATCATGTTCAATCCCCGGAATGCTTATCAGAATTATCCGGTTGCTGTAAATGCCTCCAGCCGAATTAAATACACCTACATGGGAAGCCTGTTGCCCAAATTGGGCAATGCAAATTACAGCACATCAGGGGAGTTAAGTCCACTGCTCAATGATCCGGAAATGAGGACCATCGGTGTAGGGACACGTATATTTCTTGGTGGAACAACCGGGTATGTAAGCTGGTATGGGACACAATTTAAAACCGATCCGGAATTGAATGAACACGGCGTGCCGGTGTCAAATGCAGCTACTCTGGCAGTTATAGGTGATGCATCTCGTATGGATCCTGAATTTATTAAAGCTGCTTATTATGAAAAGTATGGGGTTTCACTGTTTGTGGGAATTGGAATACCAATCCCTGTCCTCGACGAAGAGATGGCTGCACGTGTCATGATCAGAAATGATCAGATCACCACCAGGATCCTTGATTATGGGGACCCTGATCATCCTGAGCTGGGACGAACTACCTATGAGGCGTTGATGACTGGTGAAATCGAATTAAATGAGAAGAAAATCAGAACGACATCATTATCAAGTCTTTACAAAGCCAGGTTGATTGCTGATATTCTGAAAAAACAGATCACAGCGGGAGAATTCCAGCTTTCAGAACCAGTTGAGTCTTTTCCCCGTGGAAAAGGATTAAATTCTTTAGAAGTCAGATAGCATTTGAAGAATTAATTAATGTCCTACTATTATGACCCAGACAAAAAAAAGAATGGTACTGCGGTTTCCTGCAGAAACGGTCAACGAGCCCATCACCTATACATTGATCAAAGAGTATGATGTGCTGATCAATATCCTGAACGCCGATATTACACATGGCAAAGAAGGGAACCTGCTGATTGAAATGACAGGTCAGAAAAGGAGTGTTGATAAAGCCATGGCTTATCTGGAAAAAAAGCAGGTGCAGATCTCTCCTGTGGTGAAAACCATCCTCTTTAACGAATCAATCTGTATTCACTGCGGAGCATGCTCGTCAGTCTGTTTCCACGGAGCGCTGAATATGGATCCCTCCAGTTGGAAACTTCAGTTTTCCCCTGAGAAATGTGTTGCATGCGAACTATGCATTAAGGCCTGTCCTCTGCAGTTATTTGAGCTTAACTTTGGAGCTAACTGATTGTACGGGAACAGACTATACAGGGGAAATATGAACCATGAGAGGTTCCGGTTCTTCCCAGCCACCCATCTTGAATCGGATCTGCTCATCGGGGTACCACATGACCGCTACAGGGAGCAAATGTCAATTACTTCCTTTGAAGGGCTGGTCAGACTGCGCAATCTCTTGGACGACTTTATCAAAATCAATCCATTATTCGCCTCTTCCCTTGAACCATTTCAATGGCCCGGATCCGGAAACATGAAGCCGGACGGGCAACGTATACCGGAGGAGATTGAGATCATGATCCAATGTGGTGTAAGAACAGGCACTGGTCCGATGAGCTCAGTTGCTGGAATGTTCGCAGAACAGATAGGTCAACAATTGATTCGGGATTTCGGTTTAAAGGAAGTGGTTGTAGAGAATGGTGGTGATCTTTTTATGAAGATTGAATCTGAAATAGTATCAGTGATTCATGCCGGCAATTCGGCCCTTTCTGATAAGATGGCATTTGTTATCACTCCGGGTACATGGGGCGTATGTACATCCTCAGGTACCATGGGACATTCCTTTAGTCGCGGGAAGGCAGATGCTGTCACTGTTATTGCAAAGAACGCTGCTCTGGCTGATTCATGGGCAACCGAACTGGCGAACCGTGTTCTGGACCCGGAGCATATCGAACCTGTACTTGATCAGCTGAGCCATATGCAGGAGATATCTGCTTGTGCGATTATTGTGGGAGAACGCATAGGTATTCGGGGAGCGTTTGAAGTAAAACTCTTATCTTAGGCCACGATGAACAGTCTGATTCTGGTTATTTTAGCCTTAGTTGGTTATCTGCTGGCCTACCGATTGTACGGAAGATTCCTGGGCCGGAGAATCCTTCGTTTGTCCTCCTCCCGGGTCATGCCAGCCCACGAATTTAAGGATGGCATCGATTATGTCCCCACAAAACCGCATATTATATTTGGGCATCATTTTACCACCATTGCCGGACTGGGACCCATTGTTGGACCAGCCATCGGAATTATCTGGGGTTGGCTACCAGCCTTTCTATGGGTTTTCCTTGGAAGCATCTTTATGGGAGCGGTACATGATTTCACTACCCTGGTAGTCTCTGCAAGAAACAAGGGGAAATCCATGGGCGAGCTCACCAGCCATATCATTGGTCCCTCCACCCGATATGCCCTGCAGTTTATCATGCAATTGTTGCTCTTTATTGTACTGGCAGTATTTGCAATGATTGTCAGTTCGCTGTTTATATTGTATCCCGAATCAGTGATCCCCGTATGGGCACAGATTCCGGTGGCTGTCTGGCTTGGAAGGCAGATCAGAAAAGGTAAAAACGATCTGCTTTACTCTATTTTGGCTCTATTGATACTCTATGCATTAGTGATCTTAGGAGTCAGGTTCCCAATCTCTCTGCCGTGGGACCAGCAGATCTCTGTAGTGGTGTGGTGCGTTGTACTGTTCATCTATGTCTTTTTTGCTTCCACCCTTCCAGTCCAGAAATTATTACAACCCCGCGATTATATTAATTCACATCAGTTGCTTGTGGCCATGGTATTTCTGGTGTTAGGGATTATCCTGGCCCATCCGGTCTTATCAGCTCCAGCCATAAATAGCGAAGCTTTTGGCCCGGATTCAGATGTTCCTGACATGATGCCGATTCTTTTTATAATTATTGCCTGCGGAGCCATATCTGGGTTCCATTCTCTTGCCAGCTCCGGTACCACTGTGAAACAGGTCAACAACGAAATGGATACCCTGCCGGTAGGTTATGGTGCCATGATTACGGAGAGTTTCCTGGCTGTACTGGTAATCGTAGCAGCAGGAGCAGGATTGGGAATGGGACTGGAAGATGATGGTAGAGTATTTACAGGGGTAGCTGCCTATCAACATCACTATGCTTCCTGGTCTTCTGCCAATGGACTGGCTGCTAAGCTGGATGCATTCATCATTGGCTCTGCAAACCTCTTTTCCTCCTTTGGATTGCCCGTTAAATACGGTGCCGCCTTTGTGGTTGTCTTCATCGTCTCCTTTGCCAACACCACACTTGATTCAGCTGCCAGGATCCAACGGATTTCTCTTCAGGAGATCTTTACCAGCCAGGATGGTAAGGTTCGTAAACCTTTGAACAACCGTTATATCGCCACTTTATGTATCGTATCTGCAGCTGCTGCCATGACCTTCTTTAAGCCGGGAGGACAGGGGGCCATGGTTTTGTGGCCAATGTTCGGTTCGCTTAATCAATTGATGGCTGCCCTGGCTCTGGGGGTGGTAACCGTATACTTCGCTTCAAAAAAAATCCCGCTCATCTATACCCTTCTTCCCATGGTGGTGATCCTGGTTTTAACTATTTGGGCCATGTCCGAAAATCTGATAGCCTATAACAGAGATGGTGAATACCTGCTGGTTGTACTCTCCGCAATTATTTTACTGCTTACAGCCTGGCTCACCTTGAGCAGTATTCTGGCGCTGTTTAGAAAACGTCCATAAGCATTAAAATGACTAGTAATGCACCGCGAAGGATTTAAAGGATTGGGGTTCCTTTTCTGAGATTTCCAAACGCTCTGTCCAGCTGTATCCAGTTCCGTTTTTACACCACTGAATGTATGACCGGCATGCATTTTCATCACCCTGTACTGCCGAGCGAACCGATCCGTCAGGGCAGTTCTCCACCCATCCCTTCAAGTTCAGGGACCTGGCCTGGTTTCGTGCAGCATACCTGAATCCAACACCCTGAACCCTTCCAAATACCTTTATCTCAAAATGTTTAATCATGGTATTTATTTCTTGTGTAAATTTAACCACTTAACAGCTGAACAAGGCAGGTATTGGTTTGTTATTACTAAATCTAACAATGAAAAAAATGAAAAAAATCGCTTTTTATACCAGTTTAACCTTTCTAATATGTATATCCATGACACTCAATGCGCAAAAAAGTTTTTATGATTTCACAGTCATTGACATCAATGGAGATGAATATGAATTGGCACAACTCCAGGGGAAAAAAGTATTGGTAGTGAATACAGCCTCTAAATGCGGCTTCACACCTCAGTATGCCGGTTTGGAAAAACTTTATCAAGGAATTCGGAAAGGATCAATTTGTGATCATAGGATTCCCCACCAACGATTTTGCAGGTCAGGAACCGGGTACCAATGAAGAGATTGCCACCTTCTGCAGTACAAAGTATGAGATCTCATTTCCAATGATGTCCAAAATTACTGTAAAGGGTGAAGAGAAACACCCTCTTTATAAATGGCTCACAGAAGCTTCAGAAAACGGAGTGGAGGACAGCAAGGTAACATGGAACTTCCAGAAGTATATGATTGATGAACACGGCATGTTGGTTGGACATGTGCCACCCATAAAGAAGCCTTATGGCAAAAAGATCATCTCATGGATAAAAAAGGGGTAAGGGTACAGTTGTTGCTGGCTAAAGGATTACCAGCGTGTAGAGAAGCTCATCCTTCTGATCAGTTCGAATTACCAGCAGCTCCTTATTGAGTATATTTCCATTGGGCAGCATCACCTCCTGATCAGAAAATACACCCGGAGTTTTGTTCCTGGCCGGATCAGTGAAACTTTGAATAACTTCAGACCTGTTGTTACCGTGAAATAACAGATCCACTTTTGTTCCCATTACCTCCTTCTGTTTTAAGCCCCAGCTCCTTTCTGCATGCCGGTTAAAAAATAGGACGAATCCCAGGTTGTTGATCGATATTACGGAGTGTGGCAATTCATCCAATACATGGATGTACTGCTTCACCTCCTTTGCAAACTTTTCTTTCTCTTCCTGTCTCAGCGCATTTGTCTCCTCCAATTTCTTCTTCAGATCCAGACTGGCTAAACGCAGTTCCTCTTCTTTCCTGATAAGTTGGTCATGCTGTCTCCGGGAGGCAAGCTCCATCTCCTTTTCTTTGGTTATTTCATTGGCCAGGAAGATTACCTTTTCAACCTCACCATACATATCATCGGCCGAAAGAAAGGTGGCCCTGAACCATAAATCCTCTTCGTATTTAGATTGCATCTTCAACTGCCCCTGGAATGGTTCTCCCTGTATGGCCTTCTCCCAAACCTCGTTAAACCGTTCCTGTTCGCCGGTTCCGAAAAAATCGAAAACATTCATCTGTTTCAACTCCATCTCAGTATATTTCAGCATTTTACTGAAAAGCTGGTTGCTCAATTGTAATCTCCCATCTGGTGAGAATACTGCCTTTGCATTGAGTTGGTCGATGGCCTCAACCTGTCCTTCATAATCGAGACTTTGTTTTTTCTGTTCAGTGGAGTCGATGGCCAGAAACAGTATCTTCTCCACCTTACCATCCTCTCTCCGCAGGCAGGTATAGGTGGCCATGGTCCAAAGATCCTGGCCCTGCTTTGTTTCATGCTTCATATACCCTTCAAAATGCCTTCCTCCTTCGGCAAGTTTGTCCCAGAGCCCGTTGAACCATTCCTGATCTTTTTCATTGATAAACATGGAAATGTGCTTCCCGTCAACTTCACGATTCCCTGCGTAACCCAGCTTTTTCAGAAAGCGGGTGTTGGCGTAAAGCAGTTTTCCATCCGTATCATATTCTGCGCGAATCAATGTATGGTTCACCGTATTTGTGAAACTTATGAATTCATTTGCTTGTTTGGCAGCCTCTTCCTGAGCAAGTTTCAGGGCCTCCATGTTTTGCCTGACCTGCTCCTCCTGTATGGCAAGTTGATCAGCCTGTGCCCTTGTCTCCTTCAACAAATGTTCGGTGCGAAGGTTACTCTCCATGGTATTGATGGTCGTTGCAATGTTTTCAGCCACACGTCCAACAAATTGCATCTTATACTCCTCCAGTGGTTTGAAAGAAGCGATTTCAATGACTCCAATGATCATTTCGTTCCAGATCATGGGCTCTATAAGCAGAAATCTGGGATTTGCTTTCCCAAGGCCAGATGTGATGGTCAAATAGGCATCCTGGATTTTATCTGTGTAATACCCCTTTTTCTCCATGGCGGCTGCTCCAATCAAACCATCGCCCCATGGAATCTGTTTATCGGGAAATTTTTTCCTGTCATAGGCATGGCATGCAACCATCTGAAGATATTTCTCTCCTTCCTTTTCATTGGCAAGAAAAATGGCTCCTTGATTGGCATCCAGGTATTTGACCATTCCGGATATAACTGCGTAGGTCATTTTTTCCAAATCACGAGAATGGCTGCGAAGCACATCGCCGAACTCCGCCAGTCCATGTGAGATCCAGTTCCGCTGACGTTCATCGAGACGTCTTTGGCGTTCCACTTCCCGGTTCCTGATCAACGAGTCTTTCAGTTTATTCAAAGAATCAGACAGTGTCTGGTCTGTATGTTTAAAAGAGAAAGATGTAGTAAGATCTCCGGCAATTAAGGCGTGGGTAAAGCGTTTAATTTCACTGCTCTTTTCCGTTTCCTGCTGAAGCCGGGAGGAGAGAATGCTCAGTTGATTGAACCACCACTGACCCAGCACAAATCCAACCAGAAGTCCTGGAACGGGAAGGATATCGATGACAAAAAGGTACCAAAGATCCTGATGCATACGTGCAATTGCCCTGAAGGAAAACTCAAAATCAAGTGCATGAAGGAGTATCAGGTTGATAGTGGCTGTCAGCAGGATCCCAATTGCAAACCCAATGGCACTGTACCTGATGACCATCTCCTTTTTGTCCAATTCTAACATCTCATCATACTGTAGGCATTAAATTTAGTTATTATCGGAGTTCTAAAAAACTTAAAGTTTGCTTTCATGCTTAAATAACTGTATTTTAAATCTTTATTTAAATCCCGACAACAAATGATATGAGGGTAAAATGCTTGTGTCTCGTTTTTCTTTTGGTTGTAATTCAACCTTCATGGGCCCAGGAATACAATTCACAGGTCAAAGAAATTATTGATCAGGTCAATGTTGATTCTCTGGTCTCCTTCGTAAGGATTCTATCTGGCGAAGACTCTCTCCACGGTGGGAAGTGTACCAGCACTGATCCGACACCGAACAAACAGTCTCGAATCCGGCAATGAATCAACTGCGGAATATTTAGAACAGAAATTGCGGAAATATGGTCTGCAGATCTCCGATCAACCGTATAGCGAGGATGGAAGAAATATAATGGCCATACAGCCAGGTACTGACTTTGCAGATCAAATCTTAATCATTTGCGCACATTACGATGCTGTGGATTACTACTGTGCTGATGATAATGCCAGTGGCGTTGCAGCAGTTATTGAGGCCTCCAGAATCCTTTCCGCTTACCGGTTCAAGCAAACCATTATGTATGCATTCTGGGATGAAGAAGAATATGGGCTTTTGGGAAGTTCTTATTTTGCTCAGAAGGCCATACAGGATTCTCTGGATATCAGAGGTGTAATTAATCTTGATATGATCGGTTGGGATGGAAATGGTGATGGACTTATGGAAATACATACAAGCGGTGTTGCCAATTCTCCTCAGCTGGCGGATTTGGTTTTTACCATTGATGAACTCTATGATCTGTCATTGAATTGTGAAATCGCTAATCCGGGGACCCAGGCCAGTGATCACAGTGCGTTTTGGGGAGTTGACCTTGGTGCTGTTTTAATCATTGAAGCATATTATGGAGATGATTTTAATCCATATTACCACAGCAGTGAAGATCGAATTGGCAATTTTAATCTCGCTTATTTCACTGACATGTCAAAGGTAGCCATTGGCACGATCTCAACGCTTGCCCTGGCAAATCCTGGTTCCATAACTTCAAATCATCTCCGCAGAAGAGGTGATGGACTTGCGGTTTACCCAAATCCATTGCAGGGCATAGCCAACATTCAATATGAAATCTCCAGGGAGCAGAAAGTGCTTATGTCCATCTACAATTCAATTGGAATTAAAGTGATGGATCTGGTGGATGGCTACAAGTTCCAGGGAAAGCACACACTGGCATTTCAAACAGACCACCTGTCGGAAGGGATCTATCTGTTGGTGCTTAAAACAGAGGATGAGCAAATCAGTTATAAATTAACTGTAGTTAGATAGCTTTTCAATTTGCGACGCAGGTATTCAGATTTATTGCTATTTTTATCATCCCTAGAAGGAATGCATGGGAAACCTGAGAATTTTAGTCGTCGATGATATTTATACCAACCGGTACTTGCTGTCCGAGCTGATCAGATTGACAGGCAACGAACCAGTCCTGGCTGAGAATGGGGAAGAAGCCGTGGAGATCATTAGAAACGAGGAGATTCATATGGTTTTCATGGACATTGAGATGCCTGTGATGAATGGAATCGAAACCACACAATACATACGCAATGAGATGCCTCCACCAAAAAATGTGATTCCGATCATTGCGCTCACCGCACACAATCCAGAACTATTTTTCGAAGACTTTTCGGATGTAGGATTTGATGAGTTGATCACCAAACCCTACTCAGTGGAAAAGATTAAAGAGAAGATTCAGAACTTCTCCTTCTGATATACCCGAAGCATTTTCAAATGTAGATAAGCTCCGTGATGGCCATAAGCTGTAAACGATCTATTTCATTAAAGGAACTGATTTGGTCCGAATCCACGTCAAATATGGCCCTCACTTTTCCTTGCTGATCAAAAACGGGAATTGTGATCTCCGATCTGGACCGGGAATCACAAGCAATATGTCCGGGAAAGGAGTGGACATCCGGAACCACTACCGGCACTTGTGTGTTTAATGCTGCCCAACAGACACCTTTGTCCTTTTCCAGCTCCTGACAGGCTACTGGACCCTGGTAAGGCCCCACAATCAGTTTTTCTGCTTTATACAGGTAAAAGCCAGTCCAGAAAAAGTGGTCCATTTTATGGTGCAATACAGCGCAAATAGAAGCCATTCTTGCCAATGGATCTTCTGTTTTTTGAAGCAAAGTCTCCAGTTGGGCATAAATGCGCAGGTACCTTCCCTCTTTCTTTCTATCCTCCATATGTATTATATGATTGTCCAGCACCTTAAAATTAGGATTATTATTAACTTTGGCGCTCACTTTTCAGCATGAAATTACAACAGGAGATAGAGCGGCGCAGGACTTTTGCCATTGTGAGTCATCCCGATGCCGGGAAAACCACACTAACGGAGAAATTTCTCCTGTTTGGTGGAGCCATCAATGTAGCAGGGGCAGTAAAATCCAACAAGATAAAGAAGAGCGCCACCTCCGATTTCATGGAAATTGAGAAACAACGGGGAATTTCAGTGGCTACTTCCGTGATGGGATTCGAGTATGGAGGAAAGAAAATTAACATCCTCGATACTCCGGGTCACCAGGATTTCGCAGAGGATACCTATCGAACATTAACTGCTGCTGACAGTGTGATTATTGTGATCGATGCTGCCAAGGGAGTGGAGGCGCAAACCAGGAAGCTTATGAATGTGTGCAGGATGCGTCATACGCCCGTGATGGTCTTTGTGAACAAGCTGGACAGGCCGGCACTGGATTCTTTTGAATTATTGGATCAGATTGAGCAGGAACTGGAGATCCATGTACACCCGCTGAGCTGGCCAGTGGGTATGGGAAAAGAATTCAGGGGTGTATACAACAGGTTCGACAGTACTTTTCGTTCGTTCAGCGGTGTCAACAAACAAACCATTGGTGAAATGGTTGAGTTTTCAGATCTGGAAGATCCTCATTTTCAAAAGCATATTGCTCCTCATTTTCATCGTCTCCAGGAAGAACTTGAGCTTATAGAAGGAGTTTACCCGGAGTTTATCCGGAAAGATTACCTGGAAGGCCGTACGGCACCCCTCTTTTTCGGCAGTGCGCTCAATAATTTCGGAGTCAGAGACATTCTGGATTGCTTTATCCAGGTTGCACCTTCACCGGGACCCATTCAGGCCGAAGAGAGGGAGGTATTTCCCACAGAAGAGAAGTTTTCAGGTTTTGTATTTAAAATACATGCCAATATGGATCCCAACCATCGGGACCGGCTTGCATTTATCAAGATCGTATCGGGGAAGTTTGAACGCAACAAGGCCTATGTGCATGTGCGGAGCGGACGTCAGGTGAAATTCTCCAGTCCCACATCATTTATGGCTGAAAAGAAATCGGTCATTGATATTGCTTATCCGGGCGACATAGTTGGAGTGCACGATACCGGGAGCTTTAAGATCGGTGACTCAGTTACAGAAGGGGAGAAGATCCGATTCATCGGGATTCCCAGTTTTTCCCCGGAACTTTTCAGGTATGTGGAGAATGATGACCCTAATAAATTCAAGCAACTAGCCAGGGGACTGGACCAGCTGATGGATGAAGGGGTGGCTCAGCTGTTTGTTGGAGTTGCCAGTGGCCGGAGAATTATTGGGACCGTGGGTGCATTGCAGTTCGACGTAATACAGTATAGACTTCAGCATGAGTACGGTGCCAGGTGCCGGTACCATCAAATTCCCATGTACAAAGCTTGCTGGATCGAGACTGAAGATGTGGAAAAACTGAAGGATTTCAGGTTAAGGAAATATCAGCACCTGGCAACCGACAAGGAGGGGCGAGAGGTATATATGGCAGAATCACCCTATGCGCTGCAAATGGCGCAGGAGAAGTTTCCGGAAATCACCTTCCACTTCAACTCTGAATTCTAATCAGGTCAGCACCATTCATATTTCGAGCAAGCTCAAAATTATTATCTTCGTGAATCTCATCTTTTAAACTGAGTCTTATGAAATTTCTCCTCTTTTCGACTGGTATCATGTGCTTTATGTCGGTTTACATGAAGGCCCAGCATCCCGATTGGGAAGGAGGGTACGCTGACGGGTGTACTACAATTACTTTAGGGAAAGCAGCTACCGCCGATGGATCCGTGATAACCTCCCATACAGATGATAGTCACCGCACGCGCTCCTGGATGGATGTCACACCTGCAATGAAACATCCTAAAGGGGCAAATACTACCATGTATAAAAGGGTAGCCTGTGATTCATTTATGATGCCCACCTATTGCCACATTCCCATAGGTGAGATACCGCAGGTTAGGGAAACCTATCAATTTCTGAATACGGCTTACCCCTCCATGAATCAACATCAGCTGGGCATGGGTGAATCAACTTTTGGTGGGAGGGAAGAGTTGCAGTCCGACGAAGGGCTTATCGACTGCCAGCGTCTTTGTCAACTGATGCTTGAGCGCTGCAAAACAGCCAGGGAGGCCATTCAAATGGCAGGTGACCTCACTGCCAAATATGGTTGGAATGATTATGGAGAGTGCCTCACCATTGCTGACAAAAAGGAGGTCTGGCATTTTGAAATTGTTGGTCCCGGCAAGGGAAAGGTTGGTTCGGTGTGGGCTGCCCAACGTGTGCCGGATGATCATATTTCGGTCAATGCCAATGCAAGCACCATCAAAGAGATTGATCTGGATGATCCGGATCATTTCATGGCAAGTGAAAATGTATTCAATGTTGCTGCTGAAGCAGGATGGTGGAACGAAGGGGAGGCCTTCCGTTTCTGTTATGCCTATGCTCCTTCCAGCAGGAATTCTTTGGCCGCCAGACGCCGGGAGTGGCGTGTATTTGATCTTCTTGCTCCTTCTCTGGGATTGGATCCCAATTCAGAAAACTACCCCTTTTCGGTTAAACCTGACCAACCTGTAACCTTATCCGAGTTAAGATTGGTCTTTTCGGATTATTACGAGGGTACTCCTTTTGATATGACCAAAGATATGTTGGTTACAAATGATGAGGGCATGAGTGAAATCTCACCCCTGGCAAATCCTCATCTGCCTTACGATATGAATAAACTTTTCAACATTAACGGAGGCTGGGGTTGGAGAGGAGAACGCACCATTGCGAGATGGTATACCATGTATGCAACCATTATCCAGTGCAGAGACTGGCTGCCGGATGAAATCGGAGGAGTGGTTTGGCTGGCGCAGGACAATGTTTCTACCTCCATCTACATTCCCATTTACTGTTCTGTAAGCGACCTCCCTGCATCATACAAAAAGCCAGGACGACCCGATGGGTTTACCTCAGAATCAGCCTGGTGGGCATTCAATCGTCTGGGTACTTTAACAGCACAGCGATGGGGCGAGATGAGGTATGATGTGAATGGAGTATGGGACCAGTGGCAGGAAGAGTTATTGAATGGTCAGGATGCTTTTGAACGAACAGCACTCGACGTCTACCGGAAAGGAAATCTTAAAGATCTAAACGAGATCCTGACTGGCTACACCATGAAGTGGGGCAATCTAGTGGTCGACAAAGCATGGGAGCTGGGGGATATGTTGTGGACAAAATACGACGAAAAGTTTTAAGCGATGACTTTACCGACAAATAAGCGGGGATTTGCCAGTGATAACAATGCTGGTGTGCATCCCGTTATCCTGGAAGCAATGCAGGCAGTGAATAATGGTCATGTGATTGCTTATGGAGATGATCCATATACTGAACGTACCATTTTCAAAATGAAACAGATTTTTGGTGTGGATACGGGAATCTTTTTTGTCTTTATCGGCACAGCTGCCAATGTATTGGGACTCTCCACTGTAACGCAACCTTACCATGCGGTCATCTGTCCCGATACAGCCCATATCCATGTGGATGAATGTGGTGCGCCGGAGAAATTCACGGCCTGTAAACTTCTCACTTCTAAAACCCCTGACGGGAAATTGACTGTGGATATGATCGCCCGGCACATGCATGGGATTGGATTTGAACACCATGTACAACCCAGGGTAGTTTCCATCACCCAATCCACTGAAATGGGTACCGTCTATACCCTCGAAGAGATACGAACCATTGCTGATTATGCCCATGAAAATAACATGTTCCTGCACATGGATGGAGCCAGAATCAGCAATGCAGCTGTTGCGCTGGACAAAGATTTTCATGAAATGACCGGTAAATGCGGAGTTGACGTGCTCTCATTTGGAGGCACCAAGAATGGAATGATGTATGGGGAAGCGGTGGTATTTTTTAATAAAACACTATGCGAAGATTTTAAATATAGAAGAAAGCAGGGTATGCAGCTATCCTCGAAAATGAGGTATATCGCGGCTCAGTTTGATGCTTTTCTTGATAATGATCTGTGGAAGTCTAATGCCCTTCATGCCAATGGAATGGCTCAAAGGTTATATAGGGCTGTAAAGGACATACCAGGTGTGGAAATCACACAACCCGTGGAATCCAATGCGGTTTTCGCGCGAATTCCATCAAACATTATCTCAGGATTGCAGGAGAAATACTTTTTTTATGTGTGGGATGAGGAAACATCGGAGGTACGCTGGATGTGTTCATTCGACACCACCAAGGAAGATATTGACGGTTTTGCATTGCAGCTCAGAGCGATGCTATCTTAAAGTTTCTTCCCGGGGAGCAGCAGTGAACTGTCTCCATAGCTCAGAAACCGGAACTGGTTCTTTAAGGCATAATCATACACCTTTTTCCAGTCCTCTCCAATCAGTGCGGCGATCAATAGCAACAGGGTACTTCCCGGCAGGTGAAAATTGGTAATAAGCCCACTGATCGTTCTGAAACTGTAACCAGGTACGATCATCAGCCCGGTGGAAAAATAGAGATGGTCCAAATCATGCTTCGTACAGAAATCAACCAGGGCTTTCAGACTCTTCTCTAAAGTAATATCCTCCGGGTAGATTTTCATTTTCCCATTGCTTTAGGAGCAGATGAGATGGATCCAGTTTTTCTCCGGAAATAAGCTTAACACCCAACCAGTAAGCTGATTCCAGGCTACGCGTGCTGGTAGTTCCCACTGCAATTAAACCCTCTGCATGAGCGGCCCAATGTTCCAGGAAGGACCGTGATACGACTACCTGCTCTGCATGCATGGAGTGGTTTCTTGCGTTGGAATCCTTGACCGGAATAAAGGTCCCGGCACCCACATGCAGGGTAATCTCCGAGGTATGAATACCCTTGTCCTCCAACTGCCCGAGTCACCTGTTCTGAAAAATGAAGTCCGGCGGTAGGTGCTGCAACCGATCCAAGGTCCCGGCTGTAGATGGTCTGATACCGCTCCCTGTCACTCTCTTCAGCTTTTCTGTTCAAATAAGGTGGTATCGGCGTGCTTCCTGCAAATTCTATAATCTCGCCAAAAGAATAGCGGGGATTGTTCCAATCGAATTGAATGAGATGATACTCCCTGGACCGTTCTGATAATATGGCTTCAAGGAGAATTTCTTCATCACCAATCGAAGTAGATAATGAGATGGAGTCCTGCTTCCATTTTTTGGAATTCCCCACAAGACATTTCCAGGAACAGCAACTCCTTGATTCAAAAGATTGCTGATAATCCGCCGGATTGAAGGGCTCCAGGCAAAAAATTTCGATGCTGGCACCTGTTGATTTTCTGAATTGCAGCCGGGCCTGAATTACCCTCGTATTATTAAAAACCAACCACGATCCTTTTGGAAGGACCTGAGGTAGTTCCCGAAACGAATTGTGACCAATCTGTCCATGGTCGTATACAAGTAATTTGGATTGATCCCTATGTTCCAATGGGTATTTGGCCACAGAGGAGTCTGGCAGTGTATACCGGTATCTATTGATATCTATATTAGAGGTGATCTCCATGGAAAATGCCGAGTTCACAAAATTAGTTAATTTTGTACAGATCTTTGAAATTTTGCAGCAGTTGATCCTATCGCTGCGGGTCATTTGATCCGTAGAGGAAAGTCCGGGCAGCAAAGGGTTCCGCACTGTTGAAAAACAGATACCTGTGAAGGTATGGGTACAAAGAAGAAAACAACCACCCTGGTTTCCGGGGTAAGGGTGAGAAGGTAGGGTAAGAGCCTACCAGTGTGGCGGGTGACCGTTGCAGCTGTTTGTCCTGCGGGCTGAAAGGCCATGTATACCGGTGTAATAAAAGCTACCCGCTTCTGCCGGGGGGTAGGCCGCTTAGAAAAATGATAGGGGTCCTGATCACTCAGGATACAGAACCTGGCTTATACGACTGCTGCATTTTTTATTTAAGCCCTCCAAGAGAGGAATATTATTCTTCCATGGTTGGTTTTTCGAACAGGGCAGGATCTATTTTTTTATTGAACTCCACCTTCTCAATGTCAACGATAGTCACTGTTTCTCCATTCATCTTTGTAACAACATACTGGGCAACAGGAATCCCTTTCACATTTTTGTACTCCTGCAGTATCACCTCTATCTCTGTTTCAGAACCACCGATGATTCGTTGGGATTTTATGGATGTGATCAAGTGTGTTTTTCTATTGATAAAAAAGTTGAGTACATCACCCTTATTCGATGTTAACCTTAAGTGGTCTTCGGCTTCGTCCTTCGTTACTCCAACAAAATCCAGTGAATTTCCTTTCTCTCTATAATTCCAGAGGGGATTTTCAAATTCGGTTTGTTTTAGTATGGTTTCGATTTCCTGTTCCATCATTTCTTTGGGTTCAGAAATTCCCATTCCTGGTGCGTACATCCAGCCCTTTTGCCCATTGTAGGTCTGAATCACCTGGGAACCCTGAATTTCTCCCTGGATCCGGACCATATTGGGCCTGGACTGATACTTGATGAAGGTGGACTCATATCCAGCCATTGAATAGACGTGCTTACCACTGGTTATAATGGTCTCAACCTTCTCCATTTTTTTTTGCTCAGCAGCTTTAAAATGGAGATCGAGAATATCTGCAAGATCCTGGGCCGAAGTGGTTGTCACCAGGAATAGAGTACTTAAGGATAAAATCAGCCTGGGCATGTGCTTTGAGGTTTAAATGCTAAAATTACATATTAATAACCACCGTTTATTTTTTCTTTCCATATGTTTTCATTTTGCTCCAGAGAGATTCCAGTCGTTTGCGCATCTCATCTTCGCGTGGATTATTTCCGGGTTCATAAAACTGTTGGTCTTGCAGCTCCTCCGGAAGATAATGTTCCTGAATAAAATGATCCTTATAACTGTGCGCATATTTATATTCCTCCCCGTATCCCAGATCCTTCATCAGGGTTGTAGGTGCATTTCTTAAATGAAGGGGAACTGAGAGGTTGCCTGTTTTGCGAACAGTCTCCATGGCCAGATTGATGGCTGCATAGGCGGTGTTACTTTTGGGAGAGGCTGCCAGGTAGATAGCGGTTTCCGACAAGATAATTCTTGCTTCGGGCATTCCAATCATATGCACTGCCTGGAAACAGTTGGTTGCCATAAGTAGTGCATTTGGATTTGCCAACCCAATGTCTTCAGAAGCAAGTATCACCAACCTTCGGGCGATAAATTTGATATCCTCTCCGCCTTCAAGCATCCTGGCAAGCCAGTAGACTGCTGCATCAGGATCACTTCCACGGATGCACTTGATAAATGCTGAAATAATATCATAATGCATCTCACCATTCTTATCGTAAATGGCCATGTTCTCCTGGAGCCGCTCCTTCACCATATCGTTGGTGATTACAATTGTACTGTCTGCACTAAACCCAGCATCGGAACACTCTGCCTTCACAACCACTTCAAGTGTATTCAATAACTTGCGTGCATCACCTCCTGAATACTGCATCATGGCTTCATTCTCATCAACCTGTATGGCTAGTTTCTTTAGATACGGATCCTTATTAAGTGCATTATCCAGTAACTCCAGAAGGTGTTCCTTATTGAGCGCATTCAGAACGTAAACCTGGCAACGGGAAAGAAGGGGAGAGATTACCTCGAAGGATGGATTCTCAGTGGTCGCACCAATGAGGGTGACAATGCCCTGTTCAACTGCACCTAAAAGGGAATCCTGTTGTGATTTGCTAAAACGATGGATCTCATCGATAAAAAGCACTGGATTAGGTTTATTAAAAAACTGTACTTTTTTGGCCTTTTCAATGGTTTCTCTCACATCCTTTACCCCGGATTGAACAGCACTCAGGCTATAGAATGGACGATCAAGCTGATGTGAAATGATGGTGGCCAGGGTTGTTTTGCCCACACCAGGGGGACCCCATAAAATAAACGATGAAAGCGAACCCGATTGAACCATTTTGCGTATAACCGCATTAGGACCCACAAGGTGCTCCTGGCCAATGAAATCATCCAGGGTTCCCGGACGCATGCGATCTGCCAGAGGTTGGTTGGGAAACTGGATATCTGAAGCCATGTAGGCAAATTTAGTTTTTTTTTAATTTTGACATGAAACAAAACACCAATCATATGAAACGTTTCACCCAAAGGATAGGTTTTTTCCTTTGCATGATTCAGATGGGCTGGCTGCATTCCATTGTCCGCTCAGAATCTTTCCCTCGATTTCGTGTACGGGGGAATTGAAGACGCAGAAGCCATTTTACAGGAGTATCTGAAACCTTATGCAAATGTGTTGGGATCCGATCTGAATGCAGGATGGTACAATACTGCACAGACCACATAAACTGGGAGGTCTCGATGTTACTGCCACCGTGAGTTGGTCAAGGGCTCCGGCCTCTGCGCTCTCATTTGACATGTCCGAACTAAACCTTAATGGCAAAGTCAGCAATGCCACCACCTCTATTGCACCCACCATTGCTGGGGAACAGATGGACCGTCCAGAGCTTTCTTACACAGAATCGGTGGAACTCAGTCCAGGAAACATTCAGGATGTGGAATATGCCAAATATACGGTGCCTGATGGAACAGGGGTTGATTTTTTTCCGTTACCCATTGGCCAACTGACAGTGGGACTGCCCTTTGGAACAGATATTTCTGCCAGATTTATTCCCGAAGTGGGTTTCGCTGACTATGGTGAAATAGGTCTGTGGGGAGTAGGAGGGAAGCATGCGATTTCACAATGGATCCCGGTAATTAATAAACTCAAGTTCCTCGATATCAGTATACAGGGTGGTTATACAAAAGTTACCTCCTCAGCACATGTGGTGGTGGAGCCTCAATCGACTGTAGACGTTGTGCCAAGTCAGAGATACAACTGGGATGACCAGTTTGTGATACAAAAGGTGGAAGGATGGACCATAAATTTACTTGCTTCTCAAACATTATCAGTGCTCACTTTCTATCAGGGCATAGGATATGCCAGTTCCCTTGTGGAGGTGAAGTTGGAGGGACACTTCCCTGTCCAGTCAGTCATCACAGACGGTGCTGACCTGGGATTAACCACTTATGAGGTTGTGGAGGATCCCATCAGCATGAAATATGAGAATTTCAATAACCTGAGACTTAATGTTGGAGCCCGCCTCAAACTGGGGATTTTTACCTTGCATTATGATTTCACCCATACCCTTTATGCAACCCATTCTGTGGGAGTAGGAATTAGCTTCAGGTAAGCACTTTATCGCAAAGATCAAATTTAAAATCCATTCAGTTGCATGGTGACAGTTGGAATCAGCAGCAACCAACCCAGAAGAATCAGGATGGCCATGAAAGGCAAAACCCACTTGAGCCATTTCTCATAGGGGATTTTAGCTACTCCCAATACACCAATCAGCACAGGTGATGTGGGGGTGATCATATTTGTAAAGCCATCTCCCAGTTGAAATGCCATCACTGTAGCCTGGCGGGAGACACCAATCAAATCCGAAAACTGAGACATGATGGGCATGGTGAGTGCAGCTTTCGCCGATCCACTTGGAATGACGATATTGATCAGGGTCTGGATCATGTACATCATGCTCACGGAGGCAAGCTTTCCAAAGTCCTGCATGGACTGTGCCACCTGGTAAAGCAGGGAATCGATCACTTTGCCATCCTCCAGGATTACCAGGATTCCACCTGCCAGTCCCACAACCACAGCAGCGGAAAGGATATCCCGCATCCCTTCAATAAACAGTTTTGTAATGCGGTTGGCGCTTCGATTCATGGCAATGCCGGAAAAAATACCCATCACGAAGAAGAGGGTTGCAATCTCTTTTACAAACCATCCATATCCCATCACTCCAACTATTAAATACACAATTGTAAATACAAGCAGATTGAGGATAAAAAAATGAACCGACTTGCGGAGCATTAGAAAGCCTGAGATACCAAAAAGTCCGGCAATGATTGGCAGGAACCAGAAAGTATATTCACTGTTTCCGATATGCAATGTGGATGTGGGCTCCAGGATGGCAAAAAGGGTGACTCCACTTAACAGAATATGCATAAGTAAACCAGGCCGAAGGGGGCGTCCTGTAATCCAGTTGATCCATATTCACGTGCTCTTTATCCCTCCAGTAGCTGTCCGTCTGGTAGACCGGTGAAGATTCAGGATTTCTCCTGATCCTGGCTGCATAGCGAAGCACCCATGCAATTCCCACAATATTAATCACCAGCCATACAAAAAGCCTGTATTCAATGCCGGAAAAGAGTGGAAGACTGGAAAGCCCCTGTGCAATGCCGATGGTGAACGGATTTAGGAGGGCACCTGCGAAGCCTAATGCAGCACCCACAAAGCACATACTAATTCCAACAATGGAATCATAACCCATGGAGATGGCCAGAGGAACAAAAATAATGATGAAAGCAATGGTTTCTTCGCTCATTCCAAAAGTTGCACCAAAAACACTGAATACAAGCATTATCAATGTGATAATCATATTATCCACACCCAGCCACCGGAAAAATCCATATTTCTCAAGCTTTCTTACGCGATTAAGAAAAGACTGGATTCCCACATCGATGGCCTTGCTGTCATTCATGATCCAAAAGGCGCCACCTATGATCAGAATGAAAACAATAATATCAGCCTTACCAGCAAATCCGTCAAACAGCGCGCTGAAAATCTGCCAGGTTTGAGGAGCCTTTTCTGCTGTATGGAAGGAACCTTCAATGATAATCTCCCTGGGGGTTCCGTTTACATCGACAGTTTCGCGATCAAATTCGCCTCCGGGAAGAATCCAGGTAAGCAGTGCTGCGGCCACAATAAATGAAAAGACGATCACATAGGTGTGCGGAATTGGAATTTTTCTGGACATACAATGATCCTTTAATATTCTATTACAAATATGATTCAAAATTTCAAACGGAATAATATTTCTTACTTTTAAACCCATAAATCCGGACGGGACATGCTAAAACCGCAAACTTTAATCATCCTACTGCTCACCCTTTTCATGGTTCCTTCCACCGGTCAGGATATGTACAAAGTGGACAGCCTGGTTACGGAGCTGAACAAGCAAACCCTCGATTCTGTCCGTTGCCGCATGATGTTTCAGATCGCTTCAGAGATCAGCCATTCCGACACGGTTCTGGCCTTGGAATACCTTGAATCCGCAAAGGGTATTGCTTCCGAGATTGGTGATACCAAAGGATTGGGACGTTACTTCCAGATTTTGGGAAAGATGCATACCTATCATGGTGTTTACAAAATGGCCATTTTGGAATATGACAGGGCACTGGCATATTTCTCTGAAGCAAATGACAATCTAAATTATTTTGAAACGGTAAAGGAAAAGGGAAATGTCTATCTCTTTATGTCAGATTACTCACAGGCCATGTATTATTATAACAGCGCGCTTGGATTTCTACAGGAGAAACAACATGCCAATCGGGATCAGCCGATGTCTAAATAACATGGGGATTATCCATAAGAACCGGGGTGAATACTTAGATGCATTATCGGTTTACGAAGAATCATTCATCCATTTGGATACTGTAAAAGATGCCATCGATATTTCACAGGCCCATATAAATATGGGAAATGTGTTTGTATATCTGGGAAGTTATGACCAGGCACTTGAACACTTTGAGAAAGCACTGGAGATTGCAGAAAGGGAGAATCACCAAAAGAACATCTCCATTTGCCTTTCTAATTCAGGTGTTGTTCAAAATAAATGCAATAACTATTCTGAAGCGCTGAACCTCTACCAGCGCGCATTGAAGGTCAGTGAATCCATCAATGACCGGATCCAGGTCTCAAATTGCCTGATCAATATTGGAACCAACTATTCTGACATGGGTCAACCTGAAACAGGGATTGAATATGTGCAGCAGGGGATGGCTATAAAAATGGAGCTGGGAGATGAGAGGGCCATTTCCAACTGTTATATTCATTTGGCTGAGATCCACATCATGTTGGAAGAATATGACCGGGCCATAGAATTATTCAGAACCGCTATTCCGGAAAAAGAGCGTTTGGGTGATCAGGAGGGGCTGGTGCGTTGTTACCTGGGATTGGGATCAGTCTACCTTGAGAAGAAACAGTACGTGAAGCGCCCGCCGCGTCACGGATCAGGCTCTGGAAACTGCCAGTGCCATTAATGCTTTGGAGCATTTGGCACAGGGTTATGATATAAAAAGGGAAATTGCAGTGGCTGTGGGCGATTACCAGTCAGCATACCAGTTTGCCCTGCTTCACCACCTATATATTGACAGTCTGCTTAATGAAGCCACCTCCATCGCAGTGAGGGAATTGGAATTCAGGAACCGTTCCAAAGTGTTGGAACAGGAAAATGAGAATCTGCGTATTCAGTCCGATCTGGCAGCGGCTCTAATGAGAAAAAGGAATGCTTTCTTATACAGCATCCTTGGGATTGCTTTCCTGCTTGCTGCAGGTTTGATACTAGTGGGATATTTATTGCGCAGGTTGAAGAATTCCTCTTTAAAGCTTGAGGAGAAAAATCTTGTGATCACCAGGCAGAACATTAAGCTGGACAAACTTAATAAGACCAAAGACCGCATGATGTCCATCATTGCACATGACCTCAGGGGAACCATTGGAAACCAATTAACAGCCATAGAGGTTCTTCACAGAATTGATGGTGATGATGGTGTTGAATTTGACCGAAAGAAGCTCCTTGGAAACCTTAAACACTCAGCGTCTTATTCCCTTGAACTCCTTGAAAACCTGCTTCACTGGTCACGATTGGAAGAGAATGAAACCTATTTTCATCCCGAGGAAGTCACAGTGAAGTCACTCATATTAAACTGTATAGCCCTATTTGACGAGACTGCAAAAAATAAAAGCCTTTCATTTCAGCTTGCGATTGAGGAGGCTTTAGTCACCAAGGCGGACCGGATCATGATGGAGACCATCTTCCGGAACCTGATTTCCAACGCCATCAAATTCTCCAATCCTGGCAGTGAGATAGCCATAAGTGCCAAAAAAGAAAATAATGATATTCTTTTCAAGGTGGCTGACCAGGGAATCGGAATGTCAGCGGAACAGATCGAAAAGATCACCAACAATAGTGGCTTTACCCGAAGGGGAACTGCAAACGAAAAAGGAGCCGGCATTGGATTAACGCTTGTTCGTGAGTTCACTTCCATCCACAAAGGCACTCTGAATATTTCAAGTAAACCCGATGTGGGATCTACCTTTGAAGTTATTATACCCTGTATAAATTAACTACTTTTACCATGCAGTAGCGGCATGGGAACAATTGAACGATATTCTGAACCGATCAAAAAACAGCTCCTGTCCCAGTTCAGGGGGCTTATGCGTGCTTGCAGCAGTGAGTATGACAAAGCCTCCATGATGCTGCTCAGAAAATCATTTGAATTCCTTGTTTCATATGTGGAAGAAGATGAACAGCTGCATGAAGTTCAATTTGTCGAATACTCAACAAGGCTTGCCAGGTTGGCTGCAAAGGAATTTGGATTGGATGTGCTGGGTGTATCTGCAGCCCTGATCATTCATTGTGTGGATCTGAAACGAATTCACATTGACCAGGTAAGAACAGAAGTGGGTGAACGATCGGCCTCAATCGTTGAAGAGTTACTGAAGATCAGCAACCTTGATACTACAACCACTCAGGGACAGGCCGAAAATATGCGAAATCTGATCCTTACACTGGCCACAGATTTTCGTGTAATCATGGTAAAGTTAGCGAGAGCGTCTTTACCTGATGCGGCAGATGGAATGCTCTCAAGGAAAAAGAACAGATCACCATTGCATGTGAATTCAAATTTATCTATTCACCCCTTGCACACAGGCTGGGGCTTTACAACGTGATGTCTGAGATGGAAGACCTCTCAATGAGTGTGCTTGAAAAGGAGACTTATCAATCAATTACTGAGAAACTCAGGGCATCCACCCAGCGTAGAAACAGATTCATCCGGGAATTTATACAACCCATTCGGGATGATTTTGAAAAAGAGAAATTAAAATTCGAGATTAAGGGTCGACCAAAAGCTGTCTCATCCATCTGGCGAAAGATGAAAAAACAAAAGGTGGATTTCGAAGAGGTATATGACAAATTCGCCATTCGCATCATTATTGATACCCCACCGAAAAAAGAGAAAGCTGATTGTTGGAGAGCGTATTCAATCATTACAGATCATTATCAGCCCAATCCTGAGCGACTGCGCGATTGGATCTCAGCTCCAAAATCCAACGGATACGAGTCACTCCATACCACTGTAGTAGTTCCCGGCGGAGAGTGGGTGGAAGTTCAGATTCGGACCAGGCGTATGAATGAGATTGCTGAGAAAGGATTCGCTGCGCACTGGAAATATAAGGGTATCAAGGGACAGGCAGGAATTGACCAATGGATTGAAAAGGTGAGGGAGACCCTGGAAAACTCAGATTTGGATGCTTCGAATCTTTTGGAGGATTTGAAACTGAGTCAGTTCAGCAAAGAAATTTTTGTCTTTACGCCAAACGGCGATCTGAAGAAGTTTGCCGAGAAAGCAACTGTATTGGATTTTGCTTTCGATATTCATACAGATGTGGGCTCTTCATGTGTGGGCGCCAAGGTCAACGGAAAGAATGTTCCCATCCGTTATGTCCTGAAAAATGGAGATAAGGTGGAGGTACTTCGTTCCAAAAATCAGAAACCAAAAATGGATTGGCTCAATGTGGTGGTCACTTCAAAGGCAAAGGGTAAAATTAAGCAGGCATTAAAGGAAGCCAAGCTGAAAGAGTCTGAGAATGGCAAAGAGATCCTCAAAAGAAGATTCAGGAACTGGAAGATAGCGTTTAATGACAGCAGCATCCGAAAGGTAATTCAACACTATAAATATAGAGATGCCATCGATCTCTATTTTGATGTGGCCACCGAGAAAATCGACCTGCTTCAAATTAAGGAATTGCTTACCATTGAAGCGAAGCCGGTGGAATCCAAACCGGAAAGGAGCGATGATGAAGCTTTAGACAGACTGGTAAGTCCGGCCTCACGGGAGTCGGGTGATTTTCTCATCATTGATGAGCAATTGGCCAACGTGGACTATAAACTGTCCCCTTGCTGCAATCCCATCCATGGAGATGCCATATTCGGGTTTGTAACGATCAATGCAGGCATCAGCATACACAGGATGAATTGTCCAAACGCCCAGCAGCTGCTCTCACGTTTTGGATACAGGGTGGTGAAAGCCCGGTGGAGTAAAGTTGAGAAAGGGGCATTCTTTCAGGTGACTTTGAGGATTACCGGGGTAGATGACCTTGGTATTGTGAGTAGTATTTCAGATGTAATCACCAAAGACCTTCAGGTCAATATGCGTTCCATTTCCATTGATTCCAATGATGGGATGTTTGAAGGTAGCATTACACTGTATGTGAAAGATACGCAACATCTTGAAGGCTTGACCCGAAAACTGAAGAAGGTCAAAGGAGTCATGAGCATCCGCCGCCTGGATAGTTGAAAGTTTCTGATTCACAGTGCCCGGTAGAGCCAAGCACTTGGTACTTGGCACTTTGCACATTGCACTAGGCGCTAATACCTGGGGTCGGGTTTATAGGGCAGTTTGGCCATCTTCTCAACAGTCATTCCAGGAAAGCCGAATTCCTCTGTGATCTTCCCAAATACCAGGTAAATACCCTGTCCTTTGTAGGGGAATCGTTTCAGGGAATCGGGAAAGTTCACCACATCGAAGAACTCTCCTTCAGCATCCACAAAGGTGCCAAAGTTCATCCACTGTTTGTGCTTGGTGCGCACATGCTTGACAGTCACAAGGTTACCGAGCATGCGAACCTTTTTTCCCAAATGTAGCAACATTTGTCGGGCCAGCACCTCTCCCCTGAAAGAGGTCTGAAGCAACTCAAAAGCAGGAATGGTGACAGAGAAACCCAGGATCTCCAGCTCATCATAAGTATTTTCGAGGGAAGTCTGCTCGAGCGCAGGCAGTTTGAATTCCCGTTTTCGCACAGGGAAGAGCTCACGCATGGGATCCTTCGTTTTCTTGCTTCCAAGGATCAGGTGTGCATCCCACAACAACTCCTTTTTACTCTTCCCGGTAAAACGCAGTGCATTGATCCTGATCAGAATAATCACCTGTTCCAATCCAATGGGCACTCGCTGAAGAAAGTCTTCCAGGTTTCTGTATTTGCCTCGTGCGCTTCTCTCCTCGAGGATCATCCCTGCACTTTGCTGCTCCATGTTTTGCAGGTGGATAAAGCCAATGAAAATATCCTCTCTAACAATGGAGGTCTTGTACTCGCTCCTGTTTACGCAGGGGAGGTGAATGGTTGCACCCCAACGCCGGGCCTCATTGAAGTAGACCCAGGTTCGGTAGAAGCCTCCAAAATTATTGATCACGGCAGTCATGAACTCCAGGGGAAAATAGGTTTTCAGGTAAAGCGACTGGAAACTTTCCACTGCAAATGATGCCGAATGGGCCTTGGAGAAGGAGTATCCGGCAAACGAACTGATCTGTCGCCATACTTCATGGGTCAGTTCATCGGTATAACCACGGTCGCGGCAATTGTCGAAGAACCGCTGAGCGATTCGGTCAAACTCTTTCCTTGAGCGATACTTCCCACTCATGGCCCGGCGCAGCACATCTGCATCGGCCAGGTCCAGTCCGGCAAAATGGTGACAGATCTTGATTACATCTTCCTGGTACACCATTACTCCAAAGGTCTCTTTCAGCTGCTCCTCCATGATGGGGTGGAGGTAGCTCAAAATCATCAGGGTGATGAAACCTGTGGATATATTCACGCATCATGCCCGATTGCGCCACCCCGGGCCGGATAATGGAGCTGGCAGCCACCAGGGTACGGTAACTGTCACACCTCAGTTTGGTTAGCAAACCGCGCATGGCCGGACTCTCAATATAGAAACACCCGTTGGTCTCTCCTGATTTCAATTGTCCCAGTACCCTCTCATCCTTTTTGAAATCATCGACCCGGTGCACATCCACCCGGATGCCCCTGTTTCGCTGAACAATCTCAGCGCACTCTTTGATGTGCCCGATGCCACGCTGACTAAGGATATCAAGTTTCTCAAAACCCAATGCTTCAGCCACGTACATATCCCACTGGGTGGTAGGGAGGCCTTTGGGGGGCATGTCCAGTGCCGTATACGCCGTCAGGGGTTCTTCGGAGATAAGCACACCTCCGGCATGAATGCTTCTCAGGTTGGGGAAATCCATCAACAGGCTTCCAGCTTCATAGATGCGCCGGGTAATATGGTTGTCATTCAGTTTGTTATCCGGCTCTTTCACCAGCAGGTCAATCTCCTCCTTGGGCAGACCGTATACCTTACCCAGTTCCCGGAAGATGGAGCGGTCCCTGAAGGTGGAAATGGTCCCGATAAGTGCCGTATGTTTTCGGCCATACCTTTTAAATATGTAGTCCAGTACCTCATCCCGTTCCTTCCAGGAGAAGTCGATGTCAAAGTCGGGTGGACTGGTCCGCTTGGGATTGATGAAACGTTCAAAATAGAGATCAAGGTCAATGGGATCCACATCGGTAATCCGCAGGCAGTAGGCAACAATGGAGTTGGCCCCGCTGCCCCTTCCCACATGGTAGAATCCACGCGACATGGAATATCGGATTACATCCCAGGTGATCAGGAAATAGGAAGAAAAGCCCAGCCGATCGATGATCTCCAGCTCATGCCTGATCCGTCTTCAGGGCCTCCTTGTTCCTGAGCCCGTAACGATATTCCATCCCTTCCATGGCCAGTTTCTCCAGCAGGATCTTATCGTCATGACGTGTCCCGGTGAAGGTCTTTTTGTTCTTCACCGTGGTGAAATCAAAATCCCATCCAGCAATCTTTCAGTATCCTTTCACTATTCCTCCAGATCTCGGAATAGTCATCATAGGCACAGCGCAGCAGGTCAGGGGGCAGCAGCACCTCACTTTCCCGGGCCAGCTGCTCTGGTTTCAACTGGCTCAGCAGGATGTTATGGTCAATGGCCCTCAGGTGCCGGTGCAGTGCATGGTCCTTCTGGTGGAGAAAGGTTACCGGATGGCGTACAATCAACCTGGAACGGTCTGATCTCCAGCGGGAAGTAAGGATCTTATTCACCTCACCCGGCCGCACACCGATCAGCTCCTGGTCCCGCAACTTTCGATCCTGCTTCTTCACCTGCCAGGGATTGATCATTAAAATCATAGATAAACCATACATCCTCCAGTGGTGGTGCCTTTCCGGCAGGGGAAGACCTGTCTCGTTGTGGTAGGAGAGAAAGTCATTCAGCTCCCTGAAACCATTGGGATTTCGCGCAATGCCCGTGTAGAGGTACCGGTCTCCATTCCGGTATTCGATTCCTGCAATGGGATGGATCCCCTGGTCACTGCAGGCCTTTACAAAATCCACCATGCCCATGGAGTTGTTGATATCGGTCAGTGCCAGTGCCTCTATGCCCATGCCTGGCAGCCTCTCCACCAGCGTCTCCACCGCCATGGTCCCATACCGCAGACTATAATATGAATGGTTAGTTTAAGATACATGGCTCCGTTAGTTCGCTACTCGAACTGTTGTTCGCAGTACAGTTCGCTTCGCTCACGTTAATGGCTCGCCACGTATATGTTCGCTTTGCCAGTGACCTGTTAAGCGCTTCGCTCACTCCAGTGCTCTACCTAACCCTTAACCTATTACCCCAGCTACCTACTAACCTTTTCACCTATACCAATACCGGTAGCGCCGGTTTTTCAGGTTGTCGATCTGCTGGCGATTTTCCGGGGAAGAGACGGCCTTCTGTTGCTGTGACTGTGCTGTCTTCTCTTCCAGATCGTGAAGCTGTATGCCACTGGCCCTTTTGACCGAATCCGGACCATAGCGCCTGCGCAGTTTATCCACAGCCAGGTAAAGGTGGACCATCTCTGAGGTGTCTTCAAACAGGTTCAGCTGCTGCACCCCACGGATCAGTCCGGAAAACCTGACACCCACCAGCCGGATCAGCATGCGTCGCTGGTAAAGCCGGTCGAACAGCTCCCTGGCAATGGGCATCAACACATGGTCAAAGGAGGTGTAGGGGACCCGTTTCTGCAGGGTGTGGGTGTCAAAATTGGAATAACGGATCTTCACCGTGACACAGGAGGTAAGTTTCTCCTCTTTACGCAGCTGAAAAGCCAGCTTTTCCACCATGGAGGTAAGCAGGTCGTGCAGTCCGGCCACATCCATGGTATCCCGCTGAAAGGTCCTTTCACTCCCGATGGATTTCCTTTCGGAATACTGGACCACAGGGGTGGGATCGATGCCATTGGCCTTCTTCCA
Organism: uncultured Bacteroidales bacterium; assembly: GCA_963710385.1. Classification (GTDB taxonomy): domain Bacteria; phylum Bacteroidota; class Bacteroidia; order Bacteroidales. The sequence goes on along the minus strand of CAVQAB010000009.1, from coordinate 113,327 downwards.
GATCACAATGCCATTTTTCCCCAGCAGGCTGTCCATCATCTCCATGGGGATCTGGCCCAGGGTGCCGATGGTGGAGATTCCCATGGAACGCAGCAGGTGAAAAGTCCGGTTCCCGATCATGGGGATCTTCCGGATCGAAAGGGGAGAGAGGAAATTCTTTACCTGCCAGTCCGGGATCTCAATCTCCCCATTGGGTTTGGCCTCTCCGGTGGCAATCTTTGAAACCGTTTTGTTAACCGAAAGGCCACAGGAGATGGGCAGACCCGGTCTCCTTCATAATGCGCTGCCTCAATTCATGGGTCCACTGCATGCATCCGAAAAAACGGTCCATGCCGGTGATATCCAGGTAGTGCTCATCGATGGAGGCTTTCTCATACACAGGTGCCTGTTCGGCAATGATATCGGTAACCATCCGGGAGTGCTGGCTGTAAGCATCCATGTCCCCCCGGATCACAATGGCCTCACTACAGAGTGACCGTGCCATCTTCATGGGCATGGCCGAATGTACACCGAACTGCCTTGCTTCATAACTGCAGCTTGAAACCACACCCCGGTCCGACATGCCTCCGATGATCACAGGTTTTCCTTCAAGCTTGCTGTTCATCAACCGCTCCACAGATACAAAAAATGTATCCAGATCCATATGTACAACACTTCGTGTTATGCTCACTGTTCGCTTCGCTAACCGTTATGTAGTAAGTAGTTTGTCACATTAAAAACTTTCACTATTTACCATTTATCACTATTCACTTTTTTTATTATATTTGATTAGATTATAATCATTATTGTGATTACAATATAATCATATATTATATTTTATGCAACAATAAACACGATTTTTAACATGTATTTTGATTCAAACATTAAGCTCCTGCGAAAACGCAAGAAGCGCACACAGGATGAAGTGGCAGAACAACTTCAGATGAAGCGTTCCACCCTGAGCGGCTATGAGAACAGAGTAGCACAGCCAGGAGTGGATGTGCTCCTGTTGTTTTCAGATTATCTACCAGATAGCCGTGGATACGCTGCTGAAAGTGGATCTGTCGAAAATGAGTGAAACCCAGCTCCGGCAACTGGAGCATGGAGAGGATGTATTTCTGCGGGGAGGGAACCTGAGGGTACTGGCTTCCACTGTGGATGCTGACAACCAGGAGAATATTGAACTGGTACCGGTGAAAGCCCAGGCAGGATATACCAATGGATTTTCCGATCCGGAATACATCAGTGATTTGCAGGTATTCCAGCTTCCATTCCTTTCAGAAGAGAAGAAGTACAGAACTTTTCAGTTGCAGGGTGACTCCATGCTTACCATTCCCGAAAAAGCATGGGTCACCGGTGAATATGTTCTGGACTGGAAGACACTGAAAACAGGGGAAGCCTGTGTTGTCCTGACAATGGATGAAGGTATTGTGTTTAAGATTATTGAAAACAGGATCGAATAGGATGGGTTACTCATCCTGTATTCCCTGAATCCACTGTATGAACCTTATGAGATCAATATCAATGAGATTCGGGAGATCTGGAAGTTTGTTCATTTTATCAGTCACGAGATCCCGGAACCTGTCATTCCGGAAAATCAGCTGGTAAGAACTGTGGCCAGTCTGAAACAGGACCTTGATCGGTTGAAAATGAGTATGCCTGAAAAGGGAGGGGGAGATTAGTTTAATCCGAAATCATTGCCCAGTAGGGTCTCCTGTTTCCGGATCATTTTCAGGTAACGAAGCTGCCCTGCCAGGTAACCTTCCTTTTGCTCGCCGTCATGCATGCAAATAAAATTGTACTTATCATCCGAAGAGAGATTGAGTGCCTTCATTACATCCTGAAGGGTAATGTCTGATCCATCCCAACAACTAAGAAAATCTTTATCAAATTGATCCGAGTAATTTGCAATCAATCCCTTAAGCTCTTCCCTTTCCACTGGTTCGGAACAGGGCAAACGTTTGACAATGCCGCCTGCGTAAAGTTTTCCTTTAAGTTGTTTGCTGAAACTAACAATCTGCACAACAGCAACAGACTCCACAGTGATCACCATCCGCCCTCCGGGATTCTCTGCCACAACATCTTTCAACCTTACCTCACATCCAAGCTCCTGGATATCCTTCTCGATCACAAACGGAATGGCAAAGGTGATTCCGTGTGATCGGGCATCTTCAATAAGCTGCTTGTAGCGTGGTTCAAATATCCTTAGCGGAATATCCTCTCCCGGAAAGAGAAAAACACTTAACGGAAAATATGGAATTATCTCAGGTTTTTGTCCCATGCTACTATATGATCTGAAAGCTTAACAAATCATATTTGATAATTGTTTAACTTTTAACTTTTAACTTTTTTACTCAGATGTGTTTTACGATTGAGGTTCATCTTACAAGAAAAGCCATTGAACAACGATTCTCGGTGGATACTTCAGCGCTGTATGACTTCGATTATCAGGTATTTCTACAGGGCTTTCAGCAATCCATTTATACCGGTAATTGCACAGAACGATCCAGACCATGCACAATTAATGCAGTGGGGACTAATACCTTCATGGGCAGGAGACCGTGATAAAGCATTTCAAATTAGGAAAGGAACCTACAATGCCAGATCAGAATCGCTTCATGAAAAACCATCCTTTAGAGAAGCCATTCAGGAGCGGGAGATGCCTGGTTGTCGCTCATGGGTTCTTTGAATGGCAGCTGGTTAATGGAGTGAAAATCCCTTGGTACATAAGGTTAAAAAGCAATGCTCCATTTGCTTTTGCTGGTCTTTATGATATCTGGATTGATCCGGAAAGAGGTGAATCCCTTCAAACCTTTTCCATCATAACCACATCTGCAAATCCACTCATGGAAAAGATCCATAATACCAAACATAGAATGCCTGTGATCTTACCAGCGGATAGGGAGCGTGATTGGATCGAAGGGGATATATGCCTTCGCAAAACAAAAGATTTGCTGTTGCCATTTGATCAAAATGAACTTCATGCGCATACAGTCTCTCCTGCGATCTCAAAAGCGGACCATCAACCGGCCGATCCGGACATTATCAAACCTTATGATCACCCGGTTACAGGAACCTTGTTTTGAAAATGGTTCGATTGATATTAACAATGTTTTGATCATTCCAATTTCTAATAAGCCATTATCATATAGTCAGATACGAAATCAATTAACTTCTTATTAACTTATTGTTAATAAATCCTGTTCATTCAATGTTCAATTCTTCAGACAGATTTATTTGGAATGAGTCTATAAACCGTATACTTTTGATTCTACCAAGTGAGCGATAAAAGGCCACTCAGTTCTTTAAATGATGTAATCATAAGCAGCCGGGGCAACCCGGAAGCGTGAACATGAGTCACGGGAATAGCTAAACAGGTATTGATGCTGTTCTCCCGATCTTCGGATCGGACTGTTGACTGGAGTACCAGGATGCGCTGTAAAAGGCACAACCAGAGATTCAAACGGAAACCGTAGAGTACCTGAAAACGCGGTGAAAGTTGTAAGCAGTTGAGCAAGGGACACTGTCTTCGGACAGGAGAAAATGCAAGTTGTTCGATTCGTCGGGCAGCGAAAGGGAAATCAAGACTTCGGTCTTGTTTTCCGGTCATAATAACCGTAGCTTGGCGCGAATTAGCGACTACGGTAGCTAACAAGTGGAATGGGAACCAGATGCAAATTTGGCTCCCATTCGTGTTTTATACCCCTTACTGTATGCATTAAAATCCACATTCATCATTCTGTTTTCCTTCAGTTCTATCGCTGTACACACTATTCCCTGTGAACTCTTTTGACTAATCACCATCCAATGATTATAAATGGTCCTAAAACTTCCCATCAAAGTTGATTTAGCTGTGCGAAGAGGTTATATTCATAAGTTTATTATATTGCCATTCGCAGCTTGGATATTCACTTATTAATAGATACATAATTCAATGTTTTACACCTATTAACAGAGAAGGGTTGATATCTAATCATTGAACATTTCCTTCTGGATTTGTTTTAACTATAAATTTGATTACATAATATGAGATTTTATTAAGTAGCAAATACTTGTGAAAAGATTATTTATTTTTATAGGTTTATTGTCTCTTTTCTTTTTTGGAGAAATTGCACTTACATTTTCAGATAAAGGATATCCTTCTCTTTTGAATGATGAAGAAGTTCCCTTTTCCCTTCTGCTTGATAATCAGTTTTCCGATTCTGAGGAGACCAGGGATAGTGGATAAACAGGTGAATTCATTTATTAAAAAATGGAGAGATCCAGGGAGCAAGCGTGGCAGTTACCAAGGATGAGCAGCTGGTCTATGCCAAGGGATTTGGTATTGCTAACAGCGAAACAGGAGAAGAGGTAAAGCCCGGTCATCTGTTTCAGAATTGCATCTGTATCCAAATTGATCACTGCGGTGGCTGTAATGAAACTGTATGAAGAGGGCAAACTGGATCTTGACGAAAGGGTATTTGGAGAGAATGGAATTCTGAATGATTCCATATTCTGAAGTATACAGGGATAAAAGAATAGAAGATATCACCATCAGACATTTACTCAACCATACCGCAGGTTGGTCGAGGTATTCAGGAGATCCCATGTTTAATTCACTATACATCGCCCGAAAAATGAATGTGAAGGCTCCCGTTTCATTTGAAAATGTATTGCAATTTGCTCTTTCCAGGAGACTCAATTATAAACCTGGTACCCGATACAGTTATTCCAACCTTGGATATGCCATTCTGGGAGAGATTATTGAACGTAAGAGCGGGATGCCTTATCAGGATTATGTGGTGATGAATCTGCTGAAACCTCTGGATATTCATGACATGCATATAGGGAAAAGCTATTATCATGAGAAGTATCCCGAATGAAGTAAGGTATCATAGCAGTGCAGGAAAAATGACCACCTATTCCATGGATGGATCCGGTGAAAAAGTCCCCATCTACTATGGTGGCAATAATATTGAATTGCTAGGTCCGGCAGGAGGATGGGTTGCCTCAGCTCCTGAATTAATTAAGTTTCTCACAGCCGTTGACGGATTTCCTGAACAACCTGATATTCTTATCACCCGAAACCATTGCCCTAATGTCAGATCCTAAGTTATGCAGGCAAGGGACTTTTTGGATGGAGGGGTAGTGACAGTTATGGAACATGGTGGCGTACCGGATATCTCACCGGATCATCTGCCCTGATGGTGCAGACAGAATGATGGGATAAACTGGGTAGTGATGATGAATACAAGTACCTACAAGCACTCACAGGATACACAGGTACGTTTCAAGAATGATGTTTGGAGCTGTAAACCGGGTGGATGATTGGCCGTTAATCGACCTGTTCTCCATGGAATCGGATCACTCCTAATCCCATCACAGAAATCCCGGCAACTAATCCAAAACTTTAAGCCTTAAAGCTAAGGCTGGTACAGATATTCCTTATATATTTGAGATTCTCTCGCTAGTAACACTATGGAGCTATCATCCATCCACCATATTGAACCGGCAAAGCTTACTGATTTTGAAGCGGATATCTTCATTACAACACTTGGATACGAATCCAGGTGTACTGCAGTTGCAAGGCTTCTTGAGACATTGAAATGTCGAAAAATTGCTCTTTCGCGTACAGATCATATCAAAGAATTTTCATTTCCAGGAAAACAGATCCTATTATCTGGATCAGGGATATGAAATTATTCCTGTAGAGACAAAGGTGCCTGATATTGAGTCGATCCTTGGACATATGCCGAAGGAAAAAATCAACATCATCATTGATTGTACCAGCATGTCCCCGAGGTGGTATTATGAGTTTTTCAACTGGTTTGGCGAAAACCAGAATGATTATTCAAGTGCCAGGCTTCGGTTTGTTTATACCATGGCCATGCTATTCAGACCTGGATCCTTCAAGAAAGGTGAAGAAGATCAAAGAATTCCTGAAAACTGATAACGTATCCAATAATAAGAAGAAAACGAGCCCTGATCCTGGGATTGGGACATGAGGACAATATTTGCGAGACATATATAAAATGGTGAAGCCCGATCTGCTATATCTTTTTTATGCAGATCCTCCTGTTGATAAACAATTTGTTGAGAAGGTTTTGTGAACAACCATGCTCTGATAAATGCAACACCCATTCGAAATCTGATTGCATATCCCATCCGCAATGGGCAGACCATCTATCAGAGCCTGATCGATACGATCCTGCCACTGCGCAAGGAGTATTCCATTACTTCTGATACCTCAGGGACCGAAAATATTTTCAGTTGTGGCCATGCTGGTTCATCTGGGATATCCCGATGCGCAGATAAGTTATCCTGTTTTTAAAAAGCCTCCGGTAGTTGACCGCCATCCCTGTGGTGAACCGGTGGTTCTGGATATTCTTTTTGAAGGTGAAGAATAAAAACAATTTTATGGGATCATTGTTATACCATCGAAAATTAATAATACCACACCACAATCAATAATATTTCAACATGGCGAATTTTGATATCATCATGCCAAAGATGGGTGAGAGTATTGAGGAAGCAACCATTACAAACTGGTTTGTAAAAGAAGGCGATAAGGTGGAAGAGGATGATGTGCTCCTGGAAATTGCCACCGATAAGGTTGATTCTGAGATACCATCGCCTGTGGAAGGTGATAGTAAAGAAAATACTATTTCAAGCAGGATGAAGTCGTTGCTGTTGGTAATGTAATTGCTGTTATTGATATGGATGGCGAGGCTTCAACCTCATCAGATGAGAGCGAGAATACAGCCGGTTCTGGATCTGAGATCAGGGATGAAGAGCATGACGAGCCCGTGGAACAAGTACAACATCAGAAATTGCAGCAAGTGTTGTATCAACAGGTATTGAATCAACAGGTATTGAACTCACAGGATGATCGTTTTTATTCACCTCTGGTAAGAAAAATAGCTGCTGAGGAGAAGATTTCCCAGGAAGAACTGGATAGCATTCCTGGAAGTGGGCTCAACGGAAGGGTACAGAAAAAGGATATCCTTACTTTTTCTTGAAAACCGGGATGGAAGGGTGGAGCAGGGGAAAATATCTCCTGTTGAACCTGCAGTAGCCAGTGAACCTGTCAAACCAGCATCCGCCCCAAAGCCACAATCTGAACCAGTTTCGGTAGTGGGGAAGGTGGCGATGAGATTGTTGAAATGAGCAGACTCAGGAAACTGATCGCTGAGCATATGATGAAATCCAAGCAGATTTCTGCCCATGTAACCAACATGATCGAGGTGGATGTGACCGGTGTGGTCACCTGGAGAAACAGAGTGAAGGATGAATTCCTAAAGAAAGAGGGCGTGAAGATCACCTATCTGCCCGTATTTCTTGAAGCCACTGTGAAAGCGCTCAGGGAATTCCCCCAGATCAATGCATCAGTGGATGGTGACAGGATCATTATCAAAAAGAGGATCAATCTGGGAATTGCAGTGGCACTTCCGGATAATAATCTAATCGTTCCCAATATCAAGGATGCTGATTCTCTAAATCTGACCGGGATTACCAAGAAAATGAATGAACTGGCCGCGGCCGCCAGGAACAATAAGCTTAGTCCGGACGATATCAGTGGCGGTACATTTACAGTAACCAATTTTGGGACCTTTCAGAATGACATTGGAACACCCATCATTAACCAGCCCGAGGTAGCCATCCTGGCCGTAGGAGCCATTAAGAAGAAACCTGCGGTGCTTGAAACCGAGCAAGGTGACGTCATTGCCATCAGACAAAAGATGTGGTTGTCCCTCACCTATGATCACAGGATCATCGATGGAGCGCTGGGAGGAGCATTCCTGAAACGACTGGGAGATCTATATCGAATCATTTGATCCGGTGATCTGGTAATTTTAAATTATAGCAAGCAATGTCAAAAGAAAAGCACTACCACATAAAGAAAACCGATAAAGAAACCCTGGCCAAATGGTTCAGGCTAATGCTCGTTGGACGGGCCATCGATGACCGTGCTCCCAACTACCTAAAACAGGCCATTGGCTGGTCCTACCATGCACCTTATGCAGGACATGATGGAATTCAACTGGCCATCGGACAGGTCTTTGACCGGGAGAATGATCACCTCTTTCCCTATTACAGGGATATGCTCACCTCCCATTCGGCCGGACTAACAGCTGAGGAACTGATCCTGAATGGTATTTCAAAAGATGCTGATGTGGCCGGTGGTGGACGCCACATGTCTAACCACTTTGCCAAACCTGAATGGAACGTTCACAATGTATCTTCCTGTACTGGTAACCAGACACTTACATGCAGTTGGTGTGGCCAGGGCCACTGAAAAAATACAAAGTACCTGGAGTCGCCATCAGTTCACAGGGAGAATCATCAGTATCCGAAGGATATGTCTATGAAGCCATTAATGGTGCCAGCAACGAAAAACTGCCTGTAATTTTTGTGTTCCAGGACAATGGGTATGGCATATCTGTTCCAAAAGCAGATCAGACTGCCAACAGGAAGGTGGCCAATAATTTCTCGGGATTCAAGAACCTGAAGATATTTCATTGCAATGGCAAGGATGTTTTCGACAGTATGAATACAATGACCGAAGCCAAGGAATATGTTGTTGAACATGAGCATCCTGTAATTGTTCAGGCCAATTGTGTCCGGATCCATTCTCATTCCAATTCCGACCGACACGACCTTTACCGGGATGACTATGAGCTTAATTATGTACATGAGTACGATCCACTGGCCAAATACAGAAGGCTTCTTACTCAGGTACGAACGATTTACTGAAGAGGAATTAGAAGTCCTTGAAAATGAAGCAAAAGAAATTGTAAAAGCTGCTCATAAGGTAGGCATGAATTCACCTTCTCCAACTCCTGAATCAATCCATGATTTTGTGATTCCTGAACCATATGTGAGTGAAAAGTACCCTGAAGGACTTCATGACCATGAAGGTGAACCGAAAAAACTAATTGAAGGACTGAATGAAACACTGAAGGCAGAATTTCGCCACAATCCTGACACATTTATCTGGGGACAGGATGTGGCCAATAAAGATAAAGGTGGTATCTTCAATGTGACCAAGGGAATGCAACAGGAGTTTGGCAAGGAACGGGTGTTTAATGCTCCCATTGCAGAGGATTTCATCATGGGAACGGCCAACGGAATGAGCCGTTATAATGATAAAATTCGGATCGTGGTTGAAGGCGCTGAATTTGCAGATTATTTCTGGCCTGCCATGGAGCAGTTTGTGGAGACAACCCATGAATACTGGCGTACCAAGGGACAGTTTTCACCCAATATTACCGTCCGGCTGGCATCGGGTGGATACATCGGCGGCGGACTCTATCACTCTCAAACCATAGAAGGTGCTTTGACAGGATTTCCTGGCGTCAGGGTGGTATATCCCAGCTATGCAGATGATGCAGCAGGTTTGCTCAGAACCAGCATGAGGTCCGGGGCATGACCCTGTTCCTTGAACCCAAAGCCCTCTACAATGCACCAAAGGTGGCTACACCCATTCCCGATGACTTTGAAGTACCATTTGGAAAAGCCAGGTTAAGAAGGGAGGGAACTGATCTCAGTATCATTACTTATGGCAATACAACACCCATGTGTGTTGAACTGGCAGAGCAATTAGCTACTGAGAAGAATGTGCCAGCCTCGAGGTGCTCGACTTAAGATCACTGAGTCCGCTGGATATGGATGCAATTCTGGCTACCGTAAAAAAAACCGGAAAAGTACTTGTGGTCCATGAGGACAAGGTATTTGGTGGATTTGGTGGCGAGGTGGCAGCGTCTGATCAATGAACTGGCATTTGAACATCTGGACGGACCTGTGAAGCGTGTGGGATCCACATTTACTCCGGTGGGATTCAACCGCATCCTCGAAGCAGCTATCTCTGCCCAATACTGCAACGTATCGAAGAAGCGACACTTGAGCTTCTGAATTATTAAGACCTAACTACTGGATAATAATGAATAAGACCGCTATCATCTATAGTTTCAGCACCAAAAAAACAGGTAAAATTGCCGAAAGAATCAGTGAGACCTTTAATGATGACAGGTGGAGATGGTCAATGCTGAAGAGATATCACGAAGAGATTTTCATCTGCCTATCGACCAGATCATCATGGGGGTACCCACCTGGTTTGACGGTGAGCTTCCCAATTACTGGGATGAATTTGTTCCTGCCCTGGAGGACATGGATCTGACTGGAAAGAAAATTGCTTTGTATGGACTGGGTGACCAGAAAGGATATCCTGAGAATTTCCTGGACGGCATGGGTATCATGGCAGAAATTCTTGAAGAACAAGGAGCTACTCTGGTGGGATTCACATCAGTACTGCAGGTTATGAATTTGAAAGCTCCCGTGCAGTGCGGGGAGACCAGTTTGCCGGATTGGCCATCGACTATGAAAATCAGGGTTCCATGAACAAGGAAAGAGTGGCAGCCTGGGTGGAGCAGCTAAAAACAGAATTCTCCTGACTATTCCTTTATTCCGGCTGACTCAGGTTATTTGGAGACAATTATTCCCTAATCCCCTCATTTGATTCTTACAATTAAGAAATCATGCTGATATAGCATAATTTTCATATTATATTACTTCTTTTGTGTTGAATTTCTATCTAACCGAAAAACTTCAAAACATGGCCAAAGATCGCGTATACATTTTTGATACCACCCTCAGGGATGGGGAACAGGTGCCTGGGTGCCAGCTGAATACCATTGAGAAAATCGAAGTTGCCAAGGCCCTTGAAGAACTGGGTGTAGATGTTATTGAAGCAGGTTTCCCCATTTCCAGTCCCGGTGATTTTAATTCAGTGGTTGAGATCAGTAAAGCGGTAACCGAACCTGTAATCTGTGGACTAACCAGGGCGGTAAAGAAGGATATTGAAGTGGCTGCCGAATCACTGAAATTTGCCAAACGTCCGCGAATCCATACGGGGATTGGCACATCATATTACCATATCTACCACAAACTGAACAGCAATCCGGATGAGATTATCGAAAGGGGTGTGGAAGCAGTTAAATATGCCAAATCTTTTGTGGAAGATGTGGAATTTTATGCAGAGGATGCCGGACGTTCTGAAAACAAATACCTGGCCAGGGTAGTTGAAGCAGTGATTAGATGCAGGTGCAACAGTGATCAATATTCCTGATACCACAGGTTATACACTGCCAGATGAATATGGCAAGAAGATCAAATACCTCGTGGACCATGTGCCAAATATTGATAAAGCCATCCTCTCCACCCATTGCCACAATGACCTGGGTATGGCCACAGCCAATACCATGAGTGGGGTGATCAATGGGGCAAGGCAGGTTGAAGTGACAGTAAACGGCATTGGTGAACGGGCAGGCAACACATCCCTGGAGGAGATTGCCATGATTATCAAGAGTCAGCAAACACCTGAATCTTATCACCAACATCAATGCAAAGAAGATATACAGTACCAGCCGGCTGGTCTCCACATTGATGCGCATGCCTGTTCAGCCCAACAAAGCCATTGTTGGCAGGAATGCATTTGCCCATTCATCCGGCATTCACCAGGATGGTGTGCTGAAAAGGCGGGAGAATTATGAGATCATCAATCCCAAAACTGTGGGAATCAATGAATCATCCATACTGCTGACCGCCAGAAGTGGCAGGGCTGCCTTAAAACACCGACTGGAAAAGCTGGGCTATTCCTTTAGCAAGTCGGCACTGGATTCCATTTATGATGAGTTCCTCAAGCTGGCGGATTCCAAAAAGGAGATCATTGATGAGGATTTAAAAGTACTTGCTGGTGCCAGTGCCAGGGATATCAAGAGAAACCTTCATCTCCATGGTCTGCAGGTAGTTTGCGGAAAGGGTACTTCACCAGTGGCTACCGTAAAAATTGAGTGGAATAACGAGTGCCATACAGCCACCAGCCAAGGAAATGGTCCCGTGGATGCATCCATCAATGCGGTGAAAGAGATCCTGAAGAAAAAAGTAAGGATAGAAGAATTTCTGATCCAGGCCATTACCAGGGGCAGTGATGATCTGGGAAAAGTTCATATGCAGGTGGAGCATAAAGGCGTGGTATACTATGGATTCTCTGCATCTACGGATATTATCACGGCTTCTGTGGAGGCATTCATTGATGCCATGAGTCAAATTGTATAGGAGGGCAGTCGTATTCAGAATGCAAAAATCACATTTCCTAGGTTTGTTTATGAGTCTTTGTATGCTGCTTATGGCATACGGAACCTCTGGCAAAGTTATTGTCAGCGGCTATGTGCGTGATGCAGCCACTGGAGAGGATCTGATCGGCGCTACTGTTTCAGTCCTTGAAAGCGGGAAAGGAACCATCACCAATACCTATGGATATTATGCGCTATCCCTGGAACCGGGATTTTATACCCTCATCTATTCTTACGTAGGATATGTGAGGGAAACCCGTCCTCTGCGACTTGGGACCGACATGGTCCTGACCATTGAATTAAATGAGTCCCTTCTGGAGCTTGAGGAGGTTACAGTCACAGCTGAAGCAGGTAATGCCAACATAACCCGGTTAGAAACCGGCTCTACCCAATTACCTATTCAATCCATTCGAAGGATTCCTGCCCTGTTGGGGGAAGTGGATATAATCAAAGCCATCCAGCTCTTGCCCGGGGTTCAGGTTACCAGTGAAGGATCTTCCGGATTCAGTGTAAGGGGAGGAAGCCAGGACCAGAATCTTATCCTCCTGGATGAAGCAACCCTCTACAATGCTTCCCATCTGTTGGGTTTCTTTTCAGTGTTTAATAATGATGCCATCAAAGATGTGAAGCTCTATAAGGGAGATATACCGGCCAGTTCAGGAGGAAGACTGGCATCCCTCCTGGATATTCGAATGAAGGATGGAAATAACAGGAGATTCGCTGCCACAGGTGGAATTGGCACCATCTCAAGCCGTCTTACACTGGAAGGACCTGTATTCACTGAAAAGGTCTCTTTCCTGCTATCGGCCAGACGGACTTATGCGGATATCTTTCTTCCTTTTGCTAAGGATACATCGGTGCGCAATAATTCGCTCTTCTTTTATGACCTGAATGCAAAACTGAACTATACCATCAACGGGAAGAACAGGATTTTTCTGTCTGGTTATTATGGCAAGGATGTTTTTGCCAATGATTTTGCCGGAATGTATTTCGGGAACAGGACATTTACTTTTAGATGGAACCACCTTTTTAGCAAAAAGCTCTTTAGCAATTTCATTTTACTTAACTCACACTATTTTTATGACCTGGGTACACCTGATGGGGCTGTCCCCTATTTTAACTGGCTTTCATTTCTTGAGGACTACGGATTTAAAGGAGACTTCATCTGGTATCATGCGCCTGAACATACAATAAAATTTGGTTTATCAAGCGTTTATCATATCATCAAACCAGGAGCCATCGAAACTCAGGGTCAGGAAGGAATAACCACTATATCGGAACTGTCCAATAATCATGCATTGGAAAATGGGCTCTATTTTTCCGGTGAATCCAATGTGGGAGCAAAATTTTCACTGCGCTATGGAATCAGATATTCAATGTTTCACAATGTGGGAGCGGCTACTGTGTATTCCTACGATGATAATTATGAGGTGATCGACTCCACACTTTATGAAAGGGGGGATTTTTATAAGTTCTATCATGGACTTGAGCCTCGCTTGGCGGCCAATTTACTACTCAATGACAAGAATTCCATTAAGGCCAGTTACTCCCGCACCCGACAGTATTTGCAAATGGCCAGCAATTCTACTGCCGGGACGCCACTTGACATATGGTTTCCGGCTTCTCCCAATATTAAACCACAGATTTCAGACCAGATGGCAGTGGGGTATTTTCGGAATTTCTTCGACAACAAGATCGAAACCTCGTTGGAATTCTACTATAAGAAAATGACCAATTCCATCGATTTCCGAGATCATGCCCAGTTGTTGCTAAATCCAAGGCTGGAGGGAGAGCTGAGGATTGGAGAAGCAAGCTCTTATGGTGCTGAGCTCTATGTGAAATACGAGACTTCCAAATTTTCCGGCTGGATCAGTTATACTCTTTCTAAGACCCGGCGTGACATTCCGGAAATCAATGAGGGGAAACCTTATTCTGCCCCCTACGATAAGCCCCATGACTTGGCTCTGGTATTCAGTTACGAAGTTTCGGCCAGGATCGGTGTAGCAGCCAATTGGATTTACAGCACGGGAATTCCTTTCACCTTGCCTGCAGGCAGGTATGAAGTTGCGGGCAGTATTCTTCCCCTCTATACCGGCAGGAATGAGTACAGACTGCCTGACTATCACCGCCTGGATCTGTCTGTGACCATCAAGGGAAAAAAGAAAACCGGCAAGCGCTGGCAAGGGGAGTGGAACATTTCTGCTTACAACGCATATGCCAGGAAAAATGTGTGGACCCTCAATTTTATCCAGGATGATGTAAACCCGGATCAGACCTATGCAGAGATGACCTACCTGTTTTCTTTCATCCCGGCGATCACCTATAATTTCAAGTTTTAATGAAGGCAAGGACGAAATATCATAATTTCTTATTGCTTAGTGCCCTGGCACTTGGTTTCGCTTCATGTACTGAAATTATTGAGATAGATCTTGATTCCACTTACAGGCGATTGGTAGTGAATGGCAGTATCACCACCGACTCACTGCACCATTGGGTGCAATTGTCAACCTCCAGTGATTACTTTTTTAATTTGCCTTCTCCAAAAGTGAGGGACGCCCTGGTGGAATTTGAATTCGGAAATACAAGAATCCAGCTGATCGAACATGATACATTACCCGGATTATACCTGGCTCCTGAAGCATTTCGGGGTGTTCCCAATACCACTTATCAGCTTCATATTAGTCAGGTGGATGTGGATGCAGATGGTGTTTTTGAAACTTATACTGCCAGCTCAACCTTACCTCCGGTAGCACAACTTGATTCCATTCAACTCACCTATTTCCTTTCTCCATTTGTATCGGGTCATCAGGTATTAATGTTTGGTCAGGATCCTCCCACAAGAGAGTGGTACAGCTACAAAATATGGAAGAACAGCGATCTCTTAACTGACACGCTTTCAAAGTATTCTGTTCAGCCTGATGATTTTTACAATGGAACATATATCTACGGATTACCCATTGGATTTTTATGGGATGATGATCCACGCGAGGCACTTCAGCCTGGAGATACGGTCACCTTTGAACTGAACAGCGTTGACCAGGCATACTACCATTTTGTGCTGGATGCACAGCTGGAAATTATGGGTAATAATCCACTCTTTTCTGGCCCAGCAGCCAATGTTCGCTCCAACATCGATAACGGTGGCAAAGGGATTTTTACAGCTTACTCAGTTGAAAGGGCGTCAGCAATCTTACCGGTGGACTAAATCCTGTTATTTGGCCTAAAAACTGGATCATTATTAATATTGAAGCTATATTTACTTATCATGTGATATGGCTAATCTTTTATTATGGATCCAATCTTCATCATATTAATCGGAACTGCTGTGGTGCTTTTTTGCATCATTGTATTAAAATTGCATGCTGTTATTTCCCTGCTTGCAGCTGCCCTGGTTACCGGATTAATCACTTCTCCCGAACTTGTTTTTGACTATGCCATTCATAGTGGCATGACGGATCAGGAAGCGCATTCACTGGCAACTCTTTCACTCGGCAAACGTCTTGCCAATGCCTTTGGGAACACAAGTGGTAAAATTGGAATCATTATCGCCCTCGCATCCATTATTGGCACCTCTTTGATGAGAAGTGGTGGTGCTGAACGTATTATACGGAGCCTGCTTGGATTGTTTGGTAAAAAGAATACCTCTCTGGCATTTTTGAGTGGAAGTTTCACACTCGCCATTCCTGTCTTCTTTGATACAGTGTTTTATCTGATGATACCACTGGTAAAATCCATCAGCGTGCGAAATCCCAAAAAGTTCAGCCTTTATTTAATGGTGGTCATTGCGGGAGGGGTCATGGCACATACCCTGATTCCGCCCACTCCTGGTCCCTTGTTTGTGGCCGAAGCGATGGGCCTGGATCTTGGGGTTATGATGATAGCGGGATTATGTATTGGTCTGATCACAACCCTGAGTGGATATGCCTATGCACGCTGGGCCAACCGAAAATGGGAATTACCCATGCGGGATACACCAGATATCAGTGTTGAAGATTTAAAACAGTTTTCCGATAAAAAAAAGGAGGAATTACCCCGCTTATGGATCTCAATTTTGCCCGTTGTACTTCCTGTTCTGTTAATCACCGGAAACACAGTTTCAGGATTGTTTGGTGCTGGAAATGAGGCTGTTTTGGAACCTTTTCAAAAAAGCCTGAAAAACATTTTCTCCATTTTAGGGGATCCCAACATGGCCCTTGCGCTCTCTGCAGCAATCGCCATTTATTTGCTCTGGTCAAGGTTGAAGGATCTTACCAAGTTCAAGAAATTTATTACCGAATCTCTTACCAGTGCAGGAATTATCATCCTGATTACCTCATCGGGAGGGGCATTCGGACAAATTTTACAGCAAACGGGGATTGGGATCAGGGTTGAGGAATTGGCTGTTAATTATCAAATGGCGCTTATACCCTTGGCCTTTTTCATTACTGCGGTGGTGCGGACCGCCCAGGGCTCAGCCACCATTGCCATGGTGACTGCCATTGGTATATTGAGTGGTATTGGCAGTGCCGACCTTCAATTTCACCCTGTGTACCTGGCCATGGCCATCGGATGCGGATCGAAAATATTTGCATGGATGAATGACAGCGCCTTTTGGATAATAACCAAAATGAGCGGAATGAACGAAAAGGAAACGGTTCGTCATTTTTCTATGCTTTTGGTGGTGATGGGGTTCTCGGGCCTCATCGCAATTATGATTCTTTCAAGGGTTTTACCTTTTAATTAACTGACAATGTCACAGGATCCTATGGTAATAAAATCTGCGGCAGATGATAATGTTGGCATAGTAACCAATAGTGCCGGCCTTCAGAAAGGCACCGTCCTGGATGATGGCACCTGTCTCACTCAAAATATACCCATGGGACATAAGGTGGCTTTATGTAAACTCAGTGAAGGGGATAAAGTGATCAGATACGGACAAACCATCGGATTTGCCCTAGGTGTCATAGAGCAGGGAGAATGGGTGCATGAATCAAAAATATCTCTACCTGCCATCCCGGATTTACAAAACATTCCTTTTTCCGGCAATCAGAATATAAAGCTTGAGCCATTGGAAGGGTATACCTTTCAAGGTTACCGGAATCATGATGGAAGTGTGGGTACCAAGAATGTGCTGGGGATAGCAACAAGTGTTCAGTGCGTGGCCGGTCTGGCTCAGTTCGTTGTTAAAAGAATTAAAGAGGAGTTGCTGTCCAATTATCCCAATGTGGATGATGTAGTGGCCCTTACCCATGCTTATGGATGTGGCATAGCAATCGAAGCACCTGCAGCCATCATCCCCATCAGAACACTTCAGAATATCATTACAAATCCAAATTTCGGAGGAGAGGTAATGGTTGTCGGACTGGGATGCGAAAAGCTTCAGCCAGAACGGCTTATCCCTCAAAACCATCAACCATCAGAAATCTTTTTTATGCAGGATGAAGCATTTCATGGATTTAATGAGATGGTACAGGGAATCCTGAAAATGGCTGAAAATCAACTAAAAAGACTAAACAAACGTAAGAGAGAAACTTGTCCCGCATCAGAACTGATTGTAGGTATGCAATGCGGCGGAAGTGATGCTTTTTCAGGTATAACTGCTAATCCGGTGGCCGGTTTTGCTGCAGACCTGATCGTCAGGGCAGGAGGGAGTGTCCTGTTTTCAGAAGTAACGGAGGTCAGGGATGCTGTTCATTTGCTTGTTTCCAGGACCACTGACCCTGTTGTAGGGAAAGCCCTGTTGGATGAAATGAGGTGGTTTGATGACTATCTCAAGCAGGGTGGGGTAGACCGAAGTGCCAATACCTCTCCGGGAAACAAACAGGGAGGCCTGAGCAATATTGTGGAAAAGGCACTGGGTTCGATTGTAAAATCGGGTACAAGCCCCATTGTAGATGTACGGGGACCGGGAGAGAAAATCAGGCGCAAGGGATTAACCTTTGCTGCAACACCTGCAAGCGATTTCGTTTGTGGTACCCTGCAACTGGCCGCAGGGATGAATCTTCACGTGTTTATGACCGGAAGAGGATCGCCTTACGGATTGTCTGTTGTTCCGGTCATTAAGGTAGGATCAAATACCAAATTAAGCAGCCGGTGGTTTGATTTGATAGATCTGGATGCTGGCCAAATCACTTCGGGAGAAAAGAGTATTGAGGAGATGGGATGGGAGCTGTTTCATTTGATTCTGGATGTGGCCAGCGGGAGGAAGCAGGTCGCCTCTGATCAACTTGGTTTGTTTAACGATCTGGTTCTGTTTGATCCCGGACCTTTAACCTGATTTACTCACCATGATATTAATGCAAAGGAGGAAATGATGTTAGATATTAAAGATTTATTAGGTATAATACCGCCCATAGTTACCCCGGTTGATTCAAACGAAAATGTTGATCCGGCTGGACTGCAGAGAGTCATCGATCATGTCCTAAGAGGCGGGGTTCATGGAGTTTTCGTCCTGGGTAGCAATGGTGAATTCTTTGCATTTGATGATGAGAATCAAAAAAGGGCAGTGGAAATTACAGTAAAGCATGTGAATGGCAGTGTCCCGGTGTATGCGGGGGCAGGTTCCATTACAACTGCTGGTTGTATCAAGTTTGCAAAAATGGCCAAGGAAGCCGGGGTGGATGCCATAACAGTCTTAACACCAATGTTTATTAACCCTTCTGAAATCGAACTATTTAACCATTTTAAAACGATAGCAGAAAGCACATCATTGCCCATTATTTTATACAATAATCCGGGTAAAACAACAAATAACATCTCAGTGGGTTTGTTGAAAAAATTAGCAGATATTGACAACATCATAGGAATCAAGAATTCAACCCTTGATTTTGCTCATACTTTACATTTCTTAATTGAAACAAGAAATAATGAAAATTTCAAAGTGCTGGCTGGCACGGATTTTTATATCTACGCGACATTGGCCCATGGCGGAGCAGGGGCTGTAGCAGGAACAGCAAATGTGGCACCCGGGCTGGTCGTTGAAATTTATAATAAGTTTATAAGCGGAGATCATGAAGGTGCATTGGAAGCTCAGTATAAGTTGGTTCCACTTAGAGACGCATTTAGCTATGGCAGTTTCCCGGTAGTTATGAAGGACTGTCTGAACCTGATGGGGATGAATATCGGCAGTCCTGTCAAGCCAATTGATCATTGCACCGGGGATAAACTTGGGGCTCTGAAAAAAGTTCTTTCGGATTTGAACTTGATCCAGTAGAAGGTATTATTCAGGCTTTTTCATACCAATGGAAAGAGTCTCGCCAATATGATAATGACGAATAGACCTACAAATCCCATGACACTCAGTATGGCAGAATAGGTCTTCAGGGTTTCACCTTCGGTCATCCCACTCATTTTACACACTACCCAAAAACCACTATCGTTCATCCAGGGGATGGGCTTTGATCCGCATCCAATGATCAAGGCCAGGTAAAGAGGATGAAAAGCTCAATTCACCCATGTTTGCAAGTCCACCTAAAATACCTACTGAAGTAATCATTGCCACGGTTGCAGATCCCTGGGCTGTCTTCATTAAAACTGTAACAAAAAAGGCAAGGGGTAAAATAGCTATTTGGTAGTCAGTTGACAGCTCTTGAATCCTGGCTCCGATACCTGTCTGCTGTAAAATACCTCCAAAAGCACCGCCCATTGACGTTATCAGAATGATCAGACCAGCGCCCTGTAACGATTCAATGATATAGCGTTTCAATTTTTGCTTATTCCGCTCATGCCATGCGAGGATGGCCAATGATACCAGGGCAGCAAGGGTAAGAGCTATATTGCTGTCACCCATAAAGGAGAAAAGCGATAGTATTATACCCTCATCCAGTGTGGCCCGCGTGATCGTATTTCCGGAAATAAGGATGATGGGAAGGACAATCGGCAAAAATGATAGCCAAAGCTTTGGCAAATGACGATCCTCCATTTTCATCAGGTCTTCCAATTCTGAAATTGTTACATCAGTTGAGTCCCTTAATGGTATTGTCCATCTCCTATTCGCCCAGGCAGCATAAAGATATCCGCCGGTGACGGTGAACAAGCCAACCACAAGGCCACCTATAATCATCACTCCAATATCTACTCCTAACTCAGTTGCCACAAACATGGGTCCCGGGGTAGGCGGCACCAGAGAATGCGCCATAGCTGCTCCGGCGACAATGGCCATCAGATAAAAAAGGTAATGCTTACCCGTTCTCAGTGTCATCGCCTTGCTCAATGGTACCAGCAAATAGAAAACCGTATCGAAAAAAACGGGTATACCCAGGATGAATCCGCTTGATAAAAAGGCAGTTGGCGCTTTTTTTTCACCGAATAACTTGAGGGTTCCTCTAATGATCCGGTCAGCTGCACCACTTCTTAGTAAGCTGGTACCTATGATAGCAGCCATGGCAATTAGAATTCCAATTTTGGATGCTGTATTTCCAAACGCGGCAGCTATCCTCTTTCCCAGTGACAGGTTCAGGAAATTTGAACTTTCCGATGCAGACATACCTTTCAGTTGTGCGTATTGCTCCAAATTATTCTCACTGGTAATTAAACCAACAACAATTGCAGCAAATAAAAGTGCCAATACCGGATGCAACTTCAGTATCAGGATGCAAACAATAATAGCCGAAATACCAATGAGAAGTAAAATAATAGGATCCATTACAATTTCATGTATCGATTTTGGCTACCAGCGAATGGTCTTAAATTCCCATTTTGGGTCGATTTTTTTCATTTCGGCGGTATCGTCCCGTTGCCTGATATTACAGTTATTAAAATCCTGGTGTAGTTTCTCGATCATTTTACGGTCTAACGCAATTCCAAGGCCAGGTTCACGAGGTACTGCAACCCGTCCTTCTTCAAATTTCACCCTTCCACCTGAAATCACTTCATCGGATTGCCAGGGATAGTGTGTGTCCAGATCGTAAGTTAAATTAGGAATTGCAGCAGCCATGTGGACCATGGCAATAAGTGAAATGCCAAAATGACTGTTAGAGTGCATGGAAAGTCCTTTCCCAAAGGTCTGACAAACTTTACCCAAACTTATGGATTCCCGCAATCCTCCCCAGAAATGATGATCGCTGAGGATGATATCTTCGGACCAGAGGCGAACACTCGAAGGGATTTCATCGAAGGAAGTTGTACACATATTGGTTGCGAGGGGTATATTTAAGACCTTTCCCACTTTGGCCATTCCATCCTGACTCCGGGTAGGATCTTCCAGGTATTCAAGGAATGTTTTCCATCTGCTTGCCATATTTTATGGCTGTTTCAACCGCCCAGACCCCATTGGGATCAAACCTTAAAGGAACATTGGGCCCAAAAGCTTTTCGAAGCTGGATAATTGCATTTACTTCATCCTGTGGTGGAAACACCCCTCCTTTAAGCTTAAGGGATTTAAAACCAAATTCTTTCATCATGGCTTCAGCCTGGATAACAATTTCCACCGGAATTCTCGGCTGCCGCTTGCCTGGCTGCCGCCCATCCGGTAGCATCTGGATCAATATCATATCCAAGTGGTCCCCCGGCTCCTTTTAACTTGTAGAACAAATAAGCACCAAAAGGGACACTCTCACGACACATTCCTCCTAACAGATCCACCACCGGCCGACCACAAATCTTACCTTGTATATCAAGGCATGCCACCTCAATGGCACTGTAGACATGTACCAGCTTCCGGCTATCCCATGGATTATCGCCTCTTTTATCAGTTTCAAAAGCTCCATATCGATTAAAGATATCTGCGCGTATCCGGTTCATTTGAAATGGATCAGCACCCAGGATCACTTCTCGAGATTGTTCTAACAAGGAATTGATTTCCAAATTTCCCGGGATTTCACTGATTCCGGAAATATTATCATCCGTGATAATTTCAATTATAGTTCGCAAGGCATAGGGGGCATGTACTCCCACAGAATTCAACAGCGGTGGATCCGTAACTGCTATGGGGATTACTCTTAGTTCTTTGATCCTGGGACCTTCCATTCCATGTGACCTCATATTCTAATCCATTTAGTTTATATGTTTGACTTTATCAAAATTCAGATTTTCGGTCGCAAAAACTAAGATACACTTTTATGGAATCAAAGTTGTAATTGATTTTATTTCAATCCTTCATATAAGCGCTAACGGTAATGTTCCAACGAAAAAAGGCCACCCCTTTCGAGATGGCCCTGGATGAGGAATTGTAGTATGGTTTAGTAGAGTCCTACTTGACGTTTGTTTTTTACGATGACTTCCGGGATTCCGTCAAAGGTGGTGATCAATCCAGTGACGGT
This sequence comes from uncultured Bacteroidales bacterium, assembly GCA_963710385.1. Lineage (GTDB taxonomy): Bacteria > Bacteroidota > Bacteroidia > Bacteroidales. Next base: position 91,000 of record CAVQAB010000009.1, on the reverse strand, counting down.
TAGGTGTTCACCCAGGAAGTAGCGTTCAGGTCTCCAGCTGAATCTTCTTGCGATCCTTCCTGGCAGCACTACTGTAAACTGTTGATTGGGGTAATCTCCTCCGAAGAACAAAAGATAATCATCAGTTTCCATGTTGTGCCAGGTGGCATAAACCCTTCCGTAGATCATGGCTACTTCACCCAGATTGTACTTGGCATCGAAGGCAGAGATGGTCTGTATCCTGTACCCGTAGTTATATCTCCAATGGTATTCTGGATACCACCTGTGATAATCCCTGTACATGTTTCTGCTCCAGTAAATGTTCCTGTAGGTCGGGTAGTAGAGTACATGGTAATTGTGAATGTACGTATCGTGGTGATAATGGAATTTCACTTTCCTGGTAGGGTATACGTAGTGGTAATGGTTTCCTCCGTAATATCTTTCAGTAGAAAACTTATTTACCCTGTTGTTTACAGTTCGGTTGTTATTCACGTTCACCCTGGAATTGGTATTCCGATAGGTGCTACGCGGATTGTTTGGTGTACTTATACTTACAGATCCCTTTGCAGGTTGAGTGGTCCTCTGACGCTGCACCTGCTGTTTTTGTGCTTGTTGTCTTTGAACCTGAGGTTTCTGAGCTTGACGTGCAGGCTGGATGGTTCGCTGACGTTGCACCTTCTGCTTCTGTACTTGTTGTTTCTGTGCTTGTTGTCTCTGAACCTGCGGTTTCTGAGCTTGACGTGCAGGCTGGACGGTTCGCTGCTTTTGAACCTGCTTGCTTGCCTGAACTGTGCGGGCTTTCTGAGGCGTAGCTTTTCTGGCTTGGGTGTTGGGTCTGGTCGTTGTGGCCCTCTCATTTTTCTGCTGAGGAGCGGCACGACGTGCAGATTGCGCCTGGATCGATACGATACCGAAAATCAGGGCTATCAACATTGTGGTTATGTATTGTTCTTGTTTTCATTAGTTCCCGGTTTTTATTGTTTTAAATCTTTGCTTATGTAAAGTCAAATACAATGCCAAAATCCGGAAGTGTAATTTTTACGCCAATTGATATTTTGACATAACAACAAGAACTACAGTGATTTATGAGTAAAAAGAAAATCCCGGCTCATGTATGAACCGGGATTTTCAGAATAGATTCAGTCTTAGGGTTAGTGACTATCTTATCATAGTCTTTATCTAAACTCAGCAAAGCAAATATAAAGGTTAAAATCTAAATTCCAAATAAATCTGAGCTATTGCGCAAACTGCATTATTCTGAATGAAGGTCGTGATTCAACGAATCCATGTGCATTTTTAGATCTTCCATCTCCATCTTCATCCCCTCCAGGTCAATTTCTTCCATCGATTCCTCAATCTCTTTTTGCATGGCCTCCCAATCAAACTCTTCCATCTCCCTCAATCTCTTTTCGTATGGCTATCCAATCAACCTCTTCCATCGATGCCTCGATCTCTTTATCATCCTCCCAATCAATGCGATTCCAGTGGTTCCTCAATTTCGGTCTATGGCCTCCATATCCTCTCTTTATCTCCTCCCAGTCGATGGATTCAAGGGCTTCCAATTTGGCCGCCTCCATATCCCTCTTTATCTCCTCCCAGTCGATGGATTCCAGGGCTTCCAATTTGGCCGCCTCCATATCCTTCTTTATCTTCTCCCAGTCAATGGATTCCAGGGCTTCTTCTTTTGCACGCTCTAAATCTTTCTCATCTATTTTTTCTAAATCTCTCTGGTCTGCTTTGGGGAGCGTGTCCTGTGCCAAAACTGCTTTCTCCAAAGGAATCGCATAGGCGGCAATGGGGGAGGGCCCAACTTCCTGCCTGGAATCTTGATGTCTGGTGATTGAAAATCCTGAACTGAATGCTGATACAGTGATCAGAATGATCATTCCTCCGGCAAGAAGCATGAAGGAAAATAGTTTTTCACGAATATTTGTTTTCATGGCTGTTTGCTTTAAAATTCTTTTGATTCGACTTAATAATTGAAATTGATCCCTGCCGCCTGCACCCGGAATCAATTGATGAAGTTGCTGATGATGACCTGCCAGCTGAAAGAGTGCCCTGGCATAGACCAATGGATCTTCACAAGATTGAAGTACCTGGTCGTCACAACAATTCTCCCTTTCCGATCGTATTATTCTGGATATGGCCCAAACAGCAGGATTATAAAAGAAAAGCCCTTCCACAAATAGCTGAATGATGTTCACAAGGAAATCAAGTCTTTTCAGATGATAGAGCTCGTGCACCAAAATGGTTTCTGCCTGGTCCATTGAAAGGTGGGTAAACATCCCGGCAGGAACAATGATTGCAGGCTTTAGTAATCCAACCAATGCCGGCACATTCAGACTGTTAGATTCCAGCAGAGTAACACTTTTACGTATCCCGAGTCTAAGCTTTATTTGAAGGAACCGGTTATACCATTCACCTTGGATGGCTATTCCTTCTCTTTTTATCTTTCTGATGAGGCTGAAAGATAAAACAGAGCGAATGAGCATCACCAATATTCCCGTGAAATAGATATAACAGCTCACAGTGCAAATAAGCATTACATGAGAACCTCCGGAACTTATGGAGAAGCCATGAATTGATGGGAGCAGCAATGGGATATAAATGGTGGGTTGAGGATTGCCAGGCAGATCCTGCAGTGGAGCATAAAGGATGAAGAAAACTGCCATTATCATGACTATAAAAACGAAGAGCGAAACTGTGGCCATTCGATATCGAAATAATGAATACCGTCCAGGTATGAATTGCAGTGTGATTTTAAGGGCTGAAAGCAGCAGCAGTCCGATCCATAAACTGTGCACCAGGGTTTTTCCCAGAGCTACAATCCAGTTCCCCGAAGCTTCAAAGAATTCCATCTTCTCTTTTCTCTATTTTATTCATGAGTATTCTGATCTGCTCCAATTCTTCGCTGGAAGTCTGATGATTCCCCAATGCCTGCAACACCAGGTTGGCACGGCTACCTCTAAACACAGTTTTCACAATGTGATCAAGAATGGTTGCCTGTACCTCCTCGGGTTGAAGGGTAGGTGTGTAAACGTGCGAACGATTTTCCGTATCCCTTGAAAGTAGTCCCTTTTCTGTCATGATCTGCATGATCTTCAACGTAGTGGTGTACCCAACCCTGCGTTGTTTATTAAGTCGGTCATTTATATGACGAACTGTTAATGGCCCGCATTCCCAGAGGAGTTGCATGATTTCAAGTTCTGATTCGGTAGGTTTCAATATCATTATACGAAAAGTTTCGTAGCAAATATATGCCAACGAAACTTCAATGACAAATAATATACGAAGAATTTCGTATTTTTAAGATTTATTAACAATCGGGACGTACTTCATCTGAGTTAAATATATAAGCCTCATAGGTATATAGATCTGCAATCTTCCAACCATCATAGCCAATGCCGGCTTTGTATTTGGCACAATTACCCAGAAATTCGTCAACTGTCCAGTTTTGATTTACTGCCACCTGAGGTAAAAGTGTCCCCCTGTTTTGACCCTTCTTCATATATATGCCATGTGTCCCCAGGATCAGTTCACTTTTGTCATAGATTCTCTCCCTGGGAGTGAGGACACTGATCTCTATCTTCAATTCAGCAAGCTCTCCCGACTCAATAGGTTTAAATCTGTTATCTGAAATGGCTGCCGATAGTGCCATATTCTTTACGTTTTTCCAGAGTGACTCCTCTTCGGAAAAGGTTCCAATGCAACCCCTGAGTTTTCCATCCACATAAAGTGATATAAATGCGCCACAGTTTAACTGTAACGATTCGCTTTTAGGTAAGGCGGGCTTTCGGCTGCTCTGCTGGGGGTCAATCCTTTTTATGATTGACTCCCTGGCCAGGCAGAGCAACTCTTTTTTCTCATTGTCCGTAAGGATCATCGGTATAGAATCATTGAGATATAGTCAACTACTTCGTGTGATGGAGTTACTTCTCCGGAGTGTCCCCGGGCAAGAATTTCCACTCTATACGCTGCATGTTGAGCACTGGCATACTCCATAAGTGCCATGATAGGACCATAGCCACAGACAGAAATGTGATGTTTTCTAACCGCCTTTTCAACTCCCATGGAATCCCTGGAGAGTATATTCTCCAGAACTTTCTGGTCCTTTATATAACCCTCCTCCGGAGATAGGAAATGAGAGAAATCACAGGATGCAAGGACCATAATATTTCGTCCTGTCACCTGGACTGCCTTCCTGATCTGATCAGCAACCATGGAGGCCGCTTTAAAACTCTGATCCATCATGCAGATGGGCACTATGGTAAATGGATGATCTGGAAGATAATATTGAAGGAACGGGATAATCACCTCCGCAGAATGTTCCTTGAAATGCGCCTTGCTATCGAAGGGCAAATCCAATGCTAAAGCAAATTCACGGTCTGTCAGCACCTCACCGATTGAATTGTTCCAGCTATAGGAATCATCAACAGCAATTGGAAGGCCAACTCCAGAATGATTGGGGTGTATAATCAGAAAAGTCTCCGGATAGCTCTCCAGCCTTTTTATCAGCTTGAAAAAGGGGATGGTCTGGTAACCAGAGTAAATATGACCTGCATGGGGCAACACTGCACCTAAAAGTTGCTCAGGAAAGAGCCCTGCCAAAGGGTATCGGTCTGCCTGTTCAATCTCTTTTATCTGATCGAAGATCCTTCTCTTTGTTGAAGGATAAAAACGCCCTTCTACTGCTGCATTTCGGATATTCATGACATACTTTGATTAAAAACTCCATAAATCTTCAGATTGCATTGATTGCAACACCCATCAGCACCAATGCCGGTAACACTGGCTTGATAAAGATTGCGGTGGATTAGAGTAGTCCCACATCCTGGGCAAAAGGTATGACTTTCGAGTTGGGGCGTATTGCCCGCATAAACATACTTTATCTTATCCCTGGCCAAATCCATAAAATCTTGAATAGTCTGAAGCGGGGTAGGGGGATTGTTAAGTTTATATCTGGGAAAATAGCGGCTCACGTGCAATATGATATCGGGGCCGCAGTGCTCTGTGAGCCAGTTGATCATATCGGTCCATTCGCTTATTGAATCATTTAAGCCAGGGATGATCAGAAATGTCAGCTCCAGATGCCGATCAGATTTTGAAATCCTGGCGATGGTTTCCAGAACCGGCTTAAGGCTTGCCCCTGAACGAATTTGGTAAAAGTCGTTTCTGAAGGATTTCAGGTCCACATTGAATGCATCCATGTAAGGCAGAATAGCTTCCAGTGGGGCACCGTTGATATAACCATTGGTTACCATTACGTTGCAGCGTTGCTGCTCCTTAATTAATTCGGCGCACCTGATCATGTATTCGAAATAAACTGTAGGCTCATTGTAGGTATAGGCCAATCCGATGTTGTTGTGATGTAACAGCGCCATGTTCACAATATCTTCAGGATCCCTTGATGGATGACGGGAGAGGATATGTGAATCAATCTGGGAAATATCGCAATTCTGGCAGAAATCGCAGGAGAAGTTGCACCCGAAACTTCCAATGGATAGAATGGATCTTCCCGGGTAAAAATGGTACAAAGGTTTCTTCTCGATCGGGTCGGTGGAGACGGCCGATAGTACACCGTAGCTTTCAGTGATAAGATTTCCTTTTCTATTTACCCGGGTATTGCATTTTCCATACTGATCCGGCTTCAGGATGCATTCATGAGGGCAAAGCTGACACTGGACTGACTGATGCTCCCTGGTACAAAAATAGGATGCAGGCTGCATGATATAAAGTTACAACGAAAAAACGATCCATACCACTTTCAAACAAAACAGACTGCCCCGGGTTATAATATACGAGACAGATGAAAAGCAAGAGATGAGAAGAAACACTTTAATTATATTTGCAAATCTGATTTTTACAGTTGCAACAACGGGTAGTACGGTTATGAAAGAAAAAACTGAAGTGGCAACCTTTGGTGGTGGTTGTTTCTGGTGCGTTGAAGCCATCTTTGAGCGAGTGTCCGGAGTTCAACTTGCTCAGTCGGGTTATTCTGGAGGAGATGTGGCCCATCCAAACTACAAACAGGTGACCACTGGTATGACAGGTCACGCAGAGGTTGTACAGATTAGCTTTAATCCGGACCAGGTCAGCTATTTGGAGCTGCTTGAAATATTCTTTAAAACCCACGATCCAACTACACTGAACAGGCAGGGAGCAGATGTGGGTACCCAATACCGGTCCATTGTTTTATATCACAATGAAGATCAACGGAAAGATGCTGAGAAGGTAATCGCAGAATTAAGTGGCGCAGGGATATGGGATGACCCGATCGTTACACAGATAGAACCTTTCAAGGAATTCTATGAAGCTGAAGATTACCACCAGGAATATTTCGAAAATAATCCCAATCAGGGGTACTGTCGCGTGGTAATACAGCCTAAGGTAGAAAAGTTTGAAAAAGTTTTCCGGGAGAAACTGAAATAGTACTATTCAGCATCTGAAATTGGTAAACTGACTATAAAGGTAGATCCGTTTCCGGGCTCACTTTCAACCCTGATTGTCCCTTTGTTCCTCTCGACGAAATCTTTGCAGATCACAAGTCCCAGGCCAGAACCAGATTCTCCGGTTGTGCCGGGAGTGGATACTGATTCATTGTCATCAAAGAGTTTTTTCTGGATCTCGGGCTGAATGCCAATTCCATCATCAGAAAATGATACACTGCATCTTTCAGCACCATTTTCAGAGCTAATCCGGATTTTCCCTCCCGGAAAGCTGAATTTAATGGCATTCATGATCAGGTTTCTAAATACCGTGTGAATCATGGCTTTATCAGCAAATACCACGCCCTTGTTATCAACCTTTACGATGCATTCGATCTTTTTATGATCCAGGTTGGCTTTCAATTCCTTCACACATTCGTCAACAACGCTACTCACTTTCAGGTCTTCCGGTTCATAGTTAACTGCCTTCATCTGAGATCTGGCCCAAATCAAAAGATTTTCAAGGAGATTCTGAATACGCTGTGTGGCCTGTAAGATTTGCAGCAGGTACTCTTTCTGGGTGTCCACCGGAAACTGGTCAAAGTTATCATACAGAAGTTCTGAGAATCCTGTAACAGCTGCTACAGGATTACGCAAATCATGAGCCACCACAGAAAATATCCTGTCCTTCGATTTATTTAAATCCTGAAGTTCCAATTCTGACTCACTCAGCTTCTGAAGGGTATTTGAGATCTGCAGATTTCGTTCGGCCAGCATCTGATTGGTTATCTTCTTGGAGCGCAGATTCACTGCGATGATAATAACCAGTGCTACGATGACTACAATAAATATGATGAATACCTTATTCAGCATTTTCTGAACCTGGGACTCCGATTGTAGCTGTTCAATCTCCTGATCCTTAATTTCCTGTTCGTAACGAGACCTTAGCTGGGCTATCTGCTTAGATTGAATTTCATTAAATACTGTTTTGTATACAGTATCGTAACGCAAAAGCCAATTATATGCCGATGCATAGCTGCCAATACCTGCATGCAACCTCGCCAGTTCATCATAGGTTTCCAGTTCCAGGTGTCTGAATCTCCTCTCCTTGGCAATCCTGAGTGCTCTGTGCAGGTAAAAAAGGGCCGAATCCTGATATCTCATCTCCCCGAAAAGTGATCCAAGATTGGTGTAAAAAAATCCAATATTATACAGATCATTGATCTTCCTTGCAAGATCTAATCCCTGTCGCAAATACCCCAGTGCCAATTGATGTTTTCCCAGGTCGGTATAAGCCAGGGCAATATTATTGTAAACTCCAGATAAAATATACTGCTGGTCTATTGATCCAAGCGAATCGGAATTTAATTTTCCAAGGGCCTCCTGGAAATAGACCAGGGCCGAATCATACAGTTGCCGATCCAGAAGAATCAAACCAATGTTGTTGAGTGAACTGCTCTCTTCCGTAACAAGTTCATTCTCCTTGTAGATCTCATAGGCATTATAATAGTGCTTTTCTGCCTCAGAAAGTTTACCCATTTCACGTGCTACCTTGCCCAGGTTGTTTTCCATCTTGGCTATTCCCAATTTGTCACCAACCCTTTCATATGCGTTCAAACTGTGCATGTAATAGTAGTACGCCTGACCGAAATCGGCCATCTCGTAATAGATGTTACCCATATTCAAGGCACAATTGCCAACCTCCTTATGGTTCTCCAGTTTAATAAATTCGTCATATGCCTTTGAGTAGTAGAAGAGGCTCCGGTCGTTGAATAACTTGTTCTCATAAATCTTTCCCTTGCTTTTATAAAGCCTGGGTAAAAGATGGCCAGGATCATTCTTCAATAGAATAAGTTCAGCCTGATTGGCAAAATAGAGTGCACTGTCTGGTTCTGCATCCTGTAGTTCTAAGGATAGGATATAATAGGTTCTGCTCAGTTCATCTCCGGAAAGGGTGGTTGCCACTGCCGTCAGACTATCTACCCTGGAATCCTGTGCATATGAAATACTGAACAGCATGAAGGCAGGGAGTATATGAAATAAGAATCTTTTCATGGGATAGAAAGGGACTTCTTCTGACTACGACTTAGGCAAATATACTTATTTTGGGATGAAAATGTCCATTAGGGGATTGCCAAATCAACACTCTACAAGACATCTGACTAATTTTACTGAGAAAACAAACCGGATGGAAATAGAAAATAAATTTACAAGGGGTGAGGAACTCGCCAATGCCATCTCACATCTTTCGGGTGGCTTACTTGCTGTGGCGGGATTGGTACTGATGGTCTACTACTCAGTATTGCACGGGACAAGCCTGCATGTGGTGAGCACTTCTGTATTCGGCGGTTCCATGATCGTTCTTTATTTTTCATCCACCCTGACGCACATACTGCCCATGGGTAAGGCAAAGGACTTCTTTTTTAATTTTGACCGGATTGCCATCTATCTTTTGATTGCCGGAACCTATACTCCAATTGCCCTGATCACCCTGAACGGACCCTTGGGATGGATTATTTTTGGAATTGAATGGGGTTTTGCCGTGATTGGTACGCTAATGATCCTTTCTCGTCCGGGTGATTACAAAACGGGGGTCAATACATTTTATGTGGTATCCTATGCATTGATGGGATGGCTGATCCTGATTGCCATTGTGCCGGTCATCAAAACGCTTCCCGCTCATGGGAGGTTTATGGATTCTGATTGGCGGACTCTCCTATACACTTGGGATTATTTTCTTTAAACTTGCTCAGGTTTCCCTACCACCACCTGGTCTGGCACCTGCTGGTGATGGCTGGGTACCATTTCCCATTTTTTTGCAGTCTTTTTTTACATTATTCCCAGGTAAAAAGTGAAATGTTATTGAACTATTTGTGCATTTGGTATTAAAATATATTACTTTTGCAGGGTTATTAATTATCAATTTATACAATGAAAGAAGGTAAAGTAAAATTTTTTAATGAATCCAAAGGATACGGATTTATTAAGGACGTCGAATCTGACGAAGAGTATTTTGTCCACGTATCTGGCCTGATCGATAAGATCAAGGAAGATGATGATGTAACTTTTGAGCTTACAGAAGGACGCAAAGGATTAAATGCAGTGAATGTCAAACTTATATAGTTGACCAGGGCATTTCGTATTAATCTAAACCCTTCGCCCTGGCGAGGGGTTTTTTTGTGGTTCGTTTTTTTCCAGCTATTTTTATACAAAACTATAATTCACATGACTTACAATCGCCGAAAATTTTTAGCCAGTTCTGCTGCTGCTGCCCTGGGTACGTCATTGGGTCTGCAATGCCAGAGATCCTCGTAGATCGGAAAAGCTTTCTATTGTGACAAAGTCTGCCTTCTCTGGAAGGAAGAAAAATACTTTATACCTATGGGGGATGGGATGGCCATGAACCGGATCAATCCGTGGCACTATTTATACCCTGGCTGGAAAGCGAAGGAGCCATTGGTGGAAGTCATTTAACACCCTGGATCCCTATGCAGATGAGGAGTATATGAGCGGAATTGACCTGGTGATACAGATTTTTACCATGGCTAAGATATTCCAAGGAACAGGAAAAAGGATCTCGTGGCAGGCCGTGAAAAAGGGTGCTGGTATTAGCCGGCTGGCATGGTGGATTGTGTGATTCGTTCCGACAGAATGTGGCATACCAGTTTATGACCGGGGGACAATGGGTGGCTCATCCAGGCGGGGTCATTGATTACAGCGTTCAGGTTGTGGATCAACAAGATCCTGTAACACAGGGACTTGGAGAATTCAATATGCACAGTGAACAATACTATTTGCATGTGGATCCCAATATGAAAGTGCTGGCTACCACAACATTTAGCGCAGAGCATGCCGATTGGATTGATGGCTGTACCATTCCTGTTGCCTGGAAGAAAATGCATGGAAAAGGAAGGGTTTTCTACACTTCCCTGGGCCACGTGATGAAGGATTTTGAGGTACCGGAAGCCCTGGAAATTATGCAGACGGGGGATCAAATGGGCCTCTGCCAGTAAGTATGAACCGGCCGAACCCTGGAAAAAACCAGTCTACTGATTGTACTTTAAGTTCCAAATCCAAAAAAAAGCAATTAAAAGTTGGACATTAGAAAATTATCTCTATTTTCGGAAATACAAATTGAACATGATGAGTCATTGTTACCGATACAAATTTCTGGCGATGGCGTTGGTGGCACAACTCCTGAGATGCTTCGTGGGCGATGATCGGTTTGTAACGATATCACCATTTATAAAATATACACGGGGCATGTTAGATTTAACTGCCCCGTTTTTTTTTGACATTATTTACACCCTTAAAACTGAATACACATGAGCAAAGTAAAAAAAGTATTTCCTAGATGAACATGAGATGCCCAAGCAATGGTATAATATTGCTGCAGATCTTCCAGGCACGCTGAATCCACCTCTGGGACCCGATGGAAATCCCATAGGTCCTGAAATGCTGGCTCCGGTATTTCCCATGAACCTGATTGAACAGGAGGTCAGCAGTGAACGCTGGATTGATATTCCGGAGAAAGTACGGGAAATGCTATCCATCTGGCGTCCTGCTCCACTGGTCAGGGCCTATGCCTTAGAAAAGGCCCTGGGTACGCCGGCCAGGATCTATTATAAAAATGAGAGTGTTTCACCTGCAGGTAGCCATAAACCCAATACGGCCATTGCCCAGGCATATTATAACAAGGAGTTTGGGATTAAGAAACTAACCACCGAGACCGGTGCCGGTCAGTGGGGGAGTGCACTCTCTTATGCCTGCGCCCTTATTGGACTGGAGTGCAAGGTATTTATGGTTCGTGTGAGCTTTGACCAGAAACCATTTCGTAAAATGATGATGGAGACCTGGGGAGGCACATGTATTGCCAGTCCGAGTGAGGAGACTCAGGCAGGCCGGAATGTTCTGGCCGAGCATCCCGATACTCCGGGAAGCCTTGGTATCGCCATCAGTGAAGCTGTGGAAGCTGCTGTCACCGATCCAACAGGTGAGACACGTTATTCACTGGGAAGCGTTTTGAACCATGTGATGCTTCATCAGACCATCATTGGCCTCGAAGCCAAAAAACAGCTGGAGAAGATCAATGAAAAACTACCCGATGTGGTGATAGGATGTGCTGGTGGTGGCAGTAATTTTGCCGGAATCAGCTTCCCTTTTATGCTGGATAAGATCAACGGTGCTGATATTGATATAATTCCGGTCGAACCGGCCAGCTGTCCAACCCTTACCAAAGCGCCTTTTGCCTATGACCATGGCGATCTGGCAAAAATGACACCTTTACTGGCCATGAACTCACTGGGCCACGGATTTATTCCTCCACCCATCCATGCCGGTGGACTTGCGATACCATGGTATGTCACCACTGGTCAGCCATGCAGTGAATCAGGGCCTGGCCACTCCTCAGTCCATTCATCAACTGGAATGCTATGAGGCCGGGGTATTATTTGCCCGAACTGAAGGCATCATTCCGGCTCCGGAAACCACCCATGCCATTGCCTCAACCATCAGAGAAGCCAATAAGGCCAAAGAGGAAGGAAAGGAGAAAGTGATCCTCTTTAACTTCAGTGGTCATGGATTGATGGACCTGGTTGGATATGATAAATATTTCAATGGTGAACTGAAGGATTATGAGCTTTCAGAGGATGAATATGAACAATATACCGCTGTCCTGAAAAACCATCCTTCACCCATCGTTTAGTAAAAGTTAGGTTTAATTTCATATACGAAGCTGTTCCGGGATTTGATTCCAGGACAGCTTTTTGTTTTTTTGACTTTTGCAATCAGGGATTAATCCCTATCTTAATCGTATGAAGTCGATATCAGTCTTTTGTGGCTCGAGTTCGGGCACAAACGGGATCTATGCACAACAAGCGGAACTACTGGGCAAAATCCTGGCCAAGAAGGATATACAAGCTCATTTTGGCGGAGGTAAAGTGGGTTTAATGGGAATACTTGCCAATGCTGTTCTTGCCGCAGGTGGTCAGGTTACGGGAGTAATCCCGAATTTTCTTCACACCAGGGAGGTGGCACACGACGGACTTACCGAAATGATTTGTGTGGAGACCATGCACGAACGAAAGGCCCTGATCAATGAGATGAGTGATGGAGCCATCGCGCTTCCTGGTGGATTCGGAACCCTGGATGAACTGTTTGAGATGCTCACCTGGGGTCAGCTGGGACTTCATACAAAACCGGTTGGACTTCTGAATGTAAATGGCTACTATAACAGTATTATCACTGCCATCGGGACCATGGTTCATGAGGGATTTGTTAAGGAAATCAACAGGGAGATGGTGCTTGTGAGTGAGGATATTCATGAGCTAATATCAAAAATGATGGCATACCAGGCTCCTGAAGTCCCAAAATGGATCGTATAATATTATAATTTAAATAAATTATAATAATATACTATAATCTTATCAATTTACTATTCACCTTAATAACCAAAACCCAAGGTCACAGATGAAATATTATAATAGTTTTAGCTTATTATTAAAAGGTTGGCATTGACCTTCTTTTACCTGTTGGTATGTGAATCATGTACACAATCGGAAGAAACAACTGGACCATACTTTGGAAATGGCTTTCACAACGGATGGGCTGATCAGCACTCCATTGTGATTTGGACCAGGCTTACACAGAATCCTGAAATGAATCTTCATGGTGAGCCATTTATCCGCCTGACCTCCAAGAGACGTAATTATCTGGATCAATTGGGAAACCGGGATTCAATACATAGGGCTCAAATACCTGACTCGCTTACCCTGGCGGATATGGAAGGTGCCTGTCCGGGCAGCAGTGGGGAAGTGAAGCTTGTTTACCATCCCTCAGGTTGATCCTTCGGAGTTAGTTGAAACACCCTGGGTCAGTGTTGATTCTGAAAAGAATTATACGCGGCAATGGAAATTGGAGGGGCTTTCAGCCAATACCAGGTATCATGTGGAGCTCCTTGCCCGTAAAAATGACAAATCAGCCAATTCTGATACCATCACAGGAACATTCATTACACCTCCTCCCAAAGAGATGATCGATGAAATCCGATTCTGTATCGTAACCTGTCACGATTTTAACCGGAGGGATGATTCCATAAAGGGACACAAGATCTACCCTGCCATGTTGGGTACCGTTCCAGATTTCTATGTTCATACAGGCGATATCGAATACTACGACAAGATCGAATCCGTGGGCCATGACCGAAGAGCTAATGCGTTTTAAATGGGACCGGCTGTTTGCATTGCCGTTCCAGCGTCAGTTCTATACAGAGGTCACTACCTATTTCATGAAGGATGATCATGATATATTGAGAAACGATGCTTATCCGGGCATGAGTTACGGGACTATCTCCTTCGAAAGAGGATTGGAGATCTTTGATCAGGAACAGTTTCCCTCCAATCCTAAACCCTACAAGACCATCCGGTGGGGAAAAGACTTACAGATCTGGCTCATGGAAGGAAGAAATTACCGCACTCCCAATAACCTGCCTGATGGGCCGGAGAAAACCATATGGGGCAAAGAGCAGAAGGAGTGGTTATTTAATACCATTGAAGCTTCAGATGCCACCTTTAAACTGATTGTATCTCCAACTCCGATCCTGGGACCTGATCGAGACAATAAAAACGACAATCATTCCAATCAAAATTTCACCCATGAAGGAGATGATATCAGAGCATTCCTCGCCCGGCAAAAGAATGTGTTTATTTGCAATGGGGACCGGCACTGGCAATATGTGACCCATTGGAAGGACAAAAACCTCTGGGAATTCAGCACCGGAGCAGGATCTGATTCTCATGCAGGTGGATGGCCTCAGTCAGACCTGAGACCGGAACACCGTTTCCTCAGGGTAGAGGGAGGATTCCTGGCAGGAAGAGTCACCCGATTTGAAGACAAGGCACTTCTACTTTTCCAGCACTGTGATGTGGAAGGAAAAGTAGTTCATGAAGAACAATTTCTCTGCACCTAATTCCGCCTTAAAGCAGTGTTGCAGTAAGCTGGATATCAGCTGCTGCTACCAACCTGGAAATGGGACATTTCGCCTTGGCTGCTGCAGCCAGCTCATTAAATTTATCCTGGGATAAGCCCTCACATTTGACCTGGCTGCTCAACTCAATTTTGGTCACCAGCGGATCCAGTCTCATCCTTTCCAGGTGCACCTTTGCTGAGGTTTCCACACTTTCCGGAACCAGGTTTTCTCCACTGATAAGTGCAGATAGAAACATGGAGTAGCAACCTGCATGGGCCGCACCTACAAGTTCTTCAGGATTGGTACCCTTTCCTTCTTCGAAACGTGAAGCAAAAGTGTAGGGTCCGCTGAAATCACTAAAACTCATGGTACCATTACCATCTTTAAGGGTACCATTCCATTTTGCATTTGCTGATCTTACTGACATAAAAAAAAGGTTATTGTAGTGAATAATAATACTCTGTTTCTACAATAACCTTGATGTTGATGATTTGTTCGCTGCGACCTATTTCAATGATAAAGATTGAAGTCATTTAATTTCTACCACGGCCACGTTCTGGTCTGTCTCCCTGACGGTCAGGGGAACCTTCCTGATACTGGCGACGCATCTCACTTCGGCGCTGCTCCTGCTGTACCTTGTACTTTTCAAGCTGTTCTTTGGTCAGAATCTCACCATACTTGGCATCACGTTCTTCCCGGACTTCCGTCATCCTCGCTCTCATGGTTTCGCGGTCAAAATCTCCTGAATTATTCCTCATTTTCTCCCGTTCCACCTGCATCTTGGTATTAAACTCCATTTCGTAGTCCAGCACTTTCTTTTGTTGATCCTTTGAAAGTTCAAGATTCTTTGAAAGATCATCAACCTGTTTCTTAATATCTTCTTCACTCCTCTGGAACCCACGTCCCGGACCACCACCTGGAGGCTGAGCTGATAATTGAATTGTAAAGAGAGACATGACTATAGCCAGTCCCAATACATTTGGTTTAAATAATTTTTTCATGTTCTTAATGGTTTTGCTGTTATTGTTGATGGTATGACCCAAACCAGGTGAAAAGGTTTAATTTTGTAGACAATTATTTTCTCCGATTTAAACCAAAGATAAATACTTCAGTCAAAGTTCAACAAAACACAAGCGATCACATTTCGAACCATTGGAAATTACGATTAAGAATCTGAACAAAACTTATCCTGGTGGATTTCAAGCCCTGGATAATATCAATCTGACCATTGCTGAAGGTATGTTTGGATTGCTGGGACCTAATGGAGCTGGAAAATCAACCCTGATGCGTATTCTGGTAACTCTGATGAAATCCACTTCGGGTGAAGTGTCGATTGATGGAAAGGATATCAATACCTATCGGAAAGAGATCAGAAAGATGGTGGGATATCTTCCACAAGATTTTCGGTTTTTCGCAAAGCTACGTTCCTGGGAATTTCTTGATTATGCGGCCAGGCTGGCAGGTATGAATTCCAAAAAAGAAAGGATTGAGCGGGTGGATGAGATGCTGGAGAGTGTGGGGCTGTTTGAGTTCAGAAACAGGATGGCTAACAAGCTATCTGGAGGAATGAAACGAAGGTTGGGTATTGCCCAGGCACTGATTGCCCACCCTTCCATCATTATTGTGGATGAACCTACAACCGGACTGGATCCTGAAGAGAGAATCCGATTCAGGAACCTGCTGTCCGACCTGGGCCGGTCCGAGACAATTATTATTCTCTCCACCCACATCGTTGGGGATATCTCGAGCACATGCAATCAGATGGCACTTTTGAATGAAGGATCATTAATCTATGAGGGTACCCCTGATCTCCTGGTTGAGCAGACCAAAGGTCACGTTTGGAGAGCAGAGGTAAGTCAGGAGGAATATGAAAAGTTGAAGGAAGAGTTTCCCATTATCTCTACCATACCATCCGGTGCTGGCTGGGAAATACAGTTTGTAGGAGAGAAGCCTTCGGGCTTAGAGGCAAATGCTGTGGATCCAAACCTGGAACACGCATACGTTCATTACATGGAAAACAAATTAAGACACTGGAATCTATAATGAACCTGAAAAACATATGGAATATAGCTACTTATGAAAGCAAGACGCTTTTCAGGAGCTGGTTTTTCAGGATCTTTTCCATTCTAGCCCTCTTCTTCCTTTTTGGGATCAACACCGGTTTTTTCGGAGACCATGGAGGTGCCCGGTGGACCACCAGAGCTATAGCAGCGAATCTGCCCTACCTTAATGTGCTGTTTATTAACGTTGCACAGGCAGTAATTGCAGTGTTCCTTGCATCTGATTTTCTAAAGCGGGACAAAAAACTGGACACCACCGAAGTGATTTACGCCCGTCCCATCACCAACGGAGAATATGTGGTTGGCAAAACACTTGGAATCATGGTCCTTTTTGTGGGCCTTGTGTTGTTAGCACTTGCCATGGCACTGATTTTTAACCTGATCAGGCAGGATGTCCCTGTGGTATGGGAAGCATACCTCTATTACCCCTTGTTGATCACCATACCTACCTTGGTGTTCATCCTGGGTCTTTCATTTTTCATGATGATCCTCTTTCGAAGTCAGGCTGTCACCTTCCTGGTCCTGCTGGGATATATCGTGCTTACCCTTGCCTATTTCCAGGACAAGGCATATGGAATGCTCGACTATATGGCATTTAATCTTCCCATGGTCTATTCCGATTTTATCCAGTTTGCCGAGATTGACAGAATTATACTTCACCGGCTGGCCTATTTTCTCCTTGGATTAGGTTTTATATTTGCCACCATCCGTTTCCTGAACAGGCTTCCTCAGACCGGACGGTGGAATGGCCTGAATCTTTTTGCCTTTGTGGTGTTTGTGGCAGGTGGTATTGCATTTGGATATCAGTATTTCTCCATCTTCAGGGCGCAGGCAGTTCAACGTGAACATTACCTGGAGCTGAATAACCTGTATGCTGATAGCCAAGGTCGCTGATGTGATCTCCAATGACCTGACAGGTGATACAAAAGGGCAGCAACCTACATATTAACTCAGAACTTCGCCTGCAGGAATCCACACTCACAACCACTGGACACTCTTGTATTCTCATTGAATCCGGGATTTACCATCGATAGCATCATCGGACCGGAAGGGTCAGGTAGATTATCATAAGATCAGAACAAATTGTCAGGATCGTTCCTGCCGCGAACATGGCTCCTGGAAGAAGGGGCCGCCTATCTTTCTATTACAGGGGAATACCCCGATGAATCTATTGCCTATCTGGACATACCCACGGGAACAGATGGAAGCATTAAAACGTATTCAGGTAGCCACAGTGGATAAGAAACCGGGAATTATCCACGACGATTACATGCTTCTCACTCCTGAAATACTCTGGTATCCTATGGCAGGAGTGGGATTCAACATGAAAACCTTCCAGCCGCATGAGATGGATTTTGTTCGGTTTAGTCTGACTGTCAATCCGGGAAAAGGATTAACTGCCGTTGCCCCGGGAAAAGTAACACAAATGGAGGGCCAGGTTAGAATTTACTCCTGAACAAGATTTAAATGCTTTCTCATTGGTGATTGGACCACTGGAAATAAAAAGCATGGAAATTGATGGTGTTCAATACAACCTATATATAAAACCCGAACACGATTACTTCTCCAAGTATTTCACCAATATCTCCGACACGCTGGGCGTATTGATCAAGGAGGCCAAGGATGATTATGAGATTGATGAATTGGACCTCTATTACAACTTCGAGCGGATCAACCTGGTGGAGGTACCCATCCAGTATCATGCCTACGAGCGTCCCTACATTCAAACTGTAGAAACGGTTCTGCCTGAGATGATCCTTCTGCCAGAAAAGGGGGCAGGGGTCAATACCCTGGACTTTGATCGCTTTAAAAAGGCTGAGGAACGCCGTGACCGGGAACGGGAAAATCAACGGAGTCGCACGCGAGATTGAAACAGATCAGTTCAAGCGTTTCCTGCAGAATACCTTTTTCAGGAGCGAGACAACCACCAGATCCCGTGGATTTGGTGGAGGAGGCGATGGAGGTGAGGAGTTAATCACCTTCCAGGGAGCTTCCAATTACACGAAGAATCCATATTGTGTATTTCCTTTGTATTACAGCTATGTAACCGGTATCAGTTCAAAGGATTATCCGATTCTTAACTCCATGCTGGAACTTTATCTGAAGGATGGATTTGAAGTTTCACCCCGCCAGGGCTTTACTGGCGGGATCACCGATAATGAAAGGGCTAACCTGGCATTGCAAGAGAGGAGCATGATCGAAATTTTTGCCCTGTGGAATACAGAACTCACCTCCTCATTAATATATCAGACCGGAAGTTTTATCATCTCGGCGCTAAAGAACAGGGTGGGGATGAGTGACTTCGATTACTTCTTATACTATTACCTGGAGGATCATGCCTTTTCAGAAATATCCTTCGACGCAGTTTGCTTCAGATTTTATGGCTGAGTTTAATGTGGATGTTGAACCCTACCTGGAGATCATTAATTCTGGAGGTGAGATGGCTACCTTTTTAATCTCTGTCCCTGATTACATACAGACCAGAGATGATATCGGAGATGTTTACCTGGTCCGTTTCAAAATTACCAACGTTGGAACAACCAAAGGGATGGTAGATGTTACCTTCCGAATCATGGGACAGGGCGGATTTGGAGGTGGGGGTAGTGGAATGAGTACGGAACAACGTTTATATGAGGTAGATGCGGGATCCAACAAGGATGTACAGGTTGTGCTGTATGACAGGCCAATGATGATGACAGTAAATACGCTGATATCAGGAAATATACCATCCAGCTATAATAATTTCCTGAGATCTGCAACCACAGTTGAGAAAGCCAACCTGGAAGAGTATGAGCGCCTCAGCGAGACTCCCGTGAGTCTTACTTTCAAGGACGAATATGTGGTAGACAATGAGGATGAAGGATTTACCTCCGTGTCGGTCTCCCGGGAGAGTAAGTTGAAGCAATTCATTGATGCCCGGAAAAAACAGGTAGAGGGAATATCCTATGAAAGTCTCAATGAGTGGTGGACGCCTTCAAAATGGAGCCCCGTGGCCCACTCTGCATACTATGGTGAAACAGTGCGATCTGCGCTTGTCACCCGAAACGGAGATGGAGCCAATATTGCCAAATGGACCACCCTGTTGCCGGAAACCGGATTTTACGATGTATATGTCTACATACCCGTATCAGCTATGTACAGTAGGCCTACAGGCAGATCACAAAATCGGGAGAGTCAGGGACAGGGAGAGGGAGGAGAGAACCGGCGTATGGGACCAGAATTCGCAGATAAGGGGGCCGACTACCACTATACCCTCTCTTCCAACGAAGGGAGAGAAGAGGTGGTGTATACGCTGGACAACCCGGAAGATGGCTGGAACCGTTTGGGTTCGTTCCATTTCCCGGCAGATACAGCGGTTATCGAATTGTCAAATCTCACTGGAGGGAGAAGAGTGATTGCAGATGCAGTGAAATGGGTGCGGAGACTCGAGTAAAGATTTGACAGGTATTACAAGCATGGAAATTCTAGATATCATGAACGTAAATAGAACCAAAAGAAAATTTGTACAAGGTATGACGGCTTTGCTCATGGCATTGTCTTCATCGCTTGGCTACTCGCAGGAACTGCTTACCATGGAGAGATCCCTGGAAACAGCAGTGGAAAACAGCCCCGAAATGCAACAGACTGAGCTATTGCTGGTGCAGAGTCAGGAGCTGCTCAATGCGCAAAGGGCCAGGCTGAAATCGCAATTTTCTGTAACCCTCAATCCATTTGAGTATGAAAAAACCAATCGTTTCGATCAGCAGACCAGTGAATGGTATCTGAACGAATCCGTCTCATCAGGAGGCATGTTTGCCATTAATCAGCGGATCCTTCCCACTGACGGCGAACTCATGCTGGTAAACCGGTTTTCCTATGACTACAGCAATACCGAATCGGCTTTCGCCATAGATCCAATCTCCAGAACCTTTAACAACCGTCTCTACCTTCAGTTCACCCAACCTATTTTTACTTACAACCGGACTCGCATGGAGCTGAAGCGGGTGCAACTTGACTATGAGTCCTCCCTGCTAAGGTACCTGCTGATGAAACTCTCATTAGAGCGGGATGTGGCCCAACAATTCTTTGCTGTATATTCAAATCAAATGAGGCTTGGCATAACCCAGGAAGAGTTAAAGAATAACGAAGAGAGTTACGAAATCATCAGTAACAAGGTAGAGGGGGGATTACTGGCCCTGGAAGAACTCTATCAGGCTGAAGTAAACCTGGCCACAAGCCGCTCAAATGTCTACAGCTCAGAGCTCACACTTCAGAACAGCCTTGATCAATTCAAGGTCTTAATTGGATTGCCCCTGCAAACTGAAATATTGATTGCAGCTGAGATTGTTGCGGATACTATTCCGGTAAGCCAGGAGATGGCCATAACACATGCTTTGGATAACCGCATGGAGTTAAGGGAGCGCGAAATTGACATAGAAAATGCAAATTTCAACCTGGTGCAGGCCCAGGCCACCAATGAATTTGCCGGATCCATTTCAGCCTCTTTTGGAGTAACAAGCAATGATGAATTGTTTACCCAACTGTTTGAAACTCCGACCAACACACCCAGCATCGGGCTGACCCTCAGCATACCCATATTTGACTGGGGTGAGCGTAAATCCGAAATCAAAGCTGCAGAAGCGGGTCTGAAGAACTCACAACTGGATTATAGTATTCAGAAGACCGGCATTGAGGTGAATATTCGGTCGGTGGTTCGAAGCCTTAAGAACCTGGAGAACCAGATAAAAATCCAGGAAATGACCGTAGAAAATGCACAACTGGCCTATGACATCAACCTGGAACGGTATCGGAACGGTGATCTCACCAGTCTTGACCTGGGGATGTACCAGAGTCAGCTCTCCGAAGCAAAAATGTCACATACCAATGCCATCATCGATTATAAGATTGAACTTCTTAATCTGAAGATTCAAACGCTATATGATTTTGAAAATCAGTCTCCCATAATCCCGGAAGAGTTAATGAGTCAATCATCCGATAAAAACAGATAAAACATATCCCATGAAACGTACCAAGAGCTTATTGATCACCGGAACTGCACTTGCTTTAGTGCTTTCCTCCTGTAATCCGCCCGATATGGAGGTAAACACCACCATTGAGGTCCCGGTAGGAGTGATCGAGGTGACCACTTCCAGCATAGAGGAATTCGTGAGTACCACCGGATCGGTGTACCCCCTGAAGGAGGTAAGCCTCAATTCTGAAATGACCGGTGAGTACAGCTTGCAGATCAATCCTGCCACTGGCAGACCCTACGCCCTGGGTGACAGAGTAAAGGCAGGAGCCTCCGTTATAAAACTTGAAGATGATGAGTATGTAAACAATCTGCGCATTAAATCAAAAGAGGTGGACCTGGAGATCTCCAGGCTGGAGCACGAGAAGCAGCAATCGCTGTACGAGAAAGGTGGAGCCACCTTAAGAGATTTGAAAAATGCCGAGATCACACTTCTCAATACCCAGTATGATATTGAGAGCAATCAGATCAACCTTGCCAAGATGTCCATTAAAGCTCCTTTTGCGGGAGTGATTGCCGATCTTCCTTTTTTCACCAATGGGACCAGGGTAGCCAGCAATACCTTGATGGTTCAGATCATCGATTACAGAAATCTATATATGGAAGCCAATCTTCCGGAGAAGTATTTCAATAACATTGAGCGGGGATATAAGGTTTACGTAACCAGTTATACCAGTACGGAAGATACACTTACTGGCCGGATTACCCAGATCTCTCCCTCCATTGATCCTGAAACGCGGACCTTTAAATGTTTCGTGGAAGTAGAGAACAGTGATGGCATTCTGCTTCCTGGCATGTTTGTGAAGGCAGACCTGGTAGTGAATAGTTCCGAAAACACACTTGTAATACCCAGAGATATCATCGTTAGCCGCAACCGGAACCAGATTGTGTATGTGGTAGACAAAGGAGTGGCCAGCGAGCGGGTGATCACCACGGGACTGGAAAATGAAAACAGCATTGAGGTAAAGATGGGACTTCTTGAGGGTGAGAGTATAGTGACTACAGGTTTTGAAACCCTTCGCAATCAGTCCAGGGTGAGAATCCTCAGGTAGTTCATTAAGTAGAAAAAGCATGTTAAAATCCATAACCAGATTTTCAGTCAATTACCCGGTATCGGTGAGCATGATCATTATTGCCACCCTGTTGCTGGGTTATATATCATTCGATAAACTGGGTATCGATCTGTTTCCCAATCTTCACAGCCCAAGGCTTTATGTTGAACTGGTTTCAGGGGAGCGGCCACCCGAAGAGATGGAAGAAAAATTTGTGGATCAGGTGGAAGCACTTGCCATCAGGCAGGCCGGAGTGGTGAATGTTTCCTCCACCTCCCGGGTGGGTATAGCACTGGTTGAGGTGGAGTACGCCTGGGAAAAAGAGATGAATGAGGCCTTTCTGGACCTTTCGAAGGCACTCTCTTCATTTAACCAGGATGATGAACTGGAGGAGATCAACGTAACGCAATATGATCCTAATTCAACCCCGGTGATGTTGGTCGCTTTTCAGCATACCGAAACCGACGATCTTAACGAACTTCGAAAAACTGCTGAGAACTATGTGAAGAACGAACTGATCAGGCTGGAAGGGATCGCTGATGTAGAAGTGGATGGTTCAGAAGAGATTGAAGTACTGGTGGAAACCAACGATTACCTGCTTAATTCATTTAATCTGGATATCACAACACTAACCAACAGGATTAACAGCTACAACCGAACTGTCTCAGGAGGCTCCATTGTGGAGATGGGCAAGCGGTACATTGTTAGAGGAATCAGCGAGTTAGAACAGATAAGCGACCTGGAACAGATCATTGTAAAGATGAGTCAGCCTACCGAAGAATCCGGCGGTGAAAGGGTTCCTGTATTGTTGCGTGATGTGGCCAATGTATCATTCAGCCCCAAGGATCAACAGAATTCAGTGATGCTGAATGGTGAACCTTGTGTGGGCCTGAGTATATATAAGGAGATGCGTTATAATACTGTCAGGGCAGTTGAAGACCTGAGGGATGTTCTTGATGAGATGCAGAAGGCACTGCCCGGTTTTACATTCACCATTGTGGAGGACCAGGGGAATTATATCTCTTCTGCCATAGGAGAGGTTAGCAAAAGCCTTATCGGTGGTATCATTCTGGCCGTATTTGTGCTTTTTCTTTTCCTCCGGAGGATTGGCCCCACAGCCATCGTCAGTGTGGCCATACCGGTCTCCATTATCGCCACTTTTGTGCTCATGTATTTCACGGGCCTTACATTGAACATTATGACACTGGGTGGATTAGCACTGGGAGCCGGGATGCTGGTGGATAATGCCATAGTGGTACTGGAGAATATTTTTCGTAATCATGAACAGGGTGCATCTGTGAAAGATGCTGCTATTAACGGCACATCCCAGGTAGGGGGTGCCATTGTGGCATCTACCCTGACTACCATTGTTGTGTTTATTCCCATCGTTTACCTGCGTGGTGCCTCGGGTGAATTGTTTAAGGAACAAGCCTTTACCGTTGCATTTTCATTGCTATGCTCCCTGGTAGTGGCCATCCTTATTATCCCCATGCTCTATTCCAGGATCTATCGAAAGAAATCTCCCTTTGCGGGGAAAGTCAAGCAATCGATACAATTCACCGCATACGGACGCTTTCTGGAGAATATGCTCAAATACAAGGCCTGGGTATTATTGGGTGCTGCATCGCTCATGGTGGCGGGGTGGTTCATGTTAAAAAATACCGGTAGTGAGTTTATGCCTAAAGCAGATGCGCGTGAGTTTTATGTGGATCTCCAGATGCCAGAAGGAACGCAGCTCCAGCGCACGATCGGGGCAGTGATGAGCGTAGAAAGCATTCTTAGGGAAATCAGCGGAGATGGACTGGAGCTGATCTACAGTGAAATCGGTCCCACCTCTGGTCTCTCCGGTGGCGGGGATAACCTGTTTGATGATCAGAATATGGCCACCATCAAAGTCAAGCTCCGTCCCAATAGTCAGATCCCAACCAATTCAATCATAACCGCTCTGACCAGTCATTTTAAGGACAATCCCAGTTTTTCAGTACTATTCAGGCAGGAAGAGAGTGCCCTTCAAACCATTTTGGGTACCAATGAACCTCCTCTTGTACTGGAACTTATTGGAGAAGAGATGGATGATTTGGAAGAGATCAGTGTTGTGGTCATGGAAAAACTTGAACAGATCGAAGGAATAAGGAACATCGGCTCATCACTGGAGGGCGGAGCCCCTGAGGTTGAGATCGCCATTGACAGGTACAGGGCCGGACTGATGAACCTGGACGTGAATACACTGATCGCACGGGTAAGTGAAAAGCTTCAGGGAGTCGAGGCCGGACAAATGACCATAAAGGGAGACCTGACCGATATCACTGTTAAACTGGAGGACATCACACTGAAAGAGTTGGAAATGCTTTCCATTGAAGTGAATAATATAGAAATTCTGCTCAGGGAAGTAGCTGAGATCCATTTGGGTAGTTCACCCAGGGAGATCCTCCACAACAACCAGAATCGGATTGTTGAAATAACGGCTGACCTGGACCCCGGACATCCACTGGATCAGATTGCCACTGCCATTGATGACCGATTGAAAGATGTGGAGTTCCCTCCCAAATACAGCTACAGGATCACCGGACAAGAAGCCATGCGAAAAGAATCCATGGGCAGCCTGGGTTTTGCATTGCTTCTATCACTCATACTGGTATACATGGTGATGGCCTCACAATTTGAAAGCCTGGTACATCCGTTTACCATACTATTGCCTGTTCCACTGGCGGTGGTTGGTGCCGTTGCAGTTTTCTATTTTCAGGGCATATCGCTTAATATTATGGCAATCATTGGAATCATACTGCTGGTTGGAATTGCGGTGAACGACTCTATAATCCTGGTGGACGCCATCAATCAATTCAGAAGGGAAGGCATGAAACTGAAAGAGGCCATAGTGGCAGCGGGACAACGGAGGATCCGGCCCATTATCATGACCACGCTGACTACGATCCTTGCCCTGTTCCCACTCACACTTGGGTTTGGTGAAAGTGCATCACTGCGTTCGCCCATGGCGTGGGCAGTCATTGGGGGACTGGTTACCTCCACAACACTTACACTTATTGTTATTCCATGTATCTACATGCTGTTTGGACAAATGGGAAAAGCGTATAAAAGCGAGATTTTAGAGGGTGAATAAACATTTTCTCATACAGCGGAGGGTACTGATTTCCATGATTTTCGTGGCAGCTACCTTGCTGGGCATAGTCTCCTGGAAGCACTTGAAAATGGAGATTTTCCCCAATGCTGAATTGCCCATGCTCTTTATTCAGGTGAGCTCGCAGATCGATTTAACGCCTGAGTATATGGAACAGGAAGCCATTGTGCCTGTGGAGAGTATGGTAGCAGGACTTGAGAACATCGAAAGCATAGAATCCACTGCCGGCAGAAGACAGGGATCAGTCATGATCACCTATGAAGAAAGGACAGATCTGAAATACGCCTATTTGAAACTGGATGAACAGATTGCATCACTCAGAGGATCGCTTCCTGACGAATTTTCATTGCAGGTGGTCAAAATTGACCTGGAATCGGCCGATAACACCCTGATGAATCTTCAGGCGCGTGGATCGGGGGGGATCGACCGCGTCCGAAACTATGTGGATCAGCACATTGTTCCCGAACTGGAAAATATTGAAGGTGTTGCAGCCATAAATGTGTTCGGGGGACGACAAAAATCGGTGGATATCATCCTGGACAAAGCCGCCTGTGATGCTTACAATATAGCACCTTCCAGGGTGAGGACTATCATTTCATCCAACATGAACCTCAGGCAATACGGAGGCCTGGTAAAGGAGGAAGGGAGGCGCTTCTTTATCTATCTCAATGCTGAATATGAGGACATATCCCAGATTGAAGATCTGATCGTGGGCAGGGGTGCGAATCCGGTCAAACTCAAGGATATTGCTGAAATCTTTTATGGAGAAAAGGAAGAGGAGACCATCAGTCGGGTCAATGGCCTGGACGCGGTTTCCATGGAGGTGGTCAACGATGCGCAAGCCAACATTATTGAGCTTTCCCACAGCGTAAGGGATCAGCTTGAAATGCTAAACAGAGAAGGTTTACCATTTGATATAGAAGTGATCATCCAGGACGACTCAGCAGAGCTCATGGAGGATAACATCAACTCGATCATCCGATTGGCACTCACAGGTGCCCTGTTGGCCATTTTTGTTTTATGGGTATTTCTGCGTAATGTGAGGCTGGTGATCATCGTGGCCCTGGCTATGCCGGTCTCTATATTCACCGCATTTAATTTCTTCTATGGGTTTGATATCTCTATTAACAGTCTGACACTTATAGGAATTGCCTTGGCTGTAGGTATGCTACTGGACACATCGGTGGTAGTTCTTGAGAATATATACCGCCTGAGGACCCTGGGGTATAAACCTGCTGAGGCAGTCATTCAGGGAACAGGAGAGGTTTGGAGATCCATCGTGGCCGCAACCGGAACCACAGTGGCAGTATTTGTTCCGTTTATTTTTTCGACGGACTTCCTGATCAAACTTTTGGGAAGACATATCGGGGTCTCCATTATTTCAACACTGGTGGTATCACTCCTGGTATCACTGCTCCTGATCCCCATGGCCGTTCATGTGGTTCTTTCGCGAAGTGACAGAACCAAAAGAAAAGTATACCAGGAAGTATCGCTCAATAACCGTTTGATCAGGTTTTACTTGTCACTTCTAAAAACAGCACTGAGGAATCCGGCGCCCACCATTATTGGAGTGATTGTCCTCTTCTTTGTGACCATTATCTCAACCCTTTCGGTTTCAGTAAATCAGCTCTCAGAACTGGAATCCGATCAGGTGGTACTTTATGTGACCATGCCTACCGGTACAACACTTGAAACAACAGACCAGCTGGTAGCGGGAATGGAAGAGTCGCTTTCCGCCATCAAGGAGAAGAAGGAAATAATCTCCATGATTGATGAGGAGGAAGCCACGGTAACCATTATGCTTCAGGAAGACTACAGAAAACTCAATAACCGATCCTTTGGGGAGATACAATCGGAAGCTTATGAAATGGTGAAGGATATGCCCGCTTCGGATATCAGTCTTACAGCTTCCACGGGGATAAGTGGTGGCATGAGGAGCGGCGGTGGTGGTGGTGACCAGGCTGGTGCTTCCGGTTTTCAACAGTTATTGGGTATTGGGGAAGATGAAGAGTATATCGTAATGAAGGGACAGGACTTCGGACTGATGGTGGAGGTAGCTGAAGATGTTCAGTCTTACCTGGAAGAGCTGGACAATATCAGTTCGGTCAGACTCTCGGTTAGAGAAAACCAGCCCGAGGTACACATTGATTTCAATACCCTGTTAATGAGTCAGTACAACGTGACCCAAAACCAGGTCCTGGGGGAGTTGAATACCTTTCAAAATGAGATAAACTCCGGGGTCAATTTCAGGCAGGAGGGAGAGGAGTATGAGATAATGATCAAATACAACACCGCACTGAATGAGGAGGAGGAGGACAAATCCATGGAGGATCTGCGATCGCTGTTTATCCCTGATAGCGAGGATGAAAATCTTTTCGAGCTTCAAACCATAGCAGAACTCTTTTATGCCAATGGATTGCGTGATATTTCCCGGATCAATCAGGAAAAGCAGGTTGAATTGCGCTACCAGTACAATGAGGATGTGTATGACTCCAACGATCTCCTGGAATTTGCACGGAGTGAAATTGAAGATGTGATTGCCAGTGCCAACATCCCTTCAGGTGTTGCCGTAGAATTGGTTCAGGAAGATTCGGGGCTGGATGAGTTCAAATATATGTTCCTGGTGGCATTGATTCTGGTTTATATGATACTGGCAGCCATATTTGAATCCTTTGTAACTCCTTTTGTGCTCCTCTTTTCTATCCCCCTGGCGGCCATTGGGTCTTTCTTTCTCCTGACCATCACCGGGGAATCCCTGTTCAACGCCAATACCATCATGGGATTTCTTATCCTGCTGGGTGTTGTGGTTAATAACGGGATTATCCTCATCGACTTCATCAATGTGTTGCGCCAGAAAGGATATCGTAAAACCAGGGCCATATTGCTGGGAGGACTTTCAAGAGTTCGCCCCATTCTTATTACAGCGGTAACTACCTGTGCAGCAATGATTCCACTGGCCATGGGAAACGCTGAATATGTCAAAGCCATTGGGCCTCCTTTTGCCATCACGGTCATAGGAGGATTGAGTCTGAGTACCCTGCTTACACTGGTATACATCCCCATGTTATACAACGGTATTGAGCAAGCCCTGGTATGGATCAGGAGTCTTAACATCTGGGTGAAAATTGGATTGGTGGTGCTGGAGTTGACAGGTGTTTTCTTGATTTACATGTACGTTCAGTCCTTCATCTGGCAAATGGCTGGAGGATTGGTGGTGGTGGTGGGTATTCCTGTCACCTACTGGTTTGTGTCCAGCAGTCTACGCAAAGCCAAAGGGACGATTATTTCCGATGAGGACGCCATTCAGATTGAGGTGTCAAACCTGGTGAAAATATATGGCAGAGAAAGCAAAACCATCAGGGATTTCAAAGCAGGAGGTCGAATGGCATTGATTGCACAATCCTTCGACAAGGCGATGAAGCCCAGATTGGAAGCCTTGATCTGGCAATTGCCCCTTCTTGGCTTCATGGTCTTTTTCTCCTGGTTTTACCTGGTGAGCGGATTCTGGCAACTGGTATCTTCGGTTGTGGTGTACTATTATGTGATCGTAATCATCAGTGATTTCAGGAAAGTCAGGAATAAGAGATGGCAAACTATTCTGGTTGAAATCCTTCGTTTTGGGGGGCCATTGATGGTGCTGTCTTTCTACCATTCAAGATGGAATAACCTTGCAATGACCTTGCTTGCCGGAGCTTTGTGGTACCTGGTATTAGCCATGGGCAGGGTATCCATTTTAGTGAAAAAGGAGCATTTTGAACTCAAAAATATACGCCCCCTTTTCCGGTGGTTTGTCTGGTTCGTAAGGATACTGCCTGGAATTGGCCAGCGACAGGAACAGTTCAAAGCCCTGAAAGGGGTTTCACTTCACATTGGCACCGGCATGTTCGGTTTGCTGGGTCCAAACGGGGCCGGGAAATCAACCATGATCCGCATAGTCTGCGGCATCCTGGAACAGAGCTATGGTAAAATATGGATCAATGGAATCGATACACAGGAAAAGAGGGAAGAATTACAGGGCCTCATCGGATATCTTCCCCAGGAATTTGGCATGTATGAGAACATGTCAGCTTACGGTTACCTGGAATATCAGGCCATGCTAAAGGGGATTTCCGATGTTGAAAAACGTACCAAACGGATCAGGGAGGTATTGGATTCTGTTCATATGTGGGAACATCGCCATAAAAAGATTGGATCCTATTCGGGAGGAATGAAACAGCGTATTGGTATAGCCCAGGTACTTCTGCACCTTCCCCGTATCCTGGTGGTGGATGAGCCAACTGCGGGACTTGATCCCAGGGAACGCATCCGCTTTCGGAATCTCCTGGTTGAGCTTAGCCGCAGCAGGGTGGTCATTTTCTCCACCCATATTATTGAGGACATATCCAGCTCCTGCAATACCATGGCTGTGATTAACAGGGGAGAGGTACTCTTCAACGGAACCCCCAGGGAAATGACGGAAATTGCCAGGGGAAGGGTCTGGAAATCCACTCGTCCGGCAGATACTTTTGAAGAGGATACAAAAGAGATGCTGGTGGTTCATCACATGCGTGACGGTGAAAATATCAGGGCACGCTGTATCACTGCGGAGAAGCCCTTTGAAGATGCTGTGGAGGAACAACCCTTGCTGGAAGACGCGTATCTCTGGTTACTCTCTTCTGGTAAAGAAAAAATAACAAATCGTTAAAAAGATGTCAGGATCGAAATCCATATTACGTAACCTTTACGACCTTACCAGGTACAATATGAAGATCATCTTCGGAGGTAAGTTTATCTTTTTTATCCTTGCAGCGCTCATTTTTTTTCTGGTCTTCGGGACCATCATAGCCCTGGACAGCAGTGAAATGGAGATTTCCGATGTATATGGACTAATCGCCTTTCCTGCCATACTGCTGGTTTTCTATCCTTCAGTATTTGGTATTCAGAGCGACGCCGATCAGCGAACCCTGGAGATCATTTTTGGGATTCCTGATTACCGCTACAAAGTCTGGTTGGTTCGATATGCGATGATTCTGGTGCTGGTATTCGTGCTGTTGATTCCATTTTCAGCACTGGCACACTGGGCCCTGATCAGCTTTCCTTTTCTTCGAATGATCTTCCAGTTGATGGTACTTGTTTTCTTTGTATCGGCCCTCGGATTTTGTGTATCCACCCTTGTGAAGAACGGGAATGCCACTGCAGTGATCATGGTGATTTTCGGACTGGTGTTCCTGATCCTTTCCGATGGGACTCGATCTATTCCAAATGGAACGTTTTTTTAAATCCTTTCAATACGCCCGTATGATATCAATGATATTGTGTGGCGGGAGACCATACGGCAGAACCGCACCATCATGGGTATCGTCAGTATTGTTCTTATTTTACTGGCTCTGCTAAACCTCCAGCAGAGGGAAAAGTTCCTGCGTTAGGACATGGAACTCAACCTGCATTCTCCAATAAATTCTTATCTTCTGCAGCTAAAACCAAGCTGCAATGATCAGAAGAATTTCACTTTTGCTTGTGGGCCTTTCTGCCCTATTCACCTCGTTTGCATCCGATCCACCCCAGGTCATTGGACTCTGTATTGCCGTACCAGGGAGTGAGCGCCTGGAACAGTTCCTGTCGTTTATGGAAAATGACCTGGCGCCGGGAGGCATCAATACACTCGTGCTGAGGGTAGATTTCAACTATGCTTTTGAATCCTACCCAAACCTCAGGGATGAAAGTGTATTATCCAGGGAAGATGTAAAGCAAATGGTACATATGGCCCGTAAGCACGGGATCCAGCTTATTCCACAGATCAACCTGCTGGGACATCAATCCTGGCATGGAAGGATGAATGCATTATTAAAGGAGTATCCCCAATTTGATGAAAACCCATCAGTAAAGTTGCCTGAGAAATATGAGTGGCCCAATGATGATGGTCTCTACTGTAAAAGTTATTGTCCCCTGCATCCGGAGGTGCACGAGGTGGTATTTGCTCTTGTGGATGAGATTATGGAGGTATTTGAGGCCAGCGCCTTTCACGCCGGTATGGATGAGGTATTCTATATTGGGGAAGATGAGTGTCCACGCTGCAGCGGGAAGGATAAAGCCGGATTGTTTGCCGGTGAAGTCAATCTGATCCGGGATCACCTGGCCGCCCATGGGCAGGAGCTCTGGATCTGGGGTGACCGGCTTTTGGATGGGAAAACCACCGGGCTGGGAATGTGGGAGGCAAGCGAGAATGATACCCACCAGGCCATTGATATGATCACTAAGGACGTCGTGATCTGTGACTGGCACTATGAGAGGGCAGATCCAACTGCAGCCATCTTTGCCCTAAAAGGATTCCGGGTGATTACCTGTCCATGGCGTAATCCTGAGGTTACCAGGGAACAGCTAAAGATGATGGAATCATTTCGGGCGAACAGTGTGGATCAGGTGAAGGAACGGTACTATGGTTTCATGCAGACCGTATGGAGTCCGGCATCCAGTTTCCTGGATCAGTATTACGATGAAGATCCGGAAAAGGGTAAAGAAGGCCAGGTGGGAAGTTTTAACGAGATCATCCAATTCTACGGACGTTGAAAATGGGTTCAATCCGAATGAAATCCATCGATATTCTAAGGGCCCTCACCATGCTCCTTATGATTTTTGTGAATGATCTCTGGACCCTTACAAATATACCTGAATGGCTCGGACACAAAGGGGCCCATGAGGATGGAATGGGACTTGCCGATGTGGTATTCCCTGCCTTCCTGTTTATAGTGGGACTCTCCATACCCCACGCCATCAGGACCAGGTTCAATAAAGGAGATTCCAAAGCCAGGGTCCTCTCACACATCATAGAACGCGCTCTGGCTTTGATGATCATGGGCGTATTCATGGTCAACCTGGAAAACATCGATTCTGAAAAATTGGTTTTCAGCAAGTACATCTGGCAGATCCTGATGACCCTTGCCTTTTTTCTGATCTGGAATATTTACCGGGACAAAGTATTCGGCAAAATACCTCGCCTGGCTATGAAACTGGCCGGCTGGGTCATTCTGATTTTCCTGGCGGTTATCTATGTGGGACCGGGTGAGGGTGATTATCACTGGATGAGGCTCCATTGGTGGGGCATCCTTGGGCTTATCGGCTGGGGTTACCTGTTGAGCGCTCTGGTATACCTGGGTCTGGGAAACCGTCCTGGATGGATCGCTTTGATCTGTGCGGTGCTCCTCCTGATGAACGTCAATGAATTTGCTTCGCCTTTTGATTTTACTTTCAGAATCGTGGTGAGTGCCTCCAATTATGCCAGTGTCCTTTGCGGTGTACTGGCAACTTCAATCATGATCAGATTAAAGGAGAAAGAGAAGATGCAATTCCTGGTACCCCTGCTCATTGTATTGGCTGCTGTCCTTACGCTGTTTGGATACCTGACCCGGCCCCAATGGGGAATCTCTAAAATCATGGCTACTCCATCATGGACTGCCATTTGTGCTGGAATTGCCACCTTGTCATTCGCTGTACTTTACTTGCTTTCCGATAAATTGAACATAAGCAGGTGGGCCCGAGATCATTGCACCTGCCGGATATAGTACCCTCACCTGTTACCTGGTGCCGTATTATGTGTATGCTTTGGGAGCTTTATCCGGTCTTGGCCTGCCCGAAACACTGACCACCGGCTGGATTGGGATTGTGAAATCCATTCTATTTTCCATACTCATTATCCAGCTCACCGGCTTGCTGGGAAAAATCAATATCAGGCTGAAAATATAAACCATTGAAAAATAATTTCTTATTTTAGTGATCGCTTAAACCTATATAGATTCATGCGATTTTCTTTACAGCCTGAGCCACGACCTGAGCACAGGCTACGTTCCGTAAGTATTGACGAAGTGCTTTCTCTTGGTGATAAACTACCGGGTGACCGGCCCAAGCTTGAGCATTACTTCTCTCCAACAAAAAAAGAGGCCTTTGTAAAAGATTATCTCCATTATCTGAACAGCGGACTTCTGGATGCAAAACACGGAAAACTGGAATTGGATCACTACCTTGTATTTGTACTATCTTTTCAATTTACAGCGCCTTTGCTGGAAATACCGGCAGAAAAAGAACTGGGGATTTTTTACCATTTACTTCAGAAGAACTATCAGGTGGATGAGATCGATCTGAACATTCATTTCAGCACGGACCAGCATAAATCTGGAATGGTAAGTGAACAGGAGGCCATCAACACTTTCAGGGATGAACTTGAAGATACTTATAATGGCATCAGGGAGGTTAAAGAGAGTGTTCAGAAACGCTTGAAAATGGATGCCATTGATGCCATCATGATATGGCAGAAAGAGAAGAGCATCACATCGCTTGCAGAAGCTTTTGGACGTTCCATAGTCATTCCTTCTTTTTTCTCTTTTATGGACAAGAAAATGGTGAAATTCTACAGGGGTACCACCCAGGGCATCACTTACCGTGTTGCAGTCCCTGAGGAGATCGAATAAACTGCAATTCAAATTATACTAAACCAGATATTACAATGAAGAAAAAAATCACACGCAGGCAGTTTGTTCAGACCACAGCTGCTGCCACAGCAACCGTTGCCATCGCTCCTTCATTTGGTTGTTCAAATCTATCATCACCCTATGATTCAAAAGGATTGCCTACAGTGAAGTTGGGAGGTACTGGAGTTCAGGTTCCCATCCTGGGTTTTGGATGCGGAAGCCGCTGGATGACCGTGGAAAATGACGATCAAGCGCTTGGACTTCTCGAATATGCTTTGGATCAGGGGCTCTATTATTGGGATACTGCATCCTCCTATGGAAACGACAAGATCTCCAGTGAGGAGAGAATTGGGAAAATATTAAAGGCGCACAGGGAAAAGGTATTTCTGGTCACAAAAACGGGCGATCGGGTTGCTGATAAAGCTAAGGAGAGTATTGAGAGGAGCCTGGAAAGACTGGGAACTGATCATATTGACCTGCTTTATATACATTCCATTGTGTCAGTTGAAGATGCTGAACAGCTGGGGGAGAAAGGGAAAGTTTTGGAAGTGCTGGAGCAGTATAAAAGGGAAGGTGTGCTCGGTCACATAGGATTTACCGGACACACAACGGCTGAAGGAATGAAAAGGGCTGCAGAATTGTACGATTTTGATGTGATGATGATGGCGCTGAACCACCAAGCTCCCGATGGGAGTGAAAAGTTTGAAGAGTTGCCCGCTCCCTACGCCATGAAGAAGGGGATGGGTGTGGTAGCCATGAAGGTGGTCAGGCCCAGGGAAACTGTTAAAGGATTGGCTGTTGAAAACCTGGTACGCTATGCACTCACGTTAGAGGATTTTCATATGATCAATATAGGGATGGACAGTATGGAAGTCCTTAAGCATAATCTGGAGATTATCAGGGATTTCAATCCCCTGGATGAGGAGAAAATGGAGGAGATCCGAATGGCGCTGCAACCCTTTTACAGTGGAAGAAATCTCGCATGGATGAAGCCTTCTTATGTGGATGGTTGGAGCGGAAATATTCGGCTCGCCTGATCTGCAACAGGAATCAATACTGCACTTTCAATCTTCATAGAACCGGGAATAGTGTGCCTCGGCCAGTTGGATTAATCGGTTTGCTATTTCAGGTTGCATCTTCAGAACATTGGTAGTTTCATATGGATCAGCAACCATATTGAACAGGGCAGTGTCAATCTTTGACTGGAAGTACTTACCAGCAAAACCATCCATACCCGGTGTCTCCAGGGTCCTGTAGGCATGTGGCAAGTGGAGCTTCCATTTTCCATCACCGCTCATCACACCTTCAAAATTACGTCCATTGGAGAAGGCATAGTAGGTATGGGGATTCACAGCATCTGCCGTACCCTTTACCAGGTCCCATACATTCATCCCATCAATCTCATTCTTGGGCAAAGTTATACCGGCAACATGACACAGGGTGGGAAGGAGGTCCACTGAGCCAAACATTTCGGCAGAGATTTTTCCGCCTTCAATCTGACCTGGATACTTAATAATACAGGCAGAACGCACTCCTCCGTCAAAACTGGTACCCTTGGCCTCCCTGAAAGGAGTAAGGCCTGCATGATTCCCATAGGAGATCCACGGACCGTTGTCCGAAGTAAAGATCACGATGGTGTTCTGGTCGATTCCGCAATCCTTCAGTGCCTGGTTGATCTGTCCCACACTCCAGTCCAGTTCGAGCATCACATCCCCGTACAATCCCTTTCCGGATTTGCCATTGAATTCATCGCTGCAGAACAGTGGAACATGGGGCATGCTATGGGGTACATACAACAGAAATGGTTGGTCCTGATGCCGGTGAATGAAATCAACCGCATGTTCTGTATACCCCTTTGTGAGGGTCTTCTGGTCCTCCTTAGATACATCTTCTATGCTTACAATACCATTTTCCCAATACTTTAAAGGCCACTGGCCCCAGTGTTCCGGTCTTTCAGGATGATGCTTCCACATATCATTGGAGTACATCAATCCGCAGGTCTCATCAAAACCGCGGGCATCTGGTCTGGTTTCAGGCTGGTCCCCACAATGCCATTTTCCGAAAACCGCAGTGGCATATCCTGCAGCACCGAAAACCTCTCCCATGGTGGCAAAAGTGGTATCCAGTCCCCATGCATTGGGGCCATGAGCTCCAAACACTTTGGTCCGACCGGGATAGCAACCGCTCATTAAAGCTGACCTGGAGGCTGAACAGACAGCTTGAGGTACATAGAAATTGTGATAGGCACTTCCCTCAGCTGCTAACTGCAAAACATTGGGAGTCTCCAGAACCACCTCCCCAAAGGGCTCAAAATCGGCCCAGCCTGAATCATCCAGGAAAATAATGACCACATTGGGTTTTCTTGTTTCCTGTTTTTGCTTACAGGAAATCAGGCATACTGACAGGCACAATGCAATGAAGGATAGTGTTCTCATGGGATTATTTTTATGGATGATTTATGGACCATTTAGAGTTTTTACATGGCTTGATTCTGCCAACTTGAAAAGATTTCATAGGTTTATGGTAGAATAAAATCAAATCTAAATATTTTATGCCTTAAAGCTTTCAAAACAATATGAAAAAATCCTTTCCTCATGAGAAAGCTCCCTAATATCTTGATATTTCTGGTTATTGCATCAGCTCTTCTATCCTGTAACTCAAAGCCACCCAACGTGATACTGATCATGGCCGATGATATGGGGGCTGAGTGTCTGAGTCTCTATGGTGGTATATCCTATGGGACCCCCAATCTGGAACAGATGGCAGAAGAGGGGATGGTGGTGGATCATTGCATCGCTCAGCCTCTTTGTACGCCTTCAAGGGTAAAACTAATGACTGGGTTATATAACTCAACCAGCTATGAGCATTTCGGTTACCTGGATACCTCCTGGTACAATATGGGTACATTGATGAAAGAGGCCGGGTACAGGACCTGTATCAGCGGAAAATGGCAGCTTAATGGCTTGAGCTATAAAAACCTGGTTCCGGATTGGAATGATTCCACAAGACCACATCAGATGGGATTTGATGAGTATTGCCTGTGGCAACTGACTCACAGCAGATCAGAAGGGGAGCGGTATGCCCATCCACTCATAGAAAGAAATGGAATGATTCTCGAAACTGATCAGGATGATTACGGCCCTGATATATTCTGTGACTTCATCATTGATTTTATGGGTCAGCACAAGGATGATCCGTTTTTTGTTTACTATCCCATGGTGTTGGTGCATAATCCCTTTGTGCCCACGCCTGACTCTGAGGATTGGAGAGACCAGAGTGCACGTTACAGAAGCGACACAGCATATTTTGCCCATATGGTCACATATACGGATAAGATCATAGGACAAATCCGGGACAAACTGGAAGAGCTGGGATTGAAGGAGAATACCATTCTGATTTTTACGGCTGACAACGGGACCAACGTAAACATCTACAGCCATACAAAGAGCCGATGGGTTCGGGGTGCCAAGGGAAATACCATCTCAGACGGTGTGCATGTCCCTCTTGTGATCAATTGGCCGGAAAAGATAAAGAAAGCAGCCAGGTTCGAGGGTCTCATAGAGTTCAGTGATTTTTTTGCCACGTTAGCGGACCTGGTGGATAAAGATGTCACTACTGATGGGCATAGCTTTCTTCCCCTGCTGAAAGGAAAATCTTTTAAGGAACGTGAAACCGTAAAGGTCCATTACGATCCCCGGTGGAGTGAAAATGTGAACGTTCATCGGAACAATTTCATACAGACAGTGGATTACAAACTCTATCAGGATGGATCGTACTACGATCTGAAAAGCGATATTCTTGAAAAACAATCCCTATCCGCGACTGAGTTGACCCCCGGGCAGGAGAAGGTTCACCGTCAATTGAAGAAGGAGCTCGTTGAAAAGCAAGACCACTTGAAGTAACTCTTTAGCTCAGTGATATTAATACTTTAATATTTAAGGATTTCAATTGACATTGGTGTAGAGATGGTGCCTCGGATTTGATACCACCCTTCAAAGGTATGATCGCCCCTATCAAATGTAACATCAGGGAAAATGATCTCATTGGTGGTTGTATCCTCAAGTGTGAACCAGTATTGGCGGGTTCCCAGCCTGATACGTGCTTGTCCCGGGCGATCAAATTGATCTTCAAAGACCATTTTCACCTGATATTTCCCAGATTCTACAATCCGTATATCCCAATGACCAAATGCTTCTGAAGAGCCCCACTGCATGGCCTTTGGTCCCTTCCAGTCATTCCGGCCAAGGATCACTGGATTTTCCATTTCAGACCCAATGGTTATCCTGGGAGGCTTTATAAGGTTTGGGCTGACAATAATCTCTTCATACCATAGATTCAATTCCTCAAGTAAATCGGCTTTAATTTCTGGATATTCATTGCTCATATCAATCTGTTCGTATGGATCCTCCTCCAGGTTATAAAGTTGCAGAAGGTCAGTTGATTCCCCATACTCAGTTTGCCCCACCAGCTTAAATGGACCTTTTCGGACCGCCATATTGGAATAAGGTTGAGGGTAACCCCTGGTCCATACAAAAAACAAAGGACGCTCCTCCGGTTCGGTTCCCCCCTTCAAAATTGGCACAAGGCTTGTTCCATCCATATCCCCTTCATAGGTGATACCCGCAAATTCCAGCAGGGTTGGCATCATGTCAATATGTGCAGAAGGATAGTTTAGCACACTGTTTCCCTTCAGTTGATCCTTCCAGTAAAAGAAACAGGGCACCCTGATTCCACCCTCCAACACACTGCCTTTTCTTCCATTAAGCCCGCTGGTGTATCGTCTTTGTTGCGGGCCGTTATCTGTCAGGAATATTACCAGTGTATTCTTTTCCAGTTCAAGATCTGACAGAGTTTTCCAAAGCCTCCCAAGGTTATCATCGATATTGCTCACCATCCCGTAAACTTTACGGGCATCCTCCATATCACGGGATTGCATCTCTTTCACATTGCTCCCGCCATTCTCAAAGTCCCCCTGGCCGTAATTGAGGTGTTTATACTCTTCATAATACTTCTCCGGCAATTGAAGGGGAGTGTGAGGAGCATTGAAGGAGAGGTACAGGAAGAATGGATGATCATCAGAAACTTTACCCTGCTCTTTGATGAACTCAATGGCCTGATCGGTAAAGATATCTGAGCAATATCCGTCTCGTTTGACCCGCTTCCCATTTTCCCACAAATAGGGATCAAAATAGGAACTATCTCGGGGAAGGTAATTGCCGAAATCATCTCCGGGTTGCCCGATTCCACCTCCCTTATGTGCCAGGTAGTACTGAAATCCCTGGTCCATGGGCCGCATGGGATAAGCATCTCCCAGATGCCACTTGCCCACCATGGCAGTATTGTATCCGTTATCAGCGAGCACTTCGGCCAGGGTAAGCTCATTCGTAGCCATCATGGCACCTCCGTTATAGGTGTCATACACTCCCGTACGGAGGTGGTATCTACCGGTCATCAGGCTGGAACGGGTGGGTGCGCAGACAGGTGATACGTAAAATGGATCAATCCGGGTGCTAAGGCCCGCCAATGAATCCAGCACGGGAGTCCGGATAAACGGATTGCCATGTATTCCCAGGTCTCCATATCCCTGGTCATCAGTGATAATTAAGATGATATTCGGAGGTTTTGAATCCTGCCCCTTCTGTGGTCCACTGCATGCATAGAGTACAATGGAACCGAATAATACCATAAATAGCTTCATAATGTAAATATAGGTATTAATAGTTTTTCTTAATTTCAGGAAGTCATCATTTAAATGATATACTATGAATTTAAAATGTTCCATATTCGTCTTGTTATCGACAGTTGTAATGCTATCGATCTCATGTAACAATCCTGCCAAATCTCCTGGTGGTGACCAATATGCTGCGGATGTCATTATTTACGGAGGAAATTCTTCTGCCGTGATCGCTGCTGTGCAGGTGGCCCGGATGGGGAAGAAGGTGATTCTTGTTTCGCCCGACAAACATCTGGGCGGTCTGACTTCATCCGGGCTGGGATGGACCGATACGGGCAATAAGGCTGTGATCGGGGGACTGGCCAGGGATTTTTACCACCGCCTCTATCTTCATTATCAGGACGACTCGGCCTGGAAATGGCAGAAAAAATCGGAATATGGAAATAACGGTCAGGGAAACGTGGCCATTGACGGAGATATCCAGAACCATGTGGATCTTTGAACCTCATGCAGCCGAGCTGGTATTTGAGGAGCTGATCACGGAATACGAGATTCCTGTCTATCGGGACGAATGGCTTGACCGTGAGAATGGTGTGTACATTGAGATGGAACAATTCACTCCATTAGTCACCCTGAGCGGGCAAAGCATTCGAAGGCTACGGTATTTATTGATGCAACCTATGAAGGTGACCTGATGGCTGCTGCAGGAGTGAGCTATACCGTGGGCACGGGAAGCCAATGCGACCTATAGGGGAAGAATGGAATGGTGTCCAGACCGGGGTTTTGCACCATCGGCATCATTTTAAAAGTGATATCAGTCCCTATGTGGATTCCCGGCGATCCATCCAGTGGTGTTCTGCCCACGTATTATCCACCGAGGATCCGGGTGAATATGGAGAGGGCGATCACCGGATTCAGGCATATTGCTTCCGAATGTGTCTTACCGATCTTCCCGAAAACCGGGTGAGCCATTACCCGACCTGCTGACTATGATTCCACGCAGTATGAATTGCTCAGACGCATTTTTGATTCCGGATGGAGAGAAGTTTTCTAGAAATTTGATCCCATACCGAACCATAAAACCGATGTGAACAACCATGGGCCATTCAGTTCTGACAACATCGGGATGAATTACGATTATCCCGAGGCCAGCTATGAAAGGAGGAAAGAGATCATAAAGGAGCATACCCGTTACCAGAAGGGTCTGCTCTATTTCCTTGTCATCCGATCCTGGCGTGCCACCGAGATACGGAAGAGATGAGCAATGGGGCTATGCGAAGGATGAATTTACTGACAATGGGCACTGGCCCCATCAAATCTATGTGCAGGGAAGCCCGGAGAATGGTCGGGTGAATATGTGATGACGGAACATGAGGTCCTGGGTAAAGCGGCGGTGGATCAATCCATTGGTATGGGTTCCTATACCATGGATTCACACAATATACAGCGCTACATCAAACCGGATGGATTTGTTCAGAATGAAGGCGACATCGGAGTGCATCCCCCCGGCCCTACAGATTGACAGACGATCCATTCTTCCCCTGCAGGGAGGAGTGTTCCAACCTGCTGGTCCCTGTTTGTCTATCCAGTTCCCATATTGCTTTTGGTTCCATCAGAATGGAACCTGTGTTTATGATCCTGGGGCAGAGTCGCCGCAACCCTTGCTGTCATGTCACTTGAATCAGGCCGGGAATTCATGATATTCCCTATGATGATTTGAAGAATAGCTTACTGGAAGATGGTCAGGTGCTGGAGATGGAGTAATTCATTGCTATTCAAACTTTAATTCGTTGAGTAATGAAACGATCAGAAATCAACCAAAAGATCAAAGAAGCATTGGTTTTCTTT
The DNA here is from genome assembly GCA_963710385.1 of uncultured Bacteroidales bacterium. Taxonomy (GTDB): domain Bacteria; phylum Bacteroidota; class Bacteroidia; order Bacteroidales. Next base: position 49,411 of record CAVQAB010000009.1, on the reverse strand, counting down.
GATAAAATGAATTTCAAGTTACCCCCCTGGGGTTACTGGTCCCTGGAGACATGGAGGCTTAACAAAGAAAACTGCAGTGAAATATTCGACAATAGCCTGGGTTGGGACCTCACCGATTTCGGTTCAGGTGACTTTAAAAATACCGGACTGCTTCTTTTTACCATACGAAACGGAAACCTGGAACACGATCAGAAACCTTATGCCGAGAAGATCATGATCGTTGACGAGAATCAGGTTACCCCCATGCATTTTCACTGGTCGAAAATGGAAGACATCATCAACAGGGGAGGAGGAAACCTTTTGATTCAGCTATATCCTTCCAATAAAGCAGAAGATTTTGCGGAACATGAGTTCCAGGTGAGTCTTGACGGGATTGTTAAAAGATTCAAACCCGGTGATGTGGTGCGACTTGCACCGGGGGAGAGCATTACACTGTACCAGGGACTCTATCACTACATTCTACGGAGAAACAGGAAAAGGGAAAGTGCTGGTGGGTGAAGTGAGCGCTGTAAATGATGACCATTCCGACAACAGATTCCATAGTGAAGTGGGAAGGTTCCCGGAAATCGAGGAAGATCAACCACCAACTCATCTGCTGGTAGGAGATTACAAAACCTATTTAAACTATGCGATGTCATGATGTACAACAGATATTTTAGCCTGCTCGCACTGCTCACAGCATTCCTGCTCTTCTCGGGTTGTCAGAAGGATCTGATGATCGAATGCGAGAGTTTTGATAATAAGGGTGGATGGGTGGTGGATCCCCAGTTTGTAGAGCAGATGGGATCTCCCTACCTGATGGCCCATGGAATGGGTGAACCGGTGGAAAATGCTACCACAACCATCGAGGTTCCTTCGGGCGGTGCTTATCATGTCTGGGCCAGGACCACAGACTGGGCACCCGGCCCCTGGGATGCTCCTGGACAATTTAATATTTTGGTGGGTGGCAGAATCCTACCAAAAACCATGGGGAACTTTATGGGATGGGGCTGGAACTATGCAGGGAAAGTCAATGTAAAGAGCGGGACTGCGATCCTGGAGCTGGAGGATCTGACAGGTTTTAATGCACGATGTGATGCCATCTATCTCAGCAACAAATACAGGACACCTACCAATCAGCGAAATACCTGACGGATTTGCGAATCAGCTTAACCGGAATACGCGAGCTACGCCGGAAGAAACATGGAATTTGACCTGGTGGTGGTAGGTGGAGGCATTGCAGGATGTGCTGCTTCCATTGCTGCAGCGGAACAGGGATTAAAGGTGGCCCTGATCCATGACAGACCTGTTCTGGGTGGTAATGCCAGCAGCGAAATCAGGGTACATACCCTGGGTATCTACGGTTATTTCGAAAGAATCCTGAAAATGCTGGATACGGAACACTATCCCAATGGATCGCCCGATGCCTATCAAGATGAGAAGAAGCGGCACAACAACATGTAGAAAGCTACGCCAATATTCACCTGTTTCTGAATTACAGGGCCTACAATGCTCATACAACGTGATTCAGATACATTACGCGGTGGATGCCAGGCACACTTCCACAGGGAGAACAGATCCGTTTTTACTGCGCCCTATTTTGTGGATTGTACCGGGTGACGGGTGGATAGGATACTGGGCAGGAGCTGAGTATTATTATGGACGGGAAGCTGAATGCCAAGTACGGGGAAGCCTGGGAAGAATATGGAGAACTCTGGAGCCCGGAAGAGGCAGACAAGCAGGTCATGGGTGCCTCTGTACTCTGGAGGACCTATGAATGCTGATTCAGCATACGAATTTCCGGAAGTTCCCTGGGCCATGGACGTGGTGGAGGGTTATAGCTGCCAGCTAAGGAACCTGGAACTGGGAGCTGATCAGCGATGAGTGGCACCAGGTGGATCATGCTGAACAGATCCGGGATCACATGCTGAAAGCCATTTATGGCTCATTTTATAACGAAAAGAAGAAACCTGGTTCGGAAAATCTGAAATTGGAATGGGTATCCTACCTGTTGGGAAAAGGGAATCAAGGCGACTAGTGGGGGATTATATCTATACCTTCAACGATGATGAGAGACTCCACGACTTTTCCGGATGCCGTGGTGATAGAAGAACGGGACGTGGATGTACATTATCGTCAGGATGCACTGAATCCCGAGAAAGCCGAATTTCCTGACTGAAGCCATGTTCTACCCGGCAGATCGTTACTACATACCTTACAGATCCCTCTATTCAAAGAATATCACTAATCTGTTCATGGCAGGCAGATGTTTCAGTTGCAGCCATGTGGGAATGGGCGGACCAAGGGTGATGCGGACCACGGGACAGATGGGGGCTGCGGTGGGATATGCAGCATCATTGTGCTCAAAGAGAGGATGTTCACCAGGGAACTCTACGAAATGCATCTGGATGAGTTTATACAGCTTGTACATTGCTCAAACAATCCAGGTGTCGACTTTTAGAAGGTCAAAGAAAAATATTCCCTGCAGGACAAACCTTACAAGACGGGTGAGGGCAAACAGCAGGAAGAGTTTGAAGGGATATCTGAGCATGGTGACTGCAATCACCACCAGCGAAAATGGTGTAAATGGAAAAAGGGCTGCAATGACAATAAAGGCCCCTCCCCATTTGCGAACAAAACCAATATAATTTTTCAAACGCCTCTCGGTGAAAACTTTAATTTTTGGCCGGCTGGAAATCCATAATCCAATCCCATAGGAAATCACACCTCCCGTGTAAGAGAGGATTCCCAGCAATGCCAGGTAGGGCACGGGATTCTCGAACTTCTGGGCCCATATCACAAAAAGGTCCACAGGGATCATTCCCGTAAAGGATTCTGATGCGAAAAATAGCAGGATGACGAACTGGTCAGAAAGCCGCTCAATGAAAGCGTTAAAAAAACCATTGAAATCAACCAGGTATTTTCCTATGATGAAGACCAGGAAAATAATGAAAGCGTATACAACAATTATCAGCAGGACATTTCTGCCCACATATCTGAAGAATCCTTTTGCTTTCAGGCGTTTATACCACAATCCTGGTCCGGAAGGAATCATAGGGGGAAAAATAATATTCACCTTAAAATACGAAAAAGATTAGACTTCCCCCGTGATGATCATTTAATCGTGATCCCTGCGAATATCAAATGCCATGAGAACCTGACCGTGGCGTTGATACAATACACCCTGATGAATGACTGGATGCGAAAAGTGCTCCCTGGTACCCTTCTTGATCTTAAAAGAGCTAATTTCTTCCAATCTGCCCATATCATAGTTGATCAGTTTTAGCTCCCCCTGCTGGTTGTAATAGTATAGCATTTCATCTGCAGCAATAACTGCACCCCATCCGATGGACAGTGAATCGGTAAGCTGACCCGTGGTTGCATCCAAAGCTTTCAATTGCTTTTTTGAATCTCCGGTTCCATAGATATAATTGTCGATCTTGACGATCCCCCCCATGAAGCTGTCGAATTCCGAAGTTCGCCATACTTCATGGATCTCAGATCCATCTTCAGAAATCGCAAGTTTCACACCGTCGTTGCCGTCGCTGACCACATAATAGATGAAACCATCTTCATAGATTACTGAATTGGGATGGGTATCGCCATAACCCAAATCCCGTTCTTCTACAGGCAGGTTATCCTGTTCGTGGGACCAGAGCATCTCACCGCTTTCCACATCAAATCCCATCAGATGATAAGCGGAAAAAGTCACGTAGATGTGGCGATGAGGATGTTTGATCAAATTGGCTGCATTGTAGGCCGATCGCTCCCTGTGACCGGGATTGCTCCAGATCATCTCACCGGAAAACCGGTTCAATGCTACAACATTATGTTCTTTTCCACCCGGTGTCCAGAATACTTTATCTCCATCAACCACAGGCGCCTCCGTATGTCCATGAAGGGGATAGATCCCCTGGAAATCGTCAATGAAATTTCGGGACCAGACAAGAGTACCATCCTCTTTTCTGATACAGCTTAGGTTACCCATGCCAGATCCCACATAAATCAGATCATCCGCAATGGTTGGAGCTGAGCGGGATCCGGCAAAACTCGTGATCCATTCCTTTCCATAAGCGGTCTGCCACTGCTTTTCTCCCTCCAGGTAAAAGCAATGTAAAACGGCCATACTATCTATCGCCCCTGTGATATAGAAACGGTCCTCTGCAAAAACTGGAGATCCGTAACCAGCTCCTATGTTTTCAACCGTCCAAACCTGACGCGGACCTGCCTTTGGCCAGACTTTAAGCAGACCTGTATCCGGGTAGAGCCCTTTTCGATCTTCACCACGCCATTGATAGATTTTATCCGGGGTAGAGGAGCAGGACCAAAGCAATACTATAACCAGCAGAGCGAGTAAACTTTTCATTGAACCGGATGATTTTCAAGATATGTCAAGCAAAGTTAATCATCCATTCTTATTATCAGTTTAGATAATATAGTGTACAAAATTGTCTGCGCCGTAAGCGGCCTGATCGTGATCTTCGGGATTCTATTCTCAATCCTGGGTCAAAGGAGGATCAAAAAGAAGCTAAGCAACTAAAATGAAGCTTATGAAACAAACGTAAGGGCTTTGCCAGCCTTTCCGGCCCGGCCAGTTCGCCCGATGCGATGTATGTAACTGTCGTGGGTCTGCGGTACCTGGTAATTGATCACATGGGAGACATCAGAAATATCAAGTCCTCGGGATGCTACATCGGTGGCTACCAGCACCCTGACACGGCCCTGCTTAAATGCTAGAAGCGCTGATTGCCTGGCGTTCTGACTCTTATTACCATGGATTTGATCCGAAGCTATACCAGCTTTATTCAATTTATCACACAGTCGGCTTACCCGATGTTTGGTTTCTTCAAACAACAATACTTTATTGAAAGTCTCCTGGGACAACATCTCTTGCAGAACTTTGAATTTGTCTTCACCGGATTTAAGTCTGATAATGTCCTGATCAATGTTATCACCGGTTCCGTCAACACTGCTCACTTTCACCGTAATATGATCCTTAAGGATCCTGTTGATAAGCGATTGTTGTGATTTATCAAGGGTGGCCGAGAAGAGCATGGTATGATTTCTTTGATGCATACCCTCCAAAATACGATTCACATCCCGAATGAATCCCATATCGAGCATGCGGTCAAACTCATCCAGAACCAGGATCTTGAACTTTCTCAGATCTAAAGCCCTTCGATTTATCAGATCCAGCAATCTGCCCGGAGTTGCAATAACCACGTGACTCTCTCTGCGGAACGTCTGCAGGTCTCTGCTTATACTGGTCCCTCCAATGAAACAGGCACTAAACAAGCCCATCCCTTTGGTCATACTTTTAAATTCTTCCTCCACCTGCAAGGCCAGTTCCCGCGTAGGTACTACTACAAGTGCATAGGATTTCTCCCTCTGGTGAAGAAGTTGTTCGATAATTGGTATCAGGAATGCCCCGGTTTTACCGGTTCCGGTTTGTGCAATGCCTAAAAGGTCTTTGCCTTGCATTAGTGCTTCCAGGGTTCTGTCCTGTATTTCAGTGGGCCTTTCATATCCCTTTTTATCAAGGCATTGCTTAAGTTGCGCGCTGATTGGCAAGTCACTTATCAGACGATCGGAACGAAACTCTTTCATTTCTGTCTGGCTGGCTTCCTTCACCAAACGGTTAGGATCAAGTGTGGATGTTTTCAAACCCGGTCTTGAATGGTTTCGATGATTATTATTTGAACCGTGGCGTTTATAATTTACCTGGTGTTGAATTGCTTCTTTGTCTTTTGTTAAATGTTGTATTACTCATAAAATTGATTTTACACAGCCACAAATGGCTGAGATATTAGTTAGCAACAAACCATTTTGGCTCGCTGGCCTTAGCTGAATCAGAAAAAAAGAGAGGGGTCCCGATACTATTGGGAAATCTGCCTTGTTAGAAAGTCGGCTAAGAAATTTTGGCAAAGGTAATCAAATTCCTCAGATAATTGGATTTATTCGTGTCTGAGTGAATCCGCAGGGTTTACATTTGCTGTTTTTATAACCTGACTACTCCTATTCTGCAAGCAGTTTAAGCATCGATACCGGGGAACCGGAATCCAACAGTTGAACAATATAGAGACCTGCATTAAGGCGCTCGCGTTCAAGTAGGTAGGTGTCTCCAATTTGGTGTATATCCCGTACTATCCTGCCATGCATGTCAAAGAGACGGATTTGCAGGTTCTGGGTCGTAAATCCTTCAATGGTGAGAAGAGTTCCCTCCTTAAAAGGATTGGGATGGGCCATCAGGGATATTTCAGAATATGGATTTTCAATTCCTTTCGTGCCAGTAGCGGACCTGGTTCCTTCATATGCATGAATAGTCTTCTGATTATTTGGAATGCAATTGAACAGGATATGATTACCGTTTCCATCAGAACTTATCGGTAAAGTCCTGAGCGAATCCCCAATACCAATGGTAGCCACTTCACTATCCCAGGTATCCGGTATCATGATTTTCAGGGTAAGTTCCACATTAAAAATTGAATCTTCCAGACCATCATCAGCCACAAAGGAGAAGTGGCCCGGTGCTGATTCCATATCCTCGATTTCTAACTGATTAATTTTCAGCGCATTTCTCTCTCTTATATATTTGTAAACCCTTTCATGGGTATCTATCCATACATCTCTTTGGCTTACTAACTGAATGGTTTGTCGGAAGCGATCAAGACTGAACGATAGGGTCAGTGAATCTTCGTCAAACGGTTCATTAATAATGTCATGATACATCAATGGAAGATAATAACCATAGGTCTCAGCCACACGAGCAAATTCATCGACAAATTCGGGAGATCGATAGCTAAGAACTGGCAAACACCTTAAGGCAAGAAAATCGAAGGGTGTGGCCAAATTAAGACCAAACTGGCTGCTGCGGGCGGTATTGAAGTATCTGGATATATATTCAAGTGTTTCCGGCCGAAAGCTGCCGAAGGGGATTGACATCGAAAAGGTTTCCTGGTTGAAACGATTATTGAGCAGGTTTTGCGAATTTGCTATTACATCAGTTAATGTTTCAAAATTTTGATTTGCAGTGAGCAAACCTAAATCTGAGTGATTGGTGGTGTGTGATCCAATCTCAAATCCCTTTGTTTCTGTACTCCCTTATCAATTCTGTTGAAGCCAGGGGTGCACTATAAATATCGATGGTATCGGTAAAAATATAGAAGGTAGCTTTTAAACCAGCTTCGTCAAGCGCTGCAGCCCCATGCTCAAATGCACCCTGATAGCCATCATCGAATGTAAAAGTGACAGCACCTCGCTTGTTTTCCTTCCAGGTAGCAGCACTTACCTGCGGTTGATGGACAAAGCTTCCTCCATGCATTGTTTCTATCAAGCTGAATGAAAATTCCTCAGAATTGGCCTGAAAATGCCTTAGGGGCGATTTAAAACCGGAGGGCTCGCCTTCAAGAATTAGAATTTCTTGAGCTGCATTCAGCGGGTTATCGTAAAACAATGCAAGATCGGCGCTTATGTCTCCGGCAAATTCCCCACCTATAAAATGCTTCACATTGGAAAATGCGATTATTGAATCAGAGGCAGTGAAATAGTTCTCTGGAGTAATCTTATTTGTCACGGAACCCTCAAAAACGGCAATCAGATGATTTAGTTTTAGTGAATCTTCCATTAAAACTGCAATGTCTGTTATACCATCTGCATTGTAATCGCCAGGCTGTGCAAGATTCATGGAAGAGAAATCAAACTCCTGCTTGATTCCGTTATATAAATCCGGAATTAAGACAAAGGACGTACCGTCTGACTCAAATAGGAAAACAGATTGTCTGGTGTCCGGTGCCTGGCCGAAATAGTTATAGAACACTGCGATATCAGGCTTTCCATTCCCATTAATATCGCCAGGGCAGGCGAAACGAAGGGTAGTAAAATTAAACATAGTTCTAATGGTGGAGAAATATATTTTCGCTTCAGAAAAACCTGAACCCGTTGATTCTAAAACATATATCGTTTGTTCCTCCGAATCGGGATCATTATAAAAAAGCGCAATATCATCCTTGCCATCCTGGTTGTAATCTGCTGCAACGGCAAAATCAACCAGATTTAGATCCAATACAGAATCCAGGATAGAATACCAGGTTCCCACAGGAATCATTCTGTTCCCGGCAGATCGGAGAACCCATACAACGGATTTGGTAAATTGAGGATTAAGGTTTGGCTTGTAAAACAAGTCACCAAAACAGGCAATTTCATCCAGCCCGTCACCCGTAAAGTCACCTGTGACTGTTAATTCTGAATGGCCCTCCACAAGCTCTTCTGCTCTTGCAGCATATGGATCTTGTACCCGGGTAAGAAATCCTCCATCACTTTCGAATAGTTGAAAAGATACCAGTTCATCTTCCGAATGATAAACCGCAAGCATATCCGTCCATTGTCCATGTGTTTGGACAGCTAATAACACATAAGAAAGCAGTTGACTAAAACGTCTCAGTTTATTTTTCACCTCAAGCACAGATTCAATGCTCAAATATGGCAATTAGACGTGGCATTTACAATTCATCATACATATTCAACAGTTCAGTCATTCTTTTTTTTAAATACCGATTTCATACAACAAATTTGTAGTGATGTTTTTACACAATACCATATGAATCTGCTCATTATGAAAAGAGGTATTCTAAGCTCGCTGGTCCTGGTTATGGGATTCATCCTCACAGCACAAACAACCATATCAGGTATTGTCACAGATGCTGAAGGTCAGTACCTGGCAGGTGCCAATGTATATCTTGTTGGGACATACGATGGAGCCTCCAGCAACAGGGAAGGGGCTTTTCAACTGACCACAGATGAAGCCGGAATCCAAATTTTATGTGTGGATTTTGTGGGGTTTGAAGGTTTTCGAAAAGAGCTTATTCTGAATGGTACATCTGTGAATATTCCTGACATTCAATTGAAGGAGAAATTCAACGAGCTATCTGCCGTGACCATCTCAGCCGGTACCTTTGAGGCGGGTGACAAAAACAAATCAATTTCCTTAAGTTCATTGGATATGGTGACCACGGCCGGTGCAGAGGGAGATGTTTATGGTGCATTGCAGGCCCTCCCGGGGACCACAACCGTTGGGGAATCAGGAAAGCTGTTTGTTAAAGGAGGGGATAGCCGGGAGTCCAGAACATATATTGATGGTACACTGGTATACGTTCCCTACAGTTCATCGTCTCCAAATAATTCCGTCCGCGGAAGGTTCAGTCCGTTTATGTTCAGCGGTACCATGTTTAGCACGGGCGGTTATTCGGCTGAATACGGACAGGCATTATCATCTGTGCTGGCTTTGCAGACCAATGCCATGCCTGTACAGGACCAGTTGAATATCTCCCTGTTATCAGTAGGAGCGGAACTGGGGGGTACAAAAACATGGGAAAATGCTTCTGTTACAACTTCCGTGGGCTATGACAATCTTATGCCCTATATGAGAATGGTTCCCCAGTACAGAACGTGGGAAAAAGAACCACAATTCCTCAAAGGAGATATAAGTTTCAGATGGAAAACAGGCAAATCAGGCATGCTTAAGATCTTTGCTACGGCCAATAAATCGGAACTTACAACCATTGAGAAAAGCCTGAATAATCCGGATGCAAGCTACAATTACAATTTGAACAATGATAACTATTTTGCCAATGCATCCTGGATCGGAGAAATAAAGAAGAACTGGATCCTTTCCAGTGGATTTTCATACACCAGTAACAAGGATCATGTAGCTGTTGACAGCCTGAAATTTACTGAGCACCTGAACGGTACCCATGCAAAAATAACCTTGAAGCACAGGCTCAGCGAGCGTGCAAAAATTAGTGCGGGGAGTGAATGGTACTCCAAAAAGTATGGCATCGAATTTCCATCAACTGACCACCTGCAATCCAATGAATACCTGAACAATACCCTGGCAGGTTTTATTGAGAGCGAGGTCTACGCTTCGTCGAAGTTCATCACCCGGGTGGGTATTCGTCTGGAATACTCCGACTATTTAAACAGGGCCAACATTGCTCCCAGGATCTCTGCTGCCTATAAATTAAATGATATGGGTCAGGTTTCATTTTCATATGGATGGTTTTTTCAGGATCCCGATGATGAGTTTCTGCTTTACACCAACAGGTTTAAATATGAACGGGCCGATCACTATACACTTAATTATATCCTGAAAGGTGACATGAGGATATTAAGGACCGAGGTATATTATAAAGACTACAAAAATCTGGTCACATACCAGGTGAATAAGACAAACGAATACGATTTTATAAACAACCAGGGTAATGGCTCTGCATACGGCCTGGATCTGTTCTGGAGAGATAAAAAGAGCATTAAGAATGTCGAGTACTGGATATCCTACTCCTTCATAGATTCCAAAAGGAAATACAGAGATTATCCGGAGCTTGCCGTTCCCAGTTATTCAAGCAAACACAACCTGACGCTTATTTACAAGCACTGGGTCAACAGGCTTCGATCTCAAATAGGGGGAACATACAGCTTGTCTTCACCCCGATACTATAACAATCCCAATAAAGCGGATTTCAATGGGGAGAAAACCATACCGTATCAATCCCTGGACCTTAACTGGAGCTATCTGCACAAACAAAATGTGATCTTCTATTTTTCAGTTTCCAATATACTGGGATTTGAGCAGGAGTTCGGCCATGAGTATGCAGCTATCCCTGACAGTAATGGAGTATACAATAGTGCTCCTAAACTGCCGGGTGCCAAACGGTTCTTTTTGGTGGGATGCTTTATTACCCTTTCGAAATCCGGAGATATTAATCAATTAAATAAAATCAACTAAAAATGAAAAAAACAATTCTAATCATCTGTATGGCATTATTTGCCAGCACTTTCATAAGTGCAAATGAGAAGTATAATCAAAAAATGAGTGAAGCGATCGTTCAATTCAATTCCTGCAGTACCATTAAAGATTTTCAGAACGTGGCTAACAAATTCAGGGTAATTGCCAATGTTGAAACTGCGGAATGGTTACCCCTCTATTATGAAGCGCATTGTTACATCCTCATGAGTTTTATGGAAACCACTGATGATGGCAAAGATGGATACCTTGACCAGGCTGATGCCCCTATTGAGAGGATAATGGCACTGGCTCCTGGAGAATCAGAGGCTTATGTCATGAAGGCATTGTACCATACAGGCAGATTGGTGGTGAATCCACCGGCACGTTCTCAAACAACTACCCCGCTGGTATAGTCAGGCTCTAGGAAAGTCGCTGGGTCTGGATCCGGCTAATCCCAGGGCAATGTTTCTGAAGCTGTCCAACGCAATTGGCACCGCTCAGTATTTTGGATCCGATACGGCCCCATATTGCGAAGAAGCACGGGGATTACTGGAAAGGTGGGATTCTTACCCTCTGAAATCCAAAATCCATCCTGCCTGGGGAAAAGGACAGGTGGAGGAAATAATCAATTCTTGCGGAGCGTAATTAGGTTAAAAATTGCTTAATTGCAGGTCATTATGAAAAACCCTTTCTCCAGCGCAAAGTTATTCCGCAGCATTATCGGAATTGTTTTGGCGAATCTTTTTTTGGCCTTATTTATTTCCCTGCTGTTGTTAAAAGGTTTTTCCGGAAACCTATCCGGTTTTCTGTCATCATGGACATGGGGATTTGTGATATGCATCACCCAATGGCTGGGACATGGTTATATTTACAATCAACTGGATAAAAGGTTTAGCTGGCAGGAATACCCGGTTAAACGTGCAATATATAACAGCATTGGTATAATCGTCTATGCAGTTTTTGCCTATTTAATTGTCTTTTTATTGATGGTGCGCATTATCTATGGTGGTTTTCCGGAAAACCCCTTAATATTGGCCATTAAATCCAGTTATTATGCGATTCTGGTTTCATTTGGGGTTTCGATAATACTGGTGACCATCGGATTTTTCAAGAAGTGGAAAAGCTCCCTCCTTGAGGCAGAGAGACTCAAAGGAGAAATGCTTCGGTATAAATATGAATCGCTACAGAACCAGATTAATCCACATTTTCTTTTCAATAGTTTTAACGTGCTGAGCGACCTGGTTTATGAGGACCAAAAGAAGGCTGTTCATTTCATCAAGCAGATGAGTGAACTCTTCAGGTATGTTCTCGATAGCAGAGACAAAGAGCTGGTCCCTCTGGCAGATGAACTTGAATTCATTTCATCCTTTGCATTTCTGTTGCAGACCAGGTTTGAGGATAAATTAACCATAAGTATTGATGTGAGGACGGAACAGGATGAAATGATTGTACCTATGACCATCCAATTATTGATTGAAAATTGTGTGAAACACAATGAAATTTCAACCAAAATTCCTCTGGTTATCAAGGTAACCCGAAAAAATGATCATATAGAAGTTGTAAATAATCTTCAGCTGAAACAGGTGGGAACTGATTCAAAAGCTACTGGTCTTTCAAATATTGTACAGCAATACAGTTACTTTACTGACAAGCAGATAGTCATTGATCAAACAGATCAATACTTTAGGGTCAATGTGCCTGTGCTGAAAGTCAATAACAAATGAATGTCTTAATTCTTGAAGACGAAAACAGGGCTGCCAATCATTTGCTTCGATTGATTGTTGCGGCAGCACCAGACATGAAGGTAACAGCCACCGTGGAAACGGTGCGGGAAGCCATTGAATATCTGAAAACAAATCCTCCGGTTTCTCTCATTTTTTCGGATGTGCAACTGGCAGATGGTTTAAGCTTTGAGGTATTCAGACAGGTGCAGGTCCAATGCCCGATAATTTTCACAACAGCTTATGATACTTATGCTATTGAAGCGTTTAATACAAACGGCATAGACTATCTATTGAAACCCATTGATGAGGATCGTCTGAAACAGGCCATTCAGAAAGCAAGACACTTTACCACACAGATCGATATCAATAGTTTGTTAAACCTGACGAATCTGACTCCCCAAAAGCAAACCAAATCCAGGTTTATGGTAAAGGTAGGGGAGAAAATCAAAAGTATTGTGGTAGAGGACATTAAAGCCTTCTATAGCTTTGATAAAGCCACCTATCTGCACACCAGAAGCGATAGAAATTATATCATTGATTATACACTGGACGAACTGATCCTTGTTCTGGATGGCTCCAGGTTTTTTAAAATCAATAGGAAATATATCGTCTCCTTCGAGGTGTGTACCCACATTTTCGCATGGAGCAATAGCCGGTTAAAGCTTGATATTGAAGGGATTGATGATGACCAGATCGTTGTGGCCAGAGAGAGGGTACAGGAGTTTAAAGAGTGGTTGGATCGGTAAACCTGATTTCCGGTATCAGATCTATTGCTAGGCCAAAATCAAGTCGATCCCAGCTTCCTTAAACTCCTGTTGAAAATCGAAAGTTAGATCGCTGTCGGTGGCCACGTGTTGTATGTCGGACGGATAGCAAATATTAGTAAGCTCTGTTTTTCCGAATTTACTGGAATCGGAGACTATAAAAACGTCCTGCGCATTCTGAATGATATAGCTTGAGATTTCGGCCCTTAAAAGATCACGGAGCGTAAATCCAGCCTCAGCAGTATATCCGTCAATGCCAACAAAGGCCTTGTCAATATTGATCTGATCGATGCAGGTTTTTGTCATTTTACCCAACAGCGTTTCACTGTCGTGCTGGTATATGCCCCCTAAAATAATGATGTTGGCTTGCTCATTTTTCCTGAACTGCCTTGCAATGTAAACATTGGTGGTAATAATGGTAACCTTCTTGATTTTAAAAAGTTCCCGTGCCAGAAGCACATTTACGGAGCCCGATTCAATGAGAATGGTTTCCCCTTCATTCACAAAAGAAGAAACTTTTTTTGCAATCCTGAGCTTCTTTTCATAGTTGACACCCAGCCTGTTGACCAGATCATCGGCATCTTTCAATACCGCACCACCATGAACACGCTTCAGAAGACCTTCAGATTCCAGATAATTCAAATCCTGCCGGATCGTCACCGAGGAAACACTCAGCATCTGAGAGAGACTGTTTACAGAAGTCTGGTCGTTATTTCCAAGAATTTCAAGGATTCTATTTTGTCTTTCGTTCAGCATACGAGATCCAAACTAACTGTTTTACTCCAGTGTTAATGCAGCGGCACCGATTACGCCAGCGTCGGAACCGATAATTGAAAATTCGATTTCAATGGGATCGAAAATCATATCACGGGCCAGGTCGTAAAAAGTAGACTTTATTTTGTTCAAATAGAATTCACCCCAATTGGTCAAGCCTCCACCCAGTATAATGAGAGGTGGATTCAATACCTGAAACAGATTATAGAGACCAATTCCCACATAATAACCGCTGTCTGCGATAACCTCCGTGGAAACCGGATCATCCATGTCGAGTCCCTGTTTCAGCACCTGTCCGCTCATTTTGGACATGATAAAATTTGGAGGTAAATCCAACTTGCTCTTTTTACCCTCTCTTAATTTTTTCTCAAACAGATGGGGGAGGGCCATTCCACAGGCACACGCCATAATACAACCCCGGTTGCCACAGGTACAGGTAAGCTCACTTTCAGGCTCTACGATGGTATGACCGAATTCCCCGGCTGTACCGGTAAGTCCCCTGTGAAGCTTTCCATTGATAATAATCCCGGCGCCAATTCCTGTACTCACGGTTACAAATACCATATCATCATATCCCTGACCAGCACCAAACTTAAATTCACCCAATGCCATGGCGTTGGTGTCATTATCTAATACAACAGGGATGGAAAAATGGGATTGGACTGCTTCACGGAGGGGAAAGTTTTTAAATCCCTTCAGGTTTGAAGTGGTAAGAATCACTCCATCGCGAAAACGGATGTGTCCCGCACATCCCATTCCGATCCCACGCAGGTCCGATTCCTGCAGGTCATTTCTTTCAAGTAAATCCTTGATATGATCAACAACCATCAGTACCCTGCCTTCTTCACCCTTTTCCACATGTGCACAACTGTAGATCTTATCCAGGATATGTCCCGTATCATTAACCAGGGCTATGGAACATTTGGTGCCTCCAATATCGACACCGCAAAGTACTTTATCCATCCATTTAAATGTTTAGTGAATGTTCAGTTCTTGCAATAATATCATCCTGTGTATCAGGTGACAAGGTTGTGAAAAATGCCGAGTATCCAGCTATCCTGACTACCAGATCTCTGTATTCCTCCGGATTCTCTTTTGCAGCAATAAGTGTTTCCCTTGATACAATGTTGTATTGTACATGCCATCCCTTCAAATCTTCAAAAAAGGTGCGTATGATCGAAACAAGCTTTTCTTTATCCGAATCTTTCTGAATGGCTGCAGGAGATAATTTCTGATTCAGAAGTACCCCACCCATGATCTTATCTGTGGGAAGTTTGGAGACGGATTTAAAAACGGCTGTGGGTCCCAGTAAATCGGTTCCCGAAGAAGGCGAACTTCCCTCGGCAACCGGCGTATATGCTTTTCTTCCATCGGGAGTTGCCGGTACAACTGCTCCACTGGGAACATTTGCCGAAATGCTGGAAGTTCCGGCATAATATTTACATCCGATGGGGCCACGATTATACCTGGTAGTGTGATACTTATCGATTTCGTGAATAAATTCCATATAGGCATCTCTCAGAAGCAGATCCACCTAATCATCGTCATTTCCATATTTGGGAGCAAAATTTACCAAAAGCTGTCTGATTTTCTCGCCTTCTTCTCCTTCGAAATTAGTTTCAAGTGCTTCGATAAGTTGCTCTTTTGTTATTTTTTCTTCTTCAAAGACAAGTTTCTTCATGGCTGCCAGTGAATTTCCCAAATTGGCAATTCCCACCTGCAGTCCAGAAATAAAATCATATTTGGAACCACCTTCCTTGATGGTTTTGCCCCGGGAAATACAACTGTCAACAAAAGCAGAACAGAGGATATCAGGAACATGTTCTTCGAGGGCAGTATCAACAGCCGTATCAATTTCTACTGTTTTTTGGGTATAGTAACGAATCTGTTGCTGCCAGGCTGCAAATAGTTCCTCATAGGAATTAAACTCTGAGAAATTTCCCAATCCCTTTTTAAAGATTTTTCCAGATTGCGTATCAAGTCCATCATACATAGCGGCCAGCAGTACCCTCATCAGATTCAGAAAACTCATTCCTGTACATCTGTATCCCCACTTACCAGGAACAGCTATCTCAATACATCCGATGGCAGAATAGTTGTATGCGTCTTCCCTTTCTACACCCAGTTCCAGGAGTCCGGGAATAACGATTTCATCATTATTAAAGGAGGGCATGCCAAATCCTTTCTCAATAACCCTCATGCAGGCCAACATAAAGTCGGGATTAATCTGTTTATGAAACCTTACTGAAAGATTGGGTTGGGTGAGTTTCATCTTCCCCACTGATTCAAGGATGAGAAAGCTCAACTCATTTACAGCATCCTTTCCGTCAGTGGTCTGTCCGCCTATTGTAACATTTTGATAAAGAGGCCCTCCGGCAGAGAAGCGGGTATGGGACCAGGGACGAATCTTATTGATTGAAAGTAATTTAATCCAGGTATTCTCCAATAATTCAGAAGCAAAATCCTCCGAAATGATCCCGGTGAGTTTGTCATCCTTGTAAAAAGGGGAGAGGTACTGATCCATTCTTCCCAGGGAGACCGAATGGCCATTGCTCTCAATCTGAAGAATGAGCTGTACAAAATAGATAAGCTGAAAAGCCTGGTAGAAATTCTCAGGGGGCTTTTCTGAAATGATATCGCAATTGCTGGCAATCATTTCTAATTCAAGTACCCTTGTTGTCTCCTGCTCTTCCTTACTCATGTAAAATGCAAGATCTTTGTATCTCTGAATAAATACCTGGAATGCCTTTATGGAGATGGTCAGTGCTCTATAAAAATGATCCTTCCGAACACCTTCCTGGTTGAACCTTTCCACCTGCTGATGATACTGTTCGATTTCCTGAAGATATCCACTGAGTCCTATGGACAGTATTTTATGGAAATCTACTGCAATATGAGCATCTCCCGATGTGAGGTTGCCGGTAGCTTTAATAATGGCTGAATCCTGAAGATCTCTTAATTCCTGTGACATAATTGCCCTGCCACGGTCCCAGAGTACTTTCCCTTTCCACCATTCTGCAATTTCGCTCAGTTCATTTTTATGTTCTTCGGTGATGAAGAACGCATCACCAGGGCGCTTATCCAGCCCATCCATTTCCTCGGGTAGCCAGTCTACTGCGTACTCAGGAAAGATAGGGGCGGCCCTGTGCTGAGATGATTGGTTCCCCACAATAAGCTCACCCTTATCAATAAAGATGGTCATCTCCTTCAGTGTCTTTTCCAATGCAAGTGACCGTTTGATAATGACGGGCTGATCTTCATTTTCCCTGTAAACCTGGGTATAGAATTTTGCCCTTTCTGTACAAACAGATGGTTTGGTGCTTAATACCTTTTCCCTTAGTAAGCGTATTCGTTCTGTTACTGTTGTTGATTTCTGTTCTGTGATCATCTTAACCTCCAATTCTGGTTTCTATTCCTTTCAAAGCTGCGTAACGTTTATAGTGTTCCAGCTCTGAATCTTGTACCTGCGGCTGATCCCTGTATGGATACTCCATATCCAGCATCTTATATTTGCTATTGCCGAATGTATGGTAGGGGAGAAAGTGTATCTCGCTGATCCCACCAAGGCTTGCCACATAATCTATCATCTGATTCATTTCAGACTCGGTATGGTTAAATTCCGGGATTACAGGGATACGGATAACAATAGGTGCTTCTGAATCCACCAGCTTTTTCAGGTTATTCAGGACCAATGCAGCCTCTCCCTGTGTGTAGAATTCAAACTTATCCGGTTCCATGTGTTTAAGATCCACCAGGAAGGTATCCACCAGACCTATGCACCTGGAAACCTCCTTCCATTCTACGTGCAGGGAGGTCTCCATATTCACGTTGATATTCCTTTCTTTTAGTCTCTTGAGCAACTGGATGAGCTCCTCTCCCTGGGAGAGTGGTTCTCCACCAGATAGAGTAACTCCACCTGATTCCCGATAGAAAGGAGAGTCCTTTTCGATCACCTGCAGGATATCATCGACATTTTTGTCTTCACCGCATAGAGTAAGGGCTTTGGAGGGACAAATATCTTTGAAGCCTGCATGCTCCTGAATGCGCTTACGATCTATCTGAACACCATGGTCTTTACCCGGTGTAATGGCCCCGTTATTTATCACAATGCAATCTCGAAAGTTTTTACACCTTTTTTTATCATATATGAAACTGTAGTCAAAGGATTGACTTTCCGGATTACTGCACCATTGGCAACGCAGTGGGCATCCCTTATAGAAGATCACCGTTCGGATGCCTTCCCCATCATGGGTAGAGAAGCGCTGGATATTGAAGATCATACTTCAAAGATAATAATATTTCGAATGAAAGCGGATTAACTTTCGTTTAAAATACAACTATCTGCCGAAGGAGATAATTACAGAATAAAAAGTTTTTGCGAGGCTTTGGTTTCAAACCCTGATTTTATCTGACACAGATAGATTCCCATCTTGATATTGGACAGATCCAGCTGTAAATAATTGTCTCCCTGGGTTATTTCAAAAGTTCGCTCAAGGACCTTGCTACCCTTCAGGTCAATTATGTTTAGTACCAGCTTATCTGAAATCTCTGAATTATACCGAAAGGTAGTTATTCCTGATGTGGGATTGGGGTAGATCTCAAAAGCTGATTCCATTTCCTTTAAATCGATACCGACCGTATTGATTGCCTTAAATTCGATGCAGTTTCCATAGGCAATTCCCGCACTATTGGAAGCAAAAGTCCTTGCAAAATAAGTTGATCCTTCGGTAAGTTGATCCACTAAAACTGTGAATTCCCCGCTTCCAGTTGCCACAATCACTTTGTTATCATTCACCGAAGGGTTGAAGTAGCCTGCCCAAACAATCCCATTTTCGGTAATCTCAGCTCCGCCATTATCGATAATATATCCCGTGAGACTTACGCTGGTTGCTGAATTGTTGCTGGAGAACTCGGTCGTAACAGTTGGAAGTCTTACTATGTTTTGATTCTCCATCCATGCCTGTTCTGTTACTTTAAGTATAATATCCCCTTCAATCATCTTGAAGTACATAGAAAATAAAACCACTTCTGCCACTTCTGCAACTTCTGCCACTTCTTCTGCTATATCATTGAGAGCAACATGCATCTGCAAAGGGGTTATTTCTTTCAAACTCCTTGGAATTCTATGAGGTTCGCGTATCAGGCCGGCACTTTTCTTCACATCAGATTCAGAGGAGGTGGAGTCTTCTTCCATGATCTCTGAAAGAGCCCTGTACAGGTAACTATCAATGCTGTCAATAAAAAAGGGATTTGCTGGATCAAGAGGGACATAGCTATCCATAGTACTGTCCAACACATGGCAAAACTGCTCGAAATCCGGATCAGCCACACTTGCCTCATTCAAGAATAGTAAATAGGGACTGTAGGTTGTCTCAATAATCCCATATGTATTCCCTCCTCCGGCCCAGTACCTGTCCACCACTGCCTGCCTGAATTCATGATTTTTCATCTCATCAACTCCCATGGAAAGTGACAGAATAGCATTCAACCCAAGTATGCTGTCATAGGGTGTTCCTTCCAATTGGTCAATCGCCATATAATAAAGATCAATGAATGCAGTATCTCCGTATGCGTATGGCTCTGCAATAGCATCTATTTCACCTAAAAATCCTTCCAAATAGGAATCATCAAACCCAAAGGCATTCATCATACGAGAATACCAGAGATACGTATCCTGAAGAACCTGGAAAGAAGTTGCGGCTTCCGTGCTTTTTGATAACGGATAAGATGTATATTCATACTTCAATACATTATTTTTATAACAACAATCCCTCCATTTAGCCGTTACCTCTCCCTCCAGGTTGTACTGAGTATAGGTGACCATCCCCTCGCGTTTTCCATGAACCATATCCACCTCTTCCGTCCATCGATACATTTTTTTATCCGCATCCGTGCGATAGTATTCCTTGGTAATTGGTCCATTCCACCGGTCCTGGTCATCAATGGCACCGGTAGTTGTTGAGGTGCGGCCATTGGTCAGGGTGTTTTTTCCCTGATAAATCCCATCTCCTAAATAAGTTACCTCCTCAAATTGTAATTCCAGACATCCAGCAGCCAACATTATAAAAACTCCCAATGCCATTAGAGAAAGGAGCGTGGGCAACAGTATTTCTTTATACCATTTCTTTTTCATGTTTTCTATGTTTTTGAGTGTTGGTTCCGATGATATATCCGAGTGTCAGACCTGCAAGCCCGGCTATCAGGTCCTGGAAACAAAATGTGCCAGGTATAATATGGAGGTATTGCATAGCTTCAAATCCTATAATCAATAGGGGTATGCTGGCCAGCCAAAGATATTTGATCCAAGAGCTGCTTCTCGTCCAGATGGAAGTGATGACCAGTGCATAGGCAAAAGCCCACAAACCATCGGGCAGGGAATACACAAACCATTCCGGGAGATTCTTGCCGTATGAGGCAGCGTTTTCCCTAAATAAGGCGAGCCAGCCGTCCGATCCGGAGGCTCCAATCCATTGAATAAAAGCGAGTTCAGGAGAGCGAAATGCCAAATATATAATTCCTCCCAGTAGTATGGACAGGGCAGCCATGAAGATGACAGATCGATTATTATGAACCGGCTCAGATATATGAAGTCCTTTATTCATCAATTGATTTGCAGCTGAATAAGTTATAAAAAAAAACAGAAAAAGGTTGGAGGGATGCCATAAAACAGAAAAGTAGGATAGGTTTTTTGTTTAATTTAGAATGCAATTTCTAAACTTTTAAAGATGCAGGAAACTCAGTCAACAGCTTCAATCAGAACACATACAAAGGAAAGATTACAATCACTCGATACATTGCGAGGTTTTGATATGGCCATGCTCATGGGTGGATGCTGGTATCATCGCTACCTTTGCAGAAGCTTCAGGATGGGGCTGGATGGAAGCCCTCGCCACCCAGACACATCATGTGGAATGGAAAGGATTTCGCTTTTATGACCTGATCTTTCCACTGTTTATGTTCATCGCAGGTGTTGCCATCCCCTACGCGATCACTTCAAAAGTAGAAAAAGGTATAGCCAAATCAAGGCTTCTCAGGAAGATCGGGATTCGGCTATTGGCTTTGATTGGATTGGGATTACTCTACAATGGCGCAGCAAGCAGGGGTTTTACAAATCTCCGCTATGCCAGTGTACTTGCCCAGATTGGTTTCGGATACTTCTTTGCGGCACTCATATTCCTTTATTCACGTAACATCAAAGTATGCATTTATTGGCTGCTGGGCATCCTCGCGGGTGTTGCTGCTTTACAGTTGTTTGTGCCGGTGCCTGGATATGGAGCAGGGACATTTGAACCTGCATCCACCATCAATGCGTGGCTGGATCAGCGATTGATCCCGGGAAGGCTCTATGACACCGATTTCGACCCTGAAGGATTTTTATGCATCGTCTCTGCCATCTCAGTTACCCTGATGGGAGCCATTGCGGGCTATGTGATTCGAAGTACGTCCCATACACCTAATAGAAAAGCCCTCCATATTGCAGTGGCAGGGGTCGCACTTGTAGCTATTGCAATTGCTATTAGCCCGTTTTACCCGGTTATTAAAAAGATGTGGACGGTGTCCTATGTGATTCTGGCTGCCGGTGTCAGTGCATTGCTGCTATCCACTATTCTATTATGTGATTGATGTAAGAGGATCAAAGAACTGGACCCTTTTCTTCAGGGTATTCGGCATGAACTCCATCACCATTTATATGGTAGCCCGGATCGTTGATTTCGGGGACATCAGCCGCTTCTTTCTCAACTGGTTTTCCGTTCACATCAGCGAACAGTGGGGAGCAGTCATTATTGCCATCGGAGTCCTCACGCTGCAATGGGCATTCCTCCTATTCCTTTACAGGAGGAAAATATTCCTGAGGGTGTAGTCACATAATTAACCTGCAGCCTGTCTGATATTTGTTAGCATTCAGAGCAATCCTTCTGCTATTCCTTAATTACCCTAACAATACCATTGATCTGATCGCTGTTGATTTGAATCAGATACATTCCAGGCTTGAATCTGCTTACATCGAGATCTGTTCGGGTTAATCTGACCAATCTTTCTACCACCACAGTCTGTCCCATCATATTGACTACTTTAACAATGGCATTTGTATTTTCAATACCCATATCGATGGTTACGTATTCCTCGGCTGGATTTGGATAGACTTCAAATCCCTGATGTATACCGTTATTATCTAATCCTGTATAGTCCAGCGTATAACACTCCGAAGTATCAACACACACACCCTGTGTCACAATCACAGCATAATCTCCATTCACCCGGGGTGCAAACGTGTTCTCTGTTTGACCATCAATAATGGAATTATCCTCACAATTCATCCACTGATAGCTTCCCGCAGTTTCAGCAGTCAATGTACCGTCAATATTGGATACAATGATCTCTTCAACCTCTTCATAAGTTACCGTAAATGCGCACTGACTGCTGTTTCCATTGCCATCGTCGAGGGTATAGGTAACGGTTGTTTCTCCAGGACTAAACAATTGAATACTTGCATCACCGGTGCCACTTGCGGATGTTGCGCCAGATAATTCGTAGGTGATTGTGGGTATGGTGCAATTATCATTCACTTCAGATAATCCTATTGTGCTTACTGATTCATAACATGTTATCACATTGTCAGGACATATTGCAGTAGGCGGTGTAACATCATCAATAATCACATTTTGGGTAACATTTATGCTATTGCCATTCCCATCATCAAAGTTCCAGGTAATCACATATGTGCCCTGGCTTGAATAGGTCAACGCATCAGCAGTAGTTCCTGTAATGATCCCGGCACATGCATCTGTTGTGGTTGGAGCGACTGCTGTGACGGAGCATTCTCCGATTAAATCTGCCAGTGTTGGCGTCTCAGGATCTGTAACATCGGTAATAATGACATTCTGGTCAACGTCAATGCTGTTTCCATTCCCATCGTCAAAGGTCCAGGTAATCACATGGGTGCCTGCTGTTGAATAGGTCAACGGGTCAGTTGTGGTTCCTGTAATGTCTCCTTCACAAGCATCTGTTGTGGTTGGAGCAACTCACAGTTGTTGAACATTCCCCGCTTACATCTGTGAGTATTGGTACTACAGGGGGGGTAACATCATCAACCACCACATTCTGGGTAACATTAATGCTGTTTCCATTCCCATCATCGAAGAACCAGGTAATCACGTGGATGCCCTGGGTAGAATAAGTCAATGGATCTGTTGTGGTTGCAGATATGGTTCCTGCACATAGATCTGTGGTTGTGGGGACAATCGCAGTTGCAGAACATTCTCCTGTAACATCTGGGAGTGTTGGTGTGATTGGGGGAGTAACATCATCCACAACCACATTCTGTGTCACATCGATGCTGTTTCCATTGCCATCATCAAAGTTCCAGGTGATCACATGGGTGCCCTGGATTGAATAGGTCAATGCGTCAGTTGTGGTTCCGGTAATTGTTCCTGCACATGCGTCTGTCGTAGTAGGAGCAACCGCTGTGGCAGAGCATTCACCTGTTACATCTGAAAGTGCTGGCGTCAATGGATTTGTTACATCATCGATAACCACATTCTGTGCAACATTGATGCTGTTTCCATTCCCATCGTCAAAGTTCCAGGTGATCACATGGGTTCCCTGGGTTGAATATGTTAATGCATCTGTTGTGGTTCCGGTAATAGTTCCTGCGCATGCATCAGTTGTAGTCGGGGCGACAGCTGTTGCCGAACATTCACCTGTTACATCTGAAAGTGTTGGTTCAACAGGCGGAGTGACATCATCAACAACCACATTCTGGGTCACATTGATGCTATTTCCATTCCCATCGTCAAAGTTCCAGGTAATCACATGGGTGCCCTGCGTTGCATATGTCAATGCATCTGAGGTGGTACCGGTAATGGTTCCAGCACAAGCATCGGTGGTGGTTGGAGGGGTTGCAGTGGCTGAACATTCACCTGTTACATCTGAAAGTACAGGCGTAACAGGAGGCGTAACATCATCAACCACCACATTCTGAGTAACAATAATGCTGTTTCCATTTCCGTCGTCAAAGTTCCAGGTAATTGTATGGGTGCCTTGCGTCGAATAAGTCAATGCATCAGTTGTTGTTCCGGTTATGCAATCCTGCACACGCATCTGTTGTAGTCGGGGCGACGGCTGTGGCTGAGCACTCACCTGTTACATCTGCAAGTACGGGCGTAACAGGCGGGGTAACATCATCAATGATTACATTCTGAATAACATTGATGCTGTTTCCATTTCCATCATCAAAGTTCCAGGTAATTGTATGGGTACCCTGGATTGAATAAGTCAATGGATCTGTTGTAGTCCCTGTAATGGTTCCTGCACATGCATCAGTGGTGGTCGGGGCGACTGCTGTTGCTGAACATTCACCTGTTACATCTGCCAATGTAGGCGTTACAGGGGGAGTAATATCGATAATAACCACATTCTGGGTCACATTAATGTTGTTTCCATTTCCATCGTCAAAGTTCCATGTAATCACATGGGTTCCCTGAGTCGAATAAGTTACTGGATCTGTTGTGGTTCCCGTAATGGATCCTGCACATAGATCTGTGGTTGTTGGGAGCAACCGCGGTGGCTGAGCATTCACCAGTTACATTTGCCAGCGTAGGTGTGACCGGGTGTGTAACATCATCAACGACAACGTTCTGAGTCACATCGATGCTGTTTCCGTTTCCATCATCAAAATTCCAGGTAATCACATGGGTGCCCTGCGTCGAATAAGTCAAAGCATCAGTTGTGGTTCCCGTGATGGTTCCTGCACAAGCATCTGTTGTAGTTGGGACAACCGCAGTCGCTGAGCATTCACCTGTCACATCTGGGAGTGTAGGCGTGACAGGGTCAGTGACATCGTCAACTATGACTGACTGTAGCTGTGTTGATGTGTTGCCATTTCCGTCATCATATGTCCATGTAACTACTGTAGTCCCTTGTATGGTGATGGGGAATGTTGCACCTGTCGTACCTGTAATAGCACCTGAATAAAAGTCTGTAGCAGTCGGAGCAAGCAGTGTTACGGCGCATTCTCCGGTGGCATCTGGCAATATTGCCAAATCTGGAACTGGCGCTGTTAAATCTGTAATAGTCAGCGGTTCTGAAGCAGTTCCAGCGTAATTTGCTTCTTCAATATCTGCCAATACGGAATAGGTGCCCAAATCAACGGGCAGGGTGACCGATCCATCGTATGTAACTTTTACTGTAAGGCCTACAGGGACTGTTGATACTGTTGCCTGGATCCCAGAACCTGTATATTCCTGAGAAAGATTACTCAGGGTCACAGGGGCTGGAGCTTTGTTCACAAGTTGATGTTGTTCGAAGGTCACCGGTGCATATGTAGCATCACCAGCCTGAGAAGCATATATTAAGGTTTCACCCGCATTATTTACAGTGGCGGTTGATCCTGATACCGATACAACTGTTGAATTTGAAGAGCTGTAGGTGATGGGCAATCCTGATGAAGCTGTAGCAGAAAGCGAATAATCGGCATCACCGTAGGTTTTATCCACCAAGGCACTAAAATTGATTACCTGAATCAGTTTGCCGGCAAGTTGAAAATCAAATGATTCCAAGACGCCTGTTGACTCGGCAGTTATTGTACCTTTTGTATAAGCAACGGCTATTGCATTTGCCGTATTTAGATTTGGAGAAACATAAACTATTATCGTGGCGGGATCTCCAGGTTTTAATATGCAGGAGGTAGAAGTAACATCAACTCCATTGTCCTGAATTGAAAATTCAAGGTGTTTCCCGGTGGGATCGGTCATATTTCTGTCAAAAGTAATTTCAACCCTGTCAATTTCTTTTGAAGCAAATACGAAATTAGGGATTCCCGGTGGTGAAACATTGACTGTATATGATTCATCTGCAGATGTATATGTTAGATCAGAAAAGTGGAAATCGAAATTCCCTACACCATTTCCAGTGGCTCCACTTGCGCTATAAATGAGTCTGAAAGAAGCATCTGTAACATCTGTGGGTACTGCTACGATTTGCGCTCCGGGAACACCCGCGTTGAACTGATACAAAGCACCCTCACCGGGCAGGGAGGTAACGGTTGCCGTTTTTGATCCCGCATCTCCACCCGTAAACGCAAGGGTAGCAGTTCGTTGTTGCCCTTGCTCTATATATATTGTTTGAGGAACTGCTACCAGAGGAGGTACCGGACTCGTTTGAAATTTCCATATCTCGGACCATGATACAGTTCCAATGGAGTTTTTTGAATAGGACGACCAATAATAGGTTTGGTCTGTTGTTAAAATATATTCGTAGAATAAATCAGTTAGATCTGCAGAGGTATGTATGGGGCTGCTAAGGTCTGAGTTTTGAGAAATTACTACAAAATAGCTGGAAGCATTTGCAGCTGCATCCCACTGAAAAACTACCGTATCGCCCACAGTAGAATTATTTGCCGGGCTTACCAGATTTGGCGTACTCGCTCTGGGTATAACATCTTGTAATAGAACACCCTCGTAAACTGCATTGTCATCAAAAGTATAAGTGCCTCCGCCGGGTGTATATAAAATGGCCTTTTCACTTTGAATGTATCCTGCAGTTCCAAAGGAGGCCAATACTCCTGCGGTGCCATCAACATTTTCCAATCCAATGGTAGCAGAATTACCGCTGGCCCTGTCAGATGTTAAATCCACAATGCTCCTGTATTGGGTCTGAATATTGTTGGAGCCTTCATACAAAATGACTTGGAATGTTCCCAGCAAAATCGGCGAATTCCAGAAAGACATGTTGGTAAACTGAACCACTAGTTTTCTGTTGGGTGCTGTTCCAATGGTCTGATACATAATATCTCCGGAACTATGAATTACGATATCATCCCAGAATGGAGCAATATAATTATTTGGTGTATTTCCGGTAGGTATGGTTCTGTTTATATATTGTGTTGAACTTGATCCAAACATCACTAAACCATTGGACGTTACATAGAAATCTGTATATGTGTTGCCAAAAAAATCAAAACTGAACCCGATAGGAAATGCACCCCAGGCACCATCATCGTAGTAACCAGAATATGCAATAACACCCAGGTATTCAGTCTCTGTTGGCAAAGCCTGGATCATTGGCATAATTGAAGCAAAAACGAATATCAGAGATATTCTCAATTGGCGTGTGATTGGTTTCATGATGATGTAGGTTTTAATTATTCCCATTTTGAGTTGTAAAAACAAGGCCGGTAATCTCTTCAAGTTTTTCTTTTAACAATGTTCCCTCTTCTCCGGAGAAGACAATTTCGCTATGTATTATTACTTTGTTTGCTACATATTTGTTGAGTGATGTCAGGTGGGGTGACCAATCATTAAAATTGTTCATGGTAACTGCAATGCTATTAAAGATTATAGCCCCGGGTTTTGTCAACACATAGATATGCAAATCATCAATCTGCAAACTCCCAATTGCATTTGAGACTTGTCCCAACGCATTGGGAGAGATACCATCAGTCACATATACATTGGAATGATTGCCAAACTCAGATATGAGTTGTTCAGCATTATCGGCAATTTCATCTATAATGAAAAACTCTGTATTCGATTGAGAAAATGCATGAACAACAGTAATTAAAAGAATGGCTATTAATGTGAGCTTTGGATTTTTCATCACAAGTTGTGTTAGTTAATAAATTTCTATATATCAATAATATAGAGGTGGTAGTCAATACTGATTATTTAGTTTGTACGTTTTTTTTCAAACCCAATTTCAACAAACATCAATTCAGTACAAAATATTGTTTTCAACTATTGATAAAAACCACTTAGAATTAGAGTCTGAATTTGCGCAATACACAACGCGATTTCTCTATTTCAACTCCGTTTCTATATCTTTGACAAAACCGACAAAATAGTCATGAAGTCCAGGCTCCGATCCATTGGTCCCGCCGCACTGGTAACCGCAGCATTCATCGGTCCGGGTACCTTAACAACCTGTACACTAGCCGGCGCTGGCTATGGATATGCCCTGTTGTGGGCCCTGCTCTTTTCTGTAATTGCCACCATCGTGCTCCAGGAGATGGCTGCACGTCTGGGCATTGTCACCCGCAAAGGCCTTGGCGAGGCACTCTATGCCCAGTTTAATAAGGGTGCGGGACGTGTAATATCTCTGTTGTTGATTCTTTCTGCCATAGGGGTTGGTAATGCGGCTTATGAGACTGGTAATATTCTTGGGGGTGCATTGGGGCTTGAGGCGCTTTTTGGAGAGGTTTCTCTATTAAGATCTGGCGAATTCAGTATCAACATATGGGGGCCGGTGATTGGAACCATTGCTTTTATTTTGCTATTGCTTGGGCAACTATAAATATCTTGAAAGAATCCTGGTAACCCTGGTCATTTTGATGAGTCTGGTATTCCTCGCCACCATGATCTTTCTGGCACCTCAACTGGGTGAGGTCATGAAAGGAATGTTTTTTCCCCGAATACCCGATGGATCCATTCTTATGGTGGCTGGACTGGTAGGAACGACAGTAGTACCCTATAATCTATTTTTACATGCTGCGCTCGTTCAGGAGAAATGGAAGGGTAAAGAAGATCTAAAAGCGGCCCGGTTGGATATATGGATCTCCATCCTGCTCGGAGGAGTTGTATCCATGTCGATTGTGATCACATCCGCAGCGGCATTTTTTGGAACGGGAAAAGAAATAGAGAGTGCTGGTGACCTGGCCATTCAGCTTGAGCCAATTCTGGGCAATTGGGCAACCATACTTACCAGTATAGGTCTGTTTGCGGCCGGCTTAACCTCAGCGATTACCGCTCCACTGGCTGCAGCCTATGCAACTTGTGGTATCCTGGGTTGGAAAAAGGATTTAAAATCGAAAAGATTCAGGACCATATGGATGGTGATTTTAGCCATCGGTATCGTGTTATCGGCCATTGGATTAAAACCTGTACCGGTTATTGTTTTTGCGCAGGCCGCAAATGGTATATTGTTACCCATTATCGCCATCTACCTTCTTTGGGTGATGAATGACAAAAAACTACTGGGTGCACACCGTAATCGTTTATCATTGAATATTATTGGAGGGACAGTGGTTCTGGTGACAATCTTTCTTGGACTCAGGAGTATACTCTCTGTATGTGGAATTATTTGATCAGTTTGTGTTAGGGCATTATGTATACACTTAATATCGATACCGGGGGCACTTTTACAGATTGCATGGCAATCACTCCCGATGGTCAGAGTCTACGTCGCAAAGTGCTATCCAGCTCATCACTTCGTGGCAGCATAACGCATGTTTTCTCTGCCACAGAGTTTGAAATTTCAACCAACTGGGGACTCACTGCGGACCTTTTGAGTGGATATCAATTCCTAATCCTCCAATTTCCACACAAACCAATTATTATAAAGCAATTCAATCCGGTCGATTGCCGTATGGTCCTTGAGTCCGGCCTTCCGGATCATCTGCGTGCAAAGCACCTATTATTTGAGATTACTGCCCATGAAGAGGCACCTGTTCTATGTGCCAGACTGATCACCGAGACCCCACTCAATCAGGCCTTTCCCAAAATGGAAATTCGCCTGGGATCAACCAAGGGAACCAATGCCCTGCTCGAATACAAAGGTGCCCGAACTGCCATGCTGGTTACCAAAGGATTTAAGGATCTACTGGCCATTGGCAATCAACAGCGCCCGGATATATTTGCACGGGAGGTCATAAAACCGCCCTTATTGGCTGAACTCATTATCGAAGTGGATGAGAGGTTGGATGCCACAGGAAAAGTATTAAAAGTCCCTGATCAAAGCTCCATTTGGAAGGCTATTAAAGCCATACAACTAGCTGGAATCAAGACCGTTGGAGTTGCTCTCATGCACGCATGGATCAATCCTGCTCATGAAGAGCTTGTTCGTACCATGATTGTTGATGAGGGACTGCAATATGTTTCGGCCTCCAACCGGCTGTCAGGATTGATTAAGTACCTGCTTCGCATGCAAACCACTGAGGTGAATGCTTATTTATCACCCGTCATTGATCAGTATATCAGACAGATAAGCGAAAAGGTGCTTGGCAATCGTTTCTGGGTAATGACCAGTGCAGGGGGATTGGTGAAGGCAGATCATTTCATGCCCAAGGACAGTCTGCTGAGCGGACCTGCCGGTGGGGTAGTGGGAGCTGTTTCAATGGGTATTGAGGCTGGATTCCATAAGATGATCAGTTTCGATATGGGAGGCACCAGCACTGATGTGTCGCGTTACGACGGGGAATTGGATTACTGTTTTGAGCTCAAGGTGGGATCGGCAAATATTCACAGTCCGTCGCTCAACATTGAAACTGTTGCTGCCGGAGGAGGATCGGTATGCAAATTTGATGGATATAAACTGATCGTAGGTCCTGAAAGTGCCGGGGCAATGCCCGGTCCGGCCTGCTACGGTGCAGGGGGACCGTTATGCATCACGGATGTAAATTTGTTGTCTGGTCGATTGGATCCCAGGCAGTTTCATATTCCTGTATACCCTGAACTTGCCCGGGTAAAACTCAAAGAAATAAAAGATGAGATAGCAGAAAGGTCGGGAACCAGTCCCGATGAGAACGATTTGCTCAACGGTTTTCTCAGAATTGCCAACGAAACCATGGCAGGAGCGATCAAGAAAATCTCCACCGGAAAAGGATACAATCCGTCTGAATATGCCCTGGTGGCATTTGGAGGCGCCGGAGGTATGCATGCTTGCAGTATAGCTGGATTGCTCAATATCAACAAAGTACTGATTCCTGAAAATGCAGGTTTACTCAGTGCTTACGGTATTGGAGAAGCGGTAATCGAAAGGTTTGCTGAAAAGCAAGTTCTGAAACCTCTCCAGCACACATATAATATATCCAACCTCTTCCCGGATCTTGAAGAGGAGGCACTCAGGAAACTCCTTGCTGAAGGAGTTAATAAGGAAGATTCCATCATCCGCAGCAGATTGGTGTTTTTGCGATTTAAGGGCCAGGAATCAACCATTGAATTAAGCTGGTCTTCCCTGGAGCAACTTATAAAGGATTTCCGATCTGCTTATATGGCTCTATACGGTCATTGGAATGATGACCGAATTGTGGAGATTGAATCAGTCAGGGTGGTGGCCTCTGCTGTTAAGATAATATCTCACCGTTCAGTGTTGAGCAGTGATAATAAAAAGGCCTTGCCGGCGTACCAGAATGAAAAGGGAACACCGGTGTTTATAAGAGAAAACGTAGATTTTGGAGCTCAAATCTTTGGACCTGCCATTATTCTTGATCCTTACAGTTCCACTTTCCTGGAGAAGGGATGGAGCTGCCTGATGAATGACCAGCGTACGATGGTGCTTCACCGTGAAAAGGAGATAACGTTGAAAAGCGATGACAACATATCACCCGAGGCCGAGCTTGAACTTTTTTCACGGCGGTTCATGAGCATTGCAGAAAATATGGGTGCCATGTTGCAGCATACTTCTGTATCGGTCAATGTGAAAGAACGTCTTGATTTCTCATGTGCCATAGTAGATGCAGAGGGCTATTTGGTTGCCAACGCTCCTCATATTCCAGTCCACCTGGGTAGTTTGGGCATCTGTGTTAGGAGCCTGTTAAAAGAGTTCGATTTGCAGACAGGAGACACTCTGGTAACGAATCATCCGGCCTACGGAGGATCTCATCTTCCCGATATCACACTGGTCAGTCCGGTGATTACGTCGGAAGGTGAAAGAATTGGTTTTGTGGTCAACCGGGCCCACCATGCAGAAATTGGTGGGATCAGTCCAGGATCCATGCCTCCGGCTGCCAGATCGCTGGCTGAAGAGGGTGTAATTATTAAACCATTCTACCTGGTAAAAGGAGGAAAGGTTGATTGGGTAGGTATTGAGGATATTCTAACGAAAACTAAATATCCCACACGGGCCATTGCTGAAAACCTGGCAGACCTAAATGCTGCGCTGGCAGCCAACAGAAAAGGAGCAAGTGAATTACTTGCGCTTGCAGGCATCCATGGCATAGCGAAAATCACAGAATTCATGAGGCTGTTGAAGGCTCACGCCACCCGTAAGACCATCGAGGCAATTCAAGCCTATCCAATTCAAAGCGGATTTGCCAGTGAGGCCCTTGATGACGGCACCCCCTTGAAGGTTACACTCTTCCGTCGAGGGGATGGATTAATCATTGATTTTACCGGAACGGGAAGCGTACACCCTGGCAATCTGAATGCAAATCCAGCCATCGTTCACTCTGTCATCATGTATGTTCTCAGGTTGTTATTGAAAGAGGATATCCCGCTGAATGATGGTATGCTGGAACCAATAGAGGTGATTTTACCGGAAGGAATGCTTAACCCGCCACTTTCCTGATGATCCGTTTAAATGCCCTGCACTTGTTGGAGGCAATGTTGAAGTCAGTCAGCGACTCACTGACACTTTGCTCAAAGCCCTAAAACTACAGGCAGCCAGCCAGGGTACAATGAATAATGTTTTGTTTGGAAATGACAGTTTTGGCTACTATGAAACCATTTGCGGAGGTTGTGGTGCCGGTCCTGATTTCCACGGGGCAAATGCTGTTCATCACCACATGACCAACACCCGGATCACCGATCCGGAAATCATGGAACACCGCTACCCGGTTCGCCTTGAAAGATTTGAAATCAGGAAAAATTCAGGAGGAAAGGGTCAGTACAATGGAGGCAATGGAGTGGTCAGGGAGATTCGTTTCCTGGAAAAAGTGGAACTCTCTTTGCTCACTCAACGAAGAAGAAGTGGTCCATATGGGATGGAGGGAGGGGAAGATGGTAAACCGGGAAAACAGAAAGTAGTAAAATTAAATGGCGAACTTTTGGTTTTGGAATCTATCAGTTCCGCTACAATCGACCAAGGTGATCTTTTGGTTATCGAAACGCCAGGCGGAGGTGCCTGGGGGGAGCCCAAATAGAAATGATCGATTATTTATGACTAGATGAAGTAAAGATTTAATGGCCGCCACGTTTATTAATTAAAATTCCATATTTTTATTCTATCCAAGCAAAAAACTCAGCCTTATGTCAGCAATTAAAAAGTATATTCCATTTCTGTTTGCCGCCCTAATCGTACTCAGCTTTCAACCTCTTCATGCTCAGGAGAAATTATCCTGGTTAGATGATTATACCGGAGACTTGCTAATAGGTAGTGAAACCTACCAATATAATTTCACAAATGTGGAAGGCAATGATTGCAAACTAAGATTTGAAGAACTGCTGACTGATAAGAAGGGCAAAACAGGAGCACGCTCCTGGGTCTTTTATCTTTCTGATATTGATCCATCTGCCATCAGTTTTAAGGCCAAAGGCAAATCCATCCAAGTCTCCATGGAGACTCGTCAATCCCAAAAATTCATTACCTACTATGAAGATGGAGAAATTGATGGATACACCGAAGAAATAGTAATCACAATGAATGAGGTAGATAAGTCAAGGTCCTTCATTGAAGCCATTAAAGATAAAATTACAAGTTGTGAGGAGACAGAGGCTACATGGGAAAATCGGGATCAGGCAATTACCTGGTTGGAGAACAATGTGGGAAAAGCTACAGATGACGAGATTGAATGGGATCAGAAATTTGGTCCTGGAAGTCAAAGTTACCTGGTTGATTTTCAGGCAAATTCTGTTAATGAAAAAGGCGAAGAGAAATTGTCGAATTACATCTTTGACCTCAGCGACATTAATCCAATGGCAATTAACCTGAAGATTTCCGGTAAATCGCTTATGGTGGAAGTACCTGTGAAAGAGGGTAAAAGATTCATCCAGGTCAATACATCAGCTGGTTCATCATTCATTAATGAACTTCTGATATATGCAAATGGCATTGAGTCAGCCAGGCAGATAGTCAATACCTTAACATATGTGGTGAATAATACCACACCTGAAAGACCCGTATGGGATTCATACAATGCGTCTTTGGGATTTGCGAAGGAGAATTTAGGTGAGGTCAAAATTGGTGATGATGTTTTTTCCAATGGTATCAACTATGAAGCTACACCATCCGGATTGGTTGATTTCGTTGTCGGGAAGTCAGATTCCGATGGCAAATCAGAGGAGGTAAGCTACTCATTCTACCTGACTGATATAACGGAAAAATTGAAGCTTGAGGTCTCTAAGAGCAGCATCACCATTAAGATGGAGACAAAAAATAAGCGTGAGTTTATTCGTGAATCTGAGGATGGAAAGGTAACGGATTACTCCTCGTCCCTGGGTTTCCATGTTTCTGATATGGACTTGGCCAGGAATATGATCAATGCGTTTGAGTATGCCATTGGCACAAGTGAAGAAGAAATCAAACAGTTCAATGAAATCAGTGAAGTCAGCTCATGGTTTTCAGAAAATATTAAATCCATTGAGACTGGTGGGGATATATATGAGCAAAACATAGAGATTCTTGAAGAAAATGAAAATCAACTGATTATATCTAAGAAGCTTACAGAAGAAGATGGTGGAAGCACTGAAACCAGGTATATTTTATACCCTGAAGATATCAGCTCTGGATAAGCTGGATATAAAAGTAAGCGGCAAAAAACTTTCCGTACCCATCACATCCGGGACTTACCAAATACATAAAATATTTTAAGAACGGGGAGCTTCAGAATTTTACTGGTAGTGTTGAAGTATTGTTTTCTGATCCGCTGGTAGCGAAGAATTACATTGCAGCAATTCGTTACCTGAAAGAAAATTCAGTGGTCGAAGAGAGAACAGCTATGAGCAAGACAGAAGCCATTGCTTTCCTAACAGAGAATATTCAAAACATAGATTTGCCTGAGGATCAATATGAACAAAAAATTGAAATGGAGGATGAAAATACTTGCAAAATGAGCTTTACACGTATAGAATCTGATAGCAAAGGCGCAAGTGATCAATATATTTATGAGTTCAGTGTTTCCGATATTCATCCAGGCACTTCAAAATTTGCCGTAAAGGGAGAGCTCGTCACAATCAGCCTGGTAACCATTGGAAATGAAAAGCTTATAAAACCATATAAAAACAGTGAAGCAGGCGATTTCGTGGATGATTTTATCATCTACGCTGATGATGTTCTGCTTGCAAAGAAAACACTGGCAGCTCTGACAGCACTTTCAAATGGATGCAAGTAGGAAAAACAACACGTCATTACATTACACCAAACAGAATGAAAACCAGCATATTAAAAGTAACATTATTATTGATTGTATCCACAACTGCATTACTAACAGCCCAGGAACGGGAAACTCCACCCGTTACCCTGGAAAAGATTTCAGGGAATGTCTATCAGGTAAAGGGAGGTAGTGGTTCCACTGGCGGAGTTATAATCGGTGAAGGTGGGGTATTGGTTATTGATTCAAAAATGAATGAAGAGTCTGTTCAACAATCCATTGAAGCTATAAAAAATGTAACTGACAAGCCAATACGGTATCTTGTCAATACCCATAGTGATGGAGATCATATTATGGGGAACAGGTATTTCCCTCAATCCGTTACTGTCATAGCCCATGAAAACTGCCGTAATGATTTTTTCAAAGAAAACTTTGGCCGTACATCTGACTGGGGAGAACCTGAATTTTATCCTTTCACTCCCTCCTTAACATTTAAAGAAAATCTGAATGTATGGTTGGGCAAAGACAAAGTTGAGCTCCACTATTTTGGTATTGGCCACACAACCGGAGATATAGTTGTCTATTGTCCGGAAGAAAAAGTAGCTTTTCTTGGTGATCAGTATTTCAGTGGTCGGCCACAATTGATTCATTCCATGAAAAACGGTAATTCATTCCAACACGTTAAAACATTATCAAATATGCTTGAAGCACTTGATGCAGAAACATTTTCAAGCGGGCATAGTGACCTGGTTGGACGTGAAGAGATTGAAAAACACATCCAGGCAATGGTTGAAAGGCAGAATAGAGTAAAAGAGTATATAAGCCAGGAAAAAAGCATGGCAGAGATACTTACCGAGTTTGATGAGAATGAATCCCGCCTGGTTACCTCTGTCTACAATGAAATTATCGGGCAATAGTTTTATAGATCCTGTTGGTTTTCTAAAATCTGGTTCTTTCCCAGCCATTGGATCAAGTGGATCTAATGGGGTTTATCCTTAACTTTGTGGCGTTATTCAATAATTGAAATCCAATGGCAAGAATCCTGAACATTTCTATCGCGGTGGTTCTGATCATGTATTTATGCAGTCCGGCCGTAACCTGCCAACAACATAAGCTTACTCAGTTAACTTTCAGTGATTCAACTCATGACGGTTATCCGTACTGGTCACCAGATGGAGAATATATTCTCTATTCTTCGGGTACCGCCTCCTCTTGTATGACCATGAAAATACCAACAGGGGGAGGAAACCCTGAACTGGTCACAGAAATCTTCGCTCAGCATGCCAGATGGTCACCTGCAGGAGATTACATTGCCTTTGACGGTGATTTCGGTACCAAGATGCAGGTGATCCCTTCCACCGGCGGTACACCCATACGAATTGATCCCGACTCCATTCCCATCTACATGAGCGGTATGCCTTGCTGGTCACCTGATGGCAGGATGATTGCATTTAAGTCAATGTACACCATCTATATCATGGACCTGGAGACAGGAGACCTCTCTTCATTATACCGTCCAAAAGGCAAGAATGCAGTACCGTATGACTGGACGCCGGATGGCAATAAGATTCTGGTCGATGTGAGAGATACGGTGGACAGGACCCAATCGGATATCTGGGAAGTTCCATTGAGTGGTTTGCCCAGGCAGATCACATTCTTACCGGGCAGACAGGTGAAGCCCTCCATTTCACCAGATGGTTCCAGGATTGTCTTCACATCAAACCATGGTGGAAATGCAGACTTATGGATCATGCCGGCAACAGGAGGTGATCCTGTTCAACTCACTTTTTATAACGGTAATGAGGATAATCCCGGACTAGATGTTGAAGCCAGTTGGTCACCGGATGGAAAATCCATTGCATTTTCAAGTACGCGGAATGACATGTGGGCGATCTGGAAAATGGACCTTGATCAGGAAACCATCCGTGAAAAACTTAACCAACCCATGAATTATTCGGTTTTATATCCCACTATAGATACAGGAACCATACCCGTTATTCCATTTATTCTGAACGAGAATCCATTGCAGCCTTCCCCGGCTGTGAGCTGGGACCGCAGAGAATTTGTATTGGTGAAGACAGGAGATGACAGATATGCCTGGTTCGATGCAACGGCAGAAAACGGAGATACACTGAATTATAAAAAAAGGATGCAGGGAAAAGGGAACCAGGTGATTGCTGATAAAGCCGATTTTCCCACATTTGCTTCCTCGGGCTTACATTCAGAAAAGGAGATCAGGAATACCAGGTCCATCACCGGCAGGTCGGTTTCCCGGATTACTGTGGACGGCAGACCGGGTGGATCTTCAGGTGCCGGATTTCTGGCAGCGGATGAGACAATCCTCTCAGTCATTATTAGTGACAACCGGATGGTTCAAAAGCTGGGATTGAAACATCCAGACCTGGCACGTCCCCTGCTGCATCTCTGGAATATCTCCAATACCGCAGAAAAGTACAATGAATATACACCGGCAGAAGAGAGGATTTATCTTAAGGGACTCTTCTTCTGGGGCAAAGAAATAGGGATTAAGATCTCCGGTGGTCGCGGGTGGCAGGAATCAATATTCAATGATGAGATCCTGGGCAGCTACCATCTTGAAGCCTGGCGGGATCTGGATCCCGGGGAGGAGGAGTTCCTGAAAGCGCAATACGGAAGCCTCACGGATGAAGAATTTGAGACCTTAAAAAGAAAGATCAGTTCTTTGCATACTGGTGAAATGGTACCCTATTATATCAACCGTTATGGTTTTTATGAGGGCCATACCGATTTCAGGGCTGAGCCCATTGCCATTGCTTTCATATTCGGTATACGATCCATTGAAGAGATCCACCAGGCTTGCGGGGGCGATCTTTATACGTTACCTGAACCAGCATTTCACTCAAAATCCCTGAGATTAATGAAAGCCATAACCATTCTATCTATCATTGCCCTGACATTATGGATTAGCCCGCAGGGATTTTCCCAGGAGAGGCAACCTGAAGTTGACTCATTAATTGTCCTTTTTAAAAGTGCTGGTCGCGACTGGAACATTCTTGCTGATCAATTTATATCAATAGGTGAGCCTGCAGTGCTCCCGCTCATCAATCTTCTTCAGGACAGCTCACAAACCCAGTGGGTAAGACGTACTGCTGCCATGACCCTGAATGACATTCATTCACCTACATATATTGAACCGGCTCTCCGATTGCTTTTGGACAGAGATGAAATAGGTGAACTGCGTAATCAGGTTACGAATGGATTGAAAGGACATGACCTTTCCCATGCCTCAGATGAGCTCTGGAAAATTTATCAGGAAGAAGAAGATCCCTTTTTCAAACTGAATATTGCGGGAATCCTGGATACCAGCGATCCTTTTCTTGCATACCAGGCATATGAAGCGCTTTACACCAACAGTGATGGGTATTGCAAGCAGCAGGCACTGAAAAACTTGGTCCGGCTTAGTCCCGAAGAGTCCACAGAATGGTATTTATCAGCACTTCAGGCAGATGACTGGATGACTGCGAATCTGGCCATGGACAGCCTGGTATCAACCAGAAATTTCATTCCTGGTAGACTAATTCGGCTTTATCACAGGACAGGAACTTCCGAGCTGGTGCGATGGCGGATCGTCCACATCATGGGCCACCGGCCGGAAAGTAATTTTCTTGGATCTGCATCTTGAGGCACTTTCGGACCCGGGCTGGCTTGTTCATAGTGAGGCTGCACTGGCTTTATCCCGAATGCCACAGGATCTAGTATTGCCCGAATTGAGGTACCTGGAGCAGTCAGGTGATACGGAACTGGACGGGAGGGTCGCCTGGGTGATCAAACAGTATGAAACAGATTCCAGTCAAGACTTAGCCTCCATGCAGCCATTTGACGGCTATCCCATGCTGGAAGATGTGGAGGACATCAAGGACGTATTGAAGAACAAATGTATTGATACCATTACATTCAGGAAAGGGGAAACTATTGCAGATGTGGGAGCCGGGAATGGATATCTGGAAGCGATGCTTTCATTTTTTCATGATGACCTTACATTCTATATTCAGGATATTGATGCAACAGTATGTAATCCCAACAGCATTCAGGAAGTAGTGGACTTTTACCAGGAAGTAAACGGCAGCCCTTTCACCAACCGGTTTGTCACAGTTAACGGAACGGACAGAGAAACCAATTTGCCTGATCATACTTTTGATAAAATACTAATGTTGTGGACATACCAGTATCTGAAATATCCTCATGAATTCATTATAGGGTTGAAGGAAAAGTTGAAAAATGATGGATTATTTTATGTGATCAACCCGGAACAGGATTATGAATACGGAAAGTTGCTATCCATCGAACATGGTTGGAATATGGCAACCATCGACAAACAGATCTCTGTTATTATTGATTGTGGATTTGAGCTTGTAAAGATGGCTAGGAATTACGATCATCACGAGTTGCCTTATATAATGGTTTTTAAAAAGAATTGACATTCCTGTAACAATTAGTATATAACTTCGTACATATAGCACATAATGAGTAAGGGAAGATGCAACTCATTACTGAATAATTTAGTCTGGTATTCAAATGATCGTCATGAAAAAAGCAATAATAGCTGTAATCGTCCTTGCATGTTGCATAATGATGAGCTCCTGCAACAAGAAATCATGTCCCGCCTATTCTCAAGTGGATACTGAACAAACTGAGAAAATCGGTTAACCCAACGATTTTAGGACCACTTCTGCCGGATTACCAAATTTATCATTTGATTAATAATGCTTTAGCCTCAATGTCATGTGAATTGTATTAACAATCACATTGATTTCTGAGAGGGGAGAGGTAATAGCTTTGATGCTTGGTATTTAATTTTCCTAATGTCACAGAATTGCTTAGTTTTATCCCTTATTTTTTTGCTAAGAAGTAAAATCTAAATGGTGAACAAAGCGATGAAAAACAACCTTATTTTCACATTATTCTCGATAACCCTC
The DNA here is from genome assembly GCA_963710385.1 of uncultured Bacteroidales bacterium. Taxonomy (GTDB): domain Bacteria; phylum Bacteroidota; class Bacteroidia; order Bacteroidales. The sequence continues at coordinate 9,416 of CAVQAB010000009.1, read as the reverse complement.
TTGCTCACAGCCTGTACAGGGTCACCTTCGCAGCGGGATGGGAGCGGCACACCTGGATTTCGTATTCGTTCCGAATTTGCTGCCTCGTTAAACTCAGATCAGGGGTGGTCTGGTGCACTGAATGAGAACGTTACTGTCTACGCGGACCAACCTTTCCGTATTCGGTTTGAATTGGAGCCTCCACCAGAACCAGCCGGTGGTCATCAATTCCAGCTTCAGTACAGGCGAAATAGCGGTAGCTGGACCAATATCGAAGCACACGATTTTCCTCACCCTGAACGCGATATTGGCGTGGATTTTTCACGATTTGAGCCTGGCGCCCAACCTGATGGCTGGACTGTTGTCAATGGCAATTCCTCAGGAATGGCAATAGAGACTGATAATCATCAAAATGTTCTTAGGGCAAAAGCCGATGAGGAGCCGCTTGTCGGGCTGTATACTCCACCATGGGACGCAACAGAAATGACATCTCAATTCCGATTGGCCCCTGATAATCAAAATGGGATCGCATTCGTTATTGGCTATGCTGACATCAACAACTACTGTCGAATACTGCTCGATCCTAATTCCGGTACAATTAGTGTTAGCCATGTTATCAATGGGATAGAAACGAAGCTCGACGAAAAAAATACCGAGATTCCATTAGGCCAATGGCTCGAAATCGAAATTCAAAACGAAAACCGCACTATCGAGGTAAATTTTCAGAATGATCTGCTGGAAATGGATGTCAAGCTTGACACTGATATTCCGCAATCAATTCTCGGATTTCAGGTTCCTTCAAATACTACCATCGATTTTCAGGAATTCTCCTTCGCTGGAGAAGCCAAATCCCCTAGAGTCAGCATTGTCTCATGCCCGGAATACGAGCAGGGTATGCCAACCAGCGATCTGTTAAAAGGCTCGACCACACAATTCCAGGCTGGAACGGGCATTAGTCTCGCCGAACACACCCCTGAATGGAGCGGTACGAATGCTCATGGCGAATTCGAATGGCCGGTGGTTATTCGCCGATTTGCTGATGGGGCAGTGACCAATAATAATGATGACACCTTCGAATTCAGGATGGTCGATGGGGGCGGTCCGGCTTCGGCAATCGACAATAATCCCGTACTAAAGCTCTCCATACCACCAGGCCATGTGGGCGGAACATTCATTGAAAACCCTGGTCGGATAGGGCCCTGGCAGGCTTCCAACGGAGATCTATATTTCATGATGGAGCCTTCAGAGACAGATAATATGTTCATGATGATTAAGTCTACAGACGACGGACGTACATGGAGTGAAATTGATGGAGAAAACCGTCCCGGGACAGGTGACCTTGAATCAGTTGATTCACGGCTGGTAGACAATACCATACACATTATTCATCAAGTGACCCGATCGACGCGCTACCATACTTTCCGTACCTCAGATCATCCAACCCATCCTGATACCTGGGATATCAGGGACGAGGTAGCCGGATCCGTTGTCGCAATCGCCCAGACTGCTTCGATGGTGGTACGGTCAGACGGAAGCATCGTTACATTTTATCTTGGCCAGGAAAAAATACATTACAGCATACGCTCGTCCGATGGCAAATGGAGTCAGGTGAGAACGCTTGATTCAAAACTTCAACCCAACCAGGCAGGGCCGCAAGCGGTGCTCGGTAAGAACGACATCATTCACCTTGCATATTATGGAACCGATGGTTCGATCTTTTATCGGCGGTTTCTTCCCGATGAAACCTTTACCCCAAGACAACTACTTGCCACTGGTGCAGGAATTTCGCGGGCAGAATATGGCGCAGTACTTCCTCTTCTCTACAATCCCCAAAAAAACGAGGTCGTCATTATATACCGGCTTGCTGACGGTAACCTCTGGGAACGAAGGGTCGTAAGCGATGCACCACCTACAGAAGCAGTCATGGTAAGCGATCTAAAAGTGGTCACAGACGCAGTAGACTCGCAGCAGGCTGGCGCCGACGCTATCCTCGTGGATGAGACTGTGTATGTGCTTTTAATAGAGGAGTCGTCCCGAAGCATCCTCAGTGTTCATGACCAGGATGGATGGCAACAAGCCAAACCACAGGTCGAAGACATACTTGGTTCCTGGGTGCGTGGAAATTATTACACCCGAAAGGATGGCGTGAGCGTATATGGATACATATATGACGCGGGCTCCGATGGGGGCGCTGGCATGAATCGATTCGGGGAGCAGCTCTTGAACGACAGGTAGTAATGGTGGCCCAAGAAGATTGATTTTAGAAAGGGTAGGGGACCAAGGTGAGAAGGCATATTATCATTGCCTTGATATCAGTCCATAGCTTTTCAGCCAAGGGAGGACACAAAGAGACAATATGACTCCCGGGTGGATTGTGAGAGATGCCACCAGATTTTAAAAGAGGAGGTAAGAACCTTTATTCCAATGCTCTTCGAGCCCGGGTTTTACTCTAATCCATGAAAAAAGCGCATTCCTAGCTCAAATTTTCCTTGAAGAAATCAATGGTTCTTTTCCAGGCAAGCTCAGCTGATGCCTTGTCGTAACGGGGAGTAGAATCATTGTGAAATCCATGATTCACATCAGGGTACACGTGCGCTGTGTACTTCTTTTTGTTCTTTTGTAAGGCTTCCTCATAGGCCGGCCAACCCGCGTTCACCCGTGTGTCCAAACCGGCGAAATGCAGAAGCAAGGGAGCATTGATTTCCGGTACAGACTCAACTGGCGGCTGACCTCCGTAAAACGGGACCGCAGCTGATAAATCGGAAACTTTCACGGCCATCATGTTTGAGATCCAGCCACCAAAGCAGAATCCAACCACGCCAACTTTGCCTGTGCATCTCGGATCAGCCTTCAAATATTCATAAGCAGAAATAAAATCTTCCAGCATTTCATTGCGGTCGCGTTGGCTCTGCAAGGCTCTGCCATCGTCATCATTGCCCGGATAACCTCCAAGGGGCGTAAGGGCATCTGGGGCCAGTGAAACAAAACCTGCCAGGGCAGCCCTTCGTCCAACATCCTCAATATGAGGATTCAGTCCCCTGTTTTCGTGAACCACAATGATTCCGGGTAACTTTTTACCGGCCTCTGCAGGAAGAGAAAGCAATCCACGGATTTCACCTCCACCTTTTGGGGACTTATAGGTAATGAACTTAGAATCCAACCTGGGGTCATCGGGCTCAATCTGAAGGGTTTCCTTATACTTAGGCATCACAAAGCTTAAAAGTGAGGCCACTGTCAGACCTCCAATGGCGTAAGCAGATAAGTTGTTGATGAATTGTCTTCTGTCAATTCGACTATGGGCATAGTCATCATAAAGATCAAAAACTTCCTGACTGATTTCCTCTTTCCTGATTTCTTTCATAACAATAGTTTTCTAGTGTGAGGTAGAATAACAATTTTTGATGGATAATTGTTGAGATAATAACCTGCAGAAGGGTAGATATCTGCTCATATTTGATATCAAAATTAGTGATATCCAAAAGTTTCAGTTTTCCTGTAATGGGATTGGATTATGTTGCTATTATTTTGATATTCTAGTCTTTACAATATATACTCATGTAGCTAATCGAATTACTGTGATCTTTAAGCGGGTACGAGTCATGATAGTCAGATAAAAGTTATACTTGATTGTCTCTATAAAAAGGAAACCGGCGCAACAACATACTTCTTGGTACTATATTTATCTTGATCGCCTGGAATATGGGAGACCTCACTCTACAAATGAATGGTGTCGTTTTCAAATGGGAATTCCTACAACATATCGATGACGGCTTTTTTCTTCTCTATGGTCCCATATTTTACCTATACGGTCAGGGCGTCATTTTTAGAGATTTCAAATTATCTTCTGGGAACCTGCTGCATCTGATACCCTACCTGCTACTTACTATTTCACTCCTGTCCTACAAAAACCATTCGCCTGTCACATCGGAAGAAATCATTAAGAACGATTTACCCTGGCAATTCTACCTGATAAGTGCTTTAATGTATGCCCACTTCTTTGTTTATCTCGGACTGACCTACAAATCCCTGTTGGAATTATCGTAAAATCATTAAGGATAATTATTCTCAAATAGATCAAATTAATCTGGATTGGCTTAGTGTTTCTATTAACACCTTTGGCCTGGTCGCTTTTTTATCACTGATTCAAAGTTTCATAGCCTTGGTGGAAAATCGATCTGTGTTTATGGTCACCTTGGTTCTACTGCTCATTTTTATCTTTTATTTCGTGAATAAGGTCATCCTTAAAGCACTCCGACAACCAGAAATTTTTGCGGGCATTGCTCAAAATGAAACAAGCAAATACCTGGGATCGAATTTGACACCAGGTAAAATTGAAGAATACAAGAAGCAATTATTGGCTTTGCTCAATACCGAAAAACCCTTCCTGGATCCTCAAGTGAGTCTTGCCGATTTGTCAGAAAAACTATCCGTATCTAATAAGCACCTGTCTCAGGTTATCAATCAATCGTTTAACAAAAGCTTTTTCGATTTCATTAATACCTACAGAATTCAGGAAGTTCAACAAATCCTGAAAGAATCCAAGGATGATAAACTGACCGTTCTCGAGGCAATGTACGAGGCAGGCTTCAATTCTAAATCTTCTTTCAATACAGCCTTCAAAAAAGAAACCGGACAAACGCCCACGCGGCAAATCAAACTGAAAAGACCAGTATGGATCTGGGGAGGGATAGCTGGATTTTTCATATTTCTATTTATCAATTCTGGTTGGATATTAACCACTTTATCATTACCGTCATGGTGGTTCTTCTGTCAACCGTATTATTCATTGTTGCCATCAGGAAAATATTGAAACTGAAAATGGAAGATCAATAAAATCGGTCTCCTGTCCATAATTGTTGATATTCTACATGTAGTTACCTGTTTGGTTTTCAAACAAATCAATCTAGGCTACGCTCTTAATTATAGGCAATATCCATGATTTCATAAACCAGAGTCTCGTGCCCTTGTTTTAGAACTGCTTTGTCCCCAATTTTTTTATTGATCAGAACCCTGGCTAAGGGTGAGGTGAAGGAGATTTTCCTTTTGGAAAAATCTGCCTCATCAACACCTACTATCTGAAATATCTGGATATTTTTATGTGCTTCTGTTCTGAGGGTTATCACTGCACCGAACCTTATTTCATCAGGAGCTTGCTCGTAAATATTCACTATTTTGGCTGTAACGATTCTGTTATTCAACAGATGTAATTTTGCATTGATATGGTTCAAGGCTATTCGTTTCTCATCTTCGTTGGAACTATCCAAGTTGTTTTTTTCATTGATCAGCGTTTGTTTTTCGGTCAATAGTTCATTCATACCCACCGGGGTCACATAGTTCACTATTCCTTCTGGCAGATCAGCCCTTGGTGGTACGATCGGAATTTCTTCCTGATCGTCTTCTTTTACAAATCCTCTGCTCATGGTTTGGGAGACTAGCTTTATTCAAATATATGAAAACATGATTAAGTGCGCACTTAGTGAAAGTAAGTTTCAGAGCACACGAATTTTACCTAAATTGAATGCTGAAGGATTTGAGGATGATAAAGCGCGATGCCACAGGTACAGTTGACTATCTAAAAGAAGGCAAGAGAAAGTATTATTTCGTTCGAGCGGATATCAAAGATTGGAAAACATGGCCTTTCCCTTCAGATGCTTTTCCGATTCATCGGGGAAAGTCCCGCAATAAGAAGTTCAAGGAAGGCGATAGAGTTGCTTTCCAGGCAGTTGAGAATAATGGTGAAATAAAAGCATGGAAAATATCAATATTAGACCCCGATGGCGATTAGCTGAAACAGAGGATCTGAGCGTAATTTGCCTGCATTGCCCTACAATGTACTCGCATTATTTTGATATAATTTTGATCCTAAAGCAATGTTTATTAGTTCGTTGCTAATTCAGTGAACTTTTTATTTGAACCTGGAAGGGGAGAGGTTAAAAGGTTTTGATGAAGAATTCGTGGATTCACTTTTTTTGCGTTGCGAAGCAACGTTAAAAGGGTGTTATGCAATGACTCCAGCTTCTAATGAATAAGATATTTCTTAACTTTAACAATGGTCAAATTTCACTATTCAGCTATTAGAGTGGAAATTATTGAAATTTCCATGTTCGAAAAAATTTACCTATTGAACTTCAAATCACTTCATTTGGAATGAAGAAATATGGTTATTATTGAAGTCTAAATGTAAACAGTCCAATTAACGAGAGGCTAAACAGTTTCGAAACCTACATTTTTTTAATTATTCGTTTAATTCAAACATTATGAGCAAGACAGCATTATTTTTCAGCCCGGAAGGCGGAAACGTAAATAGAGTAGCAAATAAGCTAGGAGAACTGATCGGAAATGACAAAGTTGATATAATTCCTGTTAAAGAAGTTGAAAAAGGAGATTTAGACAAATACAATAAGATTATTCTTGTTGGTTCTACTGTTGGAGCAGATCATTGGAATAACGAAATTGTTGCAGATGAGTGGCCTGAGTTTTTCACGAAGATTAAGGAAATTAGTTTTGAGAAAAAAAAGGTTGCTATTGTCGGACTTGGAAACTGTGTTTTATATCCTGAACACTTTGCAGACGGAATGGCAGTTCTTTATGAAAGAATCATACAGCAAAATGGTGAAATATTGGGTAAGGTTGATGCGAAAGATTATGATTTTACAGATTCGGAAGCAGTAAATGATGAAGGATTTTTCTGCGGTTTACCTATTGATGAAGATAATGAAGCAGAACTAACTACTGAAAGATTAGAAAAATGGATTTCCATCTTAAAACCTGATTTTGAGTTTTAATAGCGTAATTCAATATTATCAATCTGTTGCAGTTTTAGCGAATTACTCAGGTGTAGCAGGAAGGGGGGAGGGCTGAGCTTTTGAGTTAGATTTCGTGAATACACTCTTTTTGCGTTGCGCAGCAACGTAAAATGGGTGTTAAGTATAAACAAATCAATGTGTTATAATATTGAAATCCCTTCTTTTTTTACGATCTGAAGCAAGGGTAAGTTTTCGTCATTGTCAAAACGGGAAAGACCTACAGCAAAAGGTTCAATTCGGGTGTCAACCTTACGAGTTAATCTCCAGATCAATCCAAAAGCCTTATCGTCAGAACTGTCATCAAACCTCCTGGAAACAAGCATTACATCAATATCACTTTCTTCACGTTCCTCATTCCGAGCTGCACTTCCAAAAAGAAATGCCTTCTCGATCTGCAAACCTGACTCGTTCAGGATCCTAACATATTCTGAGACTTTGGTTATAGTTTCCTTTCGATCCATATCAACATCTCCTTTGTTTTATTCAGATAATCAACGACTTTATCTTTTGTAGGAATTACAGGATTGTAATCGGGATACCGACCTTCGAGCTGATATTTCATCAGAATCCCAAGAAAATCCTCGAAACTCTCTTCAAACTCAATATTGGAAAGACCCAGTAGATATATCAGGTTGTGTGATTTGGGAGGGATATTAACCGTGACTTTTACTACATGAGCTTTTAATCCTTTCTCAATAGCTAGATGGCAAAAGAATAATCCATGGATAAACTTCGATTCCCGGATTAGCAGTTCAGCAGTATCAAGATCAGATTTTGCCGAAATGATCCAGTATTCTATTTGTTTTCCAGTATTTAGCACTTTATCAGTTTTTCTAAAAATACAACATTTATCAGAAAAACCTTGCGGGCAGGCTTTGTATAATCCAAAGCGGAGGCAGCGGGCAGGCGTGTGCGCAATGGCCGAGCGGCAATTTAACATAATGCCTAACCGTAGCGAAGCGGAGCTCAACGTAGTTATTTATAGTGACAGAGCAGGATCCACAGAACAAAACCAGAAAGTGGCAGATGTCCTATAATGTACTCGCATTATGTTGATATTGCTATGATTCTAAAGCAATAAGTATCAATCCGTATGCTCGTTCACGAATCTTTTGTTTGATCCTGGAAGGGGAGAGGTCAAAAGGTTTTAATGAAGAATTCGTGGATACACTCTTTTTGCGTTGCGCAGCAACGTGAAATGGGTGTTTTGTTGCGTTTCTTGAATAGGTTTTTAGAAAACTATCACTGATAATTCACCCTGGTGACCATTAATAGGAAAACCTCGTCCTATGAATGAGAATGATATGAATCCAGGGGTATTTCCGGACCACATAGTACTCAGCAAGATATTTATAATTAGAGACCATAAGGTAATGATTGACAGGGATCTTGCAGAATTATACGGAGTAGAAACCAGAATGCTTAATCAAGCTGTTAAAAGGAACTTGCAGAGATTTCCAGGGGATTTCATGTTTAAAATGACATCAGAAGAATTAGAGAATTGGAAATCACAAATTGTGATATCCAATAAAAAGAAAATGGGGATAAGGAAACCTCCATTGGTTTTTACGGAATTATGGAAAGATTTACATAATTCGGTTTATGTAATCAAACAGATTATGTAAACATTCATTACAACACCGAGTTCCAAGTCAGTATTGATCACATTAGTTTACATAATGGGTTGACATAATTTACTTTTGGTTTGGGTGATATTACCCTAAAAACCAAAAGATTAGTAATTATGATTAACCATTTTAAAACGTTTGGTGAACTTAGTGATACAGCGGCAGCATATCTTAAAAGTTTATCATACAGTTCCTCAAGTGTAGACTCGTACACCAGGGAGTGGCGATATCTCAATCATTACATGAAGGCACATAAAATCCAGCACTATAATGCCAGTGTTGGAGTACAATATCTTGCTGATAAAGTCGGAGATGTCGAACAATACGTAATCTTAGTCTTAAGAAAAAAAAAAAAAAAAACTATGGCCAATTGCTGGTAAGTGTGATGACGCTGCAGGTGATCAATGGCTGCCTCTGCGCCTATGTCTTTTCCCGTATTCGCTTCCCGGGTCGTGAGGCCTCTTCCTTCTCTTTCTGGCCGTTTTGATGATCCCGACGCAGGTCACCCTACGGGTGCCGAACCACACTATCCTTTCCCTGCTGAACTGGGCCCGACACTCACCCTGGCGCTCATCATCCCCTTTGCCGCCACGGCATTTGGCACCTTCTGATCTGCCAGTCCTTTCTTGGGATTCCCCAGCAAACTGGCTGATGTGGCCCTGATCCTACGGGGCCACCCACCTGCAGAGTCCTGGGCGCCGCACCACTATCCTGCTCAGCAAGCCCCAACCACCACCTTCGCCTGTCTACTTTAACTGGCGCTGGAATCATTACTTCTGGGTGCTGATCATGACCACGTCAGACAAGATGTGCACCCTGGCCCTGGTGGGGATCGTTTCCATGCGCGGCGGGGCCTGAGGGGGGCTCCAACTGGGGATACCACCACGGCAGCCACGATGATCGTGCTGGTGCCCATCCTGAACTCCCTTCATCAGCAATACGTAGTTGTCAGAAGTGTACAAAAAAAAAAGAGGAAAGATATCCTGGGAGTGGTCTACTGTTG
>CAVQAB010000008.1:0-89576 GCA_963710385.1 uncultured Bacteroidales bacterium | reverse complement strand
CCCCTCCTTTAACCAACCCAGATAGCTCTGCACATCCAGGTTAGTGCCTGATGGCTGGTTGACCACATTACCCTTTGCATCCATGATCACATAGAGTGGGATGGTGTTGGTCTGGAATTTCTGAATTTCAAAGTCGATGTTTTGCTGACCAATGGTCTTTTTTACCTTGCCATCCACATCCGAGGTATACCACTCCGATTCGGGAAGTTTGGTACGGTCGTCGGTATAGAGTGCAACAATCACAAAGTCGTTCCTGAGCATATTCAGCACTTCAGGATCTGACCAGACTGCTGCTTCCATCTTCTTGCAGTTGCTGCAGAAGTGCCCCTTGAAATCGATCAGAACCGGTTTTCCTGAGGCTTCAGCACACGCCAGTCCCTCCTCCAGGTCATAAAAGCCTTTCAGTCCAAAGGGCATATGAAACAAATCGGCATATTTGACAGGTGTACATTCCTCCAGGTCAGTGGTTGCAGATGCAGCTGTTCCCGAATAGACTGCCCTCTGAGTCAGGTCCAGTCCGTTGGGGGATTTTGGGGGCAACAGGGGGGCAATGTTCTTCAGTTCGTATCCAAAGAGTCCAAGGAAAAGGTAAACAACGAATGTAAATGTGGCCACACTCAGCAGCAGTCTGGGAACGGTCACATGGGGCAGGTCACTGTCATGCGCAAACTTGATCTTACCCAGGAAGTACATCCCCATCATGAAGAAAAGGACGATCCAGACGCCCAGGTATAGTTCCCTGGTGAGTATTTTGTTGGACGGATCCAGGGCCAGCAGGAATTTCATACTGAAGGCCAGTACGATGAATCCAAGCACCACTTTTACCGCATTGAGCCATCCACCCGATTTGGGCATTCCCTTTAACCAGGAGGGGAAGATGGCAAACAGGGTGAAAGGGAATGGCAAAGGCCAGGGCAAACCGAACATCCCCAGGATGGGTTTCAGAGCCAGTCCGCCGGCGGCTTCAACCAGCAGCGCCCCCACGATGGGACCGGTGCATGAAAAGGAGACCAGTACAGTGGTGAGGGCCATAAAAAAAGCCCCTCCAAATCCACCCTTGTCCACTTGGCTGTCTGCCTTGTTCACCCAGCTGGAGGGCAATACCAGCTCAAACATTCCAAAAAAGGAGAATGCAAAGATGACAAACAGGGCAAAAAAGATCAGGTTGGGGATCCAGTGGGTACTAAGTGCATTGGCTGCATTGGGACCCACATTGGAGATGCTTACAATCACTCCCAGAGAGGTGTAGATGGCCACAATGGAGAGTCCGAATACCAATCCCCTGAGGAAGCCTCTGGCCTTGTTCTCGCTGCCCTGCATAAAGAAACTGACCGTCATGGGGATCATTGGGAAAACACATGGCGTAAGCAGTGCCAGCAGACCCAATCCGAATGCCAGCCAGAAGAATCCCCAGAGCGACTTCCCATCCTCCATGGAAGGGACACCGGCCACTGCAACGTTGGTTACGGGATCCGGATCACCCTGTGTAAGGATGGATTCAGGGGATTCACCCGCTGAGTCGTCTTCATCGTCTTCAATCTTATCAATCAGTCCCGATAAAGCAGGTTCAACACTTTCCTCCCTTTCAGAACCTGTAAGGGATAAGTCCGATCCTGAAGGATCCGGGGTGACTGACTCACCAGCTCCACCAATAGTAACCTTAAAGGAAAATTCATCTGACTTGGGAGGAAGACAGGTCACATCATCACACACCTGGAACTCAATCTCGCCGGTGATGGTATGGGTGCCGGGCCCGTTTAACCTGACCTTCTGTCTCAGTTCGGCCCGGACCGAAATGGTGCCCACATCCATCTGGAAACCTTCGTCGAATTTTATTTTGGGTTTGGTCACCTCAATGACACCATCCACAAGGGAATAATCCTCCGACTCGTTGAACCAGGGCTTCGTGGCAATGGGTCCTCCTTCCGGCAGGTATGCCGAATACATGTGCCAGGGAGGATCGATGGTGGCCTTGAAAACCAGATCAACTTCCAGATCCCCTGTCACCTCATGTGTAAAAGTCCATTTTACCGGATCGGCAACCTGAGCGTTTCCATTAAAAGCCAATAAAAGGGTGAGACCAAGTATTGAAAGAATGCGATTCATGGGATTCTATTTGTTATTTAGATTTACAGCTCATCTTAAAATGTCCCTGCAAAAATAAACCCAAAAGGCTTATTTGCAAAGCGGATCACCAGATTGGTCGTAATGTTTCGTCAGAAATTACAAAAACTACCTGAAGTCGGCAGCTAAGCTTAACGGCTTTTCCTATGAAGTTCTTCGCCCTCCGCGTTGTAGACACTGTACTCCATGAAATGGAGAGATTCCGCGGGCTGGATCTTGATCTTACATCCCAGTTCTTTTCTCCACTTCTTCTCTTCAGAATTAAATCCTTTCTTCAGGTAAGCGGCAATAAATGGGTGAAGATTTAGCTGGACCTTTGATAGCTGGCGTTCTTCGATTAGTACTGAAAGCTCGTTTTTAACCATCTCCGGGAAAAGAATGGCAGGTTGCGCCTTTCCACTTCCAGCGCAGGTGGGACAATTCTCGGCTGTATCAATATGCATTTCGGGTCTGACTCGCTGACGGGTAATCTGCATCAGGCCAAATTTACTCAACGGAAGAATGTTGTGTTTGGTTTTATCAACCGACATCATCTCTTTCATCCGATCAAACAACTGTTGTTTGTGCTCGTGCCTGTGCATATCAATGAAATCCACCACGATGATTCCTCCCATATCCCGCAGGCGCAGTTGCCGGGCTATCTCATCAGCAGCAGCTAAATTCACTTCCAATGCATTGGTTTCCTGGTCATTCCCTGACCTGGAGCGGTTTCCGCTGTTCACATCGATCACATGCAGTGCTTCGGTGTGTTCAATGATCAGGTAAGCTCCCTGTTTGAAAGAAACGGTTTTCCCAAAGGAAGCCTTGATCTGCTTTACAATGCCCAACTTGTCAAAAATCGATTCTTTACCGGAATAGAGCTTAACGATCTTCTCCTTTTCCGGTGCCACCGCCTGGATGTAATCCTTGATCTCCCCAAAAACTGCTTCATCACTGATGTGGATGCCATCGAAATTTCCATTCAGGTGGTCACGCACCACAGCCGATTCGCGACTTAACTCGCTGATCACCATTTTAGGAAGGTTCTTTGTAGTGAGATGTTCGAAAGCTTTTTCCCATTTTTTTACCAGGGAACGCAATTCCATGTCCAGTTCGGCCACCTTTTTTCCTTCGGCCACTGTGCGTACAATGATCCCGAAATTCTGAGGTCTGATGGCTTGAAGCAGGTTTTTAAGTCGTTCTTTCTCTTCCTGTGAGGATATTTTTGAAGAGATAGAAATTTTATCAGCAAAGGGTATAAGCACAATGTTCCTTCCCGGGATAGAAATCTCGGAACTGAGCCTGGGGCCCTTGGTAGAAATAGGTTCTTTTGCGATCTGCACAAGGATATGCTGACCCTGCTTGAGGACCTCGTTGATCTTTCCGTGCTTGTTAATGTCAGAAAGACGCTTGAATTTACTGATGGGAATCGGTCTTCCCTTCTTGGAAATGGTCTGGGCCAAGTACTTGTTCAGCGAACTGAATTGTGGACCCAGATCAAGGTAGTGAAGGAAAGCATCCTTCTCATAACCCACATCAATAAAGGCAGCATTTAAACCAGGCATGATCTTCTTGACCCTGGCCAGGTAAATATCTCCTACCGAAAACTGCTGCTTAAGTGACGATTCATTTAATTCAACGAGCTTACCATCTTCAAGTAGTGCAATCGAAACCCTCTCATTGGTGGAGTTGATTACTAGTTCACTGCTCACAATATCCGCATTTACGAAGATTAAGCTGAATTCCTTTTTAAAGGATTGACGGTCCCTCGCTGCTTTAAGCGAGGAGCGCCATGTTTTACAGAAATAAACCTAAAGACCAGGGAAGGTTCTTTAGGTTTAGATCTTTAACAGAAAGGGAAGTTCTATTTCCTCTTCTTGTGTCTGTTCTTCCTCAAACGCTTCTTGCGCTTGTGGGTTGCCATCTTATGTCTCTTTCTTTTCTTTCCGCTTGGCATAGTTTTTACACTTTACTTCACGTTGGTTTTCACCTTGCTTACAAAAGTTTTAGCAGGTTTGAAAGCAGGAATTGAATGCTCAGGAATAATGATGGTAGTATTCTTGGAAATGTTACGGGCAGTTTTCTTGGCCCTTTTCTTTACGATGAAACTTCCAAAACCTCTCAGGTACACATTCTTGTTGCTACTGAGAGAGTCTTTTACAGTCTCCATAAAAGCTTCAACTGTTTTCTGTACAGTTACCTTTTCTATTCCCGTGTTCTTGGAAATCTCGTTTACGATATCTGCTTTAGTCATTTTAAAAAACCTTTAATTATCAATGATTTACGTTAGTTCCTTATGATGGAAATGCAAATATAAATACTTTTGCGTGAATATGAAATGGAATTGAATTAATTTTTATTTTAGTGTGCTTAATATAAGTGAATTATAAATAGGTGCCGGCGAAGATAATGAAAATTGACGGAATAATCCGAGGGTGGTATGAAAAAAATAAAAGAGACCTTCCCTGGCGTCAGACCAGAGATCCTTACAAGATCTGGATGTCGGAGGTCATACTGCAACAAACCCGCGTAAACCAGGGACTAAACTACTACCTCAGATTTATAAATAACTTTCCTGATGTGACTGCTTTGGCGCGTGCGGATGAAGATGAAGTATTGAAAATCTGGCAGGGACTTGGCTATTACAGCCGGGCCCGAAACCTGCACCAGGCAGCCAAAACTATTGTGGATCAGATGAATGGAGAGATGCCTCACTCCTACGCCGAATTGTTGAAGCTCAAAGGAATAGGTCACTATACTGCATCGGCCATTGCTTCCATCTGTTTTGAAGAACCCTGCCCGGTGGTGGACGGAAATGTCTCAAGGGTAATTGCCAGGTTATACGGAATGGATGAACCTGTCAATAGTAGCAGGGGAGTCAAGTTGATCAATTCCCTGGCTCAAAACTTGCTTGACCGGAACGATCCGGGCACCCACAACCAGGCCATGATGGAGTTTGGAGCGCTACAATGTGTTCCGGTTTCGCCTGACTGCCAAAGATGTCCTTTGAAACACCAATGTGAAGCTTGGGCTACGAGTCGGGTGGACCTTCTGCCGGTTAAAATTCCCAAACGAAAACCGGTGGAACGGTGGATGTACTTCTATATATTATTATGCGATGGCGAAACCATCATAGAAAAAAGAGGTGCGGATGGAATTTGGAAATCTCTTTACCAATTCCCGATGATTGAATCGGAGGTCCCATTGACCGACGAAGAGAGCGTTGGGCCAATGCTAACTCAAGTGTTGACCGGGAACAAGGTGACTAATACAAGATCTGTGCGATTGGAGCAACTAAGCATTCTGAATGTATCCAATTCTATTCGTCACCAGCTTACCCACCGAACCATTCATGCCCGGTTCATCCATGTAAATCTCCCATTCTGGCCTCACCAGCTGCCTTCAGGATGGATTAAAATTAAGCTGGACCGACTGGATGATTTTGCGGTCCCCCGACTCATTAACCGGTACATGGAAGTAGCCAAAATTTAGTATCTTTGAGTAACAAAAATCAATCGTAACCTATGTCTGTAAACAAAGTTATCCTGGTGGGAAATGTGGGGAAAGATCCTGAAACACGGTATCTTGATGAGACAACCGCCATCACAAAATTCCCCCTTGCCACCAGTGAAACCTATAAGAATAAGAGTGGTGAAAAGGTTTCCAATACTGAATGGCACAATGTGGTACTCTGGCGGGGATTAGCCCAGGTGGCTGAAAAATATGTGAAGAAAGGAACCCAGATTTACATTGAGGGACGGATAAAAACCCGCTCCTATGATGATGCCGACGGGAATAGAAAATACATCACTGAGATAGTAGGCGACCAGATGCAGATGTTGGGCAGGCGTCCTGATGACGGAGGCGAGGCAGGGATGCAGGGTGGAGGAGCACAACCGGCTGCTGCAAACCAGGTTCAGGCTTCTGCAACAGGTCAGGGACAGGCCCAATCGCCATCTGCTGATCCGGGACAAACCCAGGCGCCATCTGCTGATCCGGGACAATCCCAAGCGCCATCTGCTGATCCGGGACAAACCCAGGCGCCATCTGATGATAAGGGCCAGGGCCAGACCCCATCCGTTGATCCGGGTGATCCATTTGATGCCGGGGACAATGGCCCGGATGATCTTCCGTTCTGATCCTATAGATAACCTTTAACTCCAGATTTGGAACCGGCGTATTCAATCATTTTACTTCAGGCTGTTTTGATGCCCATGACTACAGGTGCCATGATAGGTATTATAGTTGTGGTGATCCTGTTGTTTTTTTCGGCCATGATATCCGGATCGGAAGTGGCCTATTTCAGTCTTGGACCACAGCACATCAGTAAACTGAGGGAGCAACCATCTCGGAAGGAACAGCTGGTGTTGAAACTTCTGGAAAAGCCTGAAAGACTTCTGGCCAGTATTCTTATTACCAACAACTTCATCAACGTGGGCATTGTGATCATTGCCTCATTTGTGACGGGAACCCTGTTAAGTTTTTCAGACTCTCCGCTGCTTGGATTTGTGATCCAGGTGATCGTGATCACTTTTATGTTGCTGCTTTTTGGAGAAATCATCCCCAAGGTATATGCCAACCGGTTTGCGCCACAATTTGCCAGGTGGATGGTCTTTCCACTGATTGCGCTGGATAAGGCATTCCAGCCGCTTATATATATACTGGTCAAATCCACCAGACTGGTGAACCGGCGTCTGGCAAACAAGGTACAGAACATTTCAATGGACGATCTTTCGGAGGCGCTGGACCTCACCACCGATGTGGTACAAGATGAAAAAGATATGCTGGAGGGTATTGTACGCTTTAGTAACCTTGAGGTCTCCGAGATCATGAAGCCAAGGACCGATGTGACAGCGGTGGATATCCAGACCGACCTGGGCACGCTTACCGGCATCATTATTGATTCAGGCTTTTCCCGAATCCCGGTCTACGAAGAGACCTCCGATAACCTGAAGGGGATCCTCTATGTGAAGGATCTGCTGCCCCATATCGGGCAAAAAGATCAGTTCAACTGGCAGAAGCTGATCCGTGAGCCATTCTTTGTGCCCGAGACCAAGAAGATCAACGATCTGTTGAAAGAGTTTCAGGAGAAAAAGATACATCTGGCCATTGTGGTGGATGAATATGGAGGAACCGAGGGGATCGTAACCATGGAGGATATTCTGGAAGAGGTAGTGGGTGAAATAACTGATGAATCGGACGAAGCTGAAGTATTTTACAAACGGATCGATGCGCGCACCATTATATTTGAAGGGAAGACCCTTCTTAATGATTTCTACAAGGTGACCGAACTGGATGATGAGCTCTTTGATGATGTGAAAGGAGATGCAGAGACGGTGGCGGGATTGATCCTTGAATTGAAGGGCGGATTCCCCCGGGTGAATGATATGCTCCCGTGCAAAGGAATTGAATTCACCGTGCTGGGCATGGACAAAAGAAGGATCATCGAGGTGAAAGCATACCTGAAAAATCCAGTTTAAACCTTTTTGGAAATGAGCCTGCGTCACTCCATATTATTATTGCTGATCGTGTTATTTTCGTGTGACCGTTCTTATACTCCGAAACCTGCCGGATATATGCGGATCGATTACCCCGAAAAATCTTACAAACTACATGCAGCGGAATCCTTTTACCAATTTGAGATCCCTGTGTATGCACATGTGGAAATTGACAGAAGCCGGGGGGCTGAACCGGGTTGGATCAATGTGGTGATCCCACAGCTCAACGGAAAGATTCACCTGAGTTACAAACCTGTGAAAGATAACCTGGATCTATTATATAACCGACAGCCGGACGCTTGTTTACAAGCATACTGTGAAGGCACAGGGGATCGAGGAATCCCCATTTATCCAACGTGACCAAAGGCGGTTCGGAATGGTTTATGATTTAAAGGGAGATGTGGCATCTGCCATTCAGTTTTTTATTACTGACAGCACAAATCACTTTCTGAGGGGTTCGCTCTACTTTAATTGCCGTCCAAACCGCGATTCGCTGAATCCGGTCATAGACTTCTTGCGTGAGGACATCATCCACCTGATTGAGACCACAGATTGGAAGTATTAATCAAATTTGTTTAACTTAGTCACCCCTTTACAGGGAATCTGAAAAGAGATATCGTGGGAGTATTTTTGAAAACAGAAATATTGCCTGATTGCCATCTGGGAGTGTGGGAGATTACAGAGGATTTTGATTCACTGTACAGCATGGTTGACCTGGCCACTGTGGAGAAGACCAAACTGGAAAGCTACAAGAACATCAGCAGGAAGGTTGAATGGCTCAGCGTGCGGGCACTTGTCAAGAACATGCTTGGAAAGGATACCAGGATTCTCTATAACTCCGAGAACAAACCATTCGTCAGGGGCAATACCCATCAAATCAGCATCTCCCATTCCAACAATCTCACTGCCGTTATGATCAGTAAGGATAAACGGGTGGGGATCGATCTGGAGTTTATGTCAGGCAAGATCAGCAAGGTAGCGGATAAATTCATTAACGATAAGGAGAGCATCACTAAGGATCCTGAAATGAAGAAGTTCCACCTTTACCTGCATTGGTGTGCAAAGGAGGCCATGTACAAGATTTGCGACAAGCAGGACATCAATTTCAGGGACGGACTCACCATCTCCCCTTTCAGTCCCGATGAGCATGGTTTCATGAACGGGCATGTAGTCAACGGCAGCGGAGAAGAACATTTTGAATTGGAATACCTACAACACGATAACTATGCACTGGTCTGGTGCGTGAAAGAATGATTAGTTTCTACGAACAACTCAGGGACAGGAGCAAAAAGCGTTTTGCACTGTTGGTGGATCCGGATAAGTATGACGACAAATCCCTGGATGAATTAATCGTTCACATCAACCAGGATCCGCCTGACCTTTTGTTGGTAGGTGGCAGCATCCTGTTCAAACACATCGACATCACCATTACTTCACTGAAACTGGGCACCCATCTTCCGGTTTTTATCTTTCCCGGAAATGTGATACAACTTTCAGACCGGGCCGACGGGATCCTTTTCCTTTCATTGATTTCGGGTCGCAATCCGGAATTCCTCATTGGGAACCATGTACTGGCTGCACCGCACCTGAGCAGATCGGGGATTGAGGTGATTCCTACCGGGTACATGCTTATTGAAAATGGCAAATCCACTTCCGTTGAGTACATGAGCAATACCGGACCCATTCCTGCCAAAAAACCTGAAATCGCTGTGGCCACCGCCATGGCCGGGGAGATGCTGGGGATGAAAGCAATCTACCTGGAGGCTGGCAGTGGGGCGGCAAGAACGGTGGGACTGGATATGATCCGTGCCATCCGCAGGAAGATCTCACTTCCCATGATCGTAGGAGGAGGAATCACTTCAACTGAAAGCGCCAGGCAAGTTTACGATGCCGGTGCAGACATGATTGTGGTGGGCACCGCACTGGAAAATCAGCCCGAACTGGTCAAGGAGTTCTGTGCCCTCAGGGAGGAACTGAACGTTAAGAATTATCCCCCCATCAGAGAGAAGCTAAACGGTTAAGAATTATCCCCCCATCAGAGAGAAGCTGAACGGTTAAGAATTATCCCCCCCATCAGAGAGAAGATGAACGGTTAAGATTAT
Source organism: uncultured Bacteroidales bacterium (assembly GCA_963710385.1). Taxonomy (GTDB): domain Bacteria; phylum Bacteroidota; class Bacteroidia; order Bacteroidales. Next base: position 79,873 of record CAVQAB010000008.1, on the reverse strand, counting down.
CCTTCCCATCAGAAGTTGAACGAAAGATTTCACAAGATTTCTATTTTACAAGGTCGGAGATTACCTTGCCCGAGGCATTCTCAGGCATGGAGACTTCCAGGAAATAGGCGATGGTGGCTGCAATATCGGCTGGTGATACCACCTCGGGGATGGTTACACGGTTCACTTTCCATCCGTAGAAGATCAGGGGTACATGGGGACCAAATTTAAACTCTGCATATCCGTTTCTTCCCACATTGCTGTGTTCCACCCATCCTGGTGTCAGATAAATGATCACATCTCCTGACCGTTTCTGGTAATAACTGTTCTGAATCCGCTCATACACCCCATCGGTAAAATTATTTCGCTGCAGCACATAGGCCTGGAGGGCATTGGAAACACCCTCCATCTGGATCATAAACCTGGCCACACGGTCCTGCACCTCTTCCAGCGACAATCTTGAATCCTCAATGAGCTGGTGATTCAGGTAGATCTGCTGCGCATAATAGAAGGTGACCCAGTCACCCTGTCCATAGATGGCATTCAGGTAGGATTTGAGCAGAGAGATGCTGGTCCGGTAATTGAAGAATCCTGACGGGATCCGACTCTCCTCCAGGTATCGGGGATCATCCGCCACTGCATTTTCAGCGGTCAGGTAGACCACCACATTCTCCAGTCCCAGCTGGTCGTCCAGGAATCCGAGCAAATGTGCAATATCCTGGTCAAGCCGCAGATAGGTGTCCTGAATCTCCAGCGACCAGGTGCTGTATTTATCTGCTAAATACTTGGTTGCGTTGAATCCAATATGGATCATGTCACTCACCCCCCGCTGTCCAAGCTCCTCATTCACAATGGCTGCAATGGCCAGGTCCTTGGTGTAGGTATTCCCCCATGGGGTGGACATCAATACACTGTAGTCTCTTTCGGTCCGGTCCCTGGCACTGATCCGGGACAATTCATAGGGAAATGTGATCTGTCCGTTAAAACCTGTTTCGTACGGATTATTGTCCAGCATACTCTCACCGTATTCGGCAATGGGCAGCAGGGGCTCCCATATCCTGTCCAGGTAGATGTCCTGGTACTTCTTGCCGTTGAATTCCCGGACCCATTGCGGGAGCGAATCCACATAGTAGCTGCTGGTAATCCACGAAGCCGTGGCGGGATCCATCCAGTAGGCTCCGTTGGCCGTATGACCTGCCATCAGTACAGCAGCCTGCGGATCCATGGATATGCCTATGGATTTGGATTTGAAACGACTGATGACCCTCAATTCGTCGGAAATGGTCCGGCTATGTAAAGCCGATGGGGAATAGGGACCCGCATCAAAGGTTCCTTCTATGGTGGTTTGCTTTGAATCATCCAGGTTGAAAATGACCTGGTTGGAAAGACGCTCATACCAGTAATCGGAGACAATGCCGTGGGAACTGGGTTTGGCGCCTGTGGCGATGGTGGCATATCCCACCGATGGTTCTGTGATCAGGTAATTGTACCGGGCATTCTTACAATTGGCTCCCGTGGAAGCCATCTTCCTGAATCCATCATTTCCGAACTTGTCCCAATAGACCGACAGGTAATCATAACGCATTCCCGAAACGGTAATACCCACCACCAACTTGGGCTTCTGGGAAGGGATCTTCTGACCGGTAACACCCATGGTGCCCGTGGCCAGGACAATCATCAAAACAATCGTACGCAACCTCATCACAAATCTCCGTTAATCAACACCAAAACTATACATCTATCCCTTACCATATACCCATACCCTACTATTTACCAACACTCACTCATTTAGCACTGCATGACTATTTACCAACACCCAGCAAGGTGGTGACCTGGTTGTAAACGTTCTCACCGGTGAAACCGAGCTTTTCATCCAACACCTTGTAAGGTGCAGAGAAGCCGAAACTCTCCAGTCCAAAGACCTTTCCGTTTTCCCCTACCAATCCCTGCAGGGTGATGGGCAATCCGGCAGTCAATCCAAATACGGGAATTCCTGCGGGAATAACACTCTCCTGGTAAGACTGTTGCTGGTCCCTAAAAACACCTTCAGATATAACGGACACGATTCTCACTTTCAAATTCTTTCTCTCCTGGAGCAGGTCGGCTCCCGACAAAAGGGTGGATACTTCTGATCCCGAGGCCACCATCACCACATCAGGAGTGCCTTCACAATCCCTGGCCACATAGGCACCTTTCTGTGCCTGAAGGGCATCGGTATAGCGGTCGGAGCCAGGTTGGGCAGGTACATCGGGAATTCCCTGTCTTGAAAGGATCAGGGCAGTTGGAGTGGAATCATTTTCAAATGCCATCTTCCAGGCCACGGTGGTTTCCACCGCATCGGCGGGACGAAGGACCATCATGGAGCGTTTGCCGTGATGGTTTTTCAGTTGTTCAAGCAACCTGATCTGCGCCTCCTGTTCCACAGGCTGGTGTGTAGGACCATCCTCCCCCACGCGGAATGCATCATGGGTCCACACATACTTCACGGGTAGCTCCATCAGGGCAGCCAAACGTGCTGCCGGTTTCATATAATCGCTGAAGACAAAGAAGGTAGCAATGACCGGGATCACCCCTCCATGGAGTGCCATTCCATTGGCTATGGCAGCCAGGGAAAGTTCACTTACACCTGCCTGCAGGAAGGAACCGCTGAAGTCACCCGGGGTAAAAGCGGTGGTCTTTTTCAGATAGCTATCAGTCTTGTCGCTATTGGAGAGGTCGGCCGAGGCCACAATGAGATTTTCTACTTTATCTGCCAGACTGGCCAGAACAGCTCCCGAGGCTCCCCTTGAAGGTGCACCGGATTTCTGTTCAATGGATGCAAAATCGATTTCGGGCAATCTTCCCTCTATGAAACCATTGAATTTGGCAGCCAGTGCCGGATTCTCCTTCTCCCATTGTGCGTGGGCCGCTTTTTTCACTGCGGCCTGCTTGCGCTTCTCATCCAATACCTTCCCATAGGCTTCCTTCACTTCGGGGAAGATCACAAACGGATTATCCGGATCACCCCCCAGATTGGCAATTGATTTGTTGAAGGAGCCACCTGCGTCAGAAAGCGGCATTCCATGGGTGGAGGTTTGTCCTTCGAAACTGGCACCATCTTCATTCACGGCGCCTTTGCCCATAATGGTCTTACCGATGATCAGTGTAGGCCTCTGCTTCTCATCCTGAGCTGCTTGCAGTGCTCTAAAAATCTGACCAGGATCATTGCCATTGATGGTGATCACATGCCAGTTCCAGGCTTCATATTTTTTTTCCGTATCCTCTGCTGTTACAGCTTCAGTGCGCGTGGAGAGTTGAATATCGTTGGAATCGTAAAACATCACCAGGTTGGAAAGGCCCAGGTAACCTGCAATTCTGCCTGCTCCCTGTGAAATCTCTTCCTGGACTCCTCCGTCTGAAATAAATGTATAGGTTTTATGCGCCATCCACTCACCAAAACGGGCCACCATAAATCTTTCAGTAATGGCCGCTCCCACCGCCATGGTATGTCCCTGTCCCAGGGGTCCCGATGTGTTCTCCACACCTCTCTCTACATTTACCTCCGGGTGACCCGGAGTGGGACTTTCCCACTGGCGGAAATTGCTCACCTCATCCATGCTGTAGTTGCCGGTTAGGGCAAGGATACTGTAAAGCATGGGTGACATGTGTCCCGGATCCAGAAAGAACCGGTCACGCAATGGCCAGGCCATGTCGTCGGGATCAAATTGAAGGAAATGAGAATATAGCATCTCAATGAAGTCGGCACCACCCATGGCACCACCGGGGTGCCCTGACTTGGCCTTTTCGACCATGGCTGCTGAAAGAATGCGAATATTGTCTGCTGCTCGGGTGTGAATTTTGTTGTCCATGTGCTTACTATTTCAAGATTATTGTTGTCTTATAAAAAATGAAGCCCAAAATTACCCATTAATATTTAAAACGGCTCATAAGAGGATGGTTCTTTTTTCTTAATTTTGGGCCAAATTTTACACAATATGGCACTGAAATGCGGGATTATCGGAGTGGCGAATGTGGGCAAGTCCACCCTCTTTAATTGTATGTCTAATACGAAAGTGGAAACCTCAAGTTTTGCCTTTACCTCCAATAAGTCCAATATTGGCGTGGTGAATGTGCCCGATCCCAGGCTATATAACCTGGAGAATTTTCAGAAAACCAATAAGGTAATCCCTGCTACGGTAGATATCGTGGACATCCCAGGCCTGGCCAGGGGCGCCAGTCAGGGTGAAGGGGTCGGAAACAAATTTCTCTCAGATATACGGAATACCGACGCGCTGATCCATGTGCTGAGGTGTTTTGATGATGAGTTATTGCCCCATATAGACGGTTCGGTAAATCCGGTACGTGACATTGAGACCATTAACCTGGAACTGCAGGTGCAGGACCTGGAAGCGGTGGAGAAGAAAATGGAAAGACTGTCCAAGATTGCCAAATCGGGGGACAAAGATGCACGAAGGGGGATTGAGGTACTGGAGCAGTATAAGGCTCACCTGGAAGATTTTAAGAATGCCCGTACCCTGGAGGTGAGCGAAGTGGACCGGAAACATGTGGAAGATCTCTTTCTGCTTACCAACAAACCGGTGATGTTTGTTTGTAACGTGGAAGATAAGGCGGCCATCAACGGCAATTCCTATGTGGAGAAGGTGAAGGAATACCTTGCCGGTGAAGAGACTGAAATTCTGGTACTTGCCGCACGACTTGAATCTGAGATTGCTGAATTGGAGGATGAAGCGGATCGCAAGGAGTTCCTGGTGGATGCAGGCCTGGAAGAACCTGGAGTCAATAAACTCATCAGGTCTGCCTACTCCATGCTGAACCTGATCTCCTTTTTTACGATTGGTCCCAAAGAGATCAGGGCCTGGAGCATACGCAAGGGAGCACTTGCACCCCAGGCCGCTGGGGCCATTCACTCCGACCTTCAACGGGGCTTTATCCGTGCTGAAGTAATGAAATACCAGGATTTTATCACACTTGGATCTGAGCAAGCCTGCAAAGAACAGGGCAAGCTTTCAGCAGAAGGTAAAAAGTATATGGTCGAAGAGGCCGACATCCTGCACATCCTGTTTAACGTCTGATCATGGGCCGGTCCGCTTTCAACAAGTTTTTTTCCCGGAGGGGGTTGTTTGCTTTTGTGGCCGGACTGACCATGATGACCGGCCTGGATGCCCAGTGGCGGGAAATGCATTTCGATGACAGCGACATGGCCCTGGACCTTAACGATGCACTCACTTTTCAAAAATACCCCACCTACGACCAGTATGTGGAGATGATGCAGTCTTATGCTGAACAGTATCCGGCGATCTGCCGCCTGGACACATTCGGCACTTCTGTGGAGGGCCGGCTGCTACTGGCTTTGAAAATCAGCGATCATGTGAATGTGGATGAAGCAGAAGCCCGGTTCCTGTACACATCTTCCATGCACGGAGATGAGTTGCTGGGTATTGTATTGATGCTGAGACTGGCCGACCACCTGCTGACGGGGTATGGAACAGACGCGGAAGTAACGGGACTGGTGGACAGCCTTTCCATCTGGATCAATCCCGTGGCCAATCCCGATGGAAGTTATGCTGCAGACAACAACCTATCATTAGAAAACTCCAGCCGTTTTACGGTCAGGGATTTTGATCTGAACCGCAACTTCCCAGATCCTTCCATACCGGAACCCGATGATACCACAGGAAGGGCGCTTGAGAACCAGTATATGATGCAGTTCCTGCGGGATCACAGTTTCACCATGTCGGCCAACATCCACAGTGGAACCGAGGTGGTCAACTACCCGTGGGATTTCACATACAGCCTGCACGTGGATGATGCCTGGTACCGGTTTATCTCCAGGGAGTATGCCGATGAGGCCATGGCAGTGGATCCTGACTATATGTTCGGGTGGCCGGACCAGGGGATCACAAACGGTGCAGAATGGTATGTGGTTAATGGAGGCCGCCAGGATTATGTGAACTTTTACCTGGAAGGAAGGGAGGTCACACTGGAGCTGAGTGAGGAGTTCCGTCTGGGCTCTGACTCCCTGGAGGAGCACTGGAACATCAACCGCCGTTCACTTCTCAACTACATGGCGCAGTGTCAGTATGGGATCAGGGGACGAATTTCCGACCTTGAAAACGGAAATCCGGTGGAGGCTCAGATCTATATTCCGGGTCACGACAGCACCTATTCAGTGGTGCACAGCAGCGCTGAACATGGTGATTTTTACCGCCTTATCAAAGAAGGCGTTTACGATGTGGTGATCTCCGCACCCGGGTACCTCAACGATACCACTTTCGGCGTGACCGTCACCGATTACGAGGCTACCTATCTGGACATCCGGCTGGCCTTGGATCCCGGGACCGGCCTTTCAACGGATCCGGAAGTCCGATTATCTGTCCCGGATTCAGGCTCTATCCCAATCCTGCAAACGGACTCGTTTTCATTGACCCACATTTTGTTGCAACTGGGCCATTGGATATCAGGGTTTTCTCGGCTGAGGGTCGACAGCACCTGCATCAAATCTCGTACTATTCCGGTTCACCCTTTACAGTGCAAACGGAAACACTGCCTCGTGGATTTTATCTCATTCTGATTACCTTCGACGGGTCAGCTCAGACCATGCGTTTAATCCTTCAATAGGGTAGCAGCCTGACCTTTGGTTTGATTTTTGTACTTTTAGCACAGACCCAGCGTTTAGCATATGATACTGAACACAGGAACCATGCGAAAGATGTAGACTGGAAACATGCGAAAGATGAACACTGGAAACATGCGAAAAATGAAACTGAACCATTTGCTCCTGCTGATAGCCCTGTTGGCTCCGGCATTGAATCCTTCATCCTACCTGCTTGCGCAGGAGGTTTCACAGGGATATCAACCCAAATCAAGGATCCTCTTTATTTTTGATGCATCCAACAGTATGGCGGGACAATGGGACGGTGCCCGCAAAATCGATATTGCCCGGGAGATCCTGATGGATATGGTGGATAGCCTGGAGCAGATGCCCAATGTGGAGATGGGCCTGCGGATCTATGGTCACCAGAGCCCTGTCCCCCCTCAGGACTGCTCCGACACCAAACTTGAGGTACCCTTCAGTCCCAATAATGCCTCAAGGATCAGACAAAAACTCAGGTTCATCAATCCCAAAGGCACTACCCCCATTGCACGGTCCCTGGAACTGGCCCCGGGGGATTTCCCATCCTGTGGGAATTGCCGCAACATCATTCTTCTGATCACTGATGGGGTAGAGGCATGTGAAGGAGATCCCTGCCTTGTATCCCTCCGATTACAGAGAAAGGGAATTATCCTTAGACCTTTTGTCATAGGCATTGGGACGGACCCCGGATTCAGGGAAACCTTTAATTGCATCGGGGAGTATTATGACGCTCCCAGCAAGAGGGAGTTCAGGGATGCGCTCAAAGTGGTCATTACCCAGGCACTCAATACAACCAGTGCCCAGGTGAACCTTCTGGATTCCAGGAAACGACCCACCGAAACCGACGTCAACGTAGTTTTCTATGACCGCTTTTCGGGTGTGATCAGATACAACATGATCCACACCATCAACAGCAGGGGTAATCCGGACACCCTTACGCTTGACCATATGAGCACGTACAATGTAATGGCCCAGACCATCCCGCCAGTCTCCATTGACAGCATGAAACTGACCACCGGGCGTCACAACATCATTGGAATAGATGCACCGCAGGGATATCTCCATATTCGAACCAGCAGGGGGAAGGCTTACGAAAAGGAGAAGATCCTGGTAAAACGGGCAGGCATTGCCAGAACCATCAACATACAAGAGATAGGCAATGTAGGCAAGTATCTGGTGGGCAAATATGACCTGGAGATTCCCATCTATCCGTTGATGATTGTGAAGGATGTGGAAATTCGTCAAAGTTATACCACCACGGTTGAGATCCCTGCGCCGGGATTTGTCACCTTTAATGCCCTGCAACCGGGAGTGGGTGCCCTTTATCAGCTTACGGCAGAAGGAGACCAGATCTGGGTAATGAACCTTTTGGAGGAGAGGAAAAGCCAGGGTTTCTATCTGCAACCGGGGACCTACCGGGTGATTTTTCGCAGGGGCGATCTGAAATCGACCTCCTTCAGTGTGGTCAGGGATTTCGAAGTGGACCAGGGATCTTCTGAAACTGTAAATTTCTATTGAGGGGTAATCCGCAGAAAAAATGAAGCGATCGATGATGATATCTGCCTATGCTTTAAACCTTTCCCACAGGTCCGTGTCTAACCATCAAACCTTGCACGAACATGCCGCAGTGGGATGACAGGGAGATCTTAGAAGGAATAAAAATCCCGGAAAAAGCCGAAATTGCTTTTAACCAATTGGTGCAAAAGTACCAGGAGCGATTGTACTGGCACATCCGAAAAATTGTGATCGGTCACGACGATGCCGACGATGTCCTGCAGAATACCATGATCAAAGTATGGAAATCGCTGGCTGAATTTCGCTCCGATTCTGGTCTATATACCTGGCTTTACCGCATCGCCACCAATGAATCACTCACATTTCTAAAACAGAAAAAGAAAAGGAGCTTTGCTGCATGGGTAGATGTGGAGCACAAAATAAGTGAGACGCTTGAATCGGATCCATGGTTTAATGGTGATGAGATTCAGTTGAAGTTACAACAGGCTATACTTAAGTTACCTGATAAGCAACGAATTGTATTTAATATGAAGTATTTTGACCAGCTGAAATATGAGGATATGTCCGCGATTCTGGATACCTCCGTGGGTGCGCTAAAGGCTTCCTACCATCATGCAGTCAAAAAAATTGAAAACATGCTTGGAGATGATTAAACCTTTCAGAAACATAAGGGTCTAACCAATACGTATATCGAATGAAAAAGAAACGTACATCAGATCATTTGCAGCGTGAATCGCTGAAAAAGCACCCATTTGGTATTCCTGATGGGTATTTTGAAAGCTTTTCTGAAAGGCTGCAGGAGCGGATCAGGCAGGAGGAAGAATCAAATGTTCCCGTTCGCAGGATTGGCACTTCCACGCGTTTTAGGCTGGCCATGGCTGCCGCCGTGTTGGGAGTGGCAATGATCAGCTACACCGTGATCAGGTCCATTGCACTGAACAGCGAAACAGAGGGAAGTTATCCCAACATTGCTTTACTGGAACAGCTGGATGTGATCGATGACAACAGCTACCTTCTTGGACTCATGGAGTCCGAAAGTGAAGGTTTGGACGAAGAGGAGGCTTTTACAAGCCAGGCCATTGATTACCTGGCCATTAACGATGTAGAAATGGTTCTACTATTTGAATAAGAAAAGCATTGGATCATGAACAAAACATACACCCTTAGCATTGCTACTACTTTAATGCTGGTTTTATCCGCCAGTTTGGTACCACTTTTGGCTCAGTCTGAAGAACAGGTTGAGAAGTTTAATAAAGAGAGAGAAGCCTACTTTACCGAACACCTGGAATTGACCGATTCGGAATCAAAAACCTTCTGGCCGCTCTATAACGATTTTCACAACAGGAAAATGAAGCTGGTTGAGGATGAGCGTACTGCATTTTCATATGCCTATAAAAATGCTGAGAATCTCTCTGATAAGGAGATCACCGAAACCCTGGACAAGATCAGGAAATTAAAAGAGGAACAGCTTACCCTTGAAACAGAGTATTATCAGGTTAAATTCATGAAAGTACTGCCTCCTAAAAAAGTATTGAAACTCTATAAGGTTGAGTGGGATTTCAGACGCCACCTGCTCAGGCAGCTCAGGAATCAGGGTAAAGACAATGACAATCGCAGCCGGAAAGATGGAGCAAGCAGATCCGGCGACCATCCGATTCCCATGGTACCTCTGCCCGGACCAAGCATGTAGGATTGCTGCGGATTGACTCTCCTCGCAGCAGAGCTACGGGGAATGTGCCCTGGTAATTCACAAAATCTATTCGCTCTATTGCATATCTTCAGGAGAATAGTCGCGGATCATAAGTAGATCCTCAGGCAGATCCATCTCCACCTCCTGTAAGAAACGTACGCTGGCTTCCATGTCGTGGTACATCACCTTATCATCTTCCACAAAGGAGACATATTTTCGGTATTCTGTCATGAAATTTTCCAGGTAGGGACTGGTACGGGCGGGTCTTCTGAATTCAAGGGCCTGTGCCGCGTTATAGAGCTCAATGGCCAGGATCTGTTCCAGATTAAGCATAACCCGGTAGGCTTTGGTGGCTGCATTGGCACCCATGCTCACATGGTCCTCCTGTCCCTGTGACGATTCAATGGAATCCACTGATGATGGTGTGCAGAGCTGTTTGTTGTGACTCACCATGGAAGCAGCTGTATACTGCGGGATCATAAAACCTGAGTTAAGTCCCGGATTGGCCACCAGGAAAGGGGGTAAACCCCGTGTCCCTGACAGCAACTGGTAGGTACGCCGTTCTGAAATATTCCCGATTTCGCTTAATGCAATGGCCAGGTTATCCAGGGCCAGGGCCAGGGGCTGACCATGGAAATTACCGGCAGAGATGATCATGTCTTCATTGGGGAAAATTGTAGGATTGTCGGTCACGGAATTGATCTCGTTCCTGAACACATAGGCCACATAGTTGATTGAATCTTTGGAAGCACCATGCACCTGGGGAATACACCTGAAAGAATAGGGATCCTGTATATGCGCTTTTGGTCTTGAAATCAGCTCACTCCCATCCAGGAGCCACCGGATTCTGCGTGCCGTAACAATCTGTCCCTGGTGTGGCCTGATTTGTTGGATAAGTTCATGGAAAGGTTCGATCCTTCCGTCGAAAGCTTCCAGGGAAAGAGCTCCGATGATATCGGCCAGCCTGGAGAGTTTAAAAACGCGCATGCATAGAAATACCCCGTATGCGCTCATAAACTGGGTGCCATTGAGCAGTGCCAGACCTTCCTTGGACTGCAGGTTGATGGGATCCCACCCCATTTTCTTCAACGCCTCAGAGGCTTTCATCCGTACACCCCCCATATCCACATCGCCCATTCCCAGTAAAGGCAGGCTCATATGCGCAAGAGGAGCCAGGTCGCCCGAAGCCCCCAGGGAGCCATAGGTATAAACCACCGGCAGGATGTTGTGATTATAGAGATCGGCCAAACGCTGAACAGTGGCCACCTGCACTCCGGAATTGCCATAGGAGAGTGATTGAATCTTCAGCAGCAACATGAGCCTGGTAATCTCCTGGGGAACCTCATCCCCCACCCCGCATGCATGTGACATGACCAGGTTTTTTTGAAGAAGGCCCAGGTTTTCTTTTGAGATGGCCGTATCACAAAGGGAACCAAATCCTGTGTTGATCCCATAAAGGATTTCATCTCCTTTTTCCAGTCTACGGTCCAGGTAATCCCTGCACACCGAAATCTTTTCGATCACATCATCGGAGAGTACAATTTGCTGCTTTTCACTGATAATCTCCTCAAACTTCTTCCACCCAATCTCGTCGGTGGTCACCAGGTGTACCTTTTTCATAACCTCCAGATTTGAAGAGTCAATTACAGAAAAAAAAATGAACCGGGATCGGTTTCGGAAATGTTTTAAGACAGACGTTTTACCAGTTGTTCAGGGGTGAGTTGTTCCTGATTCCCACTCTCCATTTCTTTCAGGGTCAACACGCCATCCATCAACTCCTGTTCACCCACCAGTGCCACAAAAGGGATCTTCCTGGCATTGGCATAACTCATCTGTTTTTTCATCTTGGCCACATCGGGATAGAGTTCTGAGGCAATTCCATTTTTTCTGAGCTGGCTGATGACAGGAAATATGAATTGTGCTTCACGTTCACCGAAATTCACAAAAAGAATTTGCGTATCCATTTCTCCTTTTCCCGGGAAACGATCCATCTGAAGCAGAACATCATAGATTCGGTCCGCTCCAAAGGAGACGCCCACTCCCGATACCCCTTCCAGTCCAAAGATTCCAGTAAGGTCGTCGTACCTGCCACCTCCACAGATACTACCGATCTCAACCTCGGCCGATTTCACTTCGAAAATGGTACCCGTATAGTAGTTGAGTCCCCTGGCCAGGGTAAGGTCAAATTCAAGCTCCGATTCTACCGGGTCGGTGTCCAAATAACTAAAAAGTTGCCGGACTTCAGTCAGTCCTTCCATTCCAATGGACGAATCCTCCAGAAATCCTTCCAGGAATTTCAGTTTTTCCTGGTTGTTACCCGTCATTTTAAGTACAGGTTCCAGCTTTTCAAGAGAGTCCTTCTGCACTCCTATCTGTTCCAGCTCCATCATGACTTTCTCCATGCCTGCCTTCTCCAGCTTGTCAATGGCCACTGTAATATCGGTCATTCTCTCAGATTGTCCCATCACATCAACAATACCTGCCAGCACCTTTCGGTTGTTCATTTTGATCACCACCTTCAGACCCAGCTCCACGAATACCTGGTTCATGATTTGCATTAGTTCGAACTCATTGAGGATGGAATTACTACCGATCACATCCACATCACACTGGTAAAATTCTCTGTAGCGTCCACGCTGCGGTCGGTCAGCACGCCACACGGGTTGAATCTGGTACCTTTTAAACGGGAAGGTGATCTCGTTGCGGTGCTGCACAACAAAACGAGCAAAGGGTACTGTTAAATCATACCTTAAACCCTTTTCCGAAATCATTGTCCCCAGCTTACCGGCAGGAGTAGTTGAAAAATCATCCCCGCTCAATTTACTTTTAAAGTCCCCCGAATTGAGAATCTTGAACAGAAGCTTGTCACCCTCATCCCCATACTTGCCCATGAGGGAGGTGAGGTTTTCCATGGCCGGAGTTTCGATGGGGAGGTAACCATAGGTTTTAAAGATCTTACGAATGGTATCGAAGATAAAATTACGCCTGGTCATTTCCAGGGGGATGAAATCTCTGGTTCCTTTTGGAATGGATGGTTTATCAGCCATGGATGCTTTGGCTTCTATTTGCTGGCTTTGCCCAGTTTCTTAAAATCACTTGCCAGAAATGCATCGGGTTTCTTGGCATTGACGGTGTGGTAGTCGAAATAGTAAAATTTTCCATCTGCAGCACCAATGAGGATCTTATATACCCTTGCGCTCATTTTCTTCCCCTCAGGTCCGACTTTATGCAGGAAAACTGCATTCTCATCTCCTGCCATGATCAGTTCCTTGATCTCCTCCCGTGAAACAATCTTCACCTGGTTCGGATAGAGGGCCCTGATTTTTGCCTCAGAAGAGACATTACGTGCTAGCTCATCCTCCACAAAGTACAGGGTCTTTCCCTTGATATCGGCCATGTTTTCGTTGTAATGCTTGTACACATTTTGCGAAACAAGGTCAGGTTGTCTGGTAATAAGCCGGATGTGGTCCTGCATGAACCTGATGATGGTTCCCAGCTTATAGGAAAAGTGATCCTGATCAACCCCATAATAACTGAGTGGCAGGTTGGTCATGTCCTTCATATCATCGATGCTGGTATAGTCACCTCCCAGTGAAAGGCAGAGGAACCTGTAACGCGTGTGAGACTTGTCTTTTTCGAAGTTGACTGCAGCCACATAGAGAAAAGAAGCGTTCTTATCTACACTTTTGTCACCAAATTCATCAAAACTGAGGAACTCATATTCCGTAATTTTCCAAAACTTTTTCACTGCGTCCTGGATCTCCAGGTTGTAATCTGAAAGGGGATTACTTTCGAGGATAACGTATGTTTTGGTCGTATGAAAATGGTTCAGATCTTCAGCAGTGGGAAGGTACTCCCGCTGTGCCTGTAAATAGATAAATGGAAATATCACAAGCAAAATGGCAATATACTTTTTCATAGGGTTGGATTTGCAGGTCATTATAGGTTCTTAATCCTTAGGAAAATAGAGCGGGTGCTTCTCATTATACCTGCGGATAAAGACAAATTTCATCTGTTTCTTTTTCCTGTTTCTCAGGGCCTGGTACTCATCGGCAAGAACCGGATCCTTCATGAGCAGCACCTCCACACTCTCGGTATCATAATTCATTACTTCACCTGTTTCAAAATCAAACAGATATTGCTTCAGTTCGGAATTGGTGTAGTTGGAGCGTGGTGTGCCGAAACGGTTGTATGAATATGGATTGTAGTAATATGGGCTGTAATTGTAACCATATGGGTCGTAATAATTAGGATTATAGGTAGTCACATTAGCCACAAAATGGCAGATATTGCCCACAAAACTGATCCGGTGAAAGCTAGATCCAACGTTAATGTAAAGTACTCCATTGCGTCCGTATCCCCAGATATCCTTTGTTACCATCACTTTTTTAACCCCATTCTCATCATAAATCACAATCTCCTTAGACTGGGTGATCTTTTCATAAAATTCCCTGTCAAACATATCCAGATCAGTTACAATCCTGGCTGGCGCAAGGGGGCGGTTGGCTTTAACCATCTCGAAATTGGCAAATATCCCATCCCTGAATTCGAAATCAGGAGAATACTTTACCATTTCAACTTCTTCAGTCTCCTGTGCAAACATTGCAGGAAGAACCATCATCAGTACCAAAAATCCTGTAAATCGCTTCTTCATATAAATTGCTCCTTCGTCCACAAAATTACCTACTAATATACATTTATGACACAAAAATAACACCAATATTAATCAGGGTTTGTTCAAATTTTCTCTTTCTTTGTTACAGAAAGCCATTTGAGAATACCCATGTTTCCCCAATTCCTGCAACGAATCATCTCTTTCGGTATCGAGGAGAAGATGGACCAGGCATTGACGAACAGGATCAAAAGGATTAACCTTTTTTTTATCATTCTGTTCGTGATGTTGCTGTTGTCCATCCTTTGGTCTTCCATTACAGTGAAGCCCATTTTGATTACTTTGAACAGCATCATCCTCCTGGCTGCTGCAGCCATCTATTTCCTGATTCCCAGCTGCCCAAAAACCTAATCTGAACAGCATCCTTGTACTGGTATTAATGGCTCTGATCTTACTTGCGGGGTACCTCTTCGACCTGGGTATCTCCTCGGCACTGATCATGGCCTTTTACCTGCTCTTTCCCCTTGGCAGCTGTTAGTATAAACGGCAAAACTGGGTATGCTTGTACCCATTTCGCTGGGAATTATCACCGTGGTTTTCAACTCATTTATTCCGGTTTGAAGAGGGTATTCACCTGGATATATTTAACGCCTTGGTTTTCTTCTCCGGCCTATACCCTGGTGATCATTATAGCCCTTTATATTGAACGATCCAACCGGGAGTTGCTTGACAGTCTTAAGGATTCCAGAAGCATGGTTGAGAGTGAAATTGTACAGAAGGATGAGTTTATTTCCAAACTTTCCCATAAACTGAGGACTTCCCTCAGCAACATTACCCTGATCAACAATCTGGTACATGACATCAGTCTCACCTCGGAGGAGAAGGAGCTGATGGAGACCCTGAAGGCATCTACCAACAACCTGATCGAAGATGTTAACAATATAGTGGAAATTGCCTCTCCGGGTATCATCGATTATAAGAAGAGCATTATCTCCTTTGACCTGACCCGTGTGCTTGAAGAAGCCATTGGCATTCTGAAATCGAGTACCTCCTTCCACGAAGAGGTAAACATCAGCCGGTCGGACCATGTTTCGCATTACCTGATCGGGGATCCCAGTCTGTTGAGAAGCCTCATTGTAAATATTATCAAAGGACTAAGCATCTATAAGCACACCAGTAAGCCCGTTGATTTGCTGATTGACAACCTGAGGGAGAGTCCGAGTCAGGTTCGCCTTGAACTGAAATTCAGGGTGGAGACAGACCTGGGATCTGACCTGGTTAATTATGTGAAGTCCCTAAAACGGAACCGTAGTCCCCAGGGATCCAACCTGGCCAATGCCTACAGCCTGTTGCAAGAAAGTGAAAGCGACTTGAAAGTGGTGAGCGTGGGGGAACTTGCATCGATTACATTCTTCCAGGATTTTGTAAAGGACACCACCCGCACCGTGATAGAACCAGCCAAAGTGCTGGATGTAGACAAGAGTAGCAAAAAGAAGGGATTAGCACTGAAGGATTCCAAGATTCTGCTGGTGGAGGACAACGAGATCAATCAGAAAATCGTCCTGCTGAGTCTCAATAAACAGGTGAGTCAGATTGATGTGGCCAACAATGGCAAGGAAGCCCTGGAAATGTTCGGACTCAAACAATATGACCTGATTCTCATGGATATCATGATGCCGGTAATGGATGGAATCGTGGCAACAAAAAAAATCCGTGAAATTGAATCAACCGGTGAGAGCCACATCCCCATTATTGCCATTACGGCTAATGCCCTTGCAGGTGACCGGGAGAATTGTCTGGCTGCAGGAGTGGACGATTACATCGCCAAACCATTTGCAGCGGATGTGCTGATCAAGATGATGAAAAACTTGCTGGCCTGATCCCGATCACCATCTGGTCATCGATCTGGTCATGTCCCCCACCCATCCATTCGTTGATGTTTTCTTCAAGTTTACGGTGTTGTTCTTCCATGGGCAAGCTGATGGATGGCCATAAGCAGGTGTCTGAAACGCCTGTACTTAAATTTTTTTCCTTCCGGTCCTCCAAATTGGTCGGCATACCCGTCTGAAAACATGTAGAGAACATCATTCTCTTCCAGCTTTACCGTTTTATTCTGAAAGGAACCTTGCTGGATTCCGTAATCGGGCCCAACAATGATCCGGTCACCCTTTACCTCAAGGATTGCATTGTCTCGAATGATGTAGACCGGATTAAACGCCCCGGCATATTCAAGGGTGTGCATCTTATAATCGTATGCACAAAAAGCCAGGTCAATCCCATCCTTTAGAGAGAGTTCTTCCAGGCTGCCAAACACCATGTCAAAATACCGGTTCATCTCATTGAGTATGCTGGCCGGTTGAAGAATCTCTTGTTCCACCACGATCTGCCTGAAGAATTCTAGTCCGATGAGTGACATAAATGCGCCCGGAACCCCATGACCCGTACAATCGGCCACAGAAAACACTACTTTCCCGTTAATTCTCCGGGCCCAGTAAAAATCTCCGCTTACGATGTCCTTGGGCTCGCTGGTAAATGAAGGATTCCGGGAAAAGAGTGCTCATCTCTCTGGGAGTTGTAAAGATGGCCGTCTGGATCCGCTGGGCATACTTGAGGCTCTCCTCAATATTCTTTGTCCGGTTCTGAAGCAGGTTGCGCTGTTGCAGGACTTCCATGGACTTCTACCTCTTTCTCCTTCAGCTTATGATAATCGCGCCGGAGCAACCGTGTCCTTTTATTGATCAGGAGGACATGTACGGAGAAGGCAAAAAGTCCACCCACCAGGATCACAGTCGTCAATTCGTTAAACAGGTGTAGTATGGCACCGAAGATCCAATTCCATCATTTACACGAACGACTATTTTTTACATAAACTATACAAATATAGTGGTTAATGGCCATATTTCTTACACAAAAGAATATAAATCTGTCTTCAGGGTATTTAATTCGAAACTGAAAAAAAATCCCCTGCGGCTGCAAAGGATTTTTCCAGGAATTCCTGTTGAATTTGAATGGAGTCCTAGTTGGTGATCTCCTTGCAATTACTGTCGCTCTTCTCCATCGGCGGCCTCCTTGGCCTTCATTGCCATATTTTCAAGCATTTCAGTGGTTACCGATTTTGGTCTTTCCATGGAATATCCAAGTGCCCTGTCCCAGATAAGGTTTGCAGTAATACCAATCGAGCGTCCAATACCGAAAAGCACTGTATAGAACTCATATTCGGTAATGCCATAGTGCCAGTGGATGATCCCTGATTGTGCATCCACATTGGGCCATGGGTTTTTGGCCTTGCCCTGCTCCTGAGAATCGGAGGAACCACCTTATAAAGCATATCTGTATATTTGAACAGAAGATCATCCTTCATATGTGTCTGACAGAATTCACGCTGCAATGTATAACGTGGATCTGTCTTCCTCAGCACTGCATGACCGAATCCGGGAAT
Organism: uncultured Bacteroidales bacterium; assembly: GCA_963710385.1. Classification (GTDB taxonomy): domain Bacteria; phylum Bacteroidota; class Bacteroidia; order Bacteroidales. The sequence goes on along the minus strand of CAVQAB010000008.1, from coordinate 62,004 downwards.
TACCTGACCAGAATTCAGTGTATCCCAGACAAACTGCTTCATCTCGTCTTCAGCTGGGAACTGTCCATCCATTTTCTCTACCAGGTCCTGCAGCCACCTCAGCACCTCCTGGTTAGCAAGTCCGTGCAAGAGGTCCTGCCAGTCCGTTGATCATGGCCGAAATGGAAAGATAAATATCCGAAAGTGAACTGCCTACCAGGTGTCCGGTATGGGCGCTTACGTTCCCACTTTCATGATCGGCATGAATGATGAAGTTCAGCCTGGACACATCGTCGTAAGGTTTGGGGATCCCCATCATATGCGCAAAATTGGCTCCCATGTCCATGTTGGGATTGGACTGTATCCGTTTCCCATCCCTGTAGAGTTTCGCATAAATATAGGCAGCTACTTCGGGTAAGCTTGGCCAGCAGGTTCATGGAATCTTCATAGGTAGGATCCCAGTAATCCATTTTATTCATCCCTCCCAGATACTTCTTGGCAAAGAAAGATTCACGATGCATGGTTAGAATGGCAGCTGAGAAAATGGCCATGGGGGGTGAGAATGAAGGGAATGCATCGATTACATCATAAACATAACGGGGAAGGATCCTTCGCTTCCGGAATTCATCAGCCACATCGGCAACTTCACTATCGGTTGGTACATCACCTGTAAGCAAAAGAAAAATAGAGCCCTTCCACATAAGGCATCTCAGCACCTTCGGGTTTTGGTAGTTCTTTAAATACTTCCGGAAGTGTATAGCCCTCTGTAACGGATCCCTTCCTGAGGATCCAGATAAGAGATATCGGTGACAAGGCTTTTGACTCCTCTCATTCCTCCGATGGCCTGTGCAATGGTTACCTGGTCGATAACCACATCGCAGTAATCTTTAGCTAGTTTTCTTGTTCTGGGTCTCCACTCCTCGATCTTCTCGTGGAGCCTCTCTTTTAATGTAGACATATGCTTTAGGATTTAAATTAGAATAATGAATAATTTAGGGTTATACAATATACCATATTATCCAGATTTTTCAAGACTCGAGGGCCTCTTAAAAGCCCTGAAAATGCCTAAAACAGTATAAATTTCAGAGTACCGTTCAGATATACCCGTTATCGCTTTCAGAATATTAGCACCCGTGAAATTCTCTATGAATGAGCCTGATGAATTACCCCGTCACTTAAATATGATCCGATGGGGTGATTTTTCACATCATGCCCATTGAATAAAAAAATGGGCCACCCTTCACGAGATGGCCCTTTCTGTTTATCGAATCCAGATTTTTCAGCTCCTTGCAAGAATTCTGAGATCCCTGCTAATATCCGTAAATGGCTGTATTGCCCAGTTCCTCTTCAATGCGAAGTAACTGGTTGTATTTGGCGATCCTGTCGGAACGGCTCAGTGAACCGGTTTTAATCTGTCCTGAATTGGTTGCCACTGCAATATCTGCAATGGTAGCATCTTCAGTTTCACCTGAACGGTGTGAAGTAACAGTGGTATAACCAGCCCTGTGGGCCATTTCAATGGTATTCAGGGTTTCGGTTAAGGGTACCGATCTGGTTTACCTTGATCAGGATGGAGTTGGCACAACCCAGCTCAATTCCTTTTGAGAGATATTCCACATTGGTAACAAATAGATCATCACCCACCAGCTGACATTTATCGCCAATCATTCTTGTTCTGGATCACCCATCCATCCCAGTCAGCTTCATCCATACCATCTTCGATGGAATCGATGGGATACTTTCCGATCAATTCGGCCAGGTATTCAGCCTGCTCTTGAGAATTGCGTTTGGCTCCGCCTTCTCCTTCAAATTTGGAATAATCATAAATACCATTCTCAATAAAATTCAGAAGCAGCACAGTCCAGTGCAATGGTAATATCTTTTCCAGGTTTGTAACCTGCTTTTTCAATGGCTTTCAGAATGCTTTCAAGTGCATCTTCAGTTCCTTCCAGTTTGGGAGCAAATCCACCTTCATCTCCAACAGCAGTGCTTAATCCCCTCTCTTTCAGAACTTTTTTAAGTGCATGGAATACCTCAGCACCCATTCTCAGTCCCTCTTTGAAACTGCTGGCTCCTATCGGACGAATCATAAACTCCTGGAATGCAATGGGAGCATCGGAGTGAGATCCGCCATTGATAATATTCATCATGGGAACAGGCAGATGTTTTGCATTGGTTCCACCGATGTAGCGATAAAGAGGCATATCGTGATACATGGCAGCAGCTTTGGCAACTGCCAGAGAAACACCCAGCATGGCATTGGCACCCAGTTTACTTTTGGTTTTGGTTCCGTCAAGGTCCAGCATTTTCTGATCGATGGCCACCTGGTCAAGTGCATCCATTCCAACCAGTTCCTCAGCAATCACTTTATTTACATTGTCAACAGCTTTCTGAACACCTTTTCCCAGGTAACGGTCTTTGTCACCATCCCTCAGTTCCAGTGCTTCATTTTCTCCTGTGGAGGCTCCCGAAGGAACAGCAGCACGTCCCACAAAACCACTGGCCAGTGTTACTTCTACTTCAACGGTTGGATTTCCGCGTGAGTCCAGTATTTCACGTGCATGAATATCAATTATTTGTCCCATGATACAATTTGTTAATTGGTTTTAATGATATAATTAAAAAAGGGATAAAGCATTAAAAATACTTCATCCCCTGTGTTTGTTTAAAGATGTCACGTCAGTTGTTATGAATCTTTGTTTTTCTCTTCGCTCTGATCTCTTGGTCTTCTTCGAGCTTTTCTGCTGTAGGCTTCTTCGGTTTCTCTTCTTCTTCAGCTGCTTCTTCAGGGTGCTACGGCTCTCTTCAACTACTTCCACAGCTTGGCCTCAGCACGGCTTCTTCAACTTTACCTCTTCTACAGCTGCTTCAGCAACAGCTTCTTCAACTACCTCTTCTACAGCTGCTTCTCAGCTTCACGGTTCTTCAACTTCAGCCTCTTCAACAGCGGTTCCTCAGCTACGGATCTCGTCTTCAACCGCAGTTCTTCAGCAACAGCTGCTCAGTTGTTCCTAGCATCGCTTCAGCTCCTTTCGGTTTTCTTCTTTCCACGACGACGGCGGGAAGCAGACTTCTTGGAGGCTGCTTTTTCTGCCAGCAAATTCTCATTGTAGTCAACCAGCTCGATCATGCACATGTCAGCATTATCACCCAGCCTGTTACCCAACTTGATAATGCGGGTATATCCACCAGGACGGTCAGCCACCTTGACTGAAACCTCGCGGAAAAGTTCAGTTACGGCATCCTTGTCCTGCAGGTAGCTAAATACCACCCTGCGGGCATGGGTTGAATCGTCCTTGGATCTTGTAATCAGTGGCTCAATATATCTCTTGAGTGCCTTGGCCTTGGCGGTGGTTGTCTCAATCCGCTTGTGCATGATCAGTGAAGCGGCCATATTTGAAAGCATGGCCTTCCTGTGTGCAGTCTTCCTTCCTAGATGATTAAAATTCTTCTTATGTCTCATTGCAATTAATCCTTGTCAAGTTTGTATTTACTTGTATCCATCCCGAAAGTCAGGTTCATATTGGTCAGCAACTCTTCCAGCTCGGTGAGTGATTTCTTTCCGAAGTTCCTGAATTTCAACAGGTCGTTCTTATTGAATTTCACCAGATCACCCAGGGTCTCAACCTCAGCTGCCTTCAGACAGTTCAGTGCCCTAACAGAAAGATCCAGGTCAACCAGTTTGCTTTCAGCAACTGGCGCATATGAAGCACCTCTTCATCAAACTCCTCATTGGCGAATTTCTCATCGGTATCGAGGGTGATCTTCTCATCGGAGAAGAGCATGAAATGATAAATGAGGATCTTGGCAGCTTCTTTCAAAGCTTCCTTCGGATGAACGGATCCGTCAGTTTCGAATTTCGAGAATCAGTTTTTCGTAGTCAGTTTTCTGCTCCACACGATAGTTCTCAATATCAAACCTCACATTTTTGATGGGTGTAAAGATAGAATCCACAGCAATGAGTCCAAACTCAGCCTCGGCTGGTTTATTCTCATCTGCAGGTACATATCCACGTCCTTTGTTAATGGTAACTTCCATCTGGAGTTTCACATCCGGCTCCATGTGGCAGATCACAAGTTCGGGATTCAACACTTTGAATCCACTGAGAAACCGTTGCAGGTCTCCTGCCTTAAACTCATCCTGACCTGTGATGGTACAGATGATCTTCTCATCATTTACATCTTCGATCTGCTTTTTAAAGCGGACCTGCTTCAGGTTCAGTATAATTTCTGTAAGGTCTTCGATCACACCGGTAACGGTGGAAAACTCATGCTCAACCCCATCGATTTTAATGTTGGTAATGGCATACCCTTCAAGTGAAGAGAGCAGGATCCGCCTCAGGGCATTTCCTACAGTAATACCATAACCAGGTTCCAGGGGACGAAACTCAAATTTACCATACCTGTCATCGGCTTCGAGCATGATGACCTTATCTGGTTTTTGAAAAGCTAAAATGGCCATAATACGAATGTGGTTATATTATTTTGAATAAAGTTCAACGATCAGCTGCTCTTTAATATTCTCAGGAATATCCTCTCGTTCAGGACGGTTCAGAAATTTTCCTATCATGGATGCCTCATCAAATTCAAGCCATGATGAAGATCCGTACCTGGCTGTTGATAAGTGAATCGGTGATCACTTCAAGGGATTTTGAACTTTCCCTTACACCAACCATATCACCAGGTTTAAGTGTGTAAGAAGGAATATTTACAATCTCACCATTAACAGTGATATGCCTGTGTGTAACAAGCTGACGGGCACCTGCACGTGTGGGTGAAAGTCCCAACCTGTATACCACATTGTCAAGCCTTGACTCCAGCAACTGAAGCAATACCTCACCGGTTACACCTTTACTTCTGGAAGCCTTTTCAAACATATTCCTGAACTGCTTTTCCAACACACCATATGTATATTTGGCCTTTTGCTTCTCTTTCAACTGAATACCATATTCAGAAGCCTTGCGTCTTCTTTTATTGTTCCCGTGCATTCCAGGAGGATAATTCTTCTTCTCAAAAGATTTGTCCGTCCCGAAAATGGGATCTGAAAATTTACGAGCAATTTTGGTTCTTGGACCTCTATATCTTGCCATCTATTTATCTTAGTTTAATTGTTTATCTGAATTATACCCTTCGCCTTTTGGCTGGACGACATCCATTGTGCGGCAGTGGGGTTACATCAACGATCTCAGTCACCTCAATTCCGGAAGCATGAATGTTACGGATGGCTGATTCCCTGCCTGATCCGGGTCCTTTTACATAAACTTTTACCTTCCTTAGTCCAAGGTCATAAGCCACCTTGGAACAATTCTGGGCAGCCATCTGAGCAGCATAGGGTGTGTTTTTCTTTGAACCTCTGAATCCCATTTTTCCGGATGAGGCCCATGAAATCACCTGTCCCTGATTATTGGTCAGAGAGATAATGATATTATTGAAGGAGGCATGAATATGTGCCTGTCCTGTAGGTTCAACCTTAACTGTTCGTTTTTTTGACGATCCTGTCTTCTTAGCCATAACCTCTTAACTTCTTATTTGGTTGCTTTCTTCTTGTTTGCTACAGTCTTTCTTCTTCCCTTACGGGTACGGGCATTGTTCTTTGTACTCTGTCCGCGGGTAGGAAGACCAATACGATGACGGATACCACGGTAGGAACCGATATCCATCAATCGTTTGATATTCAGCTGAACGGATGACCTAAGTTCACCTTCAACCTTATAGTTTTCATTGACAGCTTTCCTGATGGCCGAAATCTGGTCATCATTCCAGTCCTTTACTTTGATATTGCGATCAACACCTGCCTTATCAAGAATCTTCTGGGCAGAACTGCGTCCAATTCCATAAATGTAAGTCAGGCTTATTTCACCTCTTTTGTTTTTGGGCAGATCAACACCAACTATTCTAGCCATAATGCTTCTTATTGATTTATTTTAAATATACTCTTATCCCTGACGTTGCTTGAACTTGGGATTCTTCTTATTAATTACGTACAAGCGTCCCTTCCTTCTGACGATCTTGCAGTCGGAACTGCGCTTTTTTACAGATGCTCTTATTTTCATATCTTATATATACTTTATACTTTTACCTTTCACCATTCACCATTTACCGTTCACCATTCACTATTTATAGCGAAAGCTAATCCTTCCTTTGGTCAGGTCATAAGGTGACATTTCAACTTTGACCCTGTCACCCGGCAAGCAATTTTATATAATGCATTCTCATTTTTCCCGAGATATGGGCTGTAATAATGTGTCCATTTTCCAGCTCCACCCGGAACATTGCATTTGATAATGCTTCGGTAATTACACCGTCCTGTTCAATTGAAGGCTGTTTTGCCATTTAATTGCTCTGTTTTTGTAACACTTCATCAATATATGAGAAGGTGGACAATACGTCTGCCTTCCCTTTATCTATAGCCACTGCCAGTTCAAAATGGGCAGAGGGTAATTTATCTGCTGCGCGTATGGTCCATCCATCAGGATCCTGGTTGATCTGTCTGCGTCCCATGTTGATCATGGGTTCAATACAGATAACCATTCCCTTCTTCAGTTTGGGTCCGGTTCCCCTTCTTCCATAGTTGGGTACTTCGGGGGCTTCATGCAAGTTGCGCCCAATCCATGTCCAACCATCTCCCTGACCACACTGTAACCATTGCTCTCGGCATGTTGCTGAACAGCATAACCGATATCTCCAATTCGCTTTCCATCTACTGCCTGTTCAACACCCTTTAACAAACACTCACGCGTTGTAACTAATAAACTGCGGACCTTCTCACTCACCTCCCCCACCTCAAAAGCTGAAGGCGGTATCGCCATAAAAACCATTCATGAACACTCCGCAATCGACCGATACCAGATCGCCCTCCTTCAACAATACCTTCTCAGAAGGGATTCCATGAACCACCTCTGAATTCACGGAAGTACAGAGCGTCTTTGGATATCCCTGGTATCCCAGGAATCCGGGGACTGCCCCGTGGTCACGGATGAAAGCTTCAGCGATCTGATCCAGTCTTTCGGTTGACACGCCCGGCTTGATCAATTTGGCCAGCTCGGCGAGTGTTTCGGAAACGAGCAGGTTGCTCTGACGCATCAGCTCAATCTCGTCCGCTGTTTTAATTAAAATCATCAAAGAACGCTATCACTTTACTATATGGCAGCTGCGCTGCCAGTCCGGCCCTTAATCCTGCCCGACTTTGTTAATCCGTCATAATGACGCATCAGCAAATGACTTTCGATCTGCTGCAGTGTATCGAGGATCACACCCACCATAATCAGGAGGGAGGTACCACCGAAAAACTGAGCAAAACTCTGGTTCACACCTGCCATCATTGCAAAGGCAGGCATGATGGCCACAAAGGCCAGAAAAAACGATCCCGGCAGGGTGATCCTGGACATGACTGAATCCAGGAAATCGGCGGTCTTTCTACCTGGTTTTACACCAGGAATAAATCCGCCATTCTTTTTCATATCTTCAGCCATCTGTGTGGGATTCACGGTAATGGCTGTATAGAAATATGTGAAAAGGATGATCAGCATTGCATTGGTAAAGTTGTACCAGAATCCTACAGGATTGGAGAATACAGCTGCAAATCCAGACGCTGCATCGGCCTTGGCAAATCCAGCAACGGTAATGGGGATGAACATGAATGCCTGGGCAAAGATGATAGGCATAACACCTGCAGCATTCACTTTCAGGGGAATGTACTGGCGAACTCCGCCGTACTGCTTGTTCCCTACAATTCGTTTGGCATACTGGACCGGTATCCTTCGGGTACCCTGCACCAGCAGTATGGTTCCCATAAACACCACAAAGAGTAAAAGGATTTCCACAAGGAATGCAACCAATCCGCCACCCTGCTGCTCCAGTCTTGAAAGAAACTCAATACCCAGTGATTGTGGCATCCTCGCAATGATACCAATCATAATGATCAGTGAAATACCATTTCCAATTCCCTTGTCGGTAATGCGTTCACCCAACCACATGATAAACATGGTTCCTGCCGTGAGGATAATCATGGCGGCCATCCTGGAGAAAGTGGGTGAAAATGCTTCAGCAGGAAGCTGATAACGCAAACTGGTGATATAACTCAGTCCCTGAGGGATCAGAATGGCTACTGTAAGGTACCTGGTGATCTGGTTGATCTTTCTTCTTCCGCTTTCACCTTCACGTTGAAGTTTCTGGAAATACGGAACTGCAATACCCAGTAACTGGACCACAATGGAGGCAGAGATATAAGGCATGATCCCCAGTCCGAATATGGAGGCCCTTGCAAAAGCTCCACCTGTAAAGAGGTTTAGCAGATCGAGTATGCCTGCCCCACCCTGCTGGCGATTGGCCATGCTGGAAATGATCACCGGATTAATTCCCGGAAGCACAATGTGGGTACCCAGGCGGTAGATCAGGATAATTCCGAGTGTATAAAGGATCCTGGCCCTCAGGTCCTCAATCTTCCAGATATTCTTTATGGTTTCAATAAACTTTTTCATCAGCTATTAGAATCAGATTTTTTCCACAGTACCCTCCAGTGCTTCAATGGCAGCAACTGCAGATTTGGAAAATGCATGGGCTTTTACATTCAATTTGGTTTTCAGCTCACCGTTTCCAAGGATTTTCACCAGGGTATTTTTCTGGACCAGACCGGCTTCAATCAAAGTATCCACCGAAATCTCTTTCAGTTTCTTCTTCTCAGCAAGTTCCTGGAGCGTACTTATATTGATGCCCTTATACTCCTTGCGATTGATATTTGTGAAGCCAAATTTGGGAACCCTGCGTTGCAAAGGCATCTGTCCTCCTTCAAAACCAGTTTTCCTGGAATAGCCGGAACGGGATTTCTGTCCCTTGTGACCTTTTGTGGAAGTACCACCGTAACCGGAACCCTGTCCGCGTCCGATCCTCTTTCTTGCTCTTGGTGGAACCTTTTGCCGGTTTTAAATTGCTTAATTCCATTTTATATGTTGTTCTATATATATTGTTACTATTTTACTTCTTCAACCTCTACCAGGTGCAACACTTTTTGCACCATTCCCATGATCTGGGGTGTGGCTTCCACCTCAATGGTCTGGTGAAGCTTCCTGAGTCCGAGTGCCTCCAGGGTTCTCTTCTGCCTGGCTGTATGCTTGATGGCGCTTTTTACCTGGGTAACCTTAATTTTTCCCATCGTTGTTATAATTATCCGTTAAATACTTTATCCAGAGAAACTGCCCTTTGCTGGGCCACAGCATTGGCATCTCTCAATTCCAGCAGTGCATCGAAGGTAGCCTTCACAAGGTTATGCGGATTGGATGAGCCCTTTGATTTGGCCAGTACATCCTTAACTCCAACACTCTCAAGAACAGCACGCATAGCACCACCTGCCTTTACACCTGTACCACTGGAGGCAGGCTTAATGAAAACCTTGGCTCCACCGTATTTTCCATACTGCTCATGGGGGATGGTTCCATTGATGATGGGAACCTTGATCAGGTTTTTCTTGGCATCTTCCACACCTTTGGCAATGGCTGTGGTAACTTCATTGGCTTTTCCCAGTCCATGACCCACAATTCCTTCTTCATTTCCAACCACTACAATGGCTGAGAAACTGAAGGTACGTCCACCTTTTGTAACCTTGGTTACTCGCTGAATGCTAACCAGACGGTCCTTTCAACTCGAGGTCACTTGTTTTTACTTTTCTGATACCTGTTGTTACATATCTTCTTATAATTTAAGTCCGCTTTCCCTGGCAGCATCCGCTAAATTCTTTATCCTGCCATGGTATAAATAGCCGTTCCTGTCAAATACGACCGTTTCAATTCCTTTTTCTTTTGCTTTTTCAGCAATTCTCTTTCCAACCAGCTTGGCCTGCTCGATCTTGTTGACAGTCTGACCGGCAATTTCTTTTTCTTTGGAAGATGCAGCATACCAGGGTCTTACCGGTTACATCATCAACCAGCTGGACATAAATCTGTTTATTGCTCCTGTATACAGTCATCCTGTGGACGTGCTTCGCTACCGGATAGCCTTTTACGGATCCTGTACTTAATTCTCTGCCTTCTATTTGCTTTCGTTAAAGCCATCTTATTCGTTATTTATCTTATTTTCTTTCTTCTTTATTCTTCCGAGTCTGTTCATCTTATCTAGTTCCTGGTGTAGTCGATTGTCATCGGTGACTTAGTACATTTGTGTCACTATTCACTTGCACTCACTCATCGCTACACGCTTGCAGCTTTACCAGCTTTACGTCGTAGTTGTTCTCCCACAAATTTGATACCTTTTCCTTTATAAGGCTCCGGCGGACGAAATGACCTGATCTTGGCTGCTACCTGTCCGATCAATTGCTTATCGATACTGGTCAGTGTAATCACGGGATTGGAACGCCTTTCAGTTTTTGCTTCCACCTTCACTTCATCAGGCATCTGCATGATGATATCGTGTGAATATCCAAGGCTCAGCTCCAGTTGGTTGCCATTCTTCACATCCGCCCTGTATCCAACACCCACCAGCTCCTGCTGAATGGTATATCCTTCTGAAACACCAATCACCATGTTGTTGACCAGTGAACGGTAGAGTCCATGCTTCGACTTATGGTCCTTCTCTTCAGTAGTCCTGGAAACAATTATCTGGTTCTCTTCAACCTTTAAGGTAATGTTCTTATCCACCTGCTGCTGTCAGCTCGCCTTTGGGTCCTTTTACGGTCACCAGGTTGTCCTTATCCACCTCGATGCTTACACCTGCTGGAATGTCGATGGGTAAAATTCCTATCCTTGACATGAGTTATTCTCCTTAATCAATTAATATACAAAACAAAGTACCTCTCCACCAATGTTCAGGCTACGGGCTTCCTTATCGGTCATAACACCCTGGGAGGTTGATATAATGGCTACACCAAGTCCGTTCAGTACCCTGGGAAGGTGGTCCTTATCCACATACTTCCTTAATCCAGGCTTACTGATGCGCTGAATCGATTTGATGGCTGAAGCTTTGGTCTCGGGATTGTACTTCAATGCAATCTTGATGTTTCCCTGTGGACCTTCCTCCTCAAATTTGTAGTTCAGGATGTACCCTTTATCAAAAAGAATGCGGGTCATGTCCTTCTTCATATTGGATGCAGGAATTTCCACCACCTTGTGATTGGCCATTACAGCATTTCTGATGCGGGTAAGATAATCTGCAATCGGATCTGTCATTTTTCTCTCTCTTTATAAATATTTCTTAAACCAATGATCTACCAACTGGCTTTTTTAATACCTGGGATCAATCCTTCGGAAGCCATCTCCCTGAAAGTAATCCTGCTGATACCGAACTGGCGCATATATCCCTTGGGACGGCCGGTCAGTTTACAACGGTTGTGAAGCCTGATGGGATTTGAATTCCGTGGCAACCTGCTCAGTCCCACATAATCACCTTCAGCTTTAAGTTTTGCTCTTTTCTCAGCGTATCTTCTCAACCAGTTTCTGCCGCTTTACTTCGCGAGCTTTCATTGATTCTTTGGCCATACTTCTATTTTTTATCGTTTTTAAACGGTAATACCAAATTCCTTTAACAGGGCAGTTCCCTCTTCATCGGTACCTGCAGATGTTACAAAGGTAATCTCCATTCCCATGATCTTGCTGATCTTATCAATATCAATCTCCGGGAAAATGATCTGTTCAGTAATCCCCATGGTATAATTTCCTCTTCCGTCAAATTTGGAAGATACTCCTTTGAAGTCACGGATCCTTGGAAGTGCCACATTGATCAGTCGCTCCAGGAATTCATACATTCTCTCACGGCGAAGGGTGACCTTCACACCAATGGGCATTCCCTGGCGAAGTTTGAAATTGGAGATATCCTTGGTCGAAATAGTCTGCACTGCCTTCTGTCCGGCAATCAGGGTCATCTCTTCCTGTGTAACATCAATAAGTTTCTTGTCAGCAATCGCCTGTCCAACACCCGAGTTGATAACGATCTTCTGAAGGCGTGGGGTTTGCATCACTGATGAGTAACCGAACTGCTTCATAAGTGCAGGAACGATCTCATCGGTATATTTCTTCTGTAACGTAGGTGTAAATTTCTTGTCCATCTACTTGATCTCCTCACCTGATTTTTTAGCGTATCTCACTAATTTGTTTTTATCATTGAGCTTTCTTCCAATCCTGGTGGCCTCTCCGCTGGATGGATCCACAAGGTTCAGGTTGGAAATGTGAACAGGGGCTTCCTGCTTGGTAATTCCACCCTGAGGATTATTGGCATTGGGTTTGGTGTGCTTGGATACCATATTCACACCTTCTACAATGGCCCGGTTCTTATCTCGGTCAACCGTCAGGACCCTTCCTTTTTGTCCTTTGTACTCACCAGAATTGACGATACACCTGGTCACCTTTTTTAATATGTAATTTTTTCTGCATTGGATTGATCATTTGATTTTTTACAATACCTCAGGAGCAAGTGAAACAATCTTCATATAATTGATCCCTGAGTTCCCTGGCAACAGGGCCGAAGATACGGGTACCTCTCATTTCATCCAGGTTGTTCAGCAATACCACTGCATTGTCATCAAATCTGATGTAAGAACCATCTTTGCGCCTGACTTCCTTTTTGGTCCTTACAACAACTGCTTTGGTTACTGTTCCCTTCTTCACTTCACCTGAAGGAATGGCACTTTTTACAGTAACAACCATCTTATCTCCAATGGATGCATACCGCCTTTTTGTACCACCGAGTACACGGATGCACAAGAACCTCTTTGGCTCCACTGTTATCGGCTACGGCTAATCTACTTTCTTGTTGTACCATGATTACTTAGCTCTTTCGATAATTTCTACTAATCTCCACCTCTTGTTCTTGCTCAAAGGCCTGGTCTCGCTGATCTTCACTGTATCTCCAACATTGCAGGTATTCTCCTCGTCATGTGCCATGAACTTGGAGGTTTTGTTCACGAATTTTCCGTAGATGGGGTGCTTCACCTTTTGTTTAACAGTGATCACAATGGATTTCTCCATGCTGTTGCTTACCACAACACCTACACGTTCGCGTCTTATATTTCTTGTAGTTTCCATATTCCTTATTGCTTTTCAGACTGCTCTTGAATTTGCCTGGCCCTCATTTCGGTTTTCAGCCGTGCAATGTTTTTGCGTGTCTCCACTATCTTATTGGGATTGTCCAGAGGAGAAACTGCATGGTTCATGCTCATGCGCACCATCATGTTCTCCTCACTTTCGAGGCGCTCTTCCAACTCCTTTGGCGATAATTCTCTTATTTCTGAACTCTTCATCATGTTCGTAATAACTAATTTCTATTCTTCTGTAATAATCCCTTCGCACCACAAACTTTGTGAGTGACAGGAAATTTCTGGGCTCCCAGGCGAAGTGCTTCTTTGGCTACGTCAAAAGGAACACCTTCAAGTTCGAAGATGATCCTGCCCGGAGTAATGGGATATACAAATCCTTCTGGTGCACCTTTACCTTTACCCATTCGTACTTCAGCAGGTTTTTTGGTAATAGGTTTATCCGGGAAAATCCGAATCCAGAGCTGTCCTTCCCTTTTCATGTGACGGGTGACTGCCTGACGGGCTGCCTCAATCTGGCGTCCTGTGATCCATGCACTCTCCAGTGCTTTGATACCAAATGAACCGAATGCAAGCTGATTTCCTCTCTGGGCATTTCCTTTCATCCGCCCCTTTTGCATTCTCCTGTATTTGGTCTTTTTCGGTTGTAACATTGTATAAGATTTTCCTGATTATACCTTTAATATCTGTCACTTAGTTCCTTCGGTCTCCACGGTCTTTCCTTGGTCCTCTTCCGCCTCCTTTGGGCTTCACATTTCTGGCACCGATGTTGGGAGAGAGGTCTCGCTTTCCAAAGATCTCTCCGTTGCAAATCCATACCTTGATTCCAATCACACCAACCTTTGTATGTGCTTCTGCCAGTGCATAATCAATATCTGCACGAAATGTATGAAGTGGAATACGTCCATCCTTGTAAGTCTCAGTACGGGCCATTTCAGCACCACCCAGACGACCACTGATCAGTACCTTAATTCCCTCTGCTCCCATTCTCATGGTAGAGGCAATTGCCATTTTGATGGCCCGTCGATAGGAGATCTTTCCTTCCACCTGACGGGCAATATTATTGGCAACGATGGTGGCATCCAGTTCGGGACGTTTAACCTCGAAAATATTGATCTGAACCTCTTTCTTGGTAATTTTCTTCAATTCTTCCTTCAGCTTATCAACTTCCTGTCCGCCTTTACCAATAATGATACCCGGACGGGCAGTATTCACGGTAACGGTAATAAGCTTTAGAGTTCGCTCAATGATAATCTTGGAAATACTGGCCTTGGCCAGACGGGCATTCAGGTATTCCCTGATCTTGTTGTCTTCAACCAGTTTGGCAGAATAATCTTTTCCACCATACCAGTTTGAATCCCATCCTTTGATGATTCCTAGTCGATTACCTATCGGATTTACTTTTTGTCCCATCTATGCTTTATTTTCTGTTTCTTCTACTAGTACTTCTTCTCAACTCATTCAGACTGTCAAGGACAAGGGTCACATGGTTTGATCTTTTCTTGATCCTGTGTGCCCTTCCCTGTGGTGCAGGTTGGATCCGTTTCAGGGTCCTGGACTGATCCACATAAGCCTCTTTCACAAAGAGGTTACTCTCCTCAATCCTGACTCCTTCATTCTTTGCCTGCCAGTTGGCAATGGCTGAAAGCAGAAGTTTTTCAACCTTGCGGGAAGCCTCCTTGGAACTGAATTTCAGCATATCCAAGTGCTTTGTTTACTTCCACACCCTTGATCATATCGGTTACCAGTCGCATTTTGCGGGGAGAAGTAGGACAGTTTCTCAATACTGCGTAATACTTTGTTCTTGCCTCTCCTCTTTTATCTGATTTGCTCTATTTCTTTTTCTTGCACCCATTTCTTCGTAGGATTAATATATTATCGCTGCTTTCCACCATGACCCCTGAACATGCGGGTAGGTGCAAATTCACCCAACTTATGTCCCACCATATTCTCGGTAATGTATACCGGGATAAACTTGTTGCCATTATGAACGGCAATGGTATGGCCTACAAAATCAGGAGAGATCACCGATCTTCTTGACCAGGTTTTAATCACTGATTTCTTTCCGGAATCATTCATCTCCAGAATTCGCTTCTCCAGCTTGAAATCGATAAATGGTCCTTTTTTCAATGAACGGCTCATACTATGCTATTTTTTTGATTTCCTCTTCTCAACAATATACTTATCTGAATACTTCTTCTTGGCACGGGTTTTAAACCCTTTGGCAGGCATCCCGTTCCTTGATCTTGGATGTCCTCCTGATGCACGTCCTTCACCACCACCCATTGGGTGATCAACCGGGTTCATGGCAACACCACGTGTACGTGGACGACGTCCTTTCCAACGTGAACGTCCGGCTTTTCCTGATTTTTCCAGTCCGTGATCGGAATTGGAAACGATACCTATTGTGGCACGACAAGTGATCAGAACCATCCTTGATTCCCCGCTGGGAAGTTTGATAATTGCATATTTACCATCCCTGGATGTCAGTGGTTCCATAAGATCCGGCACTTCGGGCCAAGCATTCCACCTTTACCAGGCTTCAGTTCAATGTTGTGAACATCGGTTCCCAGTGGAATATTGGCAAGCAACATGCTGTTTCCAATTTCAGGGTACCACCTTGTCACCGGAAATAATCTTTTGTCCAACCTTCAATTTTTTCAGGAGCAATGATGTATCTCTTTTCTCCATCTGCATAAACAACCAGTGCAATACGTGCAGAACGATTAGGATCATATTCAATGGTCTTCACAGTGGCTTCCATGTCGTCCTTATCCCGCTTGAAATCGATCACACGATACCTTTTCTTATGACCACCACCCATATAGCGCATGGTCATTTTTCCGGTATTGTTCCGGCCACCACTTCTTTTCTGGGGCTTGAGCAAAGACTTCTCAGGCGTAATGCCGGGAGTGAGATCGTCAAAGGACTGAAATCTCCTTAAATCGCTGACCCGGTGTTGTGGGTTTATATTTTTTAATTGCCATAATTCCTTAAATGTTGCTGTAAAAATCAATTACTTCACCTTCAGCCAGGGTAACCACTGCCTTCTTATAGGAAGGGGTTTTACCAACTGAAACACCGGACTTTGGTGTGACGCTGTTTGCGCTTCCCGGCATACCGCATGGTATTTACTTCTGCTACCTTTACACTGTACAGCTCTTCCACTGCCTTCTTGATCTGCAGTTTGTTGGCATCCTTCGCCACCACAAAACCATACCGGTTGAAGTCCTCCCCCTGGGCGGTCATCTTTTCGGTTACTATGGGCTTAATTAAAATATTCATGATCTATATCGATTCAAAACTATTAAGCATTCTTTTGCAGAACGTCAAGTGAACTCTCAACAAATAATAATGCTGATGCATTCATTATTTCGTATGTATTTAATTCTGAAACTGTTACAACCTTCGAATTCTGCAAATTTCGAGACGACAAATATATGTTTTTATTTCTTTCGTCGATGACGAAAAGTGACTTTTTGTCGTCGATTTTCAGATTTTTCTGAATGTTAGCAAATTCACTGGTTTTAGGGGCTTCCATGGTAAAATCCTCCACCACCATTATCTGCTTGTTCTTTACCTTATAAGTAAGGGCAGATTTACGGGCCAGTTCTTTAACTTTTTTGTTCAGTTTTCCACCATAATTCCTGGGCCTGGGACCAAATGCACGACCACCACCTCTGAATATTGGGTTCTTGATATCACCAAAACGAGCAGTACCTGTACCCTTCTGACGTTTGATCTTCTTGCGGCTACCTCTAATCTCACTGCGCTCTTTTGTTTTGCTGGTGCCCTGACGTTTATTGCCCATGATCTGTTTCACATCCAGGTAAATGGCATGATCATTGGGCTCAATCCCAAAGATCTCCTTGTTCAGTTTAACCTTTTTACCGGTATTTTCCCCGGATATATTCATTACATCTAATTCCATCACTTCTCAATAATTAAATATGAACCATTTGATCCGGGAACAGAACCTTTCAGAATTAGCAGATTGTTTTCAGGAACGATCTTCATAACCCTCAGGTTAAGGATCTTCACATTCTTATTTCCGGTCTGACCGGCCATTCGCATTCCTTTAAATACCCTGGAAGGATAAGAAGATGCACCCAATGATCCGGGAGCACGCATTCGGTTGTGCTGACCATGGGTAGCATCATTCACACCTGTGAAGTTGTAGCGTTTCACAACACCCTGAAAACCTTTACCCTTGGAGACTCCGGAAACATCCAACCAGGTATCATCATGAAAATAATCAACAGTGATCACGTCACCCGGTTTCCAATCCTTTACAAATCCCTTCAGTTCAATCACCTTCTTCTTTGGTGTGGTGTTGGCTTTTTTGAAATGGCCCTGTTCAGCCTTGGGAGTATTTTTCTCCTTTTTGTCGTCAAAAGCCAGTTGAACTGCAGCGTAACCGTCTGTATCAACTGTTTTTACCTGTGTTACCGTACAGGGTCCAGCCTGTATCACAGTACAGGGGATGTTTTTTCCATCTTTGTCGAAAACGGATGTCATTCCGATTTTCTTACCAATTAATCCTGGCATTGTATTTTGTTTTTACCTGTGTTAGACTTTAATTTCAACTTCAACTCCACTGGGCAACTCAAGTTTCATGAGTGCATCGATGGTTTTCGGAGTTGAACTGTAAATATCCAGCAGCCTTTTGAATGAGCTTAACTGAAATTGCTCCCTCGATTTCTTATTGACGAAAGGAGACCTCAGTACAGTATACACCCTTTTGTGTGTTGGCAGTGGAATGGGTCCGCTTACCACTGCTCCGGTGGACTTCACAGTCTTTACAATCTTCTCGGCTGATTTGTCAACCAGGTTGTGATCGTATGACTTCAACTTAATTCTAATCTTCTGACTCATTTTCGTACTAATTATGTAAAAGCTTTTCCTGTTACTTTTTCTAATATCTCCCTGGACAGATTGGCTGGCATGGCCTCATAGTGACTGAATTCCATGGTGGAATTTGCCCTTCCCGAGGTCAGGGTTCTGAGTACGGTCACATAACCGAATTGTTCAGCCAAAGGCACTTTGGCCTTGATGACCCGGCTCCGGCTTTGGAATCCATTCCTTCTACCTGTCCGCGTCGCTTGTTCAAATCAGAGATTACATCACCCATATACTCTTCGGGGGTGACCACCTCAACTGCCATGATAGGCTCCAGCATTACCGGGTCTGCCTTGGCTGCTGCATGTTTGAATGCCTGCCTGGCTGCAATCTCAAAAGAGAGCTGGTCCGAATCCACTGCATGGTAGGATCCATCCATGAGACGAACTTTCAAGCTATCAACGGCGAATCCGGCCAATGGTCCATTGAACATGGCATTTCTGAATCCTTTCTCAACGGAAGGTATATATTCACGGGGCATATTGCCTCCACTGATCTCACTGACAAACTGGAGTCCTTTGGTACTGTCATCGGCGGACCAATGTAAACTTCGATATCGGCAAATTTACCCCGGCCACCGGTCTGTTTCTTGAATACCTCCCTGTGTTTTACTTCGCGGGTCAGGGCTTCTTTATAATTCACCTGGGGTGTACCTACATTGCATTCCACTTTAAACTCACGCTTGAGCCTGTCCAGGAGGATCTCAAGGTGCAGTTCACCCATTCCGTTGATGGTGGTCTGTCCTGTATCCACATTGCTGCGGATCTGGAAAGTAGGATCTTCCTCTGCAAGTTTGTTCAGTGCAATACCCATCTTGTCAATATCAGCCTGAGTTTTGGGCTCTATGGCAATACCAATGACCGGTTCGGGGAAGTCGATGGTTTCGAGGATCATGGGTTTGCCCACATTGGTAATGGTATCACCAGTCCTCAACTCTTTTAATCCAACCACTGCACAGATATCACCTGCCCCAATTTCTTTTAGGGATTTTGCTTATTGGCATGCATCTGGTAAATGCGGCTGATGCGTTCTTTTTTCCCGGTTCGGTTATTGAGCACCATGACCCCTTCCTGAAGTTTTCCTGAATAAACCCTCACATATGCCAGCCGGCCCACAAAAGGATCAGTGGCAATCTTAAATACCAGTCCGGCCAGTGGTTCCTCATCATTGGGCTCCCGGGTAATCTCTTTGTCTGTTCTGGGATCTATTCCGGTAACTGCTCCTTTATCAAGTGGACTGGGCAACAAATCGGAAATGGCATCCAGCAGACGCTGGACTCCTTTGTTTTTAAATGCAGAACCACAGAGGACCGGCACAATGTCCATGTTGATGGTGGCGCTGCGGGCGTAAGCCATAAATTCATCTACGGAGATGGAATCCCTGTCTTCCAGAAATCTGTTCCAGAAGGTCATCATCAGACACACAAACCGCTTCCACCAGTTTCTCTCTCCACTCTTCCACGGTTTCAATCAGATCCTCTGGAATCTCGCAGTACTCATATTTCATTCCCAGGGTTTCGTCCTCTTTCCAGACGATGGCCCTGCGTTCGATGAGGTCCACAATCCCTTTGAAGTTTTCTTCTGCACCGAAGGGAATCTGCATGGGAACCGGATTGGATCCCAGTTTATCCTGAATCTCTGAAACAACCCTGAAAAAATCGGCACCAACACGATCCATCTTATTGATGAAAGCAAGGCGTGGCACCTTATACTTATCAGCCTGCCGCCATACAGTTTCTGATTGGGGCTCAACACCACCAACAGCACAAAATACAGCCACTGCACCATCGAGAACCCTCAACGAACGTTCAACCTCAACGGTAAAGTCAACGTGACCCGGAGTATCAATAATATTGATCTTGTATTCCTGATCGTTGTGGTTCCAGAAAGTGGTGGTTGCTGCTGATGTAATGGTAATTCCTCGCTCCTGCTCCTGCACCATCCAGTCCATAGTAGCGGCTCCGTCATGGACCTCACCGATGCGATGGGTGATACCTGTATAGAACAGAATGCGTTCTGTAGTGGTAGTCTTCCCGGCATCGATGTGCGCCATGATCCCAATATTCCTTGTATGTTTCAATTCTGGGCTCATAAGTGTTGCACACTTACCTTGCAAATTAATGCTATTTCAAAAAATGTATTAGAACCTAAAATGGGCAAAAGCCTTATTGGCTTCGGCCATGCGGTGCGTATCTTCTTTTTTCTTATAAGCACCGCCTTCATTATTGTATGCTGCAATTATTTCTGCTGCCAATTTCTCAGCCATGGATTTACCTGCACGCTTGCGGGAAAAAAGAATAAGATTTTTCATGGAAATGGAGACCTTGCGATCGGGCCTGACCTCCATGGGAACCTGAAATGTTGCACCACCAACCCTGCGACTCTTTACCTCAACCTGGGGAGTAATATTATCCAGTGCCTGCTTCAAAATTTCCAGTGCTGATTTCTCATCATCCTTGGTCCGCTGCTCAATAATATCCATGGCCTCATAAAAGATATCGTAAGCCTTGCTCTTCTTACCACTGAACATCAGGTTATTCACAAACCTGGTTACATACGGATCTCTGTATCTTGGATCCGGAAGCAGAATTCGTTTTTTTGGTTTAGTTTTCCTCATTGTGATATACCTATATATTATAATATACTATTTCTTCTTGGGTCTTTTGGTTCCATACTTGGATCTGCGCTGGGTCCTTCCTTCAACACCTGAAGTATCCAGAGCGCCACGGATAAGGTGATACCTTACACCTGGAAGGTCTTTTACCCTACCGCCACGGATCAATACAATGGAGTGCTCCTGAAGGTTGTGACCTTCACCCGGAATGTAGGCGTTCACCTCTTTCTGGTTGGTCAACCTGACCCTTGCCACTTTTCGCATGGCTGAGTTCGGTTTCTTAGGTGTAGTGGTGTAAACACGCACACAAACACCGCGCCTCTGGGGACATGAATCCAATGCGGGAGCCTTGCTCTTATCGTTCAGTTTTTTCCGGCCTTTACGAACTAATTGTTGAATCGTTGGCATACTGTATTGATAGTTATATTAATAAACGTCTGTTAATTTCGGTTCGCAAAGGTATTCTTTTTTTTAAAAAAACAAGAATATTTTAATGAATAATTAGGAAGGAAAACACCCCGGTCAGGGTTATTAGAATTTACGGGGGTTTTGGAACACCTTAAAGGATCATTTATTCAGGCCAATCATGTTTTGAACAGATTGTACCTGAAGAGAGGGGGAGCCAGTCCTGCATTTTTTTATCGACGATTCAAAAGATAGTAGAAATGTCCATCCTCAGCCCCTATCAAAAGATCGGGAGTTGAATCCCCATTCCAGTTTACAATGGTGGGTGAGGTGGTGTGTCCGGCAAGCTTCAAATCTGCCAAAGGACCCCTAGTGTGAAAACCAGACCATCCCATCCTCTTCCCCGGTATTCTCCAACAACGAAATATTGCTGCTGTTCACCAGCAGATCCAGATCACCATCCTGATCCCAGTCGGTAAAACAAAATTTGCGACGTCCGCTTCCGCCAGCTTCGCCGTTGTTCAACCGCAGAGGTCCGTCTGTAGAATCAATGACCGCATCTTTGTTATTGAACACTGAAGCATTCCTGCCATAAAAAATTCGTTGTCGATGGACCGATCTTGAGCGTACCCTCCTCTGAAAAACGCTCAAATAAACAGAGATAACCTTCCGAATCGAGCATCACCAGGTCTGTCATCCCATCTTTGTTCCAGTCGACGGCATAGGGTGTGGTTCTCCACTGTGTGGCAAGATGTCCCTCTTCCGGATCCCACCAGTTCCAGGCTGGCTTGGGCTGCATCGCTCCTTTCCCAACCCTTACAGGCTGAGCACTCGCCCAACTCCGGAGATCCCTTTCTCCCGGTGTTCTTATACCACACGATCTTCCCCCAGATGGAGTTGACAATGATATCCTGTAAACCATCTCCATCCCAGTCGGAAACCGAGAGGGTGGTATAACCCCACTTCTTCTCTGCAGGTCCCTGTATGGAACCATTTTCACCTGCCATTATCCTGATCACTCTCCCTTCTGCTTCCAGGTATACCGGTTCATTCCATTTTGGAGGATTGCCTCCATCCATGTTTTCAATAAAGCCAATATAGCCTGCTGTATTTCCGCAAATGAGGTCCTGGTCGCCATCGTCATCCCAATCGACCGCAAAGGGAGTGACAAGTGCACCGAATTTGAGCAGATCGGCTTTCTGACGGAAATAGACCGGTGAGCGAAACTGTGGCATACCCTCTTTCACCTCACCAGTGTTTTCCACAAAGGCCACCCTGCCATCTTCATCTCCAACCACCAGATCCGCATCACCGTCGCCATCCCAATCTACTGCAACCGGAATGATCATTTCAAGATCCATCTTCACTACTCCCTCCTCATTGGTCAGGAAGCGTCCCTCAGCAAATTCAGGGGTTGAGCGTGAACCGATGTTTTCAAACCAGGTAAAGCGGTCCAGGAACTCCCCACAAATAAGGTCCAGATCCCCATCCCCGTCAAAATCCATCATATTGGGTGATGGTGCCCCGTACACATCCACAGGACTGCCACCTGCTTCGATTTTACCTTTATTTGTATAATTTCCATCCGTGTTTTCCAGAAGAAATACATACCCGTGCAATGGACCGTTGATCCAATTGCCATGTCCATCAAATGCATTGTCCCAGCCATAATCTCCCCAGTCATCAATACCCACAATCAGGTCCTGGTCACCATCCCCTTCAAAGTCCACATATTTCCACTGGCTAAAACGGATCTTATTAAACTCCTTTTCCAATTCATCTCTGGGATAGAGCTCGCGGGGTGACAGGGTTGAGGAATCTTTGAAGTTATCAAATTCAACCCCACGTCCCATGACCCTGGGTTCACCGTTCACATAGCAGAGTTGCAGGTGCTTTTGTCCGGGTCCGATCTTTACCGGAGGTTCGAATACTGGCATTTTTATATTGGCGCCTTCTCTATTTTCAAAAAAATAGATGCCTTCGAAAGGAGTGTCAGGACATGCTACAACCAGGTCCATGTCGCCATCCTCATCATAATCCATGGGCAGTGGCCAGGCCCACAATCCCACTCCCAGGTCTACCTCCAATCCGGGATGATTGAATGTAACAGGAATCAAACTGTTTTCTGATCCCGTGTCATTGCCGGGTGAAATACACGAAAAAGGAACGGTGACGCACATCACCCATAAGAATCTCAAACTGTTCATCATCAACTGGTATGTAAAAATGTGAATTTAGTGAAAAAAGAGCACCTGTGTGATCCATATATAATATGGCTCAAAAAACAGAGGTTTGGCCAATTGATGCGGACACTGTTTGTCAATTGTTTAGAAACAAAAATTTATTACTTTTGCATCACTAAAACTCAGGCTATCTAAACAGAATATTTTACTTAACTTATTGAATACCTTTTATTTAAATCCCGATGAAGACATATTCAACCAACCAAATTAAAAACATCGTCCTGCTTGGAAATTCCGGGTCAGGAAAAACCACACTTGCTGAGGCCATGCTTTTCGAAGGCGGAGTAATTGACCGCAGAGGAGAGGTGGATCATAAGAATACAGTGTCTGATTACAACCAGATCGAACAGGAGAACCAAACCTCCATGTATTCCAGTATCATGTATGCCGAATACAATGGGAGTAAGATCAACATTCTGGACGTTCCGGGGGCTGATGATTTTGTGGGTGGAACCGTTTCAAGTCTTCATGTGGGCGATACCGGGGTGATCCTGGTCAGTGCGCAACACGGGATTGAAGTAGGTACAGAGATTCACAGCCGTTGGCTGGAGAAATTCAACAAACCGGCCATTTATGTGATCAACAGATGTGACCACGATCACGCAAATTTTGAAAAAGCATTTGAATCGATAAAGGAACGTGTGGGTGGCGATGCCGTACTTGCACAATACCCTGTGAATGCAGGTCCGGGATTTGACTCAATCGTGGACATCATCCAGATGAAACTTTACAAATATCCAAAGGATGGTGGCAAACCCCAGGTGTCTGACATTCCCGATGATGAAAAAGACCGTGCCGAAGAGCTTCGCAATGAGCTGATCGAAAAAGCTGCTGAAAATGATGAGGCTCTCATGGAGCTCTTCTTCGAGAATGACGGTCTGACTGAAGATGAGATGAGGACCGGGATTACTGCAGGCGTGGTTGCCCGCGGAATGTACCCCGTATTTTGCATGTCAGCCAAGCATAACATGGGTGTAGGTCGTTTTATGGAATTCCTTACCAACGTTGCTCCCTCGGCCAATGAACTTGAGGCGCCTGTTACGGTGGATGGAACCGAGGTGAAATGTGTGGCCACTGGTCCAACTTCCATATTTGTTTTTAAGACTTCTGTTGAATCCCACATAGGTGAAATCAATTTCTTCAAGGTGTTGTCGGGAGAGGTAAAGGAGGGTGTGGACCTGACCAACAATACCACCCGAAACAAGGAGCGCCTTTCACAAATATTTGCTGCCCTTGGAAAGAACCGCGAGAAGGTATCCTCTTTGGTGGCAGGTGATATAGGATGTACAGTAAAGATGAAGAATACCAAAACCAACAATACCCTTACTTCACCTAATGTGTCCTATGTCTTTGAAGCAGTTCCATTCCCGGAGCCTAAGTTCAGGACAGCCATTAAGCCTGTGAGCGAGGGTGATGAGGAAAAGCTGGGTGAGGCTCTGACCAGGATCAATCAGGAAGATCCCACCGTAACTGTTGAATACAGCAAGGAGCTGAAGCAGATCATCCTTTCGGGACAGGGAGAATACCACCTGAACATTGTCAAGTGGCACCTTGACAATGTCTATAAAGTGGAGACAGCGTTTGTGGCTCCCAAAATTCCTTACCGCGAAACCATCACTAAACCAGCCCAGTCAGACTACAGGCATAAGAAACAGTCGGGTGGTGCAGGTCAATTTGGTGAGGTGCATATGATTATCGAGCCCTATATAGAAGGTTCTGAACCAAAGAAGATGTTCAAACTGGCTGGAAAAGATTACAAGATGGCCAACCGTGGTGTGGATACTCATGAACTGAGCTGGGGAGGCAAACTTGAATTTGTAAACGGCATTGTGGGTGGATCCATCGATGCCCGTTTCCTTCCTGCCATCCTGAAAGGGATCATGGAGAAACTGGATGAAGGACCACTGACAGGTTCATATGCACGTGACATTCGCGTATATGTGTATGACGGAAAGATGCACCCGGTTGACTCCAATGAGATCTCCTTTATGTTGGCCGGACGTAATGCATTCAGTCAGGCCTTTAAAGTGGCCGGCCCCAAGATCATGGAACCGGTCTATGAAGTAGAGGTGCTGGTACCATCTGACTACATGGGTGATGTAATGAGCGACCTTCAGGGAAGGCGTGCCATCGTTCAGGGCATGTCCAGCGAAAAAGGTTTCGAGAAGATCACAGCCAAAGTACCCCTGGCGGAGATGAACAAATACTCCACCGCCTTAAGCTCACTGACCAGCGGACGAGCCATGTACAGCATGAAGTTCGATGAGTATACGCAGGTGCCGGGAGAGATTCAGGATGAACTGTTGAAGGCCTACGCTGCAGAGCAGGAGGAAGAATAAAGTCCTCAGGTTCTTATTTGGGCAAAATTGCCATTAAAAAAATCGCCGTGGAAAGAAATCCAGTTGGTGGCTTTTCCAGGCGAGTACCATGGCATTCGCCCCGGAGACCTTTTGCAACGATGATGCCGTTGCCATCGATGAGAAAGTTCATGGGGATACCCATTACACCGTACATGGCAGCCGGGACCGATAGCCACCCTTTCAGGTCGCTCACATGGGATTCCCATTCCAGTCCATCCTTCTCAATGGCAGCCACCCAATCCTCTTTGCTTTTATCCAGTGATACTCCATACACTGTAAATCCGGATCCATTGATAAATTCTCTGTCCTTAAAGCGGCGGTATGTTTTTACCAGGTTGGGATTTTCCAGTCGACAGGGGGAACACCAGGCTGCCCAGAAAGTCGATGAGCACCATCTTTCCGCCTAGGGAAGAGAGGGCAATCTTACCACTGTCGGGTGACTCAAATACCAGATCAGGTGAGGACATGACGGTAGAACGCAATTGGATGGAATATATTGACCATCCCTGATAGGATTTACGAGCTTGTTTTTAAGCAAAGTATGCCAATTGCATAATAGCCGGCTATATTTGGTTATACCCGCCGGTTTTCACTCTTTTGGAATATCCCGAAAATACACAGTTACAAAGTATTTTGCGATATATGAATGATCCCGTTTTTCCATATTTTTTTGATAGCAGCTAAACAGTTGCGATAGTTAAAGACTACTAAATAGTAAACGCACATACTGTTTTGGCTTTTGTGATGTCAATGTTATTTGGTAGATTCACTTTTGTCAATTTCAATCTCAAATTCAACCTGCAGAATATGAACCGTCTTTTTATTAATGTGATAAGTTTTAGTTTATTAGCATCAGTTATGATTAGTTTGGCTTCTTGCACCAAGGACCTTGATGATCCTGATATCAAGTCAACAGCTTCTTTTTTAATCGGGAGTAAAGGCAGCGATAATGTTGCAAGAGGTTTGTACAGTATAAGGATTGGAGACGATCCGGTTTATATTACCCATCTGGTTCCATATAACTATTCTTCTTATTATGCTGACA
This sequence comes from uncultured Bacteroidales bacterium, assembly GCA_963710385.1. Taxonomy (GTDB): domain Bacteria; phylum Bacteroidota; class Bacteroidia; order Bacteroidales. The sequence goes on along the minus strand of CAVQAB010000008.1, from coordinate 35,446 downwards.
TAAACAACGGAGTCATTGCTTTCGCTGTGTCAAGCAATCAAAAAGAAAGCACTTCAGGGATTGCTTACATGAAGACAGATAATCTTCAGGATATCAAGTTTGTACCCATTCCGGCTGCTCCGGAGGGATACTTTTATTCCGTGAGTTCGGTCACCCCAAGGGTATTGGGAGATGGAAGGATTGCCTATCTGGTTGCATTGGAAACTGATAGTCCCTATGATAACTGGTTTGCCGGCATGGTAGCGATTTATAATCCTGACGACGGAGAAATTGAATTATCGGGAGATCCAAGCGACTTTGTATTAAGTCAGCCGGAAATAGAAAGTGATACTGAGGATGGAACCATGAAGGCGGGATTTATCATTTCCCCGGATGACAAATATGCGTATTGCGAGGTGTATGGTTATGGCACTGATGGCGGAGATGTTCATAGAGATTACTCATTTATTGTCAGATACACAATCGGTTCGCCAGGATCATATGAGCGCCTTGCACAAATGACAGCCTATCCGGCAGCGGTTACGGCCGATGGAAATTCTCTTTTAGTCGCCAGTGGAAATTTTGGTGTAAAATCCATCGATCTGACCACGAAAGCAATCTCACAAACACTTGATTACTTCTATATACCCACCACCGGACAGGTTTCAAAGAGAAGTTCAAAAATGCTAAGATCGTGGATTGCAGCAGGATCTTACGGAGCGGGTTTTGCTGAACTTGATTTTAGTGAGTCACCGGTTGGGTCAATCCATATCATTGATGAGGATGAGTTAACTTCTCCTATAAATTACTATCCTAACCTGGCCCTGGGAGTACAATACTCATCTGATGAATCTCAAATATATTTTGGAGTTTACAGATCATCTCAAACTGAACAATATTCTATGATTTGCTCAACACCTATCGTTGAATTGAATGAGACGCCCGATAGTTTAACATCATTCCTCCCCGATTTTAACATGAATGTACTTATGTTTTTAGGCGACTAGAGAATTGGTTATCATTTAGAACCGAATTAGAAACAAGGCATTATTATTAATACAATTTGTATCGAGCCTTTTTTCAGGGTTTAATTTTAATATATACACTGATATTTGAATATAAAGGAATGGACAATTGTAAGTGCCGAACGAGTAATCAATTACGAAAAAATCAATAATTACACCCAATTTGGATACCTCAGGTAAGTAAGATCAGACAGGATTGAACTCTTCAGCCTATTTGAGATACTCCTTCAGCTTGTTATCGAGGTATTCGCCCCGGAGACCTTTTGCAACGATGATGCCGTTGCCATCGATGAGGAAGTTCATGGGGATACCCATTACACCGTACATGGCAGCCGGGACCGATTTCCACCCTTTCAGATCGCTCACATGGGATTCCCATTCCAGTCCGTCCTTCTCAATGGCAGCCACCCAATCCTCTTTGCTTTTATCCAGTGATACTCCATACACTGTAAATCCGGATCCATTGATAAATTCCTTGTCCTTAAAGTGGCGGTAGGTTTTTACCAGGTTGGGATTTTCCAGACGACAGGGGGAGCACCAGGCAGCCCAGAAATCGATGAGCACCATCTTTCCGCGGAGGGAAGAGAGGGCAATCTTTTCACTGTCGGGTGACTCAAATACCAGGTCAGGTGCCCGCTGACCAATCTTGATCCCTGTCTTTACACCGGTCTGGTCTTCTGTGGAGTTTTCTGTTCCGGAACTGTTGGGATTCTTAGAATTACACGATAATAGAAACAGGGACGTTATGAACAGGAATATTATTCTTTTCATGGTTTAAGGATTATTTTTTCAGGCTTCGCGATGTATGGATGCACCCAGCTGATTCAGCCGCTGGTCAATGCGTTCATAACCGCGGTCAATTTGTTCAATGTTATGGATGGTGCTGGTACCTTCGGCCGACAGTGCAGCAATCAGAAGTGCCACTCCGGCCCGAATATCAGGTGAGGACATGACGGTGGACCTCAATTGGATGGAGTGATCCAGTCCGATTACAGTGGCCCTGTGGGGATCACAGAGAATGATCTGTGCTCCCATATCAATGAGTTTATCCACAAAGAACAGCCGGCTCTCGAACATCTTCTGATGGATCAGTACACTCCCCTTTGCCTGGGTGGCAGTCACCAGGATTACGCTGAGCAGATCAGGTGTGAGTCCAGGCCACGGAGCATCGGCAATGGTCATGATGGCCCCGTCGATAAATGTCTCAATGGCATAATGCTCCTGGGCGGGAATACGCAGATCATCTCCTCGTTGCTCCAGGTGAATTCCCAGTCGCTGAAATGAGGCAGGAATGATCCCCAGCTCATCATAGGCCACATTCTTGATGGTCAGCTCAGACCGGGTCATGGCTGCCATTCCAATGAAGCTACCCACTTCGATCATATCAGGCAGGATGGTATGATCGGTGCCGCCCAGCTGATCAACCCCCTCAATGGTCAGCAGGTTGGAACCAATGCCCGAAATGCTTGCACCCATGCGGACCAGCATTTTGCATAGCTGCTGGATATAGGGTTCGCAAGCCGCATTATAAATGGTGGTAGTTCCCTTTGCCAGGACACTGGCCATGACAATATTGGCTGTACCTGTTACCGAAGCTTCATCCAGGAACATATAAGCTCCCTTCAGATTGGATGCATTTACCTTGTAAAAATTCTCGGTATGGTCAAAATCGAATGTAGCCCCCAGTGCCTGAAATCCCAGAAAATGAGTATCCAGCCTGCGGCGACCGATTTTATCACCTCCTGGTTTAGGCAACACGGCTTTCCCATATCGGGCCAGAAGTGGACCGAGGATCATCACTGAGCCACGCAAAGCAGCCGATTGCGTGATGTACTGTTCTGTTTGGAAATACTCCGGGTCCACATGTTCTGCCTTGAACCTGAAGCTTGTATTGCTAAGTTCATCTACCTGCACACCCAGATCTTTCAGGAGCTGAATGAGCATCAAAACATCATTGATACGTGGAAGGTTGTGAATGGTTATGGGTTGGGAAGTTAGAAGTGTGGCACAAAGGACCTGTAGTGCTTCATTTTTGGCACCTTGTGGAGTGATTTCCCCGTGGAGTCTGTGCCCACCTTCAATAATGAATTTCCCCATGGATCAGGACTGCTGTTTCTTCTTCCCTCCTCCTTTTTTCTTACTGCGATTCTTGGCAAGAATATCTTTGGTCTCAGGAAGTTTCAAATCCTCACTCACCTCCAGTTTGCCACCTGAGAGCGTCTTCAGGTCTCCAAAAATCTCCTCATCGCTCACTGCCTCCCGGTTCCAGGTGAGGTATGACTTTTTCATGTGGTATGCAATCATTTTAACCAGGTCATTTTTCTCTTCTCCGGGTTCCAGTTCCACCGCTTTGTCAATCATAAGGACGATGGACCTGCCATAATGCTTTTTTCTGATATTAAACTGGTGATAAGGTACTTTATTGGGTTTGCTCTGGAGGGACTCGCGTTCGGGCCAGGGATAGGGAGAGTCTATATCCAGGTCGAAATCGGCAATGATGGCCAGGTGATCCCAGAGCTTATGCTTAAAATCGGCCACATCCCTTAAATGGGGATTCAGGTTTCCCATAACACCAATCACTGTCTTTGCAGCCTTATTTCGCTCATCTCGGTCCTCTATGGTCTTGATGTGATTGACCATCTTCTGAATGTTTCTGCCATATTCAGGCAGAATCAGCTTCTTACGGCTGGAATTATAATCGTATGCCATTGAATAAATTTTTTACAAAAGTACTGCTTTTATTTCATTCCACCACCCGAAGCTTGGCAAACTTAAGCAGGAGCTGCTTGGTACCGATGGGGAACAGGACCGTGGCTTTGATGTTGGATGCAGCGCCTTCCAGCTGATGCACCTCACCGATCCCGAAACGCGGGTGTTCCACTTTTGTCCCCACTTTGATCATCTCCGGATCGGAAGGGATGAAATCTTTCGGAGGCTGTGTGGTGGGCGAGGTGGTTTGGTTCACATTCACCATTTGGCGACCACCCATCTTGATCTTTGAAGGTTGGGAGCGCTTCTCCATGACCCTGCGGTATGTTTCCGGAACAAACTTCTCCTTCTCCGGGAATCCTGTCCCGGTTCCCGGCAGAACCGGGTAGAAATCGGTAGGAAGATCAAGGTACTTTGTGTCTATCTCCTTGATGAACCTGCTGGGAGAACATGCGTTCTGGATACCCCATTTGTATCTCAAAGCCGCATAGGATATGAGGGCGCTTTTCTCGGCACGGGTGAGGGCCACATAGAACAATCGCCGTTCTTCTTCCAGATCCTTGGGATTGTCAATGCTCATTTGTGAAGGGAATAGCTCCTCCTCCACACCGGCAATAACCAGGTGTTTAAATTCAAGTCCCTTGGCCGAGTGGATGGTCATGATGCTCACCTTGTTCCGGTCTTCGTCCTTTTCATTGTCGGCATCGGTCATCAGGGTCACCTCCTGCAGATAATCCCCCAGGCTCATCTCTCCGTTATTCTCACTATTATCGGTGAAATCCTTGATGCCATTCAGCAGCTCCTCCACATTTTCATACCGGCTCACATTCTCTGGAGTCTGGTCTGATTTCAGGTCTGCAATGATGCCCGCTTCTGTGGAAATGGTGTAAGCCAGATCGAACGCTTCCATCTCATGCAGACGCTGTTGAAAGCTCTTTATCATCTTTGTAAATCCCCGCAACTTGGTCAGCGTTCCCTTGTTGAATCCAAGGTTTACCTGATCGAGATGAACCAGAATGTCCCATATGTGCGAATCCAGCTTTTCGGCATAGCTATTCAGTTTTTCCAGGGTGGTTTTACCAATGCCTCGCATGGGATAGTTGATGACCCGTTTCAGGGATTCATCGTCCCGGGGATTTACAGTCATGCGGAAGTAGGCCAGCAGGTCCTTGATCTCTTTTCGCTGGTAGAAAGAGAGTGAGCCATATACTTTATAGGGTATGTTCATCCGTCGCATACTCTCCTCGAAGATCCTGGATTGGGCATTGGTCCGGTAAAGAATGGCAAAATCACTGTACTCCAGCTGCTCCCTGAACCTGAAGATCAGAGATGTGTCCGGCCACCAGGAATCCCTCCTCTCTGTCATCCGCAGCTTTCATTACCCGGATGGGTTCACCGGTCTCGTTTTGAGAAAATACTTCTTTGGAAATCTGTCCCCTGTTCTTCTTGATCACACTGTTGGCTGCATTCACAATGGTCTGCGTGGAGCGGTAGTTTTGTTCCAGTTTGAAGAGGCGGTAATCGGAATAGTCATTCTTGAAGTTAAGGATATTCTCAATGCGGGCCCCCCTGAAAGGAGTAGATGCTCTGTGCATCATCACCCACCACACAAATGTTCCGGTGGATCTCCGAAAGTTTTTTGATGATCAGGTACTGGGAGTAGTTGGTGTCCTGGTACTCATCCACCAGCACATAGTCGAATGATTCCCGGTAACGCTCCAGCACTTCGGGATAATCCCTGAAAAGCAGGTTGGTCTGTAGCAGCAGGTCATCGAAATCCATGGCCCCGAAATGTTTGCACCGCTTTACGTAACGGTCATACACCTCCCCCAACCTTGGTCTGCCTGCTCACCTGATCGCGTACCTGATACTCCCCGCTTCCCATGTACACATCCGGAGTAACGAGGTTGTTCTTTGCTGCTGAGATCCGGCCAAATACCTCAGCTGGTTTGTAGATCTTTTCGTCCAGGTTGAATTCCCTGATAATGGTTTTCACCAGGCTGCGGGAATCAATGGTATCATAAATGGTAAAATTGGTTGGGAATCCGAGAATCTCTGCTTCTCTGCGGAGGATGCGGGCAAAGAGAGAGTGAAAGGTTCCCATCCATAGTCTCCTGGCCAGGTCAGGAGCAACCAGTGTGGAGATTCTTTCCTTCATCTCGCTGGCCGCCTTATTGGTGAAAGTCAGGGCCAGAATTCTTGATGGGGAGATCCCCATGGATAGCAGGTATGCAATGCGGTAGGTAAGCACCCTGGTCTTGCCAGAGCCAGCCCCGGCAATGACAAGTGCCGGACCTTTGTGGCTTAATACGGCCTCCTGTTGTGCCTCGTTTAAATCCTGCTTGATCGCTTCCACGTTTTCCCTTTTAAATCGGCTGACTAAGATAATATATGTTGATGGATTATATCCACCATAAATCGCAAGTGATCCTATAAAGTATTGCACAGTTATTCTAAAAGTTGCAATTTTACGGGCCTTCTGTTTGTATAATATTTTGGCAATAATTCGTTTATAGAGTAAACCAAACTAATGTCGAGTTCCGGATCGGTTGAAAAAAAATTTATAATTGGGTTGATTCTCGCCTTTTGTACTTTCAGTATCACATGGGCGCAGATCACATCAACCACAGTTGACCGGGTGGACACCGTTCGTTATAAGAACAGTCCGGGAGCCGATCCTCTGTTTGTCTTCTATCAAATCAACCAGATTCCAGAGGCAGGCAGCCTGTGGGCTACTCTGCCAGGTTCAGATACTTATAACTTTGAGTGGAGTCAATACAATCCGGCCACGGGCGGATTTGATCCTCCATTTAGTACTGATATGGGCACTGTTTCATCAACGATCACAGGTCTGGATGAAGGAGGATACCGGGTAAGGATCTGGGATGGCATATCCACCGATACCACCTTGCTGGCATGGGTCATGCTGGATCAATTCAAAGCTGAGCTGGAGAAAACAGAGGATGATAAGGTCCCCGCCTATAAGTTCACCTGCGAATTCCTGGTCATGACCGGCTTCGTCACTCCTGATACCTTCGTATATTACGATCCTGCCTTAAATGATACGCTGACCTGGACCATGGATTTCAAATTCAAGTGGACATCGGACAACGATGAGTTGTGGATTCCCAATGATACCATCGTTCTGGATCCCAACATCACCTATCAGCCTCCCTTCAAGGATACCTGGTACATCCTCACAGCTACGGACGAGTTGGGTATGGTAGAAGTGGACTCGGTGTTCTATGAGAGCATCCAGACCAAAGCGAATTTTACTGTGGAGTACCTGGACAAAATCACCAAGGAGTACGACGCGGATCTGACCGGGTCATGGAGTTCGGAGCAGGGAAGCCTGGATGCCATGCTGACGGTAAAATTCACAAATGAATCGGAAAATGGGGCCACATTTGAATGGGTCTATCTGGACACACTGGGTGGCATCAAAGAGATTGAAACCACCTACGATGTGGAGGATGTGGTGGAATTTACCTATCAAACAGCCGATGAGTATTACTATCCCTATCTGGTCTCTACCAGTGAAGACCTCTGCATTGATACATTTAAACTCGAAGAAGCGATTTTCGTGGTACCCTCCCAGCTTGTGATCCCCAATGTATTTTCTCCCAATGGAGATGGGGTCAATGATTTCTTCGTATTTAAACACCAGTCCCTTCAGTCGTGCAAGGTGACCATTGTGGATCGCAACGGCAAAGTGGCTTACAGAAGAGAGATTGACAGATATTTATGCATGGGACGGCTGGGATGGCAACATGCACGAGAGCAACCGTCACGCGCCCGAAGGACAGTACTACTATGTGGTGGAAGCCATGGGTTTCGACGGTGTTGAATATCAGGATCTCAACATTCTTGAAAGCTGGAAACAGAACAGGAGCAACAAAAATAACAGTCCACCGGTGGTACCACTACCCCCGGTGGACAAGATCCGGAAACAACGGTAAATACCTTATTTACAGGTTGGCTCTATCTGTACCGAAACAAAGGGGTGTATTAGTGCCTGGTGCTATGTGCCTGGTGCCTGGTGCCAAGCGCTGTACGCGTAGTTAAAAGTTTGAATGTGAGGCTATTGCGAATAATAATCGTGGCTTTTATACTGATTACGGTGGGGATCTTCATCTATCTCACTGCCGGAAACGATCCGGAAAATCTCCTCTTTGAACGCATTTTGCTGATGGATCAGCGTACCATTTTACTGGTGTTGCTGATCTGTGCTTTCACCCTGCTCAGCACATTCACCGGCCTGCCCATTTTTTACCTCTCCCTGGCCCTGGGATTCCTGCTCAATTTAACACCTGCCCTGCTTATCTGCTGGATGGTGAACATTGTCGCAGTCATGGGCACCTATTACATGGTCCGGTTTGCTTTTACTGACTATTTCAGGGAGCGATACGGGAAGAAGAAGCTGATCGCCCGCATCAATAAACGGATTCAAAAATATGGACCCTGGACCGTTGTTTTCAGCCGGGCCATCTATATCATCCCCACCAACATCATCAATTTTAGTTTTCCGCTGAGCAGCATCACCACACGTTCCTACCTTCTGGGAACTGTCATCGGACTGATCCCGGAATGCATTCTGAATGTGATCACCGGCTACCTGATCAAACACGAAGTGATTCTGCTTTCTGCGCCAGAGACCCGAACCTGGCAGACCATGGTCATTGGTGGTTTCATCGTTCTTTTCATCCTGATATTCATTCTCCTGAGGATCCGGCAAAATCGCAGGAAGAAGTTTAAAACACTCAAAGCCATTCCATACGAAGGTTGAAATCCTTCTTCCCGGGATTGAATGGGAATTATTGGATTTATCTTTTTTTGTGGAAATCCACCTCTAATCCACCCTCTCTGGCAAACTTATTCAGCCTGTATTTGAAGGTGAGCATCACATACCGCCCAATGGTATTGGAACGGATCTCGCGGAGGTAGTTAAGTTCGCTCATGCGCTGCACAATCTGGTTCCTGTCCAGCAGATCATGTCCGGAAAGGGTCAATACACCCCGGTTGTGCGCCAGGAAGTAATAACTGATTTCGGCTCTGAGCAAGGGGATAAGGACCGATTCATCAAAGCCCCGGTCTGCATAGCTGGTCACATCGCCAGTGACCTGTATGTTCCATTTTTCGGTGGGATTGTATCGGATATCACCAAACCAGGAAAGATCAAAATACCTGCTGTTCATTGATTCCTGTATATCATACCAGGTAGTGGTCAGGGTAGCTCCAACTCCCGATTCCACATCCCACTTGTTTTTTTTCCGGTTATCCGCGCTGAGTGAATAGCGTTGGGTCAGGGAATGATAGTTGTTATCCACCTGATTGATAATGTTCATTCCATGGTTCCAGCTCTGCTCGGTATCGAAATTTATTTTTATACCCAATTTCCTGACAGGGGTTGAAAAATCTACATTGGCCCTGGCCCTGTAGTCCCAATCCACATTGGTTAGTGTACTGACCTGCACCAGACTATCCGTAACGGTGGTGGACCAGTTGATCTTATCGGTGGTGTATCCGCCACTGAATGCCATCATCAGGGATGTGAACGAAAACTGGTCGAAGATAAGCCAGTGTACCATGGCCTGGTGATTGAACTCTGGTTTCAGGGCAGGATTCCCATGGTAAATCGACAGGGGGTTCAGGTTGTTGACAACCGGCAACAACTGGTTTACCGAAGGTGTATTGATTGAGGAGGAATAATATAGATTTACTTTTCTTCCAGTTTTTCTGGAATAGTCCCAGGAGGCCGTCGGGGTAAAATAGAAGTAATCTGATCGGGGATAGCCAATCTCATTCAGGTTGGTCTCCATCCTCCCCAGTTCGGCCACGAATCCAAGCGTAAGTTGCGACTTCTCAGTATTCCACTGAAAATTCAATCCCGGTCTTACCCAGCTGTATTTCTTGTCAAAAGCGGGACTGATGGAATCCACCGGCTCCAAACCATTATCCAGGGAACCCTGCAACCGGTCCAGTTGGTCCTGGGAGGTACCGAGCCTGAACATGGGAACTAAATAAAGACCTTTCCCTATTTTTTGGGTATAGGAGCCATTCAATGATAAGTTGAACTGATCGGTACGGTTGTTCTGAAATTGGTTATAATTATTTTCCCCCGGGGTTGACAAATACTCGGCCACATTATTGATGCTGATATCGTTCAGGTTTTTTATGTATCCTCCGTTTCCGGAAACTTTAAAAACTGATTTATCACTTCCCAACATCCGGTAATAGGTTCCGGTGAGGTTTCCACTTATCCGGTCTGAATCTTCGACCCGGTCACTCAGGAGCGTGCTGACCAGCTCTTCTCCCTGGATATTTTCGCTCTCCATAAACCGGTTCTGTTGATTGTACATCAATGCCACATCCCCGCTAAAGATCAGGTTATGGGTTGAATCGATGCGCCTTCTCAGACCAAAATTAATGCGGTGCGCCATATTATTAGACAGGTCATCCAGATCGTCTGTTGCAGTGTAAGAACCCTCGTCCAAAAAGTGCTCTGTACTGGTATTGCGTTCCAGATCTTTCTCGCTCCCGTTGATCAGGTAACTGATGTAGGTACGGTTATGCTTGTCCGTGGAATATGAGAAATTGAATCCGCCAGCTCCAGAAGTGGTAAGTCCGTCCACGGGCTGACCAAAGTTGATTGGAAAGTTATCATCGGCATTGATCTTTATCTGGGCAGAACCCCCACCCCCCATCATGGCTGAAATCCCACCTTGAAAATCCAGGAAGTCGCTAAAGGAGAAACCATACTGATTGATGTTGTTGATCATGCCCAGTCCGGCGATCTGCACTTTGTCCGTAAATCGATAGGCCTTGGCACTTCCCTTATAATGATTCCCGGTTCCGTATCCACCGAGGAGATCTCCAAATAGACCTTTTTTATTCTCCTCCTTCAACTCCAGGTTCATGGTCTTATCCCTGGTACCGTCATCTATTCCGGTAAATTCAGTTTCATCTGATTTTTTATCGTATACCTGGACCTTATTGATTGCATCGGCCGGGATATTCCTTGTGGCCACTGTGGGATCGTTGCCAAAAAATTCCTTCCCGTCCACATACAATTGATTCACATCCTCTCCGAGCGCCTTGATATTTCCTGCACGGTCCACTTCAATTCCGGGAAGTTTCTTTAACAGATCTTCAGTAACCGCATCGGGTTTGGTTTTGAATGCAGCTGTATTATAGACAACGGTATCTCCACTGATCTGTAAAGGAACCGCCTCACCAACAACCTCAGCACCAGCCAGTCTTATGGGCAGAGGCTGCAGGATGATATCCCCCAGATCCGGTCCTTCAGTCCGGGGTATATCCATATGGTTGTAAAGGGAGCTAAACCCAATAAATGAAGCCTGCAGAAGGTAACGACCTGCTTTGATGCCCGGGATTTCAAATTGTCCCTGTGCATTGGTAACTCCAAAGAATTCAAGGGTGGAGTCTACCGGATTTAACAGCACCACCGTTCCTGAGGCCAGGGGCCGGACTTCATCATCAAACAGCCTTCCTGACAGAGAATGCTGTCCAAAAAGCGGTACGGCCATTACAACCATTGAAATGGTAATCAGTGCTTTTCTAATCATAGTCCGCTATTGATGGATCTTGATCATGATGGCATGACCACTGCCGCCTTCATTTTCAGCTCCCATCTCTTTCATCTTCTCCTCCACAATGGCCTGATACTCCTCTTCTGTCACCTTCTTTCCCTTTTTTGGTTTTTTAAGGATCTCACCATCCACCGGTTTCAGGTCCACAGAAATGGCCTGGAGGATCTGTTCACCTTCATTGATATCCACTGCCAGCACCAATCCGGGAAGATTGCCATATTTACCCGGTCCAACGGGGAGAGCAATGGCCGGTGTAAACCAGGCATGTACCACTTTGCCCTCCTCTTCCATTATTGCTTCCTGGCAGGAATATTCAAGTATCATTTTCTGCTCGCCAGTTATTTTCCAGGCGCCTTTTTTAACCTCTTTCTCAATGAGGAATGTACGCGACATGAATTCTTTCTGTTCGATTTGAAGTTTGTTTTCCAAATCGGTAAACAATTTATGATCAGGTTCAATCATTTTAATCATCATGGTAGCCCCACCATCCATGCCCATGGACTCTTCGACATCCTCCACATGATGATTCTCATACAATGCCGATTCCTCTGTAAAACGAAGGATTTTCTCTGATTTTCTCTCTTTGGGCAAAGCGTGAGCAAACTGTGCAGCATCGCCTTCCAGCTGGATGTCAAGTTTCACTGTTTGCTGGTAGATTACAGATCCTGTAGCCAGGGATCCGTTATTGCCATCTTGTGCCATCAGCATTGAGCCTGTTATGATGCATAGAACCATCCCTGTTGTTTTTTTCATATCTCTATTTTTGTTTCAAAATTAGGAATCTGCGTCATACTTTAAAGTTAATCTCCGGCCAAACAAGGTTAATTAAGGTTAAAAGGTGGAATTTGAAGCAGGGGGAACCGATTATATCCGGAAGCTAAGGGACTATTTCAAACACGATTCCGGAATTCGGATTCAGACCCTGAAAGGGAAAGGATATCTGTTTTTAGTGGCGCACTGAGCACTCGGCATTAAGCACTAAGAATATCCCAGCTATATAGCAGTTGGGATATTGCGTCGATGTGACAATTTGTCAATGATCAAGCCTTGGCGCAATATTTGACCTATCAGGATCGAGTTATTGAACTATATAATTGAGATTAGAAATGGCAAAAAAGTCGGAAAAAACTGATAAACAGAAAGATAAGAAAGTTGAAGCGGAGGAAAAACTGAACGAGGAACAGGTTCAGGAAGAGGTTGAAATGGAGGCAATTCGCTGAGGAAGAGGCCGAAAATGGAGCCTGAAGAAGAGAAAAAGGAGCCCACCACCGAAGAAAAACTGGCAGAATTGCAGGATCAGATACCTGAGGTTGTCAGCCGAATATGACAATTTCAGAAAAAGAACCCTGAAGGAGAAGATCGATCTTCAGAAAAGTGCCAATGAAAGTCTCCTGGAAGCACTGCTTCCCGTGGCGGATGATTTTGACAGGGCCCTTCAGTCGGTGGATGAAGCCAAAGACATTGAAGCGGTCAAAGAGGGCCTCAGACTCATCTCCGGAAAATTCAACGGATTCCTTGATCAACAGGGAGTGAAAGAAATCGAAGCAGTCAACAAGGCATTTGATACGGATCTTCATGAAGCCATCACCAAGATCCCGGCTCCCACCAAAAAACTGAAGGGCAAAGTGGTAGATGTGATTCAGAAAGGTTACTACCTGAATGAAAAGGTGTTGCGGTATTCGAAAGTGGTCATCGGGGAATAGAAATCGGGATATAAACCAGGGGAACTAAACCATATGGGGAAAAAAGATTATTACGAAGTACTGGAGTTATCCAAAAATGCCTCGCAGGATGAAATCAAGAAGGCCTATCGGAAGCAGGCAATAAAGTATCATCCAGACAAGAATCCGGGGGATCCTGCTGCCGAGGAGAAATTCAAAGAGGCTGCAGAAGCCTACGAGGTATTGTCAGATGCCCAGAAACGCAGAAATACGACCAGTTCGGTCATGCTGCCTTTGAAAATGGAGGTGCCGGTGGTTTTGGCGGTGGCATGACCATGGAAGATATCTTCTCCCAGTTCGGTGACATCTTTGGAGGATTTGGAGGTTTTGGCGGATTTGGCGGATTTGGAGGTTCATCATCCCGGGGAGGTGTCACCAAAGGATCCAACCTGAGGGTGAAGGTAAAGCTGAACCTGCAGGAGGTGGCCAAGGGTGTGGAAAAGAAGATCAAGGTAAAAAAATACAATGGCATGTGATGCCTGTAACGGATCAGGTGCCAAACATGGTACCTCCAAAGATACCTGTTCCACCTGTCACGGAAGCGGACAGGTGACCCGGGTAACCAATACTTTCCTGGGACAGATGCAAACCGCATCCACCTGTCCCACCTGTCACGGTGAAGGCACCACCATCAGTCAGAAATGTGAAGCCTGTTACGGTGAAGGGATCGTGAAATCGGAAGAAGTGATCAAGATCAATATTCCTGCCGGGGTTGCTGAAGGAATGCAGGTGAAAATGAGTGGCAAGGGCAATGCAGCCCGCCGGGGAGGTGTCAACGGCGATCTGCTGGTGATCATCCAGGAGGAGAAGCATCCGGAGCTTACCAGGGATGGAAGCGACCTGATCTACAACCTCTACCTGAGCATTCCACAGGCTACACTGGGTGCCACTGTAGAGATCCCCACCGTGGAAGGCAAGGCAAAGATCAAGATCGAAGCGGGAACACAACCCGGAAGAATTCTTCGGTTGAGGGGCAAAGGTGTCCCGGAAGTGAATGGCTACGGACGGGGCGATCTGCTGGTGCAGATCAATGTCTGGATCCCAAAATCACTGGATAAGGAAGAGCGAAAGGTGTTTGAAAAAATGGAACAATCGGATACCTTTACTCCCAGACCCGATAAATCAGAACACGGTTTTTTCAACCGGATGAAAAACTTTTTTGAATGAACCGAGCCAGCGAGCTCAGCGGAGCTAATCTTATCACTGCCAATGCAGTTGTCAAGGACTTCAGTGGCCACCGGGCACTGAACAAGGTTTCCATGGAAGTTCCTGAAGGCAGTGTCTACGGATTGCTGGGTCCCAACGGAGCCGGCAAAACCACCCTGCTCAGGATTATCAACCAGATTACAGCTCCCGATGAGGGATCCATCCATTTTAAGGATCAACCCATCGGTCCCGATCACCGGTCACATGATCGGCTATCTTCCCGAAGAACGGGGACTCTACAAAAAAATGAAGGTGGGAGAACAGGCCCTCTACCTGGCCCAGCTAAAAGGATTGTCCAAGCCTGAAGCCATGAAACGCCTGAAGGTATGGTTTGAAAAGTTTGAGATTGGAGCCTGGTGGGATAAAAAGGTGGAAGAGCTCTCCAAGGGTATGGCCCAGAAAGTGCAGTTTATCACCACGGTGCTGCACGAACCCAAACTGCTCATTTTTGATGAACCTTTCAGCGGATTTGATCCCATCAATGTGAATCTTCTAAAGCAGGAGATCCTGCAAATGAAGGAGAATGGTGCCACCATCATTTTTTCCACCCACAACATGGCCTCGGTGGAGGAGCTCTGCGATCACATCACCCTGATCAATGAATCGGAAACCATTCTTGCAGGGTGAGATCTCGAAATTCAGGGACAAGTACCGGGCCAATAAGTACTTAGTGGCATTTCACAGGGGATCCGAAGAAGATTATCCGGAGGACTGGACAACAGGTTTGAATTGTTAAAGCTGGAAGAAAACGGGATGGGACAGCAGGCCACCATCCGGATTGCGGACGGAGAGGGATCGGGCGAGTCTGATCAGGAACCTGGTGGAGATCACCGAGATCAAAGCCTTCCAGGAAATCCTGCCCAGCATGAACGATATATTCATTCAGGTAGTCAATGACGCCTCAAAAAAGAGAGATCCATTGCCATGAGTAAAACATCTTTGATCATACAGAGGGAATACCTGACCCGGATCCGGAAGAAATCCTTCATCATCATGTCCATTCTCGGACCCTTTATCTTTGCGGCCTACGTACTGATTCCCATGTACTTTGCCACCATGGAGGACAAGGAGGAGAAGACCGTGGTGGTGATCGATGAATCCAAACTATTTACCGAATACGGACCCGATGGAGCCGCTTTTGTGATTCCCGACACCGAATACCTGAAGTTCAAGGTGGTCGATGGTGTTCCCATCGAAACATTCAAAGAAGGGTTTGACGAAACAGGCTATTATGCGGTCCTCTTTATTCCATCCAATATCATGGCGCTCGAATCCTCCCTGATCTATTCCACCAAGCAGACCTCCCTGGAAGTAACCGAATACATCGAGCGTTCCATGGAGAGTGAAATTGAACACCTGAAACTGGCCGCTCACGAAATAGAGGATATTGAAAAGATCCTGGCCGAGGTGGAGACCACCATCAATGTGAGAAATATTAAATGGACCAAGGACGGGAAAACCCAGGAGAGCAATACCGGTGTGATCATGGGCGTTGGATACCTGGGTGGACTGCTGATCTTCTTCTTTATTTTCTTTTTTGGATCGCAGGTAATGCGAGGGGTCATCGAGGAGAAGGTGAGCCGAATCATAGAGGTGATTGTCAGCTCTGTGAAACCATTTCAACTGATGATGGGCAAGATCATCGGTGTGGGTCTAACGGGCCTCACCCAGTTTCTGATCTGGATCGTTTTCTCGGCCATACTGATCACCGGACTGAAAGCAGCCTTTTTTCCTGAGCTGAACCAGACTCCCACCGAACAGGTGGTGGCCTCCGACCTTTTTGATCCAAACGGAGGTAATCAGGCTGGAGAGATACTGGCTGGAGAGGAAATGGATATGGCACAGGAGATCTTTGCTTCCTTAAAATCTATCAACGCAGGGGTGATGTTCGGCTCATTTCTATTCTATTTTATTTTCGGATACCTGCTCTATGCAGCCATGTTTGCAGTGATCGGATCGGCTGTGGACAACGAGACCGATACACAGCAGTTGATCCTTCCGGTGATCCTGCCCCTGATACTGGGCATCTATGTGATGATCAGTGCCATGAACAATCCCGATGGGGCCCTTCCCTTCTGGTTCAGCATGATTCCATTTACCTCACCGGTGGTGATGATGGTCAGGATTCCTTTCGGAGTTCCCTGGTGGCAGATTGCTCTCTCCGGATCACTCCTGGTGGGAACCTTTCTCGGGATGACCTGGGTGGCAGGAAAAGTGTACCGAACCGGCATCCTGATGTACGGCAAGAAAAACAGCTACAAAGAGATCTGGAAGTGGCTACGGTATAGCTCCTGAGCTTATGAAAATTGCAATTCTGGATTTCGGCACCAACACCTTTAACCTTCTCATTGCAGAACGCCAGGAAAACAGTTTCAACATCCTTCATGCCAGCAAACAACCTGTAAAGCTTGGACGAGGTGGGATTCAGATCAATCGTATTACCCCGGATGCCTTCGAAAGAGGTTTTGCTGGCCATCCAAAATCACATGGAAATCATTAAAAAGTATGAGGTCGAAGAGATTCGTGCTTTTGCCACCTCTGCCATCAGAAATGCCAGTAACGGAGAAGAGTTTGTAGAGGAAGTGGAAGAACGTCAATTCGGATTCCGGGTCAGGATTATCCCGGGGGACCGTGAAGCAGAACTGATCTACAAAGGAGTTCGCCAGGCAATACCGCTTGACGAAAAGAAGGTGATGATCCTGGATATCGGAGGAGGCAGCAACGAATTCATTATTTGCAATCAAAAGGGGATCATCTGGAAACACAGTTTTGAGCTGGGCATGGCCCGGATCCTGGAGCTATTCGATCTTTCGGACCCCATCACCCATGAGGAGATTATGGCCCTTGAATCCTACTTCAGTCAAGAACTCCACTCCCTTTTTGACAGTGGTGAAAAGGGAGAATCCTCAAATTCTAATCGGTGCTTCAGGTTCGTTCGACACCTTTCATTCCCTCATCAGGGAACGCAGGGGCCTTCTCCCGGATGGAAAGTTTGGCAGGGAGATTCCCATGAGAGAATTTTGGAGACTTTATAAAGTGTTGATTCGTTCAACACTTGAGGAACGAAAAACAATGCCGGGGATGGAGCCGGTAAGGGTGGAGATGATTGTGGCCGCCACGATTTTTGTTAGTTTTGTGATACGTGAATGTCACATCAAACAACTCTCCCACTCTGAATTTGCACTGAAAGAGGGAGTAATCTCCGAACTGGTGGGCATTTGATCATTTGGCATCAAATAGGTTAAAATGTATGGCACATATCCTGGTAATAGACGACGAAAGAAGCATCCGTAATACCCTCAAAGAGATCCTTGAATATGAAAAATTTACCGTGGATCTGGCTGAACATGGTGTGGAGGGACTGGAGATGTATAAAAAGGGTTCATACGACATAGTACTTTGTGACATTAAGATGCCGGAAATGGATGGACTGGAGGTCCTTGAAAAGATCTTCCAGGAAGAGGGTGATGCCCAGGTGATCATGATCTCGGGTCACGGCAACATCGACAATGCAGTGGATGCCATCAAGAAGGGGGCATACGACTTTATTGAGAAACCGCTGGACCTGAACAGGCTGCTGATAACCATCCGCAATGCCCTGGACAAATCCACCCTGATCACCGAAACCAAGGTGTTAAAGATGAAGGTGAGCAAGGGATACGAGATGGTGGGTGATTCCGAGGCCATTCAACAGGTAAAGGAGATCATCGAAAAAGTGGCCCCCACCGATGCCAGGGTGTTGATCACGGGTTCCAACGGAACCGGGAAAGAGTTGGTGGCACGGTCCCTGCATGAGAACAGTGCCCGAGCCTCTGCGCCTTTTATAGAGGTCAACTGTGCGGCCATTCCCTCTGAGCTGATTGAGAGCGAGCTTTTCGGTCACGAAAAGGGTGCCTTCACCTCAGCCATCAAGCAGCGGAAAGGAAAATTTGAACAGGCCGATGGCGGCACTATTTTTCTGGATGAAATTGGAGATATGAGTCTCTCAGCTCAGGCAAAGGTGCTCAGGGCGCTTGCAGGAGAACAAGATCACCCGGGTGGGAAGTGATAAGGACATCAATGTGAATGTACGCGTGGTGGCAGCCACCAACAAAAATTTAAAGGAGGAGATTGAAAGGAATTCATTTCGTGAGGACCTTTACCACCGGCTGAGCGTGATCCTGATCCATGTACCCTCGTTAAACGAGAGATTGGACGATATTCCCGTGCTGGCCGATCACTTCAACCAGCAGATCTGTGAGGAGTATGGCACTCCTCCGCGAAAGATTAAAGACGATGCCATCAGGGAGCTGCAAAAGATTAACTGGACGGGCAACATCCGCGAGTTTCGAAATGTTCTGGAACGGCTCATCATCCTTTGCGAAAAGGAGATCACCGGGCAGGACGTCACCAGCTATGCCATGCCCATTTCAAAGTAGAAAGCGATCAATATCCTAACCTGGATTCTGAAAAAATATAATAGTTCTGGAGAAGATAGCGTTTATGATATAGATTTATTTTCTTTGTTACTGAAATCATGCTAAGTAATAAATCCATTGCTGTTGTCATACCCGCTTTCAATGAGGAGAAGCAGATCGGGCAGGTGATTGATGCCATACCCGGTTTTGCAGACCATATCATTGTGGTGGATGATGGTTCCACAGACAGAACAGTAGAAATAGCAAAAGAGAAAGGAGCAATTACCATTTCTCACAAGATGAACAGGGGTGTGGGTGCTGCTCTGAGTACTGCGGTTAATTATGTTCTGGGTATGCCCGTTGACATCATGGTGAATATGGATGGAGACGGACAGTTTAATCCGGAGGATATTGAAAAACTGGTGATACCCATCCTGGAAAACAGGGCTGATTTTGTAACAGCCTCCCGGTTCATTGATAAGGCGCTTAAACCCAAAATGTCCACCGTGAAGTACCTGGGAAATAAATTCATGTCACGTTTCATCAGCAGGATGACCAAACAGAGGTTTCACGATGTTTCCTGTGGATTTCGTGCCTACAGTAAGGAAACCCTCCAGCGGCTCAATTTGTTTGGCGATTTTACATATACACAGGAGACTTTTATTGATCTGGCCTTTAAGAATATAGATATTCTGGAGGTGCCAGTGGAGGTGAGAGGAAAGCGGGAATTCGGTAAATCAAGGGTGGCCTCCAACCTGTTTAATTACGGCTTTCAAACCTTAAAGATTATCATAAGAACATTTCGTGACAACAAGCCGGTCCGCTTATTTGGTTTCATGAGCCTGATTTTCTTCCTGGTGGGTTTGGGATTTGCCATTTTCCTGGGGGTACATTATATACAGACCGGATTCTTCACACCCCACAAATGGGCCGGTTTTACTGCGGGATTTTGTTTTGTGGTGACCTTGTTGCTGCTGCTCATTGGATTTGTTTTGGATATGTTTGCACGCATGCGACATAATCAAGAGGAGATCCTCTTTGAGCTGAAAAAAAACAGTGGCAATGAATAGTCCGGTTTTTATTCTTTCTACCGGAAGAACCGGGACACAATTTTTTGAAGACTACATCAATCAGACTACCACAAAGGCCATTTGCAGACATGAACCCCATCCTTCGAGGAGGTTCAAATTCTTATCAAATCTCTACATGAATCAAAAGGTCAGTCACCCGTTTATTATCAAGACCTACCTTCGCAGCAGAAAGAGACTTTTTAAAAAAATCGGAGACAGGGTCTATATCGAATCCTCCAATTTCATCTTTGGATGTATACCCGCCCTCAATGACCACTTTGATGAAATAAAGGTCATTCATATCGTCCGACATCCAGTAGATTATGTAAAATCCCATCTTGGAAAAGGTTTTTGGAGAGGCCATAAGCGGTTCTTTGCCAAGTATGTACCTTACTGGCTGGAAAAGATTGCAGTGGGAAACAGGTCAAATCCCATCCAATTATTAGCTGCCAGGTGGAACTATGTGAACCGGCAGATCAATACCTATGCAGCCACAAATAGTTACATGCTCGTTAAATTTGAAGACCTCTTTTCCGGAAATACGCAAGAATCACTTGGCAAGCTGAATCAGATACGGGAGTTTTGTGGTATACCCGCACTGAATGAAGCAGATAGTAATCTTTGGTTACAGAAACCTAAAAACTATTCCAGGCGAAAGAAGGAGCTGAAATCAACCCAGGTAGATTATATTTTGCAAGAGACACACCTGCTGATGAAGGAGTATCATTACTCCACATAAAATCACATTCATGAAAAATTGGTTCAGGTATCTGTTTTATGCATCCCTGGTATTCCTGGTGATCGGATTGATCCGGGCAGATTACCTGACCATTCCTCACATCTATAATTATACAACTCTTGCCATCTCCCTGCTACTGTTGTGCATGGGATTTCTGTTCAATGCATTGAGCTGGACAAAAGTGTTGAAACATGCGAATTATAGGGTTGACCAGGGAGACGGTATGGCTTCTTTAGGGTTGTCGATTTTTGCAAAGTACATCCCCGGTAAGATCTGGATCATCATGGGAAGGGCAGAATACCTGGCAAAAAAATACAAGTACCCCCGCAAAGATTTGGGTAGCCTCTCTTTTGATGCACAGTTTGTAGCACTCTGGGTGGCTCTGCTTCTGGGAACCATTGGAATGATCTCCATCAAAAGTTTTAACATTTATGGATTGAGCGTTCTGCTTCTCTTTTCCATACTTAGCCTGGTAATATATACCCCCCTATTTCACCGACTGGCCGAGTTTGTACTATCAAAAATAGTCAGGAAGCAGGTTACCTTCCCGGCACTACCTTTTCTGAAACTGCTTAAGGTGATTTTCTGGTACTTAATAAATTGGGGAATCTGGTGCATTGCCTTCTATTTTCTTGCAGCAAGTCTGGTTGAAGAAACGCTCTCTTTGAACGTTGCATTTGCTTTTGGGCTTGCGGGCTCCCTGGGTATCCTGGCCATCTTTGCCCCCGGGGGTCTTGGTGTACGGGAGGGTATAATCACCGGATATTTAACCATTATCGGATTGAATCTGACCGATGCCACCACCATTGCCATTACCAGCCGGCTATGGTTCCTGGTGGGTGAGGTGTTCATATTTTTGATTGCTCTGATGCTGGACCGAAGGAAAAAGTAGGATCAGGTCAGTTACACTTTTCGTTGTACATCCTTTCAATAACCTTTTGAATGGCCGAATCTTGAGAGATGCCTTCCCGGTTGGCATAGCGGTTGATTTGTTGTTGTATTTTACGATCGCCGGAAAGCTCTTCCAGGATCTTTTCATACGCTTTTTCGGCCCCCATTGCCTTCCATTCCTCCTTATCATCGGAGGTTGGATAGTTGATATAAATACCCATTCGGGCCAGGTCGAAATCGGGTAATTCCAACATTTGCCACGATTCATGGGTGGGATAGGTTCGCATGAAATTCTCACCATAGGATTTGGTGGTGGTCCCCGAATAATGGATGGCCCCGGTGGTAAATTGACGGGTTTGAATGATCTGGAAAACAGAGAGGATCAGGAGCAGGGATGTGACCGAATAAAAGGATCTCAGGGATTTCCTGTTTTTCAACTCTTTCAACAGTGTTGCCAGAGGAATGGCCAGCAGAGGATACATGGAGATATAGGGCCTTAAACCGAATCCGCCACCAAACCACCAGCACCACCAGGAGCTTTGAACATAGATCATGGCTGCCACATAGATGAGGAGGACCATGAACCATTCCCTGTACCACCTGTATAAAAATGGGATGCCGATCAGCGCAAATGCCATCACCGGGGTGTAGATCAACCAACCTTTTCTGATATGGAAAAGACTTTTCAGAATTTGGGGATGGCCAAAGAAGAATGAGGCTCCTTTCTCAGCATATGTAAAGTAGAAGTAATGTCCGGTAATGGCCTTCCAGTAAATGAATTGGGGAATCCATGGAATTAAAAATGCCCCCACCATTATCAATACCAGCTGCCATCTCGTTAGGTAAAACATAATTCTATCCCATAACGATTTCCAGCTGGTAACGCCGTAGAGGAACAGAAACAGAAAGAGTAGAATATTGGTGGGACGAACCAGGACAATCAGACCAAACACAAATCCAAGGGTCAATCCTTTGTGCCAGACTGGATTCCTGTACCATTGAAGCACCTGCAGAAAAAACAGAGTGACCAGGAAAAAATTGTGACTGTGGGGCATGGCAGCTTCACTGGTCGAATAAAAATAGAGATTGGTGCCCAGGCCGATGGTGAAGATCGTAATGGCAGTGATTACCGGATCAAAATGCTTTCTTAGAAACCGGGACAGAAGGATCAGTCCCATGAAAGAATAGAACAGCCCGCTGATCACCAGCATCAGTTGATAGATGTTACTAAAACCATCCCTGGCTTGTCCAACCAATGGAGCAAGGAGATGCCCAATGAGAAAGAAAGGGGCATAGAGGAATGATAAGCCCATGGAGGTGATGATAAGTCGATTCCCGTTTTCCAGTTCTGTGGGCCAAAATTTGTTGTCATTTTTAATGACCCCATCGTCCAGGAATTCAAGGGTTACATCACCATAAATCACTGTTGCAGGAAGATAGCTGTAATAGGTAATAACGTCCCATTTGATAACGCCCCGTTGTCCATCTTCGTCCTTTTTCCAGGGCTGATAATACCACAGGGTATAGAGCGATGTAAGTAAGATCAGTATGAGTGAGATCGTAGGAAGATTCTTTTTTGAAAAAACCCTTTTGAGCATTGTTTACTTTTCGGTTGGACCTTGCGGTTAAATATAACAATATTTCATAGTTCCTCCTGTGTCTGGCCTGAAGATCAGAATTGGAAGTAGATAAAGGGCTGGAGATCGGATGACCAGGATTGGTAGATGATAAAGATGACCAGTGTGGTAATTGCTATTTTGACCCATACGGGGGTTCGGATGAATCTGTCGACCAGGGCTTGCTTCCACCATTCGGGAACCCAGTGGGTAAAATAACCCAGGGCCATGATCCCGAAGACCAGGCGGTAGCTCCAGATCACCTGGGGAATGATCGAAGCATCGAATTCGTGGGTGATCTGGTATATCAGCTGATTGGCCTTCTCCATTGATTCGGACCGGAACCAGATACGGGTAAAGGTGATAAACACAAAGGTGTTGAGGATTTTCCAAAACCTCACAGCCCAGTGTTTGCTCTTCTCATAGGGGGAGATTCTTTTCCACTGCTTATACAGTACCAATCCCACTCCGTTTAGACCGCCCCAAACCAAAAACTGCCAGCTGGCGCCGTGCCATAATCCACCCAACAACATGGTGATCATGAGGTTTACATCGGTCATGATCCTCCCCTTTCGATTGCCTCCCAGTGGAATGTAGAGGTAGTCCTTTAGCCAGCTGGAGAGCGATATGTGCCACCGTTTCCAGAAATTGCCCACACTGGTGGCCTTATAAGGAGAGTTAAAGTTCTTGGGAAGCCTGAATCCCAGCAAAAGTGCTACTCCGATGGCTATGTCAGTGTATCCCGAGAAATCCACATACACCTGCAGTGAGTAACCAAAAAGGGCTGTCAGATTCTCAAATCCCGAATAGCCAGTGGGATTGGCAAACACCCGGTCTATGAAATTTAAGGCAATGTAATCCCCGATGACAATCTTCTTGGTCAGTCCCTTCAGGATAAGAAAAAGTGCGAAACCAAACTCCTGATAGGAAAGAGCGTATCGTTTATATAGCTGCGGAATGAACTCGGAAGCACGCACAATGGGGCCCGCCACAAGCTGGGGGAAGAAGGAGACATAGAATCCGAAATCGAGAATGTGCTTTACCGGATCAACTTTCCCCCTGTATACATCTACAGTATAAGAGATGGTCTGGAAGGTATAAAACGAGATACCCACCGGCAGCAGGATTCTGGAGACATCAAAATGGGTACCTGTAAGGTGGTTTGACAAGAGGCCCAAATGGTTCACCACCTCCATATCCAGGTTGAATAGGGCGTTCACAGTATCCACAAACAGATAGGAATACTTGAAGTAGGAGAGCATGAAAAGATTAATAAACACACTCATAATTACTCCGAATTTCTTCCATCTTTTCTTTTTGGAATAATGGATCATGTTACCCAGGTAAAAATCGGATACCGTGGAGAAAAGCAGGATCATGAAGAAGAGTCCGGATGTCTTCCAATAAAAAAAGAGGCTGGCTGCAAAAAGGAATACATTCCTGAGTGCACGCTGCCTGTAGATGCCAGAATAGATGAGCAGTACGACAAAATAGAATCCCCAGAAAAAGAAATGGGTGAAGATCAGTGGCTTCTCCGGATTAAAAGTGAATATGTCAACCAGGATCTGACTCAAGGGGTGCTTTCTTTGTTTAAGTGCTTGTTGTATTCTATCATCAGTGCATTGTAGAACATCTCCGCCACCAGGTTCACACCCAGTTTGGTGAAATGGACATAATCGGTTGAAGCCAGCGGTGGATCGGAGTGAACAAAAGAGGGCATTGAGTTGTGTCCCCCCATGGCTTCATAGAGGTCCCAGAATGCAAATCCGTTCTCAAGGGTGGCATACTTCAAGGCATCACGAATGGGTTCTAAACCCGGATAGGATTTAAATATTCCTTTTTCTCTCACTGACATATCAGCGGGTCCGATTACAATAATTGGGACACCCGGACAGATCTCTTTATAAAACTTTAGTTCCTCTTTAAAGGCCCTTCGGTAGTAACCCGGATCCATGTATGGGACCACGTTCCCGCCAAACTGCAGCAGAATGAGGCCGGGTGATAAAAGATTCATCATGGATTGTTGCTGCTCCTGGTTCATGCTTGAAAAAACCAGTCCAGAGCTCCCGCGCATGGCAATATTGTCCATATGAAGTCCGCCTTTTGATTCAAATGAGATCCCGTAGATCCTTCCTCCTTCCGGTAAATCCAGGTAAATTGCTAAATCTTTCACCTGTGAATGATGTCTGTAATCGGTCTGGCTGAATCCATCAGGGATATTTTTCAGGGTATCTGCGATGGTGTCGTTTACTTGAAAAATCACAGAACCGCCCTCCACGTAAGAGTGCATAAAGATCCTGATGCGGTCACATTGTCCACTCCGACGGGAAGTATTGAAACGGTAGTGGAGCATGGGTGGCTCTCCTTCTACCGGTGAAGGTATCGATGCAAAAGCCGCCATCACCCCATAAGTATTGTGTGTAATGGTGGAGTCACGGTTCCTGAAATAGGTGTACCGCAACCACTCACCCCGCTCTTCCTGCTCAAACGCCAGGCTTCCCGAATAGAGTGGGATGGCCTGAACCAGGCCGGCACCTGTTCCGCCAAAGATTTTTTGAAGCCTGTACCTGATTAAAGCGGTCATCCGGTCATTCTCAATCTGGGAATCCCCGAAATGCAGGATACGGGTACCCTGTGCGGTTCCCGCTTTCACTTCATCCAGATTGCGGAAAAAGGGATCCAGCAGATCTGGGTTTCCTGAAGAAAACAATATCCTGTAGATGGAACCCTGGAGACTGTCCACATTGGCCGGAGGAATCACAACTTTCGGAGGAGGATTTTCCACAGGCTCCGGAGAAAGATTATCCACAGGCTCCGGAGAAGTACCCTCCACAGGCTCCGGAGAGAGGATTTTCCATGGGCTCCGGAGAAGGATTTTCCACAGGATACTGAAGCATGAACAGATCTACCTCAGGATCTGCTTCCGGATCATCGGTGACCGTCGAGACAGCCAATAGCCGTTTCACATTCTCCTCGCGGTTCGGGGTGTCCTCCCTGACCATATCAGGAAATGATAAGAAAGTGATTCTTAAATTACCGGTGATGCCAATACCCTGTTCGGGGATCAGGATAGCAATGATGGAGAGCAGGAGCAATACAACTGCATAGAAGATGAAGATCCGTTGTGGCTTCATATACAAATATACATTTCAACCAGAGATTTGCAAAGGTCCGCTCAGCCCTTGGGCTTGATCCTGATCACCTGTCCGGGTTTGATTTCCGAAGCTTTGATAATATTGTTCAGGGTGGCGATATCGGTTTCTGTTGTACCAGGGTACATCCGGGCAATCTCCCAAAGTGTATCCCCCTGCTTTACCGTATAGGTGACGAATTCACCTGTGCTGCTGCTGGGGCCACTTTGTGGGGTGGTCTGGGTTAACATTTGAAGTGGTACGGCCTGCAAATTGTTGCTTCTCCCGGAAACTCATATTGTCTAAATCTTTGTACCGGGCAGATGTTCCTTTGGATTTATAGATCACCAGCTTCTGACCCGTTCTGATCAGATTCCGGCTAATGTTATTCCAGTACCGAAGATCGGAGGCCCGAACATCATACCAGTCTGCAATAAATCCCACATTGTCGCCCGATTTTATCGTGTAGTTGAGCTTGTCATATTTGTCGGCAGGGAGATCGACCTTGTAAGATGAAGTGTAGCGCTGGGGTGAGGCAACCAGTTTACCTTTATCAAAATAGACCGAATCCTTGTAGGCGAATATGCTGTCCTGCAAATCTATAAATGCAGCTGTCTGTTCAACGGGGATCTTCACTGCATACCCCCGCTTTGCAGTAGCAGGAATAATGTCCTGCCGGTACTGTGGATTCATATCCCTCAGCTGGGAAATGGGAATTCCCAGTACATCAGCTACCTGTTGCAGGTGCACGGGTTCATAAACCATAATGGTATCTGTATGCCTGGGCATGGTAAAAGGTGCCCTGGTAATCAAATGTTCGGTATGGTAGTTCATGGAATAGGTTGCAGCGATAAATGCGGGGACATATCCACGTGTCTCCCTGGGAAGATAGTAATAGATCTCCCAGAAATTGCGACTGCCACCTGACCTGCGAATGGCTTTATTCACGTTACCGGGTCCACAATTGTAAGCTGCCAGAGCCAGGGTCCAGTCCTTATAAATCCCGTGGAGATCCACCAGATACCGGGCAGCAGCATGGGTGGCGGCCACCGGATCACGCCTTTCATCTACCAGTGAGTTTATGGTAAGTCCGTAATGCTTGCCCGTGCTGTACATAAATTGCCAGATACCTACAGCGCTGGCCCGGGAAACTGCCCTGGGATTCAGAGCTGACTCAATGATGGCAAGGTATATCAGTTCATATGGAACTCCGTAATAATCGAACACCTCCTCAAAAATGGGAAAATAGTATTCGGACAGACCCAGCATGATCCTTACCTGTTCTCTCCGCTTCCGTGTATATAC
This sequence comes from uncultured Bacteroidales bacterium, assembly GCA_963710385.1. Classification (GTDB taxonomy): domain Bacteria; phylum Bacteroidota; class Bacteroidia; order Bacteroidales. Next base: position 8,047 of record CAVQAB010000008.1, on the reverse strand, counting down.
ATTGATGTAATTCTTTACAATTCGGTTGTAGGTGAGATCCACCACTGAGGGGATCTCGGACAAGCGCTGAAGGTAAACCGAATCAGAGAAATCGGGAATCAGGGTATCCGCCTGGGGATTGTAGTCATCTACGGCCGTTTCAAGGGATTGGTTTACATACCACAAATTAAGCAGGCTGTCAAGGTTCTCCTCTGTTTTTAGTTCCAGCTCTTCCTCCATGGTAAACATATCCATGTCTATGGAAGGTTCTGGATCCCCAATGGTGTCCAGCATCATTGTAGTGTCTGTCATGTAGGCTATCTCAGGGACCTGTCCGCTTACTGCATTCATATCCATCATCAATAACAGTGATATGATCGCCATCGCTCTGGTGATCCCTTTCTTGTTTTTCTCTTTTGTCATCGTCTTTTTAAATCAATGCTGCAGGTGAATCCATAGGCCTGATGATTCATATTGGCAGGCACCATCATGGGTTGCATGGATGGAGAAACACGGAGAGAGAGGTCACTGTTCACATCCCAGTTGTATAGCTGGGCATCCACATAGGCATCCAACACCTGAAGCGCGTATACTAAAATTAATCCAATATAACTTAACTCCATGTTCCTTCGATAATACCGAAGTCCACGCTCATTGGTAGCATCAGGCGAAAGGGAGTAATTGTAACTCCATTCGCGGTACTTCTTTGTATTAAATCCAATGGCGTACCCCACACCCCCAAGTGCTGCATAAACTATGGGTATCTTATAATACTTATTATTATAGCCCTGTCCCAGTCCCGGCAAAACCAGCGCAAACATAATAGCCTTGTAAGGGGAGTGGGTGAGATCGGACTGCTCGACAATGAGTGTATCTGCATTGCGAAGGTCTTGTTCTGCAAATCGCTGGATGGAATCTGCAACCTGAAAATCACGAATCGTATCCGGATCCTGACCTATGGCCGGAGATAGTGCAAGGGAAATAAGAAAAAACGCTTGAAGGATCCTGTTCATTTACCCGGTTTATCGAAAATGCTCACAATGCGCTGCAAGTCCTCGTCCGATTTAAAGGGAATAACGATGCGGCCCGTCCCTTTATTGCTTCTCTTAAACTCAACGGTGGCTCCAAAATAGTGGGAAAGATGCTCCCTGAGGTCTTCATAATCAGATCGATGCTGTCTCACCTGACGGGGTTTCGTCCAGGTCTGCTTTTCTTGCCTTCTGGGCCAGGCTTTCCACCTTTCTTACGGAGAGATCCTGCGAAAGGATCTTGCCGAATACTTCCAGCTGGAAGTCTTTATCCTCGATGCCAACCAGAGCCCTGGCATGTCCCATGGATATCTTCTTCTCCCGGATGGCGGTCTGCATCTCCACCGGCAGAGTTCAACAGCCTCAGGTAATTGGCAATGGTGGCCCGCTTTTTCCCGACCCGTGTCTCCCAGGCCCTCCTGGGTCAGGCTAAACTCTTCGATCAGCCGCTGGTATGAAATGGCCACCTCAATGGCATCCAGGTCTTCCCGCTGAATATTCTCCACCAGGGCCAGTTCCAGCATGTTTTCGTCTCCCGCTTCCCGCACATAGGCAGGGATCCTTTTTAAACCGGCCTTCTGGGCAGCCCTCAGACGCCGCTCCCCGGTAATCAGCTGGTAGTTGTTGTCTGCAGCTCTGCTGTACGGTAATGGGTTGAATGATCCCGTGCTCCTCCACCGACATCACCAGCTCATTGAGAGATTCTTCATCAAAGGAGGTACGGGGCTGGAAAGGATTGACTGAAATACTTTTTAATGGGTATCTCACTGACTGCCGACGGCGAATGGATCAGTTGCCTGTCCTGCTGATCATCCGAAACATCGATCAATGCTCCCAATCCTCTTCCCAATGCGTTCTTTTTTGCCATCAAGATCTATTATTAGTCCATTACTTTTTCTTCCTGCTTCAGCAGGGTTTCCTCATTCTTCTGGAGGATCTCCCTGGCCAGGTTCAGGTAACTCACTGCCCCCCTGGATTCTGCATCGTAAAGTACTGCCGGTTTCCCAAAACTGGGTGCTTCACTGAGCTTGATATTGCGCTGGATGATGGTTTCAAACACCATCTGCTGGAAATGTTTCCTTACTTCATCCACCACCTGATTGGAAAGCCTCAGCCTGCCATCGTACATGGTCAGCAGGAAGCCTTCAATTTCAAGGTCCGGATTAAGTCCGCGCTGAATGATGTTGATGGTATTCAGCAATTTTCCCAAACCTTCCAGTGCAAAGTATTCACACTGAACCGGGAGAATGACCGAATCGGCAGCGGTTAGCGCATTTACCGTGATCAAGCCAAGAGATGGAGAACAATCGATCAGGACGTAATCATAATCATCCCTTACCTGGCTTATGACATTTTTCAACATATACTCCCGTTCATTCATATTGAGCATTTCAATCTCTGCTCCCACAAGGTCAATGTGGGAAGGGATCAGATCCAGATGATTGATCTCGCTGTTCAGTATGATCTTTCCGGGGATCGGCATCCTCGATCAGGCATTCATAAATGCTGGTCTTCACCTTTTTTATGTCAAATCCGGTTCCGGAAGTGGCATTGGCCTGTGGATCTGCATCGATGATCAACACCTTCTTTTCAAGCACAGCCAGGCTTGCTCCCAGGTTTATTGCTGTGGTGGTCTTCCCAACGCCTCCCTTCTGATTTGATATTGCAATAACTTTAGCCATTGGCCATTCGGTTTATGATGAATTGGATGTTTGAAACGGGATACAAATTTACTATTTTCGAATAGCCAGCTAATTTTACCCATTTCGTTATTGTAAACAATGATTTTTCATTTATAAACACCTTATCAACATTTTACAGTAATAACTTCATAAGGTATTTGCTTACAACGGATCAAAGATAGAAGAAAGAACGAGAGCAGTTAGAATTTGCTTATCTTTGAGCCCTATCATTTATGATCAAAATGAACAAATCCGCTTGGATAACCATTGTAAACAAGGCCGCAGGAGGTGGAAAGACTAGAAAGAGACTGGCCATTGATCAGCCAGATTACTGGAAAATCACGGGATTCTCTTTGAACCACACTTCACCAACCGAAGGTTACATGCTTCAATTATCGCCAGAAACAAAATTAAAGAGGGCTATTCCAAGATCATTGTGGTGGGCGGTGATGGTACCATGAATGAAGTGATTAACGGGGTATTTGCCCAGGGCCGGGTCAACACCACAGAAGTAATGCTCGGAATGATCTCGGTGGGAACGGGGAATGACTGGGCCAGGATGTTTAATATCCCTTCCGATTATGAAGGTGCCGTCCAAACCATCAAGCAGCAAAAAACATTTATCCAGGATGCTGGTCTGGTCAGTTACCGGAAGAATGGCAAGGAGTGGAAACGCTATTTCATAAATATTGCAGGCATGGGATTCGATGCCCGGGTGGTGGAACGGTCCAACCGAATGAAAGACAGGGGAAAGAGTGGTCCATTTCTCTACTTTTACAACATATTTCTGAGCCTGCTCAAATACAAGGTCCCAGAATGCGGAGATTGACATTGACGGTAAAACCTTTGACCGCAGCATTTTCTCCATGAATGTGGGCATCGGGAAATACAACGGAGGCGGTATGATCCAGGTGCCTCATGCCATTGCAGACGATGGTCTCTACAGCATTACACTGATTAAGAAAATGGGGAAGCTGAATATCCTGGCCAACATCAAGCGTCTTTACAACGGTAGCATTACCAAACACTCAAAGGTGGAAACCTACATGGCGAAATCGGTGCAGATCGATGGACCCTCAAGGTTGCAAATCGAAACCGACGGAGAGACCCTTGGACATGGCCCCATGAATTTTCAGATCATTCCCCGCAGTGTCACAGTAATCTCGGGCGAGTTGTCAGCCTGATCTAAAGGGGTACTGTCTTAATTTCAAACAGTTTTGGCCAATACTTTCCGGTGACAAAGATCCGCTCCTTTTCAGAGTCCCATGCAATGCCATTTAATACATCAGTGCTGGGCTTTCGATCGGAGGTTTTCAGGATTCCCTTCAGGTTGATGCGTCCCTCCACCTTTCCTGTTTCCGGATCGATGATGACGATTTCATCTGTATAGTAACGGTTGGCCCAGATCTTTCCCATGGATGTACTCCAGTTCATTCAGGCTTTGGGCCGGACCCTCCTGATCATATACCTCAATCTGGCGATTGATGGTAAACATTTCCGGATCCAGGAAATAGATGACATTGGTGCCATCACTCATAATCAACTCTTTTCCGTTGTGGGTGAGGCCCCAGCCTTCCCGGTTCTGGTAATAGACTTTCTGAATCTCTTCGAAACTGGATTTATCGTAAATAAATCCTACCTGTGATTTGTAAGTCACCTGATAGATCCGATCCCCGAATACAGTAATACCTTCCCCGAAAAGAGATGGATCCAGGTTGCGGATCTTGTGACACTTCGCCTGTTTCCAGATTGACCCGTCTGAGGGAAGATGTTCCATAATTACCGGTGCCCTCATAGAGCCATCCATCATCATACTGAAGTCCCTGGGTATAGGCTTTACTATCATGGGTATACTCCCGGACCACCCTGTATGAATAGACCTGGGGCACCACATCGGAGAGGAATGTGATCTGCTGACTCAAATTCTCATTCCCGCCACCGGGGAAAAATACCCTTAGCCGCAATCCTGATTGTCCTGTCTTCTCACTCCCCGTTGGTACAGAAATGTCCACTTTACCCCCCGGGTTCTGTCCGGTTGTTCCTGAGATTGTCCTCTTCAGCTCACCACCCAGGAATACCTGGATCGAATCGATGAAAACAGTATCAGGAACGGAAAGCTGAACACCAATTTCTTCTCCCAACGGGAGGGTTATTGGTCTACTGGGCTCGGCCAGTGTAGTGATCCTTGATATTTTTGGTGTATAGGCGGAGTTGCGATCGGTGACCCCGTTCTTTGGACCACAGGCAACAGAGGTAAGCAGAAGGAGGGTGAACACAAGTACGCTGGAGCTCTTCCTCATGGATTTTTGTTTGTGTCTCTTACTTTCTTTTGAACAGAGAACGTTTCTTCCCGGAGGAAATGCTCTTTAACTCTTCCTCCAGACTGGGTTTCTCATGTGGATTGATCATTTGATAAATTTCACCCCAGGGAGGCAATCCGCCAATGTTCCTGTCATCGATAAAAATGTCAGCCTCAATCTTCCTGCTGGAAAAATCCTCATCAAACTCTTCTTCGGGGTAGCTGGAATTGATGGCATAGAATTCAATCCCATTCTCACGACAATATTCAACAGCCTCATCCAGCTCTCGTCCCGACCGATAGGTCCAAAGGATCAGCTGGTGCTTCTGTTTTTGAAGTGCTTTCAGGGTCTCAAAGGCAAATAGAATCTCTTTTCCTATCTCCGGATACTTATGTTCAACAATGGTGCCGTCAAAATCAACAGCAATTTTTAATGGGGTCAGCATTTTTGAAAATGACTTGGGTATTTCGTGCAAAAATAATAAAACCTATGAAAAGAGATCATTCACTGATAGATATCTTTCACCCGTATCGTAATTAAAGGTGAGAATGGTAGACTGATTATCCACCCGACTCCAGCAACCGGGCCACTGCTGCCAGTGAGGCCCCGGTAGAGATTCCAACGAATAGTCCCTCCTCCTTTGCTGCCCGCCGGGCGAAGTCATAGGCTTCGTTCTTTTCAACAGTAAGCACATCATCCAGCAAGCTCATTTCCAGGTTTCCGGGAATAAAACCGGCACCAATACCCATAATCCCATGTGGACCCGGTTCTCCTCCGCCAATGACGGGGGATTCGGCAGGTTCCACCGCCAATACCCTGAATAGCAGGCATCTTCTTTTTCAGAATTCTGGCTACCCCGGTAATATGTCCCCCGGTACCCACTCCGGTTACCAGGTAATCGATGCCTTCCGGGAAATCATCCAGAATCTCCTGCGCAGTGGTGGTCTCATGGATGGAAGGATTGGAAGGATTATCGAACTGGGAAGGGATCCAGGCATTACCCATCTCACCAGCAAGCTCTTCCGCCTTTTGCATGGATCCTTTCATACCCTGCTCCCTGGGGGTAAGGACAATTTCTGCTCCATAAGCTTTCAGGATATTTCTTCGTTCCACCGACATGGATTCGGGCATGACCAGAATGATCCTGTACCCCTTCACTGCAGCCACCATGGCCAGTCCGATTCCCGTATTCCCCGAAGTGGGTTCAATGATGATTGATCCGGGCTTCAATTTTCCCTGCTCCTCCGCGTCCTTCACCATGGCGTGTGCGATCCTGTCCTTGATGCTACCCCCAGGATTGGTTTTTTCCAGCTTTATCCAAACATGCTCTGCTCCTGGAAACAGTTTAGTTAGTTTCAGGTGAGGGGTTTGTCCGATTGTTTCAAGTATGTTGTTGTATTTCATGATTGTAATGGGATTTATTTAAATGACAAAATCATTGGGAGGATTGAATTTCTTGCTGTCCTTTACAACCACCCGGTGGTTCCGGTAAACAACCGAATAGGGAAGAATACTTTCTGTAATCCATGTATTTCCGCCCACAACCGTATGGTGACCTATGACCGTTTTGCCACCAAGGATGGTGCTCCCGGCATAGATGACCACATGATCTTCGATGGTGGGATGACGCTTGGTATGAGCCATGGATTTTTCCACCGTAAGAGCGCCCAGGGTAACTCCCTGATAGATCTTCACCTCTTTCCCGATTTGGGCAGTCTCCCCGATCACAATTCCAGTACCGTGATCGATGAAAAATGGTGATTGAATGATGGCCCCCGGATGAATATCAATCCCTGTTTTCTCATGAGCATATTCAGTCATGATCCTTGGAAGCACCGGTATCCCTGAGTTCATAGAGGATATGGGCCATGCGGTAGATCGAAATACAGAAAAATCCGGGATAGCAAAGGATGATTTCTTCCACACAACTGGAAGCCGGATCGAACTGTGCAAGGGATTCGGCGTCGTTCACCAATTGCTCAAAGGCTTCAGGTACCCGGGAAAAAAAAGTATCCACCACCTCTTCGGGCGACAGTTCAATGGATTTGCGGATTGAATAGAGTAATTCCCTCAGCTTGATGGCACAGCGTTCAATCTCGATGGCCACTTCACCGGGATCCACCACACAGTTCCGTTTTATGGGAAAAAGTGTTTGAATCAGGTTGTCCACAAAATCGTGGGTCTGAACCATGGAGGGTACTTCCTTACAATACACCGAATTGAATTCGCTCAGCCGATTGGCAAAAGCCTTGTTTTCCATCTTCATTGCTGTAAAATTATGGTCAGAAGCGTCATGCTCCCTACTTGGAAACCCGTGCCTGGAGCAAAAGGTTCAGAAGGGATAGTAAAATATAGGTTAAAACCACCAGTGAGAATCCCGATATCCCTGTGAAGATGAGTATGATAACCGACAAAACAATGAGCAGGTACCGGATCAGGTTTCCCCTGGGCCGGAAATGTACAAACTTGAGGGTGTACATGGGCACGGGCAGGATCATTTGAAAAGCCATAATGAACATGATGGCCCACATAAAGAAGAGGTTTAGCGCTGTTCCGAACAGCTGTCCATCCTGCATAAATTGCCAGAAAAGAGCTGTCCAGAAAAGTGCATGGGCAGGCGTGGGAAGACCTACAAAAAACATCCCCTCCTGTTCCCGAACATTAAACCGGGCAAGACGGATGGCCGAAAAAGCGGGTACAATCAGCACACTGCCCAGTATGATCCACTGAAAGATTTGAGAAAGTTCATTGCTCCCCTCTGCCTGATTCATAAAGAGGATTTTAAAAATGGTATAGATGAAAACACCCGGCAGAACACCAAAGGAAACCATATCGGCCAGAGAATCCAGCTGTTTTCCCGTATCGCTGTAAGCATTTAGCATGCGGGCTGCAAATCCGTCCAGAAAATCAAACAGTGCTGCAGCCAGCACAAGATAGACTGCCCACTGCCACTGTCCCTCGATGGTAAGAACGATGGCCACTGTACCAGAAGCCAGATTCAGCAAGGTCAGCAGATTGGGGAGGTGCTTTTTCATTCGGTTTAATCTTTCGCGGCCCC
>CAVQAB010000007.1:0-133178 GCA_963710385.1 uncultured Bacteroidales bacterium | reverse complement strand
TCACGAATCGCCACTGAATTCATTGGGAATCTCCCCGTCAAGGATGGCATCTTTAATGGCATTCTTAATGATCCCAACAGGTTTTGAAGGCGGAATACCAAATACGATGCTGGATATCATCACCGGAGATGGGGGGCTGGAAATTCCGGATGGAATCCTTGTCTTCGATCTCGGTGATTTTTTCCCTGACGATCTGGAAATTTCTCATGTGCCTTTTAACCGTCTTCTCATTTTTTGAAGTGATATCGGCTTCACAGAGGGTCATCAGATCTTCAAGGTCATCCCCTGCATCAAAGATCAGTCGTCTCACTGCAGAATCGGTGACGATTTCCTGGGAGAGTACAATGGGACGCAGGTGAAGCTGCACCATTTTCTGAACATATTTCATCTTCTCGTTCAGAGGGAAGTTTCATTCTTCTGAAAATGCCCGGGATCATTTTGGCCCCGAGGAATTCATGGCCATGAAAGGTCCACCCGATTCCGGGCTCAAATTTTTTTGTGCGTGGCTTGGCAATGTCGTGAAGCAAGGCTGCCCATCTGAGCCAGAGATCATCTGGTCTTCTGTGCAATGTTATCCAGGACCTTCAGGGTATGCAGGAAGTTGTCTTTATGGAACTGTCCATCCACCTCCTCCACTCCTTTCATTCGGTAGAGTTCCGGAAAAATGATTTCCAGCAATCCAGTCTGATCCAGCAGCAAGAATCCCTTTCCCGGTTGCCCTGACTCACATGATCTTATTGAGCTCCTCGGATAATACGTTCCTGGGAGACAATCCGGATCCGCTCCCTGTGATCGGCTCATGGCTTCGAGGGTGTCCAGGATCGATCTGGAACCCAAGCGGGTGGCAAATCGAATCCCCCTGAGCATCCTCAGGGGATCATCGGAAAATGTGCTTCCCGGATCCAGTGGAGTGGTAATTATTTTCTCCTCCAGGTGTTTGAGACCACCAAAAGGATCCAGCAGCTCTCCAAATGATTCCGGATTAAGAGATATGGCCAGTGCATTGATGGTAAAATCACGCCTGTTCTGGTCATCTTCAAGGGTACCATTCTCCACCAGTGGGTTTCCTGGAATCTCTCCGGTAGGATTCTTTGCGTGCACCCACGAATTCCACTTCCGTATCTTCCCATTTCAACATGGCTGTTCCAAAGTTCTTAAATACGGTGAGCGGAACATCCTCGTCAATGGATCGTCTGACCTTTTCGGCCATTTCAATTCCACTTCCAACCACCACAATATCAATGTCTTTGGCCGGTTGATCTGATCCACGTAAGCAGGAGATCACGTACAAATCCTCCAATTACATAAGCCTCGAACCTCTTCCTGTTCTGCGACCGATGCAATAATCTGAAATACATGATGATGGAGGTGTTCGGCTAAGATTCATGTGTTCTTATGTTGACACAAAAATACAATAATTTGTACCTTTGCAATGAACTTCCCTAAGGGGGTGCCTTAAATATCCAGGCTGAGATTATACCCTTAGAACCTGATCCGGGTAATGCCGGTGTAGGGATAATGAAGATCATATGTTGATAATTTATACAGGTATCTTATGAAACGTGCAGTGATATGGGCTTGTATGGACCCTGATGGTCCATGCCGGCACTCAGTCAATACACCATTATCAGGTGATAGTTGTTGATGAACAGGACAATCCACTTCCGGGTGCCAATCTTGTACATTCCGGAATTAGACAGGGGATCGATTACGTTTATGACGGATCATTTTCCATGGGCCGGTCCCGGAAGGAACGTATAACCTGAAGGTTACATTCGTTGGATATGAAGCACATTTCAGAGAAATCGAACCTCACTTGCTGATCTGGATCTGGGGAAGATTGCAGCTGACAGTGGCTGCCATTATGGGTGAAGAGGTGATTGTTATTGCCACCAGGGCAGGATCGAAAACCCCGGTGGCATTTTCAGATATAGACAGGGAGGAGATTGTATCCAGGAATTTTGGTCAGGATATTCCCTATCCTGCTCTCCTCGACGCCTTCCCTGGTTACCTCTTCCGATGCCGGTCATGGCATAGGATATACTTCCATGAGGATCCGGGGAACCGATGCCAACCGGATCAATGTGACCATTAACGGGATTCCCCTGAACGATGCTGAATCGCACTCTGTCTACTGGGTGGATCTGCCCGATATTGCCACTTCGGTGGATAATATTCAGATACAACGTGGTGTGGGAACCTCCACCAATGGAGCTGCAGCATTCGGGGCCAGTGTCAACTTCCAGACCCAGAAACTGAAAAAGGAGCCGTATGCTGTTTATGAAGGGACATTGGGTTCCTTCAATACAATGAAGAATGCCATCTCGGTGGGAACCGGACTGATGAAGGATCATTTTGTGGTGGACCTGAGGCTCTCTGATTTGCACTCTGATGGTTATATGGACAGATCGTGGACAGATCTTGCATCCTACTATGCTTCGGCGGGATACTTCGATTCACAAACCCTGATAAAGTTCATCACCTTTTCGGGAACGGAAGAGTTATACCAGGCCTGGAATGGAGTTCCATCATCCCTTTTGGAGACACAAAGAACCTATAATGAACTGGGAGCCTATACCGATACCAGCGGAAATACTGCCTACTATGATAATCAGATCGACCACTATCGTCAGGCTCACTACCAGCTGCACCTTTCACGGGCATTTAATGAAAGATGGTATATCAATGCTGCCCTTCACTATACCAAAGGAGCAGGTTATTACGAACAATACAAAGAGGATGAATCGTTTTCAGATTACCTGCTCGATGATGTAATTATAGGGGGAGATACCATTACAGAAACGGATCTGATCCGCAGGAAATGGCTTGACAACGATTTCTATGGGATCGTGGGAGGAGTGCATTACCAGTCAGATAATTTCAGTACAGTTCTGGGTGGGGGATGGAACCGCTATGTTGGAGATCATTTCGGGACGGTCATCTGGGCCAGGATACCCGGGGAGAGCAATATCCGTCACCGGTGGTACGAAAACAGGGGGATTAAATCGGACTGGAACAGTTACCTGAAATCAACCCTGGATCCCGGTGGAAAATTCTCCCTTTTCACCGATCTGCAGGTGAGGGGAATAGACTATGACATCGGGGGCGCTGACGATGATCTGAGGGACATCTCACAGGAACACCATTATCTCTTTTTCAATCCAAAGGCCGGGATCAATTTTCAGATGGACAGGTACCAGAGGGCATACATTTTTGTGGCCAGGGCCAACCGGGAGCCCAACCGCAGCAATTTTGTAGATGCAGATCCTGCCGGCCCTGTGCCAGTGAAAGAGACCATGTTAGATTATGAGGCGGGTTATTCGGTTCAGGGAGAAAGTTTTAATTTCAATGCCAACCTCTATTTCATGGACTATACCGATCAGCTGGTACTCACAGGGGAGATTAATGATGTGGGCAGCGCTGTGATGACCAATGTGAGAGATAGTTACAGGACAGGGATTGAATTGTCAGGAAGCCTGCAGCTAAACTCATGGTTCCGTTGGAATCTTAATGCCACTTTAAGCCGCAACAAGATCATGGATTACACCGGATATGTGGATAACTGGGACTACTGGTCCGATCCCGACAATGAGCCCTACCAGGTGGTGGAGGAACTTGGAATGACCGATCTCTCGTTTTCTCCCGGACTTATTTTCAATAATCAGTTTGACTTTCAACCTGTCCGTCAATTGCACCTGAACCTGGGCTCAAGGTATGTAGGGAAACAATTTATCGATAATTCCTCATCTGAGAACCACGTTCTGAATCCCTACTTCATCAACGATGTGAGGATCTCCTATGCTTTTTATCCACGGTTCATGGATGAAATATCCTTGCAGTTGCAGCTATTAAACCTGTTCAATGCTCAATATGAAACAAATGCATGGATTTACACGTACTATTACGGAGGTCTTGAGAAGAGTTATGACGGATTTTTCCCTCAGGCTGGAACTCATGTTATGGTTGGTATTCGGTTAAAACTCTAAAAATATTGTCATGGACAATTCATATTTTTTAGTTAATTTCAAATCGAATCCATGGAATCTTGATTCAACCGATGGCCGGTCTGAAAATTAGTATCTGTTTCTGGCATCTTGACCAACAGCTGGTTGATGATGTACTATTGTCCCTGAAAAAGGGTAAAGTCGAGGTGACTTCCTTTCATTGCAAAGACTCCAGTGCAATGAGGGACATATTGATTGATAATCCCCCCGATCTTGTCATCTCGGATTTTGACCTTTCCGCAGACCTCAATCAGACCATTGAAGAGGAAATTGGGCCCTTCTTCACTGAAGTGCCGATGATTTATCTGGTGGGAGAGAAGAATGAGAGGAAAGCTGCCGAATCATTAAAACTGGGAGTGTGGGACTATGTGTTGAAATCACATCTTTATAAGCTTGTACCTTCAGTCTACTCCTCTCAGAAATTTGCTGCTGTGATCAAGCAGCGGCAAAAGACGGAGCAATCCCTTTTGGAATCCCAGGAGCATTTCAGAGCCCTTGCAGAAAATTCTCCCGACGTGATCATGCGGTTTGACAGGAATTACCGGCATATATACGTGAATAAGGCCGTGGAGCTTCCGACCAGACTGCAAATCAGTGATTTTATCAACAGGAGTCACAGGGAGATGGGGATCTTCCCGGAAGAACATGTAAGTCAATGGGAGGAAGCGCTGGAAACAGTATTTAAAACCGGGAAGCCAAACACCTTTTTATTCGATTTAGAAATGGGGGACCGCCATTTCGCTTTTGAATGGCGACTCTACCCTGAAATAGACTATACGAAAGCCATCAATTCGGTAATGGCTGTGGCCAGGGATATCAGCGATTCCAGGAAATCGCACGATGCCCTTCGCCAGAGTGAAGAGCGACTGAACCAGGTATTAGCTGCTACCCATCTTTACTTATGGGACTGGAACCTTGCTACCAACGAGTTAGATTTCCCGTCCAATTGGTGGTCGATGCTGGGGTATGAGCCAGATGAGCTTGAAATGAATTTAGATACATGGAACTCAGCTGGCTGCATCCCGATGATAGGGAGCAAGATCTTGAAATTGTTTCAGGAAAGTGTCAAGAACGGAGAGGATACATTTGAGCTTGAGTTTAGGCTGAAGCACAAAAACGGATCCTATGTCTGGATCCGCAGCATAGGGAAGGCAGTTGCTTTTGATGAGAAGGGGAATACCACCCGGCTGGCAGGTATTCATGAGAATATAGATGAAAGAAAACGTGCAGAACATGGTAAAGCAGGTTCTGTTTGATATCTCCAATGCCGTAAGTACCACCCAGAGTCTGGATGAACTATTTATGAAAATCAGGGAATCATTGGGCCAGGTGGTGGATACCACCAACTGTTTTCTGGCGCTTTACAATGAGGATGCCGATACCCTGACCCTTCCCTTTATGGAAGATGAGAAGGACTCCTTTACTGAATTCCCTGCCTCGTAAAACGCTGACCAGTTATGTAATCCGGACAGGTAAACCGCAACTGGTGGATGTTATGCGGGAAAATGAATTAACCGAACTGGGTGAGATCGAACCTGTGGGGGCTCCCTGTGTGAGCTGGTTGGGGGTGCCTCTGAAGCATGAAGAGAAAACCGTTGGTGTTTTTGCGGTACAGTCCTATACCGAGGATGTCGTATATACAGAATCGGATGCCTCTCTGCTGGAGTTTGCCAGTGGCCAGATTGCAATGGCCATAGACCGTCGCCGACAACAGGATAATATCAGAAACACCCAGGAGAAGCAGCGCAGGGTTTTTGAATCCTCTCCTGATCCCATGATCGTAACAGACCCTGATGCTGTAATAATTGACTTTAACAGTGCTTTTGTTGAGGTATTTAATGTGGATCCCAAGCTTGTTTACGGGGAGAAGATCTTTCGGTTTATCAAAAAGGTTCACTGGCGCCAGGCCATCAAGGACTTTGATGAGACCTGGAAATCGGGTTACCTGAAAAACCTGGAATACCAGGTCGTTCGACCCGATGGTGCAACCTTTGATGGGGAAGTTTCAAGTGGAGCCATCTATTCGGCCGACGGGAAGCCCGAATCCATGGTCATCATCCTAAAGAATATTTCCGAAAGGAAAGAAGTCTGAGCGTAAAGTACTGGAAGCCAAATATAAGGCTGAAGAATCAGACAAGCTTAAAACGGCATTCCTTTCCAACATGTCCCATGAGATCCGAACCCCTATGAATGCCATTGTGGGTTTCTCGGACCTGCTTTCAGATGATGGGCTTTCTTCCAGTGAACGCCGGGATTTTATCGCACAGATCAACCAGGGTGCCGACGACCTGATGCGGCTTATTGACGATATCATCGATATTGCCAAAATTGAGGCCGGACAGGTCAATGTGCATATAGCTGAGTGCTTTATCAAAGACCTTTTCAAGGAGTTACACCTGATGTTTATCCAGAACATCAAACGAACGGCGAAAGATAAGGTGAACATCCGTATACAATGGGACTGGCCATATAATGATCTTGCCATTTATACCGATCCTTTCAGGCTTAAGCAGATTCTTATCAATCTGCTGAGCAATGCGGTGAAGTTTACCGAGGAGGGTGAAATTATTTTAGGAATTGAGGAGCATAAGGAGGGAATCCTGTTTTATGTGAAGGACTCGGGCATCGGGATCAGGGAAGAGAAACAAAAAGTAATATTTGATCGTTTCATGCAGGGACATGAGACCAAGACCAAACTTTATGGCGGAACGGGTCTTGGCCTGGCCATCTCCAAGAACCTGACTGAGATCCTGGGAGGTGAGATCGGAGTTACCTCTAAATCGGAAGAAGGAGCAACTTTCTGGTTTATTCTTCCCAGAAATGAGGTACCCTTAAAATATGAAGCAGCATTAAGAGCACCGGTTTCCGATACAAGATCATGGGCCGGTAAGAAAATATTGATTGCAGAGGATGATCATTCCAACTACCATTTTTTGTTCGAGGCCCTGAAGGATACAGGGTGTGGAGATACTATGGTCCAAGGATGGCGAGGAGACCCTGGAATTGTTCAGGAACAACACCGATCTGGACCTGATCCTGATGGATATCAATATGCCCCTGATGAATGGATATGATTGTACAAAGATCGTCAAGAAAGAACGTCCGGATTTACAGGTGATTGCACAGACTGCCTATGCCATGTCAGGTGAGCGGGAGATTGCCCGGGAGGCGGGCTGTGATAATTATCTATCCAAACCCATCAAGGTGGACGAATTGCTGAATACCCTTTCAAAACACATCTAAGCGCCTGGTGATTAGTGATTAGTGATTAGTGATTATGCCTGGTGCCTGGTGCTCAGTACCTAGGGTTCGGGGTTCAGGATTTTGTCGATCTTCTCTTCGGTTTTATATAAGCGGTCCCGGCAGAGCTTTAACAATTCGGTGACGCGGCCTACTTTTTCAGCAAGCTCATCCACACCCATATCACCCCCTTCGATTTTCTCCAGGATGGATTCAATTTCTATAACGGCGTCGTCGTAGCTAAGTTTTTCTTTGGTCATTTGTTTTTGATTGTTTTTTCTGCTTTGCTAATGATTGAACCCCCATGAACTCTTGTTTCCAGCAGGTCCCCTCGTTTCACGTGGTGAATCTTAGAAATGATTTTTCCATCCAACAGGGTCATGGAGTATCCCCTTCTTAAGATATTATCGGGATTGACCAGCGCAGTACGGGTTTCCAAAAGGGTCAGATGATCCTTTTTTCTGCTGAGCAGATTACTGATACCCCTTCCAAGCATCCCTTCAGCTTGTTGAAGTAATTCAGATTTCCTCCGCAGAAAATCTCCGGCGAGATGGTCCAGGTCACCCTGGAAACGTTCCAGCATGGAGGAACGAATCTGAACAATCGCTTTTACCGAAATGGCCAGTCGCTCATGCAGGGCGGATAGCCGGAATTCAAATGCCAGTAGTTGGTCCACCAGGAATTCGGCCACCGCCGTGGGCGTTTTAAGACCGAAGGCAGCTACCATATCGGCCACCGATTCATCCCTTTCATGTCCGATTCCTGTGATGATCGGCAATGGAAACTGGGTGATAAAGTAAGCCAGGTCGTAATGATTAAATGGTTCCAGATCGGCCTTTGATCCACCACCCCTGATGATGGCCACACAATCGAAATCAGAAACCGATTCAAAGATCCTGTCCAGCGCTGCCGTGATGGATCCGGGAACGTCATCTCCCTGCATTACGGCCGGGAAAAGCTGTGTGTAAAAGAGGAAACCCTGGCTGTTGTTCCGGATCGATTCCATAAAATCCCCATAACCGGCTGCACTTTCTGAGGAGATTACGGCGATACGCTGGGGGACCGCTGGAAAGGGGATCTCTTTATTCATTTCCATCACTCCGTCTTCCCTCAGCCTTTTGATGACTTCCAGCTTTTTACGTGCCAGGTCTCCCATGGTATAGGCAGGATCCATATCAGTGATGTTGAGACTGAATCCATACTGTTCATGAAACTCTACGGAAGCCTTGCAAAGCAGTTTAATCCCGCTTTTAAGCTGAGTGCCCGTTGCAGCCTCGAAGAAGGGGCGAAGCATGCTATACCGGGAAGCCCATATGGTTCCCCGTGCCCGTGCCAGAAGAGAATCATTGTCCGGACTCTTCTGGATCAGTTCCAGATAACAGTGTCCGTTGCGGTTTTCATGCAATTCGAGAATCTCTGCTATGATCCAGTAGGATCCGGCAAATTCCTTTCCAAGCACATCTTTGACCTTACCGAGTAGTTCTGATAATGTAAGCGATCCTTCTGGCATTACTGCTTAATTAGCCGGGAGCGGTAAATATTGTGATCCGATTTGATCTCAAGGATGTACATGCCATTTAAAAGAGCTTCAGGGAGATTCACTTCTCCCGGTAGAGATACCTGCTGCAACTGGATCAGCTGGCCGCTTAAATCGTAAAAACGCAACTCATATTGGGCACTCCGGGCTTCAGGCAGCTTGATCATGACGTAATTTTGAGCCGGATTGGGATAGATTTCCATTTGTCCGGGTACAAACCTAACTGGTATGTCAGTGATATTCCAGTAGGCTTTGACAAAGTTGGGAACTCCAAAACCAAAAGTTATGTCAGGATTCTTGGATCGGTTGCCACTCTGCCGCACCCAATTGATCAGCTCTTTTGCGGAGATATCCGGATAGGCCTGCCATAAACTGGCCACCGAACCTGCGATCAAAGGAGATGCAAAGGAGGTTCCGTTTCCCCTGATGGTGCCTCCAAGTATGCTCTGTATTCCAGTGGCCACACCCATGGAAGATATATCAGGTTTTATCCTTGCATCAAAGGAGGGCCCCCTTGAACTGAAGCCTCCGATCGCATTCAGGCTGTCCACAGCACCCACGGTCAGAATATCAAATGCATCCCCTGGTGCGGTTATATAAAACCATGGATCATCGCCTTCATTTCCGGCACTGTTGCATGCCAGAATCCCCCTTGAAGCGGTGAGGGAAGCGGCCCTGGATATAAAAGTGGTCCTTCCGTCCATATCCCGGTAGGTGTAATCAAACGCTTCACCATCAAAATCAGAGTAACCCAATGAGGTATTGATCACATCAAATCCCAGGCTGTCCGCATACTCTGCTGCTTCGATCCAGGCGATCTCCTCGATTCTTGTTTCCTGATCAGGATTCTCGGTCATACAAAGCATGTAACTGGCATCCGGGGCAGTACCTACCATATTGCCATTCCAATCAGCACCCATGATGGAGAGTACATACATGCCATGGATGCTATTCTGACGAAATATTTTTGTATCATCAACAAAATTACGAGTGTCCAACAACCTGCCTTCATGGATCATTTTCTCAAATGAAGGCAGACTGTCCACATTCCTAAATCCAGCATCCAGGACGGCAATCCATACACCTTTTCCCGTGTAACCCAGATCATGCAATATATCCATTCCCATCATGGTGACCTGTTCCGTGGCAATACCATAATCATAGCCTGGAGGATTGGAAAGAGGAGGTTTAAACCTGTTGTCGTTTGGAAGCGGAGGGAAATGGAGATCATTGCTCGTGGGTTCCCAGGCTAAGGTGTCAGTAAAGGATTTTTCGAGGACCTGGTTGTATAGCTGTGAATCGGCAATCGTTATGGCTATACCGTTTAACCACCTTGAAATGTGTTCGATCTCAACACCCATGGCTCTTATCTCATCCACATAGCTTTGATTGACAGGCAGATCCAACTGGTCGATGGCCAGACCCTGCCAGGCCCTTCGGTTCACCGATCGTTCTGAAAGGAATTCCCCCGGTTGATCGATCTGATATCCATTTCCGGTTTTGTCGGTAAAATATACCCAATATACACTATCGGCGATCTGTTGAGCCGAAGCCACTGAGATCCATAAGAGCATCCAAATAATGAACCTAAACTTCATGTTCTAAAAGTGTTGAATGGATTCAGGTTCCGTGATCAGATCATATTTTTGCAGGGTGTCCTGCATCATTTGCAGGTAGGTTTCCTGATCCACTACCCTGTCCTTGCTGGTACTCAATAGAGTATACTTCCAATCCAGTTTCGTCAAAGAAGCTCCAAATGCCATCGGATTTATTTTCCATGTATTCACCCCTGATCTTTATGGTGCTGTCGGGAAAAAAGACCTCATATGTACCATTCAGCATATCATTTTCAAATCCACCTTTCAGCCTCAGAGATCCATCCTCATAGAACTGTTTCCAGGGTCCTTCCTTCATATTCTGCTCCCAGGTTACCTCTTCAGATATGGTACCGCCTGGATAAAAGCTTCTGACCAATCCCTGGAAGTTTCCATTCTGATAGCTTTCCTTGATCCTGATAGTTCCGTCAAATTCTGAAAAATAGGTCCATACCGAATCTTTCACTTTATTTACATGCCATCCTTCTGCTGCCAGCTTCCCGTTTTTATAAAATAACTTCGTAAAACTGCGATCCTCAACCGAATCGAACATCATTCGGGCCCGTACTGCACCGCTCTCGTAATAACGAACCATTTCACCCACAGGTCTTCCCTCCACGAAACCTGGCCTCATAAAGCATGCTACCGTTATCATAATCCACCCTCCATGGCCCGGTTTTCCGACCCTGGTCATCCAGCATGATTCTGACCCTGGTCATCCAGCATATTCTGACCCTGGAGCAGAATAATCCCGAAAAAAAGCAAAACTATTCCGAATAATCCCTTTAATAAAAACCTCATCTTCAATGTTTGATTCAAATATAACCAAAAACGGCCATGCTGGAAAAGAAAAGGGACTGCCACTATTGCGACAGCCCCTTGTTGAACCGTTATCCGGTGAATATATCTATTTTACTTCTTCGAAGTCTACATCGGTCACTTCACCATCATCCCTTTTTTCGGCTGAAGGATCTCCGGTGGCCTCTCCATCGGGCTGTCCGGCTTCCCCGCCTGGCTTGCTGGGCATTGTAGATGTCCTGCGAAGCTGCCTGCCATGCAGTATTCAGTGCTTCCATGGCTTGATCAATCGCCTCCAGGTCCTCTGATTTATGTGCCTCTTTCAGTTTGGTCAAGGCCTCTTCGATGGGCGCCTTCTTTTCAGCAGGAATCTTATCTCCAAACTCCTTCAGCTGCTTTTCAGTCTGGAAGACCAGGCTGTCGGCATTGTTGAGTTTTTCGATGCGCTCCTTGGCAGTCTTATCAGCCTCTTCATTTTCCTTTGCCTCTTTCTTCATCTTTTCGATCTCAGCATCGGAGAGTCCGGATGAAGCTTCAATTCGGATGCTCTGTTCTTTACCAGTTCCTTTGTCCTTGGCAGAAACATTCAGAATACCGTTGGCATCGATATCGAAGGTTACCTCGATCTGAGGAATTCCACGTGGTGATGGTGGAATCCCATCCAGGTGGAACCGTCCGATGGTTTTGTTGTCCTTGGCCATGGCCCTCTCTCCCTGAAGCACATGAATCTCCACTGATGGCTGGTTGTCAGCCGCTGTAGTAAAGGTCTGTGTTTTCTTGGTAGGAATGGTGGTATTGGATTCAATCAGCTTGGTGTTCACACTTCCCATGGTTTCAATACCCAGTGAAAGCGGAGTCACATCCAGAAGCAGTACATCTTTCACCTCACCGGTAAGTACACCACCCTGGATGGCTGCACCAACAGCAACAACCTCATCGGGATTCACACCTTTGGAAGGAGCTTTCCCGAAGAAATCTTCAACCACTTTCTGAATGGCAGGAATCCGGGTGGATCCACCAACCAGGATCACTTCATTAATATCCTTTGAACTCAGACCTGAATCTTTCAGTGCCTTCTTACAGGGTCCAATGGTGGCCTGGATCAGTTTGTCGGCCAGACTCTCAAATTTGGCCCTTGTAAGGGTCTTTACAAGGTGCTTGGGTACACCGTCCACCGGCATGATATAGGGCAGATTGATCTCAGTCTGTGTGGCACTGGATAACTCGATCTTTGCTTTTTCAGCAGCTTCCTTCAGATCGCTGAAGCGCCATGGGATCTTTTTTAAGGTCAAGTCCTTCATCTTTCTTGAATTCATCTGCCAACCAGTCAATGATTACCTGGTCGAAATCGTCTCCACCCAGGTGGGTATCACCGTTGGTTGATTTCACTTCAAATACACCATCGCCCAGTTCCAGGATAGAAATATCAAAAGTTCCTCCTCCAAGGTCAAACACAGCGATCTTCAGATCGGTGGTTTTCTTATCAAGTCCATATGCAAGTGATGCGGCTGTAGGCTCATTGATGATCCTCTTTACCTTCAGCCCGGCAATTTCTCCGGCTTCTTTGGTGGCCTGGCGTTGTGAATCGCTGAAATAGGCAGGTACAGTGATTACTGCATCTGTTACCTCCTGTCCCAGATAATCTTCAGCAGTTTTCTTCATCTTCTGAAGAACCATGGCTGATATCTCCTGCGGAGAGTATTTGCGGTCATCGATCTGAACCCGGGGGGTATTGTTTTCACCCTTCACAACCTTGTAGGTACCCTTGCAATTTCCTTGGCCATCCTGTCAAAAGTCTCACCCATGAAACGCTTGATGGAGGAAACAGTCTTTGTGGGATTGGTAATGGCCTGACGTTTAGCAGGATCTCCCACTTTTCTTTCTCCATTCTCAACAAATGCCACCATGGAAGGGGTAGTCCGTTTCCCTTCACTGTTGGGAATTACAACCGGCTCATTTCCTTCCATCACCGATACACAGGAGTTGGTGGTACCTAAATCTATTCCAATAATTTTACTCATAATATATTTATTTTTTCAAGTAATTTTTCATATTCTACTCTTTCTCATTAACTAAGATTATGCCAATCGGACTTTTACCATTCCAGATGCTATAATGGCACTAAATTGAGAAACAATCTCACTTTCTTATGTCAGGTTTACTGACAAATTGACTGTCAAAAGGAAATTTATTGTAAACTTTGTAGGAAATTTATTATTCTACACCATGTCCTTGCACAGCAATGTAAAACGCGTTACCACCCATGTCCTTCATGCCATGAAGCTCAAAGGGGAGAAAATAGCCATGTTGACCGGGTATGATTATTCATTTGCCCGACTACTGGATCAGGCAGGAATCGATGTGATCCTGGTGGGAGACTCAGCCTCCAATGTGATGGCCGGCTTTGAAACAACCCTACCCATCACACTGGATAATATGATCTACCATGCAGCCTCGGTTGTGAGGGCCACCAGCCGGGCACTTGTGGTGGTGGATCTTCCTTTCGGTACCTACCAGGGAAACTCCAAAGAGGCACTGGTCTCAGCCATTCGGATCATGAAGGAGACCGGGGCAAGCGGCGTAAAGCTCGAAGGGGGCGTGGAGATTAAAGAATCCATTGAACGCATTCTTTCGGCCGGAATTCCGGTCATGGGTCATCTGGGCCTTACACCACAGGCCATTCATAAGTTTGGAACCTATGTGGTTCGTGCCACTGAGAAGGAGGAAGCAGATAAACTGAAATCGGATGCTGTTGTCCTTGCAAAAACGGGATGCTTTGCCATTGTACTGGAAAAGATCCCGGCCAAACTGGCTGGTGAAGTGACCCGGTCCATTAGTATACCGACCATCGGGATTGGAGCAGGATCGGAGGTGGATGGGCAGGTGCTGGTTCTGCATGATATGCTGGGTATTACCCAGGAGTTCTCACCCAGGTTTCTTCGCCGGTATCACAATCTTCAGATGGAGATCAAAGGTGCCGTTCAGAATTACATTGAAGATGTAAGGTCGAAGCAGTTTCCCAATGAGAACGAACAATATTAGTGCCTTGTGCTCCGCACTAAAGTGGGAATGAAATGAGTAATTCATACCCTCCGGTGACCATATTGTATGAAGATAACCATCTTCTGATCGTCAACAAGCGAGTTTCCGATATTGTACAGGGAGACCAGACCGGAGATCCATCCATGGACCGGATACTGAAGGATTTTATCAAGGTCAGGGACGGAAAACCAGGCGATGTTTTTTTGGGCATTCCACACCGGTTGGACCGGCCCGTAAGCGGAGTGGTCATATTTGCCAAGACCAGCAAGGCTTTGAGCCGGATGGCTCAGATGTTCAAGGAGAAGGAGGTGGAAAAGATCTACCATGCCATTGTGGAAAAGTGTCCTCAATCCGAATCAGGTACCCTGGAGCATTACCTCACAAGAAATACCAAACAGAATAAGTCCTACGTACACGACGAGGAGGTAACCGGTTCAAAATGGGCCCGACTGCAGTTACCGCCAAGCTGGCTTCATCAGACCACTATCATCTGCTGGAAGTAATCCTGGAAACAGGAAGACACCACCAGATCAGGGCACAACTGGCAGCAATAGGAAGTGTGATTAAGGGAGATCGAAAGTATGGGGCAAAGCGAACCAATAAGAATGGAGGGATCAGTCTGCATGCCCGCAGGGTTTCCTTTATTCATCCGGTAAAAAAGGAGCCTGTGAAGTGGTGGCACCTTATCCGAAAATGGATATTTTTCCCGTTTTCAAGGTAGATAAACCTATTTTCATTTCTTAAGAACAAAAGGAAAAGGCAACAAATCGGAGCCCGTCTGGATCACCTGGATCTTTTTGCTTCCATAGAGGATCATTTCCATGGGGATGCCTCCCCGGGACTCCTTTTCACAGAGCACCTGTCTGCATCCCCCACAGGGTGTCACAGGCTCATCCTGAATCGTTCCATCCTGAATGGCAGCAATGGCAATGGAGGTGACCGGTATATCGGGAAACTGTGATCCTGCGTAAAAAATGGCCACCCTTTCGGCACAGAGTCCGGATGGATAGGCTGCATTTTCCTGGTTATTTCCTGTGATTATTTCCCCGTTTAAAAGCAGGACTGCTGCACCCACATGATACGATGAATAGGGTGCATAGGCTCTTCCGGCTGCTTCAATGGCTTTTTGTACAAGAGCGACCTGAGTTTCTGTTAACTCTTCCAGTCGGTCATATTCAGTAAACCGGATTTGTAAAGCCTGTGGCTTCATAATCAGGATCATTTTTGATAAAAATACTGATTTTATGACTTGCGCAAGATTTTGTTATGAACTCTCGTTGATCAATCAGGTATTGTTAAAAACTCACAAAGGGATGTGAGTACCATATCCCTATTTTTACGAATCACATTTGTGATAACCGGTTGAAGCAGATGAGAAGGATTATATGGATAGTTACTGGGATTGGCACTGCATTTTACCAATGCCTGGTCAGCGCAGTGCGAAGATTACCCGGGAGGCTTATATCAAAACCTATTCAGAGCTGGCCATGAAGGAGATGGCCCGGGTGGGGATTCCGGCCAGTATCACACTGGCCCAGGGCTTGTCTGGAGTCCAATAACGGTAACAGCACACTGGCAGTCAAAGGCAACAATCATTTTGGGATCAAGTGTCATGATTGGACAGGAAAGACCGTTACCATCATGATGATGTCCGGAACGAGTGTTTTCGGGTCCTATGCCTCAGCCTATGAGTCCTATATGGACCACTCACAGTTCCTGACTACAAAGCCAAGGTATGCTTCGCTTTTTGAATTGAAGCCCCATGATTACAGGGGATGGGCAAGGGGACTTAAAGAAAGCCGGGTATGCCACTGCATCGAACTATGCCACCTTGCTGATCAAGATCATTGAGGATAATGAACTTTACCAGTATGATCTCCTGGTGCTGGAAGGGGGGATGGGCAGTGGGAACAGATACCACCTCCCATCTGACCGAACATGGATATCCCACCACCAGGGATATACATGATGAACAATCGGATAGAGTATGTTATGGTGGAACCCGGTGATAATCCTGAATCGCTGAGGGATGAATTGGACCTTTACAAAAATGAATTATACAAATACAATAACCTCTACAGGGGAACAAAGCTTGAACCGGGACAAATCATCTACTTGCAGCCAAAACGGAGATAAGGCAGCCATAGGTAATGAGATCCATGTGGTGGAACAGGGGCAGACCATGTATGAGATATCACAGATCTACGGGGTTAAACTTGAAATCCCTTTACAAGAGAAATTGATGGTTGAGGGAGAACAACCACTTGAGGGAACTGAGATCTACCTTCGGAAAAAGAAACGGGAACCTCTCATCAAACTGGAGCCCATCGGAGGAGCCCAGGATGAGGATGAAATGCAATTCAGGTTTGAAAGGCCATTAGAATTGTTCAAAACATGTTAATGCTTTTGACTGTCAAAACTTTACATTGACTATCCTGTTCCGTAAATTTATATGAAAATATGGATCATGGCCGAAGCAATGCTCTACTCCCATCAGAATGATCCTTCCGCCCGATGGCAGACAAACCAGGATCGACTTTTTCGCAGAAAGAACCGATAAAAAAAGCTCCTCAGAGTGGTGGCAATCGCATCTCATCCTGGTTCAAACATGATCACAAAGTCAAGTGGACGCAAATCTTGAGTTTTTTTCCCAACAACTTGAGAAGGAAGGTTATTCTGAAAAATCAAGAAAAAGCTATCTGTTCATGATGAAACGCTTCTTCGACCATTTTGAAGACATGGAGCCCCGTGATATTACCATGGGAGAGATTGAAGATTACAATTTTGAGTTTTTTGTATCCGGAAGGTATTCCCGTTCTTACCAGCTTCAGTTTATTAATGCCATCAAACTCTACTACCACCTTATCGAAGGGAGTCGAATTGCACCTGAAACAGCTCAGGAAAACCGGGACAGTCCGGAAGACAAACTGAATCCTGCCAGAAAATCCTTCACATCCAGTCTTCGCTTTCCCTCCTGTTGAATGGAGTGAATTTTGAGGTATCCGTCATTCACTGCCACATGTAAATATTTCTTCCCATCGGATATGATGGTACCGGGAGATTCAGGAGTTTCGGATTCTAACATGGGATGAAGAGAAGATCTTACACTGCACCTTTTCACCTTCAGGATTGGTCAAATGGGAGAATGCAGCCGGGTAGGGGCTCAGGCCCCGGATCAGGTTGTTTACCTCTCTGCCGGAAAGGTTCCATTCTATGCGGCAAAAGTCTTTTTGGATCTTAGGAGCCCTCTTTAATGCATCGGTTGAACTGACAAGATCCTCCTGGGAAAGGGGTTGAAGATCGGCCACAGCCAATTGTCGCAACGGTTTTTAGGACCAATTCTGCGCCCATGGTCCATCAACCGGTCGTGCAGCTCACCGGCAGTTTCCCGGGTACCTATGGTTGTTTTTTCCTGCAGCAGGATTAATCCCGTATCGATCTGTTCATCGATCAAAAAGGTGGTAACACCAGTCTCTGTTTCACCCTGAATGATGGCATGATTGATGGGAGCTGCTCCCCGGTACTGGGGCAGCAACGATGCATGCAGGTTAAATGTACCCAGGCGGGGAATGCGCCATAACACCTCCGGGAGCATGCGAAAAGCCACCACCACCTGCAGATCAGGCTGTAATTCAGTGACCGCCCGGACAAATCCGGGATCCTTAAGATGGGTAGGTTGAAGGATAGGCAATTCATGATCGAGGTTCAGCACAAACTGCTTAACAGCAGAATGGTGGATCTTTTTTCCCCTGCCTGCCGGTTTATCAGGAGCTGTGATCACACCCACAACGTTATATCCCTCTTCCAGAAGTTTCTTCAGGGGAGCCACAGCGAAATCAGGGGTCCCCATGTAGACAATTCGCAATTCGTCAGGGTCTGTTTTTGTGTGGATTCTCATACTGAGCAATGTTGAGGAAATGACCCATTTTATCCCGCTTGGTCTCCAGGTAAAACTGGTTGTGTTGATTGGAGGGGAGCTCCATGTTGATGGTCTCAACAATTCTAATTCCATATCCCTCCAGTCCCGCTTTCTTCACCGGATTATTGGTGATGAGCCTGATGTTTCTGACCTCCAGTGCGTGCAACATTCCAGCACCCACACCATAATCCCGTTCATCTTCTCTGAATCCCAGTTCCACGTTGGCTTCTACAGTATCGCGACCCTGTTCCTGGAGTTTATAAGCCTTCATCTTGTTGTAGAGACCTATTCCCCGGCCTTCCTGATTCAGGTAGATGATGACTCCCTGGCCTTCCTTTTGAATCATTTTCATGGCTTCATGCAGCTGGTCGCCACAATCGCATCTGTAACTGCCAAAGATATCTCCGGTTACGCAGGAGGAGTGCACCCTGACCAGGATTTTGTCGGTTTCTGACCAGGTTCCCTTAATGAGAGCAACATGTTCAAGACCATTCGATTTCTGGATGAAGGGGATCAGGTTAAAGTCTCCATATTCGGTGGGCAGATTTACTTCAGTGCCTTTGAGGATAATGCTGTCGGTATTCAACCTGTAGGCGATCAGGTCCCTGATGGATATGATCTTCAGTCCGAAATCCCCCGCGAGAAGGGCAAGTTCTGGAAGGCGGGCCATGGATCCATCTTCATTCATGATCTCCACCAGTACACCCCCCGGTTTAAGATCAGCCAATTTTGTCAGGTCAACAGCCGCTTCTGTATGTCCTGCACGTCTTAAAACCCCCTGTCGTTTTGCTTTCAAAGGAAAAATATGACCCGGACGGGCCAGGTCATCCGGACGGGTCACCGGATCCACCAGTGACCTCAATGTTTTGGCACGGTCAGACGCTGAAATGCCAGTGGTGGTTCCATGGCCTAACAAGTCAACCGATACAGTAAACGCAGTGGAGTGACTGCTGGTGTTGGTAGTCACCATCATGGGAAGGTCCAGTTCGGTACATCTCTCTTCAGTAAGTGAAGCACAGATCAGTCCCCTTCCATGGGTAGCCATAAAATTAACACTTTCAGGAGTAACCAGTTCGGCCGCGCAGATGAAATCTCCTTCGTTCTCCCTGTCCTCATCATCCACTACGATGATGATCTTTCCATTCCTGATATCATCAAGGGCCTCCTCAATGGTATTCAGCTTAATCCTGATTTCTCCTTGTTGGTTGCCAGACATTGTTCTTAATTCCTCCCAGATATCTCATAAAACCGGCCAAAAGGGCCAGGTTCATCAGTACAAAATGTGAAACGAAACGCAAAGGTATAGTATGGATCTTAATTTTCCTCAGAAAATGATCAATAATAGGAATCACCAGAATGAATAGTTGTGACAGCGCAAGGATCCTGTAGATCAACATGTCAATACCCAATGCCAGGGAGGTTCCCAGGGTAAGCATGACCAGGAAAGGAACAAACCACCGAATGACCTTGTGGGAAAAGAAACAG
This sequence comes from uncultured Bacteroidales bacterium, assembly GCA_963710385.1. Classification (GTDB taxonomy): domain Bacteria; phylum Bacteroidota; class Bacteroidia; order Bacteroidales. Next base: position 113,558 of record CAVQAB010000007.1, on the reverse strand, counting down.
AAGGAGACACCGGGTTTGCCAGAGATTAAGAGTGATCCAAATGCCGAAAGGTTCTGGAAATTCCCGGCAGATATTCTTTTTTTTCGCCTGAACTCCTCCTGCAGATTGTTGGAAACATCCTCGTATACCTTTGCCTCCATATTGCTGATGCATTGATACCCCTGTTGCAAAACGGCCATGTTGATATAGAAATCATCCACAAGGAAGTTTGCTGGAACAGGTTTGTAGAGCGATTTCCTGACGGCATAGCATCCTCCAAAAGGTCCCATCATAGAACCCCAGATGAGGCTTTCATGGTGTTTGATTCTAACCTCACGGCTGATGTAGAACTTCTCCTGGTGGGAAATACCATCTTTCTTGAGCCGGGTATTGATCATCCTCGAATCCACCAGCCCCACCCCGGTCTTCGCAAAGTATTTTGTCATCTCCCTGAGTGCATTACTATCCAGCATCACATTGGCATCTGTAATGACCAGGATCTCTCCAGTGCATTCCTCCACAAGCTGGTTCACCACTCCTGGCTTTCCAGTCCTTTCATTAAAAAGAAAGATGCGTAAGCTTTGATTCTCTTTTTGCAACCGTTTCAAAACCTCATTGGTCGAGTCTGTAGATGCGTCAGATCCTACGAGTATCTCAAGACGGTCTGAGGGATAATCGCTATGAAGGATTGATACTATTTTTGAACCGATGACCTGCTCTTCATTGTATGCTGCAATAAGCACTGAGATGAAAGGTAAATCTGCCGGAGCTGATGATTTTCCATCATCCTTCTTGTTTCTGGCAAGCAGGTGCAATATAATTGGGAAAAGTAGATAGGAGTAGATAATCAGGAAGAGGCTGACCCAGAAAATTACCTGAAGAATAATCATACCTGCGTTTTGAAAAACTTGCTTAAGCCGGATTGAAAGCTCAAAGGTATCAAAATTATGCTGAATGAGCTGTCGTGCCCTACTGACCATTCGACCTGCCTCATCCGGATTGGAAAGCATATTAACCAGTTGATATTTAAACATATCAGGGTCGTCTGCCAGGATCACTTCCCGGTTATTCTCAGCAGGAATTCCTTCAATTCCCACAGATGATGTAACCACCGGACGGCCCAGAGCCATGGCCTCGAGAATCTTGATTCTGATACCACTTCCTGTGAGCAAAGGAACCACCATTACTCCATAAGATTGCATAAACTTTTTGGCATCGTCCACTTCTCCATGGTAAACCAGATTGTTGTGGTTGAGTTTTTTTACAAAATGGTCGGGAGCATTCCTGCCTGCAACATGAAATCGAAGTTGTGGCATCTCGGTCACAAGTTTTTCGAAAACATGGTCCAGGAACCACGTAAGCCCCTCCTGATTGGGCAGCCAGTCCAGCGCTCCAATAAAGAAGATGGTCAAATCGGAGGGAAGTGGTGTTTGGGGATAATCCTCTATTGAAAGACCTGCGGGTATGGTAAACATGGGTTTTGAATAACCTTTATCCCTGAAATAGGCTTCATCCTGTTCACTAATGGGGATCAAGTAATCGGAATGATTGGCCACCTGCATTTCAAATTTCCCCAGGCGGGTAGCCATATTTCTCAGGTACCATCGTTTCAGGATCGACTTTTCATGGATGGACTTTCTTTCCCAGATCAGATGCTCCACATTGTGCGCCCGAAGCGAAACAGGTGCCTTGCTCCATTTTCTGATTTCATCGAGAAAATGTCCCGGATACGGACCCTCAAGCTGGACCAGATCGAATGACTCATTTTTAAGAAGTTCAACGAGCTTTTCTTTGTACTTCCTGACGTTAAATCTCTCAGCGATATAAGGTTTTTTTGAAAAAAGCAGGTTGAAAACCATCCGCGCCGGTTTGATGGAAGTATCACAATGGACTCCAAAAAACCGAAATGTAGAACTCAAATTAGGGGGAATCCTTTCCAGGGGAAAGTTATGTTTGCTTGTGTTCAGTGACAGGCATGTGATGTTATTCCCAGCTTCATGCAATCCTGTCATCATGTTCAGGGTGGCAATTGAACCACCATCCCGCGGAGGGTAGGGGAGTTTATTGGTCAGGATCAGGATCTTCATTTTATCCTTAAAAATTTCCGTACGCCCTGATTCAGTTTCTTTAGCCAGATAAAATAGGTTTCAATATTCATGATAACCGAATCGTTGGCCGCTTTAATGGTAAGCCATATGCTGATGGGTACCAGGATGAAGGTAGAGATCCACATTCCAACATAGGGTGGAACGATACTTTCACGAACAAATTTCTCACCTGTCATCGAAATGACATAATAGACCAGGAATAGCAGTACACTGACTATCACAGGCACACCAAGACCCCCTTTCCGAATAATTGCTCCCAGGGGGGAACCTATGAAAAAGAAGATCAGGCAGAGAAGGGAGAGACTGAATTTGCGGTGGATCTCAATCTGGTATCTTCTCAGCCTTGCCCATTTCCAGTCCACAGTGCCCAAGTTGGAATTGGTGACAGATTTATTGCCACGCGCATAATTGATGGCCTGGGAGAGGGCCCGTCTCCTTTCCAGCTTGTTCAATTCCGCATAGGCAGAATCCACAAGTACCGGCTGAATCCGTAATTCCTGATTCTCAACGATTTGCGGTACAGAATCGGACTGAGGTTCATTAGTTTTAAGCATCATCTGTTTTGGTTTTCCAGTGAGGCTTCTATCAATGGTAGTCTCAAAACGATCCAGGATTAGACCAATTTCCTCAGTGAGCGAATCATCAAAATGATGCAATTGGGACAGGTTCATCATGGAGTAGGAATTCCGGAAGAGCTGCTCATCGGTACGGTTGAGGCCAAATCCTGTCATTTCGATAATCATCTCCTGTTGCTCAAATTGATCCCTGCGGAGGGGATAACTTTTGATATGCCTGTTTTCCTCTTTGGATTTCTGAAGTTCAGAATAGGAGCGTCCGTTATAGAGGGTAAGCAGGAGATGCTTTTCATCGGTTGACATTTTCATATACCCGGAATCAGCAATCGTTACCTTCACATTCCCCTGCTTTAAAGTATGATCAAAAATCAGGATCTCTTTAAGGAGGCTGGTTTTATTGTCTCTGTCCCCAATGCGGAGGGAATATCCCTCCAGGGAATTGTCAAATACACCAGGTTTAATGGTCATTTCGGGACGCTGTTGCTGAATGTCATATAGCAACGATCGCATCTTCAGATTGGTAACAGGCATTACATTATTGGCGAACAGGAAAGCCCCAAAGGCAATGAAAACGGAGATGACCATCACCGGGGCCATGATCCTTATCAGAGAGATCCCGGATGATTTAAAGGCGAGTAATTCAAGGTTCTCGGCCAGGTTGCCGAAGGTCATCAGTGAAGCCAGCAGTACAGCCAATGGTAAGGCCAGAGGAACCAGGCTTGCGCTTGTATAAAGCAGAAATTCAGAGATAATATTAAACTCAAGCCCTTTCCCAATCAGATCGTCAATATACTTCCAGAGAAACTGCATCAGAAGCACAAAAATGACGAAGAAGAATGTCAGGATAAAAGGACCTATAAAAGACTTTATGATTAGTACATGAAGCTTTTTCACACCACTCCCATATTCGTATCTACAAATTCAACGAAAACAAAGTTAACTTATTTTGGAATAGTGGCGATCTCTATAAGGAGCTGTTGTGCACTCCTCACCAACTGGTCCACGTCCATAAACTCCCCAGGGGTCGCTTCAAACTCATCTAATTTACTCATCAAACGCCCATAGTGATAAAGATTTTCTTGCGATTCAGATGCTTTCAGACGATTCTTCAGGATTCTGAGCTTTTCAAAATCCTCAATCCCCTCTCGGAGCAATTCCAATCTGATGCTGGAATAGATATCCATATTCAGATTATTTGAGCTGCGATAGGAGAGAGAAAAATCACCAGAAGTAAAGCTCCCAACTCGTTGCTCCACGGGATCCGGGACAGTCCAATAATCAAATGCCCATCTTAAGAAACCATCAAAACCCATGTGTTGGGCATGCCATCCCATCCAGATGTTTTCGGCAGGGTCCGCATCTCCTGCAATGAAGTTATTTGGCCTAACGGGATTGCAACTGGTATAAAATGTGGATATGCCTTCGTTTTCTTGTTGTTTCGGATTGCCTTTGGTACCGACCATTAAGCTCATGTCATGAACCTGAGATGACACAAAGTCAGAGGGAGTGTGGAATCCTGCCAGCCCTATCTTCCAGTTCGGGTGGTTTGTCTTAATAAACTCTATAATCCAGACCAGTTTTTCAGGTTCCACCTCATCCAAATACAGAACTGCTTTTTTAAACCAGCCTTTGGCATCAAGGTGCTTCTTAAATGATTCCAGGAAATGATCCCACCTGGTGGCATAAATTTCAGACCCAACAGGAGCCATTAAATCTTTTAAGGTGCTTGTTGCTTCATCCCAGTAAGGGATAATCTCACTATTCCAACCAACCGGAGACTGACAACTGATCTGCTTGCTGATCCCCCAACACATTAAAGAGTCTACATATCTGTCAAATACTGCATAATCATACACCCATATTTGGTCTGGTTGTTTGATCCATTTTACCATGGAGGGTGATCCCAGAGCGCCATCCTTGATGTGGGCAGTGATCACTTTTTGTCCCATATCTCCCAATAGTCGGTAATTTTTACGCAACAACATGAAGTGTTCTTCTGACCAGTATTCAATTGCCTGCTTGGGGTGAGATTCGTTATACCGGTCCACCACAGCTGTGGGAAATTGCCAGAGATCGAGATGAAAATCCCATTGGCTAACCGGAGGAAGACAGTAATCCACTACCTGCAGATTGAGGTATAGTTCAATTAGCTGCCCTTTGGCAGTAATAACTATTTTTCCGGCATAATGTCCCGGAGTGGAGGTGGGAGGGATATCTAAAGTGAGCCAGAAGAGAGCGGGACAGTATGGGTGAATAGAGTTTTCCAGCGATGTGCTGAGGATATCCCCTAACATCTGACCGTACACCGAATCCCTGTTTGAATAACCTTCACAAGGTTTCGCCTCAGAATCAGCATGCACATATTTCACACTCCTTAGGCGGGCAGATGAGGAAGGGATGATGCCATTAGGAGATTCGAAATTTGAAACCTGTAGCTTTAAATTCTCAACATTTTCCTCATCCGTCCAAATAATAAAGGCCTTGGAAATTCGTTCTCCCTGCCATGCCGTCTCAAACACCTGTGTCCGGATCTGCTCCTCAAACGGAGTACATTTCTTGTGATAATGTGTAATGCTGCTGAAGGAAGCATTCAGAATCTGAGCACGGACAACTTCAGGAGAGCAAAGAAGCAGTACAAATAGATTTACCGATATGGATAATAGGGACGTTTTGATCATTCAGACAGCTGATTGAGCAATTTCTTACCCTTGCTTACCAATTCCCATGCCAGGTGCTCATTGAGATTGTCCATATCAAATGTGGCCAAATGATTGTTCAGCAGTAAAAGTTTCTCTTTTGAAACATCCGAATCTTCCAGAGTGAACTGATTTCGAAGTATCCTGATCTTTTCATAATCCTGAATACCCTCTCTAAGTCGTTCAAATCTGACAGAGCTCAATCCCCCGGGATACACTATGTAGGTATCTCCCGCAGGAAATCTTCGAAACCTGGAGTCGTTGAGGGGATCAGGGGTCCATGAGTTATAGCTCCACCGAAGCATCCCATCAAACTGTCGGAATGCTGCATACCAGCCAAGGAAAGTGGCTTCTGCCGAATTTGAAAATGTAAATGTATTTGGTCTTTCCTCAACGCAACAGACATAGAATGTGGTTTTAAATCCCGACTCACCTCGTCGGACCAGGTTCTCCTCCGGTACGATGTGTTTTGATGCCACACTCAGGTCATAAAGTACCTCATCCAGCTCCGGATGGTAATTACCTGCAAAGGCTATCTTCAGTCCGGGTGCTATCCTGTTTCACCAGTTTCACCACCTCCTTCAAATCCTCCAGAGATCTTTCGTCCATTGAGATGGTTGTTATGTCCGCCCAATTTTTTTCTTTCAGATGAGAATAAAAATCACTGAGAAACGGGGACCATATCTGATCATACTCCTGACCCCCGGGTTTGCAATTGACCGTGGTATCTTTTCCGGAGATCTCATCAAAATATGAATATCCATTGGTCCACGAAACCATGGAGTAGCAATTGATCTGATCCTTGATTCCGCAATCCATGGCAAACTCCACCCAGGAGTCGAATACGGTGTAGTCATATGACCAGTCACCATCTATTTTCCTGGTCTTTGAAACCATGGATTGGAACGGATCAAATGTCTGTCCTCCCCATGGCTGGTCTGTGATGGTGGTGGTGACGCATTTCTGGCCTGCACCAGCCAACATTTCCATGGTGGGTCTCATCCTTTCAAAGTGTTCAGTTGACCAGGGCTCCTCCTCAAAGTAACGCGCCTCAGAAAAAGGATTTTGCCAGAGGTCCAGGTGAAAACTCCAATGGTTGGGAGCAGGGAGTTCGGGAGACATAACATTGATCACTAACTCAAATTCGGTACTTTTCTTTCGATCCTTTCCAATGAGGATTGTTCCTCCATATTGGCCCGGTAATGCATCATGGGGGATATTTATGGAAACCCATATGAGCTGAGGAGTATTCGACATCAAATCAATTGGAGAATTCAGGGGATGCAGCGCATCTGCCACCAGAGATGAATCATAGGGTTGGATTCCAGTTTTACCACACCCTTCAGCAAATTCATCGGTCATCACATACTCAATGCTGTGTAATTCAATTTTACCCGCCTCAATCAAAGTATTATTCTGACCGGTGAGGTCCGAAACCGAAATATCTGCACCTTCGATTTCTTGTGGTGACCAAAGCAGTAATTGGGTACTTATTCTTTCACCCCTCCAGGCAGTGCCCTGCCAGGATTGGGTTTCCATGAACATGGGAAAGTCAGTTCCCCTGGCGGTAGTATCGATGTTGAAGAATGATCCTTTGATGAGTTTTGATCCTTGCGGATTGTCGGCACTCTTTCGATTGCAGCTAAAAGATAAAGTAAGAATTATCACGATGGAAAGAAGAATCTCTTTTTTCATATGTTTAGTTTTCGTTGATTTTCACCTGTTTAAATGACAATTCTTTCAAAAATGAATTGATTTCGATTCTTAAAAAAGAATTTTACAATGTATAAACCACTGCTTACCGATTTCAAATCCACAGTGTGCATACTACCCACAGATGATCTCAGGTCAGTTTCAGATATGAGGCTGCCTGTTAAGGTTAGGATGGATACAGTTACCTGATCACTTACATGAAATATTACTCTTAACTGATTATTTATTAATGGATTGGGATATAATTTGAAGAAGTTTTCATCTGCAGGGTTGGGTGAGGTATTTACAGCTACAGGATCGATTTCCTCACAACTGGACCAGACAAAAGCGAAGGTCTCGCCTGTTGAGCCCTGAGGTATTTCGTATCCTCTATCAGAACCCCAGTGAACAGCACATGCTGAGGGAACTGATTCCCGTACTCCCCATACATCATCATTCATAAAATAATAAGCTCCCGAATCACCTGAACTTATCCATGTGCTGTAGCTGTAGATTTGATCTCCCTCATGGGTCATCTGGTTCAGTTGCCATGTTTTTCCCTGCTGATTGGGAAACTCCCCGGTCACATAAACTCCATTTGATACATTCACACCTTTCATATCCACCTTAAATGTAGCGAGAACTTCTGGCTTTTTTATAAAGGTTGCTGTTAGGCTTAGTTCAGCATCCATCCTGACCTGGATGGGATTTTCTGTGCTGATGGTATCTCCTGTCCACCCTGAAAAAAGCCATCCTTCCCAGGGTGCAGCCTCCAGGATCAGCGGTACACCCGAACTATAGATTCCTTCCGATGGCGATACGGTTCCTTCACCGCTGACAGATACAGAAAGCGCATATTGTTGTATGGTATCACAACTGTTCCATACATATGCGAATACCTCACCTTTTGATTGGTCGGAAATATCGTAAAATCTATCGGCCCCTGCACTATCAGCACAATTCATTGGCACAATCTCACGTGCGGCTACTGTTGTATCATTCAGAAAGTAAAATGTTCCCGATGTTCCGGGTTCCACAAAAGCTGTGTAATAATAAATCTTGTTTCCTTCGGGATACATCTGGTTGAAGGTCCATGTCTCTCCTCTGAAGTTTTCAAAATCACCTGTTACGAACACCCCATTTGATGTATCTGATTCCTCCATTTGGACCTTGAATGTGACAGGAATTTTACCGCTGAAGGGCATCATCCAGTTTACTCCATCATGGAGATTGTATTCAAAATCCCAGAAGGTTTTGTTTTCCCAGGAGGATCCCTTCCCCCACTGATCTGCATAAATATAACAATCACTGGCCACCCACTCACCGCCCCATACAATAACGCCTGAACCGCCATGATCCAGGACCTCTCTTGTGAGATCAACCAGGTAATTCTTTTGTGTTTCAGTTGTGGGTGGATTTGGGTATCCAGTTGGTATGTTTTCCGTGCCGAGTAAATCCACATGCACGTCATTCCCTTCTTCCGTGAAAAGTTGTGCAGTTTCCATAACGAGAAATTCTATCCCGTAAGTTTCGATAATCCCTGTTACATAATCACCCAGTGTAGGATATCCGGCATAATCATCATCGTTCCAGCCATGATAAAGAGAGATACCTATCATGTCAAGGTCCGGGCCGTAAGGCCAGTGGGCTTCCAGCCACCATTGGGTTACCGATGGACCCCTCATGTGAAAGCATACCTTGATTGCTCTGTCATATTTGGTTGCAATATCCCTTACGGCCATAGATCCTGCGTTATGTATGGCTACACTTCTGGCCGGATCATAGGTGGGCAGCTCACTGTCCGGTACATTAGGCATTAAACGGTGCCATGAACTCTCACCTCCAATGGATACAATCTCCGGCACCAATCCCTGACTACAGAAATCATCCAGAACGGAATAGGTGTGATTGTATACCGAATCGGTGATTTTATCCAGATCCAGTGCAATCTCCTGCCATGCCAGGGGAGCCACATAGATGTTTTTGTTGTTCTCATCCTCCAGGGCAAATGACTGGTACGTAAAGGTCAATAAAGTTCTCAGCCCTGCATCCCGGGCTCTTTGCATGCCTATTTTTACATTTTCTGCCGAGTGATGATCCACTTGCTGACCTTCAGAATAGCTGCTTGAAAATGGGGGTAAACCCACTGTTAACCGAACAATATTGGCACCATGATTGGAGATGCTTTGATAGGGATCTGTCGGTATTCCATCCTCTTTAAATATAATTCCACAGGTTTTCTCCAGATAATCAGAGAAGTTCATTGTGGTTCCTACATAGTGATCCTGAGCAGTTAGCAGCAGTGTGCCAGCCAGCATCCATATGGCGATTAATGTACGCTTCATAGGCAGAACCTTTACCTATCCCATCTCCTGGTATTAGGGTGATCAGTTGGTGAAAGTTAATAAAAGAATAGCCCATAACACGCCTTCAATCAACAGCATGTATGGGCTATTCAGATAATAGAGTCAGATCCTATTTGATCTGTAATTTATGATTGACCGCACCTTGTTGGGTGGTCAGAGAGATGATATACATTCCGGATTTCAGCTCCTCCACATTGACCTGGGTAATATCCTTGCCTGCCTTGGATCTTACCTTGGTTCCGAGAATCGAGTAGATTTCCACCCGGGATACACCTAGATCTCCACCGATATAAATAATATCGCTTGCAGGATTTGGATACAGGGTCAGATCATTCAAACCATTGGTGGGAACATGCGTTGTATTTACTGTTTTCACAAGAGATACAAACTCAACTTCCGCCCAACCATCATCATTGCCATCATCATATGCAACGTTATCCAGTTCCAGAATCATGGATTTACCGGCAAGTCCCAATGCTGCTGGTACAGCCAGGGTCTGCTTAAATATGGCATATTCTGATGTATTGATTCCACCAGGAGGATCGATGGCCATTAAGTTTTCTGCAGAAGCCATCTCTATTCTTGCAGACGAATCTGCTTCTGAAATACTGACAACAATATCCACAGAATGTGAATTCCATGAACTCCGCGCAGAGAAAGAGAGCGAATAGACCGCATCTACATTTTCGAGTACATCTACAACCTGATACAGGTTGGCATCCACTGAAGCCAATGTGACCATGGGACCCCAGATTCCTCCCGAAATAGAATCTCTGGGCTCATCGATGTTCCAGTACAACACATCTTTAAGGCTGTTGGACTCAGGATCAGATCCAGGTACCCTCTCTGAAAAACCTCCATTCCTGATCAGTTCACCGGCAGGAATGACTGTTACCTTTGTGAGTACAGTATCTGAGTTGACCTCACCATCATTCACATAAAGCGCAAACAAATAGGAAGATAATTCGGAAACATCAGGAGCTGTAAAGGTTGGTGCCACTGCAGTGGGATCGGAAAGTGTAATCCCCGGGAATGTACTGATCCAGGTATAGGTCAGGGGATCCTCATCAGGATCTGCACTGGCGGAACCATCTAATGTAACCAGCTCACCTCCTTTGACACTCTGATCATCGCCAGCATCCGCCGTCGGTGGATTATTGACACCTGGAAGCCTCTTGATCATCACCACATCGTCCACATTACACCAGGCTCCAGTTTCATCCAGGGCAGTACAGCCCAATTCTACAATGAGTTTCTTCCCGACGTATTCAGAATTCTCTGAGAATCCAAAAGTGAGACCAAATGTCTCAGAAGTAATATCTATGGTATCTGCTTTCAAAATCGTACGCATCGAACTATCTGCATCTGATGTACTGATAATCACAATTAAAGATGCGGTGTTCCATGAATCCGCTGCCGAGAGAGAGAGTTCGTAGAGCACAGAATCTGCAGAAATTACTTCTACCACCTGATAGAGGGTAGCTGAATCACCTGATGCCAGCGTTACATGCCGGTCCAATGCATCACCCCACCATCCTTCAACAGAATCCTTATCGATGTACCAATCTTCGATATCATGATCCCAGTTTGAATTTTCAGTTCCCATTTCGAATCCGCCATTCCGGATCACGTCATCCTGTCCATAAATCATAAGAACAGAAAACAAAATAATGAATGTTGTAAAGACTTTTTTCATAATACAAGTGTTTGGTTAATAATAGGTTATTATATTGTTATTCATTAAGCTATGATTATAGTTTTCTGTAGAGTTTGACATTGTCAATGGCCACAAAACTTTCAGCCCATATGGGTTCCTCGGCATTCCAAGTATGCTTCTGCACAAAATCGATGGCCACTTTTTTACCAATGGCTGCTGAAACAGCATCCACAGTCACAGATTGATTTAGTTCTATAAATCCACCCGGATCAATACCAAGCGTGTCGTAAGATTCGCTAATGACACTCATGAAATCATAATCTCCTGCATCCTCTTCAAAGACGATGATCCTGGACAACAGGATTGCCGGATACTTCATTCCCTGCCAGTCAGAGCCATTAGAAAGAAGTGAAACATTAAATTCAAGGGTATATTCTGCATTGGGATGGATCACCTCTTCCACAGGTTGATATAATCCCTGTGTATAGGAACCGATCCTTGCAACAAACAGTCCTTCGGGAGCAATCTCCATTTGGGCAATAGATGCAAGAGGGGCCCACTCCTCCACCTTACCGAAAAGATGCCATCCGTCCACCAGGCTAAAATCGCTTGTTTCATACCCGGGAACCTCCAGACCTGAATTGATCAAAGCTGTTGTTGCCCGGCCAATAATCTCACCGTTGAAAAAATAAATGGCATTATTCAGATTCCAACGTTCCCTGGTCCAGTAAGCGCTGTGTCAAATCGCCCAATGAAACCAGCGATTTTGCTTCATCAATGGCGTCCTGTAACAGTGATTTGTTTCCAGCTTTTACATCACCTTCCATGGTCCCTTCGGCAGTGTTTGATTGCACAATTTCTGCATAATCGATCAGCTCCTGGAAGTTGGAACGAAAGGGGACCATCTGGTCGAAAAAGTCTTCACTGGCCTTCAAAAGGGACTGATAGGCAAGATCAATCTCTTCCTGAGTTACCGATGAGTTTTGATCCACCAGCTGTGCAGCATCAATAACATCCTGGTAGGTAGACCTGGAACCTTGCTTATACGCACCCTCTGTGCTTCCCTCAAGTGTCAAATTCAGGAAATTTGTGGCCCTGTTTATCTCATAGGTGAGGTAGTTCTTGAATACGATATGGGAGTAATCCTCTTTCTCTTCACAGGAGCTTAATAAAGCCATTGTCATCAGAACAATGAACGGAAGGAACCATATTTTTTTTGTCTTCATTTGCCGAACATTTTTCCCTGTTAAAAACCTGGATTTTGCGTGAGGCCTGGATTTGATGCTATCGCACTGGAGGGCAAGGGAAGCAGCAGGTACCTTTCCGCGGAAACTGCCTCCCAGTCGGCCGATTGGGATTTAATATACTCTATAAGGTTGTTATAATCCATCCTGATCATGTCCCGTTTGGCATGTCCTTCGAAATAGAGTTCCCACCTTCGTTCATTGTGAATCTGGTTTAATAAGGAAACAGAAGTGTAAGTGTCCGGACTTAGATTTTGAAGTCCTGCCCGAGCTCTAACTTTGTTTACCTCATTTACAGCACCAGCTACATCATCAAGATTAGCAAGGGCTTCTGCTCGCATCAGAATCACATCAGCATACCTTAATAAAGGATAGTCCGTTCCCGAATTGAAACCTTCAGTTGCAGGATCCGGCGGATATTTTAGAAGCATGATGGGATCGTCTGTTGCATCCGTAGAGCTGAACAATCCCACTTTTCTTTTATCCCCGTTTTCGAATGAGTTAAAAAAATTGGTGGTGATCCTGATATCCCCATTCCACTCATAATAGATATCATAATCGGTGATCTCAGGTGCCCTCCACAGGTATACCAGCAACACATTGGCGTTTACAGTGGGACTTGTACCAGCGATAAATGGCACAACCCATATCACCTCCCTATTATTAAATCCTTCATTGGCCAGAGAAAAGATATCTGTATATTCCGGCTCCAATGAATACTCCCCGGAGCTAATAACCGACTGGGACATTGCAGCACAGTCGGCCCATTTTCCCTGTTGCAGGTAAGCCCTTGTCAACAGTGACCGGGCAGCCCCTTTTGTGAGTCTTCCGTAATCGGTTTCGCCCATGGCCACCAGATCCGATTTTTCCGGAAGCATCTCAATAGCTTTGGTCAGATCATCCTCGATCAGAAGATAGTTGCTCTCCACACTCTCCCGGGGAATTTCCATGGGCGTTTCAGTTGAAGTAGTAATTTCAGGTACACCCCCGAACCAGTTGACAAGGTAAAAATAGATCATGGCCCTGATGGCGTGTGCTTCACCGGTTATTCTCTCTTTCACCTCCTGGTCAATGTCCATATCAGGTACCCGGTCCAATACTGTATTGGCATAGTTAATACTTCTCCAGAAGCTGGGCCATAGACCCCAGTCCACAAAATCAGGAGTTGTACCCGACCAGCCTGTATAGGCCTGGTAATCGAGTGTGGCAAAATATCCCCCGGTGGCAATATTGGTACCCATGTCTTCGACGCAAAACTGCCAGAAGGCAAATCCTTCCCATTCGCCCCTTGTGGATGCATAGGCTGCTTTGATGGCAGCAATGGCATCCTCTTCGGTATTCCAGAAGTCTCCATCTGCAATCTGTCCGTAGATTTTCTCATCCAGGACACTTTCACATCCCATGGTGAATGAAAGCAGCAGGATCGATATGGTGAGTGTCAGGTATTTCATTTTATTCTGATTTGCGATTAAAAAGAGGCATTTACCCCAATGGTAAATCCGCGTGAAAATGGCATTAAATTGTAATCCGCATCGGTAGCCCATACATCAGGATTGATCCCCGAATACCTGGTCAGGGTAAGCAGATTAGATGCACTGGCATAGATCCTCAGGTTTTTGATGGCCTTGTCCTGATCGAAATAGAGTTTATAGGTAAGGGTGATGTCGCGAAGTCTAAGAAAGGACCCGTCTTCGATGCTCCAGTCACTTCTAACCAATTTCTCGTCAAGGTTCTTTGTAAGCGAGGGTACATCATTTGTGGGATTGGCTGCGGTCCACCTGTTCAGCGCCATGGGTGTTTTATTATTTCCGTAGTGATGACTGGGAAATGTGAAGGTGGCCTTGTTAATATTCACAATGGTCTTATCAATGACGCTTTCAAAGAAAAATGAAAGTTCGAAATTCTTATAGTTGAGTTGACTGCTAAATCCTCCTGTGAATCTGGGATTAGCATCTCCCAGGAAAACCCTGTCATGTTCTGTGATTCTCCCATCAGGTCCGGAAACAACCTCCCCCTCCGTCCCAACGCCATTTAAATCGGCATATTTCGGATCTCCCGGAGCTGCATTGTAAGTGGCCGCTTCATCAGCTTCATCTGCCTGCCAGATGCCAATGAAATCGTATCCCCAAATGGAATTCAAAGGATATCCTTTTTGTTTGATTCCCGAATAACCGTAGTTTGTTCTTTCAATCCAAATGTCCTTATCGAGGATCACATCCCCATCCAGATCAGTGATCTCATTCTTGTTATATGAAAACCAAAGACCTGGTTTCCACTTCAGCTCATTGTTGAAAAAACTCAAAAAGAGATCAAGCTTGGCTTCGATGCCTGTATTGAGCATGGCTCCCTTGTTTACCGTAATGTTGGTAAATCCCAATTCTTTGGGCACCTGCCTGTCCAGAATCAGGTCTTCATGATTGGTGGAATAGTAATTTATTTCAGCATAGAATTTTGGATTACCGAGCTCCAGTCCCAGGTTAAAGGTATAAGTATTTTCCCAGTGAAGATCCGGGTTTGGAATGTAGGTACTCCCCCATACAATGGCATTGGTAATACCACCTCCTTCGTAAACAGGTCGGAAATCAAGCAGGTTTTGTGTCCGAAATCCCGGTATATTAGAGTTACCGGCTAAACCATAGCCTGCTCTAAGCTTCATGATAGTAAGGAAATGTACGCTGTTAGCAAAATACTCCTCCTGATCGATCCGGTAAGCCAGCCCGAAAGAAGGGAAATGTCCCCATTTGTTTCCCACACCAAATACTGTTGCTCCGTCAAGCCGGTAATTTATGGTAAGCAGATATTTGCTCTTATAATCGTAATTGATCCTGCCCAGTCCCGACATCACACGCTTTTCATACCAGTTGCTTCCCATCTGTCTCTCCAATAATCCTGCATCAATGTTATAATATCCTATGTTGAGATATGGAAAATCGAGTGCAGAGGCCCAATGTCCCCTGTTGCGCGAATTCTGGTAAGATCCACCTGCCATGATGGAGAATTTATGATGGTTGATCTGTTTGGTATACCGCAGGAAATAGTCGGCATAGATCTGTCTGCTTCCCGTGGAGGAGATGCTCGCTTCCGTCTCTTTCTGGGATGAATACAAAGGTTTGAATCTCTGGTAGTAGCTCTCATATTGATTCTGTGTGATTCCACCTTTTACAGAGATTCGCAGTCCGTCAATGATCTCATATTCCATTCCTCCGGAAATTCGGGTTGTATTCGATTCGGAAAACCTCTCCTCAGCTTCTGATGGGAAAAGGGGATTATAATACCAGGATGCATTGGTTTCAAATGCATGTGCTGACAGATTACCATCCAAGTCATAGATTGGGGAAGAAGGAGAAAATCCCAGTGACCGTTCAAAGGAGTTCTCAACCTGATTCCTGTTTTGATTGGTATAATTCATATCCAGGTTAAAAGAGAACTTTTTGTAATCATAATCCAGTTTGGCCAGAACATTGATCCTCTTATAATCTGCCGGGCCAATGATTCCCTGTCCATCATAATAATTGGCAGCTGCCCTGTATTTCACTCCCTCTTTCACACCCGATAGCGCCAGATTATGCTCCTGGGTCAGATTACCGCTGTTGATTACCTCTTTCTGCCAGTTTGTGTTGGGAAGGGTATCCCAGGCACCAAATGGATGTGGGTATCCATCATCGGGACCCCAGCTTCCCAGCTGCAAACTTGGATCATGGGCCAGGTCATAATAGAGACGGGCATATTGTTCTGCATTCATCATCTCAATGGTCCTGGCCACAGCCTGACTGTAAAACTTGGCGCTGTAATCGACCTGGATCCCCTGTTTGTTTCCCTGTTTTGTAGTAATAATGATAACTCCATTTGCACCTCTTGATCCATAAATGGCTGTGGCAGAAGCATCTTTCAGCACATCGATCTGTTCTATATCACTGGGATTAATGGTGTTGATATATGAAACATTATCCATTGGAAATCCATCAATGACGATCAAGGGCTGACCAGCTTCACCCTCCTGAAAGGAGCTTGCCCCCCTCAGGATAAACTCTGGAGTGGCCCCGGGATTCTGATTA
Organism: uncultured Bacteroidales bacterium; assembly: GCA_963710385.1. GTDB lineage: Bacteria > Bacteroidota > Bacteroidia > Bacteroidales. Next base: position 97,186 of record CAVQAB010000007.1, on the reverse strand, counting down.
TGACTGCTGATATATAATCCCGGAACACGACCCTGGAGCATCTGGGCTGCATTGGAGATGCCGGATACGTTAAGATCTTTTGGTTTTATTGAGCTTACTGATCCGGTCAGGTCACTTTTTTTCGCAGTCCCATATCCAATTACCACCACCTCATCCAGGTTCACCAGATCTTCATCCAGAACAATTCGAAGATCAACATCACCGGATATCTCAAACTCCTGTTTCATATATCCCACATATGAAATTACCAGAACAGGATCCTCAGAGCTGAGGTTAAGGGAGAATTTTCCATCCTGATCGGAAATGGTCCCGTTCTGTGTACCCTTTTCAACAACGTTAACTCCAACCAAAGATTCTCCTTCTGATCCTGTTACTACACCATTGACACTGCTTTGTTGTGCCATAAGCACAGTGACTGAAGTGAGCAGCATCAATACGAGCATACATTTCTTCATAGTGGTAAAGTGTTGGATTTTTTTCAATATAAACACATTATTCATTATTAAAACAAGATTTTATAAGTTTAACAGTTCCTCCCGGACTATTATCCTTTTTTGATGACCAGACGCCTGGTATTGATCATATCCTTGTGCTGGATTTTTACAATGTAGATGCCACTTGTGAGGTGGCCTATTTCGAACAAAAGTTCAGAAGGTGAGGAGTATGAGGTGTTGATATAGATCTCCTTTCCTGAAATTTCGTAGATACATACATGAGATTCAATAAAGGTTTCGGGTAATCTGAGAAAAAACCGTCCGGTTGCCGGATTTGGAAAGATCAGGATTTCATCTGCTCCCTGATAAAGATCCAAAACATGCAGGGTACTGGTTCCGATGGAGTCGCAGCTGCCCCAGAGATGATTCACGATTGTATCTCTGATCGGGATGATAATAACCCGGTCCGATCCCCATTTCAATGCACACTCCTGGGGTACGCTTTCCCTGAAATTCAAATAATTATCCCATGTACTTGTGGTAAGGTAGTAGTATGCCAGGGAATCCCCTCCCGGAGGTAATCTGAAAGTTTTAGAAAAAATATTATCCCCATCCGGATCCATCCGGGTGATCTCCCAGTCATTAATTTCCCCTACCACATATACCCCCGTGTAAGATCTGCACCCTCTTCCATTTTTACCCTGAAAGTCACATTTACCAGGGAGGGAATCTCAGCGGGATTACAGGTACCCCACTGGTAAGAGTAAGTCTGATCAGTTTCTCCTACCTGGTAACTTCTTCCTTCATTTTCCACATTTCCACAAGCGGCAGGTACAGGCTCCACCGACTCCCAGGTGGTATCATTCAGGAAAAAGTATGAACCAGTTGATCCGGAGGAGATATAAGTGAAATAGGAGTATATCCCATCGCCCTCCGGGGCCATGGGAACGAAATCCAGGGAATCTCCTAACCAGTCCCCACTGATATAAACACCATGAGAGACATCGACTCCTTCCATGTTCGCCTTAAAGGTGATCTTTTTCTGAGTCAGGTCTTTGTAAAACTGTGGTTCACACCAGTTTCCGCCTCCATTTTCCATGAAATTGGTATTCTCCGGATACAAAAAAGGCCACATGATCATGGGATGAGCCAACGCCCCATGGAGTACTGCAGGGTGTCGAAACCCATGCCGGTTCCCAGAATACCACCCCAGTACCGCCCCCCCTCATCACTGCCCTTGTATAATCAACCATGTATTCGAGCTGTTTTTCCGGGATCACCGGCAGGTATTGCGGGTCAGGCTCATTGATAATATTTCCCATGGCGTCGAAATTCTCTGTGGTCCATAAATAGCCGGTTTCCACAACCATCACCTCATAAGCCGGAAATGAACTGACCAGGTTGCCGATGGTGTTTTCCAGTTCGTTGATACTGCCACCGTGCCATGCATAGTAATAAGAAATACCAATCACATCAAAGTCGGTGACTCCGTTGCTGATGATGTTGTTATAATTCCAAACCTGTCCACTGAGACTATTGGAAAAGTGGATCGCGATCTTTGGGTCAATGGAGGCTGTGGAGCCCACATTTCGGACTGCAGCAATTGCTGCATTAAATAATTGGGCATGTCGTGCCCAGCTGTTGCTCACCGATTCTATTGGTTCGAATCCATTCTCCTCCGGGATGTGGCGAAGAAATCCTCCATTGTTTTCGTTTCCGATCTTTACAAATTCCGGCATTAATCCCTCCTGATCCAATTCGGTCAGTACCCTTGTGGTATAATTGTAAACCGAATCTTTCAGATCCTCCAGTGAATAAGCTACATTCAGCCATGCCCTGGGGATAAGCTGCCGTCCGGGATCGGCCCAGAAATCAGAATAATGCATTCCCAGCATTACTTTCATGCCAGCCTCTTTTGCCCTTTGAATGGTTTCTTTCACGTCCTCCAGATCATTGTAGTGGGACTTAACCCCTTCGGGCTGGACCAGTGAGTCCTGCCACCAGGAGGGATCGATCCAAAGTCTTACCCTCACCAGATTGGTTCCGTGATCGGCGAAAATATGATAGACATCTTTTGGAACACCATCCTCCTTAAACAGAGCACCACAATCTTCCATCTGATTCACGTAAGAGAGATCGTTGCCAAAAAGGAATTCCTGACCGTATACAGACAAGGAAGTCAAGCAAACAAAAATCGCCACTATTTTTTTCATCGTTTAATTGCGTTTTGACAAAATAGTCATTCATGCCAAAGACAGAAATATATTGATCGGTTTTTTTACATTTGATTTACAAACTCCCCGGATTAAAATGAAAGCATATAAGTTAATTCCAGCAATACTCTTTTTTTTATTTATGCAAATAAACCTGCAAGGTCAAATCAAAGAATATCTTAACATTGACCTTCCTGACAGGCAATTTCGTTCTGATCACCTGGATCTTGGTGGCACCAATACCCAGGGAAGAGTCATTGATGTGAATGATTATTATATGTCCATTGACGGCAGGCCTGCCATTCCGGTAAGCGGGGAATTTCATTATTCGCGGTATCCGGAAGAATTCTGGGAAGAATCCATCCAGAAAATGAGGGCAGGTGGTATTTCAATGATTGCCACCTATGTATTTTGGAACATCCATGAGGAAAGGGAAGGGATTTTCGACTGGGAGGGATCCAAAGATCTGAGAAAGTTTGTGAAGTTATGTGCGCAATATGATTATGATGTGATCGTAAGAATCGGGCCATTCTGTCATGGAGAAATCCGCAATGGTGGATTACCGGACTGGTTGCTTGGCTTACCATTGTCCATACGTTCTAATGATCCGCAATATCTGCGTTATGTGGAAAGATTATATGATCAGATCGGACAACAGCTTGAGGGATTGTACTTTAAGGATGGAGGTCCGGTGATTGGCATTCAACTTGAAAATGAGTACCAGCATTCCGCTGCACCTTGGGGATTGACCTATCCCGGTCAACCGCATGACTGGACTGCATCGGTGAGGGATCTGGAGCTTACACAGATTGGAGTTGGAGTGGCTGAAGGTGAAAATCCTTATGCGGACCTTGGAAATGAGCACATGAAGGTACTAAAAGGTCTTGCTTTAAAAGCGGGTATTGTGGTCCCCCTTTATACAGCAACTGGTTGGGGCAATGCAGCTATCATTGAAAATGAAACCCTTCCAGTGACTGCTGCATATCCTTATCCCACATGGGCCCAGGAAGAACCCTCGGAGTTTTATTTATATACCAACTTGCAGAAAGACCCTGATTATGCACCGGTCAGATACCGTTCTGAGGAATATCCCTATTTCGCTGCTGAACTGGGTGGTGGAATCATGAATACCTATGAGCGGCGTCCACTTGTGCCGGCCGAGAGTCTGGAACCAATGATCAACAGGTTTCTTGGGAGCGGGGCCAATGGGATCGGGTACTATATGTATCATGGCGGATCCACGCCCAGAGGTGAAAGGAATTATTTCAGCGATGTGGCTGTAGGATGTCCCATCATATCCTATGATTTCCAGGCACCCATTGGAGAATTCGGCAACCTAAAACCATCATTTCACCGCTTGAAGCCTTTGCACTTATTCATGAAATCCTTTGGGGAATATCTTGCACCCATGGGGGTCATTCTTCCTGAGAGTCAGGAATCACTTTTGGTTCATGACAATACCACCCTGAGGTATAGTGTGAGGAGTGATCGAGAATCAGGATTTGTATTTATGAATAATTTCCAGGATCATCTACCCACTCAGGCAATAGAAAACATCCAGTTTAAATTGAAAACTGCATCTGGTGAAGTTGCTATACCTGAGGAAGGCAACCTGACGCTGATGCCTGATGAAAATGCGATTTTGCCTTTTAATCTGGATATGGATGGCATAAAGCTGAATTATGCTACTTCTCAACTGCTTAGTTTTGGCGGAGATCCTCAGAATGAGTACTACGTTTTTTTTACTATCCCAGGCATCGGACCTGAGTATTCACTGCTTCGGTCGGATATCGTTAACATCCATGGAGGATCAGGTTGTAAGATCTTCAAAAACAGAAAGCGAATTTTGATCAAGTGCTTACCCGGTGAATCCTCAGAATTTGTTATTCAAACAGCTGACAGAAAACAAATTAACATATTAACTGTTCCCAAGGAGATGGCCCAAAACGCCTATGAAATCAGCATTGAAGGTCATAAGCATTTGCTGTTTTCAAAAGCCCTGATATTATCAAAGATGAATTCAATTGATCTGATCAGTTATAACGAAAACCATTTTGAAATTGATTTTTATCCGGTCCTGCAGAATAATCCCAAGCTGAATATGGGACAAATTTCTCTGTCTGAAAATGAGCGTACTCATTTTACCTCATATGAAATAGAGGTTCCTGAATTCCATCCAGTTTTAGAAATAGATCATGTACAGTTCAATAAATTTGCAGTGAACCTGCCAGATCATAAACCAGACTTTGTAAATGATCTATTCCTGGTTGTGGATTATTTTGGAGATACTGGAATGGGATTTATGGATGGGGAACTGGTTGCAGATCATTTTTTTAATGGCTTGAAATGGGTCATTGGACTGAAGAAATTCACTGGATTCAATGAAAAGAAGGAGATGGTATTCTATTTTAGATCGCTGTACAAGGATGCCCCTTTTCTAAATGATCTTGAAAGTGCCGGAATGAGCGAACCTGAAAAAGTAACCGGTGGATTTAATTTGAATCACATGGAAATTCTACCTGAGTATAAGACTACTTTGTCTTTCTAGAGGCCGATGGCCTGTTTTAACTCGGATATCTGGGAGTCCCAGAGATCGACGGCATCATCCTTTTCATCTTCTTCGGCGAAATCAGTGATCAGAAGTGCCACATCTCCGGTAAGTTCATCGGTGTGTATCCTGAACTCAAAATAATATATCTTCTTCCTCATCGTCTTCCCAGCTGGAACCGGATGAATTTATTGGCCTTTCTTCTGCAACACCGAGGCTTCCTGTTCGGTGCCCTCCCAGATGAAAGTATATTTACCCTTGCGAAGGTTCACATTATCTGCAAACCATTCAGATAAGTCCTTCGGGAGTGCTTAGCCTGTTGAATAGAATATTGGGAGATGTGTTGAGTGTATACTCAAGCTCATATTTTGTCTTCATGTGGTGGGGGAATTAGTTCATAATTCTGCCTTAATGCAATATAAGAAAATTCTGCGGATTTCAAAATTCAGTTGTTCTGAGCAATGCTCAGGGATTCAAATAAATAGAATGAGTATAAAAAAGCATCTGGCAGATAATATCTTGAAGGAAAGTATCTATATTTACTGTGTTCTCAAATCAGAAAACTTGCAATAACTATGAGCGCAAAGAATAAATACAACAAGAGTGTCGTCATTGTGATTGCCAGTATTGCGGCCACCGGCGGACTCCTTTTTGGATTTGATACGGGAGTAATCTCCGGTGCGATCCCGTTTTTACAGGACTATTTTGAAATAACAGATTCACAGGTTGAGAATATCACAGCCCTGGGACTCATAGGTGCTGTTGTTGGAGCTATTGTTACGGGAAGACTTTCGGATTACCTGGGACGGAAGAAGGTGATTCTGGCTTCTGCTTTTGTATTTGCCACAGGAGCAATCTGGACAGGTTTTGCACCCACTGTGACCCAATTGATGATTTCTCGTTTTTATCTTGGACTTGCCATCGGTGTTTCCTCATTTGCTGTCCCCCTGTATATTTCAGAGATCTCACCAACAAAAATCAGGGGAACCCTGGTATCCATGTTCCAATTGCTGATTACAGTAGGTATTCTAGCTGCCTACCTCAGTGATAATGCACTTGCCGATAACAACAACCTGGAGTGCTGGCGTCCCATGCTCTGGGTGGGAGTCATTCCTGCAGTAATTTTATTCGTTGGAATGTTCTTCCTGCCTGAAACTCCACGCTGGTTGATGAGCAAAGGACGCGAAGAAGAGGGTGAAAAAGTACTGCGCAGGGTTGAAGATCCATCGCTGATCGACAATTCCATGGCATGCCATGAGGGGCGATATGGCCATTGATGCAAGCCAGGCAGGCTGGAAAGAGATCTTTAAACCATGGCTGAGAAATGCACTGATCATTGCTGTGGGAATTATGTTCTTCCAGCAGTTCGTTGGGATTAATACCGTCATCTATTACAGTCCGAAGATCTTCCTGGCAGCAGGATTTGAAGGTGCTGAAGCTGCCATTGCTGCCTCTGTGATTGTGGGAGCAGTGAATGTATTTTTCACCATTGTCTCTCTCTTTGTCATCGACAGATTGGGCAGAAGGAAACTCTATTTTCTTGGCCTGGCCGGTATTGCTGTTGCACTGATCATGCATGGGACTTGGATTTATGCTTCCCGGAGTTACCAAATGGTTCCTGGTAATCTCCAGTGCTGGTGTACATCGCTTTCTTTGCCATCAGTCTCGGACCATTGGGTTGGTTAATGATTACCGAAGTATTCCCAACCAGGGTTCGTGGATTGGGTGCTTCCATCGGTTCACTGTCAAACTGGGGTTTCAATACGCTGGTTGTATGGACATTCTATAAAATGGCCAGTGCCATTGGAAATGCAAAAGATGTGGTGGTACCGGAAGGGACAGGATCTGTCGGATGTTTGTCCCAGCTGTGTGGGAAGTGTATTCTGGATCTTTGCAGCTGTGGCGCTAATTGGACTGGTCTGGGGTTATTTCTATATACCGGAAACCAAGGGTGTTTCACTTGAGAAGATTGAAGAGCACTGGAGGAAGGGTGGGAAACCCAGAAAACTCTCGAAGTAACAATATCAATAAAACCCGGTCAGTTTGCACCGGGTTTTTTTATCTTTAACAATACGTAAGGCTATTATAAACGCAGCTGTAAATGCTTCAGGTTGTTAAAATCCGCCACTGAAAATCTTTGCTGCGCAAATATTTATAGGTGGCTTATTTTAACAACCTTTCGCAAGATAATAAAAATATAAAAACCCGGAGCAAATGACACGTTTTATTGATATTGCAAAGAACAGGTATTCGTGCAGGAAATATGATTCAAGACCTGTGGAGAAGGAGAAACTAGAACTGGTCCTGGAGGCCGGAAGGGTGGCTCCTTCGGCTGTGAATTTCCAGCCATGGCACTTTTACGTGATCCAGGGAACCGATCGACCTGGCAAAGATCCACCAGGTGTATCACAGGGAGTGGTTTCGGACTGCTCCCTGTGTGATTGTGATCTGCGGAGATCACAATGCGGCCTGGAAACGAAAAGAAGACGGGAAAGATCATTGCGACATTGATGTGGCCATTACAACCGACCACATGACCCTCCAGGCCACCGACCTGGGTCTGGCCACCTGCTGGATCTGCAATTTTGATCCTGAGAAAACCCGGGAGGTGCTGGAACTCCCGGATCACATGGAACCGGTCGTGATTCTTCCACTGGGGTATCCACTGGACAATGTTGATCCGGACCGGCATGATGATAAAAGAAAGCCGCTTTCAGAGATCGTTAGCTACCGAATATAACTTTCGATTCCTTGCAGTTTTGCAGAATCCCAACGAACCATCAGATTATCCAGGCTTTCACCGACGATTTCGATGGAGTCCTCCCGAATCTCGCCCAGTCCCATCTGGAATCCCATGGTAAGTTGTTTCACCCGCTTCACATCGTGATCCATGATTCTTGCTGCTGTGGCATCTGCAGCCATGATATCGGTACTGGCAAGAACGGCCCATGATCCCAGGCGGTCTTTCATGTCCACAGTTTTGCCTCCCTGGTCCCTGCCCGGTCCATTTCCTTCAATGCCAATGGAAAAATCAATGACAGAAAGATCGGGTTTGACACTTTTCACAATATCCAGATATACCTGGGCAATCGCCTGTGGACTGCTGTGGTCAAATGCTCCGCGGTTCCACCAGGTATTGTCTATTAACTGGGCATATCCGGCGAGTGGCGTGATACCAATGAAATTCTTCAAAGCGAGCGTTAGCTGGGCCCAGGAGTGTGTTTTTGCTACCGGAATTGAAATGACCTTATCAGCGTTGGCCACCAGGCTGGAAATGGCAATCTTACCCATTGGTGTTTGAGAAGGGATATGTGTCCAACCGGGAGAATCATTTTCCAAACAGGCCAGGGTAACATTCCCCTCATACCGCTGGCTCAATTTTGCAGCTTCTTTCTGAAGGTTTGTTTTACCGTCCAGGGTGACTCCATCTTCCCAATTGAATGAGGGTAAATGGGACCCATCCCCTATGGTCACATGTCTCGCACCTGCTTTCAGGCACTCCTCCGCCACAGTGATAATGATCTCAGGCTTGGTGCATTCACCCGCATGAAAACAACTGTTTTGTTTAGCCCATGGAAAGGTTACCATATTTGGTTTAATAAAAACCGATTCACCTTCACCAACGATGGATTGCATTCCACCAATAGCATCCAGTGCCTCCCTGGTCATGGCATAAAGGTCCTCTCCACGAATGGCAGCTACCCTGGCAGCGATCCCTTCTGACGAAGGCAGTGCTGTTTTTTCCGGTCCACATCCGTAAAGCATACCCGGGATCCCCAATGCCATGGAGGTGCAAATACCAGTTTTGATGAATTTTCGCCTGCAAACCATTGATACGGTTTTTATTATTGTACTGACCAAGGTAAGGAATTTTCAATATAAAACATTTGATGAATTCAATATATTGATTTAACTTCGGTCAATAAAATGACTAATAGTCACAATAGTTTTGACTTATGGGGATAAGCGAAAGGAAAGAGAGAGAAAAGCAGCAGCGTCGTGAAGAGATCATCGAGGCAGCAGAAAAGGTGTTCTTTTCAAAAGGATTTGAAAAATCCACCATGGATGACATTGCAGATCGTGCTGAATTGAGTAAGGGAACCCTTTACCTCTATTTTAAGAGTAAGGATGACCTGCACATGGCGGTGGCACGGAAAGCCATTAAACTATTGAATTCGATCACTGAGGCGGTTCAAAAGGTTAACGGAAATGCATTGGAAAAACTGCTGCATATGGGCCGGGCATGCATTGATTTTTCCAACAGTCATCCTGACCATATGAGGGCCATCATGACCCTGGAAGGATTTGAGCTTCAAAGCATCAGTCTTACGGTCAAGGAGATGCAAGATATGATCTATAAGGAATCGCCGGTGGGAATGGTGATCCAGATCGTTGAGCAGGGTGTGGAGGAAAAACTGATCAGAAGCGATATTCCACCACCACTGATTGCCCACACCCTCTGGATGCAGGTATTGAGCGTGATTCGGTTTGTAATCATGAAAAAATCACTATTTGAAATGCTGGAACTCTCTCCAGCCAAAGTATATGAGAGCCATTTTGAACTGGTATTAAACGGGATACGGTCATGAGACGTTTATACACCATTGTAATAACATGTTGCATCTCAGCTGGCATTGTTTCATCCCAAAATCCAATCCTTGAAGCTTACGTCAGAGAGGGATTACAGTCCAATCAGGCCCTGAAACAGAAGCAGCTTGACTATGCCAGGAGCCTTTCGGTTTTAAAAGGTGCCAAAGGATTATTTATGCCTGACGTCAGCTTGAATGCAAGATACACAGTAGCCCGGGGTGGAAGGAATATTTTGTTCCCGGTGGGAGACCTTTTGAATCCTGTTTATTCCACCCTGAATGTATTGACCCTTTCTGAAATGTTTCCTGCCATTGATAACGAAGAGTTTCCTTTCCTGCGTCCCAGGGAGCATGAGACCAAGGTATCGATCGTCCAGCCCATATTCAGTTCAGAGATCATTCAAAACCACAGGATTCAGAAGCAATATGTGGAGATTTACAGGACCGATATGGATCAGTACAAAAGGGAGCTTATTAAGGAGATTACCCAGGCTTATTACGGCTACCAAAAGGCTTACAACCTTGTGGGACTGGCCGACACAGCATTCAACCTGGTCAGGGAGAACTTAAGGGTCAGTCAACGATTGTTCGACAATGATAAAGTGACCATCGATGCGGTATACAGATCCGATTCCGAACTCAGCAAGGTGGAAGTTCAGCGTGCCCAGGCCAATAATATGCTGGAAACCTCCAAAGCTTACTTTAATTTTCTGTTGAACAGGCCTCTGGACTCACCTATAGAATTGACCGGAGTGGCGCTTCAACCTTTGGATATCTCTCTGGAAGAAGCGAGCGTATTGGCCCTTCAGAACAGAGATGAATTGAAACAGATCGCGCAATACCGTGAGTTGAATCAACACATGAATGGCCTATACCGGGGGAATAATATTCCGGGACTTTTTGGTGTGGTTGATTATGGATTCCAGGGGGAGGAATACAGATTCACGGGTGAAGATGATTTTATAATGGCTTCTATCGTGATGCGCTGGAACCTGTTTCAGGGATCAGCCAATCACCAGAAGGTCCAACAATCTAAAATTGACGGCGAAAAGCTAAGAGAACTCTATGAAGAAACAAAGCAGCAGATCCGGCTGGAAGTGATCAACCACTTCTATGCACTCAAGGCGGCAAATGAATCTGTTCAGTCCGCAAACAAACAGGCCTATTCTGCGCTGCGGGCATATGAATTGATCAGCAGGAAATACAGTGAAGGGCAATCATCGTTGCTGGAACTGATCGATGCCCGTACCAGCCTCACGGGTGCCGAGGCTAATTCCATCATTGCAGAAAGCGAATACTTCAGCCGGCTGGCTGATTTTGAGTATGCCATAGGAGCAAATGGCCTGGAAAACTTTTAATACTACCAAATGAGAATTCAAATCATATCCGTTGCAACCATCTTGCTGGCAATTGCAGGATGCAAACCGGAGGAGCAGAAAAATCCGGTCACTGACAATGCCATAAACATCAGGGTCATGCCTGTAGAAAAAACCGAGTATAAAATTCCAGTGAGAACCACCGGTATTCTCGGCACTGCCACCCAGATGAAGCTGAGTTTTAAGACGGGGGGTATTCTGCGACAGCTCTATATTAAGGAGGGAGAATCGGTTAACAGTGGCCAGGTGCTTGCAATTCTTGACCTGTCTGAAATAGAGGCACACGTGAATCAGGCACGAATTGGATATGAGAAAGCTGAGCGGGATCTTTCAAGGGCAAAGAACCTGTTCAGGGATAGCGTAGCCACCCTGGAGCAGGTGCAGAATGCAAGATCTGCATTCGAACTTGCAAAATCACAAAAACAGATTGCTGAATTCAACCTTTCACACTCCCGAATCAAAGCCCCCTCAAACGGGAAGATTCAAAAGATCCTTGTGGAAGCCAATGAAATCATTGCTCCGGGTTATCCTGCCATTCTGTTTGCTTCCACAGAGAATGATTGGGTTGTGAGATCTGCGCTTACAGACAAGGATATTGTTAAACTCTCCCTGGGCGATTCAGGGCTGGTGACCATGGATCCATATCCAGGGATAGAATTTAAAGCTGAAATCACCGAGTTAGGCTCTGTTGCTGATCCGGTTACGGGAACTTATGAGGTAGAGTTATTAATCCTCCAATCCCAACCCCAGTTCAGGACCGGTTTCTTTTCACGGGTATTGATCTATCCTACTGAGATTAGCAGTTCACTGGTGGTCCCCATTGAGGCCCTCCTCGATGCCAATGACAATACGGCCAAGGTTTTCATCTACAAAGAGGGAAAAGCAGTAATGAAAAAGATCGGGCTGGGATCAATTCTGGGTGACCGTGTGGTGGTGAAAGAGGGCCTTGAGGAAGGCGAACTTGTCATTACCGATGGCGCAAAATATCTAAGGACAGATTCAAAGGTGATTCTTTCAGATAAACATACACAATGAGACTGCCCAAGCTAGCCATAGATAATAGAGCTTTCACCTGGATGGTCTTTATTTTTCTGACCATCGTTGGAGTCCGTGCGCTGATGATTATGCCCAGGACCGAGAATCCGGAAGTCACTGTACCCGGTTCCTCCATCATTGTCCTTTTGCCCGGGGCCAGTCCCATGGATCTGGAAAAGATGGTGGCGCTTCCGGTTGAGGAGGCCCTGAATGAGCTGGAGGACATCGAACAGATAATTTCTGACGTGAGGGATGGACTTGTTGTTGTTTCGGTTGAATTTGAGTTCAACACGGATGCAGAGGAAAAATATGATGAGGTCGTCCAACAGATAAACAGCATTCGAAATACCCTTCCGGAAGAAATCCTCTATCTGGAGATGTGGCAATGGTCCATCACTGATATGGCCATGATGCAACTGGCACTTATTTCTGAAACAGCTCCTTTTTCCGAATTAGAACAGGTGGCTGATGATTTAAGTAAAAGAGTCCAGAAGATACGTAATATACGTAAGGTAACACTATATGGATTGCCTGAACAGGAGATCCATATTGATCTGGACTTTGAGAAAATGGCCATGGTAAATACATCCATCGATCATGTGAGCAAAGCCATTGTGAGCAACAATGTGAATATACCCGGGGGTGATATGAAACTGGGTCCAACCAGCCTCAGTGTGAAGTCCTCCGGATCTTTCCAGGACCTTGAGGAGATTCGCAATTGTGTAGTAAACTCATACCAGGGAAAGCTCATCTACCTCAGGGATGTGGCCCGGGTGGAGTTTGGATATGAGGATCAGACCTACATGACCAGGTATGGATCCAAATCCATGAATCGGGACAATGGGGGAGGGCATCGCGCTATATTTATAGGAATCGGCCAGAAGGAAGGATTGAATGTACTGGAAACCTCTAAAGAGCTGGATCCGGTTGTCAAATCCTTCAGGGAAGAGTTACCCGAAGGAATGGCCCTGGAAATAATCTATAACCAACCGACTACGGTAAGCAAACGGATCAACGGATTCCTGAACAACCTGCTTCAGGGTATCCTGCTGGTTGGATTGGTCATCTTCCTCTCCCTGGGATTCCGGTCATCCATTGTTGTTGTCATTGCCATACCCTTATCCCTCACCATTGGGTTGGGCTTTGTGGATATGTCCGGCTTCGGTTTGCAACAGATCTCCATTGGTGGTTTGGTGGTGGCACTGGGTATGCTGGTGGACAACTCCATAGTAATGGTGGAAAATATCGACCGTTTCATTAAGAAAGGACATCCCAGAAAAGAGGCCTCCATTTTGGCCGCTTCAGAAATCGGTTGGCCTGTGATCACTGCCACACTGACTACCATCCTGGCTTTTATTCCCCTTGCGGCCATGCCATACCAAACTGGAGCATTCATTAAGTCATTGCCGGTAACCATTATGATTACCCTGACCATTTCTTTGCTGATTGCGCTCACCTTTACTCCGGTCGTTACCAGCAAGTTATTCAGGGAACACAAATCAGAACCTGAAAAACTACGGGGGGTAAGATCACTTTTGAACTGGATCATAGAAAAACCTTTCAGAAACAGCCTCCGACGGGCCCTGAAAAGGCCGGTCCTGATCCTGCTGCTGGCTGTTGCATTCCTGATCGGCTCCATGCTGATGTTCCGGCAAGTTGGGATCAGCTTTTTTCCGAAAGCAGAACAGCCTAATCTGATGATCCAGGCTACCCTTCCGGAAGATTCAAACCTGGATCGTACTGATGCGGTAGCCCGCTACATGGAGCGAGTACTGGACTCCATTCCTGAAGTGAGGTTTTACGCAAGCAATGTGGGTCACGGAAATCCCCGCATCTATTATAATGTTTTCCCCAGAAGATTTGATGTACGGTTTGCTGAGATTTATGTGGAACTCAATGACTATACCCGTGAATCGTTTAATAAAGTACTGGAGCAGCTTGAGAGAAGAATTTGATGAATATCCCGGTGCACGCATCAGGGTGAAGGAATTTGAACAGGGACCCCCGTTCGACGCACCGGTTCAGATTTTCCTGAATGGGGATGATCTGGATGTTTTGCGTGAGATCTCTGCAGATGTGGAAGGATTCATCAAAGAACAGCCGGGTGCAATCAATATTGAAAACCAATTTGTAAAGACCAATACCGAGTTATTGTTTGACATCAATAAAGATAAGGCAAACATGTGGGGTGTTCCGGTTATTGAGATTGACCGTACCATCCGGACGGCGGTGACCGGCGTGGGGATATCCAAGTACAGGGATCAATCGGGAGAGGAATATCAGATCGTCTTAAAGATGGCTCAGGAGGGGGATTTCAAGCTGGAGGACCTGGACCGGATCTATGTTTCTTCAATGTCAGGTAAACAGATTCAATTGAAACAGTTTGTGGACATAAAACTACAACAGGTGCCCAGCTCCATCAGCAGGTATGACCTGGAACGTACGGCCGAGATCCTGGCCGATGTTCGAAGTGGATTCACCCTGGATGAGGTCATCGATCCTATTATAGAGAAACTTGAACAGTATCCAATGCCCGCAGGATATAGTTTTACCATCGGGGGCGAATTAGAGAGTCGAAATGAATCATTTGGGGGGATGACCAATGCTGTACTGATTGCTGTAATTTCTATTTTTTCAGTCCTGGTCCTCCAGTTCCGGTCCTTCAGGCAACCTCTCATTGTTTTTCTGGCCATTCCATTTGCCATTACAGGAATGATCTGGGCCCTGTGGATTACGGGTAACTCGTTCTCCTTCACAGCATTTATAGGACTTACAAGCCTGGTGGGAATTGTGGTGAATAATTCCATCATACTGGTGGACTATATCAATAAATTAAGGGCACGGGGAGAACCCTTGAATGAGGCCTTACAACTGGCAGCAGAGACGCGGCTGACCCCAATCGTTCTTACTGCATTTACCACCATCGGGGGTCTGCTTCCCCTGACACTGCGTGGGGGAACACTCTGGGCTCCCATGGGATGGACCATTATTGGGGGTTTGCTGGTTTCCACATTATTGACGCTGATCATCGTACCCGTCTTCTATAAACTGCTTGAAAGGAACCGAGATTTCAGTTGATGATCTGGATCTGGCAGCCATCAACCATGTCATGAAAAACAATGCCTGCCTGCAATATCAAACATGTTCGGTCCGACGGAAACCTTTCATCCGGATATTCTTTACCCTTATCATTTTGGCAATAGTGATCCAAAGGAATTGGCAGAACTGTTGAAAGACGAGAAAGATATTGAAGTCAGGATCCGCGATTTGGATTAGATTGCGCTGTTATGCAGCTGCTGATCAGCATGCCAGGGATTGTACGGAAAAGATAGATTTTAGAAAAGAGTGTGAATAAATCTCTTTTTACTTAAGCGGATATCCTTTATATTTATGGTATGATGAGGATCAGATGGTTTTTCCTTTTTCTGTTGGTAACGGCAGGGGTGGTAAACGGACAATACACCAAAGAATTCAAGAGGATCTTTTTCGATGCAGATTATCTCTATGAGACCGAGTTTTATGAAGAAGCCTTCAACAGGTATAAAAACTTATTAACGCTCGATCCTGGCAATAGCAATATCCTTTTCCTTTGCGGAGCATGTTGTCTGAATATTCCTGGTAGTGAGGAGGTAGCCTTAACCTATTTGAAAGAGGCTGTGGAAGGTGTGACCATGAATTACAAAGAGCATTCTCATAAAGAACCGGGTGCACCGGTGTTAGCTTACTATATGCTTGGCAGGGCCTACCATCTCAACAATGAGTTTGATAAGGCCGTGGAAGCCTATGAACTCTTCTTGGAGCTTGGGACCGGTCAGGATCCCCTTCAAATTGAGTATACAGAGTTACAAATCGAAGCTTGTGGAAGGGCGGCTGAAGTCATTGTAAACAAGCCTTCTTTTGAATTCCAGGATGTGCTGGAACAATTTGATGATGATCTGCCTTCATGCAGTAATCCTGTGATTTCAGGTGCGGGAGATATATTGATATTCCTGGTGGATTATCCGTCGGATAAAAAGATTATGATGACCAAAAAAAGCGGCACTTTTTGGTCGAGACCCCGAGTGATCAACCATGAGATTGGCATGGTAGGAGAGACCTATCCGGTAAGCCTTTCGTATGATGGGAAGGACCTTTTCCTGATGCATCAGTTTTATTCTCATTCGGATATTTTCGTATCCAGGTTTGAAGGGGGCCGATGGTCAGAAGCAGTAGCTCTGGGTCGCGAAATCAATGGACGCACGTCTGAGAATCATGCCAGCATATCCAAGGATGGTCAAACACTCTATTTCACAAGCGATGCCAGGGGAGGACAAGGTAGCATTGATATTTTCGTTTCGCGATTAGATGACAAAGGAGAGTGGGGCCCTCCAACCAACCTTGGTCCTGTCATCAATACCCCGTATGAGGAGCACACACCATTCATCTCCAGCAATGATTCCATCCTCTTTTTCAGTTCTCAGGGTCACACCTCCATTGGAGGAATCGATGTCTATTATTCAGACCTTAATCCTGATGGCACATGGAGTGAACCCAAAAACATGGGCTATCCGGTTAATACAACTGGAGATGACCTGTTCTTTAATCCAGGTTGGGATGAATTGGATGGGTATTATGCAGTGAGACGAGAAGAGGATCCTACTTCCAACACCATCAACATGGTGATTGATTTTGAGCCTGAACCAATGGCTGAAGTTGAAGTGGCCGATGTATCGGAAACAGATGAACCTGATGTTGAGGTGGCTCTTGTTTCGGAACAAGTTGATACCACTTCTGAGGATGAAATCCTTACGGTTGAGATGGCCATCGAACCAACTGAAACTGATGAGATAGCAGAGGTTCTTAACCGGGGCACAGAAAAAGTGGAAGAGCAAACTGACCAGATGCCTTTAGAAACAACAGTTGTAGAACCTTCAGAAGTGGTTCCGGCGGTGCAACCTGCACATGCTCCTGTAACACTTTCTGAGTTGCATGCCTACATACCCTTTGATCACAATTCTTACGAATCGAATCTGGCTGCCCAGCTGGAAGTTGAAAAGATTACGGATCTGCTAATTGCAAATCCCGATTTTAAGATCGAATTAACAGGACACACCGATAACACAGGACCTTCTGAATACAACATATTGCTTTCCCTTCAACGGGTTCATCAGATTGCCCAGTACTTTATTAAGAAAGGAATTGATTCTGACAGAATTACAGTATCAGCAAAAGGTGAGGGTGCCCCGGTGGCACAGGAATCAAAATTCAGATGGTTCTGATGTACCTCTGGGAAGGTATCTAAACCGTCAGGTAGCAGTTCGGATTACCGGTCAGGTTCCTGCAGATGCCGGACTCTACGGAATTTATGTTCCAATCAGTCTAAGACAGGATCCAGCCCAAAGTACTATCGGAAGAATTTCAGAGACTACTCCTTCACCATACAGGTTAAGGCCGACTTCAGGCCTGTAAATCCTTCTCATTTTCAGGAGATTGGTCTGGTAAAGGAATACATATGTAAAGATGGCTATTACAGGTATACACATGGAACTTTTGAGACTGTCCAGGAGGCATGGGAAGTTTTACTTGAGTTGCAGCAAATGGGCTTTCAGGATGCATATATCCAGACCCAGGAATACTATCTGATGGTCTCAGAATAGCCCTTACCGATCCGACAACATTTCATTCACTTGCTCCACGGTTACCCGGACCTGGGGATTGAAATCAGCAGAGTTCATGTAATCCAGCATGCTGCTCAGCAACTGTCTTGAAACAGGGCGCTGTGCGATCTCCTCTTTCATATCGATGGAACATACCATAAGCTTCCCATTTTCGGTTTTTGCTTCAAAGGCCAGGGCAAGTCTTTTGTTATCAAACCAGCTATGAATGGGTTGAATTATAGGTTTTAGATCGCCCGGAAGATGATCCATGATCATGGCCTGTGAATGGGTTACCGGATCCCACCATTGCCAGTTGCTGTGATATTCAGTGGGGTAATTGTTGAAAACCGGATGATCGGGATCACATAAAATGCCCAAGGTATGCGGGGCCTGGCCGCTGGTCCAGGCAGTATTCCAGAAAATGCTTGAGAAACCTATCTCCACTTTGGCTCCATGTTCGTCATCAACCTGACCTGAAGTGAGCAGCAGTACCGATCCTCCTTCTGATAACAACTCTTTGGCAGCACGATCAAAGCTGTCAGTAATAAGTACTCTTCCTGTTTCCAGCGCTAAGGTTTCAGGATATACCCAAAAATCCCATGAGTTAGAATAGGGGGTGCCTTCTAATTCCACATGAAGGATCAGTTTTTCAGCTTTTAAAATCTTATCCAGTGCAAAATCTATGGTCCCGATGGAAATGGTATTGTCTACCCGGAATTGATCTTTTTGGAAGATTGATTCATGAAACAACGTACCAGATTCATTTTTTATCCTGCATATAATGTTGGGATCAACAATGGGAGCTTCTCCGAAATGTGCCATCTCAATGGAGGCATGGAACCTTTCACTGTTGGTGAATATTCGCTTTTCCATTCGGGCAAGGGGGACGGTCTCGTTGCAGAATTCTCTGAATGTTTCTGGAGTGATGTATCCCTTTGAGTCGAAAAATGCATCCAGGATTCCGATCAGTGCTGTTCCCTGACCAGGGAAATCATGCAGCTGTAACAACTGGAAGCCTGCGAAACCTGGTGTTCTCAGTGCCGCTTCAATTTCAGCCTTGTAACAAAGTGCCTGAAGTTTGCCCGAAGCCATCAGGAAATCCCTGGCCTGATCACCCATGTGGTTTGCTTCAAGGGTTTCTTTGAAGATCTCGAAATTGGTAGCCTTCAACACTCCGGTATATTTGTCGATCTCCTCGAAGTTGGGATACACACACCACTGTCCGATTTCATGGCTTACAAAGGGAACATCGTAAGCAGAAATGATTTTTTGGTAGTCAAAGCATGGTCTGAGGTGGTTGACCGTTAATAATACTGCCAAGTCCCTGACCCCATTGCTGGATCCTTGGCTGGGGACCATTGTGATATTGGTTTTCTGGAAGGATTGGCCAGCCTGCACCCGAAGTATAGACCCTGCGGTTGTCTTTGATCTTCCAGTATTGAAGCAGGTTCGTCAGGTATTCAGCATGGTTGCTTCCTCCGGGCTCGTTGCCATACGCCAACATGCAAAAGGAGGGATGATTCCCATATGCCTCCAAGATCCTGTCACCCTCATCATAGATAAATTGATCGATGCTTTTTCCATCTCCCAGTGTACTGCCCTGGTTTGCCCAGGAACTGCACTCCACCTGCAGGTAGATACCATGTTTATCAGCCGCATCAAAAGCTGCTTCCGGGGGACACCAGGAGTGAAACCGAATGTGGTTCAGTCCATGTTCCTTACAGCGGATCATCACATGTTCCCAGGAGGCCAGATCGGTGGGAGGATAGCCCGTTAAAGGAAATATGCAACACTCCAGGGTACCCCGGAGAAAGACCGGGTGGTCATTCACCTGGAAACGGGTTCCATTGGCCTTGAATTCCCGCATTCCGAATGCTTCGCTTTGCTGATCAAGGGTTGTTCCGTCGATCCCTTTGAGTGTCACATCCAGCCGGTACAGCGCCGGTGAAAACTCACTCCAGTGATTGATTTCTGTTCCGAATGAGTAATCTATCTCAATGGTCTGTTCATTTTGTTTCATAGAGAACGACTCGGTTCGGGAAGCCACCTTATGTGATTTATCTGAATTGAAGCTGTTGGCATTGATCTCCAGGCTTCCATTGATAGGTTCTTCCCAAATGATTTTGAAGGGTGATGCTTAGCCTGGCACTGTTGGTTTGAATCTCCGGGTAGATCTGAATATCTGCAATATTCACAGCATTGCGTGTTTCCAGATAAAGCTTTCCCACCATCCCGTTCCAGTTGGATTGGGTATGGTCACTGATGCTGTGGGAATTGATACCCACAGGAATAATTTCCCGGTTGTCGATCCTGATGGTAATTATATTCTTTCCTGGTTTCAACCAGGATGTAATATCATACTCATGTGCAACCGCAAGACTGTTCTTTACGCCGGCTTCATGGTTGTTAATAAAGAGGATCGTTTCCCAGTGTGGTCTCTCAAGGTGCAGCACCACTCTTTTCCCAGTCCAGCTCTCAGGGATGACCACTTCCCGCTGGTACCATGCTGCCCCTTTATAATACTTCACCGGTTTCAGCCAGAAGGGAATCTTCAGATTTCCGGGATGCCTGTATTTTTCGAATTGATCAGCAGTAAACCATGAGCTGTCCACAATACCACCGGTCCATTCAGTTTCTGTTGTGACCTCATATCCTAATCCATTTTCAGCCATGGATCCGGGCAAGTTGATGGACTTTTCAAACGGACCAGCATACCATTGTTCTGAGATTCCCACATCCATTGAATCGATTTTGAATTTCCACGTTCCTTCCAGTGAAACTGTTTTTCTGGTCTCCTGGGCATAAATGGTGCAAAGGGATATCAATAGACAGAAACAGGATAGCTTTTTCATTCTGGAGAAGATTTTTTATTAAAAGTATTGAAAATTCAGTAGATTCAACCGCACATTTTGACCCCAATTGAAATGAAGTTTAATCTTCGCTATGTAATAGGGATATCCCTCATTTCGGCTCTAGGAGGATTTCTTTTCGGGTATGACTGGGTGGTTATAGGAGGAGCAAAACCATTTTACGAACGCTTTTTTGAGATTACCCAGCTTCCAGGTTTTCAGGGATTTGCCATGAGTTCTGCCCTGATTGGATGCATTGGTGGAGCGCTAGTTTCAGGGTGGATCAGTGAAAAGTTTGGGAGGAAAGGAAGCCTGCTGGTGGCTGCTCTTTTGTTTACATTAAGTGCTGTTGGAACGGGAGCGGTCTCCTCTTTTGCCTGGTTTATGGCCTTCCGAATTGCAGGCGGATTTGGGATTGGATTGGCATCGGCTGTTTCACCGGTCTATATTGCAGAGATATCTCCTGCCAAATACCGGGGCAGACTTGTGACCTTAAACCAGTTGAATATTGTGTTTAGGAATCCTTGCTGCACAGATCATCAATTACATGATAGCGCAGCAGGTCCCGGAAGGGGCTACAAACAGTTTCATTCAGCAATCATGGAACGGACAGATGGGGTGGAGGTGGATGTTCTGGGCAGAAACCGTACCTGCAGCCCTCTTCTTTATTCTGCTTTTCTTCATTCCTGAGAGCCCCAGATGGCTTGCCAAAGTGTCAAGGTGGGAAAAAGCTGAGTGGGTATTTCAAATGATTGGCGGAGATGAATATGCCCGGAAGGCCAGAAAGGAAGTTTCAGAAACCCTTTCGGAGGGAATTACAGAAGCGCCATTAAAGAGTCTGATAACCAAAGATATAAAACCTCTATTGCTGCTTGGGATTGTACTGGCAGTGTTTCAGCAATGGTGTGGCATCAATGTAGTATTCAATTATGCAGAGGAAGTTTTTTCCGCTGCTGGATATGAGATTTCTGATATATTGTTGAACATCGTGATTACCGGAGTGGTGAACCTGGTATTTTGCATTCTTGCGATACGTTTTGTCGATCGATGGGGCCGTAGAAGATTGATGCTCATTGGATCCATGGGCCTCTTCATCCTTTATGTGATTTTGGGAATCACCTATTATTTAGAGGTTCAGGGACTCACCATACTCATCATTGTTGTCCTTTGTATTGCAGTCTATGCCATGACCCTGGCACCCATCACCTGGGTAGTCTTATCAGAAATATTCCCCAACCGTGTTAGAGGAGTGGCAATGGCTGTGGCCACTACCACGTTATGGATCGCCAGTTCAATACTGGTGATTACTTTCCCTTATTTTAACAGGGGACTGAATACACACGGGACCTTCTGGCTCTATTCAGGGATCTGTTTAGCAGGATTTCTTTTCATCTACAAACGTTTGCCTGAAACAAAAGGGAAATCGCTGGAGGAAATTGAAAAGGACTCCAGGATGGAAAACTAATAAATTGATCCTGCTATTCTCCTGATTATCTCTTTACAAATTTCGATAGATAAAAGTGGTCTTCATTCCAAATCTTTATCAAGAATAATCCTGCTTTAAGATTCCCTGCCGGTACCTGAAATTCCATAGATTCCTCAGGCATCTGGATGGTTCCGTTGCTCACCTGTTTCCCATGAACGGAGACTATTTCGTAGTTCATGGCTCCACTTAATTCACCGTTCATTCGAATGTTGATGTCATTAAGCACGGGATTTGGAAATACTTCTAGCTGCTCCGGGGCTAAATGAACAGGAATAGCTGTACCGCCAGGCGCACCGGTGTTTTCATAATACTCAGCAATCATCCCGTAATAGGTATGGACCACCAGGTCCAGATCCCCATCCTTATCCATATCCACAAAATTGATTTTTCCATAGTATCCTGTCCAAATATTAGCAAACGGACTACTCTGGCTTTTATCCACAAAATTGGGTTCGGTTTTTGAACCTATATTCTCCAGATAGAAAATGGATCCATTGTAATCATTGAAAGCCAGATCCAGATCCCCATCCTCATCAATATCACCGAACTGGAGCATCACATAATCAATAAATTGATAGGTTTCCTCTTTCACCAGATCAATGGGATTATCAGCTCCCGTTTTCTCTGTAAAAGACAGCTCTGTACCGCCATTATTTTCATAAAAAGAGGTGACACCCATCCAGGCCTGTCCAACATCATCATAGACTTCATAACTGAGAAAGATATCTGTATCGCCGTCCCCGTCAATATCTGCAAATGAGGGAACATTTAACCATTCTCTTTCCAGCACAGGATTGTTGGCAGCGGCTTCATATACAGGAGTTTGAGCAGTACCGGTATTCTCAAAATAGTGAAAACTCGTTTGGCCGCCGTAATAATCATAGACAAATGCTATTCCATCCAGATCCCCATCCCCATCCATATCCACGTATATGGGAAATTCCATCAAAAAAGCGTCATTCAGAAGGGTGAGTTCTTTTTGATCGTTTCCAACATACTTGACCTGTTGTCCGGTTTCCTGGTATTCATAATAAGCCAGATTCGAGTCACTAAAATAGCTCAAGGCTATGACATCCGGATCCCCGTCCCCATCCACATCTGCAAACACAGGCGCATAATAGTAATTCATTGGAAGGATAACACCGTCGTAAAACTCAGGAAACAGCGCTTTGTTTTCACTCAAGGCGCCGTTGTCAAATTCGAAATATCGAATCCCGGATCCATAATCCATTAAGACAACATCAAAATCACCATCACCATCCAGGTCTCCAACCTGTAAGGTCGGGTTGGCAAAACTGACATAAGGATTATTGGCATCATCCAGCAGGGTGAATACCGGATCAATATTGGTTCCTGTATTTTCGGCAATAAATATGTAATCCTCATCGATATTATTGTCATAGTCATAGAGATTCCCACCGAAGAGCATATCCAGGTCCCCGTCCCCATCCAGGTCCACAGCCCTGGTAAACTCTATCCAGTCAATGATATCGTTCCAATTTCCAACAGGGAGCAATACTGGTGAAGCCTCATCTATATTGAAATTCGTGGCATCCCCAATATTGGGTGAAACCGATACATTGCCATCATCGGTAACTTCCATGATATCCAGATCTCCATCCCCATCAATATCTCCCAGTTGCAGATTAGTAATTGTAAGACCCAATGACTCTTCAGCAAAGAGTGGTGTCTCATTTCCTCCCATGTTTCTTAAAAGATATCCATCATCGGTCAGGATATCCAAATCACCATCACCGTCCACATCCCCAATACCCTCCGTATCCCAGGTCTGAAAATCAGCCTCAACAGTTAAGGCCCGAAATGGGTTTTCATTGTTGGGAGCTTTCTGGAAATCCGGTGCTGTAGATGTTCCTGTATTTTCGTAATAGATTGTTCGAGGATCTACATAGTAACTGAAATCGGTTAAAAACAGATCCAGGTCACCATCAGAATCCAGATCAGCCAGGATAGGATACCAGCCGAACATGGTATGTGGTGGCATGGGATTTTTATCCGGTGCGAAAACAAACTGATCCTGGGCGCCTGCATTCGAGACCATCAACAACAGGGCCATGGAGACCCCGACAGTGCAAATTTTCAGTTGCACTTCGAGAATGCGTAACTTTTCCCAGAGTTTCTTCACCCTGCTTACCAGGAAGTGCTGCTTTCGCTTACTTAACTTTTGAAATTCCCCTTTCTCCTGGCTACGCTGCAGCCTGCCTGAAAACTTCTGGAATTTCGATTTTGTTTCGATGTACTGGTGTTGTAAATAGTAATTCATTGGCATCGATTTTACATGAATCAGACTTTTTCTTTCTCTTTTGCCCAGAAGGTTGCTCCGGGAATAACAAGGGCTTTCCTGAAATCATCTTTCAGGGTACTTAGAACATTGGGGCGTCTCATGCCCTCAAGGATTTTTACATCATATAATTCTTCTACACTGGTCATGTACTGAATTTTCCCCACCTTACTCATGGTAGGAAAATAAAGGACATCAATTGCACAGTGGGTGGATTTCTCAGCAATGGGAAGATCTCCAAAGGAGGAACTCTTCTTTCGTATTTTGGATAGGCCTACAAATAGATAATCACCATGCCTCGCCATCCCTCTGACGTAGCTGTCAAATTGGTGCATCACTTCATATGAGCCATCATTTGCGTTAATCTTAATCAACTGTCCGAGGGCTGATAAAAGGCAGTATAATTCTCCGTCATATATTCTTGGAGAGTGCGGCATGGCCAGCTCATCAGCGATGATTCGATCCGTTTCAACATCGATGATGATCCCACCTACTGCTTTGTTTTCCCTCCAGCCTTCAAAGCTGTCTGTCATACCCAGGGCAGTGGTGTACTTGGGCTTACCATTCAAAAAAGCCATACCATTCAAGTGGCAGCGGTCTTCCGGAGCGAGACGGGAGATAAATGTGGGACTCCATACAGGTTTAAAACTATAATCAGAATCGACCTTGGCCAGACAGGAAAATCTGGTGTTGACCGCCCACAGATCATCTCCGGACCACTCCAGATCGTGCATATCCACATGCCCCGTATAATAACTGGCCCTGGGGAGGAACAATCCGTCATAGGTGCCGGGTTTTGGGGGGTAACTCTTTGCGAGTTCGGGTGAGTTTGAAAGCACAATAACCTCATCCTGAACAGCAATGGCCATTTTACCCGGTTTGATGGCGATTCCCATGGCCTTCCGGAAATTCCGGGGTAGCTGTATTAAATTCTCATTATTGGTCGCAGAAATAAATACTACCTTGCCTGCCTGATAAGTGCTTATGGCAAGGGTCACCTTCAGCTGCACAAGCAATTCAGGAATATTTGGGGAAAACTGGCAGGAAAAAGGAGGTGGAGGCTGATCGGTCATTTATACCCTATTGATTGTAATTTGACAAATAATCCAGTATTCCTCTCAAGGTACAAAATTCTTCTAATATTTTGGAGACTTAACAGAAGATTAACTTTCAACAAAAACATTGGTTGTGTGTTGATCATCTAAACTTTGTTTCCATGACCGAAAAGGATACCCAGGAGGCACCAACGCCGCAGACAAGGAGATTAAAGGACCTGATCAATACGCCTTTTAAAAAGGCCATGCTTGTTATTCAACTTCTGAGCTATGTACTAATTGTGGGATCACCTTTGATTGGAGGAGCCATTGGAGGAATATTGGGACTAAAGGCATCCAGGATCGGAGGACTCATATTGGGCATTTTTATAGCCGGCGAAATCTTGTTTTACGGATCACTAATATTCCTTGGGAAAGGAGTGGTCTTATTGATCAGGGATCAGTTGAAACTGTGGTTTAAAAGGCGCAAACGAAAATCCTGATCCTGGATCGGATTCAGCATACCAGCGATGTACTCGTCTTGTATTTCATCAATACTTAGCGTAAACTTGTACTAAACTTCAATAATATTCAATCATGAGGAAACATTTGACCGTATCAATATTGGTAGCCTTTATGCTACTGTTTTGCAACCTGAATTCCCAGGGCCAGGAAAAGGAATGGATCAATTTGTTTGATGGAGAAACATTAAAGGGCTGGTCGGTTCATAGCGGTTTTGCAAAGTACAGAGTGGAGGAGGGTACTATTGTGGGTACTGCGGTAAAAGGGAGCCCCAATTCTTTTTTATGTACCGATGACGAATTCGGCGATTTTATTCTTGAATTTGAGGTATTGCTGGTTAGTCCGGAATTGAATTCAGGTGTCCAGTTCCGCAGTATGATTGCGAAGGAAGAAATGGTATTCTGGTTCAGAAACGATCAAGGGGTACTAACGCCCAGAACCATACCGGCGGACCGGGTTTATGGGTACCAGGTGGAGATTGCCAACGAAGCAGGAGGTGCTTCAGGCGGGGTTTATGACGAGGCACGAAGGGCATTTATGGATCCCTGGTGGCCCGAGAAAGGTTCTAAAGCCAGCAAAGCGTTCAAGAACAAACTGTGGAACAAATATCGGATCGAATGCAAGGGATCTTCCATCAGGACCATTGTGAATGGCGTCGTAGTGGCAGATTTCAAAGATTCCCTCAATGAAAGCGGGATCATTGGCCTCCAGGTTCATGATGTGGGGAATGATGAAACTCCCTACGAAGTACGCTGGAGAAATATCCGGATCATGCCACTGGAGAACTAAAAAGAGGACTGTGGATTATTGTTAGAGGATCGTGTGGTTAATCTCCAGGCAAAGGAAGGTTCATCTTCTTCAAGAGTGCAATAAGTCGGGGATTTTCCCATAATTCAGGATAATCCATAACATCCAATGAAATATATGCCAAAAATCCATGTCTTTTATCATACGCTTTTTCATAAAAATCCATGGCTTTATTAAAATTCTTCATTACTAAGTATCTCTTCGCCTGTTCAGTAAAAGAGATGACGCCACCATTACTGTATACTTCTTCAAAGACATTTATTCTATCCTCCATAACTCCCAGATAACCTTGTTCCTGAAAGACACTGTCCAGAGATACAAGGTACTTTTCAGTGGTCCAGTATAATTGTCTTTTCCATGCTTCATACCACTTCAGAGTATCCCCGGTTGCCAGATAAGAATCCGCCAGTGTACTAATAGCAAAGACGCTCATTGGATCAATAGAAAGCGCTTTCTCACTCTGCGTCTGTGCAGATTGGTGGTCACCGGCCCAATTCATTACTGCCCCATATAATCCTAGAACCAAAGGCCTTAACGGATCAAATTTTAGTGCCAGATTTGCTTGGTAAACTGCCTCATCCGATCTATGCAGTATGATGAGTAGATGGGCATAATAAATTCGGCACAATGCATCATTGGGATTCAACTCCAGGGTTGTAAGAAATTCCTTTTCTCCAATCTCCCAATCCCAACCAGGCCAAACTGCATTTATAGCTTTTACATAATGTGAATTGGCAGAATTCGGGTCTTTTTCAAGGGCTTTGTTCAGATATTCAACTCCTTTTTGGTAAGCATCTGCATACGGGGCATATGAAAAGCTCCCAAGTGCACTCCACGTCATAGCCAATCCTGCATATGGTGCTGCCCAATCCGGATCTTTTTCGATGGCTAAACCAAAATAATGCAATGCACTGTCCATATCCTCTTGACTGAGCCGTTCCCAGTGAAACTGTCCTTTTAAGTAAGCATCAAGAGCTTCGGGATCAACCGTTCTGGAAGCTGTCAGTCTTTGTGCCTCATCGGGTGAGAGCTCGATCTTTACTTCCTCGGCGATCTGTTTTGTGATCCTGTTATAAAGGTTCAACATCTGGCCTTTTTCCTCCCTGAAATCTGCGATCCAAAGCAGTTTTTCCTCAGGAAATGGAGTAATCACTTTTACCTGGAGACAAATGGTATCACCCAAACACATCACAGTGGATTCCATAACCGCATTCACCCCCAGTTCTGAGGCAATTGCAGGCACTGACATATCCATATTTTTATAAATGTTGGAGGATGTCTTGGAAATAACCCGTAATCCACCGATCCTGCCTACATCACCAATAAGCAAGGAGTGCATACTGGATACCATATTATCGAGCTGATCATCACCAGTGAAATTGTCGAATGGAAGAATCACCAGGGAATCAATGATTCCAGCACTCGCCTTTTTCATTGGTACTACATTAAATACAATCAATGCGACTATAACCACCAGGCTGATGTATGTAGCTACTTTCCATGCATTTGAATCGGTGGTTGTCTTGCTCTCCCCAACTTCTGCTAGAGGTTTGGTTTTCTGTACACCTTCGGGAGTGATATCAAATATCCACGCCACTACTAGGTTAATTAAAGCTCCCAGGATCAGAAGGTAAAGCACCAGGTCAATGGTCCAGTCCGGGAAGCCCCATCTTGGGAAAATTATGGTGGCTGCTTCCAGAATGATAAAAGCTGATCCTCCGTAAATAGCAAGTGATCTGAGGACTTTGCGTCTTCTTAGTTCCTGCCAGAATTGGTATATAAGGCTTCGCTTTTGAGACATTTATCGTGTTTTTGGATGAGGCAGTTTCATGCTGTCCAGGATAGCCAGGAAGCGTGCACTGTCGTGCAGAGCTTCATAGCGAGTTCCCGTACCAATATAGGGCATATTCGGATCATGCATCTCATAAGCCTTTTCAAGCTCATCAATGGTGCGCTTAAACCTGCCTGCCCTGTAAAGGTCCACAGCCAAAGATATGGGGCGGATTTTGTGTTCTTCTCTGTACAATTCCCAGAGACGGGCGACCTCTTTGTATGCTGCCTCTCTTCCCTGCTTTTGGTAGATGGAGTCCAGGTCAGGGACCATCTCCTTGCCTAATAGCCGGGACAGGGAGTTTTCCTCAGCTTCAAGCTGTTTTTCATACTCCCCGAGATTATAGTATGCTCTTCCCAGCTGGCCCCGGGTGAAGGCGTGCTCAGGATCTATGGATAGCGCTTTCTCCAGGTATTCCATCACTGAAAGGTGCTGACCGGCACCTTTAAGGAGAACGGAATAGAGGGTCAGGACCAAGGGATTTTTGGGATCCAGGTTCAGGGCCAGTTTTCCCTGGACCATGGCCTCATCCATTCTCTGCAGGCTCATCAATAAATGTGCATAATACATCCTGGACATGACATGGTTCGGATTGGTACCCAGAGCCTGAAGGAACTCTCTTTCACCCCTCTCCCAGTCCCAGTCATTCCATGTGGCGAGAACGGCGTTGATAAAATGTGAATCTGTGAATTCGGCATCCAGTTCATAGGCCCTCCTGATGTTTTCATCTACCTGCTTGCGACCTGTCTCCGATTCAACTTTCCCCGTCTGCAATCTCGCTGCCCATACAACAGCCATGGCTGCATAAAGAGAGGCCCATTCAGGATCCTTCTCCAAAGCCAGGCTCAAATACTCCTCAGCTTTGTCCAGTGCCTCGGTGCTCAGGTCTCCCCAGTAAGCATAACTCCTGATGTAGGCATCTATCGCATCACGATCTGCACCCCTGTCGCTGGCCAGGTAGTGTTCTTCACTGTCGGTCAGGTTGATAAGGATCTCCTCTGTGATCTGCTTGGTAACCCTGTTATACAGGTTCAGGATCTGGCTCTTATCCTCGCTATAATCCCCCACCCACAGCTGTTCTTCCTCATCATTTGTACTTACCAGCCTGAACTGCATGCATACAGTATCACCGAAGCACATCACAGTAGCTTCTAACACGGCATCCACATTAAGTTCATTGGCGATATCTCCGGCTGTCATTTCCACTTGCTTGTATAGCGCGGAAGAGGTCTTTCCAATCACACGCAATCCGCTGACCCGGCCCATATCACCGATCAACAGGGAGTGCATACCGGCCACCATGTTCTCCAGTTGGTCATCACCCGTAAAATTCTCAAAGGGCAGGATTACCAGCGATTGAATGTCCCCGGCCTTCAGCTCTCTGGTCCCTCCTACAATGTTGAGGGTCAGCAATCCGGCAATCACCACAAAACTTACATAGGTGGCTATACGCCAGGCGTTGGGAGCCTTCACCTTTTCCGAACCCTCTACCTCATCCACCGGTCTGGTCTTTTCAATTCCCTCAGGGGTGAGGTCATAGATCCAGGCCAGGATAATCGCCAGGGGAAATCCCACTGCCAGGATCACCACCACAATGGTTGAGAGCCCGGGAGGAAGGTTCAGAGGATCTGTGAGGTTATTAACCAGCTCGATAAGCACAAAAGCTGCAGATGCATATACGGTGACCACATGCACCACCCTGCGGCGTTTCAGCTCCTGCCAGAATTGAGATAATTGGCTACGTTTTTGAGACATATTCTAATGATCCGCCGGGTGAGGTAAATTCATCTTATCCAGGAGTTCAATAAGCCTGGGATCATCTATTTTGAAGGGCTCCTTCGAAAACAAGTTTATCCCAACGTAGGGGATATTGGCATCCTGATCCTCATAGGCCTTTTCCATCCAATCCATGGCTAAGGAAGGATGATCTGCAGCTGCATAAACGAGGCCCAAATCAAAAGGAACTACATGACCCGTATTTAAATAAGCTTCAGCAAGTATAGTTAGCGCAGCGTGAAAATCTTCCTTTTCACAAACAGTCAGGATATCCATGCTGGTTTGTTTATCAATGAACAGAGACTTTGTCCAGGCATCAAGGGCTTTATCATATTCCTCCTTAAGTAAATAGGCTATGTATAGACCCGCCAGAGCAGCACCATTGCCCGGAGCAAGCGATAGCGAATGTTCTCCCACCTTGATGGCTTTTTCATACTCGCCAGTAAATGCCAGAACCATGGAGGATAAACCCAGGACCATGGGATTCATGGGATCCAGATCTATGGCTATGTTGGTCTGTGCCCGGGCTTCCTCATCCCTTTTGAGGCTCATTAACAGATGGGCATAATACACATGGCATAGCGCATCGCTTGGATTGATTTCCAGTACGTTTATTAATTCTTTTTCTCCTTTCTCCCAGTTCAATTCAGTCCAGACACTGGCCAGGGCACTGACATATTGAACAAATGCAGAATTGGGATCCAGTTTTGAAGCTTTGTCGAGATTCTCGTATATTCTTGGTATGGTGATGGAAGGTGGAGCAAATCCTTTCTGCCTGATGGCAATCCAGTAATAGGCAACTCCTGCATGGGGGAGTGCCCAATCGGGATCTATTTCAATGGCTTTGGTGAAATAATCCAGGGCCAGCTGGATGGATTCACCTGTAAATTGGTCCCAGTAATACAGGCCTTTGAGATAATAATCATAGGCTTCGCTGTTAATGGTTCTGGATTCAGCCAATAATTGCTCTTCTCCCGGGGTGAGCTGCACCTTGACCTCATCCGCAATCTGTTTGCATACCCGGTTATAGAGGTTCATGATCTGACTCTTTTCTTCCTTGTATTCACCGATCCAGAGTTGCTTTTCCTCGGGATATGGAGTTATCAAGCGGATTTGTATGCATACACTGTCCCCGTAGCACATCACAGAAGGTTCAACCACTGCCTGCGCATTCAATTCTGCAGCCATTTCCGGAAGAGCCAGATCCATTTTTTGATATATGTTGGCGGTGGTCTTGGAGATAACCCGCAATCCGCTAACCTGACCCATATCGCCTATAAGTGAAGCATGCATCCCTGCAGCTACATAATCCAGCTGATCGTCGCCTGTGAAATTCTCAAAAGGAAGGACCAGCAGGGATTGGATATCGCCGGCCTTAAGACTATTACCTGATGAGAAAACATTCAAGACAATTAAGGCCACAATAACCGCCATGCTAAGATAGGTGGCTGCTTTCCATCCCTTTGATTCAGGCCTTTTCACACTGTCCGCTGCCTCTTCGATGGGTTTGGTTTTTTGTAGTCCCTGGGGAGTAATATCAAATACCCAGGCTACAAATATGTTGATCACAGCCCCCATGACCAAGAGCCAGATAACCAGATCGATGGTCCAGTCTGGAAGTCCCCAGCGGGGAAAGATAATGGTGGCTGCTTCAAGGATGATAAATGCGGTACCTGCATAAATGGCCAGGGACCGGAGCACTTTACGGCGTTTCAGTTCTTTCCAGAAAGGAGCGAGTTTGTTGGATTTTGCTGACATTTATTCTCGTGAATGAAGAGTTTATTCTAAAGGTATGTTTAGTTTTAATATAAGCGAATCAAACCTGGGATCATCTATCTTGAAGGGATCGGTTTGAGTGAATACTGAATTCATATAGGGCATCATGGGATGGTGCGCTTCGAGGCCTTTGTCATACCAGTACAAAGCCATGGATACATCTCCCGCCAGGGTATATAATTGTGCAAGTTCCATAGGCATACTTTCTCCTCTTACCAGCTTTATCTGGGTGATAAACTCCATTGCTGCAGCAGGCAAACCCTGTTCATCGTAAGTAAGCAGGACAGAATTCCTTACATCCTCATCAAAATAGAAGGCTGCAATCCAAAACTCCAATGATTTTCGATACTCCCCAATAATAGCATAAATCCCTGACAGATTAGCAAGTGCAACAGCGTGATCTGGAACAACAGCCAAAGCTTTTTCTGCCATGGAGATGGCTTCTTCATACTCACCTGCATTAGCCAATGCCACTGTGGATAATGCCTGGATCATGGGATTCAGCGGATCCAGTTCCAGTGCTATCTGGCTATGGGGAAGAGCTTCATCAGCTCTGTTGAGGCAGACCAGCAGATGGGCATAATACATGTGCCCAAATGCATCATTCGGAGTTAATTCCAGCACCTTCAAGAACTCCTGTTCGGATTTTTCCCAATCCCATGTAGTCCAGCCATTTACCATGGCATTGACATAATGGACAAAACTGTGATCTGGATCCAGTTCAAGGGCTTTATTCATGTTCTCATACATATTGGGTATGGTAAGAGAAGGTGGAGCAAGACCGAATTGATGGATAGCTACCCAGACATAGGTAATACCTGCGTAGGGCAGGGCCCATTGCGGATCTGTTTCAATCGCCTTGTTGAAATACTCCATGGCCAGTTGAAATCCTTCGGGTGTAAATTGATCCCAGTAATACAGCCCTTTTAGATAATAATCGTATGCTTCGCTATTAATGGCTCTGGATTCATCCAGCTGTTGTTCTTCCTGAGTGGTGAGTTGCACCTTCACCTCACTAGCTATCTGTTTGGTTACCTTATTGTAGAGGCTCATGATCTGGCTTTTTTCCTCCTTATATTCAGCCATCCAAATTACCTTCTCCTCGGGAAATAGGGTAATTACACTGATTTGTATACAGACGCTGTCCCCGTAACACATGACAGTTGGTTCTACTACAGCATCTGCGTTTAATTGTGTGGCCATTTCGGGTAAAGACAGGTCCATGTTTTTGTAATTCCTGGCAGTAGTCTTTGAAATGATCCGCAATCCGCTAACCTGTCCCATATCACCGATCAGGGAAGAATGCATTCCGGCCGCTACATAATCCAGCTGATCGTCGCCAGTGAAATTCTCAAAAGGAAGGACCAGCAGGGATTGGATATTTCCCGCACGCAGAGGTTTGGTTCCTCCCACAATATTCAGGGTCAGCAGTCCAGCGATCACCACAAAACTTACATAGGTGGCTACACGCCATGCGTTGGGAGCCTTTGTTTTTTCCTGTCCCTCTATCTCATCCAAAGATTTGGTCTTTTCAATTCCCTCAGGGGTCAGGTCATAGATCCAGGCCAGAATAATCGCCAGGGGAAATCCCACTGCCAGGATCACCACAACGATGGTGGAGAGACCGGGAGGAAGATTAAGCGGCTCTGTGAGGTTATTGACCAGCTCAATAAGCACAAAGGCTGCAGATGCATAAACAGTGATCACATGCACGACTCTTCGCCTCTTTAATTCTTGCCAGAATTGGGAAAGTTTGCTAGGATTGACAGACATGTTAGAATGTGGATTGAAAACATGTAAGTTATAACCTATTTCAATAGGAGTCAAATAGGGAAAAGTATAAGGTATTATTCTTCTGGCAGAGGCAGGTTCATTTTCTTAAGGAGAGCAAGATACCTTGGATTGTCTTTCATTTGTTCAAAGTAAGGACTTGTTGCCAGGTAGGCTGCGTCCACCCTTTGCGTTTCATATATCTTCTCGATGTGATCCATCGCGTTTTCATACTCTTTTAAATGTAAGTATCTGTCCCTTTTTATACCCTCACCCATAAAACAGTCTTCAGGTGCATACTTCTCATTTAACATAAACATTTCCTCAATGGCGGCAATATGTCCTTTTTCATGAAAAGTATTCACCACGGATGCCTTCGCTTCATTGCTCCAACGGACTTTTTTCACCCACTCCTGCATCCATTTATCATAGTCTCCCGTAAGATAAGAAGGGAGCAGCAGACCATTATCAGCAAGAGGAGCATCCGGATCAGCTAACAGTGCCTTTTCGTAAAAATCAATTGCACCCTGATAATGACCTGTGCCTATCAACACACCGCCATATAGAAAATGAACTATTCGTTTTAAAGGGTCCAGTTTTAATCCAAGATTCGCCTGATGAAGGGCTTCATCCTGCCTGCGAAGAATCATTAATAAATGGGCATAGTATAACCTGGTGAGGGCATCGTTTGGATTTATCTCAAGGGATTTCAAGAATTCCTGTTCGCCTTTCTCCCAATCCCACTCAGTCCAGACCGCGTGGGTGGCATTTACAAAATGTGCTTTGGCTGAATTGGGATTTAGCTCCAATGCCCTGTTCAGATATTTTTCTTTCATTGGAGTAGTTGTCGATTTGGGAAGAATCTCATAAAATGAGAACATGCCCCAGGCCTGAGCAAGTCCAGCCCATGGATCTGCCCATTCAGGATCTATTTCAGTGGCGAGCTGGAAATATTCCAGGGTCTTTTGGATGGAATCCTGGTTAAGGAGCTCCCAGTAATACTGACCTTTCAGATAGGCATCAAGGGCTGCAGGATCCACTGTTCTGGATTCTGCCAACTGAAGCTCTTCATCCACAGTTAGTTCGATCTTTACCTCATCTGCGATCTGTTTGGTGATCCGGTTATAGAGGTTTAGTATCTGACCCTTCTCCTCCTTATAGTCGGCGATCCAAAGCTGCTTTTCCTCGGGATATACGCTGACCACCCTTACCTGCAGGCATATACTGTCGCCCACGCACATCACCGTTGCCTCAACCACGGCATCCACATCCAGTTCTGATGCGATCTGAGGCACGGACATATTCCCACCTTTGAACACACTGGACGAGGTTTTGGAAATAACACGCAATCCGCTGATTCGTCCCATATCCCCGATAAGGGAGGAATGCAATCCAGATACAAAATACTCAAGCTGATCATCCCCGGTATAGTTATCAAAAGGCAGGACCGCCAGGGATAGAATCTCTCCGGCTTTGACACTCTTTTTGGGTAAAACATTATATGCAACCAAAGCCAAAATGACCACCAGACTGATGTAGGTGGCCGCCTTCCATTTCCTGGAATCGGCAGGTGTGTCACCTTCTGATACCTCCTCAAGGGTTTTGGTTCTCTGAACACCTGCGGGAGTGATGTCGTAGATCCAGGAGATAATCACATTGATAAAGGCTCCCAGGACCAGAAGCCAGAGCACCAGGTCGATGCTCCAGTCAGGGAAATCCCAGCGGGGAAAAATAATGGTGGCAGCCTCAAGGATGATAAATGCAGATCCGGCATAGATAGCCAGGGATCTGATGACTTTTCGTCGCTTTAATTCGTTCCAGAAAATGGATAGTTTGTTGAATTTCGTGGTCATGTTAAGTATAAAGCGCGATTAGATTTGTTGTAAGACCATCATAAGTTCATTGATACTAATGACCTGAATCTGTGAATCGATAAAATAGGATTTACTCCCCGGATAAATTACAAATAGCTGGTTCAATCTTAAATCCTTTAGAGCAATAGTCATTGAACGTGTTCGCGTAGGAGCATCGGAGTATTTAATCTCAAAACCAATTCTTTTACCACCTTTGAATATCAAAAGATCAAGTTCTGCTCCTGCGTGAGTCGCCCAGAAATAGGCATCCCGTGTCTTCAAAATGTCAAGTATCTGCTCAATGATAAATCCTTCCCATGATGCTCCTAATTTTGGATGGGATAAGATCTTTTTCTCTGGAAGATCAAGCAGTGAGTGTAAGAGACCTGAATCTCTGATGTAGATTTTAGGTGATTTGACTTGACGTTTTTTCAGATTTTCGTGCCATGGTTGAAGCTGGCGAACAACATATGCATCAGTTAGAAGATCTATATATTTTCTTGCAGTAGGTTCAGTAGCACCGATGGACCTGGCAAATTCAGATCCGTTCCAGACCTGTCCATTATAATGTGCAGTCATGGTCCAGAACCTTCTAAGTGCTGCCGCTGGAATGCTGATACCCATTTGTGGTATGTCTCTTTCAAGAAAGGCTCTGATGAAATTATCTCTCCAGTGAAAGCTTTCAGTTTCTGTCCTGGCCAGATAGGCAAGTGGGAAGGACCCTCGCAACCAGATTTTCTGCCAGTTAATTGAACCTAGATCCTGAAGGTTGAAACCCGAAATATCAATGAATGATATCCTCCCCGCAAGAGATTCTGATGCACCTTTGGTAAGATTTGGCGAAGCGCTTCCGAGTATAAGGAATTTCCTGTTCTTTGTTCTACTGTCGGCCAATACACGAAGTATTGGAAATAATTCAGGGACTCTCTGAATCTCGTCCAAAACAATCAAACCTTCACTGGATTCCAACTGAATCATTGGAGATTGTGATATACTTGAGAAATCAGAAGGATTCTCAAGGTCGAAAAACGAACTATTCATTTGATTTGCAATTGTTGTGGCGATTGTTGTTTTACCACACTGCCTTGGACCAAGAATTGCAGTAACTGGAAATGATTGGATGGAATCAAATATGCGTTGTTGTAAAGCGTCTCTGGATATCATTTTACCTTGAAAATTAAAACGAAGACTTTTGATATTCAAGGATAAATATACAGCATTCAATTGGAATAGTACTATTGTTTGAAGATATTATTATTAATCTTTCGGTAAGGGAAGATTCAATTTTCTTCAGGAGTGCAATATACCTTGGATCATTCCAAAGCCATGTGAACTTGTTAGCCTTGTCTGGCAAGGGACCAGTTTAATCTTATTGCAGAAGTCTCATTATGTAAAATATCATGACCCTGCAGGAGGGGTAGACCCATTTTTTCAAGAATTGCAAGAAACCTGGGTTCGCTTTCCAGTTCTTTATAATGGTCAATACCCGTGGTCACATAAGGCAAATCCGGGCCCTGTTCTTCCAGTACTTTTTCAAGGATGTTCAGGGCTTCATCTGTTTTATCCACCTTGAGGTACATCCAGGCAATCCGGATGGCTGCATGATACCGGAACCTGTTCATCAGGAATAGCTTCCACAATAGTGATAACCTTCTCCAGGGCGGCTTGATATCCCTGTTCATTGTAGGTGTCCATCACCATGGCAGAGGCTACTTCATCCAGCATAAATAATTTAAGCAATAGCTTATAGACCTCATCATAGTTCCCAAGCGCTTCATTCGATCCCCACAACACCCCTATGGCCAGTGGGTGATTGGGCACAAGCTGAACGATTTGATTGGCAAGATCTTTGGACTGGTCGTAATTTCCATAGTGCCAGTGAACTACGGCCACAAGCCCCTGGATTAAAGGATTTAAAGGATCCAGGTCCAGGGCAATCTGAGCCTGGGTCAGTGCCTCATCTTGTCGTTTCAGGAACATCAGAAGGTGGGCATAATAGGCACGGTTTGATGCATCATTTGGATTTAGCTCTATGACCTTCAGGAATTCGCTCTCTCCTTTCTCCCAGTCATATCCGGTCCACACAGCAGCCACTGCAGTGGTGTAGTGGGTAAGGGCAGAATTCGGATCCAGTTCAATGGTCTTATTCAGGTATTTATAGATGTTTGGAACGGTAATGGAAGAAGGGGCAAGTCCCATCTGCCTGACACCCATCCAGAATGAAGCGACTCCTGCATAGGGAGGTGCCCAGTCAGGATCTATTTCAATGGCTTTGTTAAAGTATTGCAATGCCGTCTGTAGTGCTTCAGGAGTCAGCTGGTCCCAGTAATACTGCCCTTTCATATAGGCATCATAGGCTTCCGTATTCACGGTTCTTGATTCAGCCAGGACCTCTTCTTCCGTTGGGTGAGTGTGATCTTAATTTCGTCAGCAATTTGTTTAGTTACACGGTTATAAAGGTTCAGGATCTGGCTTTTTTCTTCCTTATATTCACCCATCCATATTTGCTTTTCCTCAGGGAAAGGGAGTGACCACCCTGTATCTGTAATGCATACACTGTCCCCATAACACATCACCGTTGGTTCCACCACTGCATCTGCATTCAGTTCTGTGGCCATTTCAGGCAAGGGACAGGTCCATGTGCTTATAGATATTGGCTGTAGTCTTTGAAATAACCCGCAAACCGCTGATTCGCCCCATATCCCCGATGAGCGATGAATGCATCCCTGCTGCCACATAATCCAGCTGATCATCGCCGGTGAAATTATCAAAGGGCAGCACAAGCAGGGATTGGATATCTCCTGCCCGGAGGGTTTTACTGGGCCAATAACATTAAACACAATCAAAGCCACAATTACTACCAGGCTGATAAAGGTGGCGGCTTTCCACCTTTTTGAGTCACTGGATTTTTCGCTTGTCTGCAACTTCCGCTAAGGGCTTGGTTTTCTGGACACCCTGGTGTGTGATTTCAAAAATCCAGGCCACAATAAATGTGATAAATGCATCCAAGGATCAGGAGATAGAGTACAAGATCAATGGTCCAGTCGGGCAGCTCCCAGCGGGGAAAGATGATGGTGGAAGCTTCGAGGATTACAAATGCGGTACCTGCATAGATGGCCAGTGATCGATGGACATTGCGCCTTTTCACTTCTTTCCAGAAACGAGTAAGCATGTTTGGATTTGCGGACATGTTGGAACGCGATTGTTAAACTACAAGTTAAGCAGATATTCTACATGAGTCAAGGAGGAAGGATTATTAAAGTTACCCCAATATTTAACTTCGTTGAGGTAAAGGTTCCTTTGATTTCTTCTGAGTTGTAGACTGGGTCAAAGTTCCAGTGATTCGATAAGTGAAATCGATAAAAAATGGGGATACTTTCTAAGGATTTTATTAATCTAAACACAATCTGAAAACTGGCTTGTCTATTTCGGAATAACCGGAAGTCACAGCTGCGTGAGTTTTTTCCTAATGTGTGACTCGTTTGTACATTCACAGTTTCCTATTTGTGACTATAATTCACTGTATAACAGCATTATATAAGGATGAGGAAGATGCGTTATCAATATTCAAAAGTCACCACTATGCGAAAAAGTCACACGTTGGTGACTCGCAAGAAATCCGAAAAAGGTGTAGGTAGCAGGATTAAAAGTGACACCGTATGGTTTCAGATACAGCTCAAAAATGGGGGAAGTCCAAGGAAGGATTACAATCATCCCGGTGACCCTTTCCGTGGGAGATCAAATGGGAAACGAGTTGCAGGAGGGATGGCCCTGTTCATATGATCACTGGTGTTATAAAACCTACCAGGAAATATAAAGGCCACACAAATAAACATGTAACTTCGGCTGATCTTTAGACTGGATCTTAACTTTTTCCCTGTTATTAGCTGGTGTTAAAGTCAAATCGATCTCATAAATATTTTTATTGTTGTAACGAAAGTGCGACTTAATCGTCCTTACAATAACGACTCTCTGAATATTGACTATGATTAAGCCCCTGACACTAGCAGTTATCCTGCTATCAGTATCGGCATTTGTCCTTTTTGGCCAGACCGAATATCTTCCAAAAAAAATATATAAAGCCTACCGTATTGATAAGGTACCGGTCATCGACGGCATATTTGATGATGAAGTCTGGCAGCATGGGTGACTGGGGCGGGGATTTTACACAGTTTGAACCCTATGCTGACAAACCACCGTCACAGCCAACAGAATTCAAGGTGGCTTTTGACGACATGAATCTCTACCTGGCAATCAAAGCTCTTGATAGTGCTCCTGACAGCATCACCAACAGGATGAGCCGTCGTGATAACGGGGAAGGAGACATGGTATTTTTGGTGATCGACAGTTACCATGACCTACGAACGGGTTTTATCTTCGGAGTGAGTTCGGCAGGAGTGCGGTTTGATATGATCCAATCCAATAATGGTCAGAACGAAGATACCACATGGGATCCCATATGGCTGGCAAAAGCCCAGGTGCACGAATGGGGATGGGGGGCCGAAATGAAGATCCCTTTTACCCAGCTGCGCTTTAAGAAAAATTCAGAGAAGGTATGGGGATTTGAAATTGCCCGCCAGATCTTCAGGAACAATGAATTGAGCTTCTGGCATCCGATTCCAAGAAATGCTCCTGGATTTATACATGCGATGGGTGAGCTGGATGGTCTGCAGGAGATTGAGCCACGAAAACAACTGGACCTGACTCCCTACAGTGTAGCTTCACTGAAGACCTATGAAGCTGTGGAAGGCAATCCGTATGCTGATGGTTCCGATCCAAAGTTTAATGTCGGACTTGATGGCAAAATAGGAGTTACCAATAACCTGACGCTGGATTTTACAATCAATCCTGATTTCGGACAGGTGGAGGCTGATCCTTCAGAAGTGAACCTGACAGCTTTCGAAACCTTTTTTGAAGAAAAAAGACCCTTCTTTATTGAAGGGAGTAGCATTACCAGCTTCAATGTGGGACTGGGGGATGGTGATGTTGGAAATGACAACCTCTTTTATTCCAGGCGGATCGGGCGGCGACCTCATGGATATCCATCCCTTGAGGATGGAGAATATGCCGATATTCCCATATTTACGCGTATCCTGGGAGCAACCAAATTAACAGGAAAAACAGAAAAAGGACTATCTGTGGGTATAGTTGAAGCCGTTACGGCCGATACCAGGGCGACCATTGATAACGCAGGAGTTGAGAGGAAAGAGACCGTAGAACCTCTTACCAATTATTCCCTTGCAAGGCTGCAGAAAGATTTCAATAAAGGAAATTCCATTATCGGAGCAGCCCTGACCAATACCATTAGAAAGCTTGATGGGACAGAATTGGACTATCTTCACAAGAATGCAACAGCTGCAGGGGTCGATTTTACACAGTACTTTAAGGATCGCAACTATTCATTGAATGCATCACTCTATGTGAGCAATGTACAGGGCACTACTGAAGCAATCTCTTATACTCAGCTTTCCTCTGCCAGGTATTTTCAAAGACCCGATGCCGATTATGTTGAGTATGACGATACCCGTACAAGCCTGTCAGGCCTTGGCGGCAAACTGCAATTTGGAAAGATCGGAGGAAATTGGAACTTCCAGTATATGAGCGTTTTTAAAAGCCCCGGACTTGAGTTCAATGATATGGGTTATATGAGGCAAGCCGACGAAATACTAAATGTTTTGTGGACAGGATACAATTTCACAGAGCCCTTCAGTATCTTCAGAAGCCTGAATCTGAATAACGATGTTTATCTGGTATCTGATTTTGGTGGACAAATTGGAGGTATTGGATACGAGTACAATGTAAATGGCAATTTCAAGAACTACTGGAACGGGGGTTTCGGAGGTGGGTTTAATTTTCACCAGGTTTCCAATGGGATGCTCAGGGGTGGCCCATCCATGTACCTCCCCAATGGCGGAAGATTATATTATAGGCTATTTTCCGACGATAGAAAGGCATTCTCAGCCGGGTTCTTTGGATTTACCAGCTGGGGCGCTGAAAAGTATTATCTAAGGAGTTCCTACACACTCAGTATGACCATACGGCCAATAAATACACTGGAGATATCACTTAGCCCATCCTTCTCAACAAACCTCCAGGAGCTTCAGTACGTGTCACGTAAAGAGATGAATGACAATGATCGCTATATTTTTGGCCACCTGGATCAGAAAACCCTCAGTATGTCGCTCAGGATAAACTATAACATTACGCCTGACCTTACCATCCAATACTGGGGCCAGCCATTTATTGCCTCAGGTGACTACTCTGATTTCAAAATGATCACCGATTCGAAGGCGGATGAGTTCACCGACAGATACCATCTATTCACCGAACAGCAAATTGGCCTGGTGGACGGATCCTACGAGATTGATGAGGATACGGATACGAACATGGATTATAGCTTTGGCAACCCTGACTTCACCTTTGAAGAATGGTTGTCAAACCTGGTGATAAGGTGGGAGTTTCTGCCCGGATCAACAGCTTACCTGGTATGGTCTCAGACGAGAGATTACGATAATTCAAATGGTGCATTCGAACTGTGGGATAATTTGAACAACCTCTATACAGTTAAGAAATCAACAAATACCTTCCTGGTAAAATTTTCCTATAGATTTGGTCTCAGGTAAGCTAAAATCCTGAACGAATCTGAAATGAAAAGACAGACCCAAAATAGAAACTGTCTAAGAGGATATTTTTTCTATATTGAATCCTCTATAAAACAGGATTTTTTACTGTACCTAAACAATGACCACTATACCTGAGCAACCCCTTAAAATTGGATTCGATAACGAAGCCTACATCAAGGCGCAAACCGCCTCAATTCTGGAACGTGTTGACCATTATCATGAAAAGCTATATCTCGAATTCGGTGGAAAGATCATGTACGATTACCATGCATCAAGGGTTCTTCCAGGTTTCGATCCCAATGTAAAAATGCGCCTTTTACAGGAACTCAGGGATAAAACCGATATCATTCTCTGTGTTCATGCCGGGGATATAGAAAGGAAAAAAATGCGGGCAGACTTTGGTATCAGTTATGATTCTGATGCATTGAAAACCATTGATGATTTCAAGGAATGGGGAATAGAAATTACCGCTGTGGTAATTACCCGTTACCGGAACCAGCCTCAGGCAACATCTTTCAAGAATAAGCTTGAGCGAAATGGTATCAGGGTTTATACCCATGGATTTACAGAGGGTTACCCCACTGATGTGGATCTAATCGTCAGTGACCAGGGATACGGAGCAAATCCATATATTGAAACCACCAAACCCATCGTGATAGTGACCGCTCCCGGACCGGGAAGTGGGAAACTGGCAACCTGCCTAAACAATCTCTATCACGAATACAAACAGGGTGTAAAGGCTGGTTATGCCAAATTTGAAACCTTCCCCATCTGGGACCTGCCACTCTCCCATAAGGTGAATATAGCTTATGAAGCAGCCACGGTTGATCTGAAGGATATTGTTCAGATCGATTACCACCACCTGGAAGCCTATAATATTAAAACAGTCAATTATAACAGGGATATTGAAGCCTTTCCTTTGCTTAAAAGGATACTTGAAAAGATCACGGGCGAAGAGGCCATGTACAAATCCCCTACCGACATGGGTGTTAACAGGGCAAGCACCGGCATTGTGAATGATGCCGTTATTACTGAAGCTTCCCATCAGGAGATCATACGCAGGTATTTCCGATGTGCGGTAGAGTATGCCATGGGACTTGTGGAAAAGGATTCCCTGGACAGGGCCAGGTTGATCATGGAAAAGGTAAAAGCAACGGTAGAGGACAGAAAGGTTGTGCTGCCATCCAGACAGGCTGCCCAGGATGCCAGAAAAACAGGCAAAGGGAGTGAAGGCATATTTTGTGGAGCGGCCATTGAACTGAAAGATGGCACCATTATCAGTGGAAAAAATTCACCTCTGATGCATTCAGCTTCAAGCCTCATTCTGAATGCTACCAAACACCTGGCCGAACTCCCCGATAATATGCACCTGCTGCCTGCCAATATGATTGAACAGGTCACTTTCATGAAAAAGGAAGTGCTCACAGGAAAAATGATAAGCCTTGACGCTGAAGAAACCCTGATCATGCTGGGTATATCT
This sequence comes from uncultured Bacteroidales bacterium, assembly GCA_963710385.1. GTDB lineage: Bacteria > Bacteroidota > Bacteroidia > Bacteroidales. Next base: position 53,249 of record CAVQAB010000007.1, on the reverse strand, counting down.
GCAATCTCCAATCCAGCTGCACAGTTAGCAGTTGAGAAGCTGTCCGAATTGCGGAATTGTGAGGTCCATCTGACCCATATTCCTACTCCCGGAGATGAAGCCGGACTTAGAAAATTGCATGTCAACCTGACCTGCGATCCTGAATTCTCAACAACAAGCTTGTTTTTAGGAGACTAGATGATGAGAATTTTGAGAGATTTGGTTTTTCCAATAGATTCTTCTTAACTTAGATATATAATCCTAAAACCAAGATTTAGCATTGGCTCCCATTTCATCACATCAGGCAGGAATCACACACCAGGAACTACAGGAAGCAATTCCGGAAAGCCTCCTGTCAAAAAACGTGCATCTGCACTGGATTGATAAGTCCCCCTCAGAAAATGGGCGTTATACCCTTACCGCTAAAATTGAAATAGAAGGACAAATATTGCTTCTCAGCAGTAAAACCAGCGATGTGATGCTCATAGACAATTGGAACGTAAGCTGACCCCACATATCACACCAATGCCCGACTGGTGGCCCTGGAACGCATTTTGACAGATCCGGCCAATGAGGATATTTTGCTTTCCTTGTGAATTATTTCCACAGGTTCTTCTCTTATATTTCGTAAATTGGATGCGATCGCACGACAAAACCAAAAACCAACTGTATCATGCCTACGCAAATATCGAACAGGTATCAAAATCTTACACGGCTGGTCTTTACCCTTTTACGGATTTTCATAGGCTGGCATTTCCTATATGAAGGCCTGGCAAAACTGTTTTCTCCATGGTCCTCAGCTGGATATCTGATGGAATCGCAATGGCTTTTGTCGGGGCTATTTAATCGCATTGCCGAAAACCAGCAATTGCTTCATACGGTTGATATACTCACTATTATAGGACTCATATTGGTAGGTATTGGTCTGTTTCGTGGGACTTTTTACAAGAATCTCTGGAGCTGTCGGTGCCTTTCTGATTTTGCTGTTTTATATTGCAAATCCACCCTTTATCGGTTATCTCAGTGAAACCACCGGTGAGGGACACTATCTGGTAATCAATAAGCAGCTCATTGAAATGGCGGTGTTGATCCTTTTTGTCTTTTTGCCAAGAGATTTCTTCTGGAGTCTGGACAGGATGATTTCTCGATTCAGGCAGAACAGGGTCACTGGAAATGAAGGAAGAACGATTCCATTACCGAATCCAGCATGGGTCGCAGGGAACTGCTTAAAGATCTTATTGGCTCTTCCTTTTGTTGGAGGATTTGCGTGGATGGCTTTGAGGAAAGAAGCAATGGGAGAGTTTTGAGGAACGATCCCTGGTAAGCAATCCCAGCAGGGTAGATGCCATTTCCGGATCCACTGCACGTGCACAGTTTGCCACACTTGAACAGCTGAATCAGAAAGTCCCCATGGGTAAAATTAAGGGATATGAGATCAGCCGTCTGATCTGCGGCGGGAATCTAATTAGCGGCTATGCCCATTCAAGAGACCTGATCTATGTATCCAATTTGGTTCAGAGTTATTTCAGCGATGAAAAGGTATTGGAAACTTTCAAATTATGTGAAGCAGTTGGCATAAATACCATGATTGTCAGGGTGGATAACAATACACTCAGGGTGCTGGAAAAATATCGGAAAAGAGGTGGTGAAATGCAATGGATCGCCCAGTGCAAGGCCACTGATGAGGACCTGAAATCAGATTTTGACGCTGCAGTAGCAAATGGTGCCATTGGGATCTATCTGCACGGTGGGATCTGTGACAAATATGTCAGAGATAACAATGTAGATTTCCTGCTAAATTGCCTTGAACAGATGAAAAAACATGATCATGTCATATCTGGTTTTGCCGGTCACGATCTCAGGGTAATTATCGAAAGCGAAAAATATGGTCTGGAGCCCGATTTTTATATGAAGACCCTCAACAGTGGAAATTACTGGACAGCGGGGCCGAGGCTTGTTACAGATCCTGAGTGGAAACCGGACCCCCGTAACATTGTTGAACCCGAGTATGGGGCTGATGTGAAGGACAATATCTGGTCTGTCACTCCCGAGCAAACCGTTGAATTTATGAAAGAGGTAGAAAAGCCCTGGATTTCCTATAAAGTTCTGGGTGCAGGCGCGATCTCTCCAAAGGATGGCTTTAACTATGCCTTTAAGAGTGGTGCAGACTTTGCTTGTGTGGGTATGTTTGATTTCCAGATTGTTGAAGATGCCAATATCATCAATGATGTCTTGGCAGACTTACCGGATCGTACCAGGCCCTGGAGGGGTTGAGAACCTGGATTGAATTCCGGGAATCTATGAAGTTTAATGCTCATTTGACTCATATGCCATAAGGTACTAACTTGCGTATATCCAATCCTAAACCTTTATGTCCGGAAGTCCCGATAAACTATCCCTATACTCCCATGCATTTAAACCATCAAAATATACCTTATGAAAAGACGAAATTTTGTTAAGTCCGCCGCTGCAACCGGTGCCGGACTATTGATCCTTCCAGGCAGGTGTCATTTCAGGTAAAAGTGCACTGGATAAACTGAATATTGCACTGATTGGTGCCCATGGCCGTGGCAGTCAGCACTATGGTTCCTTAGAGAGCGAGAACGTGGTTGCCATCTGTGATGTACATGCCGGCAATATGGCATTGGCGGCAACTCAATATCCCAAAGCCAAACAATACACCGACTGGCGCAAATGTCTGGAGCAAAAGGATATCGATGCTGTATTAATTGCAACTCCGGATCATCACCATGCATTTATCAGCATCTGGGCCATGAACCGCGGATTGCATGTTTTTTGTGAAAAACCGGTTGGTGAATGTGTTGAAGAGGCACGTGAGGTCCGGAAAGTCTACCTTGCAAACAAAAATAAACTGGCCACCCAGCACGGTACCCAGCGCCATGCCCATGAGAATTTTGACCGGGTCTCTGAGTTGGTCCGCAATGGTGCCATTGGTGATCTGCAGGAAGTTCAGGCATGGGGCAACCGTACCCACGATAAAACCGGTTATCTTCCGGCAGCAGGTCCGGCACCCAAAGACATTGACTGGGAACAATGGATCGGTCCGGTTCAAATGCATCCCTTTAATCCCGGATATTTCGGTGCAAGACCGGGGGCAGGTTGCCTGCTATGGAACATGTACCATGATTTTGGCAGCTGGCAGATAGGAGATATGGGCAGCCATACCATGGACCTTGCCTGGAATGCCATAGATGCAGGACTTCCGACAACAGCTGTGGCCATTGGGGATCCTTACCACCCCGAAGTCTGCCCATCAGATGTTCAGAGCCACCTTTAATTTTCCCGCCAACGACTGGCGCGGAGAAATAACTGTTGAATGGTTTCAGGGTACATTAAAGCCCGAAGCTCCGCACAATGCCATCGATATGTCGAAAATCGGTCATGGAGCAATGTTTAGGGGTACGAAAGGTACTGTTATTGCAGACTTCAGAACCCGTATGCTGATTCCGGCGGTTGAGGGAGCAGATATGACCTACTACCATTCTCCCAACAGCAATGAAGTGGCACCTCCTCATGGCAGTTTCGTGGGTCAGTGGATCAACGCCTGTAAAGGTGATCTGAAGACCTCCTGCGATTTTGATTATGCCGGACGTATGATCGAAACATTGATGCTTGGCCTTGTTGCACATCGGGCAGGCAAGGAACTGAAATATGATTCAGCTGCAGGACGAGTGACAAATGATTCCGTAGCCAACGATTATCTGCGCAAGGAGTATCGCAAAGGCTGGGTGCTTAATGGATAAGCAATATGTTTGAAATTAGCGATGAGGAGATTAGATAAGCTTATATCAGCAATAGATTATTCTGAGGCACTTACAATAACAGCCACAAAAGAGGACGTGCAGAACACCTGCAAAGCAGCAAGAATGTATGGTTTTCGGGCTGTTGTGGCATTTCCGCAATATATTGGCGTCCTGGTTGATGCCCTGGAAGGGACTCGCGTTCGCGCCCAGATTCCAGTAGGTTTCCCCTGCGGTGGGGTATCCACGCTTGTCAAGTGCACGGAAGCTGAGCAAGGTTTGAAACGCGGGGCCACGGATCTGGATATGGTGATGAATATTTCAGCCTTCCAGGAAGGTGACTACCGGCGCGTATCAGCAGATATCCAGGAGGTCATGAAAGTGGCCAAACCATTCGATGTTCCATTTAAAGTGATTATCGAGGTGGGTGTCCTGACTGAAGAACAAATCGTAAGCGCTGCCAAACTTGTGGAAGATAGTGGAGCGGATTTCATAAAAACCTGTACAGGCTTCGGTCCGGGACGGGCTACCATTCGAATCATTGACCTGATAAGGAAGAGTGTGGGAGATCACATGGGGATAAAGGCATCAGGTGGTGTGGCCTCTCTGGAAGATGGTGTGGCCTTCATGCGGGCCGGTGCCACAGTGGTTGCTCTTCGCCATATGATAGTCGATCAACTCCAGGAACGGAACTGGCCAAGGATCGATCTTTGAGTCAGGTCTCCTTTCCAGCTATTGTCTTTTTATATCAGACAGCATTTTTGACGCAACAGAATCATTATTCTGCTCGGCATGTTGCTTCAGGAATGACCGATGCTTCTCCAAGGCAATTTTGTATTCCGGTTTCTGCGCCAGGTTTACCATTTCCAATGGATCTTTATTCATATCCACAAGAGACTCGCGGCGTTCTCCTTCGCTATACAAACAGTATTTGTATTGAACACTCCGCACCATCCTGCCCTGTGGTTGAATACTTTTACCATCAACCGGATCGCCTTGAACCAGATAATTTTCGGATACTATAAAATCTCTTTGCCAGGGTAATCCTTCACCCAGTACTGCTGCTTTCACACTTTTACCTGGTAAATCTGCTGGGATTTTTATGCCCGCAAAATCGCAAAGGGTTGGAATTATATCTGTTCCTGTATTGAGCAGGAGATCCGAAGTTCCTTTTTCTGTAATCCCTTTCCATGATATAATAAAAGGAACCCTTGAAGATTCATCATAAAATACCGTTTTTTGGTTCCATCTGTGACTGCCACAGCAATCGCCATGATCGCTGAGAAAGAGAACCAGGGTATTTTCTTCCAATCCTGATCGCTTCAGGGCGTCAGTTAATTCACCCACAAAATCATCTGCGCGCTCAATCAACCGGTAATATCCCCAGGCCAATCTTCGCCAGTCATACTCCGTATAATTGCCCACTGGGAAACGCCGGTTTGCCTGATATGATTTTCGCATATATTCCATTATATCAGTTTCGTTTTCAGGGGGATTAAAATTCAGTTTTAGCGGAGGTAAATTCTCCAATTCGGGTATTTCACCCAGGGGCCATCCCGGCAATTCCTCATAGCGCGCCCATTGGCAAACTTCATGTGGACTGAGAAAAGATGCTACTGCGAAAAATGGCTTTTGGTGTGTTTGTTGCAGAAAAGCTGCTGCCGGATTTGGATCCAGGCGACCCGGATTGTCCGTTAAAATATCAAATCCATGGACTTCCTTTTGCTCTTTATCCAATGCAACATGCCATTTTCCAAAATAAGCTGTTTCGTAACCGGCTTCCTTAAATAACTTCCCCAGAAAGACATTTTTTGAGGGATCGATTTGAACGTTTTCATTGGAAAGCACACCTGTTTCATGTGGAAACCTGCCGGTCATCATGGAAGAGCGCATGGGTTTACATAGCGGATTCGGACTGTATGCCCGTGTAAACATAATCCCATTTTCTGCCAATAAGTCCATATTCGGTGTGTGGAGGTATTGATTCCCCATTACACAACTCATGGCATCGGCAAATTGCTGATCAGTCATAATAATCAGAATATTTGGCTGTTCATTTGACTGAGAGAAGGTTGTATAGTTCTGAAAAAGAATAAATACAACAACAATAGCAACTTTTAAAAAGCTCATGATATTTATTTTAAATTCATGCTTAATAGAATTTCTACCTTCAGTTAGGATGAAGTATCTATGTTGAGAGAGAGAATTGTATAATGCATCAGAATATAATAAAGTTAGGTGTCAAGGATTTTAATTCAGAACAATTTTCTTGACATCAATAACTCTTCCATTAGGGCCGATGAGTTGCAGATAATACAATCCATCCTGGCCAAAATCCGTCATTTCAATCGTGATCTCTGGTGCGCTCATTTTATTGATGTAAACAATGCGGCCATCACTACTGATGATCTTAATTGTATAAATTGAGTAATTAGCCTCTTGACCTATGCTCAAAAGCAATCTGCCTATTGTCGGATTTGGATAAACGTTAATGGACGCGCTATAGCTATCTTCAAAAAAGCCCACTGTGGTAACTGCAAAACAATCAGTTGTATCTATACATCCGTTCTGTGTTACTTCCACTGCATAATCTCCATTTATGCCCGCTGTAAATGATTGATTAGTCGCATTAACTATCGGCGAAAAATCATTACAGCTGAGCCATTGAAAAATTGCACCCTGTGCATTAGCAAACAGGGTATCTCCTGATCGAGCTACTGAGAGATCAACTGTTTCAACCATTAAGTCTGTGGCGATAAGACTATCATTCCCTCCTGATGCTATCAAAGTATCATAGTACATTCCACCTTCCTTTTGAAAGGCTCCCTGAAGATAAATGCTATCTCCCTGACAAATAGTTTCAGTAACATTTACAACGTTCGAACTGTTTGTAATAGACCAAGAAACATTATGTACATGTAAATTTTCGTGGCCATCAACTCGCAATAGCTCGGAAGTGTCTTCGACAATTGCGGACAGGGTGTTTACTCCAACAATCAATTCATTTTTAGCAATTTGAATGGTATTGGTATTGCTACCTGTTTCAACATTATTGAGTAGCCATCGTTTCTTAAAAGTATTTGGAACGGGTTCGACCATTTCTAATTCGAACTCTAAAGAACTGGTTTGTGCAGAAATATTGAATTCAGACGGTGTATAACTTACTATTGGATTTGTCAGAGAATGTATCCTTTCAATGGTGCCTTCAATACAAACTGAGCAAAAGGGAACACCTAAAACCTGCATTTTGCAGTTTTCATGTGGTTTATACCAGCTCGCCGATGTCTCTCCACAACAATGCTGATAAATACCGACGCCGTTATCGTTATTCCAATTGTTCCATTTGACAAGCATTGGATTGGTTTCCTGTGTCATATTAATCCCCTCTTCAGCATAGATATCTCCTGCCCAATATTCATCCTTAAGCCCTGTAAACGAATGGCCTATTTCATGTATCGCAACATCACTGGAGGCGGGATCTGAAGTTGCTGTTGCAAATTCACCCCCACTGCCTCCATAATAGGGGGTATTCACCAAAATAACAACCTGATCATACGAAGGGAAATTATTAGCTAATACAGTTGTTATAACTGTAGTCTTCACAGGAACGAGTAATCTATGAATATCAAAATTATCAAATGTAGAACCAAAATAATTATCAACCTCAATGATGGGATGTTCAGGTTCCGTAACATCGGTAGCAGTACCAGGGTGACTTGCTCCACTTTCATTAGAAGGTACCTTTATTGCAATAACGTTAAAGAATTGTTGATACTCGAGGTAAGGGCTGTTGGAGAAGAATGTATTGGTGAATTTGTTTGCGTCAATAATATACTGAGGTAATTCATGACTTTGGTAACCATCACCAAGAATAACCAGATTAATTCGATTGTTAATATCCCCGGTGAATTGAATAGTATCTACATCAAATAACTGTGCGTAATTTGACAAGCATGCGACAAATAGCATTGTGGAAATAACGAGAGCCCGTTTCATAACTAATCAATTTCTGTTAATAGGAGATAAGAACTATCGTTGGGATTAATCCTTTCAATGGCGATATACCTGGAACCTCTATCCAACTGCATCCTGATTGAAAAGTCAGCACTATCAAGAATTACTTCTTTCGAGGTCAAACTTCCGTTTTCTTGTTGATATTCAACCTTCTTAATGAATGGATCGGAGATAATTATAGTTGAGATGGGGAGCTTATTTTCGTCGAGGATCAGGCATTTAAGATCTCCTTCTTTAGCAGTTGAAATTTGGTTTGAATTTTTTTTGATTTTGCCATCTGCCACGATCTTATTTATGAGTTCAATGTTATATCCCTCCTTATTGTCCTTCTGTATCGAATAATTCAAAAAAATAATTTGAGATAGACTATCCAGGCTCTTATTTTGGCTTGATAACTTCCCAGTTGTATTTGTACCTGCGCAAGATGTAATCCAAACAAATAAGATGATGAAAAGTGTACAATTGATTATTCTACCAAACATGTTTTCCATATTTTCATCAATTAGGGCAGATGAAGTGTTAACCTGGTTTCAGGAATGGAAAGGTTTGCCTCAATTTTGTATATCCGCAATTGGCAGCTGGGAAGCTTTGGAAGATTCTTTTATGATGTTAATTTGGTAAACAAAATTTAGTATGAATAGTTCAAATTTCATTACACATTTCCACAGAATCAACGGGATTAATATGAGTGATGTTTTAAGGAAATACCTAACTTTCTGTATCTGCAAATAATTTATAATTGATCTTTCACCATGTACAATAATGTTGTGATCAAGCAGTCTTAACATTGGAAAAATTGATGAACCTGAAGATGATCCCAAGAACGCTTACGATCGAATATAGTCGAAAGCCTGGATGAGGATTATGTATGGATTTTCTGGGAGGTTGATTTTATACCTCATCAGGCTGGAACCTTTACAATAAGTTCGAGGGCCAAAGACCAGGACGGCAGCGTACAACCCTGGTCAGATAACCGATACCAGAACGGAACCAACTCCATGCCGTCGATCACTATTTCTGTTAAAGAAAACAAATGACTATCTTTGTGACCTCTCGTCCCTCCTGAGAGGAGTCTATTGCTTCGCATTAGAATCAAAGGAAATTGGCCTGAATAGTTATCCCATCGATTTTCCAGCCAAAAGATAGAACATTTGCGAGCAGTATTACGTATAAGCTAGAGAAATTTCATAATCCAGATTATTATGATAGGCAAAGTCGAAATTCTGCGCAATTATCACGACCATGCGATTGTCATTACCCTCTCCAATGAGGTGGAATCATTATCTGGTATGATCGTCGATGATTCTCCGGATGATCATTGCATATTCGTAAAGGACCCTGATCTGATCGAATATTATGAAACCAAAAAGGAATCGCTGCTGGAAAGGATCTACTTCAAGGACATGATGGCCATTGAATACCAGTAAAAGTCACGATCGATACATACCGATTAAAAAGCAATTTATCATGAAATATGTAAGCTTCATGTTATTTCTTAGCTTCTCGGTCGTAGCTTATTCTCAGGTTATTACGGAAGAAGAACTCAGACTTAAGGTTGATAGTGCGCAAGAGAGGTGTGTTGGCGCTCACGAAAGCATTGTTCGGTTGACAAATGAGGAATTTGCAAAGTCTATCTGGGCTAAAAGAGTCAGATTTAACGAAGCAAACATTATTAGATTCTTTGGCCATGCAAGTGGAGAAAAAGTTGCAGCGGGTGTTGATATTTATATGAGTAATAACAAGAGTTGGGGTTATTCATATAACCAAAGAACTGCCGCAGACCTTTTAATAGAGAATGGGGTGAAGGTGACTCAGTCCTACAATACATTATGGATTAAGGCCAACCAAACCCTGTTATTTGCTGAAAATACTAAGGATGGACATAAACTCATATTGGAATTGTATTGTCCCCATCAAAGATTTCTCGAGTTACTCAGAACGGGGCAGACTCAAAGCATTGAATTCTTAATAACAGGTTATTGGGGGAGTGTTTCTTCAGATAGTAAAATATATGGTGTATTAACGCAGGTCCATGTTGAAAAGCAATTGATCAGATGTTCAAATGGGCATGAATTTGATAAAGATGTAGGATATAAATTTTGCCCTACCTGCGGGGAGCCATTGAAATGATTGATTCAGTAATAACCGGGGCAGCCGGGCTCACAGATTGAAGCTAAATGAGCTCCATTGCGCATTTCACTCCATCTGCAGCACTTGAGATGATCCCACCCGCAAAGCCACTACCTTCACCAACGAAATAGAGATTTTCGAAGCCGGTGCATTTTCCAACTCTGTCGCGCGCAACTTGAATGGGGGAGGAGGTTTTACTTTCCAATCCCATCAACAAACCCCGGTCAAATCCATGCAGTTTCCTGCTAAAATCGTTCAATCCGGCCCTGATAGCCTGACTTACCATCTCAGGAATCAAATTAAAAAGAGGAGCGGATTGTAATCCCAGTGGATAGCTGCTTTCCGATATAAGCTTCGATTCCCTCTTTTGTATATAGTCAGCTGCCATATTTGCCGGAATGGTATAGCTATTGGAAAAGGCAAAAAAGTTACCCTCCAGCTTATCCAACCAATCCAATATTTCAGTGGGAGAGCATGTATGTCCCAGCAACATATCGGGATGAACCCCTGCTACACAACCTGCGTTGGCAAAGAGTCCATCACGCTGATAATAACTCATTCCATTTACCACACTTTTTTCTTCATAAGCTGCAGCCGGAACCACCTGGCCACCGGGACACATGCAAAACGTATACACTCCCAATCCCGATTTCGACTTTGTACTTAAGCGGTATTCTGCAGCTTTTACTCCCGGCAAAGTTTCTCTGCCCCACTGAGCCTGGTTAATGAGTTTTTGCGGATGTTCGATCCGGTGACCAATTGCAAAATTTTTGGTGCCAAACTGAATTCCTTTTCCTATCAGCATGCGGTAAGTGTCGTAAGCAGAATGACCCGTAGCAAGTATTACATGATCCGCTTCCAGATCACCCTTGTCAGAAATAACACCAGCTGCCTTATTACCTTTGAGAATAATGTCTTTAAGTTGGGTCTCAAATAAGAATGTTCCTCCGTTATCAAGAAATTGTTGACGAAGATGGGTTACAATTACTTTGAGATTATCGGTTCCCACATGAGGGTAGGACATGTATAATATTTCTTCAGGCGCACCGGCTTTCACATATTCCGAAAGGATAAAACGACGTTCCCCGGAGATGTGCTTTGATCGTGATGTGAGCTTCCCGTCTGAAAAGGTTCCGGCACCTCCCTCGCCAAATGCGTAATTATTCTGACTGTTGAATTCTCCCTTGCTTTCCAATAGGCTAATGGCCCTGGAACGCTGCTCTACTTTTGATCCGCGTTCTATAATGGTTACCTGAAAACCAGCTAACTGCAAAACATGTGCAGCAAAAAAACCAGCCGGTCCACTCCCAACCACTACTACCTTTTCTGATCGCTTTTTAAATGGAATTTCCAGTGGTTCCGGAGCTACAAAATCTTCACCTTCAATTTTTTCTGAAGAAACAACAAGTCCCAATAACCAATGTGTATCGTTTTTCTTCCTGGCATCCAGGCTTTTCTTTTCTATCTGAAAGGAAAAATCCTTTAACCCAAGTTGCTTTTCAATGGCATTTCTGAGCTGCTCTTCGGAATAATCTGTAGGTACCTTTAATTGTATGGTTTTAGCGCCCATTGGTAAAATTTGAAAAGATTTGGCCGGTTCCGCTTATTCTCTGTTGCAAAAGATAAAAGTACTAAGAAAGCGAAAACAGCGTATTAGTGCTCAGTCATTTTTAGTATTTTTATAAAAGACTCTGATTATTAATCCCAATAAAATGATACAGAATATGAATCGTAGGAAAGCCATCTCTTCAATGATAAAAAGCTCCCTCGGAGCTACGGCAGTAGTTGGATCACTGGGTTCAGTAGCTGCTGGATGCCAGTCAACGAATGGAGAAGAGAAAATGATTCCCGCTGTGAAACCGATGTTGATGAATGTTGGCTGCCAGCATGGGGGTACGGGCAAAGAGAACCTGGAATTCCTTGCAAGACATGGGGTCTTTCATATAGATGGCGGGTCTCCCAGGATGATTGAAGGCATAGGCTGGGATTTAGATGACTCAATGGCAAAGAAAGAAGCTTGTGAAAAATATGGGATTAGTTTGGATGCCTATCATCTGCCCCTCTCATCCGCTGGCATCGAGCGCGTTGATACACCAAATATCATGCTTGGAAAAAGTCCGGAGCGAGATCGTGAAATTGAAATGATACAGCAGATGATCTCTGTAGCAGGGAAATCAGGAGTTAGAACACTTAACTACAATACAACTATCCTTAAAGTCCTGAGAACTGGGAGAACCATTGATCCAAACCGTGGCAATGCATCTTACAGCACATGGAATTATGAAGAAGCGTTAATTCGCAATGAACCTAAAACCATCGCTGGTGATCTATCCATTGATGAGGTTTATGAACGCATCATCTATCTGCTTGATCGGCTTCTTCCAGTAGCTGAGGAATATGATGTACGCCTGGCTAACCACATTGCTGATCCGCCGGCCCCTGTTGGTTATCGTGGAATCACACGCTGGAATAGCCCGGATGTTTTTGATGGCATCAAAAGATTTGCCCAACTATACAAAAGCCCCGCTCATGGGTTAAACCTTTGCCTGGGCACTGTGGCATCAGGACTGAAAGATCCAAAGACTGAGTTATTGCCTGTAATAAAGTGGGTTGGAGATCGCAAACAGATTTTCAATATCCATTTACGAAATATAAAAGGGGGATGGAATAATTTTCAAGAAGTATATCCTGATAATGGGGATTTGGATTTTGTACAGATTTTAAAAGAATTAAGGGATGTTGGATACGATGGAATGGTGATGCCAGATCACATGCCTCATCATGATGATCCGGCAGCTGCTCTTCAGGGTCACGCCTTTGCATTTGGATATATTAAAGCACTTATTGATATGATAGGTTGAAGAGATGCGACAGAACCTGCATGTGTCCATTTGACTTATATCCTTCAGTGCAGTAACTTGCACTTACCAACCTCAATCCTAAATGCCCAACAAACTATTTAATTTTTGGCAAGAGTTAAAGCGCAGGAAGGTAATACGTGTGATAACAGTCTATGCAGCTGCTTGCATTTGTGATCCTGGAGCTGTTGTCCATAATCATTGATCCATTAAGACTTCCTGACTGGACCCTACCATTTGCCATTGTATTTCTTTGCATCGGATTTATCATTGCCATCATCCTCTCCTGGATATACGACATACACCCAGAAGAAGGAATGGTAAAGACCGCACCTGCGGAAAAGATAGAAACCAAGGATAAACCTGTTTCATCGAACAGTTGGAAGATTGCCAGCTATGTGAGTTTCGTTGCGATTGTTGGATTAATTGTATTCAATATAATATCCTCCATAAACCGCTCAGAAGAAACAACCATTCTCGAGAAATCCATTGCTGTTCTTCCTTTTACTAACATGAGTGGTGATAAAGAACAGGACTACTTTTGCGACGGCATCAGCGAGGATATTCTTAACGATTTGACAAATTTAGAGGGTGTACAGGTTGTGTCGAGAACTTCAAGTTTCGCCTTCAAGGATAAGAACATGGATATTCGTGAAATCGGCAAGAAGTTGGGAGTACAGACTATTGTTGAAGGTAGTGTGAGAAAAGCCGGAAATCAATTGCGGATCACAGCACAGCTAATAAATGTGGAGAATGGTTTTCACCTCTGGTCAGAACGTTATGATAGAGAGTTAAGCGACGTGTTTGCAATACAAAATGAAATAGCACAGAACATAGTCCAGGCTCTGGAGATAAATCTCAGTAGTAGAGAAAAAGATGAATTAAAAAAGTTGAAAACCCGGAACGTGGAGGCCTATGATTTCTATATTCAGGGCCGTACATATTATCGTCAATTGCACCACAATTCAACAGAATACGCAATTGAATTATTTTCACGGGCGATTCAAATCGATAAAAACTATGCACTTGCATATGCAGGACTGGCAGACAGCTACTCGCAATTCTATATGTACTTCGACAGAAATGAGGAAAACCTGAATCAGGCACTTGCTGCAAGTCAAAAAGCCCTTGAGTTGGACCCGGAACTGGCTGAAGCTCATTCTTCAAGAGGCATCGTACTGACACAGATCAACCAGTACAAAGAAGCCGAAAAGGAATTTGAAATCGCTATTCAATTGAATCCAAAACTATTTGTTGCCTACTATCAGGGCGGACGTACCTACAGGGTACAAGGAAAGCATGAACAAGCCCTCAGCTTTTTTAAAAAGGCAGCAGAGGTTCGACCTGAGGATTATGAAAGTGCAATATTTGTCGCCACTGCTTACGGTGATCTCAACATGAAGAGCGAAATGAAGAAAGCGAACCAGCGGGCAATAGAACTTGTCAGAAATCATCTTGATTTGTATCCGGATGATGCCCGTGCTTACTACCTTGGCGCTATAATTCTTATTGAAGAGGATGTTCGACAGGAGGCGTTGAAGTGGTTGGAAAAGGCGATTGCAATTGCTCCAAATGAAACAAAAGTTTTGTATAATGCTGCTTGTATATACTCATTGTTAGGAATGGTTGATATGGCCCTGGACTACTTTGAGAAAGCGGTTGATTCTGGTTACGCTTCCAGAGAATGGATCGAAACCGATTCAGATTTTGATCCGATTCGAGACCACCCCCGGTTTCAGGAAATTTTGAAGAAACTCAATTAGTATTCAAGTGATGTTTTGCAATTAATCAATTTATTTTTTTTCGGAATGAACATAAGTAAAAGACAGAAGATATCGCTTGGATTAGCCCTCGCTTCAATGGCTGCAATCGGTATGGCTCTATCTGCCATTCTTGGCTGGACATCACTTGGTCGTCCATGGGGATTCTTGCTTGGTTTATTATTTGGTGTTGCAGCCGGCGGTGGAGTTGCCCTCGCAATTTCTGGTCTCAGAGAAAATAGACGCTCAAACAAGGATTAGTGTAATGATCAGGTTTCGGAGAATTACCGGGAGCTTATCATGGAGATGGCCAGGGATCTTCTGGATAAGATTGGTAAAGGCCACAAGAAGGTTTGGTGAAATAGCCCTTTTCTAATCTGAGTGGTAAATCATCGCTCCTTTCGAAGTGCTATAAGCTTTCATCAGAAATCAGTAGATTTGTACTTGTATCTCCTCCCAGAATAGAACGGATTATATATACAAGTTTTATAAATAATGAACCAAATGGATCTAAAACGAAGAGATTTTATCACAAAAGCCACTATCGGTACATTAGGAACCGCGGCTTTGATATCGGCTTGTTCAACAGAGAAAAAAACAAAAACAATTGATGAACCACCTGAATTGCTTGACCGGGCCCCTGACGGCAAAGTTATAAAAGCCGGATTAATTGGATGCGGCGGACGCGGTACCGGAGCTGCGGTTAATTTTTTAGATGCAGGGCCAAACCTGGAGATTGTGGCTTTGGGGGATGTTTTTCAGGATAGGATTGACAGTTGCCGGCTAAGTTTAAAAGAAGAAAAAGGTGTGGAGATTGCCGATGAGAAATGTTTTTTGGGATTTGACAGCTATCAAAAAGTTATTGATTCGGGTGTGGATGTCGTATTACTTTGTACTCCACCTCATTTCCGTCCAACACATGTTGAAGCGGCGGTAAATGCCCGCAAGCATGTTTTTATGGAAAAACCAATTGCTGTCGATCCGGTTGGTGCGCGATCTGTTCTGGTTTCATCAAAAATGGCCGAATCGCTGGGATTGTGTATGGTTAGTGGTACGATACGAAGAGTACAAAAGGATTACATGACCACCCAGAGAAAGTAGCCAACGGTGAAATAGGCGAAATTGTTGGTGCTAATATTATCAGAAACGGAGGCGCTCTTTGGTATGTAAGAAGAAGACCCGAATGGACCGACATGGAATACATGCTGCGAAACTGGGCAAACTTTTGCTGGCTTTCGGGCGATCACATAACGGAACAGTTTATTCACGAAATTGATGTAATGAGCTGGCACATGGGCAGAACTCCGGTAAAAGCAGTTGGCTGGGGCGGCCGCCAAAGGAGAATTACGGGCGATCAGTATGACTTTTTCAGTGTGGAGTACGTTTACGAAAATGGTGTAAGAACACACTGTGCAGCACGTCAGATAAATGGCTGTACCAACGGCAAGGTGGAACGAATTGTAGGTACCAATGGAGTTGCTATTGCTTCTGGTCAAATTCTTGATGTTCATGGAAATGAAGTATGGAAATATCCGCAACCGGAAGAAGGAGATACTGAATCGAAATGGAATGTTACCAATCCGTTTGTACAGGAACACATAAATCTTGTAACCGGTATCAGAACCGGAAACACCGTTAACGATGCTGAAGCACAGGTGAATTCGACCTTAATGACCATCATGGGCCGAATTTCGGCCTATACCGGAAAAGATGTTACCTGGGAAGAAATGATGAACTCAGACCTCTATTTGGGACCCAAAACCTATGCTTTTGGCCCGGTTCCCGGAATTCCTGAAGAAATACCCCTGGCCGGGGAAGAAAACAGGTTGACTTAAGTCTAATGTTAAAATATTCGAAATGAAACAATTGCTATTTATTACAGGATTCATTCTTTTGGACCGGACTTATATCAGCACAGGAATCACTGTTCAGATTTGGTGAAGAGATTGGTCTTCAAAAGATTATTTCGGGTGAGAACCGTGGAAGGTGTACCCATTAACTGGATACAGGTAAATACCGAAGCTGAAACCTGGAAAGTAAACGGGGAATGAGTTAATCTGTTCAGGACATCCGATTGGGGTAATCCGTTCAGAAAAGAAGTACGAAAACTTTTTATTGCACATCGAGTGGAAACACATGGAACCAGGAGGAAATTCAGGGACTTTTGTGTGGAGCGATGCCGAGCCAGGCGACAACCGTTTGCCAAACGGAGTGGAAGTACAAATGCTGGAACTCGATTGGGTAAACCTGAATACAAGAGATGGTAAAACACCTCCGGTTGCTTATGTACATGGCGAAATTTTTGGTGTTGGGGGGGTAGAAACAGTGCCTGATAATCCAAGGGGACGCCGTAGTAAATCTGTTGAAAACAGGTGTAAAGGAAGAGGGGAGTGGAACACCTACGAAGTGGTGTGTGTTGATGGAACCATTAAACTTTCGGTAAATGGTAAATTTGTTAACGGGATAAGTAAGTCAACCAAAAAAGAAGGATTTATATGTCTTGAATCGGAGGGAGCTGAAATTCATTTCAGAAACATCAGAATAATTGAATTGCCCTGATCTGGCTAAATAGTTTAATTCCTTCAAGAATTAGATTTGTAGCAAGGCATCTTTCCTATTTGAAGCTTAGCTCACTTAGAATACAGTTTACAATGATATTCGTATTGAACAAAGCCTCGCACTCTGTATAATTTTATTACTTAAAAGTATCAGCCAGGAGTAACACTTAGTATTAAGTTTTAATTCCATTGAAGGAATAATTCAATACCCCGGTTACTATAATGCTTTGCAATTTCGTGAGCTCGCCAAAGTCCATCCATTGAAACATAGTGCTAATTATTCACAATTTTAGCTTGTTTTATTTTTGGGATAGTGATAACTTGAATGTTGTTTTAAAAATTTCATGAGATGAAAAAGTCTTTCACTTCTTGTTTGTTCATTGTTTTGATATTGATTGCATCTAGTTGCTTAAACGAAGATTGCGAAGAAACCAAAGCTCCTGAAATAGATTTCGGAGTGCTTTTGGGAGGCCATGTATTATGCGTGATTCAATCACTGGATGATGAGCTCGATGTCACAGAGGAGTATTACTATTCCGATTTCGTGGTGAACTATTACAAAGTATACTGTGCTGGCACACGCAAAGGTCCTTTTACAACGAATTTTAAGATTGGTAAAAATGGAGTGTTAGAAAAGCAAGACATTGGATACATGAGTTTCCGCATGGACAATACTGACGATTATATCAATTTTACCTTCACAATTAAGTTTAAAGATGATACGTACAATCTTAGTGGCAATTACGATGTATATTATGATACGTTTAAACAACATAATGGGCAGAATGCTTATATTAATTTTACTATTAAAATCAAATGGAAAGACGGGAATCCTACCGCTGAATCAATAATAGCCACAATTAGTTGAAAAGATCAAGCATTTATAGTAAGGTAAGCAAGTTATTCCCTCCTCACCAAATTAACCAATATGGATTACGCTGAACAAATCGAAGAGCTGCTGATCTGGTTAACCCTGGTTGATTGGCAAAAAGCATAATTTAAATTTATTCTAATTATTCCATTTTGATTTGAAAGCTTACAGTTTTTTAATTGCAAAGTAGGCTATTCTTATTCTTCACCTATCCAAATCTTTAGGTATTGTCCTGTAAAAGCAATATTTTTATTTAGCAGTTACGATTATAATGCGATCCATAAAAGTTCTAACATTATGCGTATTCATCTCCTTTTACTTATACTTTTTTCAACCTGCTGTCTTACCTGCAATAGTGATCTGCTTAATCTTTCCGGTGATGCAAAGGAATTAACCTGCAAAGACTTCGAGAACGATATCATTTTGGAACATAAAGATGGAAGATCTGTAGATTATATTATTGACTGCCTTGTGGAGGTGGATGATATAGATATTACTTTTTATGAAAATGTCGTGGTGGAATTTACCGAAGGTTCCGGTCTGATAATTCGAGGGGATGCCGTGTTGAGTATTGTAAGCCTGGTAGAGGAGGAACCCATCACACTTCGCGGTGTAAAAAGAGAATCTGGATATTGGAAAGGAATACACCTGGCAAGTAATCACGACATCAGCAGAATAGTAAATGGGATCATTTCAGATGCGGGAGACCCAACAGATGCGAGGTTTAAGGGTGCCATTACTATTAATACACATGGGTGGATTACAAATAGTAAAATATCCAACGTATCAGGATATGGTATTTACGTTGATGATTATGCAAAAATCCGGGATGGACTGGTCAATCTGGAGATTAACGATTGCAGTAATTATCCTGTAAGTGTTCCTGTTCCGGAATGGGATGAATTTTATGTCGTAACACCACCCAAAGCAGATCTGTATGGTAATTTATCCATATCCAACTGTCGTCCGAACAAGATCGAAGTAAGAGGAAGCAATATAGAAGCATTACAACAAATCAATGGCGACATCATTGGATTACCCTATCCGTATGTGTTGGAAGGTGATATTGTTGTACCCTTGTCGAATAGATTAAAGTTTCTTCCCGGTGCTCTTATGGAGATGAAAGAAAAGAGTCGGATATACGTTTATGGGAGTTTCACAACATCTGGAGTGTCAGGTAACCCGGCCATCATTTATGGCGCCGAAGACAGACCGGGATTCTGGGGAGGTATTTATATCGATCGTCCCACAGCTCAAACCGCTAACAGAATAGAATACCTTCACATTCTCAACGGAGGTAACGGACCTTTCGAAAATGCAAACATTACGCTTAGAAGTGGAAAATACATTGTGGAAAATTGCCGTATATCCAAAAGCAGTGCCTGTGGTCTAAGATATTTCAAAAGCACTACTATGTTAACAGAAACCAATAACATCTACGCCGATAATGCTGGGGGTGGTTTGTGTGAAAACTAACTTCATTGTGGCCTGCGTATTACATAATGATTTCATGATATGTTGTCCCAAATTTGGGACAGCTCTGTCTTAATCCTGTTATGGGCTGTAACGATGTTTTTTATCCCGATGTTTGATATATTCATCATTCATCTTACTGATCTCATTAGCATCCATAAAACCAACATAATGATTCTTTGTTACTGTGCCAGTAGATTGTCCCACCACAATCACTATAAAACTGATATAGCTCGCAATCTTCCAGCTGTTTAATGATTTTAGTATATCTTCTGGCTTTACTTTATGAGCAGGCTCTGTCTTTACCATACCGCTTTCCGGATGGATGTCATATATCCATGATAGGATTATTGCAATGATGAATCCCACAAACAAAAGGATTAGAATCAGGTTAAGTGTCCATTCAGGTAGACCCAAAGAGGGAGCGAGGAAATCCACGAGCTCCAGGATAACAAATGCTGCAGCCGCATATACAGTGATCACACGGACTACATTTCTTCGTTTTAATTCCTGCCAGAATTGGGATAGTTTATTGGGTCTAACAGGCATGTAGGGTGAGGGGTTGGTTACTGCAAGTTAACGCCTATTGGGATTTGATTCAAATGATGACTTATGGGGCAAACTAACGATCATTCTCCTCCAGCCATTTCCTGACCCTTTCTCGCTCTGCCTGGTATTTGGCTTCTACATCCCTGACGATTTGCTGAAATTCCGGTTCATCCCTGATCCTGTCAAATAAGGGATCATTTTTAATGTCTGAGATCCCAAATAACGGCATCATTTGCCCTTGATTAAAAAGTCTTAAATATTCATAGGCCTTTTCTTTGTCTCCCAGGAATGCGTGTACAGCAGCAAGATTGTAGAATGTGAAGTAATCTCTCGCATAGTTTCGATCCAATTCAATCATTTCATTATAAGACTTCAATCCTTCTTTAAAATAGGATTCTGCTTCCTCTTTAAATCCATTCACCCAGTAAGCATGTCCAATCCGGAATATAATATTGAGACCGGGTCTGTTAAGAGCCCTTTTTATTTTCTCACATATTTTAAAGTATTTCAAAGATTCTTCAAATTGACCAAGGTACGAATGGTAAGTCCTAAGTGAGTACTAATCCAAAAATTAGTTGAATCAATGGCGTAAGATTTTTCCCCAAATTCAATGGCTTTTTCATAATTACGAATCAATTCTTCCATGTAGGCTAAAAAATCGTAATATGATGCTGAATCGTCATCCAGTTTAAGAGCTTCCTCTATGTAATAACTGGATTTCTCTTTGAAACCAACCATAGCATATGCATGCGAAAGTTCTAAATATAATCCTGGCAAAAAAGGTCCTCTATGCAATAATGCAGCTTTTTGAAAATTATCAATGGTTTTAACAAGGTCATCATATTATACAATATACCTTTGTTCCAGTATGCCTGCCAATCGTTTGGATTGAATTTTATAGCCTTATCATATTCTTTTATAGCCTGCTCTTTTTTATTATGCCACCTATAATAATCTCCTCTTATTACATAAGCCTCTGCTAATTGATCGTCAAATGAAAGCGCAATATCTGCCAGGATAAGCACAGAGTCCAGGAAATTTTCAGTTAAAAACTCTTCCCAATAATGCTTATTCCAGTATACCCATGCCAATCCAGTATATGCCAGTGCGAATGTGGAATCCTCTTCCAATGCATAATGATAGAGATCTTCAGCTCTTTCCAGTGCTTATCTGTCATCAAACCAATATTTTCTACGTTCCTCTTCTCCTCTCTGGTAAAAATCATATGCTGTAAGGTTGGTGGTGGGTATTTTCTCAATCAGTTGTTTTTCCTCTGGAGTTATAATGATTTTTATTTCAGCTGCTACTAACTGAGCAACTTCACTCTGAATATCAATCAAATCTTCTACCTTTTGAATCTCCCGATCATATTGTATAGACCATAGATGTTGATCATTTTTGCCTTCCCGTAATTGAATGGTTAGAAGTATTCTGTTTCCCAGCTTTTGTCCGCTTCCCTCCAGGATATAACTCACATTCATCTCCGCAGCTATTTCTGGAATAGGTTTTGAAACACCCCTGTACTGCTCCACTGAAGTGCGCCCCGGGACCCTTAAGTCTTTAATCTTACATAAATTACCCAAGATTGCCTCCATTGTCCCGTTGATAAAATACATCTTCTCTTCATCAGGGCTATCGTTTCTAAAAGGCAGAATAGCAATGGACTTTTCAAGGATCTCCTTCTTACCTTTACGAGGAATGATGTTCAGGACAATGAGGACTACAATAACCATTACGCTGATTAAGCTGGCTATCTTCCAGCCATTTGGTGTGGGAGGTGCTTCCCCTTCCAGGGCTTCACTAACAGGTTTAGTCTTCTGGACGCCTTCAGGAGTTACGTCATAGACCCATGAAACCACAAAGGTGATGATGGCTCCCAGGATCAGGAGGTAAAGTACCAGGTCTATGGTCCAGTCCGGCAGTCCCCACCTCGGGAAGATAAGGGTGGAAGCCTCAAAAATCACATATGCTGAGCCAGCATAGATGGCTAACATCCGGTGAACCCTTCGGCGTTTTAGCTCCTGCCAGAATTGGGATAGTCTGTTGGGTCTATCAGGCATTTAGGGTGAGGGATTGGTTACTGCAAGTTACTTCCTTGTTGCATATGAGTCAAATAAGTGTCTATTGAGAGAATTTCAAGCTGAATCTTGTGGGTTGAGTCTTCGTAATGATCTGACCAAGAGTCTTTATTCTTCTGGAGTCGGGTAAATTAAATCAGATGTGTTGCTTATGGAAATAGAAAGTATTATGCAGGAGATAGTTAGATACTTGTTTTACCATAGAATATAAGCAAATTGTATGCTTATAAAGAAGAAGAAGCTACCAGAAAATCTAGCAACTGTTTGACTATTAAATAGCGAGAGGGAATGTTACTTGGCCTGGCGACCTCGTGAGTCTCTAGGGGGGGGGCTTTACAAAAAACAAGCCTTAGTTCGCTGCGCTCACCCGGTACTTTTTCCCTTCTGTCCCCTTGAAAGCAAGCTTTCAGGGTCCAAAATGAAAAAAGCCCTCCAGACTTCGTCTGAAAGGCTTTTCTTTTGTAGCGAGAGGGAGACTTGAACTCCCGACCTCATGATTATGAATCATGCGCTCTAACCACCTGAGCTACCTCGCCATCATTTCTTCCAGACCCCAGTAGTCTCTGGGCATCTTTCGGGCTGCAAATATAGTTTTTTTTTGAGATTACAGCAATAAGAAATCAGGTCTTAAGAACCCGGGAAGGAGGGTGGTGATCACTTCAGTATCGTTGATTTTTCATATATTACAGGAAAGAGCCTTAAGAGGAATTATCTATGGGGTCAAGTTTCTATGACTTACATACGGTTGGGCAGTTATTGATTTACCTGGCAGCCTTTGGGATCATTGCAGTGGCAGCAGGCAAGATAGCCGGTGTATTTCAGAAGCTGAAGTTGCCTTTGATCACCGGATTCCTGGTCATTGGTTTGGTGTCTGGTCCTGAACTGTTGGAAGTAATCGATGCTGAAGCCCTGACAGGGCTCAGGTTCCTCAATGATATTGCCCTTGCTTTTATCGCATTTGCAGTGGGATCGGAACTATATCTGAAGGAGTTAAGAAGCCGGATAAAGAGTATTGTTTGGATGACAATTACTCAAATATCGGTGACCTTCCTGCTGGTTAGCCTGACCGTATTCCTTCTTGCAGACATGATTCCCTTCTTTGCAGACATGAAACTGGCGGCTAAAATAGCCATATCGATGCTTGCCGGGACCATTGCCATAGCCCGGTCGCCCGCCTCGGCCATTGCCATTATCAATGAACTCAGGGCAAGAGGGCCTTTTACCCAAACCTCGATTGGGGTGACAGTTGTTAAGGATTTTGCGGTAATTGTCTTTTTCGCTGTGATTTTTACCCTCTCAAAATCACTTATTCAGGAGGACGATTTCAGATTGATCTATATTGGTCAGGTGGTTGCAGAACTGGCTGCTGCTTTTGGAATGGGATTCCTGGTCTGGTTTGTTCTCAAACTTATTCTATCCATCAAGGGAGCCACCATTCTGAAGAAAATACTGATATTATCAACCGGATTCCTGGTCTATCTTTTTAGCCGCATTACAGAGTACTATTCAAGCAGATATTTGGGACTTCAACTGCACATTGAACCGCTGCTTATCTGTATTATCGGGAGTTTTCTGGTAACCAATTATTCTGTATACAGGAATGATCTGGTCAAGATCGTCAAGGAGACGGGAATCTATGTCTATGTGGTCTTTTTTACCCTTACAGGGGCCATGATCTCTCTTGAAGTGGTTGCGACCTTTTGGTTTGTCACACTGATCCTATTCGGATCAAGGATTGTTTCACTCATGATTGCCGGGTATTTGGGAAGTGCCATTGCCGGTGATCCCAAAATTTATCGATGGATCTCATGGATGCCCTATGTCACCCAGGCCGGAGTGGGTGTTGGACTCGCTACAATCATCGCCACCGAGTATTCCGGTTGGGGAGGAGAATTGGCCACCATTATGATATCTGTGATTGTACTTAACCAAATCGTTGGCCCACCTCTTTTTAAATGGGCATTAAACCTGGCTGGGGAGGTTCATGTGAAATCGGACGGCTCCTATGAGGTGGAAAGAAAGGTGCTGATTTTCGGCTGGGAAAACCAATCCATTGCGCTGGCAAATCAGTTGAAGAAGCAAAACTGGAAGGTGGAATTTATAGTGGTGAATCCTTCAGTGGAAACACTGGGGAACGATGAATTTTTGATTCACGAATTCCAGGGAGCAGATCACCTCGCATTAAGAAAATTCAGTGCGGAGACGGCCGATACCATGGTTTGCCTGCTCTCCGATGAGGAGAATTTTTCCATTTGCGAAACTGCCTATGAGAATTTTGGCACGAAACATCTGATAGTCAGGTTACATGATAGAGAGTTTTACCATAAATTCCATAAGATTGGCGTAATGGTAATGGATCCTACCACTGCCATGGTTTCTTTGCTGGAGCATTTTGTGAGGGCACCCATCGCCACTTCTCTTTTGCTGGGTATGGAAGAATCACAGGACTCCATCGATATTGAGTTGCGTAATTCCGACTTTCATGGTCTCACCCTGCGTGACCTCCGGATACCTTCTGATGTGATCATCCTTTCGGTAACAAGAGGGGAGCATCCCATCATCTCACATGGTTACACCCGTTTGCGGCTCGGGGATGTGGTGACTATGGTGGGGTCGAATGAGAGTCTGGATAAAGTAAGACTAAACCTGCAGGGGTATTGAAATTAACTTCTGGAAAATAAAAAAGCCTCAACTTCAAATAAAAAATATCCCAATGAAAAGAAGAGATTTTGGAAAAATTGGACTTCTGGCCAGTGCGGGAGCCTTATCAAGTTGTAAAGTATCCATTGATAATGAACTTAGCGGGTTTTCCACTGATGGGAAATTCTACCATGAACCTATAAAAAAACTACCCATCAGGGAGTTTGATGTGGTGGTGGCGGGGGGAGGCACTGCAGGTGTGGTTGCGGCAATTGCCGCTGCCAGAACCGGGGCAAAAACAGCTTTGATCGAAACCAAGGGATACCCAGGTGGAACGGTTACCGAAGGGGGTACGGCCATCCACAGCTATTACAACCTTTGGAAAGCGTTCCCGGGTGTGGAGAAAAGGCAGGTTGTAAAAGGGATCCCCTCCGAGCTCATTGACAGGCTCATGTTGATTGGTGCAACCACCGGTCATGCAGAAATGGAAAGAGGTTTTGATTACGACTCAGTCTGTACCGCTCTGGATACTGAACTCTACAAACTCATCACTTTTGAAATGCTTGTGGAGGCAGGTGTCTTTGTGGCAGTGAACACCATGGCAGTAGGAGCAGTTACAGAAGGAAGAACGCTTAGAGGAGTGGTTGTTGAGAGCAGGTCAGGCCGGGAAGTATTCCGGGGCCAGTCTTTTGTGGATTGCACGGCATATGGCGACCTGGCAGCCCATGCCGGTGCCGATTATACAGTGCCCAATGACTATTCCAGTTGCAACTCCTTCGGAATGGGCAATGTGGATATGGATGATTACTATGCTTTTCTAAAGCAGTATGATGCAGTGAGAGAGCTGGCCAGGGGGCTTCGGAGCGGAAAACCTGATCAACTTGTGCGTTTGAGTGGGATCAATGTAAACCTTCCCGAAGAGTTTACCGAAGAAGCCAGGCAAATTGGAATGTCCAGCACTACCACCACCACCTATGATAATTATCTGATGTTTATTAAAATCAATTTCCAGGTAGAAGGCAGTGTCATAAACCGGGATGATATTGCCAGGGCAGAGCTTGTACTCAGGCAGCGGCAACTTCGGGGACTTGAGCTTTTCCGAAAATTCCTTCCTGGTTGTAAGAATGCCTTCATTGCCAGGACAAGTCCTTCACTCAACATCCGAAGGGGCCGGCTTGTTACTTGTGACTACGATATTACGCACGAGGATGTGGTGGAGGCCAGGCATTTTAATGATGAGGTATTTGTGTATGGATTCCATGATTCTGCACCCCGTCTTCAGGTGAAAGATGGCGGGACCTATGGTATCCCATACAGGGCTTTATGTGTAAAGGGGATTGATAACCTCTATGTTTCCGGAATGATCATCACCAGTGACCGCCGGGCCCATATGTCAACCCGGAATACAGTTTCATCCATGGCCCAGGGACAGGCCACAGGGACCGCTGCCGCTTTATGTGCAAAAGGCGACATGGGTTCACGTGACCTACCCTATGATCAACTGAGGGGACAGTTGGAGCAGGATGGTGTATATTTTGAATCCTAGTGCCAGATTCAGAGGCGATCCCTAACAATTACTCCGCTTCACTCACCTGGTAATCCGTATTCTCCAACCACTCCTTCTGGATGGTAACTCCCCATCCGGGTTCTGCGGGAAGATGTAAACTTCCATTCTCAATCTCCAGAGAAGGGGTAAACATCGCCCTGGCCTCCTGATTGATCCCGATCTCCGAATTCGATGGAATACTCCAGGTATTTGCCCGGATTGGGGATAGAACGCATGAGGTGCAGAGTAAAGAGGGTAACCATCCCATGATTGGCCGAATGGGGGATGCAGGGGATCCCCGCTTCATGGGCCATCAAAGCCGTTCTCCAGGTCCGGGTGATCCCTCCCATATAGAGTGGATCGGGCTGGATAATATCAAAGGTGTGTGAATTGATCATCCTGCGCCATTTGGCAATATCATTGTCCTGTTCTCCTCCCGATACATCCAGGCCAAGGGTATCCGTTACCTCTTTGATCCATTCTGTTTCCCAGTAAGGACATGGTTCTTCGAACTGGTCAATGCCATGATCTTCAAGCATCCTGCCGTAATGAATGGCCCTGTCGGGAGTGTAACAACTGTTGGCATCCACCAGCAGGTTGCAGCTGTCAGAAAGGGCCGGACCCATGGTGGTGATCATATCCTCTGTCCGGTTTTCCCAGGCATCTCCGTTGCGTGAAGCTTCCTTTCCGATCCTGAATTTAAAGGCAGTGATTCCCTTTTCATCCCTCAGTCTGGCCATCCTGTCAACCTCCTCGTCGGGTTGAATGGTTCTGCTCATGCTGGATCCATAGATGGGTATTGGTTTTGCTGCTCCTCCCAACAATTCACATACGGGTCTCCCCTTGATCTTTCCATAGAGGTCCCAGATGGCTGTATCGATTCCCCCAAGGGCACGGTTCACATAGGACCAGGGATACTTCAGGTTTCTTTCAATACACCGGTCCACCAGCAGATCAATATCTGCCGGATCCATTCCCAAAACCAGATGTGCCAGGTTGCGGTGAAGCACAGTGGCAGCCAGATCCGAATTGTAGGTAGAGATCTGTCCCCAACCTTTTTGTCCGCTGTCCGTAGTCACACACACAGCAGCAATGTTCTGTTTGGAAAATGTCTCAATCTTTGCGATTTTCAATCCCCGGTCTATGATGCTGAAATCTGTGTAGCCTTCGATTCGACCCTGGTGCAGATAGGGCCCTTTTCCCGGTTCTGGTTTGGCTTGGACTTTCTCTTCTTTTTCAGAAGCTGAATTACAAGCTGCCACACCCGTCAGGATAGCAGCAGAAGCTGTGTTTTTGATGAATGATCTGCGTCTCATATTGGATGGTTTTATTTGATTGAGATCAATGGATTTTCCGGATTCTTTTGGAACCTAACCCAATTTACGGAATCGAATTTGAATACCCTCTGGTCCCCTGAATAAAATGATGAACCTTTTCCCCGTTGAAGTGGTTCATAAGGTGATTGATTACTAAATTGCAACACATGATAAGAGTTGTTCAATTGCTTAAAAAAACAGGTCCGCTGATCGCGCTTGTTGACATTCCTGATTTCCTGCAGTCACAAATACAATTCGGATGTACTCGATCTTTCATTTTACCAGTGGAACCAGTGGCCCGATATGGAGGCGGTTTCTTCCAACATTGCTCCAAATCCCCCTACTTGTGGATGGGAGGTGCTTCACCGGGGAAATGGAAATCTGGTAAGGATCCCCTGCCACACTGGAAGACTATACAGGTGTCTCCTGGTACCATTGCCGGTTCACCCTTCCTGAAATTTGGGAACATAGAAGGATCGTGCTGAGCTTTGAAGGAGCAGGACCTGATGTGGAGGTTTACCTGAATAAAGAATTGGTGAGTCACCAATCGGGAGGCAACACTGCTTTTCAACTGGATTTAACGGATCGGATCTATTATACCCTGGATAACCATCTGTCTATCAGGATAACAGACCCCGAAGGAGGAGGGGGCATTTCCGGAAATATCCTGGTCCTTTCCAGTGTAAAATCAGATCCCTCCCTGAGCACAATGGACTGAGCTGTCACCATTCACCGGCCGAAGGCCTGTCACCATTCACCGGCCGAAGGCCTGTCACCATTCACCGGCCGAAGGCCGTGTCACCATTCACCCTTCACAACCTGTAAATCTCCTTATTGACCAGCCGCATTAATTCAATGTAATTTTCCTCGGCCATAAGCTGGCGGTATTTTTGATGATCAAGTTTACGGGCCAGTTCATAAACCCCATGTGTAACCTCAGAATGTCTTTCGAAGAAGTCCACCATGCCAAAGATCCTCGGGGAGGCATCGGTGGTAAAATACTTATCATAATTAAACTCCTGGGCCCAGAACATGAGCTCCACATAATGAAGCAGGTGACGACTTGCACCCACCAGGTCCCAGTCAGCCTTTGTATCGTTATCGTTGGTATGGATATAGGCATCAAATCCCGATTCATAGATGGTCACCAGTGACTGTGCAGGATTCTCCTGGCTCTGCAGGGAGTGACCCATGTCCAGGGTGATTCCGGTTTTGGGATTCCCCACTTCCTTCAGGAGGAGGAGGGCTTTGGCTGTGGTGTCCAGCTGACAGTGCACCCGGGTTTCTGAATACTTTGGTTCGATGAAAAGGGGTACCTCAGGTTTGTAATCAGCAGCTTCACCCACGGTTTCGATCATGTATTTCCAGGCCGTACTGTAATCCACCTGGAACAGCAGATCATATCCGTCACTGAGGGGACAACAGGTTACATGGGGTGCTCCAACAGCCTCTGCATAATCCTTTCCTTTTTTGATCATTTCAACGGCCCGGTCACGTATCTCTTTGATGGGTCTGGAGAGTGCACCTGGCACCCATTCGGGTTCCTTTTTAATGTTCACATTGACAGCTGCAAAATGGAGTCCCAATTCATCTACCCATCTTTTGGTTTCATGTGGATCTCCCGTCTCATAGGGAAAGACAATCTCCACCCCGTCGAATCCATCAATCTGTTTTACAATTTCTAATTTCTCTTTCACACCCACCGTATGCTGGTATTCCGAAAACCTGTCCTGGGTTTTCCCCAGGAATCCGATAATGACTCCCTGTTTCATAATTCTTTCTGTTTGATTCATAATAATTCCTGAATGGCATCCGCCATCACTCCCAGCAGCAAGCGCACAGGAAGCTGCTCCTGCATCGATCACGCCCCTGGAGCGTTCTCCCAGCCGGCTGGACCTGCCCAGTTGAGCCACCATCTCCTCTGTGGCATCGCGTCCCGTTTCAGCTGCATTTTTCATAGCCGTCAGAGCCTCTGCAAGATCAGCTCCTCCCTGAATGGATTTTTGAAATACATCAATGGCCGGATAGAGCGCATCCACAAGGGTTTTATCGCCCACGCGGGCAGGGGTTAAAACTCCGATTCTTTCTTTGACACTATTCAATGCCTCACTGAATTGGTGCCCATCAATCTCTTCCATTCCGGCAAAAGCTTTCCCCATGGTTTTGAATATGGTGCCATAAAGGGGACCCATGGATCCGCCGATTCTCATGATCAGGATCCTGGCCAGGGTAGTAAGCCCATGTGAAAAATCGCCCGGATCCTTCTCAAGCGCTTCCCGTGTCATGGAAAATCCCTTGTTCATATTGATCCCATGGTCGCCATCACCGATGGCCCCGTCAATGTCACTGAGGTATTGTTTGTTCTCCTGTATGGCTGTGATCATGCGATCCATGATCACCGAACCTTCTCTATTGTTGAATGCACTCATTTCATGTACAGTTAAAACTACATGCGCTGAAACTGCCGGAGTCCAACCGAGTCTGCTTCATGATCAATGCATTGTTTCAGTTCATCATCCAGTTTCATCAGTGTAAGCGTGGCACCCGCCATTTCCAGTGAAGTAAAATAGTTGCCCACGTAGGACAGATGGACATGAATACCGGCTTCCTCCAACAATCCAGACACATCCCTGTAGAGAATATAGAGCTCCATGACAGGAGTTGATCCCAATCCGGAAATAAGGAGAACCACCTCATCGTCCTTTTCAAAGGGCAGGTCAGCGAGGACCACATTACACATTCTTTTAGCCACTTCTGCCGAGGTTTCAAGATCTGCAATTTCGATACCCGGTTCGCCATGGTGACCGATTCCCACCTCCATTTTACCAGAATCCACTTTGAAATTCGGATGTCCTACTTCGGGAATGGTACATCCGCTTAATCCGACACCGATGCTGCGGGTATTGTCAATGGCTTTCTGTGCAACAGCGACGACCTCGTCCAACGTACCTCCTAAAGCTGCCTTCGCACCCCCTGCTTTCCACATGAGGATCTCTCCGGCCACACCCCTTCTTTTCTCTCTTTCATCAATAGGGGCCGAGGGAACATCGTCATTGGCCACCACTTTTTTCACCTGAATTCCCTCATCCTCAGCTTCCTCCATGGCCATGGTCACATTCATATTGTCTCCGGCATAATTTCCATAAAGAACAGCCACTCCCTTTCCTCCGTCAGCTGCTTTGATGGCATCATAAAACATCTGGGCCGGTGGAGAGGTGAAAATCTCACCCACGGCAACGGCGTCACACATGTTTTTACCTATGTAACCAATAAAGGCAGGTTTGTGACCGGATCCACCCCCCGTTACAATTCCCACTTTACCCGTCACCGGGGCGTGTTTGTATT
Source organism: uncultured Bacteroidales bacterium (assembly GCA_963710385.1). Lineage (GTDB taxonomy): Bacteria > Bacteroidota > Bacteroidia > Bacteroidales. Next base: position 22,371 of record CAVQAB010000007.1, on the reverse strand, counting down.
TCAGAACCCGGTCATTGTCAGTTATACTGACCAGGTCTTTATGTGCTTTCACAAATCCCTGAAGCATTTCATCCACCACCAGCGAGGGATCATTGATAAACTTTTGCATGGTCTATTTTTTTGAATTGAATGATTCTTTTTCAAGCTTCCGCATGGATTCCACCTTGGAGGCCGATCGGCCCCCTCGTATATTCGGCATGGAGCCATGCATCCACAATGGTTTTGGCCAACTCCTCGCCAATCACCCTTGCCCCCATGGTGAGCACCTGGGCATTGTTGCTTGCCCGAAGCCGCTCTGCAGAATATGCATCATGACAAACGCCGGCGAATACTCCTTCCACTTTATTGGCGATCATGGCCATACCCAGCCCCGTTCCGCAGATCAGAATGGCCCGGTCCGCCTTTTCATCCTTCACTTTTTTTGCCAGGTTGAATCCAATCTCCGGGTAGGTGGCCTCCGGATTTGTTCCTAAAAAATCCAGATCCTCCACCGGGATACCCTTACTCATAAGATGCTCAACCACTGTTTTCTTCAGGTCGATGGCCGCATCATCTGCGTCAATGATTATTCTCATCATAGCTCACTCTTTATTATTTTGTTAGTTCAGGTAATACAGATTCCAGGTAATCAAGACTTTGTTTCACCCAGGCATCAGGATCCTCCACGAATCCTCCGCTGGCTTCACTGCCCATTTCAATTCCGGCCACACAGGGTTCACCTTGTCTGGCACAATTCTCTTCTATTCCCAGGGCAAGCAGTTTGTCCACATAGGCTTTAAAATCCACAACACCCGTTCCAAGAATGCTATTGGTATGGGCAAAGGATTCGGTTTCACTCAGGTGCACATGCAAAAGCCTGTTCTTTAGTTTTTCAAGGGATTCAGGTTCTTCCCTGGTGATAACCAGATGTCCCACATCCACATTTGGATATACATTGGGTAATCCAAGGTCGTCCATGGCCCTGGCCAGTTTATCCGTATTGTTTAAGATAAAATAAACATGGGGATCCATTTCGAAGCCCACCAGAAGGTCCTTTTCCAGGCACCATTCAGCAAACCTGCCTGTATTTTCAAGCATATAGCTGCCACGATTGTTCAGGTGATACACCCAGCTCATAGAGTCCTCCTCCCCAGCAAACCAAGAGTTGACGCCCTCCGAGTTCCATTTGAAAATCGGCACACTTTTTCATATAATCGAACACGTCATCCCGCTTTTTTCGATCAGGAGAAGCAGTTTCTTTGGTGGCCACCATCAGCATCTGTGAACTTACCAGTCCGTTATCCTTGACTATCCTTAATACTTCTTTCTTCTGATCCACTGTCATGGTAGCCGGATTTCCCTTCCTGATCCCGGCGTATTCGATATACCTGAATCCAAATTTAACAGCGCTTCTGAGTGACTCTTCAGGACCTCTGTTACCCACCTCATAGACCAGTGTATTCAGTGCTAATTTCATTTCCACGCTTTTTTATGATGAGACGATGTGACATCCATGATTGTTTTTTCCGGATTCATGGTTAGCCAAATCACAATGGCAATGGCAGAAAGGGCCATGCATACATAGAAGAATGGCTGGAAACTTCCTGTCCACTCATAAAGGTAAGGGAAAGCTATAATGGTTACAAATGCCCCCAGGTTACCTGCCATATTCATGGTGCCGGAGACAGCGCCTGCATGCTCTTTTCCGATGTCAATACAGAAAGCCCAGGATGGACTCAGGGTCATATCCGCACCAAAAATAGCGATGGAAAGGAACACTATGGCGATCTGTGGGGTATCGATCCGGGCCATCATCAGCATGCCAAATGCAGCCAGGATAAAACCTGCGATGGCCGGAAGTCTGCGTGAGATCTTTAGATTGCGACGCTTATAGAGGCGGTCCACCCATAAGCCTGACATCCAATTCCCCATGGCACCCGCGAACAGGGGGATCATGGAATACAATCCCGCTTCCACCCCTCCAAGAGCAAACCGGTCTTTCAGGTAGGGATACATCCATGTTAGTGTAAAATAGAAGGTGAAATTACTGGCAATGTACTGCAACATGGCCAGCCACATGGTCCTGGCTGATAAAATCTGGCCAAAGCTTAACTTTGTTTTTTCTTTCTGGGAGGGCTTTTCCCTTGACTCCAGAATATATTGTTTTTCGGAGTCACTAATTACACCGGATTCTTCGGGTTTATTTCTGAACAGCCATGACCAGAATATGGCATAAAGAACACCAACGCACCCAAAAATCACAAAGGTCATTCTCCAGCCAACTTTGCTGATGATAATGGCAACCAGCGGAAGAGCAAATGCTGCTCCAATCCGGGAACCGGAGAAATTTATACCCTGGACAATCCCCCGTTCCTTCACAGGAAACCAGTGATAAACTACCTTGGAAAGGGTGGGGAATGCACCCGATTCACCCATACCGAATAAAAACCGGATCACCATCATGGAGACATAATTCCATGCTGCCCCGGTAAGCGCCGTAAGTACGGACCAGACAGATACAATTACTGTAATCACGCGCCTCGGGCCCTTTTTATCGGCCCATACTCCTGCGGGAGTCTGGAACAGTGCATATCCAAGGGTGAACATGGCCATGATCCATCCGAATTGTGTAAGATCGAAATTAAGATCGGTGGAAATCTCATCCTTTGCAGCAGAGATGCAGGCCCTGTCAATATAGAGGAGGACGGTAAGAAGAAATGTTGAGAATACCAGCAGGAAACGCAAGGGGATGCGAGGTCTTTTCATATACACCAAATATATAAAAGGATATAGAAACTCTTGATAATTGTTAGGGGAACTTATTGATTAACTTAAATGGTAATTCTATATTTAACACAGAAACCGTAAAAGGAACTATATAGCATTAAACAATGGGTAAAATCCTGGAAAAACTGAAAGAAGGAAACGTACTCGTATCAGATGGTGCATGGGGAACATTCTTACATCAAAAGGGGCTGTCATCGGGTGAATGCCCGGAATTGTGGAATTTATCCCGGCCGGATGATGTATTTGAAATTGCAAAGAGCTATGTGGAGGCCGGCGCCCATATCATCCTGACGAACAGTTTCGGGGGAAGTCCCAGTAAACTTGAATCCTATGGTTTGCGCGATCAGGTGGTTGAGATAAACCGGGCTGCTGCAGGCATATCCAGGAAAGCTGCCGGAAACAGGGCCATGGTTCTTGGATCCATAGGTCCCACTGGAAAAATGGTTTTTATGGGAGAAATATCTGAAGAGGAATTGCTTAAAGGCTTTGAGGAGCAGGCAACGGGCCTTCGGGATGGAGGAGTGGATGGATTCGTGGTGGAGACTATGTCCGATCCCCAGGAGGCAATGTTGGCAGTTCAGGCGGCAAAAAGTGTATCTGATCTGGATGTGGTATGCACATTTACTTTTGAAAAAACAAAGACCAATGAGTATCGGACCATGATGGGGACTACTGTGGCAGAGGCAGTTGATGCTGCCATTTCTGCCAAAGCGGATATCATTGGGGCAAATTGCGGAAATGGAATGGCGGGAATGATTGAGATTGTCAAAGAGATCAGGGAGATCCACAGTGATATTCCTGTGCTGGTACATGCCAATGCTGGCTTGCCTGAATATAAGGACGGATTGACCATCTTTCCTGAAACAGCGGTTGAAATGGCATCCCGGATGAATGCCCTGGTTGAAGCCGGTGCCAACATTGTGGGTGGATGCTGTGGAACCACACCGGAACACATCAGGATGATTGCTCAAATTGTAAAATAGATATTATGAAATACAGAATATTAGGAAAAACAGGATTTGAGATATCGGAAGTGAGCCTTGGTACCTGGCAGGTGGGTGGCAAGTGGGGAGCACCTTTTCATGAGGTCAGTGCAGAAACCATTTTAAGAGGAGCCCTTGATGCAGGAATTAACTTCATTGATACGGCTGATGTGTATGGAGATGGATTGAGTGAAAAAATGGTGGGCCAGGTGGTTCGCAGCACTCCTGAGAAGATCTATGTGGCTACCAAGTGCGGACGCAGGTTAAACCCGCATACCAATGAAGCTTACACCGCAGAGGCCCTCAGAGAGTTTGTGGAGGATAGTTTAATAAATTCCGGTTTGGAAATCCTCGACCTGATTCAATTACACTGTCCGCCTCCCGAGGTATATGACAGGCCTGAAATTTTTGAACTATTTGACAGACTCAGGGAAGAGGGCAAGATTCAACACATGGGGGTAAGCGTGGAAACCGTGGATGAGGCACTTCGGGCCATTCAATATGACAATGTGACAACCATCCAGATTATTTTCAATATGTTCAGGCATAAACCTGCGGAGCAATTCTTCCCGGAGGCTGCAAGAAGAAATGTAGGAGTCATTGTCAGGGTCCCGCTGGCCAGCGGACTACTTACCGGGCTCTATACTCCTGATACTACTTTTGGAAAAGCGGACCACCGTTTCTTCAACCGGAATGGAGCCATGTTTGATAAGGGAGAGACTTTTTCAGGAGTCGATTACCGGACCGGTCTCGAAGCTGTTGAGGAGATCCGGAGCCTGTTTCCTGGAAGGGAGAACCTGGCTCCCCTGGCCCTTAAATGGGTGCTCATGTTTAAAGAAGTAAGCTGTGTCATCCCGGGAGCCTCCAATGTTAAACAACTCTCTTCCAATCTGAAAGCCCTGGATGAAGAGGAATTCACAATTGAGCAAATGGAGAAAGTCGAAGCCATCTACGAATCACGCATTAAGGAGCTGGTCCATCATCTCTGGTAAGTTACTTCCAAATGAAAAGACCATGACCAGGAAATCTCTCTTTATATCGCTTGCTGTAGTGCTGGCACTTTTTGCCGCCTGTCACCCCGTATCAAAATATATCCAATCTGAAGCTGTTCTGGATTGGGAGGGTGACATTCAAAAATTCGATTCACTTAATGCACTTGAATTTTCTGATGCAAATACCCTGCTGGTAACCGGTAGTTCAAGTGTGCGTATCTGGGATAGTATCCATGCGGATCTTGCACCATATCAGGTGATGCAGAGGGGATACGGTGGAGCCAGGTTGTCAGATTTCAATTATTATGCACCCCGGATTATCAAACCTCAGCAGTTCAAGGCCATTCTTGTTTTTGTGGCCAACGATATCTCGGGAGGTGATGATGACAGGACTCCCAGGGAGGTATTGCAGTTTTTTAAAGCACTGGTGAAACAGATCAGGGAGAGGAATCAAAATACACCTGTGTGTTGGATTGAGATCACACCCACACCAAGACGCTGGCATGTTTATGATCAGATCAATGAGGCCAACACCCTGATCCGGAAATATTGTGAAAAGAATGAAGATCTGCATTTTATAGAAACTTCTTATGCATATATGACTCCTGAAGGAGTGCCCGACTCTTCCTATTTCAGAGAGGACATGCTTCACCTGAACCGTGAAGGATATGAAAATTGGACAGAAAGAATTAGAGCTTCATTACTTGAAGAGGGCATCGATCCCTAGGAGCTTAATCTCACCGTTGTTATCTTTGCAGGATGGAAAAACCACGTACCCTGCTCACATACCATAACCTTACTGTGGAAGTAGAAACAACTCCAGGGGAGGAGTTGCTTGAGCATATGCACGGTACTGTGCTTGGACAGCCCGGGGGATTCAGGTATCAGCATACCAACCTGGTTGACCGGATCACTTCACCCGGTGAAAACTACTTTATGTTCCTTCGAAAAGGTGGCAAAATGTTGGGATCTGGCGGATTTTGCAGAAAACCTGCAGAAACAGAAGGATTTTCCTATGACAGCTGGTTGATTAGGTACTTCTCTGTCAAGGCCCCGTTGAGAGAGGTCCCTAAAAAGCGAAAAGAAAAAGCCGATCTGCAAGATGAAAATAAGCGCTCCACGGTCCTGGGCCGTTTTGTTCAGCCTCTTTTCGCCGATCCGTCACAACTGCGGGAAGGGAAACAGAATGCTGAGCAACCAGCAGTCATCTATGGCATCATTGAGCAAAAGAACCTGCGATCCATGAACTTTAGTGCCCAGATGGGACTTGAAACTGTGGGTCAAATGGCCGGTTTCAGTTTCAGCAGGTTCCGGCCCAGGAGATCTGAAAGGGTGGAACAATTGCCCGCATGAAGAACAAGGTGCTATGCTGGCCACTCTACGGGAGTTTTACAGGGACTTTACACTTTTCTTTTCAGACCCCCTCTTTAAGAATGATGACTATTATGTGATCAGAGATTCGGGCAGGGTGGTGGCTGGAATCCAGATATATCATGTAACCTGGCGCATTGTGGATTTCGGAAGTGGAGTGGCCAATTGGACAGTCAGGCTCCTGACAAAGATCCCCTGGTTCAAAAGGCGAATGGATCCGGAAAGATTAAGGTTACTGGCCTTTGATGGGATTTACTGCGAAAAGGGTTATGAATCTTCCCTCTATGAGTTAATGGAAGGAGTATTGGAGCGAAGCGGTACCTATCTGGGCATGCTGATGATGGATATGGATTCAGAAATCTACCGCATTTACCGGACCAGGAAGAAGCTTGGTGTAGTCAACAAATTAGTCGGGACATTCAATGCAGATATCAGGGTTCGTTTTATCAATTTCCCCGATCATCTACGACACTATTTTCTTGATCATCCCACCTATATTCCCACCTACGACAATTCTTAACTGGCTAAGCCTTCCATAGATTTCTTTTAATATTCCCGAAAAAACTCTATTTTACCAGTCTTTACTACCCACTAAAACCTCTTTGATGGGAATTAAAATCATACCCGTGGTTACCAAACGGGATATGCGGAAATTCATTCATCTTCCGGCGAAAATTCATAAGAAGCACAAGAACTGGATCCCTCCCCTCTATTCCGATGAGTGGGAATTTTTTAATGCTGAGAAAAACAAATCCTTTGAATACAGCGATGTGATTATGCTGCTGGCATACAGGGATAAAAAACTGGTTGGCCGGATCATGGGGATCATTAACTACAAATACAATGAGTTGCACAGGGAGAAAAATGGCCGGTTCAATTATCTGGAAACCTGGGATGACAGGGAGGTGATCCAGGCGCTGATTCAGCATGTGGAGGATTGGGCCAGGATTAAAGGCATGGATACACTGGTTGGCCCCCTTGCATTCTCTGACAAGGATCCCCAGGGTTATCTGATAGCAGGATTTGATGAGCCAGTGGCCATTGCTACCCATTGCAATTACGAGTATGTCATAGGCCACCTGGAAGCTTTAGGTTTTAAAAAGGAAGTGGACCTGGTGGTCTATAAGATCCGAATCCCTGATGAAACACCTGAGCTTTATCAGAAAGTCGCTGAGCGGGCCCGGAAGAATAATCCCGGACTAAAGCTGCTGGAGTTTACGCGGCGAAAGGACCTGAAACCCTGGATCAGACCCATATTCACACTGATCAACGACACCTTCACCGACATTTACGGATTCATGCCTTTTACCCTCGAGGAGATGGACGACTTTGCCAACCGATACCTGTTGATCATGGATCCACGTCTCATCAAGGCTGTTGTGAATGAGCGAAATGAGGCTATTGCTTTTGTAATAGGCATGCCCGATATCAGCAAAGGGATCAAGCAATCGAGGGGATACCTTTTGCCCATTGGAATCCTCCAGATTTTACTATCCGGTCGCCGTACCAAACAGCTGAATCTGTTGCTGGGCGCAATCCACCCCAATTATCAGAACAGGGGTGTGGATACCATCATGGGATCTGCCATGTTGGAATCAGCCCGGAAACAAAAAATGGAATATATCGACAGTCACCTTGAGATGGAATCCAACACCAAGGTAAGAGCTGAGATGGAGTATATGGGAGGGGAGGTATATAAGACCTACCGTGTATTTGGAAAATCGCTATGAGCGTAACAAATTGTCAATTCCTCAGAAAATATTTTGATTTTATTCACGGAACATCCTATTTTTGAGGTTCATTCTACAGAAAATATGAGGATTATTGGAAATATGTCTGTGACCGACCTCCCGCTATATTTTTAAAGCGGGCCTGTCACTCCTTTTCTCTTTTCTAACCAATAATTCTCAATTCAATGCCACATATCAAGTTCAGATCAAGGTTTTCAAAGTCTTCCATTCTCGAATTTTTTCAGGATTTAAAAGAGGCCATTGCGGGTTCGGAACAAGATTTCACTAAGATTCCTTTAAGCAAAGCCATTATATTGTTAAGTATCCCCATGGTTTTGGAAATGATTATGGAATCGGTCTTTGCCCTGGTGGATATCTTTTTTGTCTCCCGGCTGGGAGCAGAAGCTGTCGCTACGGTTGGAATTACTGAGGCCATGATGACCATCATTTATACCGTCGGGATAGGTCTTAGTGTTGGAACCACGGCGCTGGTCTCCCGACGAATTGGGGAGAAGCGTCCTGAGGAGGCTGCAGTGGCCGCCGTACAGGCCATCTTTACGGGGATCGTGGTCTCGCTGTTGTTCTCAGTGTCAGGAATCTTCTTTGCCAAGGACCTGCTCCGTCTCATGGGAGCTTCGGAAGCAACCATTGAAATGGGGTATATGTATCCCGCCATTATGCTGGGAGGGAATATGGTCATCATGTTGCTGTTTATCATCAATGCCGTATTCAGAAGTAGCGGGGATGCTGCCATCTCCATGAGGGTATTGTGGTTTGCCAATATCCTGAATATTATTCTTGACCCACTCCTGATATTCGGTATTGGGCCTTTCCCGGAACTTGGGATTCAGGGAGCTGCAGTGGCCACCAACATAGGAAGGGGAATGGCAGTGGTCTATCAGCTCTACTTGCTTGGCAAGGGGAAATACAGGGTAAAGGTGAGAGCCAGGCAAATCGTCATCCGAATCACTGAGGTGGTGAAGTTGGTAAAGCTATCACTGGGTGCCATCGGCCAATATTTCATTGCCACATCTTCCTGGATCTTTATGGTTTGGATAGTCACCAGCCTGGGAGAAGAAGTGGTGGCAGGTTATACCATTGCCATCAGGCTTGTCATGTTTGTACTATTACCCTCCTGGGGTATGGCCAATGCAGCGGCTACCCTGGTGGGACAAAACCTAGGTGCAAATCAGCCCGACAGGGCAGAGACGCTCAGCATGGGTGGTTGGAATAGGCAATATGGTTTTCCTTGGATTGGTGTCCATCATTTTTGTTGCCATCCCCGAATCTTTCATTGGATTCTTTATTAACGGAGCCGATGATCCAGTCGTGATGCAAAGTGGTGTTACCTGCCTGCGATTGCTCAGTTTTGGATTCCTGGTTTACGCCATGGGCATGGTGATGATCAACTCCATCAATGGGGCCGGTGATACAGCCACTCCGGTATGGATCAACTTTATTGCCTTCTGGCTTTTGGAAATTCCTGTGGCCTATGTACTTACCAAGGTATTGGACCTTCAAATCAATGGTGTCTGCTATGCCATCCTTTTTGGTGAATTGGCCATGACCATCATTGCCATTGCCATATTCAGGCGGGGGAAGTGGAAACTCAAGCAAGTATGAAAAAAATATTTGTGTAACTTGCATCAGTTATGCATCCAAATGTTGCACATATTAACCTCTACCATACCTATGGAATTGGTCTATTTGAGTGCTGGATGTTCTATCATTAATGGGCGGCAGTTCCCCTTGCGATGGAGGGCGATCCCCTTGCCAGCTTTTCGCATCGCTTCAACAGCATTCAGTTTCTCTCTTTTTTATTAGTTAACCAATTATTATCGAATGTCAACGGTGGTTATTTTTGATATCAAGCGCTTTGCGGTACATGACGGGCCGGGCATCAGGACCACAGTGTTTCTGAAGGGTTGTCCCCTGCGGTGCTGGTGGTGTCATAATCCTGAAAGTCAGGCCAAGGAACCCTTTACTGTAGAGATTGATAGAAAGGTGAATGGGAAAAGTGTACCCGGGAAGAAGGTATATGGAGAGATACTTGAAGTAGGAACACTGATGGGTTCTTTGTTGAGGGATCGGCATTTTTATGAGGAGTCGGGTGGGGGAGTCACCTTTTCCGGAGGTGAGCCGATGATGCAGATCGATGGATTGACCGAATTACTGGAATCCAGTAAGCAGAATGGATTACACACCACTGTTGATACCAGTGGTTTTGCACAACGTGATTATTTTGAAAGGATTCGGGAGCACACAGACCTCTTTCTCTTTGACCTGAAAAACATGGACCCAGGTCTTCATGAAAAGTACACGGGAGTGGACAACGGACTGATTCATTCTAATGCTGACTTTCTGCTGGAAAACAGGGCAAATGTGATTTTCAGGATCCCGGTGATTCCCGGCGTTAACACTTCAGATGAAGAGGTGACCAGGATGGTAAGTTATCTGGAGGAGCGAAGTGATTATTTGAAGGAGGTGCACCTGTTGCCCTACCATCGCATTGCTGAAAACAAATATTTCAGAATGCGGATGAAAAATCAGCTGCCCCATGTGAAGGAACCTGAACGACCTTTTATGGAGCAATTGAAAACAAGATTTGAAAAGACCGGTCTGGAGGTCGTCATTGGTGGTTGATCTGACTGATGACCCTGATCTATAATTAAGGAAGGAAATGACGGAAAGAGTAAAAAAATTAAGAGAAGAAAGTCTGAATGCCGTTAACAGGCTTTCGGCCGAACGCGGTCTGCTTGTCACCGAGTACTACAAAGGATTATCGGCTACGCACTATTCGATTCCTGTTCAGCGGGCCCGGGCATTTGCCTATATTCTTCAGCATAAGTCCATTTGCATCAATGAGGGTGAACTGATCGTTGGTGAGCGGGGACCGGCACCCAAGGCCACTCCCACTTATCCTGAGATCAATCTGCACTCCCTTGATGGATCTGGAGATTTTGAATAACAGGAAGAAAGTCTCATTTCGTGTTGATGAGGAGACCAGGAGAGCCTATGAGGAGGTCATTATCCCATACTGGAACGGGAAGACCAACCGGGAAAGGGTTTTTAATAACCTGGACAATGCATGGAAGGAGGCTTATGATGCCGGAGTCTTTACCGAATTCCAGGAGCAACGTGCACCGGGACATACGGTTCTGGGCAGCAAGATCTACAGCATGGGGATGAATGCGATCATTCAACAGATCCAGTCAAGCATTGGAGCCCTGGATTTCCTGGAAGATCCTGAGGCATATAACAAAAGAGAAGAGCTGATGGCCATGGAGATCACTGCCAGAGCTTTGATCATGTTTGCCCAAAGGCATGCAGATAAGCTTGATGAGCTTTCTGCGCTGGAAAAGGATGCCTCCAGAAAAGAGGAACTGGTCCGGATGGCTGCTGTTTGCCGAAAGGTACCGGCAGAGGCTCCTTCCAATATGCACGAAGCACTGCAATACTACTGGTTTGTTCACCTTGGAGTAATTACCGAGCTGAATCCCTGGGACTCATTCAATCCGGGCAGGCTTGACCAGCACCTCTATCCATTTTACCTGAATGACCTGGAGTCGGGGCTTCTTGAAAAGGAATCAGCAGTAGAACTGCTCCAGGCCTTCTGGGTCAAATTCAACAACCATCCGTCACCCCCCAAAGTAGGAGTCACAGCGGAAGAGAGCAATACCTACACGGACTTCTGCCTGATCAATCTGGGAGGCCTGAAGGAGGATGGATCCAATGCGGTAAATGAGCTCAGCTTCATCCTGCTGGACGTGATTGAAGAGATGCGTCTGCTCCAGCCTTCTTCCATGGTGCAGGTGAGTAAGAAGAATCCCGACAGCTTTGTGGACCGTGCAGTAAATATTGTAAAGACAGGATTTGGACAACCCTCCATTTTCAATACCGATGCTATTGTACAGGAACTGGTCAGGCAGGGCAAAGCAACTGGAGGATGCCAGGAACGGAGGTGCATCGGGATGTGTGGAGAGCGGTGCGTTTGGTACCGAGGCCTATATTTTAACCGGTTATTTTAACCTGGTAAAAGTCCTGGAGCTAACCCTTCATAACGGTGTGGATCCACAGTCAGGCCAGATGATAGGGGTGTCCACAGGAGATGTAAAATCGTTTAAATCATTTGATGAACTTAAACAGGCATTTACAAGACAGCTGAAACACTTTATTGACATCAAGATCACAGGAAACAACATAATTGAGCGGATCTTCAGTACACATTTGCCTGTACCCTTCCTCTCCATACTCATTGATGATTGCATCAGCAACGGGAAGGATTATAATGCCGGAGGTGCCAGGTACAATACAAGTTACATTCAGGGAGTTGGACTGGGATCGATTACCGATATGCTGACTTCAATTCAGTATCATGTATTTGAAAAGGAGACCATTTCCATGGGAACTTTTATGCAGGTGCTTTCTGACAACTTTGAAGGTCATGATGAGTTGAGGGCGGCACTTCTGTATGAAACTCCAAAATATGGAAATGATGATGACAGGGCCGACGATCATGCCCGGTGGGTATTTGATGCATTTCACGATGCAGTGAACGGCAGGAAGAGTCCGCGCGGAGCCACATACAGAATCAACATGCTTCCCACCACCAGTCACGTCTATTTTGGCAAGGTTGTGGGAGCCACTGCAGACGGACGACTGGCCGGAGAACCCCTGTCTGAAGGAATTTCCCCATTCCAGGGAATGGACCGGAAGGGTCCGACCGCAGTATTGAATTCCGCCCTGAAGATTGATCACCTGAAAACAGGAGGGACCCTGTTGAATCAAAAGTTCACTCCCGATTTTTTTAAGGACGATCGCAGCATACGTAAGGTCACCCAACTGATCCGAAGCTACTTCAGGATGGATGGTCACCATATCCAATTCAATGTGGTTTCGGCAGATACCCTCCGGGATGCACAGAAACATCCGGAAAAATACCAGGACCTGATTGTCAGGGTGGCGGGCTACAGCGACTATTTCAATGACCTGGGACCCGAGTTGCAGGAGGAGATTATTCGCCGCACAGAACATACTGGGGGATGGTGAGGGGTGACAGTGAATGGTGAGGGGTGACAGTGGATGGTGAATGGTGAATGGTGAATAGTGACAGGCCTTCGGCCGGTGAGGGGTGACATGACAGGCAGTAATTCGTGGCAAAGTCAGGGATATGGACCTTCTGGAACTGATAAGCGGGAAAAAGGTGCAAAAGCGGAATAGAGATTTGAAAATGGGTAAGAACATATGGACAGAAACGGTAAAAAATAACCTTATTAGGAAAGGTTAGGGTATCTTTATTTTAGGAAAATTGAAAGTCACACAGTTGTTACTTAATAACAAACTTGTGACTTCAGGACATTATTAACACCCCTGCAGGTTCATATAATTAACTCATTTCTAAGAATATAGAGAACATATAAAATTTTGACAGCAGCTCAAAAACTCACAGTAACAGGAAAAAGTCACACAGTTGTAAGTTTTATAATTCGTGAAAATGACTACAAGAAAATTCTTAATACTTGCTTGGTTACAGTCTGGCAGTTAACAAACATTTTTTAAAAATCCCGGTTTTTTGGATAACTCCAATAACTAACTTTATTGCTAATTTAGTGGGTGGAAGAAAACCTGACCTGACCATGAATAATTTTCAAGTGAAAATCTTAGGTTTCTTATTTGTCCTTTTGGTAACCGGAGCATGCACCAGCCGGGTCGATCGTACCATGCGCTCGGAATAAACCGTTACCTATCCGTCGGGAAAGGACCTTGATGTGATTGGCGCGCCCGACAGGATTCGAACCTGTGACCTTTGGCTTCGGAGAGCGATAAAAGCGTATTTTGAAATCAGACACATACGATTTTTTGTCTTTTAATACAAACACTTAAGAACACGCCGCATAACGCGACCTACCCCTGATTCACGTTCGGAGTGTCCCATAATTGTCCCATTTGGCGACCAGGCCTGACTGACGAAAAGGTGCCTGGCAGGGTCGAGACCTGGACCTTTACTCTTTGATCAAACTGCCAAGGGCGATGTTGCATACATCGTATTCTGTACGTGGCAAAGCTTTTCACTATATGAATAGCATCGCGGTGATCCCGTGGTCTGCGGCGAAGACCGCGACCGTCGGTTGTTTGACCCGCGGTGTGAGTGTTTGCTGAACTCGACCGAGCTGGACGGCGAGCGCTTCGAGTCCACCCAGCGCGCCAAGCGGTTTTGTCTTGTTGTCGATTTTTTCCAGCAGGGCCCGTTCGACGCTGGTGGACACGGGCGCGATATCGAAGTCCATGACCCTAAACGCTCAGACGCACTCCGCCGAGCTCAACCGTTCCAGGTCATCCAGCGCGGAGTTCGAGCGTGGCTGCCAAAAACCCCGGCTGCGCGCCTCCGCGAGCCGTTGGGCGATCTCGCGCAAGGCGTCGGGGTTTTTTTGCTCGAGAAACTCGCGCACCGGTGGGTCGTTCAGGTAGGCCTCGTAGACGGCATCGAAGTGATGCGCGCCACCGCCCGCGCGGTCGCGGCGAAGGCGAAGAGATAGTCGACCGTCGCCGCCATCTCGAAGGCGCCCTTGTAGCCGTGGCGCATGACCCCGGCGATCCACTTCGGATTGACCACGCGGGCGCGGACGACGCGGGCGATCTCTTCCTCCAGGGTGCGGATGCGCGGGCTCTCCGGGCGCGAATGATCGTTGTGATAGACCGCCGGCTGGCCGCCGGAGAGATGGCTCGACCGCCGCCGTCATGCCGCCCTCGAACTGGTAGTAGTCGTCGGAATCGAGCAGGTCGTGCTCGCGGTTGTCCTGGTTGTGCAGGACCGCCTGCGCCGCGCGCAGGCGCGATTCGAACAGGCCGTGCTCGGCCTTGCCCTCGCTGCCGGCGCCGTAGGCATAGCCGCCCCAGGCGAGATAGGCGCGGGCCAGATCGGCCTCGCCGCTGCCAGCCGCGCTCGTCGATCAGGGCCTGCAGGCCGGCGCCGTAGGCGCCGGGCTTGGAGCCGAAGACCCGGTAGCCCGCGCGCTCGCGCCGCGTCTGCGCGGTGCACGCCCTCGGCGAGCAGCGCTGCGGTCTCGGCGCGTCACCCGCGCGGCGAGCGGGTTGTGTCCTCCGGGGCTCGTCCAGCGCGGCGACCGCGCGCACGGCGGAGTCGAACAGGTCGATCTGCGCCGGGAAGGCGTCGCGGAAAAAGCCGGAGACGCGCAGGGTCACGTCGACCCGCGGCCGGTCGAGGACGTCGAGCGGGCATGATCTCGAAGCCGGTCACCCGGCGCGAGGCGGCCTCCCAGGTCGGCTGCACGCCCATCAGCGCCAGCGCCTGCGCGATGTCGTCGCCGCCGGTGCGCATGTTCGCCGTGCCCCAGGCGGAGAGCGCCATGCGGCGCGGCCAGGCGCCGTGATCCTGCCGGTAGCGCGCTCGATCAGCAGGCTGCGGACATCCAGCCCAGTTGCCAGGCGGCCGGCGTCGGCACGGTGCGCGTGTCGACGAGAATAGAAGTTGCGGCCCGTGGGCAGCACGTCCGGTCGGCCGCGGGTCGGCGCGCCGGACGGTCCGGGCTCGACGAAGCGGCCGTCCAGCGCGCGCAGCACACCTGCCGATCTCGGCCGCGCCGCAGGCCTCGACCGCCGGGTCGTAGCGTGTCGTCGATCGTCTGCAGAACGGCCCGCGTCGTGCGACCAGCTCGCTTCGGGCGCGGCACGACCCGAGACAAGGTCGGCGCCAGATGCTCCAGCGCTCCACCGTGTCGCCGTAGCTGCGCCATGCGCCCTCGTTGTTGTCCAAAGCCCGCGGCCGCGAGCCTTGCCACTCGGCCCCAAGCTCGCAGTCGAGCGGATCGAACCCCTCCAGCCCCAGATCCGTGGCCAGCGCGCGTAGCAGCGACGCATCACCGGAGCCGCCGGTGCCGCGCGGGATGCGGGTCAGCGCCACCAGCAAATCGACGAGAAGCCGGCCGCGCGGCGACTCGCCGAACACGTGCAGACCGTCGCGTATCTGCATTTCCTTTAGCTCGCACAAGTAATTGTCGAGCTTGCTCAATGCGCTCTCGGGTGTCTCCTGTTGTTCGATACCGCAGTCCTTGTCCAACCCCAGGCTGCCGGTCAACGTCAATATCTCCTCGCGCAGCACCCGCAGACGACGCGGGTCCACGCCCGCCGCCTCGTAGTACTCGTCCACCAGCCGCTCCAGTTCGCTCAGTGGGCCATAGGTCTCGGCGCGGGTCAGCGGCGGCGTCAGGTGGTCGACGATGACGCGCCTGGCTGCGGCGCTTGGCCTGGGTGCCTTCGCCGGGGTCGTTGACGATGAAAGGATAGAGATGCGGCAGCGGGCCAAGCAGCGTCTCCGGATAGCAGGCGTTGGACAAGGCCAGTGCCTTGCCCGGCAACCACTCCAGGTTGCCGTGCTTGCCCATGTGGACGATGGCGTGGACGTCCATCGCGTCGCGCAGCCAGGCGTAGAACGCGAAGTAGCCGTGCGGCGGCACCAGGTACGGGTCGTGGTAGCTGCGCGCCGGGTCGATGTTGTAGCCGCGCGCCGGCTGCACGCCGACAACGACCTCGCCAAAGCAAACGGCGGGTATGGCAAACCCTTCGCCATCTGGATTGGTCACAAAGAACGGGTCCGTCTCGGGTGCGCCCCAGCGTTCGAGCACGGCCTCCCGCGTGACGGCGGGCAGCGTGTCGAAGAAGGCTTGATAGCGCTCGCGGGCGAGCACATGGCGTATCGTGCGTCCGTCGACGGCGGCGTTGGTTGGACCCTCGCGCAGCGTGTGCACCAGGGCATCGCCGTCCTCGGGGATGTTCTCCACGCGGTAGCCTGCCTCGGCCAGCGCACGCAGCAGCACGATGGTCCCCGCCGGTGTGTCCAGACCCACGCCGTTGCCAAGACGCCCGTCGCGGTTGGGGTAGTTGGCGAGCACCAGCGCGATACGTCGCTGCTCGGCCGGTGTGCGCTTCAGACGCAGCCAGCGTGCGGCCAGCGCGGCAACGAACTGGACCCGGTCGGGGATGGGTTTATACGCGACGATCTGACACTGGGTGGCCTTGTCAAAACGGGCCTCGTCCTTGAACGAGACGGCGCGGCTCAGCACTCGGCCATCGACCTCGGGTAGCGCCACGTTCATCGCGATATCGCGCGCGTGCAGCCCCTGTGTGCCGTCGCGCCACTGGGTCTCATTGCTCCCGGAAAACACGACCTGAAGGATGGGTGCACCCGTGCCCTCCAGCGGCGAGCGCTTGCGCTCACCCGAGGGACTGGACACGGCAAAACCCGTGGTGTTTAGCACCAGCTCGGCGTTGGCATCCCGCAAAAGCTGCTCGACGATCCCCGCCGATATAGGTTCCTTCAGGCTGCTGCAAAAAATAGGTAGCGGGTTGACCCCACTCGCTTGCAACGCAGCGACCAAGGCGTCCACCGCCGACAGGTTGCCCGACTGTAAGAGCGCTCGGTAGAAGACGACGGCCGCGACCGGCGCGTCCGCGTGCCACCGCCCGCGCAGGTCGTCCACCGCGCTTGGCGTTGTCTCCGGCCAATACAAACCGGCGCGGGCGAGGACGACCGGCTCGCCCCACTCGAAGCGTCTGCCGATGGTGGTCGCCGCATAGGCAAGAAAGTGGCGGATGTTTTGTGGGCCGCCGTGCACCAGGTATTGCCACAAACGGTGTGCGGTATCCGGTGTGACCGTGCACAGCCCGGCCAGCTCGGGGTCCGGCTGGTCGTCACCCGGGAGCAATGCCAGCGGGATGCCGTGTGTCTTGCACGTCTCCACGAGCTGTTCCACCCCGTAGGACCAGTAGCTGCGACCACCGAGCAGCCGCACCACGACCAGCTTGGCGTGGGACACCGTCGCCTCGCAGTAGAGGTCCACCGACGCGTTGTGCGAGAGGTGCATGAGGTTCGCGAGCCGCAGGCTCGGGAACAGCTCGCCAAGCTCGGCGTGCGCGGCGGCCAGACTCGCGATCTCGGTATCGGCCGCGGTCAGTACCAGCAGGTCGGCCGGGCTCTGACCCAGGTCCACCGCCTCGGAGCCGTCGCTGATGGCACCGGGCTGTGCTTGCAAAAGATGCATGACGATCCCGAGGAGTTAAGCTTTAGAGGCCGCTGTGGTCACTGTAAGCGGGCATCGTATTCCAGGACCCGCCGTAAATTCGTCCCTGTAGGCTCCAGGAAGGCTCCCTGCCGCCCACGGTCCCGAAACACGATACCCGCTCACCCGAATAGCGCTCGAATCCAGCCGCCCACGCGCATTCTGACCTCAACCTCCCAGCGCCACCAATCCACCGCGGATTGCGTTCTCGTCGACCCCGGTCTCGCCGATCACCACCAGCCGCGTCGCGCGCCGCTCGTCGCCGCGCCAATCCCGGTCGTAGTAGTGCTCGATGCGCTGACCCACCGCCTGGACCAGCAAGCGCATATCCTTGCCGGTCACCGCGGCAAAGCCCTTGACCCGCAGGATGCCGGGCATCGCAAGTAGCTGTTGAAGCGTTGCCAGCAATGTCCCCGGTGAGTCCACCTCGGCCAGCTCCACATCGAAGCTGACAAAGTCGTCGTGGTCGTGCGGCTCGCCGTCGTCGTGGTGTGAGTAGCGGCTGTCGAGGTCCAATTCCGCCGCGGCGTAAAGACCAAGCACGACGGTGGGGTCCACGCCGCCGTGTGCGGCGTGCACCAGCTTGACCGCAGGGCGCACCGCGCTCGCGATGTCCGAGCGTATGCGCCGCGTCGTCGCCTCGTCCAAGAGGTCGGTCTTATTGAGCACCACCAGGTCCGCGCAGCCAAGCTGCTCTTCGAAGAGCTCCTCCAGCGGGCTTTCGTGGTCCAGCGCATCATCGGCTTCGCGCTGCGCTTGTAGGGCGGCCGGGTCGCTCGCGAACTGCCCGTCGGCCACGGCACGCGCATCGACCACGGTGACGACACCGTCCACGGTCACGCGTGTTCGGATCTCCGGCCAGTTGAATGCCTTGACCAAGGGTTTTGGCAACGCCAGCCCCGAGGTCTCGATGACAATGTGCTCCGGCGGCTCGGGGAGCTTTAGCAATGTCTCCAAGGTGGGTACGAAGTCGTCCGCCACGGTGCAGCAAATACAACCGTTTGTAAGCTCGACGAGCCCGTTGGCTTCGCAGTCCGCGACACCGCAGCCGCGTAGGATCTCACCGTCGATACCGCACTCGCCAAACTCGTTGATTACCAGCGCGATGCGTTTGCCGCGCGCCTTTGCCAGCAAATGCATGATCAAGCTGGTCTTGCCGGCACCGAGAAAACCGGTGATGACCGTGGCCGGGATCTTGTAGCTCATCGGGTGTGGTCCTCTGGAGACGAACGGGGCTCTTTTATGATGACAGGGATACCGGCAACAACTAGATACACGTGCTCGGCACGCTCCGCAAGCCGCTGGTGAACCACGCCTATGTGGTCGCGAAACTGCCTCGCCAGCCGATTCTCGGGCACGATGCCCATCCCGACCTCGTTTGATACAAACACCACCGGGCCCTTGAAGGCGGCGGTGGATTGTAAGAGAAGTTCCACCTCAGCGTCGAGGTCGCGTTGCGCGTGCAGTAGGTTGCTCACCCACAGCGTCAAGCAGTCGACAAGAACCGCACGCTCGGCGCCGGTGTGCTCGCAAAGCACCTGGGCAAGCTCCAAGGGCTCCTCCACCGTGCGCCAACGTTGCCCGCGGCGTTCGCGGTGGGCACGTATACGCGCCGACATCTCGCTGTCCAAGGGCTCGGCGGTGGCGAGATAAACCGGTTCGAGCGCGCGCTCGACCAAGGATTCGGCAAACCTGCTCTTCCCCGAGCGTGCCCCGCCCAGGACCAAGGTCACGGGGGCTGGAGACGGGCTAGTCATGTGGATTCATGCCGAGCCCCTCGCCAAGCGAAGACGAGTCCGGCGCGAAGAGCTCCAAGCAACAAACCATCCCCTCGGGCACGGGTACCGGGGTCTCGAAGGGTGGTGTGCGCCGGAGGCGGTCCGGCAACAGATGCGTGTGCGGCGCCGCGGGTGTCTTGTGCGCTGGGATGGGCAAATACACCTCGATACGCGCGAGCCGGGTTCTAAACACCCGGTGCGGGCCGTGCTCGAGCACCAGCGCTACCACGCGCGAGCCCGGACGCAACACCACCTCACCGCAAAGCGCGCGCAGCGCATCGCGCAGCCGCATGTCGGACACGCGCACGCACGCCTGCAGGTGGGCGATGCCGAGACCAAGGTCGAACAACGTGTCACCGCTGTCGCCCGGTCGCGCGCTTTGCTCGTCCGCGCCGAGCTCGGTCAGCGTCGTGTGACAGGGCAGCGCCGCCGCCGTCTCGTCCAGGCAAAAGAGAATACCCCGGCGCAGCGACCCCGAATGCGGGCTCGGCACCTCGTATGGGACGGGGTGTGGGTTCTGGTCGTCGACCACGATGGCGCCCGAGCCCGATATTAACCGCAGCGGGGCGCCGTCGAGATCCAGCTCGACCGGGCTTTCGTCGTGGATAAACTCGGCCGCCGCGCCCATTACACCCACGCCCCACGCGGACTTTGGGTCCGAAAGACAACGTGCGAGTGTGGTCGACACTGTTCGGTTCATGCCCGGGCTTATTGACAAAGCACCAGGGATCTTTTAAACCGTGCGGGCGCTTTGGGTGTTTTGCATGGCGTCTGTCATGTGAGATGAAACGGGAAGTCGGTGCGCATTGCAAGTGCCAAGCCGACGCTGCCCCCGCAACGGTAGACGGAAGAGGTCGCCCACACACGCCACTGTAAGTGCGCTTACGGGAAGGCGGGCGGCTGAGGCGGTTGCCTCGTCCGTGAGCCCGGAGACCGGCCTCGAGCGCCAGGCATTCTGCGTCACGGGAGGGTGATGTAGACGTTCGATTACTAATCAACAATCTGCATCGTAATCGCGTCTGCCACCCCTATGGTTTTTTGCCACTAGGGAGGGGGATTTCACTATGTCGACCACCACCACACATCCGACACTCGTCGAGCAAGGCGTGTCGGAATCGCGCCGAGTCTTGCCGGCCCTGAGCGCCGCGCTGCTCGGCTTGGTCATATTGTTTGCGGTCGGATTTGCAAACAGCGATGTGCTACACAACGCGGCCCACGACTCACGCCACTCCTTCGCCTTTCCCTGTCACTAAGGGTTGCCGCGATGTTTAGACGTATCGTGTTCTCGGCCTGTTTGGCCGGGCTTGTCGCGGGTCTTGTTTTGACCGGCGTGCAGATGATCCGCGTGACGCCAATCATCCTCCAGGCCGAGACTTACGAGAGCTCCGCCGCGCCGTCCGCTCATACGCATGATGCGCATGACGGACATGCACATTCCCACGAGGCGTGGGCACCGGCCGACGGGCTGGAGCGCACCATGTGGACCGCGTCCTCGAACGTGCTGAGCGCCATTGGCTTTGCGCTGGTGCTCGCGGCGATTTATTCGCTGCGACGCGGCGTGACCTGGTGGCAAGGCATGCTTTGGGGTGTGGGCGGGTTTGTGGTGTTCTTTGTCAACCCTGCCCTGGGACTGGTGCCGGAGATCCCGGGAGCCGCGAGCGCAGAGCTCTCGCAGCGCCAGACGTGGTGGCTGCTTACCGTGCTGTGCTCGGCGGGTGGTCTCGTCTTGGTCGTCCTCAACCGTGTGTGGGCATGGAAGCTGCTCGGTGTGGTCTTGCTGCTGGTGCCGTATGTCATCGGCGCGCCGCAGCCGGAGGTTCACGGTGGCAGCGCGCCCGAGGCGCTTGCCGACGCCTTTGTCACCGCGGCAACGCTCGCCAACGGCGTCTTCTGGGTCGTGCTCGGCGTGGCGACCGCCGTCGCCTTCAAGAAGCTGGCCTAAGCCGTGGTTTTGTGTCCGTAGAAACCGAAAGCGAAGGGGACTTCAACCGCCGCGCCAACGAGAAGTCACGCAAGCGCAAAGCGGCGCGCGACAAGATCCTCGCCACCAAGACCATCGAGAAGGGTCTTCTCATCGTCCACACCGGTAAGGGTAAGGGCAAGTCGACGGCTGCCTTTGGCCTGGTCATGCGCGCGCTTGGTCAATGGCCTGCGGGTCGGCGTCGTGCAGTTCGTGAAGGGCAAGTGGCAGACCGGCGAGCGCGTGGTGCTCGAGCGATTTCCGGACCAGGTCGAGATCCGCACCATGGGCGAGGGCTTCACCTGGGAGACCCAGGACCGGGCGCGCGACATGCGCGCCGCCGAGGCCGCGTGGGAGGCGTCGAAGGAGATGATCGACGCCTGCCGCGGCGAGCGACCGACGCTACGACATGATCCTGCTCGACGAGCTCAACATCGTGCTGCGCTACGACTATCTGCCGCTCGACGAGGTCGTCGCCTTCCTCGCCGGCCAGCCCCACCGACCTGCACGTCATCGTCACCGGCCGCAACGCCAAGCCGGAGCTCATCGAGGCGGCGGACCTGGTCACCGAGATGACCATGGTCAAGCATCCCTTCCGAGCCGGTGTGAAGGCCCAAAAAGGCATCGAGTTCTGAACGCGCCAGCGGCGCTCATGCTCCAGGGCACCGGCTCCGACGTCGGCAAGTCGCTGCTGGTGGCCGGTTTGTGCCGGGCG
>CAVQAB010000006.1:0-92044 GCA_963710385.1 uncultured Bacteroidales bacterium | reverse complement strand
AACACATACCTATCCTGACCTGATACAGGATTTTGGAACGCAATAGTAGAAATGATTAATAGATTAATGAATATAAACCTCTTCGTCAAGTTCATCACTTGAAGATTTAGGGTGCATCATCAATAATAGAACAAGTGAAGTGGTAATTTGTTGTATGTCAAGCTAATATATATGGGCTATTCATTTGTCCCCATTCGAATTTGGATATAACTTGATCCATCAGTGATAGGAACCCCATCGGTTGAATATCCGTATCCTCCCTCTCCGCTATACACATGCTCGACGCTGGAGATATAATCCTTGGAATCTCTCTCCTGAATTATAATAGGTATAGGCTCCGGGATATTCCTCATATCCCCAGAACTCAATATTCTCTCCGGTTATGGTATAGGTACGTGTGTCAGAGAGTGTTCGGGTTTCCGTTACATAATAGCTGGTAATGTATCGGGGAAACCGATCCGGGTCAAACACAATTTCAATGGTGCCGGATGAGGTTCCACTCGCTATATGGCTCACTCCATGTGGCAGTGAACTTATTGCCAACCATTTCACCTGTTCTTAGTTCTGCATCTGCATAGAGATAAACACCTTCTGATGATCCTCCATCATTGTCAAAATAAGTAGCTCTGGTTTTCACCTTGAAGATGACCCAGTCAAAATCTTTAGGTGCAATTCTCATCCTTGCATCCAGTTCGATATTTAATGAATCTTTGAAGGGCGGTTCGTTGGCAGAGTTAACAACCAGTGCAACAATAGAATGATAACCATTCGCCTTCAGACCTGCCAGATTAGTGATGGTTAAATCGGCAGCATGATCGAAAAACTCCAGTTCGTTATCCTTCAATCCAAATGCCATAGTAGTTACAGTAATTCAAATTGAGGCTTGATGGTCCCAATTTTAAATTCAGGGTGGCATCTTCTTTAAATTCGTTCATCATGAAGTTGATTTTATGCAACCTTGCCGACAGGTCTTGATAATCTGCATCATTGTAAAAGGTGGTATCGACCTCCCTATAGAAATTCAATTGATCAAGCGAGTGTATTTTATCTCCGAAATGTTCAAAGGATATGTTGTAAAGTTCCCCGGTCATATAAGCTTTGTAAAATCCAGGGAGCCATATGTATTCGGGATCTTCAAGGGCACTGATGATGCCTTCTGTCGGGGTTTTGTGTTGTGCTAATAATGTTTCAATCAGAATCCTTCTAATGAGCTCTCTGTCCTGAGGTACGTCATCATCCAGATATTTAAGAAAGGAACCATGCTGTGTCCGTAATTGCCTTCCTGGAGAGTCAATATTCCACCAAATGGAGATCTTGCTTTACGGGTCACCTGAAAATCTAATGTTTCCAGATTCCATCCCCATAAAGGGGACATGGCAAACTTAGGTGATAAATTCACACGTATTCCGCTTCCCCGCATATTTTTCCTGGATCCAAATTGTTGACCCATAAGTAAACCAGTCCTGACGACTTCCCACAATGCTGAAACAACACATCCGATAAACCTATGCAAATGCTAATGCTGCAATCTCCTTATCGATGGATAACCATCAATACATCTCCGACATGTGGTATTGACTCTTTACCAAAGATTTCCAATCATAATGCCATATGACGGGGGAATATCCTTGGTCTGCATTTCAAATTCGGGCATTTCAATCCACCAACCCCGGTACCGTTCATTATCTGCGCTATGATAACTACCCTGGATTTCCCATCTCCTTCAATCGCTAAATCTGCTACTGTTTTATTAAATAGGTTCATGGTAGAGAATGTATCAATAGCTGCGTCCATATAATCTGCTAAAGCTTATAATCTTCTGCTTTTCAGCTTCGAAATGTATGAAGGAACTTAAAATAGGGTGTTT
Source organism: uncultured Bacteroidales bacterium (assembly GCA_963710385.1). Classification (GTDB taxonomy): domain Bacteria; phylum Bacteroidota; class Bacteroidia; order Bacteroidales. The sequence continues at coordinate 90,177 of CAVQAB010000006.1, read as the reverse complement.
CATGACTCAACATGTTGGTAATTCCCATAAGAATCAACGTTGGTGTGTCGCCACTGACACTCTTTTTTACAGCTTCCTCAGACGGCGAAGAGGTGGCCAATGGTTCAATAAATGAGACAAGAATTCCTGCAGAGTCACTGGCCTCATAAAGTGCATTGCTGATCACATCTGATTCAGATTCGATTGTTTCTAACTCACTTCCCACTACCAGATAATTTTCATTGGCCAGTGTGCCGGAGTAAGCAAGTTTTACTTCTATTGGTTTTGAAAAGTCTTCCGGGATTCCTTCTATCTGATATAGGTCAGTGACCATATTATCTCCAAAACCATTCGTGGACTCCGCGCCTGTATATATCTGAACACGGACCGTTGAAGAAAAGGATTCTGGTGGAACGATCAGTGTAATGCCATCAGCTTCAATAATACCGCCTGAGGTTCCTATATCACTTTCAGCAAGTGCATCCTCAGGATTTTCTGTGGGATCATCATCAGGATTATTTGTTGGCGGATTGCAAGCAAAAACAGCAAGGACGAACAGGAGGAGCAACAGAACTTTTTTCATTTGAATTTGAATGAGAAAGCTGAAAACAGAATCAATACGTATAGTAACTGGGTTAAGAGAGTTTAGAAAATCAGACACTGATTCTATGCAATTTACGATCTTGCTTTCTATATGTCAAGTTTTATGGTATTTGGACTTCCCCCATTTTTGAGTTGCATCGGAAAACATGCGGTGTCATTTTTTATCCTACTACCTACACCTTTTTTTGGATTTCTTGCGAATCACATATAGGTAACTATGAATAAACCAAGGAATCACAAATTGTGAAAGAACTCCAGGTCTGTGACTTCCAGTATTCCTAAATAGTCAACCCGGTTTCTGATAGAGTTTAGTTGAATAAAATACTGATCGCACCTGAAGTCCAGTCTAAGACACAGAGATATCAAAGGGAACTATTAACTCAACGATGTTAATTATGAGGTATATCAATTTATGGGAATAGATGCTCTCCGTGATTTTGACCTACAAAAGGCGGTTTTAACGCAAAATATACAGCCGAAATCTGGAAACCGGTGAAGACATTGAATTGGTGCATGCGCTGGTAAGCAACTAATCTTATTTTAGAATAGTTAAAATGACTGGAAAATCCAACACATGCCGGATTCTCCAGTCAAAGCAGCTTATACTATTCAGGAAGTCCAAAGGCAAAATAGAGTTCGCCTGGATAGTTTTCGTAGGTTCCCTGGATCAGCACTCCCCCTTTTTCTTGCTTCAACGATTTCCGGATATCATTCACCGATGTTACCTTTTCATGGTTGATGCCCGTAATGATAAATCCTTCAGAGATCGAAGTCTGGTTTTTCAAAAGTCCGTTGCCCAGCTCCTTGACCCTTACGCCACCTTCGATTCCAAGTTTCTCTGCAGCATCTTCATCCAATTCTTCAAAGGTGGCTCCCAGAATATCGATAATGTCCATCTGCTCTTTGGAAGCCAGCTTTCGTTCACCTTTCTGATCGGCAAGTTTCACCTCAAAGGTCATCTCCCTGCCATTGCGGTCCACAGTGACCAAAACCTCATCACCGGGTCTGTGCCTTCCTACCTGTTCCAGGAGGTCAGAAGATTTCAGCACCGGTGTATCATTGATCCCTGTAATCACATCACCAGCCAGAATACCTGCTTCAGCAGCAGCACTCTTTGCCACCAGGCTGTCCACATAGGTGCCTTCGCTCTTCTTTAGCTTTTCGTTCTTCAGAAGATTTCCATCGATATCCCTGATCATAATGCCCAGGTAGGCCCTTTGAACCATCCCATACTTCAATAAATCATCAACCACCTTGTTGACGATATTGGCAGGAATGGCAAATCCATACCCGGCATAGGCTCCGGTCGGACTGGCAATGGCGGTGTTTATTCCAATGAGTTCCCCGTTCAGGTTCACAAGCGCACCTCCGCTGTTTCCCGGATTGATGGCTGCATCGGTCTGTATAAAAGCCTCAATGGCTGAACGGTCATCGATGATATTGATGTTTCTGCCTTTAGCACTGATAATTCCGGCGGTTACCGTTGAATTCAGGTTGAAAGGATTTCCGATGGCCATGACCCATTCTCCTACTTCCGCCAGATCTGAATTTCCGAAGGATAAACCCTGCAGGTCACCTTCCCGGATCTGCAAAAGGGCAATATCGGTGGAAGGATCAGTCCCGATCACCTTTGCCTTGTAAGTTTCATTATTGTGCAGGGTAACCTCGATCTCATCGGCCTGATCAATCACATGATTGTTGGTGACAATATACCCCTTGTCGCTGATGATAACTCCTGAACCGGATCCCATCTGAACCCTGGGCTCAGACTCTCCCCGTTGCTGACCCTGAGGCTGTGGAGTGCCCTGGAAAAACCTGAAAAAATCATCCCCAAACAAATCTCCAAAGGGATTATTCGGGCTGTTATAGAAAGAATTCGATGCAGACTGTACCTTGCGGACCGATCGGATATGAACCACCGAATTCATCACTTCTTTGGAAACCCCCGTGAAATCCAAAGGGACAAACTCCCCATTTTCCTTCACCGTATATACGGCATTGTGAACCGGCAATCTGTTCCTGCTTTTGAAATGAGATGGTCTGAATCCCCATGATTGAATCCAATAAGTAAAAATACTGCTATGGTCAGACCGCTTCCTATGATGGAAGGGATCATCAGTTTTATTAACTTTTTCATTTTATGTTCCTCCTTTGATTATATGTTATTAATTATTCCCGTGTATTCCCCATATATTGAATCCCTGGATGACCTTGATCAATTTCGAGTCATAAGCCTGACGAGTATGAGGTTGTATTGATATCCATACAAATAGACGCACAAAAGCGTAATTTGCTTTCCAAATTGTGTTAAGAATTCTTAATGGATCTGTTAAAGAATCTTAAAAACCACAGGGGCTCCATAACTTTTTATTCCAGCGCTTATCTCTATCTTGTGAAAAAGAAACAGAATGAAAATTATATCCTGGAACGTAAATGGAATACGGGCAATAGCCAAAAAGGACTTTTTTAAGGATCTTGAAAGGTATGGATCCCGATATCCTCTGCCTGCAGGAAACCAAAGCACAGGACGACCAGGTGGCTGAAGTGCTGGCTTCCAACGAATCACTACCAGGTTTATTCCAATTCGGCAGAAAAGAAAGGCTACTCGGGAACGGCCATTCTGTCCAAAGATTAAACCAATTGAGTTTCATAGAGATATGGGCATTGCGAACATGATACCGAAGGTCGGGTACTTTGCCTGGAATATGAAGTCCTTTTTTCTGGTCAATGTATATGTCCCCAATTCGGGGAACGATCTGAAAAGGCTGGAGTACCGGCAAAGCTGGGACCGCGATTTTTTTGCTTATCTGAAGGACCTTGAAAAGACAAAACCTGTGATTGTGGGTGGGGATTTTAATGTGGCCCATAGCGACATTGACTTGGCCCGGCCCAAGCCCAATTACAACAAATCGGCAGGGTACATGCAGGAAGAAATAGATGGCATGGACCGTTATACGCCAGGGGGATTTGTGGATACTTCCGGCATTTTTATCCCGGAGAAGAAAGATACATATTCCTGGTGGAGTTACAGAGCAGGAGCCCGGGACAAGAACGTAGGCTGGAGAATCGATTATTTCCTGGTCAGTGCTGCATTCCTTTCTTCAATTTCCAGCGCCTCGATCCTGAATAAAGTGATGGGTTCCGACCATTGTCCCATAGGTATTGAATTGGAAATTAATGCTCAATAATATGAAAGTCAACAACACATCAGACCGCCGGGATTTCATTAAAAAAGGCAGCATTATTGACCGGAGCTCTTAGGCGCTGGCCGGTAATTCTGCGCTCGCATTCTCAAATCGATTAGCAAACCAAGAGAATCCCCTCCCCAAATGGAAAGGATTCAACCTGCTCGACTTTTTTTCTCCGAATCCCAACAGATCCCGTCGGGGATCCACTGAAGAAGATTTCAAGTGGATGTCTGACTGGGGATTTGATTTTGTCAGGATCCCAATGGCTTATCCCTCCTACCTGGATTTTGACAGAAGCAGAGACATTACTCCTGAAGAGGTTTATCAACATTAATGAAGAAGCTCTTGAACGTGTTGACCAACTGGTTTACCTGGCACATAAATACAATCTGCATGTAAGCCTCAACCTGCACCGGGCACCCGGTTATTGCATCAATGCCGGATTTCATGAACCTTATAACCTCTGGAAAGACAAAGAAGCCCAGGAGGCTTTTTACTGGCACTGGAACATGTGGGCCAATCGCTATAAAAACATCTCCCGCGACAAGATCAGCTTCGACTTGCTGAACGAACCGGCCATGATTGAGGATATGAATAACCAGCATTCTAGCAAAAACTATAGTTCCGGGTGAGCTCTACGCCAAAGTGGCCGACAAAGCCGCCTATGCCATATGGAAAGAGAATCCGGATCATCTGGTCATTGCAGACGGAAACCAGGTGGGAACCAAAGTCATTCCTGAAATTACCCACCTGCCCATCGCTCAGAGTTGCCGAGGATATTATCCCGGAATCATATCACACTATAAGGCTCCCTGGGCCATGAAGGATATTGACAATCTCCCCCGCTGAAATATCCCGGACAGGTGGGAGATCAGTATTTAAGCAGGGAGATGCTGGAAAAGTTTTACGAACCCTGGATCAAACTTGCTCAATCCGGTACCGGTGTTCATTGCGGTGAATGTGGCTGCTTATAATAAAACACCTCATGAGGTCTTTCTGGCCTGGTTTGGAGATGTGGTGGATATACTTACCTCCAATGATATTGGTTTTGCCCTATGGAATTTCAGGGGCGACTTTGGCATCCTGGATTCCGGAAGAGAAGATGTGGATTATGAAGACTGGCATGGACACAAACTGGATCGTAAATTACTGGATTTAATAGTGAAGGTATAAGCGAATCATCGAATAAACCTCCAGGATCAAGGTCATTTTCAGCTCAAAACCCGTTTGTAGTTCTCAACGATTAGTCCCGCATACGGTTTAAGGAGTTCTTCCAGCCTTTGCATGTCCGAAGCGCTGAGTTTCTTAAGGTTTTGAAGCACTCCAATATTATGTTCCAGCTGCTTCAGATTATCGCATCCGCTTACAAGGGTTGAAACAGGCAATCCATACACATACTGATGCAGTTCTGCAGGGGAGATCCCGGTCTCTTTGACCATATCGGGGATCATCTCTGTGGTGATCTCAGCGGGAGTGGTATCGATGCGTTCTCCCATCATGCTTCCACCACTCATGGTTTTCATGGCAATGACACCGTACTCTTTTTCAAGAAGCACCGGTAATACCTTTTTCTGGAAGGATTCAAAGCTGGGATCCAGTACATTCAAGGGCATCTGGCAGGTATCCATTTCAACTCCAAGTTCTTCCAGTCGTTTCAGAAAGTGAAGATGGACAAGCGGATTCCTATGGCCTGTGAATCCTATGTAGCGCGTTTTGCCTTTTTCTTTTGCTTCCAGGAACACATCCAGTACACCGTTTTCGATTCGCTGGTCCACATCTTCCAGGGTATTGATGGTATGTATCTGCCACAGGTCCAGCTGGTCAGTTTTCAGGGCCTTTAATGAAAGATCAAGGTGCATTTTGGCGTCATCACCCGTCTTTGCATGGCTCTTGGTCATCAGGAATACCTTGTCCCGGTATTTGGGCACTAAAAAGCGTCCCAGTAATTCCTCCGATCCACCATTCTGGTAGCCCCTTGCTGAATCGAAAAACCTGACACCCATATCCATGGACATCTCCACCATCTTTTCAGAAATCGCCGGACTACCTGCATCCCCCAGGTGCCAGCCCCCTAAGCCGAATGCAGTGACCTTTTCACCGTTCCTGGTCAGACGGCGCAATGGCAGAATGCTTCCATGATTATCTGCCAATGGAATGGCTGAGGCCCATTGATGTAACATTCCGAAAACTCCCAGAACTGCGGTTGTTTTGATAAAATCTCTTCTGTCTGTCATGCGTTTATACTTTTATATTGGCTTACTTATTTATCATCAGGGCCTGACCGGTGTGCCATCTGCCTTCCTTACCTGTGTCCAGTTGTAATTAAATTGAGGCAGGGGATACTTTTTTGCCGCTTCTTCGTCGATATCTATTCCCAGTCCGGGTGCTTCATTCACAAACATATATCCATTCTCAATGGTTGGTGTCCCCGGAAATATTTCCTGGGTGAGTTCATTGAATTGTTTTCCCTCCTGAATGCCAAAGTTCCAGATGGCCAGATCAATATGTGCATTTGCTGCATGTCCAACCGGGGAAGTATCTCCCGGACCATGCCATGCGGTTCTGACATTGAACCATTCTCCCAGTCTTGCCACCTTCATGGCGGGTGTGATCCCTCCTATCTGGGAGATATGGATCCGGATAAAATCGTACATTCTCTGGCTCATGGGTTCGATCCATTCATGCGGATTATTGAGCAATTCACCCATGGCAATGGGGACAGCGCTTTGCTGACGTAACATTTTAAACCAGCCCATATTCTCCGGTGAAAAGGGATCCTCAATGAAGAAGGGCCTGTACTCTTCCACCTTTTTTATCAAATCGATGGCATCCATGGGTTCAATACGCTCATGCACATCATGAAGAAACTCTATCTCATCCCCAAATCTTTTCCTGGCCAGCTGGAACATCCTGATAACGCCTCTCTTATAGGCCTGGGGATCCAAGGTATTATCATCGGGATGTCCGAAACCATATTGCTTGTAGTCCGGGTTGTCTGACAAATGGGTGGAGCCATAGCCTCCCAGCTGGATGCGGATATGCCTGAATCCCTGCTCCCTGAATTTCTCCACTGTATCCATGACAGCCTCTGGTGTAGGACCTGAGGCATGGGTATAGGTATCCACTGCAAATCGGGTTTTACCACCCAGCAACTGGTATACCGGCATCCCGGCCATCTTGCCCTTAATATCCCACAGGGCCTGGTCCAAACCGCTGAGTGCATTGTTCAGAACCGGTCCATTCCGCCAGTAGGAACTTACGTATGCGGTCTGCCAGATATCCTCAATATTGCTCACATCCTTGTCCCGGCAAAAATCATCCAGGTAATCGTCTATGGCAGATGCAACCGCATGGGCCCTCTGCCTGAAGGTTGCACATCCAATACCATAAAGTCCGGGCTGGTCTGTTTCCACCTTTACGATTACCAGCTCAATACCATATGGTGCTGTGACAATGGCTTTCACTTTTTTTATTTTGACCTTCTGCAGATTGAGCTCTTTACCGTCCGGTTGCCAGCCTGCCGGAGAGGGACCGGTTAGTGAAGTAACTGGAATCGCACTATTTTCCACAGGTCTGGTACAGGCTGCAAGCGGAAGCAGGGCCAGTGTTTTTAATAAATCTCTTCTGTTATTCATGATTTATGGAGATTAGTTTTCATACCACAAGAAAGTTACAAAAAAAAATCCCCAGTCCTTCAGGATCTACTTTTTCGTGGCAATAACACCCAGCCGGGGCTTTGGGGTATGAATCAGATCGGACCATATTAAAATTCCCTGCTTTTCACTTCTTTTAGGTGGCTCGAACCTTTACAGTTGATTCTCGTATTAATAAATATTTAATAGAATTTAGTTTGCCCGTCTGTATTTTACATATTTTTAGAAGCGATTCATTTTTATTATTCCTCATTTTTATAAAATCATCATACATTATGAAAAGATTTATACCTCTTTGGATTCTTATATTATTGGTAGGTGTCGGGTCAGCAATTGGACAAACAAGTATTAACAGTATCAGAATTGGCAGCACAGGTGACCCTTTGAACGGACTGACCATAGGATGGAGAAGCCAGGGGACAGCGGACAGTATTGCATGGGGAAATACACCTGGTCTGGAGAATGGGAAATTCATTGGAGTGATGAGTACCTCCATCATCGGTACTCAGTTTGATTATACTTTTCCACCTCAAACCGCCGGTTCAACCATTCATTATGCAATCTTTGATTCAAATGATGGCCTATGGACAGAGACACAGACCTATAACATAGCCTCAGATGCTTCCGATAATCAGTTTACGTTTTCAGTCATCGGTGATAGCAGGAGTCTCCCGGACGAGTGGAAAAAAATTGCTGAAGCAACATTTGATACCGACTTTACCCTGTTTCTGGGAGATATTATTGCCAGTGGAAGCAGCGCATCTGATTGGCAGACCTGGTTTGAATATGGAGACAAATTTGTTTCCCGTGAACTGGTTTATCATACTGTTGGCAACCATGATCGTGATGACTCCCCCAGTGCATTTGACAATTTCATGGGTTTGTATACACAGCCGGGAAATGAGTTGTACTATTCATTTACCTATGGAAATGCAGTTTTTATTTGTCTCAATAGCGAGTATGCAAGCAATACAGATCAATACAACTGGTTGCTCTCCACACTGGAAACAAATAAAGATCAAACATGGAAGATTGTATTTTTCCACAGGCCCTTTTATACCGCTCCAAGTCATATAGGAGAAATGGACGGTTATTTTAATACTTGGTGGAAAGCTTTTGATGACTATGGAGTAGATTTAATCTTTAACGGGCATACACATAATTATCAGAGGACTGTACCAATCAACAGGAATGTAAGCACAACCTCAGCAGTTGAATCTTATGGCAGTGGTGAAGGACAGGGGCGATGTCAGATCGTAGCGGGGAGTGTCGGGCCTTTATCTCCTGCTGCAGATCCAAGTTATCTGGTGGCTGGATAATTCAGCAAGTAAGCGACACTTTTGCAATATCGATATTGATGGAGATGAACTATCATTTAAAGTTCTGGATGCCGATCATGTTGTTTTTGATTCATTGGTACTCAATAAGAGTGTCTCAGATATTACCTTTCAGGTTGACATGGCCGAAGTTTCAGATCTATATGATGGCGGTACTGTCTGGTTGGCTTTTGGTGCCAGGGATTCAGTTTTTGAAATGACTGATCCTGATGGAGATAGTGTCTACACTTATATGATGACTCAACCCATTGGAGCCGATCTGAAATATTATTTCTCTTATCAAACTGGCGCAGATCCCATGGTTGATTTCAATGAAGAAAGTGTACCGGCTGAATGTGGAGATGCCGAAGGGTATAGATTTCTGAATGTAACTTCCGGGCAACAAGACTCTTCTTCCAGTTCTATATGGTAGTTGTGATCCAGCTCCTCAGGACATTACGTTTCAGGTAGACTTAGATAGAATTACTGATTTGTCTGATGGTGGTGCTGTTTGGCTGGCATTTGGTGCCTGGGATTCATATTACGAAATGACTGATTCTGATAATGATAGTATTTACAACATCACGGTGCCTGTACCAGCTCAAACCGAATTGAAATATTTCTTCTCCTATCAGAATGGACCTGATCCCAATACCAATTTTGTAGAGGAATCTGTGCCTTATGAATGTGGAGATAATGAGGGTTATAGAGTACTGCAAGTACCGGATAGCGCCATCATCCTTCCTGCTGTTTTATTTGGCAGTTGTGGTATAGATCCTGGTCCGCTACCTGATCTTTCAATTCCAATTACCCGTGGCGAAGATGACGCAGAGGAATATGCATCAGATGTTGGTGGAGAAGTCGTTGGAGCAATGTATAACAGCAGTTCTGACCTGGAAGTTACATTTGATAGCGAGACACAATTTGTTGGATTGCTTTTCAGAGATATTCAAATTCCGCCAAATGCAACCATATCAAATGCTTATGTTCAATTTACAGTTGATGCGGTTAATAATGGGGTAACAGATGCTGATATAAGTGTTCTCATATATGGAGCCAAAGAGGCCACAGTGGAGGCAATCACTACAGCTCCTTACAATATTTCTACCCACCTCCCTACCACAGCAAGTGTGACCTGGAGTCCGGCTCCATCCGTTGCTGAAGGAGATGCAACAGAGGCTGAACGTACCCCTGATTTAAGTGCAGTTTTGAATGAAATTATTGCATTGGAAGGTTGGGCCGCAGGAAACAATGTAATGATAATCTTAACAGGTGACGAATATCAAACAGCTAATAAGAACAGGGAATTTGAATCATATAATGGACATGCTGCGTCAGCTCCGGTTCTGAATGTTTCGTTTAATGAGAGTACTGTGGGAGTGAAATCCGTCCGTAGCGAATTATCCAGCTCAGTTTATCCAAATCCTTCAGAAGGAAAACTCTATATCACCAATCCTTCAGAAGATAAATTCAGTTATGAAATTTATTCAATCAACGGGAAACTGATTACCAGCAGGCATCATATTGGTGGACCAACTGCTGAAGCAGATATGTCCAATGTTGCAAAAGGAATATATATCGTTAAAGTAGTCTCTGCTGAAAGTTCCGAAACACACAAGGTTATTCTAAAATAGGTTAGCAGAGAATCACCGCAACCAGAAAAAGCCTTTCCAACAAAGTCGGGAGGGCTTTTTTTAAAATTGCAAACAGACGATTATTCCGAAACGAAATAATTAATTTTACAAAAAAAATATGCCAACAATAAAACTAGATCAATGCACCAAGTGTTTAAAATGTGTGAATGATTGTCCTGCGAATGCTATTGATATTGAATTCGGAACTATCAATAATAACTGCATTCATTGTGGACATTGTGTAGCTATATGTCCGGAATCCACAGTCTATCCCGATTCAGACGATATTAAAAAACTACAATTATCCACTGTTTCTCCCAATGATTTTCACCACTTGTCTTCAAGTATAAGAACGTGCAGAAGTTACCGAAAAAAGGAGGTGGATGATGATACGATAGCGTTGTTGATCGAAAATATGAAACACTATCCTTCAGCCAGCAATTCACGCCCTATTGAGATTACAATTGTCAAATCCAAAGAGGTAATTCAAAGGCTGAATAATCAAACTGCCGAAAATTTAATTAAAACGATTCAACTCGTTACGTCTCCACCTTTGAAACCATTACTGAAGGTATTTGCTCCAAAAATTGATGTGTCCGGTTTAAATAATTATAAGAAGCAGTTTATTGCCCGGCACATTCCAGAATCATCAATCGTCTGCCACCATGCTCCGGTGGTTATGTTATTTCATGCTCCGGTTATAAAATATGGTATGGCCGGCGCTGACGCATATATTTGGTCCACTTACACCTCCATTTATGCCAATACACTTGGGTTGGGAACCTGTTTTAATGGCTTTATTGTTGCAGCCATGGAGCGTAGCAAAAGCATGCGAAAAGAATTTGGAATCCCGGGCAATCAAATGATATATGCAGCTTTGCTTATAGGTCACCCCAAAGTAAAATATACCAATGAAGCAGGACGAGTCAAACCCAAAGCAACCTCTATATAACAGGTTTTGTGGTGCCAGGCAGCAATTGCTTTGGAAGATGTATACTGGTTTCATATAGAACAATTTCATTTGTACCTTAACGGCCATGAAAATTTCACTTCTGAAGGCAGTGCTCCTGATAATCATTCTGTTCATTGTCATCAACAATCTGATATTCTTTCCATCAAATATCTTGTGCTGGGATGTGTTCGGTTATTACCTCTACCTCCCCTTAAAATTCATTTATCATGATCTGGGACTCCAGGATGAATCGATCGTACAAAACATTCTGGAACAGTATAATAATTCTTCTACATTTTACCAGGCTGTAAAGCAGCCCGATGGAAACTTTGCGATGACTTACACCATGGGTTTGTCCATCCTTTACACTCCTTTCTTTTTTATAGGACATATCATTGCAAAACTCACAGGATATGCCGCTGACGGATTCTCACTGCCCTATCAATTCTCGATTCTCTTTGGAGGAATTATCTATAGCATCGGGGCCATTCTTGTACTTTCCAGGGTGCTGATCAGATTCTTCAGCGAGCGGATCACTGCCATCGTGCTAATTATTGTGGTGTTTTCCACCAACTACATTACCCACATCACCATGTCGGGCCAGAATGCCAATTCTCATAATTATCTCTTTCTGACCTATTCTCTTATTCTCTGGCTGACCATTTTATGGCATGACTCAAAAAAACTGCATCATATGGTCCTCCTTGCAGTAGTATGTGGACTGACTATTCTGAGCAGACCTTCAGAATTTGTCTGCCTTGCCATTCCGGTATTGTGGGGAATTTTTGATAAAAAAACGTTCGTTCAAAAAGTAAAACTTCTATTAAGGAATTATTACCAGGTTCTGATCTTTTTGTTTATTCTGGCTGTAATTGGTTCCTTTCAATTCATTTACTGGAAGAATCAGACTGGTAGAATCCTCTATAACAGTTATGGTGGAAATGCAGGTGAAGGTTTTGAGTTCCTCAATCCTTATATCTTAGAAGTTCTTTTCAGTTTTAGAAAGGGATGGCTGATCTACACCCCTGTGATGGTTTTTGCAATTTTTGGATTTGTCGCAATGTTCAGGAAGAACAGGGTGATCTTCTTTGCAACAGTTGTCTATTTTATTTTAAATATCTATCTGGTTTCCAGTTGGTCGGCCTGGTGGTATGCTCAAAGTTTCAGCCAAAGGGCCATGATTCCTTCTTATCCGGTATTGGCTGTTTCACTCGGTTACTTTTTGGTCTGGCTATTTGAGCAAAAGAAGACTTTAAGAACTATTGGTTTGGCGCTTCTTGTGGCCCTACTGTTCCTTAATGTATTCCAGACCATACAATATGGGAAGGGTACCATTCATGGAGATCGGATGACCCGTGAATACTATTTTGCAGTATTTGGGAAGCTGAAAGCATCGGAAGAGGATAAGAAACTACTGCTGATTAACCGCTCTTTTGAAACAACAGAAGCCTTTGTCAATGAGAACGACTACTCCTCCAGAATATTGGAGAAAATGGATTTTGAGCAAATTGAATCGATGGATACTATTCCAGCATATTCAGGTCAACATTCCTTCAGACTTGATAGTTTAAATCCCTTCACCCCCGCCATTGAATCCACTTATGAACAGATCACCGCCCAGGATCATGCCTGGATAAAGGTTACTGCTTATGTCTTCCCTACTGAAGATATCATTCAGTATCCTTTCAGCCTTGTGGTTCATTTCATACATGATGAATACCCCTATAAGTACAGGGCATTTGATTCTGAAGATATGGACCTCAAAATTAATCAATGGAACAGGATCAGCTATTCATATTTAACTCCTGAAGTGAGAAATACGAATAATATCCTGAAGGTCTATTTCTGGAACCGGGGTAAGGGACAGGTATTTCTTGATGATCTACAGGTGGAGGTTTTTGAGAAAAAATAAAGGTCATTGGTAGACTCTGAAATCCTTCAGAAAACCAACCGGAATTGGGTCCTGCCGGGGATGGATTCAAATTCGATTTTACCACTATTCATAGTCATTGCCTGACGGCTATAGCTAAGGCCTACACCTGTGCCCTTTTTACGGGTGGTGAAAAAAGGCATAAAGATCTCATCGGATATTTCAGGAGGAATGCCCGGACCATTATCAGTAACACTCAATATCACATGGGTGCCTTCGCTACGGATAGCCTGCAATGAGATTACGTGGCTCTTTTACAGATTCCAGAGCCTGGGCTGCATTTTTAATAAGGTTCAGCATCACATTGGTGATCATCTGTTCGTCGGCGTGCAAAACCAGCTCCGGATCTTCACAATTAAATGTGATGGATATTCCTATGGTCTCGGGATTATGGATCTCCAGCGTCTCCAGCTTTTCAAACAAGCCACATACTGAGAAATCTTTCATCACCGGATCGGGGATCCTTGAAAGTACCCTGTATGATTCAAAAAAGGTAGTAAGGCCTTCACTCTGTTCAGCAATGGCATCCAGTCCTTTTACGGTTTGACGGATCTTTTGCCCCCGTGCATCCGGATTTCCGTCGTCCGGTTCAGACCAGACCTCCTTCAGGGTTGTTGAGATGGATGTGATGGGTGCCAGGGAATTCATAATCTCGTGACTCATTATCCGTATCAGCCTGACCCAGTCGTCAATTTCTTTTCTTTCCATCTCTGCAGACAGATCCTGAATGGTAACAATCATGACATCTTCTCCTCTAAGATTCACTTCAACCGCCTGTAAACCCAGTGTCTTCTTCATCCCTAAATCTTTATCCAGAAAGGTGATCTCTGCCTTTTCAAGGGATTGTAAACCAACTACCGTAGAATGGAGTTTTTGATGCGGTCCTGCCAGCGCCTTGATATGGGTCAGGTGTGGTACATTGAAGAGGCTTAGGGCTTCGTTGTTGATGTGATTGATATGTCCGGTCTTTGCGATCACCATCAATCCACTGGACAGGCTTTCCAGTATCCTGCTAAAGTAATGTTCCCTGAGTTCATTGCTGATCCTAGTCTCACCTGAGTCTTGCATTAAGATCATTGAGATATTGATGAAGCTCGTCAATGATTTTACTTCTGTGATCCGATGAGTAATGTATTGTAGTATCATCGTTATTCAGCGCTTTGAAAAAGAAGAGGATCTCACGGTTTGTGCGGGATAAAAGGAGATAAAGCAGTATGGTTTCTCCCAACACCAAAAGAGCAAATAAAATGACCATATGTATCCTGGATGAGAAAACTGCCCAACCCATGGCAGAGGAGGTAATCACCACAAGGATGATTAGCACCAGAAGGTTCAGGCTGTAACGTTTAAAGGCCATATCTTTTGATCTTATTATATAGGGTCTGTCGGGAGATTCCCAGCTGTGAAGCTACAGCGCTTATATTTCCACCATTTTTTCCAATGGCATATTTAATGAGACGTGATTCCACCTCTTCAAGACTCCCGTCAAAGGAAGCCACCGATGCTGCAGCAGCTGCATTGAATTGAAAACTCTCATCAGAAAGCAATTTTCCCTCAGCCAGAATGACCGCCCTCTCCATGGTGTGTTGCAACTCTCTGATATTACCAGGCCACCTCCATTGCTTCAATGCGGTTTCAGCAGAGGAATCCAGCTGAATACCCGGCTTGTTATACCGGTTTGAAAAAAAATGGAGAAAATAGCTGGCCAACAAAAGTACATCATTACCCCGCTCACGAAGTGGGGGGAGTTCCACCTGTACCGTATTGATCCTGTATAGCAGATCCATTCGAAAGTCTCCATTTTCCACCATGGAATTCAAATCCATATTGGTGGCACAGATCAACCGCATATCCACAGGAATGGAATTGGAATCTCCCAGACGGGTAATGGTTCGGTTTTGAAGTACATTTAAGAGTTTAGCCTGGAGGGGCAAAGAAAGATTTCCAATTTCATCGAAAAAGAGGGTTCCCCGGTGGGCTGCTTCGATTTTTCCACAACGATCAGAATGCGCATCTGTAAATGCGCCCTTAACATGACCGAACAGTTCACTTTCAAAAAGCGAGTTTGGTATTGCGCCCAGGTCAACACTTACCATAATCTCACTGGAGCGACCGGAATGCTCATGGATTTCCCGGGCAATTAACTCCTTCCCGGTACCGTTCTCCCCTGTGATCAGCACATTCGCTGGAGTAGGCGCTACTTTTCGGACCACCTCCATCACCTCTTTCAGTGCAGGAGAACGTCCAATCATTTTTACTGGTTTTCCCTTCAGTTCAGCCTTCAATGACTCCTTATCCTTTTTAAGTGTTTTTACCTGGCGCCTGGATTCAGTCAGTCTTACAGCTGCTCTCATGGTGGCCAGTAACTTCTGGTTATCCCACGGCTTCAAAACAAAATCCACAGCCCCATCTTTCAGTGCGGTTACTGCCAGTTCGATATCTCCAAAGGCCGTGATCATGACCACTGAAAGATCAGGTTCATACTTCACCAGTTCCCGTAACCAGAAGATCCCTTCATTTCCGGTTTTCTGGCCTGCGCCGTAGTTCATATCAAGTAAGACTGCACTGTAGGATCCGGCCCTGAGTTCCGAAAGAATCGCACCTGGATTACTCAGGCACTTTACTCCGGAAAACGCTCTGGAAAGTAGCATCTCCAATGCTGTTAATACGTTCTTATGATCGTCAACTACCAGTATGCGGGCATTGGTCATATCCTGAAATCTGAGTATTCGTTCACAACAAATTGGAGTATAAAACTAAGCCTGTGGAAAACTAAAAGCAATAAATTGTCCAAATATTTGACACCGTGTTGTCCATTTCGTGGACATTTGCGAAGTTGCCATTAATTATAAGACCCATCAAACCAAAGCCTTAATACAGATGGCATGACTTTGGGATTTTGATGATCACATCAACCCTGATCAAAAAATCAATACCATGGAAAAATGGCTGATCCAAACAGAGCGGATGACCAGAAGTTTTATCACAGAAGAAGTTGAAACCACGGCCGTCAGCAATATATCAATCGATATTAAAAAGGGTGAATTTGTTGCTGTAATGGGACCCTCCGGTTGTGGAAAAACCACACTGTTGAATCTACTCGGACTTATTGACAAACCCACCTCCGGGACCTATTCATTCAACGGAACCCGGGTTGGTTCACTTTCTGAAAACGGGATGACCCGGATCCGGAGGGGTAATATGGGATTCATTTTTCAAAACTACAACCTTGTGGATGAGTTGAACGTGTTGGAGAATGTGGAATTGCCTCTTATTTTCCAGGGGGTGAAAAGGAGGGAGCGCCGGGAAAGAGTCTCAGAAATCCTTGAGCGGTTGAAAATGAGCCACAGAGGTTCTCA
This sequence comes from uncultured Bacteroidales bacterium, assembly GCA_963710385.1. Lineage (GTDB taxonomy): Bacteria > Bacteroidota > Bacteroidia > Bacteroidales. The sequence goes on along the minus strand of CAVQAB010000006.1, from coordinate 73,563 downwards.
TTATCCTCAGCAATTATCAGGAGGACAACAACAAAGGATTGCTTTTGCCAGGGCCATAGTAACGCATCCTTCCCTTCTCCTTGCTGACGAACCTTCCGGGAACCTGGATTCACAACATGGCCTCATGTTGCTGGATCTGCTGGATGAACACAACCGGGAAGGAGGAACCATTGTGATGGTTACCCACTCGCCAAAAGATGCCAGTTATGCACACAGGATCATCCACCTGCACGATGGTGAGATTAAAACCAGGGCCAACCAACAGAAGTAATCCACAAATAGAAACATAGAACCCATGATACGCACCTACATCGAAATCGCAATTAAATACCTGGTCAGACAACCCGCCTACTCAGTCCTCAGTATTCTCGGATTTTCCCTGGCCTTTGCCAGCGTGTTTTTTATTTACTCGCATGTGAGTTATCAAAACGGTTACGACAAACATCTGGACACATGGGATCGTGTGTATCGGCTGAGCGGAAAGATTAATCTTCCCGATAATGAGAACATCCATGCGCTACTGGGTCCACGCCTGGCCCCGGTGATGAAAGAGGAGATCCCAGCCATAGAGCATATGGCCAGGCTGATGCCATTTGAAGAAAAGTGCATTATCACGGCCGGGGAAAATGTATTTTATGAAGAGCAAGTGCACTATGCTGATCCCACTGTTTTTAAAGTATTTCCACTGAAGTTTATTTCAGGCTCCCCAGAGAATGCGCTCCTTGCGGATGGTCAGATCGTCATTTCGGAAAGTATAGCCAACAAATACTTCGGCAGGTCTGATGTTCTTGGTGAACACCTGAAGATTAACATTATGAAGGAGTACGAAATTGTGGGGGTGACAAAAGATCTTCCCGATAATGTTCATCATAAAATGCACATCCTTATTTCGATGAATTCTTTGAATACCAATACATTGGAGCGAATGGCGGCCATGGATTCAGAGAATTTCTGGAGACCAACCGCATATCAATTCATATTGTTGGGGGAGCACAACCAGATTGACGAGGTTGAGGCAGTTTTTCCTGCGTTTTTTGAAACCTATATGGCCGAGTTTGGCAACTTTCTCAAAGCCGATTTCAAACTTATTATCACCCCATTGCCAGACCTTCATTTTACTTCTCAGTTCTCTTACGATCTTCCAAAAGGCAATCGAAGTTATAACTACCTCCTGATCGCGGCGGGTATCTTCCTGCTTTTGATCGCATTGCTCAACTATACCAATCTGCTTTCGGCCTCCATGGCGGCCAGGACTCGTTCACTGGGAATTTTCAAAATAAACGGAGCTTCACGTTCACATATATACAAGTTGCTTATCACAGAGTCATTGATCATCTTACTCATCTCGGCGGGGATTGCCTGGTTTATCTTATCCGGTGTTGAAGCTTACTTTAAGAACTGGCTGGGTGGAGCCCTTCTTCCGGCTGGATTCCGTACCGGTAGCTTTCTCTTACTGGCATTGGTAATCATTGGCACATTCATCCTCGCATTCCTTTTGTCTGTGATCTCAAAAATATACCGCCAGCCCATCAACTTGCTCAGCGGGGAAACCATCCAGGGATCGGTTAGAAGACCATATGGATTTGGAAAAGGGAGTATCATTTTGCAGTTCACATTTTCTGTGATACTGATCATATCATCCCTGCTGATTACCAGCCAGGTGAAGTATCTGCTTAAGACAGATATTGGTTATACCACCGACAATGTTGTTCAGGTGAAACTGCATGCAGCAGGCAATCTCATAGAGAAAATATTTTCCTTCAAGGAGGAGGTGAAGAAAAGTGCCATGGTAAGTGGTGCATCCTACTCAAGCAATATACCCGGCGAAGCCCTGGGGACCGCTCACTTCAAGCTGGATATTGATGGTGCGGAGGCATCAAAAATTGTATCCCTTATGGCCATTGATGCAGATTATATCCCCTTGATGAAGATGGAGTTACGGGAGGGAAGGAATTTTGACCAGGACAAACCAACTGATCCGCAAAGTGGTTTGATACTGAATGAAGCATGCATCAGTTTCCTTGGGATGGGTGATAGTCTTGTGGGAAAACGCATTCGGGATATTGAAATCCTTGGTGTTCTGAAGAGTGGTAAGTACAATTCACTTCATGATGACTCACGACCCATTGCTTTCTATTTTCAAACCGCCATTCGAGGTTACCTGAATGTGAAACTGAATACCACCGATGTGCCCGGAGCCATGGAGTATATTAAAAGCACCTATGAAAATTTCTTCGATGACATTCCCTTTGAATATACCTTTATGGATCAAACCGTGGAGGAGATGTACCGCAACGATATTAATCAAAGCAAATTGCTCGGTGTATTTACTGCGCTAAGCATCATTATTGCAAACATTGGACTGTTCGGCCTGGTGGCCCTTTTGAACCGCAAACGGATCAGGGAGATCGGGATCAGGAAAGTAAATGGGGCACAAAAATGGCAGATTGTCCTGTTGCTCGGGAAACAGCTGCTGATCTGGATTTCGATTGCAGTGGTCATTGCCATCCCCATCACCTGGTATGTGACCAGACTCTGGCTTCAGAACTTTGCCAGCCGGACCGGGTTTTCGTGGTGGATCATCCCCCTTGGAGGTCTTATCATCCTGCTGAGCGCGCTTCTTACCACTGCTTTTATCACACTAAGGGCTGCTAATCGTAATCCAGTGGATACCTTGAGGTATGAATAGGGAGAGGATACGAATAGGGAGAGGATTTAACTCGAAAGATCCTTGTATTATTGCCTCCTGGCATGGTTTCGCTTTAGCAGATAATAGGTCGGGATCCCCACAAGAATTACCCCGATGGCGATGGAAGATTCTATGGGCCGCTCCAGAAAAGCCAGCACGAGAATTATTATGGAGAAGATGATAAAAACCAACTGGTAAAACGGATATCCCGGCATTTTAAGAACCGATTGGTTTTTCATCCTGAGCTTGAATACTCCAAGTACAACAAGAATGGGGAAAATCCCCAGGGAAAAACTGAGCAGGGTGATGATTTGGTCAAAGGTCCCCGAGACCACAAAAATTATGGCCAGTCCGCTTTGCATGAGGATGGATATCCCAGGAACATTTGACTTGTTTATCTTCTTGGCCACATTAAAAAAATGGCCCGATTTCGCCATGGCATAATAAACCCGTGGTCCGATGATGGTGAGGACGCTGATGGCTGAAAGCAGGATGGCAGCAATAAAGAGAGAAAAGAACTGATCCATGGATCGGTTGAACAGGTTATTTGCCGCCAGTCCGCCGATGGATATCACGCCTTTCATCTCCTGTGCAGGAACTGCATAGACAAAGAGGGTATTCAACAAGAGATAGATGATGGTGACAAAAAGGGTCCCTGTGATCAGCGAACGGGGAATGTTTCTTACCGGATTCAAAACTTCAGATCCAACATATGTGGATGCGTTCCAGCCACTGTATGCAAACATGATCCACATGAGCGCCAGACCAATGGTTTTAAGGCTTGCTGTTCCAGTGGCCTCAGTCAATTGTAGCCGGAAATGCCCAAAATTGCCTTCTCCAAACGCAAATCCTGCAATGACCAATACCAGGATCAATCCAATTTTAAGCACGGTAAGTATATTCTGGACCTTCGAACCTGACCTGAGGCCAAAATAGTGAATGAGTGTAAAAACCAGGATAATAGCAATTGCTGCACCCTTCTTGATTAGATCAATGTGCTCCGGGTATACCCCTTCGGGAAGGGTACGGACCAGATACTCGCTGAATGCCAGGGAGGAAGCCGCCACAGGTGCCGAAAAACCCACAAAAAAGGAGACCCAACCAGTTAGGAAACCTGCCAGCGGGGAGAATAACTCCGTAAGAAAAATATAATCACCCCCTGCTTTGGGGAAATTTGCGCCCATTTCACTATAACTCATGGCACCGCAAAGGGCAATTCCCCCTCCAATGATCCACAAAATAAGAAGGAGCACCGGGCTGTGCAGCTGTGCAAGGAGCAATCCCGAGGTGGTGAAAATCCCGGCCCCGATCATATCGCCAATCACAATGTTTGTGAGGGAGAAATAACCTAACTCCTTTTTCAGACCATATGTTTTTTCTTCAGGCAATGTTTTTTCTGGCAAAGATTTTCAGAGTTTCGCCGCCTATTGATCACAATGTACTATAATCTTATCTGTTGATCCGTTTATCCCTGCCAATCAGGAAATAGAGCAAGGATCCCAGGAATGGTAGAAAAATGATAATCAGCACCCACATGATTTTCTCGTTGCCCTGAAAATCACTCATCAGTACATTAAGCAAAGCAAGTAGTGGAATCAGAAATATGAACAGAATCACTATTAAAGTGATGATCAATCCTCCGCCAAAAAGAAATAAGAAAGTCATTTTTGAAGTTTTTTGAATGTCCCATAAATCTATGAATAAATCCCGTGTCAGTCAAAGCATATTAATTCTTAAATTGCTTACGCTAATCTTCTAAAACCTGACCCATGAAACCTATACTTTTTACCGTCGCAATACTTCTGGCACTATCTTCATGTACAACTCAGGGACCAGAGAATGATTCCACCTTTCCTTTGAAAGATTACGTGATGGCTGATGATGATGCCTTCAATTATACGGTTGTTGAAACCAACAAAGGGGAGTCCTGGACAGAGTACAAAGTAAAAATGGTCTCAGGAACGTGGCTAACCGAGAAAGAAGTGGATTTCCCTGAATGGTGGCATTGGCTAAATATCATCGTACCGGATGAGGTCCGCGAAACTGAATCCATGATGTTTATTGGTGGTGGCTCCACCGATGATATAGAACCCAGGGAATCCGAGGCCTGGCTTGTGGAAGCTGCCATTGCAACAGGATCCATCATATCATATGTGAGCAACATTCCATTTCAACCAATCGATTATAAAGGGGATCAGAAAGATGGAAGGTATGAGGATGATCTGATCGCTTACGGATGGAGGCAGTATCTGGAAAGTGGGGCCTCAGAGGATAAACTGGAATGGCTGGCCCGGTTTCCCATGACACGGGCCGTAGTCAGGGCCATGGATGTGGTTCAGGAAATTAGTATGGATGTTTCTATCCCTGTAGAAAAATTCTTTGTCTCCGGGGCATCGAAAAGAGGATGGACCACCTGGACCACGGCTGCTGTGGATGACCGTGTCATAGGGATTGCTCCCATTGTGATCGATCTGTTGAACATCGTTCCCTCATTTAATCACCACTGGAGGTGTTATGGGGATTGGTCACCCGCAGTACAGGATTATGTGGATCAAGGAATCATGAACTATTTAAATACTGAAGAATTCAAAAAATTGCTTGCAGTAACCGGACCTTACTCCTATAGGGATCAGCTGACCATGCCGAAGCTACTGATCAATGCCGCCGGCGATGAATTCTTTGTGACTGACTCATGGAAGTTTTACTGGAAAGGACTGAAAGAAAATAGTTACCTTCAATATATTCCTAATAGTGGTCATGGACTTCAGGGTACCTACCAGCCCATCAGTCTGATCTCATTTTATCATTCAGTAATTACGGACACTAAAATTCCGGAATATAGCTGGAACATCAGTGGAAATTCGATTAAAATGCAGGTGGATCCTGCAAGTGATTATATGGTCAGAAAATGGGAGGCTGTCAATGAAACAGACAGGGATTTTCGTATTTATGTTGTGGGTGAGGAGGCCTGGCAAATGGAAGAATTGGAATTCCAATCAGATGGAAACTATACCTCTCACATTTCACAACCTGAAAATGGTTTTAAAGGCGCGCTTCTGGAAGTTGTTTTCAATCCCAACTCAGAATTCCCCCTCACCTTCACAAGTGGCACCCTGGTGACCCCTGATCGATATCCTTTTGAGCCCTTCAGGCCTGCAGTTGTTCCTTAAATGATTTTATCTCCTGATAACTAAAGTAAATATGAAATCAATCCTTATTCTTACTTCTTTTCTATTTGTCCTGTTCTCCTGTAATACCCAGGTCACGCTCCCCATTGAGGGTAGTCCAGACCATATAAGGATTAACCAGCTTGGATATTACCCCCAATCTCAAAAAGAATTTGTTGTGGTTGATACTGATGCTGAATCCTTTAAAATTGTAGATGAGCAAGGTATGGTCCATTTCAAAGGTAAATTGAAAGATCAGGGGACCTGGGAATCTTCCGGGGAAAGGGTGCTGCTGGGAGACTTCTCAAAAATTGATGCTCCTGGTAAGTATATGATTATTATAGAACCTGATCAGGTCTCTTATCCCTTTGAGATCAAGGAGGAAGTTAATCTGGCAGCACTGAATGCGTCCATAAAGAGCTACTATTTTCAGCGCGCTTCCATGCCCATTGAAGAACAGTATGGAGGAGCTTACCACAGGGGATCCGGGCATCCCGATGACAATTGTCCATTTCACCCCTCCACCGGAAAAGTGAATGGAACTCTTTATTCTCCTGGCGGTTGGTATGATGCAGGTGATTATGGCAAATACATTGGAAACGCTGCCATTACGACCGGCCAGATGATGAATATACTTGAAATCTATCCGGAATCTGTTACGGATGGCCAGCTGGAGATTCCGGAAAGCGGAAATGGGATTGGCGACTTGCTGGATGAGATCAGGTATGAGCTGGATTGGATGTTGACCATGCAGGATGAAGATGGGGGAGTTTTTCACAAGCTCACTGCAAAGAACTTTGGTGGATTTATTATGCCTGAAGAATATGATCTTAAGCGATTTATCATTGGCAAGGGAACGACTGCCAGTCTGAATTTTGCTGCATCTATGGCACAGGCTTCCAGGATATACAGTAATATCGATCCTGAATGGGCAACAACCATTCTTAGTTCGTCTGAGAAAGCCTGGGAATGGTCAGTAGCCCATCCGGATACTCCTTTTAGAAATCCGGAAGATGTGAGTACCGGTGAGTATGGGGATGATCAATTCAGTGATGATTTTTACTGGGCAGCAGCAGAATTGTATGTCAGTACAGGTAAGGAAGTATATATGGATTACCTGATGAAAAATGAAGAATCTTACATACATCAGATTACCAACAGCTGGAAATTCTTTATCAGGAATATGGGCTTTCATACGCTGCTTGCCAACAAGGAGAAGGTTGATCCGGCACTTTTCAAATCTCTTACCGAGAAACACATGGATCTGGCCGATGAGATCCTCGAGAAGATTGAGTCCATTCCCTATCATATGGGTATCGATCATTTCGAATGGGGATCCAATAGCGATGTCCTGAACCAGGCCATGATCCTCTGTTATGCCCATCACCTCACCGGTGAGCAAAAATACCTCAACGGCGCCATCAGTAATGTGGATTATATTTTTGGGAAGAACGCCACAGGATTTAGCTTCCTGACCGGATATGGTTCAAAGCAAGTGATGAATCCACATCATCGTCCAAGCGGAGCAGATCGTATTAAAGAACCTGTACCGGGATTCATTGTTGGCGGACCCAACAAAGACAAACAGGACAGGAAAGAAACGGAATATGCATCCGATTATCCTGCAAAATCTTTTGCTGATGTTCAACCTAGCTATGCCTCCAATGAGGTGTGCCTTAACTGGAATGCACCGGCTGTATTTGTCCTGGTTTACCTGGAGCAGGTGTATTGATTCAAAGATCATAACGGAAAGTTAAATGAATGTATCAATGATGCATTCAAACAGAAAATTCTACCTTTAGATTTAAAGCCTGACTAATGTTGAAACATGCATACACTCTACTGTTTGTTGTAATCTCCAGTTTTACAGCGTACGCGCAGGATAAACTCGTAATTGATGACAGGACAACCCTTCTTTCGGACGAAGTTGAAGCACTGCTTGAAGCAAAACTGACTGAAAAGGGAATCGAATATACGACCATAGTAGATTTCACAGTTCGCTGTGAATACTATTTCACGGAGTTGACCAAAAGGGGAGATGAGGTATTCGTTACTGTAAAGGACTGCGATAATCGCACGCTGGGTAGTAAAAATCTGGGAAGTCAGATTCAATCCGCAACATCAGAAGAGAAATCATTCCTTCTCTCCTATAATATTCTTGAAATATTAGCTGCTAAGGATAAGAATTCTGATGCATTGGAAGAAGAGATCGAATCATCAGGCGGGGATGAAACTTTTCAAGTAAGCAACCACAATACGCGTTACTTCTTTGCCCCTTCAGCCTACAATTTAAGAGAGGGTGAACTCTATTACAACACCGTCTATTTCTTATTGCATGACATACAGTATGGGCTATCAGACAACTTCTCCATTGGAATAGGAACGAGCGTCATTGGGATTCCCATCTACCTGACGCCAAAGGTTTCCTTCCCTATCAGGTGAAAAATCTGCCTTTGCACTGGGGGATATGTTTATCATGGGTACCTATGGTACCGATGCACTGGGCAATCTTCTGTATGGAAACTTCAGCACAGGGGGCGTTCAGGGAAATACCAGTCTGGGTCTGGGTTACCTGCTGACCAATGAAAGTGATATAACAGCTAAAACCTCTTCCATCGTATTTAACCTTTCCGGAATGGTCAGGGCTTCTAACTATATCTATCTGCTGACAGAAAACTATATATTTGGAGTGAACACCAGGCAATGGGCCTACTACGAGCAATATAATCAGGCCACCGATACCTGGATATACGGGAATGAAGAGTATGTCCAAAAGCTTTGGCTGTGGTATGGGGTGGCCGGATTCAGGATCATCAACAAAAACAAGGATTTTGTAAGCTGGCAGATAGGCATCACCTATGTAATTAACTTTCCAGGTCAGGCTCCCGATGAATATTCAACCTGGAACACAAATCAAAGTGACGGCATCAATGCCATCGCTTTCCCTGCGGTGAGTTATACGCGTAAGTTTGGTAAGAAATATTAGACCTTCTTCGAATCCAGTATTCAGAATACACATTCAGTGTTCTGAGTTTTAATTGAAATACCTGTTCAATAACTCATCAAACCGGTCTTCACTCTGCAGTTCATAGAGATCAGGATTCAGTTTTATCCAGCAGAGATCCCGGTAACCGTTTTCCAGGGCCAGCTCAAGATGATCCAATGCCTCTTCTTTTTTATCCTGAACTGTCAGGAATTCAGCATAACGGAAATGAAAGGTGGAATCCAGTTCAAGGGCCCTTTTTCCAATTTCCCAGCCTTTTTCTATTTCCCCAAGCCTGGTTAGAATCGCGCCAAGGACAATGTAGGTATCCGGCATGTCAGGATACTCTTTCTCCCAATTCTCTGCGATTGACCTGAACTTTACATAATGCTCATGAGCGAGTTCATTTTTACCCATTAGCTGATAATAGACACCCAGATTATAATGAGGTGGTCCCTCATTTGGATTAATCTGAAGGATCGCCTTTAAAACCTCAATAGCTTTAGCTGGAATTCCCAGGATCCTGTAAGTATGTGCCAATCTGTATTGGTTCAACAAAAGACTCGGATTAAGATCCCTGGCTTTAGCATAAGCTTTCTCAGCCTTCTCTGGTTCATCCATTCCCACATAGGCTGATCCAAGATAGTAGTAGCCCCATGGATTTTCCGGTGCTATATTGATCATCTTTTCTGACCAGATAAAGACAGAATCCATATATCCCATATGTTCCAGATATACCCAAAGAAGACCGCCATAGGGAATCATGGCATAAGGGTCAATACGAATAGCCGTTTTATACTCTTCTACAGCCCTTTCATAATGGCCCTGATTTTGAAAATACCAGCCCAGGTTATTTCGATAGATGGCGTTGTCCGGATACAATTCAATGATCATCCTGGTATATTCAATACTCTTGTCCAGATCTTTCTCAATGTTGGCCGCATAGAATGCCAGAATCCCGTACTTCTCGCGCACTGTCAGATCATCGATGGATTGAATGGCCTCATCCAGCCATTCTTTTCCCTTCTCACGATCAAATCTCTGATAAAGAATGTTCCCCAGAGAGGCCTTTGCTGAAGTAAAACTGCTATCGATACGAATGGCGTTCTTATAATGAGTAGCCGCATTTTCAAAATCCATGTTGAGATGATAATCGATGGCAAGTGAATATTGCTTGAGTGCATCCAACGAAGATGTGGTGACCTTTACCAATGGTTTGTCCTGACCTGAGATCTTATACCTGGACTCGCCCAGGTGCCGTCGCATTTTTTTGCTTAGCTTATCCAGATTTTCAATGATGTCGTTCTGATTGTCAATATAGAGCAGATCTGACCTGAAGACAGATCCAGTGCTGGTTTCATGCAATTTGCAGGTTAAGATGTATTTCTCACCAACCTTACTTATTTCCGGAACAATATAGACATTGGCCCCTTCCCTCTGGGCGATCTCCCTCGATAAATCTCCATCAACAAAAGTATTCGCGTCCTTACCCATTCTTTTCAGAGACTCCTGCATTCGCTTTTTTGGAATGATATTGATATGCCTTGATTGGTCGATACATATTTCGAAGGCTGTGTTTAAGGAATGATTAAAAATCTCTTCTTCCGTATAGTTCACAAAATCTCCTATCACCACCCAATCCCTCTCCTTAAATGGAGCAGATTTTCCGCTGTAAAAGAGGAAAGAAACAATGACCACCAGGATAATCGTAAAGGAACCAAATCCGTAAATCCTCCCTTTGCGTTTATCAGATTTCACATCGGTGGAACCAAAAGATGAATCGCTGTCAAAAACAATCAATCCATCCGCAAAGGAATAATCAGTGAATTGTTCAGTTTGTACCGATCTGTCCTCCTGCTTGTTATCCTGGCCCAGATGTAAAGGTTGATGCTTATACCTTTTAAGTCCCTCCGGAGTATAAATGAAGATCCATGAGATAATAGCTGCAATGGGAAAACCAATTGCTGAAAGAAAAATCACAACGGTCAATACCCAAGCCGGGAAATTCAGCGGTCCGGATATAATATCAATCAGTTCCATCAATCCAAAGACCACAGCCACATAGACAGTGATGGCTCGAAATACCTTCCGGTCTTTTAGCTCCTGCCATATACGAGATATGTTTTTGGAATTCTCTGACATTACAAATTGTGTATTTATTACTAGCAAGTTAACACCAATTACTAAGATATTCAACCGGGCCACTCCGAAAGAATTTTGACAATTAGCTGTCAAAATCTCAGACAGAAACTTCACCATGGCAAAACGCTATGGCAAAGTGGCTGTCCGCTGAAACCAGAAGAACTATCAGGCCAGGCTAAAAATTCTGACTCACCTGGGCTTATTTGACTCATATTCATATAGATCGTAAATTGCATGTAACCAACTCCTGATCTGCATGCCCAACAGCTCCTCTAAACTATCTAGATTCTGGCAAGAGCTGAGAAGGCGAAGAGTTATTCATGTTATCATTGTCTACGCCACGGCTGCCTTTGTAATCATTGAATTGGTTAATAATGTATTCGGACCTTTGCAGTTGCCGGACTGGACGCCCACCATGGTAATCATAGTTCTTGTTATTGGATTTCCATTTGCCATCATATTTTCCTGGATTTTTGATGTATCCCTTAAAGGAATCAAGAAGACTGAAAACGTTACCGCATCAAAAAACATTTCCAGGTATGAAAATTCCATAGCTGTCCTGCCCTTTCAGGACATGAGTCCGGAAAAGGAACAGGAATATTTTTGCGATGGGATGACAGAAGAGATCATCAATGTGCTTTCCCATGTGGAAGGTATTGAAAGGTGATTGCCCGCACCTCAGCCTTTATGTATAAAGACAAGCATGAAGATATACGCGAGATCGGCCAAAAATTAGGAGTAACCCATCTACTTGAAGGAAGCATACGCAAATCGGATAACAGGTTGCGGATCACTGCTCAGCTTATCAATTCTGAGGATGGGGTGCACCTCTGGTCAGAGAATTTTGATCGTGAATTGAAAGATGTTTTTGCAATCCAGGATGAAATTTCACTTGCCATAGTTGAAAACCTGAAAGCAAGACTCCCTCGATCAGAATTGAGTACGCTATTTAAACACAATACGGAAAACACTGAGATATACAATCTTTACCTGCATGGGCGGTTTTATACAAATAAAAGAAACACAGAATCATTAAACAAAGCCATTGATTATTACCAGAAGGTTATTGGGATGGATTCAGGATATGCACTGGCCTACGCCGGATTATCAGAGGTGTATACCTTATCGGCCATAGGATATAGTTCCTCACCTCCGGATGAAGCTTATTCAAAAGCAAAAGAAGCTGCATTAAGAGCCATCGAACTGGATAATGAACTTGCTGAGGCCCATACATCACTGGCATTTGTAAAACAATATTTTGAATTTGACTGGCCGGCCATCGAACGGGAATGGAATAAGGCCATTGCACTGAATCCGGGATATGCACCGGCTCATCAATGGTACGGGGAATATCTTTTTTTCATGAAAAGATGGGATCAGGCATATCATGAAATGAAATTAGCACTTGAGCTGGATCCTTTATCATTTGTAATCCAAACAATGCTTGGCTGGTTATATCATTACCAGCATAAGCTTGATCAGGCCATTACGCAATACAAGAAAGTGATCGAGATGGCCCCTGATTATGCGGTGGTCTACTTTAATCTGGGGATAGCCTACGTCCTTAAAGAAATGAATACTGAAGCCATCGAGGCTGCAGAAAAGGCAGTGGAGATTTCCGGTGGCAGTCATTTTATGAAAGCCGGACTTGCTTACGTGTATGCGCTTTCCGGGCATACTGATTCAGCCATTGAGATCAGGGATGAGATGCTCAAATTGATCAAATCCGGAACTCCTTTGCATGGTCCGTTGGTCACAGTCTATGTTGGACTAAATGAGAAGGAAGAAGCCATAAAATGTCTTGAAATTGCTTCCCGGAACAAAACAAATATGTCTTTCCTGGTCCGTGCCTGGTATGAGGACTATCTTGGTTCCAGACTTCTAAGTGATGATCCCAGATTTATTGATTTACAAAAGAAAATCGGTCTCGAAGATTAGAAAAAATATGCATCATGTCGCAAGAAACAAACAGACAAACTCGATTCTGGCATGAACTTAAGCGGCGTAAGGTTTTGCCATTTCTGATTGCCTATGTAGCTGCCTGCTTTGCCATCATTGAATTCTTTGCTAATACTGCAGAAAGGTATTCAATACCTGACAAAACAATTGATCTTATCTATATCCTTGCAGCCATTGGGCTTCCTGTGGTGATTGTTCTTCCCTGGTTCATTAACAGGAAAAAGCCGGAAACTCCTTCCGAAGAATCAAGCTCAGAAGGAGATCCCCGTAGTGGACGAGGAGCCCGAAGTAAAACATAACCTTCCAGCACAACTTACAACTTTTATTGGCAGGGAGAAGGAGATGGAGGTCATCAAGGAACTTCTAAGCGAGCACCGACTTGTTACGCTAACCGGTGCAGGGGGATGTGGAAAGACACGGCTGGCCTGTGAAGTGGCAGCACAACTGGTTCCGGATTTTGAAGATGGAGTATGGTTTGTCGACCTGGCACCCATCTCCAATGAAGATCGGGTGGTAAGAGAGATCTCAGAAGCATTAACAATTACAGAGGTTGCCGACCAACCTGTTATAGATACACTCATCAATACGATCAAGGAGCAAAAGCTATTGATCATTCTCGATAATTGCGAACATCTGATCAAGACCTGTGCAAATATCTCCGGACAAACTCATTCAATCTACTTCCCATATTGAAGATCCTGGCCACCAGCCGTGAACCCCTCGGCATAACACGGAGAACAAGTCTGGAGAGTTCCATCCCTTACCTTGCTCGATCCCAAAGCGATTATCGATATGGAGAGTGTAGAAGAATCCGAAGCTGTCATGCTCTTTAATGACCGGGCCAGATTGAATAATCCTGAATTTGAACTGGAGGTAGAAAATGTGAACGAAGTGGTCACCATCTGTAATAAGGTGGATGGGATCCCACTGGCGGTAGAACTGGTGGCCAGCAGGACCAGACACATGGATCCCAAAATGATCCTGGAACGGTTTGCTGACCGGTTTGATAAGGTATCTTCCTCCGATCCCAGGACATCTCAAAGCGTCAACAGACGCTCACAGGCAACCATTGAATGGAGTTATAACCTGCTTGCAGATAGTGAAAAGACTACTTTTCAACAGGCTATCTGTTTTTTCAGGGGGTTTTGATATTACAGCTGCAGAAGAGGTGTGTTCCGATGATCAGTTGCCCAAAGAAACCATCCTGAATGCTTTGTCCAGACTGGTTGACCGATCCCTGGTTTATACGATGAAAGCTGCTGATCAATCCATGCGATACAACAGCCTGGAAACCCTGAGACAATATGCCCATCAAAGCTCTCACAGACACGGATGAAGAGATCATGATGAAGAAAGAGGCATCTTCAATACTTTCTGACACTCGCAGAACAGGCCTATCAGGAACAATATGAAGCACAGCTGAAGTGGCTGAATAAGATTGATGCAGATGACGATAACCTGATTGCTGCCCTTGACTGGTCAGAGGAGCACTCACCTGAGGAGTTCAGCATGGCTGTCCGGTACGCCTATCCTGGTACTGGGATATCAAATCGAAACTGATATTAGGAAAAGATTATCTGGAAAAGGCTCATGTCAATAAAATGTAAGAAACCAGAAGTTCAGTGCAAAGGTATTATATGGACTGGGAATTCTAGCATGGTATTTCGAAGGTGCAGATGAGGGCAATCAGGCTACTGTAAGGAGAGTCTTGAAATTTGGCGCGATCTGAACAACCTGCAGGAGGAGGCTCATTGTCTTGCGGCACTGTGTGCTCAGATTGTATCATAATGAACAGTTGATTTTGAAACTGGATTTGGATATGCGGAGGAAGCCTTGAAATTGCACAAAAATTCGGTAACCCGGGTTTTATAAACCATTGCCTTATCTTCTATTTGTCAGTCTCTTGTGTCCATTCCAAGCAGTTTGAAAGAGGGCTCCCCTATGTGGAGGAACTGATCGTTTCTTCCGAGAAGCTTAGAACAACCAAAGGGGATCATGTATGCCAGGCATTTTCACAGCGATTGTGCCTTGGGCTTGAAGAGATTTAAGAGAAGCCGAAAAGCGTTATGCTTATGGAATTGAGGTCGCTTTCAAATACTGGAGTGAATGGATGCAATTCGTTGATATGCAGGGGATTGCCTTTGCCCTTTCCGGCCAGTCCAGGTGGAAAAAAGTCCCTTCGCTTAAATGCCGCATCCAGGAAAATTCAAGGACAATGGGAGTAACTTCCGCGGCCTCGTAAAATTCTGGGATGAATGGCATGAGAAATATATCGAAGGCGCTAAGAAAGAGGTAGGTGAAGAACTGGCCCGGAAATATGAAGAAGAGGGCATCGCCATGGGATTTGAAAAGGCGGTGGAGTATGCACTGGATTTTGATAAGGATTAGCAGTTCCTTTCATCCTTAAAGCTTCAGTACCCACGTACATAGGGGATCAATGTCAAAAGAAATATACTCCAACGGGAAATCAGGATAAGTTTCGCGGAATTTTTTAGTCGAATTTGCTTTTCGACTAAGGCATTTCATTTTTACTTCATAGGCCAGTCCTTTCTTATATGAAGTCAGTATAACGAAATCAACCTCCTTTTTATCTGCTGTCCTCCAGAATCTTATGTTATCTGTATCATATAAATACGAAAGGCGTTTATACACATAATTCTCAAGCAGCAGGCCCTGGTCATCCCGGTTTCTGAAATCATAGAACCTATTCAGGGCACTGTTCCTTAATCCGGCATCCTTAAAAAATACTTTGGGCATTTTTGTAAACTCTTTCCTCAGGTTCGAATGAATTGGCCTGACGAGATCGATATGAAAACAGTTCTGAAGTACATACAGGTACTTGTCGATGGTTTTATTATCAACACCAATGGTATTTGAGAGCTCGTTACGGTTTACCAGATTGGCAGTCTGTCCCGCTAAAAGAGTTAGCATATTGTAAAACTTGTCAGCCTGAGTTATCCCGGATTCATCTATATCCCTTTTCAGGAAAGCGTTTCTTAATTCTTTTAGCAGATTGATCTTCTCCTTCTCATTCGTTTCAAGAGTAACCACCGGGTAACCGCCAAAAACGAGGTATTCACTGAAAAGTTCCATCAACTCCCTGGAACGTGAGGATCTATAATCACTCAACTGCCTGATATTCTTAAGCTCTGTTAACAGTTCAGTCTGATTTTTAAACAACAACAACTCCTCAAAGGAAAGTGTTTGTAATTCGAAAATCCTTTTTCTTCCAGCAAGGGAATCTCTGAATTTTTTATCCATGTAGAATGCGCTGCTGCCCGTTGCAATGATTTTAAGATCTTCATGGTACTTATCGAAAATGTACTTCAGAAAATTCGAAGGATCATCTGCATATTGAACTTCATCAATTAACAGGTATGCATTAGGAGGAGCCGGTTCAGCGGTTGCCCTCCTTAATGGTCGTGGAACAAAGGCGAAGATCTCTTCAGGATGCTTGTTAATTGCAGATAAAATATCCCTGTCTTCAAAGGAAATCAGAGTCACTGCCCGGCCTTCAGACTTTAATTCCTGGTGCAGTGCATTCAGTATTGAGGTCTTGCCGCTTTGTCGCGGTCCGGTGATTATCGTGTATTCTTTCCTTTCAAGATGGTCCTGTAGTTTCTGGTGTATGGTTCTTGGAATATACATCTCCATTTTTTTTCAAATGTATGGCTTTTTGAGATATAAATGGAATGTAAATCCAATATTATCCGATATTATTGGACATTAATACCAAAATAATCTGATTTAGTTAATAAATTTTCTTGGATATATCCCGGTATTTCCCTCGGTCTTCTCTGAGTTGCAGGCTGTCCTTGAAATTCAGGATTTTCACAAGTGATAAATGTTACAAAATGGGGATACGTTCTCAGGATTTTGTTCAAATGAGCAGTATATGAAAACTTGATGCTCCATTTCGGAAAATCCGGAAGTCACAATCATGTGAGTTTTTTACCAATTTGTGACTTACAACTTCATTCGCCTATGTTTAACTGTTGCTATAATAAATTGTATTACAGCGATATACGAGAATGAGGGAGATGCGTACCCACTATGCATGAGTCACCATACTGTGAAGAAGTCACTACCCTGTGACTTGCAAAAAAGCCGAAAAAGGGTAGGTAGGAGGCCTGAAAGTGACAACGCATGTGGGCCGATGCAGTTCAAAAATAGGGTATGTCCAAATAAATTTTCTCTTTAACATTGAATTCCGGATGGTTTATATTTATAGTAACTTACAAATCTGAACCTAAATGTCTAAACCTTCTAATGGCTCCTTCAATATCTGGCAAGAAATACATCGAAAGCCCCAGGAAAGAAGTAGGGGAAGAACTTGCGCGTAAATATGAAGAAGAAGGCATCGCCATGGGATTTGAGAAGGCAGTGGAATATGCATTGGATTTTGATAAGGATTAGTGAATTCCCATTTGCCGGATTAAGTGAAATATCACCTGATCAGATTTTTTTATATATTGGATCAGAAATCAAACCGCTTCACCCTGAAAAATTCAAAGCTATGAAAATCTACACCGACAACACCCGCAGAGAATTCTTAAGAAAACTGATTGCAGGCACCTCCATGATGGGGATGGCCCCTGTTTTGAGCAGTTTACAATCATGCGACGGATCAGCCACAGCTGCCCTGAAGATACCTCAACGGCCCTTTGGGAATACCGGCGAAATGGTAGGCATCTACAGCCTGGGAGCCCAGGCCACGGTGGAACAGGTGGGGATGAAAGATCAGGCCATTGAAATTGTAAATAAGTGTATTGACCTGGGTATTAATTATATCGATACCTCAGCATGGTACGGGATGGATGGAAACAGCAGTGAAGGGGATCATTTAAGGGGAACCAGTGAAAGGCATGTGGGGGAGGTGATGAAGACCAGGCGAAGCGAGGTATTCCTGGCCACCAAGACCCATGACCGGAGTTACGATGGCGCAATGCGTCACCTGGAAAGTTCATTGAAGAATCTGCAAACCGATACCATCGACCTTTGGCAGATCCATAACATCAAACCGGGTGGGGATGAGGATATCGATTATATCTTTTCCGATGAAGGATGCATGAAAGCACTGCTCAAAGCGAAGGAAGAAAAGGTGGTCCGGTTCCTTGGAATCACCGGTCACGCCGATCCCGATCCCATGAAAGAGCTGGTGGATCGCTATCCATTTGATGCAGTTCTGATGGCTTTGAATGCAGCCGACAAGCATTATAATTCATACATTGAAAAACTGCTACCAACCACTGTAGAGAAGAACATGGGAATCATCGGAATGAAGATCCCGGCCCGTGACCGCATTTTCTCCCATGGAGGAATCCTTACCATGAAGGAGGCCATGAGCTATACCATGTCCCTTCCCATCAGCACCGTTATCGTTGGGATTGATAAGATCCCCGAGCTGGAAGAGAACATGAAGATTGCCCAGGAGTTTGAGCCTCTGACCGCTGACGAAATGCTGGCCATCGAAAATAAGGTGCAGCCCCACCATGAGCACCTGTTGTTCTACAAGGGACTTTCCGACTGGCCGGAGGAGTGGTCAGGGAATAACGTATAATAGAGGTGGTAATTCAACTCTGCGGCTTTGAGGATCAGAACGTTTTCAAAGCCCATTCCTTTGAATTCACAATTATGTCCTCTACTTTTATTCCCAACGCAAATTTTAGGCTATGGCGAAAGCGGGCGTTCCCGGGTACTATGGATTAAGGATCTATTTATCATCCAGTATCCTTTTATTTTTTCTGATTTTTCCCTTTTTCGTTATTATTGCGTTTCAGAGTGTTCCCAAATTTATCGCCAGCAAAGAACAATCCAATCCAGAGGCCACTGAAATGCTTGATTCCCTGGGTATTGTCCTGGATTCAATGCAGATATTTGATGGGCAAAACGTGGATAGCATTGTGGAAAGGGCCATAGCGCTGGGAGAGAACCTTGCCGATAGCATAGATAACAAAAATGCAGGGATGGGGATCCATATATCCGGTGATGAACCCCATGAATCAGATGCTGAATTCGGGAATGATGGCCCTTTATTCTTCTATTTTCTATTTCTGTTCTTTGGAACCATTGTCAGTTATTTGATCGGCTTATTCTACAACAGACGCTTTAAGAAATACTTTAAACTCCTAAGGCGTAAAAGAGAAATACCCAAAAAAATTCATGCATATTGTAAAAAGCAGCTGTTCCTAACACCCTGGATCAATAGTATTATTGTGATCCTGCCAAATCTTGCATTGATCATCTATTCTGTGATCTCCATTCTATCAAAAAACAGTTTTGATGAAGAGATTGAACGCGGTATGTTTATCCAGCTGTTCTACCTGACACTTGTGGCCACACTGTTGGAGTTTCTTTTTGTGTTTTACTGGCAAAAACACCGTGTCCACATCAAATACATCGATCACATTTATGAAAAGGAAGAACTCAGGGTCCAGATCTTCAGGAAGAAGCGTGGAAAGATAAGGAATCGCTTCCTGGTTGCCAGCGGCATGACAACCTTTCTCCCATTGATGATTGTAATTGTTTACCTGATCCTGAGTTTCACTTCCCTGAAGAGTCTGGATATTGAATCAATGAGTATTGAGCAGAGAGAGATACTCATCGGGCCATGGGCTAAAATATTTGATTCGGACAATGAATTCACGGCTGATAAATATCAGAAGTTCTTTTATGTGAATGCCATTGACTCCATTGTGATGCTGGTGGGAATCGGGAGTGGAATTTTAGTGTCACTGATCTATCTACTGCTTTTTATCAGGTGGACCAACAGGGATCTTTCTGTTCCCCTGAAAGAACTTTTGGTCAGCATAAGGAATACAAGAGGTGGTGATACTGAGCACTATACTGTGGTTCGGACCAATGATGAAATCGGGGAATTGGCCGAAGGATACAATGAAATGACCGTCAAGATCCATGAATATGTGGAGAGCATCTCACGAATGAACAGGGATCTTGAGGCAACCGTAAAGGTACGCACGGAGGAAGTAGTCATGCAAAAAGAGGAGATTGAGGCGCAAAAAGAGGAAATAGAGGCACAACTGGATCTGGCCACTTCCCAGAGGGATACCATTACCAGACAAAAGGATCAGATCCTGGACAGCATTCGGTATGCCGAAAGAATCCAATCTGCCATCCTTCCTCCCATAGAAAACCTGTCTGATTACCTGACCGACCATTTTGTTCTTTTTAAGCCCAGGGATATTGTGAGTGGCGATTATTACTGGACCACCCGAAAGGATGATAAGATTATGATTGCAGTGGCTGACTGTACCGGACACGGGGTGCCTGGAGCCTTCCTCAGCATGCTTGGGATTTCATCCATGAATGAAATTGTCAACCGGAGCGGCGCCATCCATGCCAACCAGATCCTGGAACAATTAAGGGGTTTTGTGATTACATCCTTACACCAGACCGGCTCCAAGGGAGAAACGCAGGATGGAATTGAAATCGCCCTGTGTGTGATTGATACGAAGAAAAAAATACTTGAATATTCTGGTGCAAACAGACCGTTGTATATTGTGAGAAGAAAAGGAAAAGATCGCGCCTGCTCATGAAAAAAAGAAGAAATCATCAAAGGAAAAGATTTACGAAGGTAATTCCAGCCACGATCTGATACATATTCGAGGGGATAAGATGCCCATTGGTATTTATGACCAGGAATCCATCTCTTTTACTAACCATGAAATTCCTATCAATGGGAGATGACTCTATTTATCTGTTTTCCGATGGCTACGTTGACCAGCTGGGAGGGCCCTCAAGGAAAACATTCCGATCAAAGTATTTCAGACAGTTATTGCTTGATATCCAGGATCAAGCCATGGAAGGACAGAAACAAATCCTCGTTGAAAAACTGGAATCCTGGCGAGGGGAGGTGGAGCAAATAGATGATATTCTGGTGATCGGCATAAAAATTTAAGCCTGTAAACTATACTTCTATTTTTACATATTCAAAAGGAAGCTTGGACATTCTGGACATCTCTATACCTACTTCCAACATATCTTCGTCATCTTCTTCGTAGTGCCAGAATACACCTGTTTCAATTCCTTCAGTTTGAAACTTACTTAATATCTTGAATAGATCCAGGATGTATTTTGCAGAGGTAGAGTTAAAATACTCAAAATTGAAGTGAAATTCACGGTCAGATTTCTCCCCTGTTCCATTTTGAGCGATCTGCTCCGTTGTATATTTTTCCAGCCATTCCAGAATGGGAATGAAAAAATTTCTCACATCCTCTGGTCTTGATTCACCTGAAAAATGAAATTGGTTATTTTCGGGATCAAGTATTACTCTTGGTGTGTTCAATGTTGGTTCAATAATTAACTTTTCCATGAGTTATCCATTAATAATGATTTGCATTTTAAAAAAAGAATGATCCCCGTCCAGGGATGTAAAACTATACGCTATATCATCTTCTGTCCTTAGCGCCATTGTGATCAATCCAAGTCCGGCACCCTTATCGTCTTCACCTGATTCCAAATTGATCACATCCTCATACAGTGATTTTAAAGCCTCATGGTCGAGCTGATTCACCCGGTCGAGTTTAAACCTGAGGTCCTCTATATCATCGTTCAGTACCAAATTACCAGAAGCAACGGCAAAGTGATCCCCCTGTTTTACCACAGACACCATGGGTTCTCTTTTTGTATGTTGTTTAGCCGCGGTATGGCTGGCCGCATATTTGAAGATGTTGTCAATGGATTCAACGAATGTGCTGAATAGTCTTTTTCTGGCGGATTTTTTCATTTGCTGATATTCCTTAGTCGACCTCAATTGCTTTAACAACATCTCCATGGTATCATAAGAGATGGAGCCCTTATATTCTATGAGGGTTCCTGTTTTTGACATCAGAATCAGCGGTTTATCATCCGCCGGATTATACAAAGTAACTAAAAAAAGTCTAATTTTATTGTAACATCTTTAATTTGAATATATTCGCAGGATAAGTTAATAATTATGAGTGAGGTCATATTAAAGGCATTAATGCAACTCTTTGCATTGATCGTTGATATCGATGAGGTTCAGGAAATCTCAGTTACAGAAAGAGCCATAATTCGATCTTTTCTTTCCCGCCAGCTCAACCAAGAGTTGGTTGAAAAGTATATGAGTGTCTTTGATGAGTATTTGAATCTCTACCATGAGGATACGATCACAAAAGGGAGCGTCAAAGAGAGAAAGCGGAATGCTTTAAAAGCTGTAAAGATTCTGTCGATTTGTGAAACGATCAATGAAGAGTTGGAACAGACGCAAAAGATCTATGTGATCATTCAGCTGATCGAGTATATCGCTTATGGAATCGAGATCCGCGAGACAGAATTGGACTTCCTTCAGACGGTCGCCTCCGCATTCAACATACCTGAAGATGAATATCAGAATATGCTCGGTTTTGTGGTATATGCCGTGAAGGACATTTCTCCAAAAAGGAATGTTTTGCTGATTAACAGTGAGAAAGAGTCTCAAATACCGGGAGTGAACCACTTATATAGCAAAAATCTGCTGGGTGAGATCTCTTTTCTGAATATCCCAAGTGTGAATACTATTTTGCTGCGATACAATGGCAAAGAAGATTTGCTGCTGAATGGACAGAATATTTATTCAGGATTGACTTATACCTTTGTGCATGGATCCTCCATCAGGGGACAGAATATCGAACCGATCTATTACACCGATGTAGCAGGAACCTTTTCAACCTTATCCATAAGCTCGGAGCTTTCATTAATTGCCCGTAATGTGGAGTTTCGATTTAAAAACAGCGACAACGGTTTGCACGAGTTTAACCTTCAGGAGAAATCCGGAAAACTGGTGGGTATTATGGGTGGAAGCGGTGTGGGTAAATCGACCTTATTGAACATACTCAATGGTAATCTGGAACCCCAAAAAGGGGAGATTTTGATCAATGGTTATGACCTTTACCATGAGAAGGATAAAGAGAAACTGAACGGTGTGATTGGCTTCATTCCACAGGATGATTTGTTGATGGAAGACTTAACAGTTTATCAGAATCTTTACTACAATGCCCGACTATGCCTGGACGACTACGATGAGACACAGATTAATAAAATCGTAACTCAGGTATTGATCGATCTGGACCTCTATGAGATCAGGGATCTCAAAGTAGGAAAGCCCTTAAATAAGGTCATCAGCGGAGGTCAGCGCAAGCGGGTCAACATCGGACTGGAGTTGATCCGTGAGCCTTCTATTTTGTTTGTGGATGAGCCAACTTCAGGCCTCTCCTCAGTTGATTCTGAAATAGTAATGAATCTTCTGAAGGAACAGGTTTTCAATGGCAAGCTGGTGATTGTAAATATCCATCAACCCTCCTCCAATCTGTATAAAATGTTCGACAGGATCATTTTCCTTGATAAGGGGGGATATCAGATATATTCCGGGCATCCTTCCGAAGCTGTGGTATACTTCAAAACGAAAAGTAACCATGCCAATGCAAAGGAGGACCAGTGTATCACCTGTGGAAATGTGGATCCGGACCAGGTACTGCAAATTATTGAAGCAAAAATTGTAAACGAACACGGGAAATTTTCTCGCACCCGGAAAGTGAGTCCTGAGGAATGGTTCAATTATTTTAAGGAGAGTGAGATCCAAAAAGCTGCCGAAAAACCTGAGAAAAATGACCTTCCCGAGAATTATTACAGCCTTCCAAAACGAGTGAATCAATTGAGGATTTTCTTTATGAGGGACTTCCTTTCCAAGCTCACCAACCGGCAAGCCATTCTGATCACCCTGCTGGAGGCTCCTGTGCTGGCTATTATTTTAGGATACTTCACCAAGTATGCCAAAGGGACCGTAGACGATCCCGGAGCCTATATATTTCGACAAAATGAAAACCTTCCCACCTACCTGTTCATCAGTGTAATAATCTTTACTTTCCTTGGATTGACCAACAGCTCCCAGGAGATCATCAAGGACAGGAAGATTCTGCAGCGGGAGTCGTTCCTCAACCTGAGCCGGTTCAGCTATCTAAACTCGAAGATCCTGATCATGTTTTTGATATCAGCCATTCAAACCTTATCATATGTTGTGATCGGCAACATGATATTTGAGATCCAGGGAATGTTGCTCAGTTACTGGTTGATCCTTTTCACAACCTCCTGCTGTGCCAACCTGGTGGGATTGAATATCTCTTCCGGACTCAATTCTGTGATCTCGATTTATATCATTGTCCCCTTCCTTGTGATTCCTCAGATCTTGTTCAGCGGTGTGCTGGTCAAGTTCGACAAACTCCACAAGAGCCTTGCAGACTATGAATATGTACCTCTCATTGGAAATGTGATGACTTCTCGCTGGGCATTTGAAGCCCTGGCGGTTGAACAGTTCAAAAACAACAGGTACCAGAAGTCATATTTTGATCTTGATCAGGTGATCAGCAACAGTAGTTATTATGTTAATTTCTTTATCCCAACATTGGAGAACAAAATGGTCCAGTTGGTGCAAAATCATGATGAGGAATCAAAAGAGGAGCAGACCAGGCTGAATCTTGCCATGGTGAAGAAACAGGTAGCTCATCTGACAACCAGGTTTCCCGAATTTCCCTTTGAATCCACAAACCTGAATGTTCAGACTTATAATGATACAATGGCTGAACAGGTTAAGATTTATCTCGAAGAAATGACGGAACACCTTCGTTTGCAAAAAAATAATGCAACCCAGCAGAAACAAAATCGAATTCAACAATTAATTGATCAAATGGGACTCACAGCTTATTCATCATTCAGGGATGAATATGAAAATATTAAACTGTCAGATATGCTCCTGAACAATAATGTACTACCCAAGATATTAGAAATAGAGGATCAATTAATCTGTAAGTTTGAACCTGCTTTTAGAAATCCCACATCAAATTTTGGGAGATCTCATCTCTATGCTCCAATAAAAAAGTTTGGGGGTTTCTCTATTGATACCCTCTGGTTCAATGTGTTTTTCATCTGGTTCACCACTTTGTTACTTTATCTCCTCCTCTATTTTGATGTCCTGAAAAATGTGATCACCAAATTTGATAACATAAAATGGAGAAAGGCCTCCTGACTATTTCTCAAGGATTATCAGATCAATTGGAGTTTGAGGATGTGTAGTGGAATAAAAGGCCATTTCCAGCCTGTCCTGGGTGACCTTGCATTTCATGGCGCCAAAACTTTTATCATAGCATACAATCGATGAAATGCTCTTATCATGGGGTCTCTGGTTGCACACATACCTGCTTATTCCACCCAGCCCGTTGATAATATAGTGCAATCCTTCCTCCCCCTGCTTTCCCATTCTGGAATAGATGTGATCGTGTCCGGTCAACACTATATCCACACCCCATTTATGGAAATCCCACTGCATATAATCCGTATCTCCATGTCTGCCAGACGAATAAGGGGGATGATGGAAATAGACAATTCTGAATTTTCCGTCAGTCTCGGCCAATTCCTTTTCGAGCCAATTTTTTTGTGCATTAATATTGGCGCTGGGATTAGAGTTTAGGGAGAAAAAAATGGCGGATCCCCATGTAAAGGAATAGTATTCCTCATCGCCAGGAAGGGTAAAAAAATTCAGGTAGGGTCGAAGACTGCTAACTGTCATCCCATCATGGTTTCCAGGACTTGGAAAGAACCGGTTGATTTTATCCTCAAATGCTTTCCCCTGGCACATATATTCCTCAGGAGCATCAAAATTGTATATGTAATCTCCATAATACTTGCTAATATTCTGTTCCAGAGTGGAATATTCCCCAAGGTTATAATTGTTATCCCCTGTGGTCAGGATAAAGTCAGGTTGCCACCCATTGATCATTCTGGCAACTGCAGCTTCCGACACTCCATCTCTTCCGAAATCCCCAATCACAGCAAAGAGCGCAGAATCCGCATTTACATCCAAAACAATCCCTGCTGGTTCTATTAATTCCAGGACTTTGCAACCTATGGTTTGGGCCAGAGAAAAAACAACAGCCATAAGAAGCCAGAATTTCCCTAACCTGCAACAAAGTGTTATTCTACCCTGATAATTTCCCATATGATTGAGCTTCATCTTCAAACCTTACCCCTGGTTGAATAACAATGTACGATTCTTTATCAATCAAGACAAATGTTTGTGGAATCGCAGCTCTTACTGTGCCCTCATATGCCTTCTTTTGAATCCCCAGGTACCTATAAAAAAATAGAGGCCCGTAAGGATTACCAATGCGGTCATTTCCGGGATAGTATCTTTGATGTCCAGGCCCCTGATCAGTACCTTATTCAGTGCCTCAACAGCGAATTTAGGAGAGAGGAGATCATTCAACATGAATTCATAATTTCCAATGGTGAAAAGTTTTCCTCCACTGATGGGAAATGCAGCGCCCGTGAAGAACATCAGCAGGAAAAGTGGGAATGTGCCAATGATAGCCACCTCCTTGATGGAACGGCACATGGATGCCACAATAAGGCTGAAGCTGATCATGGACAATGCGGTGAGGAATGATATGAACAGTATAAAACCAAGTGTTCCCGGAATCAGGGTGTAACCCAGCGATAGAGCTGTCAGCAGCGCAAGTGACAGTGAGATGACCGCTATAAGAATCTGAACCAGCGAAGTCCCTCCAAGAAATTCCAGTGAAGTTAGCCTGGAAATTTTCAGGCGTTCCAGCGTTCGGCTTTCGGGTTCCCTTACAATGGCTGCAGAAGCAGAAAATATAATCATAATGATGGAAAGAATCAGGAGTCCGGGAACATAGAGTTCAAACATGGAGCGCTGTCCTGAGTGACCAAGGGTGGTCTCTTTCCAGGTGATGGGCAATTGAATCCCGGCAGCCCCCAATACAAACTGGTTTATCAATTCTTCGGTCCAGACAGCTCCGATGATGTATTCCATTTGTGTCACATCCCCCACCAGCTCTATCTGTGCAACAGCGCCACTCTGACCGCTGGAGTCAAACACACAGAGAGAAAGATTTTCAGGGATAACAACCACTACATCGGCTGATTTTGTCCGCAGCATCTCTATGGCCTTATCCCGGCTATCGTTAGTTTTGTAATGAAGCATGGACATCCCGGATATACGTGAGGTAAGCTGGCCGTAGTAGACCAGTGAATCTCCCAGATTAATCTGCTTTCCGGATAGTTCGATTCCCGCATCCTGGTTTACCAGGATAATGTCATAGGCCGGAGTTTCTGTCTCAACCATCAGGAAATAGATGGCAATGAATAGTGGTGTCATCACCACAGTCATCACCAGGATCCAATATTCCCTGACCTGCTCCTTCAATCCCTTTATAAATACATCAAACAACTTCATAGTCTCAGGCTCTTTCCTGTTAAATGAATAAACACATCTTCCAGTGTATTTTCGCGTACCCTCATTTCACCAATGGTAACCTGCTCGTTTTCCAGGACCTTGTAAATTTCATGGATCCTGGGTACAAGATCCATGGCCCTGATGGTACAGATATCATCATTCCGAGCCACTGTAAATCCATGCTGATTCAGCTTTGATTCAGCCCTTTCCAGGTTGGATTCACTTTGGAAACTCAGTTTCAATTCAAGAATATCGCCCTGGCCAATGGATCTCTTCAGATTATGAGGAGTATCCAACTGAAGTAATCTGCCCGAATCAATGATGGCCACTCTGTCAGCAATCCGTTCAGCCTCATCCATGTTATGGGTGGTAACGATCACCGTTTTATTCTTAGATGATTCCCTGATAAACTCCCTTACCACTACCCTGCTCTGTGGATCTAATCCTGCTTCGGGTTCATCAAATACCATGATGTCGGGATCATGCATCATGGCCAGAATCACATTCATCCTCCGCTTCATTCCTCCTGAAAGTGTTCCGGCAAGTTTATGACGCTTTCGACTCCAGTCCCATTTGAAATAGCAACTGATTGGCTCTGGATCTTGCCATTTTGACCGGCACATTGTACATCCTCGCACTGAAGACCAGCTGCTCAAAACAGGTGAGTTTGCTCCATAGGATGTTTTCCTGGGGACATATCCCCACCATGGCGCGCTGATCCGCCTGCGTTTCCCATTACCACCTTGTTCCCATGAATAAACACCTCCCCAGATGTGGGCTTCAGGAGTCCACACATCATCCGAATGGCCGTGGTTTTTCCTGCACCATTGGGCCCAAGGAAATCCAAATATCTCTCCCCTTTTCACTTCTAGTGAAAGGTTGTCTACAGCTATCAGTCCACCATACCTCCTCACAAGATTCCGTACTTCAAGGGCGATATCGCTGCCGTTCATTTACTTCTTTCATAACAGAATCCAAGTTCGGAATTTCTTCTTTCAGTATCAATTTTATTTTACCTTCATTATGATACTTTTCTATCTTTGTTTATCGAATTCTAAAAACCATACAGCATGCCCCGTGTATTTACCGCCGTCGATATTAGCAAGGAAGAGAAGGAAGTCCGGAAAGACTATTTCGACCGGCATACCCCGGTGGTCATTTGTGACAATTTTGCCAGGGAGGGTGAAAAACTCCGGGTGAAGGTTCGGCTCGGTACCGAATACACCCATCCTGACGATCATGATCATTACATCAAATACGTTCAGTTATGGAACCGGGAAACCTTCCTGGCTGAAGCTCATTTTGCACCCGGATCGCTTGGTAACAAAGCTGAACATGTGGAAGTGGACTTTTACATAGTCGCTGGTCCTGTTAGGCATGAACCTTTCAGCCATGTCGGTTTGCACCAGGCATGGGTTGTGGCAGAGTGATTCAAAGGAGGTGATCATTACCAGGAGCTAACCCTTCTCATCTTCCGGTTACCGATTTTATTGTTCAGCTCACCGAAAAAGGAGTGCTTTTCGGAGGGGCTTTCACTCCTTTTGAAAATTCCATTGAAAGGGTTCGAAAACTTTTTGGTGAAGCTGCTGAATCAGAATCAGTCAAAGCTCTTCCGTTTCCTCCATATCCCCATATCCCGAGGTCCCGATGAAGGAAACAAATGATATTTTCCACTCCCCGTTTATTTTTTCCAGGAACCGAACCTGGATGCTGTTCATCTCATTCACATCCTCATTCATATTGTGAGGTCCATTTCTGATCACAGACCACAAAAGCCGAAGTTTGGGATAGATCTTCATCCGATAATTGGTCTTTTCCACAGTGATGTGCAGATCGAGCCTCAGATCATCCTCAGTCTCATCACCCATCAGGTGTTTTGCGACTTCCTCCCAACCTTCAAGCAAACACATAATTGTCCGGTCCAGCGGTTAACCGCATATTGAAAGAATCCTGGACATGGGTTGCATACACGGCATCAAAATCCCGATCAAGATAAGCGTCTGGGTTTCTTGCTTCATCACTTTAATGATTGCGCTTCGTTCTGCTTCATAATCGACGGGTTTTTCACATCCTGTGAATGGCCATTGCAAAAATGACCAGCATAAATAGAATTAAGTATCTCATAGTCATTGGAATTTTAGTAAATATTTGGTGAAGGTTGGCACCCCTACCATCCCTATGCTGCAAAATACAACAAAGCCTCATCAAAGTCAATTTATTATTACATTTGCTTTCGTGAAAATGCACTTTTTCATATGGCTTTCTCATCCTGGTATTGGCTACACAACATCTTAGCAGATGATCTCCGACCCTCATCTGCCTACAAGGGGTGTCCTTGATCTACGAGAAACTAGTTCTGGACAAGAATTCCCTTATTAGTCTGAATGGTGAGTGGGAATTTTTTTGGGAGAAACTACTTTTGCCCCGAGAATTATCGCATGGAAAATGAACGAGGCATCAAGAATTCTGGTGAATGTGCCCTCCTATTTCAGCAATTATGAAATCGAAGGGAATCCCTGCCCGGTATGGGTTATGGGACCTATGCATTTGACCATCCTCTTGCCGGAAGACAATCAATCCGCCCTTTGTTTTGATATCCCCGTTTTTGATGTGTGCTTTCAATTTCTATATAAACGAAAGGCTCATTGAGTCTAATGGCACCGTGGGCACCTCCAGGAGAGAGGAAGAACCCTGGTATGAACCCTCCAGTTTTTGTTATGTGCCCTCACACGGATACACTTGAGATTGCTGATCCAGGTATCCAATTTTCACCACCGGCGGGGTGGATTCTGGAGAACAATGTTTATGGGAGGCTCAGATAAGGTTCTGGAACGATCGGAGCACAGACGAATGTACAATTACTCCACCATCGGGATACTTGTTTTTCTTTATCTTCTTTTTCATCATATTCTGGTTATTCTCCAGAAGAGCAAACCATTATGCTGTTATTTGCCCTCACAGCGCTTGGGCATCCTGATTCGGTCAGTAAATACCGGTCTTTACTTTTCCAATTCCTTTATAAATACATCCTGGGCGTGGCAAATTCGCATGGAGTACCTTGGTTCGTTCCTTGCCCATATTTTCGGAATGCATGTTTCTTCACCGGATTTTTCCTGTTCGCTATATGAATACCTGTGATCAGGGTAAATACCATTGTATTTTCCCTGGCCAGCATCTCTCTCTTTATCCTTCCGGTACACCTTTTTGCTTTTGAGATGCTGTTTTATCAGCCCGTAATCCTTCTTTTTCTTGCAAACTACCTGGTCATTAAGCCTGATAGGCACCTTCAGACAGAAAATTATGGATGCTATATTTTTTATCTCACTGACCTTTTTTATCTATACCCTGGTGAATGATATTTTGATTGGCCAACTCTGCAGGGGCTATTCACAGTAATTATCTGTCACAGATCTCATTCCAGCTGTTTATTTTCGCAATGGCGGTAATGATCATCATGCAATGGGTACGGAACTACAACGAACGGTTGCAGCTGGAATCATCGCTAAGGTTTAAAAACAAGGTGCTTATCAGTCATTGCCCATGACCTGAAAAATCCAGTGGCAAGTGTGGCCCAATTTTCCGATCTCCTGGCAACCAAACCAGAGCTTGCAAATAAAAAGCACATTCTAACCTCCCTCCAGGAATCATCTCAGGCTGCAGTGACCCTGCTTGATAACCTGCTCTATTGGGGAAGAAGTCAGGCTGACGAACTCAGGGTCTCCCCGGAATTCTTTGATGTTGAAAAATTGGTCCGGGAGGTAGAGTCCCTCTATCTGCACATGGCCATCCAGAAAGATTTGAAATTCAATGTAGTGGTTACACCGGACATCACAGCATATGCCGACCCGGCTTTGATAAACATTGTTATCCGAAACCTGGTATCCAATGCCATTAAATTCACTCCCAGGGAAGGAATTGTTGCTATCAGAGTCAAGCAGGAGGGTGATGATGTCCAGTTCACAGTAACAGATTCAGGTGTGGGAATCAAACCAGAAATACTTGATCTATTTCTATCGGAGGGGCAACTGGATTCATCAACAGGGACCGAGCTTGAAATAGGAACCGGCCTTGGATTGCAACTGGTTAAGGATCTCGTAGAGCGAAACGGAGGAGTTCTAAAAATAGAGAGCGAACTCAATAAGGGTTCAGCATTTGCATTTACATTACCTACATCAAAGAAAGCAGGATGAGAATTATAAAGAAAATAACAATTGAGGAAACTGGCAACAGGATTATACTGGTCAGAAATGGCCAGGACCTTTCTGGCTTGATACCTGATTTGAAACAACGAACCTATGTGAAGGAGCGTCTTGACCGGAAAAAAGATATGGCCCTGTTGAACCAGCTGGACCATCAGGTTATTGTCAAGAGTCTGGAGTCAGTTGAGTCGCCGAAATATACACGTCTGGAAAATGCCAGAAAGGCCGCATTCGGATTGCACTCCAGCCTGAACGATCATGATATGAAATCGGTTTTAGTCCTGAACGGAGGCGTGGAAACAGAGGAATGTATAGCTTTTGCTGAGGGACTTGCACTTACCAATTACCAGTTTCTAAAATATTATAGAGGTGACAAAGATTCCAAATATGCCCTGAACGAGATCCTCCTGCATGATGACGGTCTCACTGATGACCAAGTGAAGAAGCTTGAAAATCTTGTTGAAGCCGTTTACCTTACACGTGACCTGGTGAATGAACCACTGTCTTATTTAACTGCTGTTCAGCTTTCGGCGGAAATAGAAAAAATGGGAAATGAGGCTGGCTTTTCAGTGGAGGTATTCAACAAGAAAAAGATCGAATCTCTCAAGATGGGAGGACTGCTGGCAGTAAACAAGGGGAGTATTGATCCACCCACCTTCTCCATCCTTACATGGAAACCCGAAGGAGCAGTGAACAGTCACCCCATTGTCCTGGTCGGGAAAGGGGTGGTGTTATGATACCGGCGGACTTGAGCCTGAAACCCACCCACGATTCGATGGATTACATGAAATGTGATATGGGTGGCGCTGCCGCAGTGGCCGGCGCCATATATTCAGTGTCAAAAAATCAGCTTCCGGTTTGGGTGATTGGTCTGATCCCTGCCACCGACAACCGGCCCGATGGTAATGCCTATGTTCCTGGTGATGTGGTTACCATGTATGACGGTACAACTGTGGAAGTCCTCAATACAGATGCAGAAGGAAGGATGTTACTGGCCGATGCACTCAGTTATGCGAAACAATATGATCCTGAAGTGGTCATCGAATTATCCACACTCACAGGTTCTGCTCATGCAGCCATTGATAAATTTGGCATTGTGGGAATGGGAAATGCCAGCCGTGAAGTGATGGAAAATCTGAAGAAAAGCGGAGAATACACTTCAGAAAGAATTGCTGAATTTCCTTTTTGGGATGACTACAAAGAACAGCTTAAATCAGATATTGCTGACCTGAAGAACATAGGTGGAAAATATGGAGGTGCTATAACTGCCGGAAAATTCCTGGAACACTTCACCAAATTATCCCTATATCCACCTGGATATTGCAGGACCATCTTTCAACAAGGTTCCCTTTAATTACAGAGGCAAAGGAGGAAGTGGAGTGGGTGTAAGGATCCTTTATAACTACCTCCTGAACCGGTCACTTTAACTTTTCAGCAGATGAGCGAAAAAATCAAAATTGGAATATCACACGGGGATGTTAACGGGATCAGTTATGAGGTGATCATAAAAACCTTGTCTGACAATCGGATCAGTGAAATCTGCACCCCAATTATATTTGGATCTCCTAAAGTGGCAGCCTATCACAGAAAAGCCCTGGACATTGATGATTTTTCCCCCACAGGCATAAATTCCCCCGATGAGGCCAAGGGCAATAGGGCTTTATGTGATCAATTGTGTGGATGACAATATCAGGGTGGAATTGGGCAAATCTACCGAAAGTGCCGGAGTTGCATCTTACGAGGCATTGAAAGCTGCCACTGACGCTCTTGAGGCCGGAAAGATTGATGCCCTGGTTACCGGCCCGATCAACAAACAGAATATCCAGCAGGCGGATTTCAACTATAGCGGGCATACAGAATACCTCCAAGCTCGTTTCGGGGCTGATGAGGTCTTGATGCTGATGGTAAGTGATCTGATGAAGGTAGGGATGGTGGCGGGCCATGTTCCCATTTCTCAATTGTCCTCTTTTATTACTGTGGACTTGATTTTGAAGAAATTGAACATCCTCTCCCAATCTCTGCTTAAAGATTTTGGAATCAGAAGTCCTCGCATTGCAGTACTGGGCCTAAATCCCCATGCAGGGGACGACGGACTGCTGGGTATTGAAGAGCAAGAGAAAATCATCCCTGCACTGGAGACAGGCCAGGCACTCCAATATTTCTGTGTTTGGTCCCTTCTCTTCTGATGGATTTTTTGGGGCTGCCCGGTACAAAAAATTTGATGCCGTTCTGGCCATGTACCATGACCAGGGTCTCACTCCTTTCAAGGCACTCAGCATGGAAAACGGAGTAAACTTTACGGCTGGATTACCTGTGGTCAGGACCAGCCCTGCACATGGAACTGCTTTCGAGCTTGCCGGAAAGAATGAGGCTTCTGCCGACTCATTCAGAAATGCCATCTACCTTGCCATTGATATTGCACGCAACAGGGCACTTCATCACGAGATTACCCAGGATCCTCTTCCAGCAGGAACCACCAGTGCAGGAGGAAAAGATGAATCGCCCGAGGACCTGGAGTCCGGCAACAGCTAGGCAGCTGAATCAGGAGGTTTCTAGTTATAAAGGTATACCCTCTGCTGATTGTAAACAAATTGGAACAGCTGATCTTCCATGGGGAAGCAGAACATATAGTATTCAGCGTCGGGATGTTTAGGGAAGTAAACGTATCCACTCATTACCTTACCAGGTGGTAATTTTACCAGTCGGAATATCTCCTCATCAACAACCTCCTTTTCATGATTGATCATACTGATATCGGTACTGATCTGGTTGTCCATGGATACATAATAATCTGCAGTCCACAGGGTACTAAAAACTGCATCTACAATGTAACCAGGGTCATCGGTGACTATAAAAGCAGTGGTATTTACCAATAAATCAACTCCGGCTTCCAGCATGCCAATCAGTGAATTTATTTGCTTTGCTCCCTCCTTGGTCTTAAGTGTTTCATCATAGTGGTTCAGGATCCTTTCAGGATGAATGGCCATCCTGGGGGGTAGCTTTGAGGAATCGGCCTGGGCACTGTCAAGCAACTCATAGTAGAAGTCAGAAGGATTAATGGAAAGTTCGTAGGATGTACGGTTGACCACCACAAAGTCAAAGATCAGGTGTTCTCCACGAACACCGTCATAACCTAACTCAACATCTATGCTATCATTACTAAGGGAAATATATTCCCGCCCCATTTCAAGTTTTCCTTCGGGGGCTTCCGGAGTGAGCTGGAGGACCAACTGTGGAGCTGTACAGGAAGTCAGCAGCAAGACAATGGCCAGCAGGCTGAATAGTTTTTTCATAAGCAACGTTGATGGTGCAGTAATATGCACAAAAACCCTGCCGAAAAACCTTACCCGATCAGTTTAGTATACTCTTCTACCGAAAGAAGCGCTTCCAACTGGGCAGGATCAGACATTTTTATTCTGACCATCCAGCCATCTCCAAATGGCTGGGAATTTACCAGCTCCGGAGCATCCTCCAGTGCTGAATTTACTTCCACCACCTGGCCATCAAGAGGCATATAAAGATCCGAAACAGTTTTTACGGCTTCAATGTTTCCAAAAGTGTCACCCTTTGAAAGTGTCTCGCCTTCTGTTTCAATTTCAATAAATACTACATCACCCAGTTCACCCTGGGCAAAATCGGTAACTCCAACTACAATCTCATCGCCCTCCACACGAATCCATTCGTGTTCAGCAGTGTACTTCAGATTATCGGGTACATTCATGATAAAACAATTTTTTAAATGTAGCATTTTTCGCTCATTATTTGAGCGTGTTTTAGATCATAATTCTCCCCTATAATGTGAATGTCAAACTGAAACCAACATTGTAATTGGCATTGGGATAGCTATTGGAGATATAGGGCGTTGTAAGCCGCTGGTCATAGAAAGCCCTGACGGTGAATTTATCACTTAACATATAGTCTGCCGATGCCTTCAGGCTCATAATACGTTGTCCGGCTGTAATTTCGCTCCCAGAAAGGTCTTCCAGTTTCCGGATCACCGTTCGGTTGTTCCGCATGGAAAAATCCACTCGGACATTGAGATCACTACTGAACTCCTTCTGGTTAATAATCAGGGGGACCTCATTGAACCGGTACCCGGCTCCCACGATAAACTCACCACTATTCACTTCGTTTACCTGTGTGTTGGCCATGTTCATGGCTACTGTTCGTGACCGTCTATACTCTATGCGCGTGGTCAGGCTGTTTTTCCAGTCCATATTGAGATCAAACAGGGGACTGAAATTTTCATTGATACTCACTGTATTAATGTTCTGTTCAACCATGAAATTCCCCTGCAGGTCCATCATAATGGGTACACCGTTGATGGTATCAGAAATATAGAAAGGATTGTTAATGAATGAACCGATGCTGTAGGTAGAACGGTAAGTGTGATTCATGACAATGGAATTCACAATCTCCGATAAGGCTTCAATCTTACCCAATCCATCAAACCTTATTTGCCAGTTGGGCATGATTTCCAGAATCGATTTAATGGCATTAAGTGAAACCTTACCCGGTTCCCGGCCCCCATAAGCAGCCAGGAAGGCGGGGATCAGCACCTCCTGAGAAGTAGGTCCATAGCCCAGTTTATATCCTGATGAATCAGGAAGAACGACACCGGTCCTGCGCTCATACTCAGCTCCAAGCCGCTGCGAAATATCTTTTCTGTACTGATCCTTCAACAAGACAAAGGTCTTTGAAGATTCCACTCTGTCATCGATACTTTCAAATGCAGTGCCCAATGTTATATAAGACATACTGAAGTTTCCTGTTTGGATCCTGCCCCTGGCAGTATCAGCGGGGAGGTTTCCGAAAATATCGGCTGTATAGTACTCTGATAGGTTGGATGCAAACATCCGGTTTGCGGTCAGATCAATTTTCAAACCGTTGAATGGTTCGATATTGACTCTGGCAGTAAACCGTTCCGTGTTGTTAAGGGTGAAAGGATTATTCAGATTCTGATCGGTGGTGAGAAGGTTTCTCCTAAATGCTTCTTCTCCATATCTTTCATTCTGCCACCCAGTAATAAAACCCCAGCCCGGTGCGAGCTGACCCTGATAGGTCTGCATTCCAAAAAAATCTAATCCAGGCTGATATCCAGGAAGGAAGGTCCCCCCGCTTTTTGAATAGGTAATATTTATGGTACGCACACCCATGAGGATCCTGACCGTCGATTCAGCGATGAGGATGAGTGGATTCTCTCCTTTTTCTATGGTACCAGTGACCTTTACAGTTGCCCTTCTTACAGCCCTGTCCGACGTGATCCTGATCCGGGTCTCACTGAGGATCTCGGTTGTGACTTCCACCGGTTGGTCATTTTCATCAACTACCTCCACCGAAATGTTTTCAGTTTTCAGATTGTGTGCCACGAAACGGCCCCTGTCCTCCCTTAGATAGAGATTATCATTTGAGTAAATTTTGGTTTTTGTCCGGGTTTCAGTTTCCCGTGTTCTGGTTCGCGAATTCCGGTATTTGGCATTGATCTCTTTCAGGAATCCAACCTTGTTGTATAGATTCACTAAGTTGAGTTGACCATTAAGCTGGATGGTATTTGAATTCTTGATGGTGTTTCCCAGGTTTATGGGTCCAAACACCGGATCGTCCGGAATAATTGGCCCAACATCCCACCCGTAAGTACCCCCGTAACGGGCATTGGGGCTGGTCCAGTCCAGCAATGGAATCTTATTTATTGGAATGGTGTAGGAGGCATTGAATGTATGGAAATAACTGGTGGTCCGGCCACCGGCTAGGATGCTCTGCCAGAGTGAATCTCTGTAAACTTCGTAACTGTCCAGCTCCCTGTTCCATCGACCGTCGGGTTCATCAATACGTGCAATATTTGTGGAAGAGAAATCGAATCGCAGGTTACGTGTAAGATCGAATTTCAAATCAAAATAGCGGTTCCAATGAAAATCCTTCTTGAAGGTCGGTTCCACAATAAAATTGGGATTATTGATGTTTCGCACCTGTTTTTCGAGGTAGTATCGGTCCATGTCAGTCCGGAAGGAGATCCTGGACGGCGTGTAATTCAAGTTGATGTCCTTCACCAGGCGGAACCAATCACTGTTCATCCATTTCACCGATTTAAAAGGTTGAACATTCTTGGGTCTGGTGTTAAAATTGTAGCTCACATTTCCCCTCACCTTCCTGGTATTGTAGAAGTCCAGGTTGGGATTTCGACTAACCATCTCATTGAGGGAGAAACTAGCTGACCAGTTGGAGAGACTGTAGATTCGTTTTTGGGTACCTGCCTTGTTCATCCTCACATTGGTAACCGCAAAGGACTTTCTCTCCACCATATCCCTTGCATTACGGATAATGGAATCGCGTTCTGCTTCTGTCTGGGCCTCTTCAATGGCCTCCTTCAAGGGAATATCCGGATCCAGTGGATTGTATTCCGGATTAACGATGGCCTTTGAATAACTGGCAAACACAGGAATATTTACTCCTGATTCCTGTTTGAAAAATTTGCCCATCTGAAGGTTCGATGAAACGTCATATTGAATGATCTGTTCCCGCTGTCTTTCCTGGACCTTCTGTTCGATACTTCCGAATCCAGGCGAACTGGTGTTTCCTGCAAAGGTGACATTTCCAAAATCGGCAAGCTTCAGTGTGGCCCTGCCGTTAGCTGCCCAGCCCCCTTTTTCGTTGAAGTCAGTTAAGCGCAATTCATTAAGCCATATCTCACCCGACTTGGGCAGACCATCATCCATGCCGTATGGATTATTGCCTGATTTGGGATTTCGAACTCCAATCATAATGGTACGAATGCTGCTCATATTGGGATTCCCTGATACCGATATGCGGTTTCCCTTTTCGTCCAGCTGTGCGAAAACCGAATTGATGGTCACCTCACTTTCAGGATCACTCATCGCCCTGTTTCTGGCCTGCTTAACCTCCTTGAAACGCTCCAGCTCAATCTCAAACCTGTTGGCCTCAGGCCAGACTATCATCCTGTCGCTTTCACTATCGTTATCATACTTTCCGGCAGAAGTGAGTGACATGGGAACCTCGTACTCATAGTAGTTATCCTGGTAATCGGTTCCCAGCCTGATAAATGCCACAAGTTCGTTGTGTTCCAGTACCTGTCCAGGGATTGCTTCAGCATGGGCTTCCATCCGGATCTTTTTATACTGGCGGATGTCCAACTCCGTGTTTTTATAGGCCGCCCGGGCATCCCCATCGGCCAGCTCATTTACTTTCAGGACAATGGATTGCTCATTCAATTGCCGCAACTGTGGTTGGGTGGGGTCTATCTGTCGGTTAAATCCTGGTGGCAATACATAGTTGACCGGTTCCTTTCCTGCATTCTCCTCGATGTTCACAGCTGATATGGCCAGCGCTCCTTCGGGGGGTTCCGCTCCGGTCCAGCTTTCTCCTCCCTGAGTGAAAGGAAGTGAATAGCGTCGCCACTCTCCACGCACCAGGTCCAATCTGGCAAACCGCAAAAAAGTAGTATCCTCTAATCCTGTCATGAACATACGCATAAACCGGATGGTCTTAAAATCGGAAATATCCCCTACGGTGGTTTCGTAATTGTAAATGGGAATCCTGAACTGGTACCATGTAACATCTTCTTTTCTGTCATTCTCGTAGGTCACCCTATCCACCACCTTGTCCACGATGTTATTTCGCCCTACCTCAAATTCATTTTTATCCAGGTCAATCCGATAGACAAAATAACTCTCCCCTTCGCTCAAAGTATTGTCGCGATTGATGTCCTCAATATCCGGAAGGGAGGTTCCCGATGTTGGATATGATTCTGGATTATCCAGGTCGCTGGGCGAATTTCCTTCGTGGTTGTTGTAATCCTTGTACCTGCTCAATATATCCAGCTTGTTCGCGTCATGTTGTGAGCTGCGGTAATAGGTGTAGTCATCCGAAGATGGATCTTCAAAGATGGTATTTCGTGCTTCACCAGAAAGGTTACCCGCATTGAACAGGTCATCGATCTGATTCAGGTAATCATCCGGTTGTTCTGAAAAGAACTGCACCTCATCCTGGTTTGAGAGGCCATCCAGACCAACATCCTGGAATTTCCTGGTCTCATCGCCCGCGCTGAAGCCTTGTACAAGTGACTGGGTGAGTGGTACACGCCCCCAGGCAGTGGTATCAACCTTTTCGATGAGCTCCGAAAATGGAAGCCCGTTTTCAAAGGTTTTTCGGGAATCCTTCAGCACGTCTTCGGAAATGTTTCCCAGATTAAAATAGAGCTGTCCCCCGCTATGGTCAGGCATCTCTGCAAAGGGATCCATGAGCCAGAACTCGATGAATTCCACATTGGCCTGCTCAAAATCGCTGGAGTAGATTTCCCGCATCACTCCTCCCCAACGTTGAGTCGGGTCCAGCAATTTACCATCTTCATCGATCCGATCGAAATCATAATTATAGGGTCCGCGCTCATCGGGATAGTAGGCCACGTTCAGCACTGAGATCCGTGTGGGGATACCGTTTGGATTCTCCTTATTGGGAAAGATGTCCTGTTCATATACTTCGTATACATAAGCACTTGATTGGATATCGGGATTGGATTTGATAAACTCGGGGGTACGGGAATCATTGCTTACAAAAAGGGGATCGATCTGGTACCAGGCCATTTTGGCTCTTCCATATCCATAGGCCCTGTTGTTGTTTAGCTCAGCTTCCGGAAAAAAGCCACGCGGAGTACTGGCCAACTTCCAGGAGGAGAATTGTTTTAAGTCGATGGAGGTTTCACTGCCCTCAAAGTCATCTATATATGCATTGCCCTCTTTTTCGATGGCCCGGGAATGCCCGGGAATAAGTTGTGCAAATTCACCCACCACAGTCAGGGATGAGGGTGCCTTGGTCTCCAGGAAAGGTAATTTGTCCACAAGTGTGGTGATCAATTGGGACTCGGTGCTATAACTTCCATTGAGTCCCCAGATGGTGTTGGAAATGGGCTCATCTCCAATGTTCACCTTTTGTGTCATGGGCCGCTCAGTGAGATGCATTGCGGTAGCTCCCAGGTTGAAGTTGTTTGAGATCTGGTAATCCAGGTGAGTCCCTACCAGGGTCTTGGTCTGGAAATTGAACAATGACTGATTTTCAAGTGAGATCCTGATGGGTGTGCCTGACTCCAGGATCCCCTGATTAATGATGGTCACACGTCCCAGCATATAATCCACCGTGAAATCCTGTCCTTCCACCAGTTCCCTGCCACCTGCAGTCACCTTTACCGATCCCTGTGGCACATTCATGGCGTTCAGCATAATCTCCGAGCTGTTGGAAGAAGAGTATTCTCCTGCGATCAGAAACTTGTTCTTTTCTGCGATCTGCTGTGCTTTGGTCTTGGTGGAATCGTATAATTCCTGGAACACATACTTATCAATGGCCTTATCCGCATCCCCACCCAGACTGTCTCGGAGGATCTGAACCAGGTCCGACCCGAAGGGCTCCAGCAAAGGGAAGAATACCCTTCCGTTGGATGGATTGATGGTAACCCCGTTCATATAGTCAAAGATCCCATCCGGATAGGGATCCTGCTGAGAGTTCATATTATCCAGGTTTAATAGTCTGATCAGGATTGTCTTGTTCAGGTTTCCATCCGGAATATAGTTGATGGCATTCCCCGTTTTGTCATCCCTGTATAGTACATCCAGCGTAAACTCATCCTCACTTACCTGATAGGCTCCCAGTGCATAAACGTTCTTCATCATCAGGGGCCAGCTGTAACTGTTAGGTGTAAAATTGCTCGGTTTAACAAGCTTCAGGATCAGGGTTGAAGGGGCGCTTATACCGCTGGACTGTGAGAGCTCCCCAACCTGGAAGGTTTGGCCCCTGTAAGTATACTCGTAGGCCACCGCCAGAATCTCATCTGTATTTAAAGCGGTGTTCAGGGAGACATACCCCAGCTTATCATTGTAGGTATATTCCCGTGGTGATAACAACCGTGCATTTTCAATTTTCTCAAAATCGACCCCCAGTGTAAGTCCCGCACCCTCAAGTTCACCAGTAGCATTCTTAATATCCCTGATGGCCGAGTAGGTGGACCTCAGCTGATTCATGGCATTGTTTAGATCGTTCCTTGGGTAATCACCACCCTGACTGAGGTCGCTGCTGAAGACCGATGATTTGGGAACTTTCTCTGCCAGGTCATTGACTGCCACAATATTCCTGGAGTTCTCAAAGTTGGTAGTCTTGTTGGTCACCCAAACTTCCATTCGGGTAATTGAAACATCTGATGTAATGATCGGTAAGCGGGAAAGGGCTCTGTTGTAATTGTCACGGAAATAGTCTGCCAGAAAAAAGTGTTTGTTGGCATCATAGTCATCCACGGTTACCGAATATTCTGTGAGCTGCGCTCCACCCTGAACATTGATTACCGATGATTCACCCCTTTGTTGTGAAAAGACACTGGTCACCCGAAGTTTCCCGAATTGAAGCTCAGTCTTTAATCCGAACAGGCTCTGACTACCATTAATCAGAGAACCGGGCAAAGGAAGGTTCACATTTCCGGCTTCGATTTTCTTGATGATCTCATCCTCCTTCCCCGAATACTCCAGTTTGGTCTGATTCTCGAAATCGAAGGTAGCCTCAGTATTGTAACTAATGTCCATGGCCATCTTATCCCCAATGGATCCTGCTACGTTCATGATGATCTTTTCATCGAAAGTGAAAGAAGGGACGCTTCTGAGCCGTTCACTGATGTTGGGATTATCCTGTTTGGAAAGATTAAATCCAAAGATCAGCTCAGCACTACCCGAGGGGATAATGTTAATGGTATTTGAACCAAACAATTTATCGAAAGCTTCGCCTCCCACCTGAAGGGGCGGAATAAATGATAGCTGCTGTTCAAGTGATGATCCGCTGGATTTCAGACGCCAGTATTCATTGACCTGCATCCTGAACTCATACCGCTGATATTCATCCTTTGTCATCAGAGTGGGATTGCGGTAATTCCAACTCCCTATGGTTTCTGAAAATTCATATTTACCGGTCAACGGATCATAGACCACCTGAGATTTGATGTTGGAAGGATTCTGAAGATAGAGTGGTGAATTGAAACTACTGGAGGAAAAAGGATATGAGCTTCTGTTGTTAAACGGGTAATGTAGCGTTGTATCCTGGGCATTTGCACCTAAAGCCAGCAGAAATCCAATGAAAATCAGGAATATATGGTTATACCAACGATTCACTACATAAACTTCAAGGCGGCCTTCACTATTTCTTCCACAGATTGTTCGGGCTGCTCTGATAAAATTCGGGTCAGGATCTTCTCCACGGTTTTCTTTGGAAAACCCAGTGCCACTAAAGCTGATAACGCTTCTTCGTGACTTGTATTGTCCTTTGAAAAGAATAATTCATCGATTCCTGCACCTTTCCCGACCTTATCCTTCAGATCCACAATGATCCGCTGTGCCGATTTGGCTCCAATACCTTTGATTCCCTGTAAAACAGCCACATTTCCTGCCAGGATAGCGTGAGACTACCTCTTCGGGCGAAAGTGAAGAAAGAATCAGTCGCGCTGTATTGGCCCCAATACCAGATACCGAGACTAAAGATTTAAAGATTTGGCGCTCTTCCCTGCTATTGAAGCCGTAAAACACCTGAGCATCTTCTCTAACTACAAAGTGCAGGTAAATCCGCCCGCTGGTAAGGCTGCTAATCTGACTGTACGTATTGACTGAAATGTTAATGTAATAGGCAAGATGGCCTGCTCTGACAATCAGATGGGCAGGTGATTTTTCAACAAATTCCCCCTCGATAAACTCATACATACCCATTGGTTTTGGTATGCTAATATAGTAAAATCAGGGGATAAGAGAGGATAAGGTCAGAGGGTTTTCTTCATCTCGGTCTCCTCGTAAGCCTCAACAAAATCACCCGTCTTGATGTCATTGAAATTTTCAATGTTCAAGCCGCACTCAAGTCCGGATACCACCTCTTTTGCTTCATCCTTGAAGCGCTTCAGAGAACCCAGTTCTCCACTGTAGATTACGATCCCATCCCTGATGAGACGAACCTTGGAGCTACGCCTGATTTTGCCTTCCCGGACGATACATCCTGCAATGGTTCCCACCTTGGTGATTTTAAATGTTTCAAGGATCTCCAGTGTTCCGATTATATCTTCCTTGATCTCCGGCGTCAACATTCCTTCCATGGCGGCTTTCAACTCATCAATGGCATCATAAATGATGGAATAGAGCCGGATATCGATCTGCTCTTTTTCGGCCAGTTTCCTGGCACTCAGCGAAGGCCTCACCTGGAATCCAATCACAATAGCATTGGAGGCAGCTGCCAGAAGAATATCAGATTCTGAAATCTGTCCCACCGCCTTGTGTTTGATGTTTACCTGGATCTCTTCTGTACTCAACTTGATCAGAGAATCTGAAAGCGCCTCGATGGATCCGTCCACATCTCCTTTAACAATGACATTTAATTCCTGGAAGTTTCCAATAGCAATACGACGACCAATCTCGTCAAGGGTAATATGCTTGGTTGTGCGCAGTTCCTGCTCGCGTTGCAATTGCTCTCTTTTATTGGCGATTTCTTTGGCTTCCTTATCAGTATCCATCACATTGAAGCTTTCGCCAGCCT
This sequence comes from uncultured Bacteroidales bacterium, assembly GCA_963710385.1. Taxonomy (GTDB): domain Bacteria; phylum Bacteroidota; class Bacteroidia; order Bacteroidales. The sequence goes on along the minus strand of CAVQAB010000006.1, from coordinate 29,597 downwards.
GGGGGGCTCCGTTTAAACCCAGAATCAGGGCCGGGGTGGCAGGTCCTGCCTGCTTAATCTTCTTCCCCCTCTCATTGAACATGGCTTTTACGTGACCAAAGTGCTGTCCCGCCAGTACCACATCGCCAATCTCCAGGGTTCCCGATTCAACGAGTATAGTGGCAATGTTACCACGTCCCTTGTCAAGTGTCGATTCAATGACGGTACCCCTCGCTGCTTTTTCTGGATTTGCTTTGAGATCCAGCAATTCAGCTTCAAGTAATACCTTCTCCAACAACTCTTCAATGTTGATATTTCCTTTGGCAGAGATTTCCTGTGACTGGTACTTTCCTCCCCAATCCTCTACCATATAATTCATATTGGCCAGTTCTTCCTTGATTTTTTCAGGATTGGCGGCAGGCAGGTCAATTTTGTTGATGGCAAACACCATGGGCACTCCTGCTGCAGCTGCATGGTTAATGGCTTCCACAGTCTGAGGTTTAACTCCATCATCTGCAGCTACCACAATGATGGCCACATCAGTGATCTGGGCACCCCTTGCACGCATGGCTGTAAAAGCTTCATGACCCGGAGTATCCAGAAAGGTGATTCTGCGACCATCTTCAAGTTTTACTCCATAAGCACCAATATGCTGGGTAATCCCACCTGCTTCACCGGCTACAACATTGGCGTCTCTCACCATATCCAACAATTTGGTTTTCCCGTGGTCAACGTGACCCATCACGGTAACAATGGGAGGTCTCGGTATCAGGTCTTCCGGATCATCATCCTCTTCCATGATGGATGCCACCAGGTCCACGCTGACAAATTCCACCTTGAAGTCGAATTCATCAGCCACAAGTGACATGGTTTCTGCATCCAGGCGCTGATTGATGGAAACAAATAATCCAAGGTTCATGCAAGTCTGGATCACTTCGTTGGCAGGCACACTCATCATGGAGGCCAGCTCGTTCACAGAAACAAACTCGGTAACCTGCAAAACATTTTTTTGTTGTTCAAGCTGTTCGCTCTCTTCCTGCAGTTTGGCCTGTACTGCATCACGCTTTTCGCGCCTGTATTTGGAAGTTTTCGATTTGGATCCCTTATTGGTAAGTTTGGCCAGAGTATCTTTGATCTGCTTCTGAACATCCTCCTCATTTACCTCGGGTCGGGTTCCACGTTTTCTCTTTTTGCCACCCTTATCTTTTTTAGCGCCTGCCTGATTATCAATTTCCACCGGCCCGGATTCCTTTTTGATGCGCTTCCTTTTCTTTTTCTGATCCAGGTGCAACTCATTATCCTTGCTGGAGGCTACCGGCTTTTTCTTGGGTTCTTTCTTTTCGGGAAGGACGATCTTACCCACCACTGTTGGGCCACTCAATTTCTCCACCCGGGTAGGAATCAGGTTTTGTTCATCATCCTTTTTCTTTTTCTTCGCTGTCTCCTTGGCAAGTTTGGCTGCTTCATCCTCAGCTGATGCAGCCTCGGTTTCCTGTACTGCTACTTCTTCGGTTGTATCCACTTTCTTTTCAGAAGGAGCTTCCTCAACCTTCTCAGCTATCACTTCCTTTGCCTCTTCTTTCTTCTTCGGCTTTAACTTCTTATCTACTTTTTCCTCAGTTTCTTCTTTGGCCTCTTTGACTTTGGCCTTCTTTGGGCGGGTTTTCTGGTTCATTGAATCCAGGTCAATTTTACCCACCACTTTGGGTCCTGCATCTACAGCCTCAGGTTCTTCCTTGACTTCGGCATCCTCTTTTTCTGGCTTCTTTTTGGCCGATGCTTTCTTAGGTTCAGGCTTGGCCTTAACTTCTATGACCGGCTCTGGCTTTTCTTCTTCTTTGGGAACAGGGACTTGCTCTACAACTTCCTGTGCCACTGTCTCGGCGGCGTCGGCAGTATTATCAGTGATGAGCAGTTCTTCACTGTCATCCTGATCACTGGGTTCGGGAACATCATCCAGCGTAATGGATTCCTGCCTTTCCCTGAGGTTTTTCAGGGTCAGCTTCTCCGATTCCTTTTTTACACTTAAGTCAGAACTGTACTCGTCCAGCAAGAGGTCATACAACTCCGGATCCACTTTTGTGTTGGGATTGGAATCGATCTCATAGCCCTTTTTACCTAGAAACTCAACAATGGTGGTTATCCCCACATTGAGCTCCCGTGCAGCCTTGCTAAGTCTTGTTGCCTTTCTTTCAGCCATATGGTTCTATTCAAATTCTGCTTTTAGCACATTGACCAGTTCCGTAATGGTCTCCTCTTCCAGGTCTGTCCTTTTAACCAGGTCTTCCACGCTCAGGTTCAATACAGATTTTGCTGTATCACAACCAATGGCCTTCAACTCGTCAATGACCCAGCTTTCAATCTCATCAGCAAATTCTTCCAGGTTCACATCCTCATCATCTTCATTCGATTCCCGGTAAACGTCAATTTCATAACCAGTAAGCTGGCTTGCAAGTTTTATATTCAACCCACCTTTGCCAATGGCCAGTGAAACCTCTTTGGGCTGCAAGATACACCTCTGCCCGTATGTCCTCATCATTCAGCTTAATGGAGGTGATCTTGGCAGGACTCAAGGCCCTGGTAATGAACAAGTTGAATATTGGTGGTATAATTGATCACATCAATGTTTTCATTCTTCAATTCCCTCACGATACCATGTATCCGAGATCCTTTCATCCCCACACATGCTCCAACCGGATCGATCCGCTCATCATAGGATTCTACAGCAACTTTGGCCCTTTCACCAGGTACCCTTACAATTTTCTTGATGGTGATCAGCCCGTCGAAAATCTCCGGAACCTCAAGTTCGAACAAGCGCTCCAGAAACACAGGTGAAGTCCTTGACAGTATGATCAGCGGATTGGCATTTCTCATCTCCACTTTTACAACCACCGCCCTGATGGTATCACCTTTCCGGAAATAATCTGAAGGGATCTGTTCCGTTTTTGGCAGTATCAGTTCATTTCCTTCATCATCGAGGATCAGGATTTCCCGTTTCCATACCTGGTATACTTCACCGGTTACCACATCACCGATCCGGTCCTTGTACTTGTTGTAAAGATGGTTCTTTTCAAGCTCCATGATCCGGGCAGAAAGGTTCTGCCTGAGGGCCAGAATGGCACGCCGTCCAAAATCACCTAACTTCACCTCATCGGTAACGTCTTCACCAACCTCATAATCTTCATCAATCTCTTTGGCCTTGCTGAGTGCAATCTGAATGGCTGAATCCTCTATCTCATCATCTTCTACAACCTCACGGTTTCTCCAGATCTCAAAGTCACCCTTATCAATATTGATGATGATGTCGAAATTCTCATCAGTTCCATATTTTTTCAGAAGCAATCCCCTGAATACATCCTCCAGAACACTCATCATGGTCACCCTGTCAATATTCTTTAGTTCCTTAAATTCGGAAAATGTCTCTATCAGATTAATATTTTCCATTGCTACGCTGTTGATTCAATTAAATGATATTAATGCTTTTGATTTTTTTATTTCCTTAAACTCAATCTCTTTTTCGACTCCCTTTACCTGCAAAACGATCCCATTCTCCAATACCGACTGCAAATTCCCTGATACCCGTTCCCCGTCTGAAAAAAGTACATCAATTTTACGACCAATATTTTTTTCATACTGTTGCTTCACCTTGAAGGATGCACCCAGTCCCGGCGACGATACTTCAAGGGAAAAGTCTTCCACATCCCTGTCAAGCATCTCATTAAGGTGCCGGCTGATCTTTACACATTCATCAATGGAGATCCCATCCGGGCGATCCACATGCACACGAATCAAGTTTCCTGGTTTTACAGCCACATCAACCAGGAAGATATCGGTCCCCTTGATATGTTGTTCCACATTTGCTCTGATCGCCTCGCTCGTAATCATTTTTTTGATAATAAAATAGGGGACCACAAGCCCCCTAGAATCACACCCTCCTAACGACAGCGCAAAAGTACAAATAATCATTGAATTAGCAAAAAACAGGATGTTTTTTCGCTGATACAAACCCGATTATGACAATAAAAGCATAATTTTGTGATCACAAACAACCCTTATGGGGAAAAACTCCTCCACCAACAAGCTGAAAATCATAAATGATCCAGTCTATGGTTTTATTAAGATTCCATACGATATCATTTTTGATTTGATTGAGCATCCTCTGTTTCAGCGGTTACGAAGAATCCGGCAACTGGGCTTGACTCATTTTGTCTATCCAGGAGCAAACCATACCCGTTTTCAACATGCAGTGGGCGCCATGCACCTTATGGGACAGTCCATTGAAGTGATCCGTTCCAAAGGTCACGAAATTACTGACACCGAAGCACGGGCTGTAACCATTGCCATTCTGCTTCATGATATCGGACATGGCCCCTTTTCACATTCCCTTGAACACAGCCTGATCAAGGATACCTCACATGAAGCCATCAGCCTGATGTTCATGGAACAGCTCAACGAACTCTTTCATGGAGAACTTGATTTGGCCATGAAGATCTTTAAGAATGAGTACCACAAGAAATTCCTGCACCAGCTGGTTTCCAGTCAACTCGATATGGATCGGCTGGATTATCTCAAGCGCGATAGCTTCTTTACCGGAGTAACCGAAGGTGTCATCGGCTCCGACCGGATAATTAAAATGCTTAATGTGCTGGATGACCAGCTGGTGGTGGATGAAAAAGGAATCTATTCCATAGAAAAATTCCTGATTGCACGACGGTTGATGTACTGGCAAGTTTACCTTCACCGCACGGTAGTTAGTTCAGAACAATTGTTATTGATGCTATTAAAAAGGGCACAGGTGCTCCCTTCAGAAGGAGAACCACTCTTTGCTACGCCAGCCCTGGCATATTTCCTGGAAGACGCTCCTGGGAAATTCGATCCAGCCAACAGAAAGGTTTTTTTAGATCACTTTGCAGCCTTGGATGACGTGGATATCCTCACCTCTGCCAAGGTATGGCTGCAACCATCCCGACCTGGTGTTGTCTATGCTTTCCGGTGGACTGGTAAACCGGGCACTCTTTTCTGTGGAACTAAGGGATCATTCCTTCCCGGCAGAGCTGGTAGATTCCATGAGGAAAAAAGTTGCAAGTCACCTCAACATTTCCATTGGGGAAGCTAAATACCTGGTGTTGTCGGACAGCATCAGCAACTATGCCTACAGCGATATGGACGACCGTATTGCCATCCTGGACAAAAATGGAAATACCAGGGATATTGCAGATGCTTCTGATATGCTGAATATATCCGTACTCTCAAAAACTGTCAGGAAATATTTTCTCTGGTACCCAAAGTTTATGAAAGAATTGTCATAGTTTTAATCTACCAAAAAACCACATATATGAACTTCACAGCAGCAGTCATTGCTGAATTCCTGAAAGGTACAATCGAGGGTGATCCACAGACCAGTATACATGATGTATCAAAAATTGAGGAGGGAAGAACAGGAACGCTCTCTTTCCTCGCCAATCCGAAATACGAGAAATACATTTATGATTCCCAGTCGTCCATTATCATCGTTAACGAAGATTTCAAGCCAAAAAAAGAGCTTGAAAGCACCTTGATCCGGGTAAAAAATGCCTATGAATCATTTGCAGCTTTACTTCATCTTTATGAACAGAGCAAGCCTAAAAAAAGTGGGATCAGCAAAATGGCGAGCATCTCCGAATCTGCTTCTCTGGGAAGCAACCTTTACATTGGAGATTTTACGGTGGTATCAGACCATGTTTCCATTGGAGATGATGTGCTGCTATACCCGCATGTCTATGTTGGTGACAATGTGAAGATCGGGGAAGGGACCATTCTCCACCCCGGTGTAAAGATCTATGATGGATGTGAAATCGGATCACATTGTGTCATTCATGCCGGAGCTATTATCGGAGGTGACGGATTTGGATTTGCCCCCAATCAGGAGAATAACTATCAGAAAGTACCCCAGGTGGGGAAAGTGATCATTGAAGATCATGTGGAAGTTGGAGCCAACACCACCATCGATAGGGCCACCATGGGGGCTACCATCCTTCGCAAAGGAGTGAAACTTGATAATTTGATCATGATTGGTCACAATGTGGAAGTAGGTGAAAATACAGTGATGGCTGCCCAAACCGGAGTATCAGGCTCTACCCGGATCGGGAAAAACTGTATGTTCGGGGGACAGGTGGGTTTGATCGGACATATTACCATCGCTGATGGTGTAAAAATCGCCGCCCAGTCGGGAATCCCCAAAAGCATCAAAGAAGAGGGGGCCATCGTGCAGGGAGCACCTGCGTTTGAATTTAACTATTATCAGCGTTGTTATGTAGTCTTTAAAAATCTTCCCAATTTACGAAACCAAGTCATTGATCTTGAACGAAAGATCTCTGACCTTGGTCAATAAGTGGAAATTGGATTCGTCTTTATTTTGTATATTGCTGCGATTTTTACAGTAACCTGTATCATAATGAATTAGAAGCATGGCGGAAAAACAGAGAACGCTAAAGGCACCCATTACGTTTACCGGAAAAGGATTGCATACCGGTGTGGATGTTACGATGATTTTCAAGCCTGCTCCCGACAGTCATGGCTATATTTTTAAACGGACCGATCTGCCTGGCCAACCCATCATCAATGCACTTGCCGAGAATGTAGTGGAAACCTCCAGAGGCACCACACTGGAGGAGAATGGAGCCAGGATTTCCACCATTGAACACGTGCTGGCTTCATTTGTGGGAATGGGTATTGACAATGTTCTGATCGAAGTGGATGGTCCGGAAGCACCCATCCTGGATGGAAGTGCCAGGGAATATGCAAATGCCATTGACGAAACAGGTACGGTAGAACAACTGACCGATAGAAAGTATTTCATTCTGAAAGAGAAGGTGGAGTATTATGATGAGGAGAGTGGCATTCATATTATTGCATATCCCGACAAGATACAAAGCATCAATGTACTCATTGACTATAACTCAAAGGTTCTGGGAAATCAGCACGCTTCGCTAGAGGAACTTGATAATTTCAAGGAGGAAATAGCACCATGCCGAACATTTGTTTTCCTTCATGAACTGGAATACCTGGCCCAAAACAACCTGATCAAAGGAGGTGACCTGGACAATGCCATTATCATTGTGGACAGAAAGATGAAACAGGATGAACTGGATCGATTGGCAGAACTGTTCCATAAACCGAAAATAAAGGTACAGCCCGAAGGAATTCTTAACAATGTAGATCTCAGGTTCTCCAATGAGCCGGCCCGTCACAAGCTTCTGGACCTGATGGGTGACCTGGCGCTGGTGGGCCGCTGGTTCAAAGCAAAGATTATTGCCACCAGGCCCGGGCATCAGAGCAACAATGAGTTTGCACGTACTTTGAGACAGCTGATGAAGAAAGCTGCCCTGCAAAAACAGGTGCCCGTGTACAATCCTAATCTGAAGCCTCTGCTTGACACCAACGAAGTAAAAAAGAGATTACCCCATCGGTATCCTTTTCTTCTTGTAGATAAGGTGATACAGATGAACGAAAAATCGGTTGTGGGCATTAAGAACGTAACCATGAATGAGCCCTTCTTCCTGGGCCATTTTCCGGATGAACCCATTATGCCGGGCGTATTGCTGATTGAAGCAGCAGCCCAGGTGGGTGGAATGTTGGTTTTGGGCACTGTTCAAAATCCAGAGCACTACTCCACCTATTTTCTGAAGATTGACAAGGTAAAATTTAAACATAAAGTGGTCCCCGGTGATACCCTGATCCTTAAGATGGATCTGCTGGAACCCATCCGCAGGGGTATCGCCTTGATGTTTGCCGAGATTTTTGTAGGAAACAAGCTGGTGATGGAGGGTGAACTGATGGCCCAGATCGTAAAAACGAAAGATGATGATTAACAAACTGGCAAACGTCCACGCAGGAGCAAAGGTTGCCGATAATGTGGTAATAGAACCCTTTTCAACTGTCTATGAAGATGTGGAGATAGGTGCCGGGTGCTGGATCGGACCCAATGTGGTGATTATGAATGGTGCCCGCATTGGAAAGAACGTCCAAATCTTTCCGGGCGCTGTGATCTCCGGCGATCCACAGGATCTGAAGTTTGAGGGTGAATATACCATCACCGAGATAGGAGATAATACCATCATCCGCGAATATGTGACCATTAATAAGGGAACCAAGGCCAACAATAAAACTGTGGTAGGGCAGGATTGCCTCATCATGTCCTATGTTCATATTGCACATGACTGTGTGTTGAAGGACCGTGTGATTATGGGTAGTTATGCCGGACTCGCCGGTGAGGTGGAAGTGGATAGCTGGGCAATTATCAGTCCGGGAAGCCTGGTGCACCAGTTCGTTAGGATTGGGATACATGTGATGATCCAGGGCGGAAGCAAGGTGGGGAAAGATGTTCCCCCATTTGCAATGGCAGGACGCGATCCGGTTTCATTTACCGGGATCAACTCCATCGGTCTGCGAAGAAGAGGATTTGACAACAATACCATCTATGCCATCCAGGAGGTTTATCGCATTCTTTACCAAAGAGGACTGAATATATCGGATGCTTTGGAATTTGTTGAAGCCAATTTGCCGGCTTCAAAAGAGAGGGATGAAATTATCCTCTTTATCCGTGACTCCAAGCGGGGAATTATTCGTGGCTATTTTGACGGCAAGGAAGGCTGACTGATCATTTCTATTGGTAGGTATCTTCCATGACACCTCTCCATTTTTCCATGAGCTCCTTATTGAGGTCCAACGGCGGTTCAGCATCTACAGGCAATAATGGATTATAGGGGTGGGTCTTGGAGTATTCTTCGAACTCGGCCCTTACTGAATCCAGCACAGCTGAATTGGTCATCAAATCTACAGCCGTTAAACCGATTACCCTGGCTCCTGCATTTAATCCTTTCCATGCCATTGAACCATGATTACATGCCACCACTGACCAGTGATGAGAAATGGATCCGGGTACAGCGCCGGGAAATCTGACTGTGGCTGTAGGGGTAATCAATGATACTTCCCCAACATCTGTGGAACCACCACCTACAAATGTCTCTGAAGGAGCTTTCAAAGACTCTATTTCTGTCGGCATCCCATCTGCTTCTTTACCGAGTTCTGATTGAAGAGCTCTTGCAAAGGCATGATCCTCATCTGTCCATTGGGGCATCCCTGTTTGTTCAATATTCTTCTGGATCAAAAAAGCCAGCGCCTTGTTCGAATGTTTCTGGTGAATGGCTGTGTGGATACGTATGTCTGTTAGCTCAGTATCCGTTGCCAGAGCTGCGGCCTCTGCACAATTCATCACGCGCTGCCACATATCCTCGACCCTCTCATCGGTATTCCTGACGTAATACCAAACACTGGCTTTATCAGGTACCACGTTGGGAGCTTCCCCACCTTCGACCACCACATAATGCATGCGATGTGTATAGTGCAGGTGCTCCCTTAAATAATTCGTAGCCACATTCATGATTTCCACAGCGTCCATCGCGCTTCGGCCACTCCAGGGTGACCCGGCGCTATGGGCGGTTCTGCCTGTGAACGTAAACTGGGCAGAGTACATGGCCAAACCACCTACGCCATATGAAGTTCCGAACTTGCTGCCCAGATGGTTATCAATGACAACATCAACACCGTCAAACAGGCCGGACCTAATCATATATGGCCTGGATATCAGTGTTTCTTCCGATGGTGATCCAAATACCACAATTGTGCCATTGATCTGGTATTTTTCCATGGCATTCTTCACAGCAATGGCCGCTGCTGTACTGGCTGAACCCATTACATTATGCCCACAACCGTGGCCAGGCGCTCCTTCGATGAGTGGATCCTTCACAGGAATCATAGATTTCTGGGAAATCATCGGAAGGGCATCGTACTCTGCCAGTATCCCGATAACAGGTTTACCAGACCCATAAGTGGCCACAAAACAAGTAGGCATCCCGGCGAGTCCTTTCTCCACAGTGAATCCCTCTGATTCCAACGTTTGTACCAGGAGTGCAGAAGACTTGAATTCCTGGAGTCCCAATTCAGCAAAGGACCAGATTGCATCTGAGATCTGTCCGAATCTTTCAAATTGATCCGGATCATTCAAATATTGATGAATGAACTGCTTTTCAGGAATGATCTCCTGTTCAGAATGACTCTGTGCTGATAACAAGAATGGAAATATTGCCAGAGTCATGCAAACCACAGCAGAATAGAATCGTAAATGCTGATTATGCCAGTTGTAAATCATATGTTCGATTTATGAAATTTAAAATTTTGCGCTCCATCCCTGTGCCTGCAGGGGAATGGCACTTCCGTCATCGCCTACCAGCAGTGCCTTGCCTTTCTGGTCGGTGATATTTCCGATCACACTCACTCCTGATATGCCCGATATTTTATCAAAATCAGATAAGGGAACCGTAAACAGCATCTCGTAATCTTCTCCGCCATGCAGGGCAGCTACCAGAGGTTCCATTTGAAACTCCTCAGCTGCCTTTATGGTCTCTTCAGCAATTGGGATGCGCTCTTCATATACCTGAACACCACATCCCGAAGCTTTACAAATGTGCAACAGTTCTGAAGATAATCCGTCTGAGATGTCGATCATCGCACCGGGGGTGATTCCAGCTTCCTTCAGGGATAGCAGTACATCCACCCTTGGCTCCGGCTTCAAAAATCTTTCAAGTAGATAATCATACCCTTTTAACTCGGGTTGAAAATCAGGATCCTGGACATGAAGCTGCTTCTCTCTTTCCAGAATCTTCAACCCCATATAGGCCGCCCCCAGATCTCCTGTTACACAGACCAGGTGGTTGTTCTTCGCCCCGCTACGTAAGGTGATATCCTCCTTCAGGACAGTTCCCATGGCTGTGACTGTGATAATCAGACCGGTAACAGAGGCCGATGTATCTCCACCTACCAGGTCGACTTTGTACTGCTCACATGCCAGCTTAACTCCCTCATAAAACTCCTCCAGTGCTTCCACTGAGAATTTTCCGGATATTCCCAGCGAAACAGTAATCTGACGGGGAGCAGCATTCATGGCGTAGACATCCGAAAGGTTGACAACCACTGCCTTGTATCCCAGGTGCTTCAGGGGTGTATACACCAGGTCGAAATGGATCCCTTCCAGCAGCAGGTCGGTGGTGATCACCTGATAATATGTGCCATGGTCAATGACTGCAGCATCATCCCCATACCCACCTTCGTACTATCCTGCTGATTCTTAAATCCTGAAGTAAGGTGATCGATTAGCCAAATTCACCCAGCTCTTCAATGGTGCGTATTTTTTTTGCTGTCATGGTTGGAGAATGTTAAAGCGTGAACAATTCAACAGAGCCGTTGTATTACAAATGTAAGAACAAGTTTTTGTATATTTGCACTCTATTTTAAATTAATCTAATTTACAATTAACCGGGTGCCCATAAATTCCAAAATACAACCGTTTTGACAGATCAGGAGAAGATATTAAATGAGGTAACGGGAAGTGATTACAAATTTGGTTTCCATACCGATATTGAAACAGAAACCATACCCAAAGGTCTGAATGAGGAAGTGGTTCGCATCATTTCTGCCAAGAAGGAAGAACCTGAATGGCTGACCGAATCGCGGCTGAAGGCTTTCCGGCACTGGCAGACCATGAAAATGCCTGAATGGGCCCACCTGACAGATTCCGGAGATTGATTACCAGGATATTATCTATTATGCCGCCCCCAGGCAGGAGGCCAAATACGAGAACATGGATGAGGTGGATCCGGAACTGATTGACACCTTTAACAAACTGGGGATTCCGCTGGAAGAACAGAAGCAACTGGCCGGCGTAGCGGTGGATGCGGTGATGGACAGTGTATCTGTAAAGACCACCTTCCAGGATACCCTGGCCGATAAGGGAATTATCTTCTGCTCTTTCAGTGAAGCAGTAAAGAACCATCCCGACCTGGTTAAAAAATATCATGGGTTCGGTGGTTCCCTATACCGACAACTATTTTGCTGCCCTGAATTCAGCAGTATTCAGCGACGGATCGTTCTGTTACATCCCCAAAGGGGTACGCTGTCCCATGGAACTATCCACCTACTTCCGGATCAATGCAGCCAATACCGGTCAGTTCGAAAGAACCCTGATTGTGGCTGAAGATGATTCCTATGTAAGTTACCTTGAAGGATGTACTGCCCCCATGCGGGATGAGAATCAGCTGCATGCAGCCATCGTGGAGATTGTGGCCATGGAAAATGCCGAAGTAAAATACTCCACCGTCCAGAACTGGTATCCCGGGGATAAGAAGGGCAAGGGCGGTATCTATAATTTTGTAACCAAACGAGGGATCTGTAAAGGAGATAATTCCAAGATTTCCTGGACACAGGTGGAAACCGGATCGGCCATTACCTGGAAATATCCCAGCTGTATTCTGAGGGGCAACAATTCGGTGGGTGAATTCTATTCGGTGGCAGTGACCAATAATTACCAGCAGGCAGATACCGGAACCAAAATGATGCATATCGGGAAAAACACCCGGTCCACCATTATCTCCAAAGGAATCAGTGCCGGGAAAAGTCAGAATTCCTACCGGGGACTGGTAAAGGTGCTGAAAGGTGCTGAAAATGCACGGAATTTTTCCCAATGTGACAGCCTGCTTGTTGGGAGACAAATGCGGTGCACATACCTTTCCCTACCTGGAAGTGGACAACAAGACGGCCATTGTGGAACATGAGGCCACCACTTCAAAGATCGGAGAAGACCAGATCTTCTACTGCAACCAGCGGGGAATCGATACAGAAAATGCCATCAGTCTGATTGTGAACGGATATGCCAAAGAAGTATTGAACAAGCTTCCCATGGAATTTGCAGTGGAAGCACAGAAATTATTGGCCATTACCCTGGAAGGAAGTGTGGGTTAGATAGCTGTAGTTGATTAACGTTGCAAGTAGACAAGTTAAAACGAAGCAAGTATGACTGAGTAAATATATGTTAGAGATAAAAGATTTAAGAGTCAAAGTGGAGATAAGGAGATCCTGAAGGGGATCAACCTGGAGGTGAATGCAGGTGAAGTACATGCCATCATGGGCCCCAATGGTTCGGGGAAGAGTACCCTGGCCTCGGCACTGGCCGGACGTGATTACTTTGATATCACCCATGGTAAGATTTTATATGAAGGCAAGGACCTTACAGAACTGGCTCCGGAAGACAGGGCAAGGGAAGGTATCTTTCTGGGATTCCAGTACCCTGTAGAAATTCCCGGAGTGAGCATGGTGAATTTTCTTCGAACTGCCATCAATTCCATGCGCAAGTACAGGAATCAGGAGCCCCTTCCAGCAGGAGATTTTCTAAAGTTAATGCGGGAAAAAAAGAAGATCGTTGAGATCAATTCTGATCTTACCAACCGCTCTGTGAATGAAGGATTTTCAGGTGGTGAAAAGAAAAAGAATGAGATTTTCCAGATGGCCCTGCTTGAGCCCAAACTGGCCATTCTGGATGAAACAGATTCGGGGCTTGATATTGATGCCCTTCGAATCGTTGCCAACGGAGTCAAAAATCTTCGGTCGCCCTGAGAATGCAACTATACTCATTACCCATTACCAGCGTTTGCTGGATTATATTGTCCCAGATTTTGTGCACGTGCTCTTATAAGGGCCGCATTGTAAAATCGGGCGATAAGTCCCTGGCCAAGGAGCTGGAAGAACATGGTTATGACTGGATCAAACAGGAAGTGGATATGCAAGCTTAAATGAGGGCAGGATGAAGGATACACTGGAAGCATTATCGACAGCTGATAAATACATAGATCTGTATCAACAAGAACAGGAACAGATCAGTAATGGAGATCCGCAATTCATGAGAGATCTGCGGGAGGAGGCCATCCGGTCTTTTGAGCAAACCGGTTTCCCAATGCGAAAACAGGAACTTTACAAATATACCCACCTGGAACCGGTATTTGACGGGGAACTCTCTTTTGATTTCAATCCGCGTAAAATACAATTTGACGACACGGAGCTATTCCGCTGTGATGTCCCTATGCTTGATTCCCATGTGCTTACTGTGCTGAATGGTTTTTATTATCATCCTGAAACCCCGTCTCTTCATGATGCTGGAAAACGGAATCATTTATGGAAGTCTGAAAGAGGCGATTCACCGGTATCCTGACCTGGTGGCCAGATACCTGGGCAAAAACGCACCCATGAAGAATGAAACCTTTGTATCACTGAATACGGCCTTTTCGCAGGATGGAATTTTCCTCTATGTGCCCGAGGGTATGAAGATGGAAAAACCGATCCAGATCATTCACCTGTTGCTTTCCGACAAGAACCAGATGGTTCATCACCGGAATCTTTTCGTGGTGGAAAAAAATGCAGCAGCACAGGTTATTATTTGTGATCATACCCTTTCGCCGCATATGTTCCTTACAAATTCGGTAACTGAAGCATTTACAGGTGAAAATGCAGACCTGGATATTTTAAGACTTGCAAAACGAGCACAACAACTCCTGTCAGGTGACCAATACCTGGATCAGCCAGGAGCGCAATTCCCGTTGTCAGCATGGAACCGTGACCCTGCACGGTGGAATGGTGCGCAACAACCTGCATGTGAAAATGGAAGGTGAAGGTGCAGAAACCAGTGCACTTGGTCTGTTCCTCATCGATAAGATGCAACATGTGGACAGCTATACAGTGATTGAACATGCCAGTCCGAACTGTACCAGCAACCAGCATTATAAAGGCGTACTGGATGATATGTCCACCGGAGCATTCAATGGAAAAATACATGTACACCCCGATGCCCAGAAAACCGAAGCATTCCAGACCAACAACAACATCCTGCTCTCCGATACTGCAAAGATGAATAGCAAGCCCCAGCTGGAGATCTATGCCGATGATGTGAAATGCAGTCACGGAGCCACTGTGGGACAACTGGATAAGGATGCGCTGTTTTATCTGCAATCCAGAGGAATTTCAAGGGATGAAAGCCGGCTGATGCTAATGGATGCATTTGCCCATGATGTGATATCCAGGATCAAACAACCAGCTCTGCAGGACAGGATTTCTCGACCTGGTTGGTAAACGACTGCGCGGAGAGCTTTCCAGGTGTAACAACTGTGCCATGAACTGCCAGGATTAAAACCCTCAAATCAATGGGCTTTCATATCGACCAAATCAGGAGTGACTTTCCCATACTGCAACAGCAGGTGTATAACAAACCGCTGGTCTATCTTGACAATGGAGCAACCACCCACAAACCTGGCGTGGTTATTGAGATCCTTCAGCGAACTTCAGGAATTACACAATAGTTCCATCCACCGTGGATTCATTACCTGAGTGAGCAGATGACCGGTCGATATGAAGCAGCCAGGGAAACGGTGCGGGACTTTATCAATGCGGCATCCACCAATGAAATTATATTCACCAGTGGAGCCACCGGGTCCATAAACACCGTGGCCTTCTCTCTGGGAGAAAAGTATGTGAATAAAGGTGATGAGGTCCTGATCTCGGAAATGGAACACCACTCCAACATTGTCCCCTGGCAAATGCTCTGCCAACGAAAAGGAGCACAGTCTAAAGGTGATCCCATTTGACGATCAGGGTGAGCTCATACTGGATAGCTTGAGACTCATTACTGAACGAAAGGACCAGGATCGTTGCCCTGACCCATGCTTCTAACTCTCTGGGTACCATCAATCCGGTAAAAGAGGTCATTCGCAGGGCGCACCTAAAGGAATATTCCAGTGCTGGTGGACGGAGCGCAGATGGTGCAGCATGGAGAGGTGGATGTTCAGGACCTGGATTGTGATTTTTACGTTTTCTCATCCCACAAGATTTTTGGTCCCACCGGATCCGGGGTCCTTTATGGAAAGGAAGCTCTTCTGGAAGAATTACCACCCTACCAGGGGGGAGGTGATATGGTGGATCAGGTTACATTTGAAGGCACCACTTATAACACTCTTCCCTTTAAATTTGAGGCAGGAACCACCAACTTCATGGGGGCCATTGGTCTGGCCACTGCTCTTAATTATTTAAAGTCGGTGGGGATTGCAGGAGATTACAAAATATGAGAATGAACTTATAGGGTATACCCTGAGCAAGCTTCAAGGTATTGAAGGATTGAGGCTTTTTGGCAATGCAGGCGATCGTATTTCTGTCTTCTCTTTCCTTTTGGAAAACATTCATCCCTACGATGCATTGGAATGATACTGGACAAAATGGGTATTGCTGTTCGTACGGGGACCCATTGTACACAACCGGTGATGGATCATTTTGGAATTTCGGGAACCATCCGGGCCTCTATGGTGTTTTACAATACAATGGAAGAAGTGGATGTACTTGCAGCAGGAATTGAGAAAGCAATACAGATGCTCTCCTAATATGTTGATATCATGACAAACCTCGACGAAACACAGAACGATATTGTAGAGGAGTTTTCGGTTTTCGAAGACTGGCTCGACAGGTATAATTACCTGATCGAACTTGGAAATGATCTGCCGGAGATCGATCCGCAATACCGAACCAATGAATACCTGATCAATGGGTGTCAGTCGAAAGTCTGGCTCCATGCTGACCTGGTGGATGGAAAACTGGAATATAAAGCCGACAGTGATGCCATCATTGTAAAGGGGATTGTGGCCCTGTTGGTGAAAGTACTTAATGGTCGCACGCCCGCCGAGATCCTGGAGAATGAGCTCCACTTCATTGAAGATATCGGACTTCGACAGAACCTCTCACCCACCCGGTCCAATGGTTTGCTGGCCATGGTGAAAAAAATGCGGCTCTACGCCATGGCCTATCAGGCCAAAGAAAATCAAAAGAAGGAATCATGAGTGAATCACTGGATTTTTTGGAGATTGAAGGTAAGATTGTGGAGGCCCTGAAGAAGGTATACGATCCGGAGATTCCTGTAAACGTATATGACCTGGGGCTGATTTACAAAATAGATTTTACCGATAAAAAGGAAGCCAATATCGACATGACACTCACTGCTCCCAATTGTCCGGTAGTAGACATCCTGATCATGGACGTGGAGAACGCATTGGTTGCCATTGAGGAGGTGGAGACAGTGAACATCAACCTGGTCTTTGAACCTCCCTGGGATAAGTCCATGCTAAGCGAGGAGGCCAAGCTGGAACTTGGTTTGCTCTAAGTGAATGGTGAATAGTGACAAAGTGGATAGAGTGGAATGAGTGACAGGGAAATATCGAAAGAGATCAGGGAGGAGGCGCTGCGTTTGGGATTTGCCGATTGTGGATTTTCAAAGGCCGAGAAACTGCCTGAAGATGCTGAAAGATTAAGGGCCTGGCTTGATCAGGAGTACCACGCGCAGATGGGGTATATGGCCAACCATTTTGAAAAACGCATCGATCCCACACTGCTGGTGGAGGGTGCTCAAAGTGTGATATCGCTTCTCTTCAATTACTACACAGATAAACTTCAACAGGATCCCATGGCCCCGGTGCTTTCTAAATATGCATACGGGAAGGATTACCATTTGGTCATGAAGGAAAGGATGAATCAGCTATTTGAATTTATCAAAGCCAATCATCCCGGTGTTGAAGGAAGGATTTTTGTGGATTCTGCCCCGGTTCTGGACCGTGCCTGGGCAAAAAGGGCCGGGTTGGGTTGGATTGGTAAAAATTCAAACCTGATCTCCCGAAAAGCTGGATCCTTTGTTTTTATTGGAGAGCTCATTGTAAACCTGGAGTTGGATTACAATGAAGTTCCCGAAACCGATTTCTGTGGAAGCTGTACCCGCTGTATTGAAGCATGTCCCACCAGCGCTATCCTGGAGAACCGGACCCTGGACGCGGAACGATGCATCTCGTACCAGACCATCGAAAATAAAGGGCGATATCTCTCCTGCTCTTGAGGGCCTACTCTCCAATCGCATTTTTGGATGTGACATCTGTCAGGATGTGTGTCCATGGAACCGAAATGCAAAAAATCATCATGAACCAGACTTTGAACCGGCTTCTGATCTTTTGGAATTTGTCTGCAGAGGAATGGGGCACAATGGAACAGGACCAGTACCAGCGTCTGTTTCGACATTCGCCTGTGAAGCGGGCCGGATTTGAAAAATTAAAAGGCAATCTGGCATTCCTTCAAAAAAAACTGAATTCTCAGTAGATCTCCTGTAACAACGGGGGAGGTTGTTCGTCTTATCTCTAGAAACCCAAAGACGAAAAATCATGAAAAAACTCATATTATCTGCTCTCATCTTAGCCCTTGGTTTATCACTGTTTGCCCAACCAGCCGGATTTGACCGCCTCTATTACAACTATAAAGGTGAAGAAGGTGTGGTGGCCATCAGGATTCCCGGTTTTTAATGAAACTGGCCGGTTCCATTGCTGATCTGGAACAGGAAGAGAAACAACTGCTCAGATCGTTGCGCTCAGTAACTGTACTGACCATCGAAGAAACTGACCTCTATCCGGATGTAAATTTCACCGAAGAAGTTAATCTAACTAATATGAAAGGGGGATATCAAATTGCTCCTTGAGGTCCATGACGGAGAAGAAGATGTGATGATTGCAGCAAGGGAAAAGAATGGGAAAATCACAGACCTGATCGTTGTGGTAGGTGGAGATGAAAATGTGCTGGTCCATGTACGAGGACGCATGGAAAGTGACCTGCTGGAAAACCTGGCTGAAGTCGCAGGAGTCGAGGAATTACAGTTCACTGCGAAGATCTGATTACTTCCCGCTTGGTTCTGAATCCATCACCGTCACCATAATATTTCGCTTGTTGCGGGGACCATCAAATTCACACAGAAAAATATTCTGCCATGTGGAAAGACCCATTTTTCCTTCCACGATCGGGATGGTCTCCTGGGGTCCTACAATCCCCGCTTTCAGATGTGAATCACCATTGTTGTCCTGAGCGTCGTGTTCCCAGATTCCCGATGGAATCAGTTTATTGAGCAGGCTTACCACATCCCTCTGTACAGAATCATCCCAGTTTTCCTGGATCATAATGGCTGCAGTGGCACCCTGGGCATATACGTTTACCAGGCCGGTTTGAACTTTGCTTTCGCTAACAATAGCCTCCACCTGCCTGGTAATGTCATAGAGGCCGTTGTGGGCCATTGTGCTGATCTGAATTGTCCGTTGCATTTTCTTTATCTTTTTCAAGTAATGGTGGAACTAAGCCACCGAAGTGTGGCGCGAGCTTTGCCTTTTCGTGCAAAGGGCGTGACAGTAAAAATACTTGCGAATTCTTGAGAAAGAATAACAGCTTGGATATATATGGTGTATGGCTCATGGAACACTTCGCTATTAATCCTGCAGAGAGCCAATAAAATTAATTATCTGGCCACTTCTTTTTATGGTTCTGTGATATTTAATTCTTGGATACCCAACTACAACGGACATAATAGCTTCATTTTCTTCTGGAATCTGGTAAATTTCCCTGACCTCTTTTACTTTATTGATTGCTGGCGGGACAAGCCCTATCATGGTTGCTCCCAATCCAATAGAGTGAGCGGTCAACATAGCATAGGTGGCATAAATCATTGAATTATTTGTATGCTCTTCTGCATTTTTGTGTGCATGGAAAATGATTATAGCAGGGGCATTTCTCGTAATCCTATCTCCAAATTCTAATTTGTAATTACCAAGTTTTGCTATTGGGTATAAATGGTTTTTTATGGTATTAAACCTTTCTAGACTATTATTTCTTTTGATCATATAGGATGAGATTGGATTCTCAATCCATTTAACAATATTGTCCAGGAATCTTTCTATATGTGGCAGGCTGGATTCAATCTTTTTTCTGTCATTTACAACTGTAATGTACATTTTATTTGGCTCTGCGCCGAATGGAGCATAAGAAATGGAGTCCAATATTTGATTAATTAATTCATTAGATATCGGCTTATTTTTGAAACTGCGTACTGAGCGCCGATTTGCTAAAAAGTCAGCAAAGCTTTTATAGTCCACAGTATTATTTGGTAAATCAATGAAATCATTTTCATATGATAAACCATCGATTTCTATTGCTTTGGTATTGCATACTGCCATACATTGTCCGCATTTCAGGCAAATTTGAATTCTTTCAGTATTAAAGAACGATTCTTCTTTATCGTTTATTCCAATAATGTTGCACGGACAAACCTCAATGCACATTTTGCATTTGGTGCACAACTCCTGGTTGATATTATTTTCCATGACCTGTAATCGATAATAGATTTAACATAAAAGTCATAATTCATACAAAATTTCGAAGTCAAACTAAATAGTATATAGAACCGATGGAACTAAGCGGCCGCTTCAGCGGTCGGCTTTAGTGAATTGTAATGTGAATACGTATTGAATTGTGGCGGCATGTGTAGCTATCCCAGTGCACTTGTTACTTCGTCTGGATCTTGAACTGCATGACCGTATCCATATCCTTCAGAACTTTCTGATTCCGAACCTCAAATATACAGGGCTTTGATTTTCCAACATTTTTTGTTGTCTTAATCCGCTCCCTGGTCTCTTCACTTATGGGAAGGGCGTAGATGCTGTGCAGGTGTTTTTCCGGAATGTAGATGGTTGCTTTTACGAATCCTTTCCAGGCGGACATCCAGACTATTGTCCTCTTTTTCTTCTGTACCTTGCAAAGCCAAGCCTTGCCATCCATATAGTATCTCCATTCGTAAAGCATCTCGTTGCGATCAAAGAGTGTCAACAATGCACAAAATGATTGATACGATCTCCCAAGCACCTTTTTTAGAACCTTCTGGTCTGGATAAATGGATTTATCAGAAAGCTCGATTTTATTCACTGATTCCATATGTTATGCTTTGGTTTTGTGGGGGTACTGTGGAGGTTTTACTGGTCGTCACATAACGGGGGAACTAAGCGTCGAACGTTACCCGGTTTGGCTTCCGCATTAACCCTCCTGGTGTCCTCTTTAGTGATTTGTTCTACAACCTGTGATCCATACATGTTCAGTGCACGCAGTTAAGGTTATGGTTAGTAGGGCCGGTAACGCTCCTATCGGAATGGTACGAACGGCACTATCCACAACTAGTCGATGGTAGCACCGGCAATAGCTGGTGAGTTGTAAGCCTTCATGATCAGCTTTTTGAGTGTCGGTACGTGAACGTCTTCGAACTTCTTGATGTAGAGACATGACTTGCCGATCTTGTGCTTTCCCAGTTTTTCCAGCAGGGCGGCTTGCTTTTCCAATTCGCAGTGCAGGTAGAGAACCAGATCCTGTTTGCGGGGAGAGAAACCGACATGGAACCAGTCTCCCTCGGACGTCTTGCCACGGTAGTGAAAACTACCAAAGCCGACTTTCGCCTTTCCCCACATTACGGCCGGCTCCCCTGTCAGTTCCTTCATCAGCTCAAGCACAGTCAGGCAATCGGTACGTTGCTGGTTTTCCTTAATGCCAGCAAGAAACTTTTCAACACTGGCATCGTTCTCTTTCGTTTTCTGTTTTATCATTGCGTCCTTAGTGAGTTATGTGTTTTTACAGGCAGCTTGCTTTGGCTGTAGAACGGTGGAACTAAGCCGCTGTAGCGTGGCGCGGACTTTGCTTTATCTGCGAAGGGCATCACACGTGTTGTGGTCCGCTTTAGTGAATTGTTAGATGCTATCATATGATCCCAATCCTGGGTATATTCAAAAATGCTCCTATTTATACTATTAAAGATAAGCTTATTAACGAAAAGATAATTGTGAAGATACATTCGGTATTCAGGTCTTCTCTTACTAAGCCTATCAGGGCTTTTGCCTGGATGGGTAGTTTATGATTTACGTTCCATATTGGCATTAAGCCATTTAACCGCTTCATCTTCATTTGTGAACTTAGCGACTGCATATCCAGCATTCTTGAAAGCGGTAGTAATAAAGTCATGAGAATTATCTGAAGGCTGTATCAGAAATGCAGAACGTGACCTTCTGGGAAAATCAAAAGTCTGAATATGCTGATTAGCAAAATAGTAATTATCTGTAACTGATTGAATATTTGGCGATTCACGCACATCGAATAGAAATCTATTGATGTCGTTCTCGGTAGCACGACGCATTAACTCCGGGCCAGACTTCAGAGAAACCTCCGTGGTCATGGGCACATAGTATTTGATGATTATATAATTGCGATTTTCGGCAATTGATATCTTGTAATCCATCTTTTGTTCACCCTCCTTCATGGATCTTCTGGTAATTACAGTAAGTTACTAAAAATAGTTATTATGTTGCAACAAAACTGCTGGCCAAATTATGCTTTCATCTACATCCAACGATAGAACTAAGCTGCCCTACCGTGGCTGGGGCTTGGCGATTTCTGCAAAGGGCGTGACATGCGTGAGTGGTCGGCTTTTGTGATTTATTCTGCGAACTAACTCTCATCTTAGCCTAAATGGATCAAGCCTGTTCCATCAAGGTGCAACTTATTATTCTTGTGGGATTCTATCTGGTTGGGTTGGATTCAATTGTCGAGTAAATCCATCTTTTTTGATTGTGTGAGGTCGTATGCACTATTCTTGAAATAACAAGACTATGAAAAGCATTTGCTTCCATTGGCGACAAGGATAGAGGCCAATATCATCCGAAACTATGAACTTATTTTAGTCATTTTCATAAAGCCTTAATCTGTTTTTTAGGGCATTTAATTCATTCCGTCAATTCCCTTTCCTTCTCCAATAAATTAAACACCACATCAATGCCTTCCAGATTCACGTTTAACTCGTTGTGAAGTCTGATTATTTTTTCAAGATCACCAATTTGGTCTTGATGTATAAATTGATTTTGCTCAATAATTTCGATTTGGATGAGTCCCATTTTGTTTAAAGCATCTACAAATGAAATTTCAATGTTATAATGCGAACAAAGGGTTTGTGTCGATATTAAATGTTTTTTATTCATCTTGCTTTAATTTTTTGTAATTCCTTGAATAGCTCTATTTCTTTTTCACTTAGATCAGTAGGTGTCTTTATGTGATAAGTGATGATTAAATCCCCAAATTTTCCTTCTTTTTTATAAATGGGAAATCCTTTTCCTTTCAATTTTACTTTCGATTCATTTTTTGTTTCAGGCTTTATCTTAAGCTTGACCTTACCGTTAAAAGTATCTACTGTGATTTCTCCACCCAAAATGGATGTATATAGATCCAGATCGACATTCTTATATAGATTGTTGCCTTCGCGTTTGAATTGTGTGTGATTATCGATGATGAATTTGATGTACAAATCACCATTTGGTCCTCCATTTATTCCTTGCCCTCCTTTTCCTTTTATTTTTATCACTTGACCGTTTTCAACTCCTGCCGGAATTGTCAGTCTTATTTTTTTACTATTGACAGTTAAAACCTGTTGTTGAGATGGTGTAAACGTCTTTTAGATTCAGATGTAATTCGGCATTATAATCCTGACCTTTAAATTTTGGACTGCGACCTTGTCTTGTAAGATGCTCTTCCTCCTCCAAACATCGATTCGAAAAAATCTGAATATTCTTGGTTTGAAAAGCCTTGCTGACTTGATTGATGCTGAGACTGTCGTTGCTGTTGGCGTTGGGCTTTTTCATATTCCTCTCCGTGTTTCCAATCTTTACCATATTTATCGTATTTCTTTCGATTTTCAGGATCACTTAAAACTTCATTTGCCTCATTTATTTCTTTGAATTTTATTTCAGCATCCTTGTTATCAGGATTTAAATCAGGATGATACTTTCGGGCGAGTTTACGATAGGCGGTTTTAATTTCCTTTTCAGTTGCTGTTTTAGAAATGCCTAAGATTTTATAATAATCTATAAATGCCATTATCTAATTTCATTTCTGTGTTGTATCATATTTGTTATTGGGCAACTCTTCTAAAGAAACGTAATTTTCAGCTATTTCCATCAGTTTTTATGCTCCACAGTGATCACTACTTTTCCACTTGCATGAACTTCTTCCATATACCGGAAAGCTTCGGATGTCTTGCTTAGTGAGTAGGTTCTGTCTATGACAGGCTTTACTTTTCCTGTTTCAACCAGATCCTTCAGAAAGACCAGATCCTGTTTCTTGGGGACCGATAAGTAAGTGCGTCCCTGCTGACCTATAAAAAGGGATGATATGAGCGCCTTAATGATGAAACCTAGTCCACTATTGCCGCTGTTGGGTATATGCATCCCCTGAGGGGTGAGCGCCCGTCTGCAGGCTGACAAAGAATGGTTCGCCACTTGATCGAGGATAAGATCATATTTCTGTCCGCTTTGTGTGAAATCCATCTGCGTATAATCAATGACATGATCAGCGCCAATCGATCGGACCAAATCGACATTTCTAGTGCTACAAACTCCGGTCACTTCTGCACCGAGTGCCTTAGAGATCTGAACTGCATAGGTTCCCACTCCTCCTGAGGCCCCGTTGATCAATACCTTCTGCCCCTTTTGCACTTTTCCAATATCCCTGATACCGTGTAGAGCAGAGAGTGCAGAGGTTGGTATTGCGGCAGCTTGTTCAAATGTGAGGCTGGCCGGTTTGGATATAATATTTTTCTCTTTTACACTCACTAGCTCGGCACAGGTACTTTGACCCGAGCCAAATACTACATCCCCAAGTTTAAATTGCGATACCTTTTTACCCACATCTTCAACCTTGCCAGCCAAATCATATCCAGGAATATAGTTTTTTGGTCTGAGTAACCCAGCAGCTAAGCGCACCATTTTGGGCACCCCTCTCATGAAAAAAAGATCACCAGCATGCAGCGCAGCTGCGTGAACTTTTACCAGCACTTCGTAATCCTTGATCGCCGGTTTATCGACCTCTTTCAGTTCAAAGAAATCTGGTGAGCCATACCCAGTTTGAAAGATAGCTTTCATAAGAATTCCTCTTTTATTTATTTCTAATGCAGATAACTTCTAATTAAACGTTCCTCTCAACTATTTCCATCTCTTATTATTGATCGCAGAATGGTGGTACTAAGCTGCCGTAGCATGGCGCGGGATTTGCTTTTTCTGCGAAGGGCGATGATACGCGTTGCGGTCGGCTTTAGTGATTTTTTAGGTTGTTATTCCTTAATACATTCAATATATATTGCGTCCATTGGAAAATCCTCTACAGGTTCCACGGTGCACTGAGTAACAATAAACCCGGTTACCTCTGCAATTTCGATGAGTTCATTGCTGGTGTACCTTAATGCCACTATATCCGATTCTTCACCGTAGTCAATTACCCCACTGCCCTCCCAAGCTGCTATGAGCAAACGACCTTTATGAACCAAGACACGATTCCATTCGAGCATTGATGCATGTATTCCATCTACATCCAGATGATGAATTGCGAAGAAGTTTATAACCGCAGCAACAGAACCTGAATCTATACCAGGGAGAGAGCGCATATCCCCAACCATTACTGAACACTCCTCGCCAAGACGGTTATTTGAAATTGCGACCATTCGAGGTGAGATATCTATGCCGATTAGCGAACGGTTTGAGTCATATTGCGACCGAAACATAGCGAGCATATGCCCTGAACCACATGCGGTATCAAGTAACACACCTGGAGTATTCGAGATACTCTCTTGAAGTCGCCCAAGTACGTCCTTATAAACAGGGAGATTAATCTCCTTGTCCATTATTTCAGCGTACGAGTCCGCATTGGCCTCATACATATTACGAACAGTTTTTAAAGATGATGGCTTCATACTTTTAATTGCATAGATAGAACTAAGCCGCCGAAGCGTGGCGCGGACTTTGCCCTTCTGCGAAGTACGAGACACGCTTTGCGATCGGCTTTAGTGATTTGTTAGGCTTAAAATCTATTCAATCAGCTCAAATTCGCTTATCCTTTTCCATTATCTCCTTGATCTTACGTTCTTCCCAGGACTTTCCCATTACGTTACCAAAAGTGGTAAAGGCATGAATGATGAGACCAACACCCCATCCGAGGATAGGCCAAATGAACCATAAGTACTCAGGAGACATGAGCAGGTTTATGACAACAAGAACTGTGTTGACTAAGATGTAGCTGATGAGGTGGAAGTAGAAACCCTTTATCTCCTCCACACGTTTCTTTGCTTCTTGGAATCTTTCTTGTTCGTCCATAATAGTATTAGAATTTTAGTTAAAAAAAGTAAGCCGAGCCTTTAGATTAGCAATCGCTAAAAGCTAAAGATTTCATTTATTAGTTTTAAGTAAATATAAACAGGAATCAAAGTTATAATCTGGTGTGGAATTTCGCTACTTGGCGATAAGATTTTCTTCATATACGAAAGTTGTTTTCGGATGTAACTCTAAAACTATTTTCCCACTCATTATTCTACATTAAATATATTTCTATCGATATCCAGTTTTTACATTTCTTGCATGAAACACTACTTCTAAATAAATGTTACCCTCTGCAATCAATAAATGATGAATTTACTCGTAGAACGGTGGAATTAAGCCGCCGTTGCGTGGCGCGAACTTTGCTATGGCTGCAAAGTGTGTGACACGCGTCACGGTCGGCTTTAGTGATTAGTTAGATGGCAGAACTACGTGCTCGATCATCTTTATTATTAGATTGTAGTGTTTTGGCATAGTCGCGGGCAATAATTTCGCGCAGTACCTGAAGATCAACGTCATCAAGCTTGTTGACATAAAGACACGCAACCGATTTCTTGTACTTGCCCAAACTCGCGTAAAGCGCTTCTGCGCCTTCGAATTTGTCGCCAACATAAAAAGTCATATTTGCCTTGCGAGGCGAAAAACCTGCCGCCGGTACGGTGCCCTCACGCCCGCTATCGTACACATAGTGGTGTGTTCCAAAACCGATGATTGACGGTCCCCACATAACTGGTGGAAGACCAGTTACATCCTTGTATAATCTTAGAGCCGTCAGTGCGTCTGCTTGACGTCGGGGATTCTCAATCCCGTCAATGAAGTCATCGACGGATGCTGACGTAGGTTTTGTTTTATTCTCTGCCATTTTTGTTTCTTGCCATTTAACGTTGGAACTAAGCGGCCGTAGCGTGGGGTGGGGTTTTGCCTTTCTGCAAAGAGCGTGACATGCGTTTCGGTCGGCTTAAGTGATTTGCTAGGTTTTGTTATGTTCTACAGTTATTACCACATTCCCCTTCTTGTGTCCTGTCTCGACATATCTATGGGCTTGAATCATTTGCTCCAGCGGATAGCTTCTGTCTATCACCGGTTTGTACTTGCAGGACTCCACAAGCTCTTTCAATAGAACGAGATCATCCATATTAGGCGTTGGTGATCCACTATTGATTGAAATGAACTTCCCACCAGGAGTAAGTGCAGACCTAGCTTGTTTCTTAAAGCTATTACTCTTCGCAACAAACAATGGAACGGCATCAAGAATCAAATCATAACGGGCACTACCTTTTGAATAATCCTCCGCTGTGTAATCGATTACCGTTTCGGCTCCCAGGGATCTTACCAATTCCAGGTTCGGAGTACTGCAGACTCCTGTTACCCTCGCCCCATAGTACCTGGCAAGTTGCACAGCGGTAGTGCCGATGGTACCTGAAGCTCCTATAATAAGTACCTCCTTCCGACTTTGGATATTCCCTTTCTTAAGGAAATGTAACGCTAGCTCTCCACCGTAGGGGATTGCAGCGGCTACCTCATAGGTAACATTGGAGGGTATTGGCAACACCAACCAATCCTCCGGTATACAAATGTACTGGGCATAGGTGCCGAATCGCATCTTGGTGGAGGACTTCACGGTGTAGGCAAAGACTTGGTCACCTATACTTGAACCGTTTTGCATCTTGGCCCATGGAATCTACCTCTCCAGCCGCCACCATACCAAGGATGGGATTCCTCGGTTTACCAAAACCCAACACCAGTCCCATCATAAGTCGCAATAGGGTGCCACTTAGGAAGGTTGAAGCCCCGGACTATACAGTCACTTGAAGTGACTGAGGTCGCGTGAATTTTGATGCATATTTCATTTTTCTTTGGAGTGGGCTTTTCAACCTCTTGCAGTTGAAGGACCTCCGGTGGTCCATATTTCGTACAAACTATTGCCTTCATAAATATTTCTCCTGATTTACTTTGATCCGGTCTTGTGCAAAACCTAACGGTGGAACTATGTTGCCGCAGCATGGCGCTGGATTTGCCTCTCTGCAAAGGGTGTGATACGCGTCAAGGTCGGCTGTAGTGATTTGTTCAGCGATTCTATTTCCTAAAAAAATGGAAACTTGCTGCTCTGGAATAATTTATAATACGCTGTCTTATTCGTACTTGTATTTCACTACTGGAGCATTTGGATCGGCAGTCCATTCTTGCATACTGCCGTCGTAAAACTTTACATTCATATATCCTAACTGCTCAGATAATATATAATAGACAGGACTGGCATATCCTCCGGCTCCACAATAAACTATAATCTCTTTTTCCTTATTTCCCCCCAGTATGGCAGTAGCCATTTCACCGACTTCTAATGCATCCCTCCAGCTAAGCCAGGTTGCTACTTCTGATTGAGGCTCAGTATGAGTCCAGATCCATGTGGCGGACAGGAGCTTTGAAGTTGGAATATGACCTTCTCCGGCTGATAAGAAATCCTTTTCGATGCCGAAGTAAGAATTGGCTTCTCTGGTATCAACCAGGATGGATTTACCTAATTTGGCCTCAATATAGTCCTTCCGTACAAACATTGTCTTATTAGTTTCTCCATTGTATAGTAAACTGTTCGGGACTACATTTTCAGTGGATATGCTCCTTCCTTCAGCAACCCATTTAGTGTATCCGCCTTCGAGAATTGCAACGTTTTCAATTCCGGCATAAAGTAGAGTGATTGCCACTCTAGCGGAAAGTGTCAGGCCATATTGGGCTGATTCCAATGAGTGTGTATTTTCTGTTTCCCCAAAGAGGACTACCGTTGATTCTGCATTAATTCCAGCTTTTCCAATGGTCTTGAATAGCGCATCATTAGATGGTAATTCCATCCACAGTCCACAGTCGGGATCCATAAAACACTCGAAAAAATTTCCAGGGGCAGTGATATTTACTGAACCCATGATGTGTCCGGTTGCATAAATCTTCGGATCCCGCAAATCAAGGATCAATAAGTTCGAATCTTTAAAATGGTCATCCAACCATTGGGTCGAGACAATAGCATCTATCCTCCGGGAAGATTGGTTTGTTGAATCCGGCATTACATCCCTACCTGATAATATCAGATTAAGCGAAAACAATACCAGTAAAGTGACGAAGAATGGTTTCCTTTTCATGGGTAACAGTTTTTCTATCACTAAGACGAAATGGAGGCTGGATTTACTACAATCCGTTCATGAAATTGTAGAACGGGGGAATTAAGCCGCCGTAGCGTGGCGCGGGATTTGCTTTTATGCGAAGAGTGTGACACGCGTTTCCGTCGGCTTTTGTGAATTGTTCTACGTCTAAAATTTCGCTATACAAAAATGGACCAAGTTAATTATGCTTAGGGGTTTGATTTATAGGCTCCAATGCTAATATCATGATTGGGATTCTACTATCTATTCTGGTAGTCTTTGTATCCTATCTTCTTTCTTGGTGTTGCTTTGTCTTGATGAAGAGCATCGATATTATTAAGTAGTAATCTGAACACTTTGTTGATTTTCTCATCGAGAATTTTAATCTCTTTGCGAAGAGATTTATCCTCGATCAACATAGCTCTATAGACAGCGAATGCACGCATTATTTCAATATTGATTTTTATTGCCTTCTTGGATCTTAAAACAGATGAAAGCATGGCTACACCTTGTTCGGTAAATGCCATTGGAAACACGCTCGAATGTTTAAGGTTTGATA
>CAVQAB010000005.1:0-92533 GCA_963710385.1 uncultured Bacteroidales bacterium | reverse complement strand
TGCTGACTCTCGAGCAGGTTGACCAGACTATTACCTGTCATTTCTTCCGGGATATCCACACCTGCCAGTTCCAGGAAGGTGGGCGCAAAATCTGTGGTACTTATAAAATCATCAAGAACCCTGCCGGGATTTTTAATTCCTGATCCCCATCTGATGGCCAGGGGCATTCGGGTTCCAGAATCGTAATTGTTGGATTTGCTTCGCGGAAACGGCATTCCATTGTCACCCGTTACAACGATAAGGGTATTCTCCAGTTCACCTATTTCTTCCAATAAGCGCATGGCATTGGTTACTGTACTGTCGAACCTTTGAACTTCGTAATAGTAATCAGCCACATCACTTCTGACCAGCTCGTGATCAGGAAAGCATTCGTAAAGCTGGATCTTGCCCAGGTCCATGCCACTTTTGACTCCCGTACCCCTGTCATATGGTCGATGGGGATCCGAAGCCCCCAACCAGAAGCAAAAGGGAGTATCATCGGTTCGTTGCGAGAGGAACTCCGCAAATCCACCTTCCTCATAGGATGTTCCGGCGGGGTGCCTTTCCCAATTAGAGATATCGCCGGGGCCCCAGCTTTTTCTCACACGTCCGATCAGATAACCGGCATCCTCCAGCAATAAAGGGTATACAGGAGTGGAAGGGTCCAGTGTGCTCCATAGGTTGGCACCGGGTCCCAGCCGCCAGTGGTATTGTCCGGTCAGTATGGCATTCCTTGAGGGTGTGCAGGAGGGTGATGATACATAGGCATGGTTGAACAGGATCCCCTCATTGGCCACCCGGTCAAAACCAGGGGTCTGAACCACCGGATCTCCATATACCCCTGCATGAGGCCATCCCCAGTCATCGGCTATGGCAAACAAAATGTTAGGTCGTTTTACAGGTTCTTCCACCTGGCATCCTGTCATCAGAATGGCTGCGAAAATAAGGCTTATGGCAATCAGGTTCTGCTTAAGCATGGAATGTAATTTTGATGGTTGGATTTCCCCCTTCTGTATAATCTCAGGCTATTCTCCCATGTAAATATATTTATCTTTACCCGAATTGTCAGAGTATTGAGATGAACAAATCTACCCACAATCCTTTTACATGAGCAGAAAACTTATACTCTCCACTGTTGCAGCAGCCCTTGGTGGCTTGCTGTTTGGTTATGAAACCGCGGTAATTAATGGCGCACTTCCATTTCTGACAGATTTTTTTAACCTGACCGATGTATCCAAAGGAGCAGCAGTAAGTGCAGCCCTGGTAGGATGTATCGCAGGGGCACTCATCATAGGCAGACCCGGAGACAAATTCGGCAGGTTATTCATGCTAAAAATAATGGCAGTATTGTATCTGGTCTCTGCCATCGGAACCGGATTGGCCAACGGGATCAATACTTTGATAATATTTCGCTTCATTGGTGGCATTGCTGTGGGCGGTTCTTCGGTGCTTTCACCACTCTATATTGCTGAGATCTCACCTGCCAAATATCGGGGCAGGCTGGCCATCACTTTTCAGCTGGCCATAGTCATTGGAATACTGATGGCATTTTTTGTGGATTATTTGCTGATAGGTACCGGAGAGAATAACTGGCGTTTTATGCTGCTCTCCATGGGGATTCCTGCCATCATATTCTTTATACTATTAATGTTTGTGGTAAAGAGCCCACGGTGGCTGGTCAAAGAGGGGAGGATTGATGAAGCAAAAGCGGTGCTCAACAGTCTGAACGATACGGCCGATACCGATGAAATGGTCAGGGAGATCGCTAAAACACTTGAAGGAGGGACTTCGGTGGGGATAACTGCCATGCTTAAAAAGGGAAACTTTAAGCTTATCCTCATCGGTATAGCAGTGGGAATGTTTAATCAGTTTACGGGGATCAACATCATTATGTACTACGCCACGGATATCTTTCGCTCGGCTGGATTCTCTACCGATTCGGCTCTGGGACAAACCGTGATTATTGGTGTGGTAAATCTCATGTTTACTCTAATAGCCATGCGACTGATCGACCGGATCGGCCGAAAACGATTGTTACTTACGGGTACACTGGGCATGTCAGCATTCCTGGCGCTCTTTGCATTCGCCTATATTAACGGATCGTTGCCCGGTTGGGTATTAGTGGCTACCCTGGTTGGATTTATAGCCTTCTTTGCCTCATCGCAGGGAGCAGTGATATGGGTATTGCTTGCAGAAATATATCCCAATCATCTTCGTTCCATGGGTACTTCAATGGGTTCCTTCTCGCACTGGTTCTTCAATGGGGTGATAACCTTTTTGTATCCCATAGTGATCGGATTATTCTCCAGTGGTAAGGGAACCGGTTATATCTTTGTGTTCTATTCAGCTGCCACCTTCTTTAGTTTCTTCGTATTCCGAAAATACCTGACTGAGATGAAGGGAAAAACCCTTGAAAGCCATTCAAAGGGAAGTTAGCAATCGGTCCTAATTCAGCTTTTCAAGTTCCTCCAGGTTCAGGTCTTCACCCCAGCTGGGCCAAAGGGGATCAACCTTTAGGAAAGCTTTGAATTTTTTGTCTGCCTCAATAAATATAGGTTTGGCTGCCTGGGGACCACCTCCCATGAAATCAGGCATATTTAAGGTCAATAAGGCCTGAAGATAGTAAGTCCTGGGATTATCGGGATTCAGCTCCCTGGCCTTCTCCAGAGTATAGCTGAATTCTTCAAAGTACATAGGTCCCCTGGCTTCAGGATCCACAGCCATATTTGCCAAAGTATGAAACGCCAGCAATACCTGAATTTCCGATTCATCTGGAGCCAGGACCAGTGCTTTGTCAAGAGAAACCCTGGCCCGGTCAAGATAAACATCGCTGGTGGGCCCGTCGGCTTCTTCTAAACTGGCTAATGTCAGGCAGAGCGCAGCATCATAGAGTGGGATCCACTGGTCTTCATATTTGGCTGCAATATTTTCAAAACTCTCAGCACAATCAATGTAGGACTCTGGATGCGAGGCTTCATCGAGTGACACAATGGCTTTTTTCATAGATTTCACGTATTTCCGGTTCTGCGAAAAGGATGGAAGCGAAACAAGGATAATGATCGATAGAACAGCTATTTTTTTCATGATATATGGTTTAAAATCATATCTAATTTAAATGAAATGTATTTACCCGTCAAGCCACTCCTTGAAGTCGGATAACCTATCCCTGCTAATATAGATTTCGGCATCGTCAGAATGGGATAAAATTACTTTTAGTTTACTTCCGGAGATTGTGATCAGGTCAGCAATCGCCCCATGAGAGAGGATGTACCTTCTGTTGATCCGGTGAAACAGATCAGGATCCAGTATTTCACCCAGCCCGTCAAGGGTATAGTCTACCACGTAATTTCTATTGTCGGCAGTATGCAGATAGGTGCCTTTCTGAAGGCTGTAGAAATAGAGGATGCTATCTACATCCACTGATTTTATCCGGTCGCCTACCCTAACCATAAACCTGGACTTATAGGATTTGCTGATCATCTGTTTGATACTGCTCAGAAGTGCCTCGTCTATGATGGGTATTGATTGCTGACGGGAAAAATAATGGCTGTATTTAGTGAGAGCGGACTGCAGGTCTTCCTTCGTTACTGGTTTTAAAAGGTAATCCACACTGTTGACTTTGAAAGCTTTGATGGCATACTCCTGGTATGCCGTCAGAAATATGACCGGGTATTGAATCTCCACCTGTTTAAAAATATCAAAAGACAATCCATCGGCCAGCTGAATATCCATGAACACCAGGTCGGGTTTGACCTCCTGCCTGAACCATTGAACCGATGATTTTACGGAATCGAGGATATCCATCACTGTGATTGAAGGATCAATCTCAAGCAGTAAGGTCCTGATCCGTTCGGCCGTTAGGTGTTCATCTTCAATGATTACTACATTCATAGCCTGACCTGTTAGGACGTTACGGTGGGAATAGTTACCCTGAAAGTATCGGATTCTACCTCTATGAGAAGTGGATCTTCGGTGAAATAAGCGATCCTTTTCTGAAGGTTTTCGATACCTGTACCAGGTGATTCTTCCAGCACCTCCTTTTTCTGTAATTTATTCTGAATCACTACATGGTTTTTATCATTGGAAAAGATATGAATGTCCAGGGGGTGTTCGGCAGAAATTTCATTGTGCTTGATTGCGTTTTCCAACATCATTTGAAGGGAGAGAGGGATCATCATCCGTTTCTGATCCAGCTCGAGTTGAAAATGGACCCGGAGGCTATCCCCGAACCGTATCTTCTGAAGGTAAATGTAATCCTCAAGGAATTTCACCTCCTCTTTCACCCGGACCAGTTCATTTTCTCTCTGTTCCAGCACATAGCGGTATACATCTGACAATTTATGGACAAACTGCGTTGCTTTTTTAGCATCAGTATTGATCAGAGTGACCAGTGAGCTGAGGCTGTTGAAGAGAAAATGTGGTCTGACCTGGTCTTTGAGGGACTGGTACTGAAGTGCCAGGTGAGCCCTTTTCAGTTCCTCCTGCTGGATGGTAGATGCTTTCCAGTTTTTGAAAAAGAGAATGGAATTACCCAGGATCAGCGAAAGGATCATAAATATGTAAGCCACTTTCAGGCTTGGAATTATATCGTCCATAGCAGCCTGTAAACTAAGGTCTTGTGCCAGCCAGATCCATAAGGAAAAACCAATAAAAATAATGATCCCGGCGAAGATGGTTAATAATACGAATTGTGCCACCAGGCGTTTAATGGGGTATTTGAGCCAGGGGAGTTTTCTTTCCAGATAGAGTACAATAAAGACCATCCCTTTCCATGCAGGATAACCGATCAGGATGGAGAACATGCAGTTTCTCAACACTACTTCCAATGACCACAACTCACCGGGAATGGTGAAAATGGAAAGCACATTGCCGATCATGACCAAAATCAGCAAATCCCTTAATAAGATCAGGATTTGCTTATATGGTTTCTTTATGGACATCGGAAATCAGAATGATCAATGATAATACTACAAGATACTTAATTGATCCGAAATTACTGAAGTTTCTCCAGTTCCGTCCTGTTGGCTTCCTCCCCCCAGTTTGGCCAGAGAGGATCTTCGTTCTGGAAAGCCTTAAATTTCGCATCAGCCTACCTCCAAAATTGGTTTAGCCACCTCTGCGCCACCTCCAAAAGATGGGGGCATGTTCAGCCTATTGATACCTTCCAGGAAATAAACCCTGGGATTGTCTGGATTCAGTGTTTTGGCTGTCTCCAATGATTGGTACATTTTTTCTAAATAAGTCATCCCCCTTCCCATGGGATCCACCAGGATCCTGGATGGATAAAGAAAAGCCTGAAGTGCATGTAACTCCGATTCATCAGGATTCAGGGAAAAGGCATGGTCAAGGCTTTGCTGAGCCCTGTCCAGAATCTGATCTTTCTTCGTTCCTTCACTTTCATCAAAACTCATGACAACCAGGTTATAGGCACCATAGTAGTAGGGCAACCACCGGGTCTTTTCTGCACTGGCGATCCTGCTCAAACTGATTGGCACATTCAATGTAATCAGCACTGTTTTCTGCACTGATCCATCTTATCGATGGTTTTAAGCATGGCATTTATATATTTTTCCTCCTGACCGAATGAAGAGAAGGAGACCATTGTGATGGTGAGAATGAATGCAATTGTTTTCATGGTGCTGTTTTTTCATGTTGCTGTGAAATTATTTAAAGTGATAACATAATCATTAAGACAGCCTGGCGGCCTGCTGTAGGCACAACGGCCTGGGAGGCATAACGCCCGTCTTCACCAGGAATATTCGAATACCGGTATCCAAACACATTCTTAAAACCAAAGAGGTTGGTGGCATTCATATGAATGATGCAATCCTTTTTGAATAATTGTGTTACATGTGTTAGGTCCAAGACTAATATCATTATAAGCTCTGGTTCGGCCGGACATAAATTCCGGACTATTTTTATCGTCAAAAGGCCTGCCACTTGCAAATGAGTAAGTTAATCCGGCAAAGGTGTTCAGCGGGGTAATGAATTGTTTGAAAACCAGAGAAAGGTTGTGTGCAGAGGCAAAGCTCGGGATGACATTTTCCGGATAGTCCTTATAATCTCTTGTGGTATTTAAGTAACTATAGGAGATCCAGTAATCCAGTCCTTTAATTGTCTTTTGATCGCGCCAGAAGAGATCTACACCACCGTGCATAACCGGATCCATCATTGCTGTAGTTTGAAGCCTCGGTGTCGTACGATTCCCCGTATTTTACCAGCTTGTCGTATTGTTTGATATAGGCTTCAATCCTGAAATATCCTCCTCTCTTTTCGGTACTGGAAGTTGAGAATATAGTGAGTCGATCTCTCAGAGTCAGAATGGGTGCAAACATCAGAAGTCATTTGCCTGGGGTTCTGGTGATACTTACCCCAGGCCAGTGATACCTGAGAATTTCCCCGTCTTGTAGGCAGCAGACACACGGGGGCTAAGTTCAATAGTCTTCCAGCAGGGAACTATGTTCAGCCCTTGCTCCGAGTCGAAGGGCAATCTTTTTGGAGAGCGTAAGCTCCGTTTCCAGGAACAGGGAGGGCTGAGGATCCCTTAGTTCCAAACGGATCATACTATCCACGGTGATGGCCTGTTGATAATGCTCCAAAAGTATATCTGTTCCCATCCTGATTTTCAGTAAGTCACTGGTCAGATGAGTCATCACAAGCTTGGCCTGTGAGGCGGTAGTGGTAGTAAGAATGGGATTCCCCACATAGCTCATATCTTCCAGATCCCTGTTGTAAGCAAGGCCGGCTTTCAAAAGCCACTTTTCACCCAGTTCATCGGTATAGGAAGTGTTCGCATAGAAATTATTATTGGTCATAGCGATCCGGTCCAGGGATCCCTGCTCGAAATTGTCGTAATTCATCTCCATACTGTTATAGTTGTTGGAGCTGAAGGCCTTGAGCAGACCGGTTTCACCAATCTTCGACCTGTACATCAGGCTTGCATCTGCCATAAGCGGATCCTTGATCCAATCCACATTTTGCTTAAAGATCTTATGATGCAGGGCATTGTTGGCATAAAGCCCGGAAAAGGCCAGGGAAGAATTCTTCCATCTCCGTCCCATGGAAGCACTGGCACCCACCGTCATCAGGCCTATACTGGCCTTATTCTCCGTTTCCATTCCGTTGGTGGTCAGATCCACCACCGAAGAGAGGGCCTGTCCGAATTCCGCAGAATAACCTCCCGTGCTGAATATGGTCTCAGAAAAGAGCAGGGGAGAATAACGACCCCTTGTGGGAATATCCGGCATTTTCGAAAAGAAGGGGGACTGGACCAGCATGCCGTCCATGAAGGTCTTGGTTTCATAACTGTCGCCTCCTCTGACGAAAAGCATCCCTTCTTCACCCACTTTTTGCGATCCGGGCATGGTGGCATAGGCCCCGTAAATATCGCCCATCGCACTGGCCGTGCTGGCAATATCAAAGGAATTAAGAGTAGCGGATTTTTTTTTATCACTGGCACTGAAGACTCCGGCGGTAATCGAAACTTCATCGATCTCACTGAGTTGCTCCTCCAGGATCACATGCAAAAGGGTATCTGAACCACTCAATTGGAGAAGGGAGGAAAATGTTTCGTATCCCATAAAACTAACTGTTAGCAATTGCTCTCCAATTAAGTCCGTTTGGTCAGGGTGAAGTTACCCTCTGCATCGGAGATGGTGCCATCGTAGGATCCTTCGAAATAAATATTGGCAAAGGTGACTGGATTCTCCCTTTGAATCTGTAACTGTACCTGAAATATTCTGCTGTGCTGGGCATCTATCATCAGGAGGATCAGTATTGATATATAAATGCACTTCATGGTCTCAACATGGTGTTTAAGTACAAATTTAGGGTGGGGAGGGCCTGATGGAAAAAGAATATTCCTGAATGGTAAGTTCAGGAGGATGAATGGTAAACCAGCGAGATAAACCGGAATATTTCTTTCATATTAGGTCTTATCCTTATATTCTCCCTGATGATCCTTGCCAGTGTTGCCAGATTTGTTTTTGTGTTGATCAAGAAGTGAATACAATAGAATAATATCTGAAAACCGGGTCCTCTATTTCGGAGATATCCGGAAGTCACAGACTTGTGAGTTTTTTACCAATGTGTGACTTTTAACTTCATTCACCTATGTTTCAACTGTTGTTTTAATAGACTGTATTACAGTGTTATACGAGAATGAGGGAGATGCGTATTCACTATTCATGAGTCACCAGACTGTGCAGAAGTCACTATCCCGTGACTTGCAAAAAATCCGAAAATGGGTAAGTAGGTGGCCTGAAAGTGACCCGGCAAATGTTCCGATGCATCTCAAAAGTGTGAAACATTCAAAGTGCTTAAATCCTTGAAGCGATGAAAGCATATAAATAAGACGCCTAACTATTGTTTAGCGTTATTTTGAAGAGATAACTTCAGATAAAGAAGGTCCAGATAAAACCTAAACCCCGATTCCACGAGAGTTGAGGTCAATGATAGGTGACCGTATTCACCTTTTCCCATGCTCCCCTTGTAAAATCAGGGACCTTCACTGACATGCTCTGGTTTGCTATGGACTTTTCAGAAAGCTCAATAATGGATGACCATTCAGCTGCATCATACACATCCTGGTCCAGCGGAAGACCATTTCTCAGGCAATGGATCAACCGGTAATCCATGGTGAAATCCATACCGCCATGTCCCCCCACCTTCCGTGCCAATTCACCTACTTCCTTGGTAATGGGATGTTCATATTCTACCAGAAGTGCCTCCATCTCCTCGTCACTCATGAATTCATGAGCATTCGGGTCGAGGGCTATGCCTCTGACGGGCCATTTCTGCACAAATCCCCTGGTTCCGCTGAGCATATGGATCCGCGCTGTAGGGACGGGGACTTGTAACATCATGTTGAATCAGGATGCTTTTTCCCTTTTGGGTTTTAATCAGGGTGGTGTTCATATCACCCCGCTTATAGTCCCGGTTGGCATAATCTGAATCTTCACCAAATACCTCTCTTGGCATAGGCGGTCATCCCAAACTGGTCGCTGGCCAGGGAGGTAAGGTATTCCATTTTATCCCCTCTGTGGATGTTCAAGATGTGGCAGATGGGACCAAATCCGTGGGTGGGGTAGAGGTTCGCATTGCGGGTTTCATTATGCCTTAATCGCCACATATTCCAGTAACCATCCTCCTCATTAAAATAGTTACTTCTCAGGTCATGTATATAGGCTCCTTCTGCATGGACAATTTCTCCAAGCAGACCCTGTCGGGCCATGTTCAGGGTGGCCAGTTCGAAAAAGTCATAATTGCAGTTTTCAAGCTGCATGCAGTGCCGTCTGGTCTTTTCGGAAGTATTCACCAATTGCCAGCATTCATCGATGGTAAGGGCAGCGGGGACCTCAGTGGCCACATGTTTGCCCTGCTCCATGGCATATACAGCAATGGGTGTATGCAGGTCCCAATGGGTGCAGACATATATCAGATCTACATCTTCTCTTTCGCACACTTTTTTCCAGTCCTCTGAACCTGTATAAGTATCAGCTGCCGGAAGTCCGCGTTCCTGTAAAATCTCCTGTGCTCTGTCAAGGTTCTCCGGTTCCAGATCGCACAAAGCCACAATTTTCACCCCTTCAAGGAAGGTGTAGCGGCGAACTGCTCCTGTTCCCCTTGAGCCTACTCCGATGAAAGCAATACGTACGGTATCAATGGGATCGGCGCGAAGCTCAATCACATCTGTCTGTCCTTCTGGTCTGGGTGGTTCAGGAAACAATTCCTGAGCCATTGATGTGTTATCCTCAGTCTGAGTTCCTGCAGGAGCGCATGATCCTAAACCTATGAGGAAAGCCAGCGCCAGCATGGGCATTAAAAATAGTGTACGGGTTGTTTTCATGTTGTTCTATATTTATATCTGTAAAATTAGAGTTCTATTGTATCAATTTCAGATGCTGCCCTATCCAATTCCAATACCACCACTGTAGCATCTTCATCAGGCATTTCCTCCGGGAGGGATAAGGTAAAATCTTGCAGGCTCCTTTTCATTTTCAGCGGCTTTCGATCTCGAAGGAAATAAGCCTGCTCTATCTTGATCCCCTCTTTTAATGGGAGACTAAGCGTTCCCTCCGGATTCTTCAGCAAATAAAGATATATTTTATTCTCTTTATGTGTACTTACTAATATACTATTTGGCAAATATGGTCCGCCACGTGTTCCATATATGGCTTCCCGGTTCTTTGAAACCCAATCTCCCATCTCTGCCAGCCGGTCCAGTTGTCGTTGTTCAATCCGACCATCAGGCATGGGGCCTACGTTGAACAAGAGATTTCCATCCCCTCCTATGGTATTGATCAGGGTATGAATACACTCTTTTTTGGATTTCAATTGATCATTGGGTTTCCATGCCCACTGCTTCCCAATGGTCATGCATGTTTCCCAGGCATACTCATTATCAAATGCACCTATGCTTTGTTCAGGTGTGCTGAAATCTCCGGCAAAGCGGGGATCCCTGGTTTTGTCTTCCATACCTTCTCTTCCCTTGTCAACCCTGTTATTGATTAAAATATCATCCTTCAGTCCCCTTACATAAGCATAGAGATCCATCCCCATTTCGTGGGACCAGGCCCATTCCCATTCTCCATCGAACCACAATACAGATGTATTGTACTCTTCGATAAGCTCCCGGATCTGATTCTTCATAAAGGTGATGTACTGGTCCATCTTTATTTTTGTGATCGGGTCCATTTTTCTCTCTTCATGGTTTGAATAATCCGGATGGGGATATACCACCGGATAATCGGGACGATACCAGTCACAGATGGAATAGTAGGTTCCAAATTCAATGCCCTGTTTCTTGCACTCATCTGCCAGGGCGCGAAGTATTCCTTTTCCATAGGGCGTACTGGCCATGTCATATGCTGTATACTGACTATCCCATAAGCTAAATCCGTCATGATGCCTGCTGGTAATAATGATGTATTTCATACCGGCAGTTTTAGCCGCATTTACCCAGTCGGCTGCATTAAATTGTACTGGATTAAATGCCTTATAAAGATTGTCATACTCTACTATGGGGATCTCTCTGCCCCTGGACCATGAAATCTCGGTTCCACGAAGCGACACAGGTCCCCAGTGTATAAACATGCCAAAGCGCATGTCCTGGTACTTCCGGAGCGCATCCTGATGTGTTGGTAAACCAGGATTGGCTTCTCCGCCACCTGAATACTGTGCCTGAATTAGGGTTGTACCTATCAAGCATAGGATAATCAATGAAAAATGCTTCATCTGGTTTTTTTTGGAGAGGTCTAATCAAAATTACTGATTAAATTTGAACTTATGATGATTTTAAGACTCGTTCATATTCTCCTGGTATTAATCCCTTTGAATATCTCGTGGTTTGTTAATCCTGGCAATAATCAAATTCACATCCGGATCAATCAGGTGGGATACATTCCCGATGAATATAAGTCAGGGATTGCCTTTTCCCATTCCCGGGTAAAGGGGGACTTTTATCTTGTGGATGAGCAAACCGGGACTTCACTATTCACCATTCATCCGCAAAAAACAGATTCAGAGGGGTGGGGAACTTTTAAGTATTATTATGAGCTGGATTTTTCTAAGGTCGAACAGCCGGGAAGGTATCACATTGAATCAAAAAAGTCAGGATCCAGATCCCGGGTTTTTACCATTTCCAAGGATGCCTATAAGCACCGGCAGGAGGAATTGCTGGGATTTATGAGACAACAGCGGTGTGGATACAATCCCTTCCTGGATCATCTATGTCACCAGAAAGATGGCAGGTCGGCATACGGTCCCATGCCCGACTCCACATTTGTGGATGTGAGCGGGGGGTGGCACGACGCAGGGGACCAGCTGAAATACCTGATTACCGGCAGCTATGCCACTGCCCATATGTTGCTGGCCTATGAGCAATACCCTGATCGGTTTGCGGACAGGGTCAATGCCCTTGGACAGGACGGACCCAATGGTATTCCAGATGTACTGGATGAGGCTAAATGGGGATTGGACTGGATCCATAAATTACACCCGGCACCCGACCAGCTGGTGCACCAGGTGGCCGACGACCGTGATCATGTGGGATGGAAAATGCCCTATGAGGATCCTTCTGATTATGGTTGGGGGAAGAACAGTTATCGGGTGGCCTACTTTGCCACCGGAAAGCCTCAGGGATTGAACAAATACAAGAGCGAAGCTACCGGTGTCTCCAACCTGGCAGGCAGATCAGCTGCAGCCATGGCCCTGGCTGCAAGAATCTGGAAAGATGATTTGAAGGATCCCGCCTTTGCAGAGAAATGTATGGAAGCCGCCCGGTCATTGTATCAACTGGGGAAGGAAAAAGAAGGGTTTCAACAGGGTAACTCCTATGGAGCTCCCTACCGGTATGGAGAGGAGACCTGGGCCGATGATATGGAGTGGGGGGCTGCTGAACTCTATAAAACCACGGGCGATTCCCGCTATCTTGAAGATGCCATACGGTATGCCCGCATGGCGGGGACCACCTCCTGGATGCCACTGGATACTGCCAAACACTACCAGTATTATCCCTTTATCAATACAGGGCATTTCGTGTTGCATGGACTGGTTAGATGTTGATCTCGGAAATGAACTGGCAGGTTATTATCGTACCGGAATTGAGAGTTGTCTGGAAAGGGCAAGCCGAAATGCATATGGCATTGGAATTCCCTTTATCTGGTGCTCCAATAACCTGCTGACCAGTCTGATCACCCAGGTGATCCTCTATGAGAAGATGACAGGCGATTTAAGCTATCAAAAATTCATGGTGGAGCAACGCGACTGGCTGTTTGGCAGGAATCCCTGGGGTACTTCAATGTTTACAGGAATTCCGGAGGGCGGAGAGTACCCTGTGGATGTACATACCAGTATCTGGAAACTCACCGGACAGGAGGTCCCGGGAGGACTGCTGGACGGACCTGTATACGGTACCATTTATCGTTCTTTATTAGGCCTGACGTTGACCCAGCCGGATGAGTTTGCAGCATTACAAAATGATTATGTGGTGTATCACGACGACATTGGTGATTATTCCACCAATGAACCCACCATGGATGGTACTGCCGGTGCCATTCTGATGATGGCTCACTGGGCGGATCAATGAAAAACCAAAGGCGGATCAACAATGAATCACCGGCTATTTCCCCTTCTTCTGCAGCAGGATGTTTACGGGCTCCATTGCCACCAGGCATCCTTTGGGCATGGAGAGCAATTCCTCCTTGATCTCTTCATAAAATGTCTTCAAGCCTTTCGGTTCTGTCAATGAGTTCGATCACCACCGGCAGCTTCTCTGTAAGTTCCCAGAATCTGGATGAGCTGATCTTGCTGCTGGACCCATAGCCCATGATTCCCCGGTAAACGGTTGCTCCTGTGATCCCTTTCTCCTTGGCCAACTCAACAATATGCTGGTATAACAATTTGGAACCCATCCGGTCGGTGGTACTGGCATGGATCTTCAAAATGCTGTGCTCTGATCTGTTCATGATGTATTGACTTTAATTAGCCCAATAGTTTGGTGGATATATACCCGAAATAGACCGCCGTAAATCCCAGCAAAATACTCAAACCGGTATAGAGAAAGAGGGGAAGGAACTGTCCGTTCCGCATCAACATCAGATTTTCACCTGTGAATGAGGAGAAGGTAGTGAATCCGCCGCACAATCCCACCATCAGGAACATGCGAAGTTCCACGGTCAGGATGGGGCTTTTTTCAGATATCCCGATCAGAAAACCGATCAGAAAACTGCCTATCACATTGACAACCAGGGTTCCGATAGGGATCGATAACCACTCAACCCGGTTATTCAGTCTGGACACCAGGAACCTGGCAATGCTGCCTATGGAACCACCCAGCCCTATAAGAAGGATATTCTTTATCATTCAGGTCTCTAATCTTTTAACCATTGGTCCAGCCATCCCCTTAAACTCCCGCTGCCAGAGGATCCCGTTCTGGGGACTCAGCACCCAGTGGTGTTTCAGATGGAAAAAACAGAAGTTTACTTGGAATACCCAGCAT
The DNA here is from genome assembly GCA_963710385.1 of uncultured Bacteroidales bacterium. Taxonomy (GTDB): domain Bacteria; phylum Bacteroidota; class Bacteroidia; order Bacteroidales. The sequence goes on along the minus strand of CAVQAB010000005.1, from coordinate 78,555 downwards.
CTGGGCTGAATTGAATGCAGCCATGGCCTGGGTATAGGGGATCCGGTAATCTTGTTCTCCATGAATGATCAGGATGGGCGTATCCCAGTTTTGAACGTAGTGATGGGGCGATCCGGCGTAGGAATTCATGGCCACCGGATTATCCTTTTCCCAGGGAGCCCCGCCCTTTTCCCAACTAACGAAAAACATCTCCTCAGTAGTCATGTACATCCATCTCCGAATTGAATACTCCATCGTGAGCAATAAAAGCCTTAAACCTTTTCTGGTGGTTCCCGGCCAGCCAGAATACGGAGAATCCTCCAAAACTTGCGCCGATGGATCCCAGGTTCTCCTCATCAACGAAAGGCTCTTCCTTCATCACATCAATGGCCCTGAGCAGGTCCTGCATGGCCTGACCGCTGTTGTCCTTGCTGATCTGATCGGTCCAATCCTGACCCATGGTGGTGACACCCCTTCGGTTGGGAGCCACCACAATATAACCATTGGAGGCCATCTGGCTGAAGTTCCACCGGTAACTCCAGAACTGACTCAGTGGTGATTGTGGTCCGCCCTCACAATAAAGAAGGGTGGGGTATTTCTTGGTCTTATCAAAATGAGGCGGATAGATGACCCAGGTGAGCATCTCCTGATTGTCAGTGGTAGTGATCCAGCGCTTCTCGACCGTTGGCATGGTAAGCTGGTCCAGGAGGTGCTTGTTCTCAAAGGAGAGCTCAGTGGCTTCTCCGGTTGAGGGATCCACACTGTAGATCTCCTGGGGCTTGGTCATATCCACACGGGTGGCGATCAGCCGGTCTCCGGCCACAGCCACTGAGTGATAATCATGCTGGCCACTGGTAACGGCATTGATTTCCCCGGTTTGAACATCCATTTTGTAATAGTTGAAAGGTGGCCTCTACACCGGCCACAAACAGAAGGGTCTTGCCTTCATCGGACCAGGTCAGCCCGAAGGGACTATAATCAAAATCTTCAGTCAGGTACCGTTTCTCTCCGCTTTCCAGGTCCAGTTCAAACAGGCGGTCTTTGTCCGCCTCAAATCCGGCACGTTCCATGCTCAGCCAGTACATCTTTTTTCCATCGGGAGAGAAGATGGGAGCCTTGTCATAACCGGGCATGCCCTCTGTGAGGTTTCTGATTGTTTTCGATTCCAGATTGTAGAGATAGATATCCGAATTGGTGCTGAATGTATATTCCACACCATTTAGTTTCTTACAGGTATAGGCAATCCCTTTCCCGTCCGGGGTCCAGGAGATCTCTTCCAAACCCCCAAAGGGCATCAGGGGAGAATCGTAAGGCTCGCCAGCCATGATGTCTTCACCACCGGTAATCTCCGATCCGTCAAAATCGGCCACAAAAATATGACTGTAGGCCCCATCTTCCCATGTATCCCAGTGACGGTACATAAGGTCAGAGATGATCCGGGCATCGGATTTGGGCAGATCGGGATGGAACTTTTTGGTGGTGGGATCTATCTGGATATCTTTTGTAAAGATTACCTGATCACCATTGGGTGAAAACATTAGGCTGTTGATTCCACCTTCAATACGGGAGATCTGCTTTTTATTGCTCCCATCGGAATTCATCACCCAGGCCTGAACTTCACCCGATGCAGTAGAGAGGTAAACAACCCGGTTCCCGTCCGGGTGCCAGATGGCGTTGAATTCATTCTGGGGTGTTTCAGTAAGCTGGATCTTTTGGGAACCATCCGAGTTCATGATGAATAACTCACGGTTGCTCCTGTTCTGCTCAATACTATAATAACTTACTCCATACAGTATAAGCTCCCCATCTGGAGAGACCTGGACATCACCCAGTCTGCCAAAGGACCACAATACTTCCGGGGTCATGATATCTGAGGAGAGCTCCAGTTGATTTTTGGTGATAAGGGGTGCCTCAGTCTCATTCTGAGTCCCGGTCTGACAGGATACAAGTACACCGGTGAACAGGATTATTAAAACGATTTTTTTCATGGAAATTCTAAGTTAGTCCGGGAAGCAAAAGTATTAAATATTAGCCACACTAATTCTCAAGAATGTCCTGTAACACCTTAAGTTTCCCCGGATCCTGTACCAAACGCTCCCATGACCAAAAGACCACACCCTCAGATGGGGGTTTCAATGCTTCTTTCAGGGATAATTCAAACTCTTTAAGTCCAAGTTCATTTTCAAGATAGGCTTTACTCACCTGGATACTGGGCAGGACTTTCCCTCCGCTTTGAAGGTAAAAGTCCTCTACGATGGAATGGATCCATTCCGGATCCCGCTTCACCATGTGGGCATAGGTCATGGGGGAGAGGTAATCGGAGATTTTTGACAATTCGGGTATGTCCTGGCCTGCAATCCTTTTACCGGCACCGTTATAATCCTCATGGGACCATGGCACAAGGTGAACATTCACCAGGATATTCGGTTTGATCTCCCTCACTGCTTCGGCGAGCTCGTCAACCATGGATGTGATCAGTGTACTTCTCCATTGGGTCCATGCATCCTGGTGATGTGTCAGGATCCAGGCTGCACTCTGTCCTGCTTCGTTCAGAGAGTCCGGAAGTTGGATACCCGACTCATGCTGAAAAAGAGTCAGACAGGTGGAGTCAAAACAGGTGACAGGCAGGGAATCAGGATCCCTGTCAGGATACACCTTTTCCCAGAAAACAAAATGGCGGATAAAATCGATACTGATGCCATCGGGATCATGGTCCATGACGATCTCTTTTGCTTTCTCAACCATCTGCCGGCGATAATCCCCCCGGGATGGACATACAAATTCCACCCACTCCTCCCTGGCCTGTTTTCCCTTGGAGGTGATGGCATAGTATTCCGGCGATTCGGCCAGTTTATCTGGATTGAAGAATACCGGAAAGATCACAAAAGTGGAGATCTGATGCCTTGCAGTGGCTGTTCTGTAATCATCATTGGCCAGAATATCAAGGCTGGAGAAGGCTGCATTAATTCCCAGTTCGTTCCACTGACTGCACAGAGCTTCAAATGATCCCTGATGTTCATATATTTTTACACCGATGATCCTGTTATCCACTTCTGTCCGGCATGCCTGGAATGCGGCAAATGCGGCAATTAGAATCAGTATGACAGGTGTTTTATGCTTTATAACTGCTTTTGTTAACATCTGAAAACTCTTTTGGGATTGACACGTATAAATATAACTATTAACTTTGATTAAGAGGTGAATTACTTAGCAGTCAAATGTTTAATAACTAAACCAACACATACCATGAAAACAAGATTGTATACAAAGGGATTGGCCGGATTGCTTCTTATGCTGTTTCTCGTTAACGGATGTAAAAAGGAGGATGAACCACCCCAATTTGAACAAATTTCCTTTGACACCCAGGAGGTTCTTGATCTGCTTCCTGCGGGATTAGAAAACTCCAATGATCAATATGCTCAGGAGTGCGTGGGAATGATTGAGACAGCACTTGACATGTCTGACTTCATTGACAATATGGAAGTCCCGCCGGAGGCCGTGAAGACAGCTAAAAAGGGAACTACTGGTACCTGGAGCTGGACCTGGGACTATATCGGAGGTGAGATATGGACCTTTTACTGGACCTATGATGAGGACAATTCGAAGATGTACTGGACCATGGAAATCCAGTTTGGGGATGGTCCCAGGTTTGACTACATCGAGGCATGGGAAGCGAAGGACGGAAGTGCCGGTGAAGTGATCTACAATTTTAACTGGGCTGGAATTTATGATGGAGATACAGGCTATGTGGGTCTCTTCCTCAGAATTACATGGGAGATGGATTCATCCGGGAATTATTACTACAGCTGGTACTGGGAATCAGATACTGAGGAGTATACCTATCTCTGGCGTTATGATATAGTGGTAAATGCAGATGGATCGGGATCGGTTGATTACTATCTGGCCGATGAATTATACTATCATATGGAGTGGGATGTCCTTGGGAATGGGTCCTGGGCCTATTATTTTGGAGGATTGGAAACAACCGGTTTCTGGGTGGCTGGCTAATCTTTATAAAAACTACTGTTGTGTATCCTGTCTGTCGGAATTTTGTTTAATTTCCGGGATGACAGGATACTTTTTTATATGTGATGAATAAGCTTGCAGTGGTGACAGGTGCAGCTTCGGGGCTTGGAGTGGAATTCTCAAGGCTTCTGGCTGCTGATTCTTATGATCTTATACTGGCGGATATCGATCAGGATGGTTTGGATAAAGTTAGACAAGACCTGGAAAATAGTTACGGGATCGATGTGGAGGCTCATGTGGTTGATCTGGGCAAAGCAGGCGCAGCAGATGTCATCTGGTCGCACATTGGGAAAAGAAAGATTGATGTATTAATCAATAATGCCGGTTTTGGCCTTTATGGTTTTTTTGCTGATACCCCCTGGTCAACCGAAGAGACCATGCTTCATCTGCATGTACTCACACTCACACATATTACAAAACTGGTAGTTAAAGAGATGCTTGAAGCTGGGTCGGGAAGGATCATGAATGTATCCTCCCTGGCGGCATTCCAACCTGGACCCTTAATGTCTGTTTACTATGCTTCAAAAGCCTATATTTTATCGTTTTCAGAAGCCCTGGCCAACGAAACAAAGGGTACCGGAGTGACTGTAACCGTGCTTACGCCCGGCTGGTTTAAGACCAATTTTCAGAAAACCACTGCACTTAATTCCAACGTGGAAGAGAGCAAAGCCAAACTTCACACCGCTACTGCTGAGAAGGTTGCTATAAAGGCATATAAGGCCATGAAAAACGGAAAGACATTGGTCGTGCCGGGCTTTAACAACAAACTGATGTCGCTGGCACCAAGGTTCCTGCCCAGGAAAACAATCACATCCATCATTCGAAAGATCCAGGAGCGGTTGAGAAAGTGATAATCGCACTATATTTTATTCAATTGGCCGTCGAAAGTATAGGTTTCTCCAGGTGAGGTAGTTATCTCAACAGTTTGATCTTTGTATCGTAGTTTGCAGGGTGCGCCTGCTTTTGACAGCACCTCTACTCGTGAAAGCTCACCCTCACTCCAGCTGAAGGAAAGATCAAATCCACCCCTGGCGCACACCCCTGAAATGCTTCCTTCAGGCAGCATTGAGGGAAGGGCAGGCAGAATGTCAATGGCAGATAGATGTGACTGGATCAACATCTCAACCATACCCGCTGCAGCACCAAAATTACCGTCGATCTGAAAGGGCGGATGGGCATCAAAGAGGTTGGCATAGGAACCTCCTCCACGCATATTGGTGGTTTGGGAGAAGACCGGTCGGAAAATCATTTTTATTAATTCATAGGTATGATCACCATCCAGCAGGCGGGACCAGAAATTGATTTTCCATGCAAGACTCCATCCCGTTCCATCATCTCCCCTGAAGAGCAAAGATTGTCTGGCAGCTTCCATCAATTCAGGACTGGATTCCCAGTTAATGTCTTTACCGGGATGTATTCCCCACAGGTGCGAAACATGGCGGTGCTTGTTCTCAGGATCATCCACATCCTCCATCCATTCCTGTAGCTGTCCGTATTGCCCGATCTGATTAGGGGCTATGCGTGCTGATAATGTCTTCAGATGTGTGGCAAATTGTTGGTCCTCATTGAGTGCTGCTGATGCATCAATACATGCATTGAACAGAGAACGAATGATCTGGTGATCCATGGTGGGACCAGCCACCATGCCACCGTTCTCAGGTGAGTTGGATGGGGAACTGATGAGCCATCCTGTTTCCGGATCCTCAATCAGATATTCTGAATAGAATTTTGCTGCACCCCTCATGAGGGGGTAGGCTTCCTCCCGCAGGAAGGTTACATCCCGGGTAAACAGATAGTGTTCCCAGAGGTGATGTACCAACCACCCGCTGCCACCTACCCACATTCCGTGATTTGAGTGGTTGATGGGAGCAGCTCCCCTCCAAATATCCGTGTTATGATGAATCACCCAGCCATCAGCATTGTAATGTTCCCTGGCAACTATAGCACCTGTTTCAGAACACTCCCTGATCATCCTGAAAAGGGGTTCGGTGCATTCGGAGAGATTGCTTACCTCCGCCGGCCAGTAATTCATTTCCGTATTGATGTTGATGGTATACTTGCTGCCCCAGGCGGGTTCCAGGTCTTTGTTCCAGATTCCCTGGAGGTTTGCAGGATGGGTGCCGGGACGACTGCTGGAAATGAGCAGGTAACGTCCGTACTGGGTGTACAGGGCCAGAAGTTGCGGGATCTTCGGGGGACTGACTAAACATCAGGATCCTCTGATCGGTGGGAAGGGTGTCCCGGTGATTGTTGCCAAAATCCAGCTCAAATCTATCAAAGAGGGATCGGTAATCGGATATATGTAACTCTTTCACTGTTTCGTATGACTGCTCCTTCAGTTTCTCAAAAACAGGATCCAGTGTGGAGTTGGGATCATTGCTCACATCCTTGTAGCTCACATAATTTGTGGCAGCACTCAGATAAATGGTGGCATAACCAGCTTCGGTTACATGGATCAGGTCATCGTCAGTGGTAGATGTTACCATCAGTATCCACAACCATCCTGGCAGTACCTTTCAGGACACCATCTTTTACAGCCACATGAAGGGTTTGCGTGTGCTCATCCGTGGTGACGGAATGTTCCTTATGCGCTGCACCGAAGTCTGGCATTGAATGCGAGGGCCTTCTTCTGATCCGATTTGAGATGGATGGCAATGACCTGGTTTGGGTGACTGGCAAAAACTTCCCGGGAATAATGCACACCGCCAGATTCATAGGATGTACTGATTACCGCATTCTCAATGTCCAGTTCACGATGGTAATTGGTATAATTATCATGTCCCGGAAAATCCAGGTAGAGATCTCCAAAAGGCTGATACTCACGCTGCCTTAAAGGGATGCTCATGAACTCTTCCATGGCCAGTGTGTGTGCCTCTTCCTGTTTTCCGTCTAATAACAATTGTCTTATTTCATCCAGGTACCGGTATGCTCCCGGGTGGGCATAATCATTGGGAGCACCGGTCCAGAGCGTCTCTTCGTTAAACTGAATCTGCTCACTCGCGACACCTCCGAATACCATGGCGCCCAACCTGCCATTGCCAGCCGGGAGCGCCTCGGTCCACTCTTCAGCGGGCTTATCATACCACAGTTTAAGTTCGATATTTTCCTTTTTGGGAGTACATGCCCATGTGAGCAGGAGGGCTATCCCGATCAAAAAGACGCCTTTGGCTGCTCTTGATGAAATGATACTTAGGGTTCGGTTCATGCCTAAAAATAGCGAATCTTTTGTATATTTATTTATTTTGCCAACTAAGCCATTCATCCATGAAACATATTATCCTTTCGCTGGCTGTTATCAGCATTGGACTTACCCTTGTTGCACAGGAGACCGTTGACATTTTTACACTTACAGGCCGGTACGGCCTTCCTCAATCCTATAAGGATACCTATACAGGAGAGGCCCAGGAAACGGGATTCAATATTGCTGCCCAGGCCGGTTTCAGTGCGGCTGAGAATTCCTATATAGGTTTCAATGTCAATCATTTCTACTTTAATGTACAGGGAGATCCTGCCATACCGAATCAGATCGCCAATCCTATGATTCTCAATGGCACCATCTTAAGGGCCGGGTTGATCCAGAGTTTTAGCAGGGGGAAGAAGCTGATGGTGTTAATAGCACCGAGGCTGATGTCGGACTATAAGAACCTGGATGGGAACAGTTTCCAGATGGGCGCTGTGGTTTCTTATGAGAGAAAGTTTAATGATGATTTAACACTGGGTTTTGGAGCCACCTACAACCAGGAACGTTTCGGACCCTATCTGGTTCCATTGTTCATCATCAATTGGCAGGTATCCAGTAAATTAAATATCAATGGCTTAATACCTATCACTGCCAGGATAGAATATCAGGTCAATCAAAATCTCACCCTGGGATTCAGTCATTTTGGATTGAGTACGTCATTCTATCTGGGAGATGATGCCTATGCCGGAGATTATATTGAACGTCTGAGTATTGATCCGACCCTGTTTATCCGTCAAAAATTGTTCGGACCTTTATACCTGGAAGGGATGGTTGGCCGCACCATCGCACGGAATTATAAACAATATGCAGGTGACCAGAAGGTGGACTTTGCCATTCCGCTTGTGGCCTTTGGAGACAACCGAACCGTGAAGAGTGTAAAGTTCAATGATGGTTTGATTTTGCAGCTGAAGCTGGTCATCAATATCCTCAGGCCTCAATAAGATTCGTCATGAACCTGGACCCATTTAAAACCCTTTGGATCCTTACCATCCTACTTGCTATTTCACTCACTGTGGTCTCCATCGCCGGGGCATTCTTTCCGAATACCTATGTGCGCGATGCTGTTTCATTGGCAGCCCAGGGAGTCGGACAGGACCTGGTGGACCTTTTCCTTGGTGTACCCTTACTTCTTTTCACTTTCTTTTATGCTGCAAAAGGAAAGCGAATCGCCATGCTGCTTTATGGGGGCACGCTTTTCTATATCATGTACTCATTTATCATTTATTCTTTCGGGGTACATTTCAACCAGTTCTTTTTGCTTTATTGTCTCACCCTGGGGCTTTCTCTATACGGTTTTATTCTGTGGATGATTTCCCTGCAGAAACTTGATGTGGCAGATTGGTTTAAAAAAGCGCCTGTGAAACTGGTGGGAGGATATCTTTTTTTTGTGGCCATTGTTTTTTACGGCCTCTGGCTGAAATCAATAATTCCTGCCATTATTGAGAACACCGTTCCGGATGATGTAATAAACAATGATTTACTGGTGAGTCCTGTACATGTCATCGATCTGGCCATCGCACTTCCGGGTTTAATCATTGGTTCGGTATTGTTGTGGAGGGGCCGTAACATGGGATATATCATTGCATCTGTGGCCCTGGTCTTTATGATATTGCTGACCATTGCCCTTGCTGCCATGGTTATGATGCTGGTAGTAAGGGAGATCAGTGAAGATTTCACCGTTGCCATCGTATTCGGAGTACTTTCAATAAGTAGCCTGCTAATCACAATCCTGTTCCTTAGAAAGATCACCGTTCAAAACAACTCTTAAATCAGCAATGAACAGAATCTATTTACTCGCCATTTTTTTACACCAAATAATTTTGCAAACCATTTCCCGGGGTCTGGTCAGGAGAGGGATTTTGAGTAAATGCGGGAGCGGCGGTGTTGTCTTGATTCAAAATACCTCCAGGTATTCTGAACCTTAAAATTCTCCTCAAGCTCATTGTTGGATTCGGCATATTTAATCCCGTTTTTAATGGCCGCACCTGTGAGGTGGGACATAAAAACTGCGTTGACTCCCTTATTCTGATATTCAGGAATCACTCCGGTCAGAAGTGTGTCCAGTCGTTCAGGGTTTTTCATGGCCCTGGACAGGTAATACCACCCGAATGGAAATAGCCTGCCCTTTGCTTGCCTCAGGGCCCGTGACAGGGATGGCATTGAGATTTGAAATGCAAGTACCCTGTCATTTTCGTCCAAAACAGCTGAAGTATAGTCAGGTTTAATAAAAGAGAAATACTTTTTTACGAAATAATTGATCTGTTTTTCCGTAAGTGCTGTAAAACCATAGAGGGGTTTATAGGCTGCATTGATCACCCTGAATACCGGATCCGCATAAGGAAGCATCTTTTTCACAGAGCTGGCATTCAATATTCTCAACTTATAGCGTTCAGTTACCAGATTACTGATTTTTACGATCTTTTCCGGAATGACTTTGGGAACAATCAGTTCGTATTCCACATATTCGATCTCCTTTCCATACCCCATGGATTCCAGATGTGCAGCATAGTATGGATAGTTGTGGACACCAGCAAGCGTAGGCATCTCTTCAAATCCTTTCACCAGGATGCCCTGTCTTTCAAAGGTGGTGAATCCCATGGGGCCCACCAGCCGTTTCATGCCCTTTGATTTTGCCCATTCTTCAATGGAATTAAAAAGTTGCCTGGTAACCTCCGGGTCATCAATGGTATCGAACCAGCTGAATCTGGCGTCCTTCTTTCCCCAGTGCTCGATATACCGGTGGTTAATGATCCCCAGAATCCGCCCCACGATTTTACCACCTTTCAGGGCCAGCAGGAACCTGGTCTCACAGTGGTCAAAAGCTGGATTTTTTTTCGGACTAAGGGTTTCCATCTCCCCTTTGATCAGTGGTGGTACCCAGTATTTGCTGTTCTGATAAAGTTTAAACGGGTAGTTAACAAATTGCTTAAGCTCTCTGCGCTTACTTACCTCCTTTATCACTATGGACATGGATCAGGTCTTCATGGGGTAACTGAAAATTGGATCGGTCGTCAATGCCTTCTGTTTGATTTCAACAATCTCTTTTTCGTCCATGGGTTTGAAATCCTTTGCCAGTTTAAGAGCCATGGAAAAGAGATCCTCATGTCCGGGAGGTATGGCTGCAGTAACCGGGTGTGAAAGTGTAAACCTGAGTCCCTGATTTGCCTCCTCTGCATTGGGAAGTGGTTTATACCAGGTTTTTGTATTTGTTTTTTCTTCACCTTCTTCCCAATTGCGCCATGCCATGGCTTTAAGCGCAAGAATACCCATCCCTTTCTCTTTAGCTTTCTCCATGACCTGGGGACCAAAATTACCCGCATACCAGGTGGCAAAATTGAATGGGAACAGAATGGTATCAAAATCAAACCTCTCCATCAGAGCCATAGCTGCTTCTACCGAATGGGCCGAGAATCCAAGGAAACGAACCTTTCCCTCCTCTCTTGCCTCCAGAAATGTTTCCATGGCACCCCCTTTACTGAAAATGGTATCCACATCCTCAAGTGTTAGTCACGGCATGTAACTGATACAGATCAAAATGGTCTGTGCGAAGGTATTTAAGCGACTGTTCAAGTTCTTTCCTTGCCCCCTCTTTTTTACGTTCACCTGTTTTACAGGCGAGGAATACATCTTTGCGATAGGGTTCCAGGGCCGGACCGAGCATCTCTTCGGCGTTACCATAGGAGGGTGCCACGTCGAAGTAGTTTATGCCATTGTCAATGGCTTCCTTTACCCAGATTGCTGATTCTTCAGTAGTGGCCTTATCCACCATGATACCCCCGAATCCAATCATGGATAGCTTTTCCCCGGTTTTACCAAGAGAACGTTTTTCGATTTTACCCTTTATGGTTTCGCGGGTGATGGCAGACAGACTGGCCGGGAACATACTGATCAGAGGTACGGACATAGCTGAAACTGTTACAAATTTTCTTCTTTTCATAGCTTATGGCTTATAATGAATTACCATGATAACAATTCAGTAAGATAGGAAAAAACGTAACTCATCGCAAGCTTAATCTTCCTTAAAAACATCAATGATTTTCAAGCGTCTCGTAAAAATCGGCCAGAATGTTCTCTTTCACAAAGTCTTCCCAAACAATGATTTGACGTTCATTGTCAGGTTGTTCGACCCACTTATCATCCTTATAGACCGGACAGGGGATCTCATTGGCAGTTGCCCAGGAAGGATCTTTGACGATGGCCACGGCAGCCATATCAAAAAGGGACCTGTAACAACCATCTTCGAGCGATTCAATGTGTTTAAAGAGATTTACTGAATAGTCTCCAAAGCAGTTGAAACTATCCCCGTGTCTGCCCGTGACAGGTTCATCTACCTTGGGACCCACGCCAGGCATTCTGGTGTAGATCTCATGGCGGGCCACCTTCACAGCTGCCGTACCTGAGGATTTCCCGTAGCGAACTGTTACCATTTCAAAAGGCACATCTGTTTCAAGCACATAATTCATGGAAGCGATATCATTCTCCTGGTTATATTCTCCCGGATCGGGATAGTTGGATCCCAACCAGACCACACGGATACGCCTGGCTATGGCCGGCTCTTTTTTTAAGGCCAGCGCCACATTGGTCAGTTTTCCAACCGGGAGGAGAACAAGGGCCTCCTTTCTCTTTTTCTTGGCTTCACTGATGATGAAATTAACTGCTTCAAATCCGTCAAATTCAGGATTATCTAAATGATCCATGATTTCCGTGAAATTCCCATTGGCTCCTTTGATCACCGGAACCTTTCCTCTCCATCCAACCAGGTCAACCACCCTGTTGGCTTCTTTCATGTGCTCGTCGATCTCTCCCCCGCTTCGGGTGGCATTCACGGTAACACCCAGTACGTGAAAGGAGCTGTCATTCAAGAGCAGGTAAGCCAGTGCATGCTGATCATCAAGCTCATTGTTGGCATCTGTATCAAAGATTACGGGAATCCCTGTATGCTGAGGAGTTTTCGACCTGTTTGCCAACATCGCATCCGGCCACTAACAGAGAGGCAAGCATGCAGATAAAGAGGTTATTAAGAATTTTCATTTTGTACGAGGTTTTGGTTTGTATTAATCGCTTCGGTTCACGAATTTACGAAACAGTATCCATATTAATAATCCATGGAAGATGGTGGCTATGCCAAAATATAGCCAGAATGAGGCCGGATTATCCACGAGGAATGCACGACTTGCCCAGAAAAGAGGACTATACGTACCCAGCCAGTTATAGGGATCAGGTAAGAGGTAATCCAGGACTGGTCCCAGCAATAGTATACCAAATCCTTTGGAAATGGCCATACCCATCACCTTGTTGTCAGCAAAGGCCCCCAAAAAAAGCAGCAGGAGTAGCGCCTGAGTAGAAATAAGCGCTGAGATTAGAATAATATGGAGAAAGCCAAGTGGACCGGTAAGGTGAAGTAAAACCTGGAATAAAAGGACAAATACCAGGCTTAATACCAGAGGAATACCAAGTCTCAACTCCAGATAGCCCGATTTGCCTGTTGGGGTTACGGAAATGGCTGTAATGACGAAGTATTGATTGATGGTTTCAACTTTAGATGCAATTCCTATTCCGAACATAACAAAGATTGCAGCTGTAAAGGCAATTGTGAAAAATAGAAGCAGTGTATACATTGAAAAATGCAATACAGGCAGGTAGACCAGGATGCTCATGGCAATGGCGATGAGAGAAAGTGATATGGTTTTTGACCATATGTAATGTGATGGATGCAGAGGTGTGATAAAAAGGCTGTGGGTAACCAGTTGTTGCTTTTCAAGCAGGATCAGTGCACCGATGAAGATGACACCCAGCATGGTTGTATCCGAGAGGATCATAATCAGGGAAACCATCATGCGGTTTTCCATGGGAATGTTAAAAAGAATAATGATGTAAATAATACTGATTGCAAAGTAAACCAGCCAGAATCCCTGTCTCCACTGAAGAAGTATGTCTTTTCTAAACAGTTCTCTCATTTAATACATCAGTTGTTGTCCCGTAATTTTGATGAAAATGTCCTCCAGAGAGGCTTCTTGAGTATGGATGGTCCGGACCTCCTCGGTTTGAATGATTTCCTGGAACTGCTGATTGGAAGAGAGCCCATTCAAATCGAACTCAACAGATTGTGGCCCCTGCTTGTCCTCATATTCCACCCTGACCACTTTTCTACCGTGTTCTTGTCTCAGGTTCAGAGTAGTATCGATAACCGGAAGGGTTCCATCCACCATAAATGCAAGACGGTTGCATAACTCTCCTGCATCTGCCATGTTATGGGTGGTAAGGAATACGGTAACTCCCTTGTTTTGCATCTCAAGAATCATGTCTTTCATAATGCGGGCATTCCCCGGATCCAATCCTGCCGTGGGTTCATCCAGAAAGAGTATTTCAGGATTGTTGAGTAATGCCCGAATAAAATTGAGGCGCATCTTCATCCCTTTCGAGAAAGCTTCTACCTTTGTGTTACTGTCATCCTTAAGCTTGACCATCTCCAGCAATTCTTTGGGATCCTGTGTATGCGATTTGAAAAACGAAGCAAAAAGCTGAAGGTTTTCAAATGCTGTCAGTTTCAGATAAAGGTTTGGGAATTCAAAAGCAACACCGATTTTTTCATAGAAGCTACGGTTCATGTCAGACAGGTCTGTTCCATTTACCTGAACCGAACCCTTATATCCCTTTAGTAAACCATTCAGAACCTTCTGGGTCGTACTTTTCCCGGCCCCTGAAGGGCCCAGGAAACCAAAAATCTCACCTTCAGCAATATCAAAGCTGATATTTCTGAGGACCTGCTGGCCGGCCCCCGGATAGGTATATGTCAATCCTTCGACCGAAATCATTTAAAATGTTATTAATACTGATGAAATGCATCCGAGACAAAAGAGAGTACCACCGGTAGTGATTCCCTCCAATAGGTCCAGGTATGTCCACCGTTGCGGATGCGAAACTCATGAGGAATATCTTTTTTGCGCATGGCAATGTGTGCCAGAGAGTTGCTTTCAAAAAGGAAATCATCATCTCCGCAATCGATAAACCACCTGACGGCATTCTTTTGATTGTCGGGAATAGCATTGATCAGTTCAATGGCATTGTGACGCTTGTACCAGGCTTCTATTTTGTCTTCCGAAATCGATTCCCAGCCATACCTCCCTATTTGGGATTTCAGATCCTCCAGGCTAAGCGGACCACAATAAGCACTCAGGGGACAGGCCGATGAAAAAAGCTCTGGGTGATGCAGGGCATACATAAATGATCCGCCTCCTCCCATGGAGAGGCCGGCTATGGCCCTGTAACGTTTTTCACCTTTGATCCTGTAAGTCTTTTCCACATAGGGCAAGAATTCTTCAAAAAAGAAATCTTCATACCTCCACTCATTTGCCGGATCGTTGAAATAGCCCCTTGTGCCGGTCTGTGCGTCTGGCATGACGATGATCATGGGTGTGGACCTCCCTTCTTTGATGGCTTTGTCAGCAATATGAAGCACCTCTCCGAATTGGACCCATCCGGTCTGATCATCACCTGCTCCGTGCAACAGGTAGAGTACCGGATAGCTCCGCTGAGATGATTCATAATCGGGTGGAAGGTATATGGCATATTTTCGCTCCATATTAAGGATCTCACTTTTCATGGAGAGATTGTCAAATACTTTTCCGTGCTGGGCTGTAAGTAATTGCGCAGCTGCCAACACCATCAGAATGAGGAATGCTTTTTTCATGAGTACAGATTTATTTTAACAACCAGTCAGCTGCATGCGCTGCCCAGGCCTGAGGCTTCGATCTTACACTGTAACCCTGACCTAATAAAAAACCATTTGCTGCCGCATGGGCAATATTTGATCCATGTTGTTTCAGGCTGTTAATATCGAGATCCAGGAATAAAGTCCTGTCACCGATAATTGGTTTTACCAGCGCGGCCACTTCATTTGTTCTTTCAACTTCTGACCAGATCTTATTGAAAAGGTCCTTGATCCTTGGTTTCTTATCTTTACTGTAGATGTAGTGGACCCCATTGCCGGGATGCCTGAAACAGATGGTCGTCACGAATACTGTCAATGGCTGTTCATTTGCATTTCCAGCTTTAGCTGAATCGGTACCTACGAATACCTCCACATCAGGATGTTTTTTGATATACGCTTTGATATAGGATTCAACATCCTCGATAGGTCCGCCGTTATAAAACTTGAAATTCATGGCGGTAAATTTAAAAAAATCCTGAATTGGATGACCAGTTTGAAGAAATTTCCAGCACCTTGTTCTTGATCTCCTGTTGAGTTGGATTAAGTTCCGAGCTTGTAAAATTCCCATGCTCGACATCAATCCGGTCAAATACCATTTTGTAAAGCTGGTAAATAACATGCAGACTTAACATATAACGCCCATGCAGCCTGGGTGAAAGCTTATTCAATTCTAGTTGTGTAAGTTCTCCATACTGCAATGCTATATCCCGGTATTCTCTGATGACATTGCGGAATGAATCGGGAACCGGCCCTCCCGAGGCTATTTTCTTGAGATCACCCGGAGTTAACTGATACTTCTCCAGTATATCTGCAGCGAAGTAATTCAGATTATCCAGCTGGTCCTGCTGAAAATCCCGGATGATATGCACAATATAACTGAAGATGGCACAGGGTCTGGCCACATCGATGATATCAAAATCAGCAGGTGTATAGGTATGATCTTTCTCTGTCAGGCAGCAAAGGTGCACAAACACTGATGCCGGGGCAACAGATGCTCCTTCAGCATATTCCATGAATTCTTCAAGGGTTGAGAATCCATCGTTGTTGATGTCATAAAGCATCGATTTTGTAAAATTGTGAAATAATTTCAACGGAATATGGAAAGTTGATATGGTATCGACCAGCTCCTTGAAAAAGGAATCCTGATGATCGATTTTGTAAAGGCAATCAATCCAATTGTTCACCTGATCAGTCATCATCTCTCTTTCCATACAGGTGATGGCTTCTTCACCGGCCTTGCGGTTGTCGATATGGTCATCGATCATCCGCATAAATTTATAACATACCTTTGCTGCGTTGTACCTCCTTTCATCCCATATCCTGGCAGCTATAAGGATATTGGGATGTTTATCAATGGAATCAAAATCAAGGTTACTGATGTAATTGTTTAATTCATTTATCATGTTACGTTCTTGAATTCTTGAATTTTCGCTCGATCCTTTCGGTCACCAGTCTTGCGGAGAGTAAAGCAAGAGGCATGCCACTTCCAGGTTGTGTGCTTCCCCCCACGAAAAATAGATTCTTAAACTTCTTATGGTAGTTGCCCGGCCTCAGGAATCCCATCTGAAGAATGTGATGACCCACACTTCCGAAGGTACCTCCCCTGGTGAGATTAAATACAGATTGCCACTGGTCCGGCGTGAAGCACATTTCGAATTTGATGTGGTCGCGGAACCCTTTCATGCCTTCCCTTTCAAAGCGGTTGATGATGGCATCCCTGGCTCTGTTTTTGATCTTTTCCCAGTCATGTTGCTCCGGATCCACAAAATTCCCGCTATGGGCAATGGCGGTAATGGAATCATGTTTGGCAGGCGCTGCGGAAGGATCCGAACGTACCGGGGAGTGTACATATATGGAAGGATCATCAGGAAATCCCTTTTCCCTGAAGATGGTTTTGCAGTTCTCCCGGTGTTTGTCCGAGACAAATACTGTATGTTGTGACAATTGAGGAAATACAGTGTCCACTGCCCAGTGAAAGACTACTGCCGAACAGGAGTAGCTGAGCCTGTTAAACATTTTGGTCCGCCGGCTTTCGGGCAGCAGTTGATTGTAGACAAAGGGAAGGTCGGCATTAGCGATTAAAATATCCGCCGGATGGAATGACCCGTCCTCCAGCCGGATGCCCTTAGCGCGATTTTCTTCGGTTTCTATGCCGGTTACAGGCGCATTCAGGGTGATCCGGGCTCCTTGTTCCCTGGCGATGGCCAGTAATCTCTCTGCCACCTTGTGCATTCCTCCTTCGGGGAAATAGACCCCGTCGGCCAGTTCCATAAAGGGGAGGAACGCATACATTCCGGAGGCATCAAACGGATTTTGTCCCATGTAGAGATTCTGGAATGTAAATAGGGCACGCAGTTCATTACTTTTAAAGAAACGGCTGATGTACTTATAGTGGTTGTGGAATCCCTTGTAACGGTAAAGAAGGAAAGGGAATATCCAGAGCGAAGTATCGAAAAAAGAATAGTAGTTGCGGTCTATCAGTGGCATGGATCGTTCATAGATTTCAAATCCCTTCTCCATCAGTTTCAGGAACCTTCCATAGCTTCCTTTTTCTATAGCCTCCAATTGCTCCTGCATCATGGAGAGGTCAGAAGTGAACTGGATCTCTTTTTCCCCTTCGAACTTTAATTTGTATACCGGATCCATCCGGTGAAGGATCAGTTCGCTCTCCATGGACTTCCCCAGTCTGGTAAATGTGTCCCTGTAGACTCCTGGCATCATCAGGAAAGTTGCCCCGATGTCAAAACGGTGTCCATCTTTTTCGAACCTTCCGGATCGCCCTCCCGGATAGGCATTCTTCTCAAAAATCTCAACCTGGTGCCCCTGGCGAGCCATGAAGGCTGCCGTGGCGATTCCTCCGATGCCTGCTCCGATGATGATGACTTTTTTCCTTGGTTCCATAGGAAAATCCTGAACTGGTTGCATGGTTGCCAGAATTACCGATGCAATAAGCTCCTAAAGTTAGAAGAAAATCATTCAGTTTTTCAGGATGCTGGAAAGAAGAATTGTTAGATTTAGGGTATGAACGGATTTTCACCGGAAAAAACATAGGTGAAAAGGTCAAATTTGGATTCGAACGAAGAGATTCAATAAAAACGATCAATATGGAAAGGAAAATTTCTCATTCAGACTTGTTGGAATTAAAACGCTGGAATACGCCTACCATTTATAATGGCTGGGAGCAGATTACCAAACAAGATTTCAGCCGGGAAGGTTTTAATCTTGAACCAGTCACCGACTATATGCCCCAAATGGGACCCATGGTGGGGTATGTTGTAACTGTGGTTATTGAGCCTGGAAACAGGCGACATACCCAAACTAATCCTGATTCCTGGAAACAGTACAGGGATTATATTGCATCAGTGGAAGGACCAAAAATAGTTGTGGTGCAGGATCTGGATAAACCCATGTTATACGGGTCCTTCTGGGGAGAGGTAAACAGCAATATACACAGAGCCCTTGGCTGTGTTGGCACCATCACGGATGGAGGTATTCGTGACACTGATGAAATGAACAACGCCGGCTTTAAAGCACTGGCAAGGGGAGTATGCGTGGGACATGCCTGGAGTATACCTGTAAGGTGGGACTGTGAAGTGGAAGTTTTTGGCAGAAAGGTCAAGCCGGGGCAGCTGGTTCATGCAGACAAACATGGATTCCTTGTTATCCCCGAAGAGGACCAGCAAAAGATCCTTGAAGCTGCCCTTTTCATGGATTCAAACGAGTGTAAAACAGTAATCCAGGCGGCACGCAGTAGTTCCGGGAGAAGTACAGCTGAAATACTTTCAGGATTTAACGAGGCAGCAGCATCGTTTAAAAATTCTGCCATTTCAAAATTTGGAAAGAAAGGGGAATGGTAAGTGATTCATAAGATGCAGTGATAATATGAACGGGATCCCCCACAGAACAGGATATATTAAACTTCACCGGAACGGCGAGCTGAAGGAACGGGGAGAAGTCCTATGGAACGTATTGAAGAATTGCAGGCTCTGTCCCAGGGAGTGCAGGGTGAATCGACTTGAAGGTGAAACCGGATTCTGTGGCGCTACTTCGAAACTCAGGGTGGCCTCTTTCAGCCCCCACTTTGGGGAGGAAAGGCCACTCGTGGGGGTAGGAGGATCCGGGACCATTTTCCTGAGCCACTGCAACCTGGGCTGTGTCTTCTGTCAGAACTGGGATATTAGCCATAAGGGAAACGGAACCGATGTGGAGATTGAGGACCTGGCTGACATGATGCTCCAGTTACAGGAGCAGGATTGTCAGAATATCAATGTGGTTACCCCTACCCATTTTTCCCCGCATATCCTATTGGCACTCGACCTGGCTGCCTCTCTTGGATTGAGGATCCCTTTGGTATACAATACCTGCGGATGGGAACGGGGGGAGATCCTTCGCTTGCTTGATGGAATCGTGGATATCTACCTTGCCGATTTTAAATACATGGATTCAGAACAAGCTTCAAAGTATTCGGGAGATGCTTCGGATTATCCAACCGTGACACATGCTGCCCTGATTGAAATGAACCGTCAGGTGGGACCAGCCATTGCTGAAAAGAACGGTGTCATATACAGGGGCCTGATGATCAGGCACCTGGTCATGCCCAACGATGTGGCCGGTTCTATCCGTGCCATGCGATGGATTGCAGATCATCTGCCTGCTGACACCTACGTCAATATCATGATCCAGTACAGACCAGCATACCGGGCCCATCTTTATCCCGCCATTGACAGCCATGTTTCCAGGGAGGAATATGAGGAAGTGGTTCATATGGCCAGAAGCTGCGGGCTTACCAACCTGGATGTGGATGTCTGATTGGCCGGTCAGGTGGTTCAACCAGCGGGAAAATAGAGCGGATGCTTTTCGTTGTACTTACGGATGAAGGCATATTTCATACGAATTCTTTTCCGTCGCGAAAGGGCATGATACTCCTTTAATAACTCGGAATCCCTTTCGAGTAATAATTCAACGGCCCCGGGAGTAAATTCCATTACATTGCAGGATTCGAAATCGAAAAGGTATTGTCTGCGTTTCACTGTGAAAATCTGTGATACACGGTTCACTGAATAATAGGTGGTAGCTGCAGCCACAAATCGAGAAATACTGCCTTCAAAGTTCATCTTGTGAAACACTTTCCCCACATTGATGTAGAGCAAACCATTGTATCCATATCCCCATATATCCTCGGATTTCATTACAAATTTCACGCCATTATCGTCATATATTACGATCTCCTTATCCGCAGTAATTGTTTCAAAGAATTCCATATCGTACTTGTCCAGATCCGTTTCGATTCTGGCGGGAGGAAGAGGGCTGTTAGCCTTCACCATATCAAAATTGATAAATATCCCATCCCTGAATTTGAATTCGGGGGTATACTTTACCATTCTGATTTCATCAACTTCCTGAGCTGACAAAGCCGACGTAAGCACTAGAAGCATCAGAATTCCCTCTATTTGCAGAAACATTTTCATAACCCCTCCATCGTAAAATTACAAAACCTGGCAAATAGTTACCGGATATTTGTATTGGCACGGTAGATTATTTCCAGTCGTAAGGTGTTACCTGGTAGACATAGTAGTTGAGCCAGTTGGAAAAGAGGAGACTGGCATGGGCCCTCCAGCGAATGACCGGATCCTTGTTTGGATCATCTTCAGGAAAATAGTTTTGAGGAACAGCTGTTTCCAACCCTTTGGTCCGATCACGTTCATACTCATCCTTTAAGGTGAGGGGATTGTATTCCAGATGTCCGGAAATGAAGATCTGACGGTTATCTTTTGAAAGGACAATGTTGGATCCCACCTCCGGGGACCAGGCCAGGGGAATCAGGTCGGGATGCTGTTTAAGATCCTCAAGCCGGTTCTCCGTATACCTTGAATGTGGTGCAGGAAAAACATCATCGAAACCCCTTACCAGATGGTGTTTTCTATCAGTAATCCGGTGATCAAAGATTCCAAAAGCTTTTTGAGGCAGAGGATATTTTTTAATGCCGTAGTGATAGTATAGCCCTGCCTGGGCACCCCAGCAAATGTGCATGGTGCTGCTCACACAGGTTTTGCTCCATTCAAGGATTTCACAAAGACTCTCCCAGTAATCCACCTCCTCAAATTCCAGGTGTTCCACCGGGGCTCCAGTGATGATGAGTCCATCGTACCGCTTGTTTTTAACCTCATCGAATGTCTTGTAGAAGACCTCCATATGTTCCCGTGGTGTATTCTTCGAATAGTGTTCCTCCATATGGAGCAGGTCCAGTTCCACCTGGAGGGGTGTATTTGCCAGGGAACGCAGCAGGTCAGTTTCGGTGACCATCTTTACCGGCATCAGGTTCAGCAAGGCTACCCGAAGTGGTCGGATATCCTGATGGATGGCCCGGCTCTCCTCCATAATGAAGATATTTTCCTTCTTCAGTTCCTCAATGGCGGGCAGGTTGGTGGGTACGTTAATGGGCATAATTACATCATTTATCAGTCTTAATAAGCATCAGAGCAAACAGAAGAGGAATGGTATTTTTCATAGGTGTTGGACTGTTCGGGATTAACTAGATAACTTCTGGAATTCCAAAAAGTTCAGGGATTGGGAAAAACCAACTGGAATTCACTTCCGAGTCCCGGGCTTGTATTTACTTTCATTTGTCCGTGATGCAAACGCATAATATGCTGTGAAAAGCTTAATCCAATTCCAGTGCCCCCTTTTTTGGTAGAATAGAAAGGAATAAAAATACTTTCCAACTGGTCGGGTGGGATTCCTTCACCGTTGTCTTTTACTCCGATTACCTTTAAGTGATCCCTGACCTGGGCAAACAATTGAATGGATTGCTCCTCTTTGGTCTTTACTGCGTCCAGGCTGTTCTTAACCAGGTTGATCAGAACCTGTTCGATCATCCTTTCATCCATCATGATGTTGAAATCCGGATCTGGACACTGAATGCTGTGACTGAATTTTTCGCCATTGAATCGATCCTTGAAAAGCAAAGCCACGCGGTCCAGCAGCTCAACTACCTTCACAGGTTGCAACTGAAGATCTGGCACCCTGTACAGGTTGGAATATGCATCAAGGAAATTTGATAATCCGGTGGCCCTTCTGTGTATGGTGTCCAGACCAATCTTCACATTATTGATCTCCTCTTCGGTTAATTTGGACAGGGAGACCATATCTCCTTCAGGCTGCAGGGTTGCGGACAGGTTGGTGGCGAGGAGTTTGATGGGACTGATGGAATTCAGAATCTCATGCCTCAAAACACGCAGCAGTTTCTGCCATGCCTCCAGTTCATTGCGGTCAATTTCCCTGCTGATGTCCCGGACCGATATGAGTGTGATTTCCTGTTGCTGCAGTTTAAACCTTGAAGCAAGATAAATAAGGTGGTGAAGTTCGCCGGCGATCTGAAGCTGTTTAAGGGATTCTTTCTGAACGGAGAGCTCGACGGAATAGTTCAGGAAGTTCATCAGATACTTCTGAAAGGGATTCTATTGAGGTGATTCGTTCCATTTGAAACAATTCAAGAAAAGCTTCATTGACAATTTCCACATCACCATTCTCATTAAATGCAATGAGCCCAAACTGAATATGATCCACTGTCGCTTTGAAGAAATGATGTTCTGCCTCTTTGTCCAGTCTGACAAGTCTGAAGTTTTGAATGATCTCGTTAAAACTTCGGTGGATTTCACTGAAATAGGGATCGCGTGACTTCTTTCTAAACTGAAGTGAAGAATCTTCATTGCGGAGCGCACTGACCAGTTTTAAGAGGTCCCTTCGGATCCGGATTAAGTAGTAGAGCAGATACAAAGTTTCAATCACAAGAAGTACAATCAGCAACGAGCTGGTCACCGGGTAATACGGTTTTTGCAGGAAGATCCCGAAACCCACCGCTGTGAGCACAATGACCACCACCATGATCAGAATGGTCCATATAAACTTGCTAAATACCATATTTTTTCATTTTCTGGTACAGTGTAGATCGGTTGATGCCTAACTTTTTGGAAGCTGCTGTTACATTTCCCAGCTCTGTTTTAAGAACCCGCTCAATGATAATCCTCTCATTTTCCTCCAGATTGAAGCTTCCTGTGGTTCGGCCGGCTGGGGTAAATGATAATCTTGGAAAGAGATGCTCAGAGGTAATCGACTTATGTTCAGAGAGGATCACTGCCTTCTCAATGGTATGTTCCAGTTCCCGGATATTTCCCGGCCAATCATGAAACTTGAGTCTCTCCATGGCCTTTTCACCCAGGCTCATTCCAGATTTCTGATACTGATCCGCATATTTTCTCAGGAAGAATTGGGAGAGAACCGGAATATCCTCTTTCCTTTCTCTTAAGGGAGGGATCTCTATCTGGATGGAGTTGATGCGATAATAGAGATCCTCCCGGAAACGTTGTTGGCCGATCATCTCCTGTAAAGGCATATTGGTTGCTGAGACAATGCGAACATCTGTGGGAGTGGGATTGGATGATCCCACCGGATACACCGCCCTGTTCTGGATGGCTGATAATAATTTAGTTTGGAGAGACAGGGGCAAGTTTCCGATTTCATCCAGAAAGAGGGTGCCTGCAGATGCTATAATAAACCGACCATCACGGTCCTCCCGGGCATCCGTAAATGCACCTTTCCTGTGTCCAAATAATTCACTTTCAAAAAGGGTTTCAGGCAGCGCTCCCAAATCCACTTTGACGAAGATCTCTTTGCTCCTGCTGGAAAGTCTGTGAATTTCCCTCGCCACAACTTCTTTGCCGGTTCCATTCTCCCCCAGGATCAGTACATTTGCATCAGTGAAAGCTACCTTGTTCACCAGTTCATTTAGTTCTTTCATGGAGTTTGACTGGCAGTAGCAAACCGAAAAATCTTTCTCGATCTCCCTTCTTAAATGTGCCTGTTTCTTTTTCAGGAGAGAGACTTCCATTTTGCTTTTTCGTAACTCGTAAGCATTGAGAAGTGTGGAGAGGATCTTCTGCTCATCCCACGATTTCATAATAAAATCTGCAGCACCCTCCTTCATGGACTTTACGGCTAGTTCCACATCCCCGAATGCTGTTATGAAGATCACTGTTGCATCAGGATCTTTTTTCAGGATCTGATTTAACCAGAAAATACCTTCGTTCCCCGATGCAATGCCTGCCCTGAAATTCATATCCAGCAGGATCATGTCGTAGGAATTCTTTTCAAGTGTGGAGAGGATCAGGTTGGGATTCCTGATTGTATCGATTTGCTGGAAGTGCCGGGAGAGGAATAATTTTAATGCGATCAAAAGATCGTCATTGTCATCCACAATCAGGATATTGCCCGCTTTTTTTGCCATAAGAATCAAACTGATATGTAAATGTATAAGATTGTAGTTAAAACCCACAGAAGGTGTTGGATTTTCCGACACTTCATCACCGGGAATTAAAAGCTAAAAAGCAGTGAATCAAAAATATATGCATTGTGGCATGAAATTGTCAATAATAGGGTAGAAAGAAGTACTATTATTTGATTCAGCAGCAGTTATGATTCGCAACTATATTGTTATCGCCATCCGTAATTTATGGAGGAATAAATTTATCACCCTGATCAATCTGGTGGGTATGGCCATTGGATTTGGAATATTCCTCTCCTTCTGGAGCTGGGTAAGGTTTGACAGCAGCTTTGACAGGTTTCATGAGGATGTGGACCAGATGTATGTCCTCTACGTGAGAATTAATATGGATGGATCAGAATATACTTCCGAAAGAACCGGTGGGATTTTTTCATCCATGCTGGTTGAGAATTTTCCTCAGGTACTGAGCAGCTGCCGTGTAAGCCAACCCCACGAATTTGAATTTGGTGTTCCCACGGGTGAAGATCCGGATGATGTTCCCATGAAGTATTTCAATGAGGATGAGGTGCTGTCAGTGGACAGCACTTTTCTTCATTTTTTCTCTTTCAAACTGGTGAAAGGAAATGAAGAGTTGATATTTTCAGAACGCGATCACCTGGTGATCACCGAGAGTTTTGCCATTAGATTATTTGGAGAACAGGATCCTTTGGATCAGACTGTAAGGATAGGCGAAGGCGATTATTACAGGGTGGTGGGAGTTGTTGAAGATCCGCCGGAGAATTCATCATTCCAGTTTAAGGCCTTGATGGGAATGCATGTAATGGAGGAGATGGGTTACCCCCTGGAAAATATGGGAGGAAACATGTACTATAACAATTTCAGACTCGCTCCCGAAACGGACCTGTCCGCTTTAGATGCTGCAATAAATAAGTACGTAAAGAACAATTTTGATGAGGAGCTGGATTCATATTTTTTTATGGATAACCTGACACGGATGCACCTGCATGGGGAGACCAGGGGTATCATTGGTTTTTATACAAACCTGATCATGGCCCTGGTGATCCTTTCCATAGCCAGCATCAATTTCATAAACCTGACCACTGCATATGCTTCTGTGCGGCTTAAGGAGATTGCCATCCGTAAAAGTGCCGGCGCCAGTAAGCGCCAGTTGATAATCCAGTTCATGGGTGAGACTTATCTGCTGCTGCTGCTTGCCTTTTACCTGGGCCTGTTTGTGGCTGAGCATCTGACACCCATGCTCTCCAGATCATTCGGGGTGGACCCGGGGGTGCATACCGGGGGTACACTTTACTGGATTCAAATAATCCTTATATTCCTGATAACAGGCTTGTTGGCAGGTTTGTACCCTGCAGTGAAGATCGCCGGATTCAGACCGCTGGCCTTCCTTTCCGGCAAGAACGGGAAAAGCCAGCTGGGGGGCACCAAATCCAGAAAAATCCTTATTGTGGTGCAGTTTACCTTCTCGGTCATATTTATCCTTGTTTCACTATTCATGCTCAGACAGTATAATTACCTTAAGGAGGCTGACCTGGGTTTTAACAGGGAAGAGGTGTTGTATATCAGGACCACCGGAAGGGCCTGGGACCACTATCCTCTGATTAAAAGCGAGCTGAAACGAATTGCATTTCGTGGATGGAGTTTCTTCAGGTTCAGATATTCCTGTGATGCTCAGCAGCGGAGATATCGATTGGGGTGACAGGGAAGGTGACCATAACAAACTTGCTGTCCTGTTGTGGACCGATGCTGACTTTCTCTCCACCTTTGAGATTGATTTGCTTGAAGGAGCTTACTTTTCCGACGAACGAAAAAGCCTGAATTATAAATACGTAGTAGTAAATCAGTCACTGGTAGATTTAATGGAGTGGGAGGATCCGGTGGGAAGGTCTTTTTATTTGAGGGGTATGGATTATCATATTTTGGGTGTAACTGAGAATATTAAATTCTTTCCCTTTAACCTGGGAATTTTTAGTGAACAAGCACTCATTTATAATTATGACGAAGTATGCGATTATATTTTTGTTAGAATTAACAGGGATGTATCCTCTGAGCAGATTGCAGAAATTGAGCAGGTGTTTCAGAAGCACAATCCGGGCTATGAATTTATTTATGATTTCGTGAGCGAATTCGAGTATGATGCCCTTGAAAACGCAGACGGGATAAAACTTATCTTCATACTATTCTCCATAATCGCTATTTTCATTGCGGCCCTGGGTCTGATCGGACTTTCAGTCTTCAATAACAGCCGGAGGACCAAAGAAGTAGGTATAAGAAAGGCCATGGGAGCACATACCGGTATCATCATGAGACTCCTGCTTTCCGATTTTATGAAACTGGTAATCCTCTCAAACCTGATCGGGATGCCTCTTGCTTATCTGATCCTGAAAAGATTGCTGCAGATATTCAGTTACAGTGTGGATCTAAAAGCCTCAGTTTTTGCAGTGGTCTTCCTTCTTTCAGTATTTCTATCCCTTGTCACCGTCACATTTCACGCATTCCTCACAGCCCGGTCCAATCCTGCAAACTGCCTGCGGTATGAATAGCTGGTGTTAATTCTTGATCATCTTGAAAACAGCCTGCTGCGTTTCAGTGGTGACCGTAATAAAATATGCACCAGCAGGATTGTCTAATTCAATACTAAATATCTGACTCTGGACAAAGTTTTTATTATATACCAATCTGCCATTTACATCGGTGACCTTTATGAATATTTCCTGATGAACATCTCCAAGGTCAATCTGGATGGTATTCCTGGCCTGCTGGAATATTTTTAGACGCTCTTCAAGTGATTTATCCTCTACGCTCAGGTTTGTTACGGAATAGCATGCGGAGGTATCCGTACAAACACCCTCTGTCAGTTTAACGGAGTAATTGCCATTTGAGGAAGCAATAAATGATTGATTGGTTTCTCCTTCAATGATTGTATTTTCCTGATTACAATCCAACCACTGGTATTCCACGCCGGTAGCATTTGAGGTCAGTGTTTCATCACCCTGAATAACGGAAGTATCAGGGGCGACTATGGTCAGATTAATGGTGATCACAGAATCACAACCGGCAGCGTTCATGATGGTATCCTGGTAGGTGTCCGAGATGATCCAGGTTTTACCACTGGGTGAGACATAGTTTCCACAGCCTGTTTCATCAATGGTACTTTTGCTTTCCTGGCAGTCAAATTCAACTACAAAATAGATACTGTTGTCTGAGTTGATGTCATTCCACTCAGATGCCACACCCAGTGTAAAATCAATTCCTGCAGGCCATTTAGCCAGCCCGATGGCTGCCCCGTCCTGTCCGCTTCCATAATCATCCGGTTCATTTGGATTGCCTGATGAAGAACCTCCCCAGTTATGATACAATTCATCAACCGGTGCACCATTGTTTTCTCCGGCAAATCCCTGGCCGTTCCAGAAGTTAATGCCAGAGTTGTCTCCGTTACCGTCCCAGATCCAGGTCCCCTCGGTTTGTTGATCAGTGGCCCCAATCCAAACATAAGCAATCCCTCCTCCATCACTGACAATTTCATATTCCACAGGAACTTCAGCTCCATGAATAATTGCTCCGTAAATGGTATCCTGTTCTTCTTCTGAATTTATTTCCGCCAGGTAGCCTCCCCGTTCAACTGCACAGGAAGCAGCCTCTGACCAGGTTTTCAGTTCTTTTACCACTTCGTATCTCTTACCCATATAGGTAAAAGCGTATACATTCTCTTCCAATACACATTGCGAGAATGAAGTCAGTTCAAATCCCAGAATAATCACCAACAGAAGGGTAAAACATTTGCTTAAAGTTGTTTTCATGATTCATCTGCTATTTAAATTATATGCAATTCATTATTTACCTGGCATACCCCTGAATGTATGTCTCATTCAATGAGTCAGTTACAGAGCGAGTATTGTACGATTCGCTGCGGTTTTTCGGCATGTAGCCTGACCTATCCCAAAAATTTAAAGGAAAGTTTGACTTTGGTCCGGTAACTTTCCACTTTTCCATCCTTGATTTGCAAATCCATTTGTGAAACTTCGGCGATGCGCAGATCCCTCAGGGTTTCAGATGCTTTTTTGATGGCATTTCCGGCGGCATCTTCCCAGGATTTAGTGCTGGTTCCCACCAGTTCGATAATTTTATATACGCTGTCTGACATAATACTGGATTTATTGGTTTACTGCAAGTTACAAACTAATTAAGCACCTGTCAATGATTTATTTAATTCATGTTCATTCCTACTTTAAAAAAAATCCATATATTCGCCAATCTTAACACCTTTATACAAAAACGTAACACGATGTCGGTAGTACGTTTCGGCGTATCATTTGAAAAGGAAGTGCTGGATGCATTGGATGAATATGTTCTTGAGAATAAATTCTCCAACCGTTCCCAGGCACTTCGCCAGCTGGTTAACAAGCACATTGTAGAGAAAAAGTGGCTTTGTAATAACCTGGTCGCAGGTGCAGTTACACTGGTATACGATCATCATAAACGAGAAATCGCCAATCACCTGGCATTGATTCAGAGGGAATACGTGGAGGAGATTCTCTCTGTCCAGCGTTTTACGCTTAACGAGAATTACAGCATGGAGGTAATTTCATTGAAGGGAATCTCATCCAGGCTCACCGATCTGTCAGAAAGGCTCATTGCTGAGAAGGGGATTCAACATGGAAAACTGACCATGACAAGGTTTGATTAACATAAAATATTAGAGAGTTAGATAGGATATGGAAGAATTGAATAATAGAGACAGCAGATAAACTGAAAGATATTGAAAGAGTGGTTCGAAGCTCAAAAAGGTTCCATTGTTGCATTTTCAGGGGGGATTGATTCCTCGCTGGTGCTTTACCTGGCCAGGATTTTTCAGGGGAAAGAACAGGCCATTGGTGTTATTTCTAATTCTGAAAGTCTGAAGTCAAAAGATTTTGAACTGGCACAATCATTCAGCAAGCAATTTGACATTACCATGGAGGTGATTGTGACCAGTGAACTGGAGGATGACCGGTACAATGAAAATCCCATTGACCGCTGCTTTTTCTGCAAGGAGCACCTCTATAGTGATCTTCATGCTGTTTGTGACAAAGTATCCTGGATTTCCGGTACTCAACGGAACCAACGCAGATGATTACAGTGATTATCGTCCCGGTTTGAAGGCTGCCACCAAATATAAGGTATTGTCACCCCTGGCAGATTGTGGTCTCAGCAAAGAGGAGATCCGCCAGATTGCCAGGTATTTCAATTTGCCCAACTGGGACAAACCGGCCAGTCCGTGTCTCAGTTCCCGTATCCCGTACAATCATAAAATCACCCAGAAAAAGCTGGTGGAAATTGAGCAGGCCGAAGAGCTTCTCAACTCCTTTGGTTTTAATGATGTAAGGGTACGGCATTATGGAGATCATGGCAAAATTGAAGTCAGGCAGGAGGACGTACCCCGCTTGCTGGAGCTGGAAGAATCTGTTGTGATGAAGGTGAAACAGATTGGATTCCCAGAGGTGGTGATAGATAAGGAAGGTCTTGTCTCCGGAAAACTAAACAGGGATATAGGTAAATAGTGAAGGTGAATGGTGAATGGTGCAGAAGTCTGAGCAGCAGGTAGATGTGAGGGGTGCACCGAAGGATCTGAGCCGCAGGCGAAGAATGGTGACATGACAAATAAAGGTAAAAGGTAAACGTGAAAAAGATACTATATTACGATTGTTTTGCAGGGATCAGCGGCGATATGAACCTGGGTGCCCTGGTGGACCTGGGGGTGGATCCGGAATTTCTTGAAAAGGAGCTGGGAAAACTAAATGTGGATGGATTCAGACTTGAAGTGGGTCGGGATATAAGGAAAGGGATCAGTGGAACCAAGGTCGATGTGGTGATTGAGAATCCGGAAAATGAAAAACACAGGCACCTTCGACATATTGAGGAATTGATCAATCAGAGTGCATTGTCAGAGTCAATCAAATCCAAATCCCTGGCCATTTTTGAACGAATAGCTGTAGCTGAAGCTAAAGTACATAACATCTCCAAGGAGAAGGTTCATTTTCATGAGGTTGGAGCATTGGATTCCATCGCCGATATTGTAGGTGCCGCCATATGTCAGGAGTACCTGGAGGTGGATGAAATTCAATCCTCCCCGGTGCAGTTAGGCGGCGGATTTGTGAAATGTGCCCATGGAATGATGCCGGTACCGGCACCTGCAACTGCTGAGATTGTAGCGGATATTCCTGTGAGGAGTGGTTTGGTGGATTATGAAGCTACCACACCCACCGGAGCCGCGATCCTTGCTGCTACAGTTGATCGATTCACTTTGGAAACGGATTTCACCATTACAAAGACGGGTTATGGTATTGGTAATCGCGACGGAGAGATTCCGAATGTATTGAGGGTGTACCTGGCAGAAAGCAAACAACAGATGGAACAAGACCTGCAGGTGGAAGAGTCCGTTATGTTGGAGTGCAACATGGACGATATGAATCCGGAATGGTATTCACATGTGACATCACTTTTGTTCGATGCAGGAGCGTCGGATGTATTTATGACACCCATTGTCATGAAAAAGTCACGACCCGGTCATATGCTTAGTGTACTGTGCAGCATGGATCTGGCCCCTGTATTGAAGGAGATATTATTTACAGAAACGTCAAGTATCGGTTTGCGGGAATACAGGGTTCAAAAAAATATGTTGCGAAGGGAAATTGTAGTGATCAATACTAAGTATGGGGATTTACAGGTGAAGCGTAGTTACTTTAAAGGACGGGTGGTCAACGAAAAAGCTGAATTTGAACAATGCCGTCAACTTGCGGAAAAACATGGAGTTTCCCTGGAGGAGATCCGAAAAGAAGTATATAAGCATTTATAATGGATAAATTAGAAATTGTTCGCTTACTGGAGCAGTTCAGCAAAGGTGAACTGAATCAGGATGAGACTGTAGAGAAGCTCTCTGCCATTGGGATTGAGGATATGGGATTTGCCACCATCGATACGGATCGAACCCACCGGACCGGGATTCCTGAGGTGATCTACTCAGAGGGAAAAACCCCTGAACAGGTGGCCGAAATCGCTCTTAGAATGCATAACAGAGGAATTCCCATTCTGGCCACACGAGCCAATTCAGAGGTATATGATGCGGTGGTGAAAAAAATTCCGGGCGCCATCTATCACAGGCAAGCCAGAGCCATTGTTTATCAGCCCCAGAAACCAACTCCTACTGAGAATTATATTGCCATTGTTTCAGCCGGTACGTCAGATATTCCTGTTTCAGAGGAGGCAGCAGTGACAGCCGAATTTCTGGGGAATCGTGTGGAACGCATTTATGATGTTGGTGTGGCAGGAATACACAGGTTGTTTCACAAACTGGATCTGATCAGGGGTGCCCGGGTGATCATTGTCATCGCCGGAATGGAAGGAGCCCTGGCAAGTGTGATGGGGGGATTGGTGGATAAACCGGTCATAGGTGTTCCGTGCAGCGCCGGGTACGGAGCCAACTTTGGGGGGGTCTCCGCTTTGCTTTCTATGTTAAACAGCTGCGCCAGCGGGGTCAGCGTTGTCAATATTGACAATGGATTCGGTGCAGCTTGCCAGGCAAGTTTAGTGAACAAGTTATAATGCATAATATAAATTAATCAATCAGTTTTTATGAATGAGATGTATGTACTGGTAATGTCGGCTGCGACATTGGGAGTGATTCACACCCTTCTGGGTCCTGATCATTACCTTCCTTTCATTGTATTAAGCAAGGCCCGAAACTGGACCCAGACCCGGACCTTATGGATTACGTTTATATCCGGGGTAGGGCATGTGGGCGGATCTGTCATACTCGGGTTGATCGGAATTGCCATGGGACTCAGCCTTAGTAAACTGGAAGCCATTGAGGCCAACCGGGGCAATGTGGTGGGATGGATGTTGATTGCATTTGGATTACTCTACAGTGCCTATGGAATTTATAAATATTTCAAAAGAGGGGCACACATGCACCTCCCTGCATTTCTTCGCCCGAAATCCATACGTCACAGAGATCTTCACCTGGCCAATGGTGACATGCAAAAAGAGGATGATGCGGGCCGGCTTACCCCTTGGATCCTCTTTCTGATCTTTGTATTCGGACCATGTGAAGTGTTGATTCCCATGCTTGTATACCCTGCTGCAGAACATAGTGGAATGGGAATTTTTCTGGTGGCGCTGGTCTTCGGTATTGCTACCGTTGGCACCATGCTTTTGATTGTATATCTGGGTTACAGGGGATTCTCAATGATAAAGCTCAAAGGCAAAGGATATCAGATACATCTGTTTGCCGGACTCGTGATTCTTCTGGCAGGTATAGCCATGCAATTCCTGGGATTATAATCTTTCCTGCCTCCGGATTACATTTTTCTCTACAGGGTGTCGATCTTATAGAGATATTTACTGGTGCGCATGACAATGGCTCCTCCGGTGAGAGCCGGAGTTGCCCAGATCTCGCCTGCAAGGCTATTTACAGCTTCCATCTTCAATTCCCTCCCTGCCTTAAAGACAAAAGTTTCACCCTTGGTGGAACTAATGTAGATGTATCCGTCAGCGTAAACAGGTGATGAATGGTACTTCCCTTTCAGTTTTTTTGACCAGACGGTTTCACCTGTTCCAGCATCCAGGCAACTCAGTAATGCTTTAGAATCCACAGTATATAGCAGACCATCAACCACAACAGGAGTGGGCAGCTGCAGGATGGGAGATTTCATTCTCCATATGATGTTGGTGGCTCCTATGTCACCCTGTCCGCGGGGATCCACTGCCATCAATTCGGCAAATTTTTCACCATCGGTTCCTGTGATAAATGATGTGTAGAAGAATACGATGCCATTGCTCTCCACGGGCATGGCGATGGTGGAATCTTCTCCCTGCACGATGTACCAGACCTCTTCACCGGTATTGGGATCATACGCAATACAGACAGCCGATCCATTGCTGATCATCAGGTCCCGGCCATCCACGTTCACAATGAGTGGTGTTACATAAGCTTTTTTGCCGATGCTTAACATGGGATCGTAGAATTTTCGGGGACGTTCTGAACGCCAGAGGGTCTCTCCGGTGCTCTTGTCGAGTGCATAGATGTATTGGACATCCGTACCTTCTATATGGACAATCAGTTTGTCTTTGTAGATGAGTAGTGATGATCCAGGCCCCTGGACATGTTCACACTGCATATCAGTTCGTTTCCAGAGGGTTTCTCCGGTCCGGGTATCCAGGCAGGCAGTCCCGTACCTGCCAAAGTGTATATACACAAAACCCTCTTCAATGGCGGCGGTGGGAGTAGCATAGGTGTTGATGGAGTGTTTGCGGTAAAGGCTAATGGGACTAAATAATGTCTTGTTGTAAATGATCTTTCCTGTGGTGAAATCAACGCAGACAGCCTTCATTTTCTTGTTATACTCGGAGGTAAGCCACACCTGGTTCCCGTAGACAACAGGAGATGACCAACCATTCCCCAGAATGCTGGTTTTCCATGCGATCGAAGAACTGTCATTCCATGAAATTGGTAATCCGGTCTCAGTGGAAATCCCATCCAGGTTTGAACCCCGATAATGCGTCCATTGGGGAATTGGACCCTGTGCTGTCAAATGCATGGCTGTAATGAAAAAACAGGTACAGTAAAAGGATAGTCTGAAGAGATGTTTCATTGAAAAGATAAATTGAAAGACCAGGCATCAAATATAGAAAATCTGCTTAATAATCTTTCACACATCTGACGGAGGTGGAATTGGTGGGATCTCCCACAAACCTTCCAATTCGTGTATAGTTCGTGTGGAGCATTCTGTAAATGACTGATTCATCAATCATTGTAGAGGTCCAGAATACAGTGAAGTCCCCCAGGCCGTTGGAAGAACCATCATTCCATACGATTCCAGCAGGCAAAGCAGAAAACTGGTAAGGATCCAGTGCTCCCGCGTTTGGCTCATTCCAGGGAGGTATTTCAGTGGATTTTAAGAGCCCTCCTTCATTATTGTATCCCCTGAAAAAGCCGAGACTGTCAATGCTGGCCTATTGCATCCCAAGAAATCTTTCCAGTGTGATCCATTCAGCATCAGATGGAACATGCCATCTGTCGGGACAAACCCCCTGTGAAGCTTCCACACGATTGTACTGCATCATTTCATCCCAGGTATAAAAACCGCCAAATGCTGCACAGTTGTCTTCATTATCTTCGTAACAATATTTTTCAATGGTGCCGTTGGGCCCCTGTTCCGAACCTGCTGGAACAATCTCTCCGGTTCTCAAATTCTGGGCCAGCCAGCACTGTTCCCCCATGCTAATGGTCGGATATTCTTCTAAATCACGTGGATCGAGAAGAATTGATCCACAAAGGAACTGGGTGCGGAATACTTCCTGTTGTCCATATCCGGTTTTACCGCCACTGTTGGTGGCATATGCCCTGATAAAATACTCCGTATCATGATCCAGGCCGGTTATCACCATTTCGTATGGATCCGAACCACCTCCCTCAAAGACAACGCTTGCATCCGCAAGGGTGGGATTTGGATTGGTACTCCAACAAAATCCTTTGGTTATAATCGGCGCCCCTCCATCATTGTCGATGCTACCACCGCAATGAATGCTGTTCGGCTGGGAATCGTCCGGACTGGCTGTAACCACTGTTGGTTCAACAGGTTCGGCAGGAGTGGTGAATGCCTGTTCATTCCCATAAGCAATGTCAGTGCTGTTTCTGGCATAAGCCCGGACAAAATACAGGGTTGCCGGTGTGAGATCAGTCATTTCCACAATGAACTCGCCGGGTCCTCCATCTACAGATTTTGAAAAATCTTCTATGGTTGGCTTGGATTCGAAACCCCAGCACAATCCCCTTTCAATAATGCCGGAACCTCCCTCATCGGTAATATTCCCACCACAAATGGCGGAGTTCCAGGAGGGATCTTCAACCGGATTGGTGGTCAGTTGTGGAGGATCTGAGATGGGTTCCTCAAGCGTTCTGAAGCTCTGTTTTTCACCATGCTCACGTCCATTATCGTTGGAAGCATAGGCCCAGATATGGTAATCCGTACCAGGGGTCAGACCGTCGATTCGTTCACTAAAAGCTCCCACGTCGGATCTCTTATTCAATTCGGTATGTTTGAAGGCATGTTCTACATTGGAATCAAGGGACAATGCAAAACCGTGCTGAGATACTTCAGAAAACTCACCCAGGTCAATGATTGTGGAGGATACAACACAGTAGGTTTGTGAAGTTTCCATGACCGTTACGGTATTTACCTTGATCACTCTTACAGGCTCAATTTTTGAACAATGGGATGAAACAAAGCCAATAATGGATAGAATGGCAATGGTCGTAATCGATTTAAATGCTTTCTTTCCCATGCTGGGTATCTTACTGTTCAATGCTCACTGTTTTAATAGAAAAATAAAATCACCTCCTTCGTCACCTACCTTTTCAATCTCTCCATACCGGGGTATGACATCACTGTTATTGATTACCGCAAGGCGGAAACTGCTGAACAGCTCTTCGGAGGAGAGGTAGGTCTCGGTGTTCTCCTCAAGCCTTTCTATGAGGAACCGGGTGAAAGAACTCCGGTCGGGGACCAATTCCAATCGACCGCTGGTCATGGCTTTCCTGCTGGGGAGCTCATATAGTTTCTCATAGGCTTTCTCACGATTACCGAAGGCTGACCGCATTGCAAAAATTGAGCCTGCAAAACAGGCATCCGTAATGAGGAGTGTATGTTTTGAGTCAATCTCCTTCAGATAGTCCACCAGGGTACTGTTTCTGAACCAGTTGGTTTTCAGAATTGGATCGGCATCGGAAGGAAGCCAGAAACCGTTATTGGAATTTTCCATCCAATATCCATGTCCGGCATAGAAGATAAGCAGGTTATCTTCTTCAGTGATGACAACAGCCAGGCTATCCAGGCTTTGAATGATTTGAGCCCTGGTGGCATTTTCAATAAATGTGATGTTATCCTCCTGGAAATTGTATTTTCGGCTGAGTGTCTCGTATAGCTTCCTGGCATCTCTTACCGGATTATCCAGGTCCGGTATTTCATCATCATCGTATTGGTCAATTCCTATGATAAGTCCGTAATAAATGGCATCACTGGATATTCTGTCAGCCAGGGTAACCCTGGGGGGAGTATAGTCCACCAGGAAAAAGACATCCCTGAGATTGTCCTTCTCGTCCATGGCAACTATTCTCACACGATTATCACCCGGATTCAGATTCAACCGGTGGGTGAAAAGACCAGCTTCGTTCAGAGGATGTGATACCCCGTTGATCATTACAAGGCTGACCCGGGAATTGTCGGTTACCTTTCCGATTAAGTCCAGCTCCTGTTGCTGGGTATAAAACCTGGTGCCCAGGTAAATCTTAGGAGAAATAAATTCGACATCAGGTGGCTCATTATCACGTATTTCAACATCTTCAACTACCGGAATATTATTGATGATCAGACTGGACTTTTCGCTTTTCAATTCCTGTGCTGTAATCGTCTGGCAAGCAATCAGAATGATGGTAAAATATATGTAGCT
The DNA here is from genome assembly GCA_963710385.1 of uncultured Bacteroidales bacterium. Classification (GTDB taxonomy): domain Bacteria; phylum Bacteroidota; class Bacteroidia; order Bacteroidales. The sequence goes on along the minus strand of CAVQAB010000005.1, from coordinate 41,814 downwards.
AAATCTCTTCATTGGTTTTTATTGTACCATATTAATGATCAGAATGTGTACCGCAAGGCTAATATTGGAACTGATGACACAGGTTCTATGGAGGTGCCAATGCTAATTCCTTTATGAGATGCAGAGGATTTATTCATGTTCAGATCGGAAGTTCCTGCGATGGTCCAAACCAAATCTGTAACCCAGATACCGATGGCCGTAAAAGCCAGCACTTCGGAGATAACATCCTGTCTTTTTGCCTGGTCAAAAAGGATGTCCCTGTCACCCGGACTATTTGATGCCAGGTAGTCATTATTACTTTCCACTGCCTTATTATTAAAATAGAGGGTGCCGGCGATACAACCGTACCCAACTACACCCCTGATCCAGTGCGGCTGACCACTGTTGACCCTGGATAGTCCCAGTCCTGGCAGAAGCATCGACTGAATGATGATGCCAGTTCGGTTGAAACGCTCTCCTTCTGATCCAGAAGCCGGTTCCTCTATTACATTCGTCTCCTCAATCAGGAGTGGATCACTGTTAAAATCCTCCGGAATTAATTCAACAATCCGGGCAGTATCTGTCACATTCTGTTCTGTTTCGTCCACAGGCTGTGGGATTACCTCTGCGACTGTTGGTACTTCAGGAACTGCATAGACCTGTACAAAGATCTCTTCATTCAGGAATATGCCGTCAGCCTCAATATCCCAGAGAATCATCTTATTTGAACCACCGGGGATGTGTTCCCCTACATCCCCGGCAAGGGTTTGGGCATTGATATATTTGCCATCGGCTTTAGTGACTTCAATCCGGACCGTAAATGTGTCTGATATTGAGCTATTTAGTAGTTGGTACGCAATCTGAATTCCATTATCATTAAGGGATAAATCCGGCTTGGTCACTTCAAATTCGGACTGTGCCTCAAGCAAATTGGGTGGAAGTATAATGGCACTGAATAGTATGATAAAGTAAGCTTTTCTCATTACTAATCTGTTTAGTCGATTCCTTAAATTTAAGGTCTCATCGAGTCAATCCCAAATATTATCCAATGAAAATATAATTGTGGTTTCCTTTCAGGGTGTAACCTGTTCATAAATAATTGCGTATACATTGCGTGTTCGTTTTATATTGATACACAATCAAATCATTAATACAAGCAGTAATGAAGAGCGGTAAGCGGTTCGTTTTGATCCTGACTTTACTGGGTGTATTGATGCCAGCTTTTACCCAGAATCTTGTTCAAAATCCGAGTTTCGAGTCGCCGGTAAGCTGGGATGATCAATGGATTTTATCAACGGTTGCACCGTCTACTGGTCACGGCAGTAGCCACTGAGATAAACCACTGATGCACACGAAGGAACTACAAGTGTGGAGTTGAGCAATACGATAGACAGAGAATGGACCTATTTTTATACAGACAGTGTGAATGCGCCCATCAGTTTTATTGCCAACCAGCGCTATGAGGTCAAGGGCTGGGTAAAATCTGTAGAGCAGGGAAAGAAAACCGAATTGTCCCTGGTGTGGAACAATAAAGCGGATGAGTTGGTTTTTTACAACAACAATCCTGATCCTGTCACGAATCCTGACTGGTTTATGGTTGAGGGTATTATTACTGCAACGGCAGATTTTAATGACGGTTTTCTCAGTTTAGGATTCCAGACTGATAAGAGACGGAGGACTGTCCGGTCGGCAAACTGTTATTGGATGATTTTTCTGTGACCAGGCTCCCCGGTAATCAGACTGAAATCATCGATTTCTCATTTCCGGAGCAGACAGGTCCTGCAGTGATTAACAAGCTCCTCCACACAGTTGATGTTGAAGTTCTTTTTGGGACCGATGTGACAGCACTGGTTCCAACCATCGATTTGTCGCTGGGAGCTACCATCAATCCAGCCAGTGGTGTTGCTGCTGATTTTACAGCTCCTGTTGCCCATACGGTTACTGCAGAGGATGGGATTACAATGCAGGATTGGACTGTCACTGTGACAATTGCACCCCCATCTGCCGAAACTGATATTTTAATCTTTGATTTTGTCGAACAGACTGGCCCGCCAACCATTGACAATGTATTACATAATGTTATAACGGAAGTTGCCTACGGAACCGATGTTTCAGCGCTGGTTCCTGCCATCACTGTTTCCCCGGGAGCTACAGTTTATCCGGACAGCGGTGTTGCCGTTGATTTTTCAGTCCCTGTGATCTATTTGGTTGTGGCAGAAAATGGGACTACCATTCAAAATTTCATTGTTGCGGCCATGGTTTCGCCCATATCAAACGAAACCGATATTGTTTCATTTACCCTGGCCGAGCAAACTACTGCGGCGACCATAGATAACCTTTTGCATACAGTTTCCATTGAAGTTCCTTATGGGACCGATGTAACGGCACTGGTCCCAACCATTGGAATATCAGCAAAGGCCAGCATGGACCCTGCCAGCGGAGTTGCTGCTGATTATTCGGTTCCGGTTGTCTACACGGTGACAGCAGAGGATGGTGTTGCTATACAGGATTGGACAACAACTGTGATTGTACTCCCCAATCCGGATACAGATATTGTTGACTTTACAATTGCAGAACAGACTGGTCCGGCAACCATTGATAAACTGTTGCATACCATATCCCTCGATGTGCCTAATGCCACTGATGTTACGGCATTGGTGCCAACCATTGTATTACCTGCAGGAGCTTCAATCAATCCGGTGAGCGGAGTGGCTGCTGATTTTTCAATTCCGCTTGTCTACACGGTGACTGCAGAGGACGGTACCTCAATCCAGGACTGGACAATCAATGTGAATGTGCTCCCGAACACGGAAGCGGATATTGTAGACTTTACACTGGCTGAACAGGCTGGTCCGGCTATTATTGACAAGCTGTTGTATACTGTTTCAATTGATGTCCCCTTTGGAACCGATGTGACTGCCATGGTTCCGACCATAGGTTTATCTGCCGGAGCAACCATTAATCCGGCAAGTGGAGTATCAGAAGATTTTTCAAGTCCGGTTGCCTACACGGTGACTGCAGAAGATGGAATAAGTGCCCAGGACTGGAGTGTTTTGATAGTTGTACTTCCAAACAGCGAAACTGATATTACTGATCTAACCCTGGCCGAATCGACTGGACCGGCCACTATTGACAACCTGATGCATACTGTTTCCATTGATGTCCCTCTTGGTACGGATGTGACTGCACTAATTCCAAACATTCAAATATCTGAAGGAGCAACCATCAATCCTGACATTGGAGTATTCTGTAGATTTTTCGGTGCCGCTTGTATTTACGGTTACTGCAGCTGATGGTGCCACCAGCCAGGACTGGACAGTAACTGTGGTGATACCGTTCAATACTGAAACAGATGTGGTGGACTTTACTCTGCCAGAACAGACTGGCCCTGCGACCATCTCTGATTTGCTTCATACGGTGTTCATCGATGTTCCTTATGGCACCGATGTAACGGCACTGGTTCCATCCATAGCCTTATCTTCAGGAGCAAGCATTGATCCTGCCGGCGGAGTATCCACAGATTTTTCATCCACCGTGGTCTACACAGTGACAGCAGCCGACGGAATTACCTTCCAGGAATGGATGGTGAATGTTGTTGTAGCTCTGAACAAAGAAACTGATATCGTTTCATTTACACTGGCTGAGCAGACAGGTATGGCTACCATTGACAATCTACTGCATCATGTGGAGATTGAAGTTGCAAAAGAGGCAGATATTACAGCACTGGTTCCCGCCATCCTATTATCAGCCGGGGCTACCATCAATCCCGCCAGTGGTGTTGCTGCAGATTTTTCATCCCCGGTGCTTTTCACAGTCACTGCCGAGGATGGAGTGACTACACAGGAATGGAGTGTTACTGTCACAGTGGACCCGGCAGTCTCCGTTGAAACAGCCAATGAGCTCAGATCCGTTCATATATATCCAAATCCGGCCAGAGAAGTGCTTTTTGTTGAATTACCGGCAAAAGGGGCTATTTACATGCAGGATATCATGGGCCGGGTAGTATATACCATTCATGATGCCTCTGTAAAAACTACCATTCCCTTATCCGACCTTGACAGAGGAACCTATTTCATACAGGTCATGTGGGATGATAGCAAACATGTATCAAAAATAATCCTCCAGTAAGTCCTCTCATTTTTAGCTTTCACACGATAATTATATTGTTCGGGCCAAATTGATGTCCTGAATGATAAATTGCAATAAATATTCAATCTAGATTGGATAATTGATATCTTTTGCGCCTAAAAACTTAATAATTTTTCAAAAAATAACTAAACTACAACTGAAATGATACAATGGGTAAAAAATAATGATGCCATTGGGACAGTCAACAGGGGTGTTCCTTGTGAATCGGGTCTGTGTACACTTTGCGATTCCTCTTGCAAAGGAAAATGTGAAACCTGGCTGTCATCGCTCAAAGGGAGGAAGCTTCTCTATCCCAGGAATTTTGGACAGACCACTTCAGGATCATGGCTGGTTTCAGCAGTTGGAGTGGGTTATCATGCACTGAGGATTCAGGGTTATGCATATGGGGCCAAAGGTCTGAAGGCACCCCTGACAAATAACGCCGATGACTGCCTTTTTACAAATGTAGATGTAAGCACTTCATTTGGCAATAAGGAGAAAACAAAATGTCGCATTCCTATCATGACCGGCGCCCTGGGTTCCACCTTTATTGCCAGGAATTACTGGGAATCATTTGCCGTTGGATCTGCCCTGAGTGGTATTCCGATTGTAGTAGGGGAAAATGTGGTGGGTGTGGATAAGGCATCCATCATAAACAAAGGGAAAATTGAAAAGGCTCCTGAGCTTGGACCGCAGGATTGAAACTTTTTTCAGATACTATGACGGTCATGGAGCCATGATTGTACAGATGAATGTGGAAGATACCAGAAATGGTGTTGCGGAGTACATCATGGATAAATACGGGAATAAGGTGATCATGGAATTGAAGTGGGGGCAGGGAGCAAAAAATATTGGAGGTGAGATACAGGTAAGCAGTATTGAATACGCTAAATTCCTGAAAGATCGTGGGTACCTTGTGGATCCCGATCCCTATAATCCCATTGTGGAATCTGCATTTGAAGCCAGGGCCATCAGTTCATTTGCACGTCACAGCCGACTGGGTGCGACTGATTTGAACTCAGCTGATGAAGTCAGAGAATCCTTTATGGACAGTGTGGCTTACCTGCGTAAACTGGGCTTCTCCAGAGATTACCCTGAAGACTGGCGCTTATGATATGGAAGCCCTGGCCATGGCCATCCGATTCTCGGCGGATGCAGAACTTGACCTGCTCACCATCGACGGATCTGGTGGCGGTACAGGAATGAGTCCCTGGAATATGATGCAACACTGGGGAATCCCATCAATTGCACTTCACTCCAAAGCTTATGAGTATTGCCAAATACTTGATGAAAAAGGGATCAGGGTTCCTGATATATCATTTGCAGGAGGATTTGCACGGGAAGACCATCTCTATAAGGCCATTGCCCTGGGAGCTCCATTCTCCAAACTGGTATGCATGGGCAGGGCCCCCATGATTCCTGGTTTCCTGGGAAGCAATATTGAAGGCGTTTTCAAACCTGAGAGAAAGAGCTGAACTTTATGGCCACTGGGAATCACTTCCTCCTGCTGTTAAGGAAATGGGTAAATATCCCGAAGAGATTTTTGCCGGCTGGGAACCGGTTAAGGAGAGGGTAGGAAAGGATGAAATGAAAAATATCCCATATGGAGCCATAGCCATGTTTGCCTTTGCTGATAAACTGGCTTGCGGACTTCAGCAATTCATGGCAGGAGCCAGGAAGTTCAGCCTCGATGAAATATCGAGGGATGACCTGATTTCAGCCAACAGGGAAACAGAAGAAGTGACCGGACTGGCATTTATGACTGATGCCAAAAATGAAGAAGCACTGAAAATTCTGAAAGGCTAAAGCTACTCTTCAAATGCAGCATCAAAATCGATCTCCGAAGGCGGGAAGTCGATTTTCTTAACAAATGCACACGCTTCTGTGGCGCCATGTTCACGGTCCATGCCGCTGTCCTCCCATTCCACAGAGAGAGGACCCCTGTATGCGATTCGGTTCAGTTCGCGAATGATCTCTTCGAACTGAATCTTTCCGCGACCCAGAGATCTGAAATCCCAGTATCGACCGGGCGCACCAAATTCGGTGTGTCCCCCGAATACCCCGGCTTCAACAGGCACATCAGACCATCCTGCATCTTTCATATGCACATGAAATATCCGGTCGCTGAATAGTTTCAGAAAGGATATGTAATCTACACCCTGGTATCCAAAGTGTGACGGATCGTAATTAAATCCAAATGCCGGATGATACTTCAGGGCTTCAAGAGCTTTTCGGGCAGAAGCTATATCAAAGGCAATTTCAGTGGGGTGAACCTCCAGACCAAAACGGACACCTAATGTCCTGATAAGCATCCAAAATAGGAATCCATTGGGATGCAAATTTACTGAATCCTTCCTCAATCATTGAGGCTGGAGTAGGTGGAAATGCATACAAGAGATGCCAGATGGGACTTCCTGTAAATCCGTTGACCACCGAAACACCCAACCTGGCTGCCGCTTCCCCGGTTTTAATGATCTCTTCAGCCGCTCTTTTATTTACTCCATCGGGATTTCCATCTCCCCAGACATAATCGGGTACAATACTTTTGTGACGTTCATCAATCCGATCCGAAACAGCCTGGCCCACAAGGTGTGTTGAAATGGCAAACAATTTCAATCCGTGTTTTTCCAGCAAAACCCGCTTCTTTTTGCAGTATGCTTCGTCTGCCTTATCCACTTCAAAATGGTCACCCCAGCAGGCCAATTCCAGTCCGTCATAACCAAAAGAAGCGGCTTTTTTGCAAAGGATTTCAAGGGGAAGATCGGCCCACTGTCCTGTAAATAGTGTTACTGGTCTTTTCATGCTTTTAAGGTTTTAGTTCGCGCACCCAGATGTTGCGGTAGGATACCGGATTGCTGTGGTCCTGCAACATCAGCGGGAGTTTATGGGGATGGGATACATATTTAGGTTTTCCAATGAATTCGGTGGGTCCTTTCAGTGCAACGTGATTTTGGATTAATATACCGTTGTGCATCACAGTGACATAGGCCGGAGATTCCAGAGAACCATCGGCTTTGAATACCGGGGCTTGGAAAATAATGTCATATACCTGCCATTCTCCGGGGGGAAGGGATGCATTTACCAGGGGTATATGCTGCTTGTAGATACTCCCTGCCTGGCCATTATAGTAGGTCTCATTTTCATAGCTGTCAAGTACCTGGACTTCATATTTGCTCATCAGGAACACACCGCTGTTGCCCCGGCCCTGACCATTTCCCACCACCACTTCAGGTGTGCGCCACTCAATATGAAGTTGTACATCTCCGAATTCCTGTTTGGTTTTAATGCCTCCGGCGCGCGGTACAGTAGTAAGAACATCTTCTGCCTTCCATTTGACTGGCCCCGATCGCTCATGGGTCCACTTGTCTATATCTTCAGCTCCAGCATACAAAACAATGGCATCAGAAGGAGGCTGGGTGCCTTTCCCCGGGGTGACAACTTCAGGTTTTCTTGACCAGTCTTCGGTCTCTTCGGGTTTCTGCCCATTACCGTAAACTGCAAAAAGCGAAAGGATAGCAAGGGAAGCAATTTTTTTCATGATTTTTCTGGTTATGGATTTGAATTATAACTTATCTGCTAATTTAATAAAGATTATGAATTGTGAATGAAGGGTCAATTTTGTATTTTTATTTGGTTTTGATCCGTCACTGATGATGATTATTTGTTACATGCAGGTTTTTTATTCATTAAATCCATATCCATGCGCTACCTGATTCTTTTAACCGGCATACTGCTTCTATTTACAGGTCGACTCGTTGCTCAGGATGATAACATACCCTCTTCTGAGGATTCCATGGCGGTGTATCAGGGGCTTTTCAGTCACGAAGAACCTCTTTATCTCACCTTGAAGACAGATCTTAAAAAATTCAGGAGGGATAGGCGGAAAGATACATACCAGGATGCAGAAATGATGTGCCAGGTGAATGAAAATTTTCAGGTAACCCACCCTGCCAGGATAAAGGCCCGGGGCATCTGGCGCCTGGACAACTGTTCCTATCCCCCCTTCTGGTTAAATATCAGGTATTCCGGTCTTGATTTGGATACCATCAGCGATCTGGATATCAGAAGGATAAAAATGGCGATCCGTTGCAGGCCTACTGCCCAATATAAAAACTATATCCTTCGTGAGTACATGGTTTACAAAATCTACAATCTCCTTACACCTTACAGTTTCAGGGCACGGCTTGTGAAGTTGAAGTTTATTGATACCAGTAAAGACGATAATGTAACAGAGGACTGGGCCTTTATGATCGAACCGGTGGATTTGATGGCGGCCAGGTTGGATGGCGTAGAGGTTGAAAGTGATGTGCTCACCATACGCACGGTCAATCGTGAGATCATGAGCATGACCGCCTTATTTGCCTATATGATAGGAAATGGGGACATTTCAGTCACCGGCAGGCACAACCTGAAAATACTTACGGTGAAACCACCGGGACCACCGGGATTTATTCCAATCCCTTATGATTTCGACTATACCGGTCTGGTGAACACTCATTATGCAATTCCGCAGGACAACCTGGGGATCAGTTCTGTGAGGGAGCGCTATTATCTTGGACCTTGCCGGCCTGATATTGAACAGCAGGAAGCTGTGGATAAGTTTGCCACCTACAGGGATCGAATCATTGAATACATTATGGGATTTGAGCTTCTGGATCTGAAAGAAAGAGAGGAGATGGTCGCCTATATCGAAAGCTATTTTACTGAGGCTAGTGATCCGCGTTTCGTTGATCGTAAGCTTACACCCACCTGTCGCTAACCCTTTCAAAACAGGAACAATTTTGGTTTGGTGTGGTTATTGTAATATCTAATCATATTAAAATAACCTTATGAATAAGTTCTTTTTTATTTCTTTATTATCGCTTCTTCTTCCCGGGTTAGTTCATTCACAGGATCCTACAGAATCCACAGAGGTAAATCGCCCACGCAATGTAATCCTGATGATTGGTGATGGAATGGGCTTGTCTCAGGTTTCTGCTCCATATTACTTCATGGAGAAGGAGCCTGCATTCAGTCGGTTCAAATATATCGGACTGGCCAGAACTTCCTCCGGTTCTCACCTGGTCACCCAATCACCAGCAGCTGCTACTGCCCTGAGTACAGGATACCAAACTTATAACAAGGCTGTTGGAGTGGATATGGATACGGTCTCCCGTAAAAACATTGTAGAGCTTCTTTCAGAAAAGGGATATCTGACCGGAGTTATTGCCACCTCCTCCATTACGGATGCCACTCCGGCGGGATTTTATGCACATCAACCCGATCGATATATGCAGCGTGAGATCGCGCTTGACCTTGCCAAATCAGATATCGATTTCTTCGCAGGGGGAGGTATCAAATATTTCATAGATACTACCGGAAGAGATATTTTCAAAGAGAATGGAATTGTAGTAGATTACGCCAAACTGAAAAAGATTAAAAAATCAGAACCTGGAGTCAGATATGGTTTCCTTCTGGCTTCCGACCGGATGCCGGCAATGCTTGAAGGCAGGAAGGATTTCCTGGAAAAGGCTTCCAGCATTGCCATTGATTTTCTATCCACCAGTGAACAGGATTTTTTCCTGATGGTGGAAGGTTCCCAGATCGATTGGGCCGGACACGGTAACAATGTAAACTACATGATCACCGAGATGAATGATTTTGAACAGACAGTGAAAAGTGTAATGGATTATGCCGAGAAGGATGGAGAGACGCTGGTGATTGTGACCGCCGATCATGAGACGGGTGGCTTTACTTTAGGTGCAGCCGGATCAAACGGATATGATGCAGATTATTCCACCATCAGTCCCACTTTTGCCAGCACCAACCATTCTGCAGCCCTTGTCCCGGTGTTTGCATATGGACCCGGTGCTGAAAATTTCATTGGAGTTTATGAGAATACCGAGATTTTTCACAAATTAGTGGCACTTTTACTAAAGAAATAGATTAGAACAGGAATTCTCGAACTCTTTTATGGAAAAATCTGACCGCGAAATTATCATCAGCATTGTGACCAATGCCTTTGAACAGAATCCAAGGGCACAGGCCATGATGAAGAAAAAAAATCCCACCAGGAGTGTTCGGCTTATGACCGAGTATGCTTACCAGCTGGTGGAGAAATTTGATGGGATCTATCTCTCGGAAGACAAGACAACAGTTCTTTTTTATTACAGGGAAAGCCAGTATCACAGGACCCTGGTGGATTATCTGAAATATGGTAAAATGTTTATTCAGGCCATCAGGCCATCCCAACTCCTTCCTACGCTGAAACGGGAGAAGTATATTAAGAGCCTGCGGCCTGAAATTGAGGATTACATTTATGTATGGGTGCTGGGGAGTCTGCCGGATAAGACGAGCATCAGGGGGTTGGCCGATATCCGGGACCACCTGTTCGGTCTTTCAGAAAAACTTCAGCTTCCCATTTTGATAGAAACCACAGTGGAAAAAGTTCTTAAGCTTTACAAATATGTGGGTTTCAAAGAGTACCACAACTGGTACGACCCGGAGGCAGGTATCAATGTCTGGTTCCTGGAACGAGGTTTAAAACAATAAATCCTACAAGTTTTCCGCCAGCCAGCTGCCCACTTCTGAAGTTTTATAAGCCTTACTTTCTGCAATATCTTCTGTAACCACACCTTTTTCCATGGAGCGGTCCACAACCTTCCTTATTGCGTTCGCCTCCTCGGTTAAATTCAGGGAGATCTCCAGCAACATGGCAGCTGAAAGCACGGTGGCAAGCGGATTGGCAATGTCCTTTCCTGCGGCTTGGGGATAGGAACCGTGGATGGGCTCAAACACAGAAGTATGAGTTCCAACAGAAGCCGATGGCAGAAGTCCCAGTGATCCGGTGATTACACTGGCCTCATCAGAAAGGATGTCCCCGAACATATTCTCGGTGACCATCACATCGAATTTTTTTGGCCATTGGATGATCTGCATCGCTGCATTGTCAACAAACATGTAATCCAATTCAATCTCCGGGTAGGAGGGAGCCATCTCCTGAACCGTTTCTCTCCACAACCTTGATGTGGCCAGCACATTGGCCTTATCCACAACGGTAAGCCTTTTATTTCTTTTGGCAGCATACTCAAATCCCAGCTTCACAATTCGTTCAACTTCGTGCTTTGAATAAACGCATGTATCATATGCCCTGGTGAGATCTTCCGAACGTCCCCTGGGTTCCCCAAAATAGATTCCACCTGTAAGTTCCCTGATCACCACAAAATCGGCACCTTCCACCAGGTCCTTGCGCAGAGGTGACTTATGAATCAATGAGGGAAAGGTGGTGACTGGTCGAATATTTGCATAAAGCCCCAGTTTTTTCCGCATGGCCAACAGTCCTTGCTCGGGTCTTACCTTTGCTTTGGGATCATTGTCATATTTGGGATCCCCGATGGCTCCGAAAAGCACTGCATCCGAATTCATGCACAATTGGAAAGTTTCCTCGGGGAAAGGATCTCCTGCCTGGTCTATGGCTGTGGCACCCACAAGAGCCTCCTTAAATTCAAAATGATGGTTAAATTTTGAGCCAACGGCTTTTAATACTTTCATAGCCTGGTCAACGATCTCGGGTCCAATCCCGTCCCCTGACAATGCTGCAATCTTAAATTCCATAATCTTCAATGATATTTAGCATTCTTGTTGTACACTTGATGGCTGCAACGGTCTGGTCCGGATCCAGTGCACGGGTTTTAATGATTTCTCCTTCATAATTCCAGGTGATAGCACACTGAACCAGTGCGTCGGTTTTACCCCCGGGGGGAATGGTCACTACGTAATCAGTAAGTACAGGGTGTTTTCTATCCAGCCTGTCATAGATTTTCCAGAGGGCTTTCATAAAGGCATCATACTGACCATCACCAGAGGCCGTTTCTTCATATACCTGACGATTTATTTCAATGGCCAGTGTGGCCACAGAACTGAGTCCGCGCGCTACTGAAAGTTGAAAATTCTTAATCCTTATCTTTTCCTCCACTCGCTTGCTCCGGAGTACATCCGATATAATATAGGGGAGGTCCTCCTTGGTAATGATCTCTTTCCTATCCCCCAACTCGATCACCCTGTTGGTGATCAGTTTCATCTCTTCTTTATTTAATTCGATGCCCAATTCCTCCAGGTTCTTCAGGATGCTGGCCTTGCCTGACATCTTGCCCAGGGCATAGGTCCGTTTCCTGCCGAAACGTTCCGGGAGCAGATCATTGAAATAGAGGTCGTCTTTTTGATCTCCGTCCGCGTGAATCCCGCTGGTCTGGGTAAATACATTTTCTCCGATTAGCGGTTTATTGGAGGGGATCCTGATACCTGAGAAGGACTCGACCATCTTGCTCACATGATACAGGCGGTCTTCCCGGATCGATAAATCATATTTAAAGTGGTCTTTCACCACACCGATCACACTGGAAAGAGGGACATTCCCGGCGCGTTCTCCAAGCCCGTTCACGGTAGTGTGGATTCCTGTGATACCTGCCTTGATGGCAGAAAACGTATTGGCAGTAGCCAGGTCATAATCATTGTGGGCATGAAAATCGAAATTGAGATCCGGATAACGGGTAATCATATCATGGCAAAAGTCGTAGACTTCCTGCTGGTTAAGGATTCCCAGTGTATCAGGTAACATAAAACGCTCAATGGATTCATCCTTCAGTGCATCCAGTACCTGGTACATATATTCAGGTGTATTGCGCATCCCATTGGACCAGTCCTCAAAATAGATATTCATGCGAATACCCATTTCCCTGGCCAGTCGAAGCACCTCCTTTACATCGGCGATGTGCTCCTCCGGAGTTTTTCGCAATTGAGTTTCACAATGCTTCAGGGAACCTTTCATCAGAAGGTTGTCTACCTTCCCTCCAGCATTCTCTATCCATTTCAGGGAGATATCCCCATCAACAAAGCCCAGAACCTCAACCCTTTCAATATGGCCATGCGCTTTGGCCCAGTTGAAGATCAGGTTGGCTCCCTTAAACTCTCCTTCCGAAACCCTGGCCGATGCCACTTCAATGCGATCCACATTCAGATCTTCCAGCAAAAGTTTGGCGATGTTAAGCTTTTCCGTGGCAGTGAATGATACCCCGGAAGTCTGTTCCCCGTCCCGGAGGGTGGTATCCATAATGGTGATTTTCATAGGGGGTAGATTTTAGTTCCTTGAATCTTCAAACTGTGCAATCAGCTCCCTGATGTTCAACAGGTAGTCGATGTCATCATACCCGTTTATCAGGCACTTTTTTTTATAGGGATTGATCTCGAAATGCTCCACATCACCTGTGGACTGAAGGGCGATCTCCTGGCTCTCAAGGTCCACCTTCAGAAGTGTGGCAGGATCCTCTTCAACAGCATTAAAGATCCTGGCAAGGAAAGATTCTGACACCTGTACAGGCAGCAATCCATTGTTGAGGGCATTGTTCTTGAATATGTCTGCAAAAAAACTGGATACGACCACTTTGAATCCATAATCATGAATGGCCCAGGCAGCATGTTCCCGGCTGGAACCGCTTCCAAAATTCTTGCCCCCCACCAGGATGGTCCCTGAATAGTCTGAATTGTTTAATACGAAATCGGATTTAGGCTGACCGCTTTTTTCATACCGCCAGTCTCTGAAGAGGTTCTCTCCGAATCCTTCCCTGGTGGTTGTTTTCAGAAAACGTGCAGGAATGATCTGGTCGGTATCAACGTTTTCAATGGACAGCGGGACTGCTGTGGATAGTATGGTTGAAAATTTCTCGATGGACATCGGCTATAGTTTTAAATGTAGCAGGTGAAAAAGTAATGCTGTGTTATAAAAGAGATCTGGGATCGGTTACTGCTCCTGTAACTGCTGCTGCAGCCGCTGATAGCGGGCTGGCAAGCATGGTACGTGATCCTGGTCCCTGCCGGCCTTCAAAATTCCTGTTGGAGGTGGCCACTGCCAACTTTCCCTCGGGAATCTTATCATCATTCATGGCAAGGCAGGCAGAGCATCCGGGTTGTCTGAGTTTAAAACCTGCGGCTTCCAGTATTTCAGTGATACCCTCCTCGTGTGCCTGTTGCTCAACCTGTCTCGAACCGGGAACAATCCAGGCAGTCACGTTTTCTGCTTTCTGGCGGCCTTTCACAAAATTTGCTACCTCCCTCAGGTCCTCAATCCTTCCGTTGGTGCAACTGCCCACAAATACATAGTCCACGGAACGTCCCTCAATGGGGGTGTCAGCTTCAAAACCCATGTAATCAAGTGATTTCTTAAAGGATTCCCGGTTGCCAGGTTCGATAGCCTCTACCGCAGGGATATTGGCTTTTATTTTTGCTCCCATGCCTGGATTGGTACCGTAGGTGATCATCGGTTCAATATCGGCAGCATCAAAGTGCAGTTCTTTGTCAAATACAGCATCATCATCGCTCTTGAGTCTCTTCCACTTTTCCACGGCTGAGTCGAATTCTGAGCCTGATGGCGCAAATTCTCTTCCTTTGATGTATCTATAGGTGGTCTCATCGGGAGCGATGATCCCGCCACGTGCGCCACTTTCAATGCTCATGTTACAGACCGTCATCCTTCCTTCCATGGACAGGTTCCTGATGGCCGATCCGGTATATTCAATAAAATAACCTGTGCCCCCGCTGGCTGAGATTTTTGAAATGATATAGAGGATGACATCCTTGGCTGTAACACCTTTTGAAAGTGTGCCATCCACATGAATACGCATCTTCTTTGGTTTGGGCTGAAGGATACACTGGGTAGCAAGCACCATTTCAACCTCGGAGGTGCCAATGCCGAATGCAACGCTCCCAAAAGCTCCATGTGTGGATGTATGACTGTCACCACAAACCATGGTCATTCCCGGTTGGGTTATTCCCAGTTCCGGCCCAATCACATGAACAATACCCTGAAACGGATGATTAAGACCATAGAGCGTAATGCCATGTTTCTCACAATTCTCGGTCAGCTTATTGACCTGGAAACGGGAAAGTTCATCCCTGATGGGCAGATGCTGGTCAATCGTGGGAACATTGTGGTCGGGCGTAGCCACTGTATGCTGTGGACGGAATACGCTGATCCCACGTTGGTCGATCCCTGCAAATGCCTGGGGACTTGTAACTTCATGGATCAGGTGCTTATCGATATAGAGTACCGACGGGCCACCCTTGATCTCTTCCACCACATGGGCATCCCAAATTTTGTCAAATAATGTTTTTCCTGCCAATTCTTCAAAATTTAAAGTAAGCCGCAAATGTAAGAAACTTCTGCTACAATTTGATAAGAATGACCTGTTTACCTCTTTGTTTGATCTCTTGCAGCCTTCCTCAAAAGCTTTTCCCGGTTTTTAGGTTTCCCGCTCCAGGAGCAGTCTCCACCTCCTGGCATGGGACCATACGAACTTGCACGCTCTTTTTTATCACCCGGGCAACCAAACATCAGATTGAATCCGGCACGAAGGTTTACGGTTCGGGTATTGAAAGGGAAGAAAAATCCAAACAGGTTATCGGTGACAAGGTGGAATTGAAAACCTTTTCCATGGTACGCAAGCCCGGTGCCAATATTCATGATACTGTTGTTCAGATAAGACCAGCTAAGGGTAGCGAGGATCCTTTCTGCCAGATTGGCCTGTGCCAGAAGGGTGAATGAAGCATGGACTTTACTCCTGAAGATCACATTCCGGTTAACAACACCAAGCTTCAGGTTATCCTTTAGCTGGTAGGTACCTCCCAGGTAGAGCTGAGTGGGTATAAAGGAAGAGTAGGGAAGTTGGGAGAGCGTTACATCAAGGGTGTTGATGAGGGAATCACCCATTTCAATAAGGTAATCAAAAGAGACTACATCGGTTCCGGGATCTACTCCTTCGAAAGCGAATGAACCGGTTCCTCTCACATTATTGATGTCGGTTCTCCACCGAATCAGTCCCAGGTCCAGCAGGCTTGCTGAAAGAATCGTTTTTTCATTCACCCGGTGGATGATACCCAGGTCTATGGAAAATCCCGGATTGCCCCGGTTCAGCAACATTTGGAGATAATTCAACTCATTGATAGAGAAGTCGCTAATATTTCCGTCGGAGTCCTGATTGATGGTCAAAGGAAATGAACTGTTGAAGGTATAATCTGTTTCCAGAAGGAGGTTAAAACTATTTTCTTCTGTTGTAAAACCGATGTTGGAGCGACCTGTATGGATGTTGGCCTTTCCGAAGAGCAATTTGGCCCTGATCCCCAGGGTCCAGGACTGATTCAAAAACTTTGAAACACCGGCAGAATACTCCCTGTAGTAGTGACCGGCAGGTCTCAGGGCATTGAAGCGGGCGGTTTCACCCGCAAATGGTCCGTTGCCATAGAGGGCTATTTCTGCCAGATCTCTTGGAATTGTTTGATAGAAATGGATTTTTTCGGCAATATTGAAACTGAAGTAATAAGATCTGCGTTTGTAACCAATGGACACAGGATGTAAATAGGCCTCAGCACCATACAGATCCACGGGGTGCATCTGGTTAAATACCCCTTCCAGGTTCCAGACTTCAGATCCTGCCAGGTCGTTATAGGTGAAGGCCGTATTGCCCAGAGAGAGGTGATTGGAGGCCAGGCCGGGGATTCCAACATACCAATTGCATTGTATTTGAACAGCAGGATTCATCAAATTGGACTGGGGAACTTCGTGCATCAAATAGAATGTGTTGCTTTGCTGCCCCATGATCCCCACAGAAAAAAGTGTCACTAAGCAGGTGAGCATCAATCCTCGCGTATGATACCTCGTGCCACTCAAAATTCAAGACTCAAATCAAGCATGGCTCCGATCCGGACATCAAACTGATAGGAGGGATAATAGGGGATAAGTGTCGTATCCAGTTCCTCTTCTTTAACCAGCATTGTGGCACTAAAAAGCAAAACAGTTGCGTTCTCCAGGGGTTGAAGTCGCGCTCTGTCAAAGATGGCATCCTTGCGGGCATGCGTTGGCTGAATAGTTTCACCACTGCCCTGGACAATTCCAGGGGACACCAAAAGAGGTCCATCAAAAAAGATTGAATCGATGTTATTCATGGATGCATCCTGGAAATAGGCCTGTGCCAGAATCTCATTGGGGAATCCATTATATAGATTGATCCTGAAAAGAACCCTGTTGATGTTATCCAGGTTATGCTGGATGGAAGCAAGGCTGAACTCCACTGTTCCCTGCATCTTCACCTCCAGCTCATCGACCCAATCTGGAAATCCGGTAATGGTGTCCAGATCAAGCAGTGTTGTATCGAATCCGCTTACCGCATTCAGACCATAACTATTTTCCCCCAATGGAAATGCCAGCCGGGGATTCCACTCCACAATTTCCGGGAATGTTTCTGGTGCATCTTTCAGGCAGGATGCTGTCAAAAGCAACATGACCGAAAGGATGGCCATCACCAACGCTGTATTTCCAAATTGATCCTTAGCAGGTTTCATATGATACAGTGTGACATATAAAGTTAGCACAATCCTTAAAAGATAACGTTGAATGTGATATCTTCATTATATATCTTGTATTTTTGCTGGATTGTTATTTAAATTATACGTATGCTTTCAGTTCATAAGATAGGTGGCACATCCATGTCAAAATTTGAAGATGTCCTCCAAAACATTGTCATCGGACAGGCCCCGGGGGGATTCTATTATAACAGGATTTTTGTTGTTTCGGCATATAAAAATGTAACCAACTGGTTGCTGGAACACAAAAAAACAGGCGAACCGGGTGTTTATGATCTCTTTGTTAAGAACAGGGATTATGGAGAGGCACTGGATGCTTTGTTGGGCAGATTAATCCAAATAAATCATCAGCTTGAGGGGATCGGACTGGATCTGGACCGGGCCGATGCTTTTATTACAGGGCGAATCGGCCAATCGAAAAACTATTTAACCAGCCTGGAGGAGGTAATGGCTTCCGGCTATGTAAACAAGCAGAACATCCTGCTGGCAGCCAGGGAGATTCTGGCATCCATTGGAGAAGCTCACTCGGCATTTAACTCTGTCAATATTTTGAATAATCATGGGATCAAAGCCACTTTTGTGGATCTGTGCGGATTCAGCGATGCAGAATACCTTACCATCGATGAACGGATCCGCCGGGCTTTCAGCAATCTTGATTGTTCTTCCACTGTTCCGGTGGTTACAGGTTACACCAAGGGGACCGAAGGGATTATGCGTGAGTTCGACCGGGGTTATTCAGAGGTAACCTTTAGTAAGATTGCTGTAGAGGTAAAGGCAGATGAGGCAGTGATTCATAAGGAGTATCATCTCTCAAGTGCTGATCCGGCAATTGTTGGAGTTGAGCATTCACGGCCGGTGGGAGATACCAATTTCAATGTGGCCGATCAGCTGGCTGACATTGGAATGGAAGCCATCCATCCAAAAGCATCCAAACCCCTGGAGATTGCAGGAATTCATATCCGGATCAAAAACACGTTTGAACCAGATCATCCGGGTACATTGATCTCAAAAGATTACATGGGTGAGGAGTCAAAGGTGGAAATCATATCAGGAACCGATCAGGTGATGGCCTTTGAGGTGCATGATCCATTTATGGTGGGACAGGTGGGATATGATATGAACCTGATGAAAGTGATGCAACGTTACAACATTTCATACATTTTGAAGGCCACCAATGCCAACAGCATCACCATGGTGGTATGGGAAAAGGACCTGGTGGATGGATTGGTCACCGAGCTCAGAGGACTTTATCATAAGGTGACCATCAAGGAGGCGGCACTGGTTTGTGCCATGGGTACAAACATTGCCCAGCCTGGAGCCCTGTCTAAAGCAACCACAGCCCTTTCAGATAAGAAAATAAATGTGGAAGCAGTGTCCCAGTCATTGATGCAGGTGAATATGCAATTCGTTATCGGACGCAGTGATTACAGGGAAGCTATCATTGCATTGAACCAGGCGCTTTGTGTGGATGATTAAACCTTTTGCAAAAGAAAAAGTCAAAAACCAGTATTACTATGCTAACTAAACTAATTCAGAATGATTACTAAAGAGTGGTCCAGATACGGGCTTGTGTTTTTGTGGGCTTTAACGGGGATTATAGTAAATGGGCAGGAAGTCACTTCGGATACTGCAATTCAGAGAGAAAATGCAATCAGGATATTCATTGATTGTAATTATTGTGATATGAACTATATCCGGGAAGAGATCCCTTATGTGAACTATGTGAGGGATGTGAAGGAGGCTCAGGTTTATATCCTTGAAACAGGTGAGAATACGGGAAGCGGAGGAAGGAAGTATACCTTTGCCTTTGTGGGACAGATGGAATATGAGGGAATCTATGATACGCTGGTATATTCAAGCAGACCGGACGATTCAAGGGACATCACAAGGATCTGGCGTACCCAGATGCTGAAAATGGGCCTGATGCCCTTTGTGGCCAAAACACCACTTTATGATCAGGTGGTCATTGATCCCACCGAGCAAATGGTTTCACAGGAGGTGGTTGACAGGTGGAACAACTGGGTTTTCGAACTGCAAATTGAACCCCAGTTTGAAGGTGAAGAATCTTACAAGGAGCTGGATCTTGGTAGTGCGATATCTGTCACTAAGATCACCCATAACTGGAAACTGGATTCTGATTTTCGTTACCGGTTCAGCAGAACCAAATACACCTATGATGATACCGTCTACACCAACGATAAAAGCCTTCAGAACCTGGATGTTTTAATCGTTAAAAGCCTGGGAGAACACTGGTCTGCAGGAATTAAGACCAATATTCTTTCTTCCACCTTTAACAATACCAGATTCGGCCTGGATATTTTACCCTCTGTGGAGTATAACATCTTCCCCTATGCGCAGTCAACGCACCGTCAATTCAGGCTTTTATATGGTATCGGAGCATCAATTAATGGATATAACGACACGACCATTTTTAACAAAATCGAGGAGACTCTTTTATTGCATGAACTTCAACTGGCCTATCAGGTTCAGGAGAAGTGGGGCAGCATCAATGTTTCCCTGGAGGGATCAAATTACCTGAATGATTTTTCAAAAAACCGGCTGGAGTTGAGCGGATTCGTCACCATTCGTATTATTAAAGGACTCTCCCTGAGGATCCGGGGTGGTGCTGCCCGGATCAATGACCAGATCTCCCTTGTGAAAGGTGAGCTGACACAGGCAGACATCCTTCTTCAGCTGCAGGAACTTGAAACAAGTTATAATATAGATGGGGAGATTGGGATCACCTATACCTTTGGATCTATCTATAACAATACTGTGAATCCAAGATTTGGCAATGGCCGAAGAAGGTTCTAATAAATCATCAGTGGACTATAAATGTATGATCTCCTCCCAGATCTCCGGGGGGATCTCCACACCATTCTCCTGGTGGATCTTTTCTGTTTCTGAGTGAACGCTGACCCGGATATTGTGCCAGATCATTGCCATCTGTGATGAAATCCAGTGTCTCCCTGATCAGTGAATTGACCTGCTCTTTGCCAAGGTGCCGGTTAATATCTACTGATATGAATACCTGTGAAAGGTCAGTCTCATCAGACAACTCTCCAATTTTGCTGGCTGTATTCCCACCTGAAAGAATGGCTGCTGCCAGGTCAAGGACAAGAGAGAGTGCACTCCCTTTCCAGAGTCCGGTGGGCAGTATCCTTTCAGTCTGCATGATCTCAGAAGGATTTTTGGTCAGTTTATTCTCCCTGTCAAAACCCCCATATTCAGGAAGATCTGTCCCGCATTTTTCATGCCATTCGAGCTTACCATAGGAGTACTGGCTCATGGCCATGTCCAGAACAATATGTCCGTCCTGGTGCGGAATGGCCAGAATAAAAGGATTGTTTCCAAGGGCCGGTTTATGGCCTCCCCAGGGCGGCATGTTGGGACGGGTGTTGGTCCAGCCCATAAACAGAAATCCCTTTTCAGCAGCCCTCCATCCATAGGTGCCACCCCTCATCCAGTGGTTGGTGTTTCTCAGACCCACGCAACCAATTCCATATTTTCCAGCTAATTCAATGGACCTTTCGGTACAGTGAAGTGCATTTACAATGCCCGGTCCCCGATGGCCCTCCCATTGCTCCAATGCTTCCATGCCATTCATTAGCTCAGGCAGAGCATCAGGAATGATGATCCCCGAACGCACATCACCAATCATTCGTGGAAAGCGGTTAATGCCATGGGAAAACACACCATCGAAGGTGGTTTCCGTGAATATCCCTGCCATTGATCTGGCTGCTTCATTGGAGAAGCCGTGTTTTAAAAGGATTGAGAGAAAGGTCTCTTCCAGTGTTTGAAAATCTATTTTCACTTCAAAAAATTTTGAACATATGTTTCAAAGTTATGAAGTTATCTGTAATTTATGGATCTGCACCTGTCACTTTTCCCACACCACTAATGTCGGATGTGAGGCTTGGGTGACCTGTGTAAAAGATATTACCCACTCCCGATATCTGCACATCCAGGCTGTTGATGACATTTAGCTCGCACTTGCCTGATCCTTTTTTCTCTTTAAAGAGGAGATCGCGGATCAGAAGTTGATTGGATAAAAAAACAGGAGCTTAATTGATTACCCTGGACATCAGATAGAACATTTCCAGGGCTATTTCGTGGCAGCGGGCGTCATATGCTGCGGTTTCTTCACTTGTATCATCGCTCTCCTTGGGGTCCACATAGTGGATTGCATATCGGGATCGTGCTCCATCAACCACGGGGCACGCCATATCTGCTGTGCTGCAACACATCAGGGCGATGAAGTTGTCAGTTGGATTGCCCCCTTCGTTATAGAGTTTGGAAAAAGCCTTCATGGGCGGACGGTGGTGAGAATACTTGATCAGAAATACGGGATTCTCTTTTTCTTCCAAATTGGTGGTTACCGAGAAACCCACCCGGCGGAGCGCTTCAACGGTCCGGATGTTGCACGCTGTGGCCTCGGTACCTCCTGAAAAGGTGGTTACATGATCAATTCCGTAATAACAGGCCGCTGTTTGTGCCCAGAGCTGGGCCATGTGACTGCGTCGCGAATTGTGCGTACAAATATAGGTCAGTTGGGCCTGGTTATTGGATTTTATTTGTTCTGAGACATCATTGGCGATCTGTTCAAGCACCGCCTTTCTATCATCAGGGATTTCGCTCAGATCTGAAAGAACCTGCTCCACATAGGGTCGCAAAGGTTCGATCACAGTGATTAGTCTTTTATCGCCCTGGCATGCATATCCCATCCACAACAATACACAAATTATTCCCGATAATCTCACATGTGCCCTCATAACCTGTTGTTTTTATTTCCTTACAAATATAAAATCTCCTCCTTCATCACCAACATTCTGGATGGTTCCATATCGGGGTACATTGGGGGAATTGTTGAGGACTGCGGTCTTGAAACTGCTGTATAACTCTTCAGAAGGCAGGAATTTGGCTTTGTTCTCTTTCAGATGCCGCAGGAGGTATTTCACGAAAACACTTTTATCGGGAACTTCTTTCAGGTTTCCACTGGTCATGGCTTTCCTGCTTGGCAGTTCGTGTAACTTCTGGATCCTGTTTTCATCAATACCAAAGGCTGACCTGGTTTTGAAAATGGAACCGCTGAAACAAGCATCAGCAATCAACAGGGTATGTTTGGAGGGTATGCTCCCGATAAAATCCCTCAGGGTGCTGTTTCGAAACCAGTTGGCAATATTGCCCCTGTCAGCATCAGAGGGCAGCCAGTAGCCTATATTGGATTTCTCATCCCAATAGCCATGGCCTGCGTAGAATATGAGCAAGTTGTCGTTTTCAGAAACCGATCTGCTCAGTTCATCCATGGCAATGATGATTTCAGTCCGGTTGGGATTTTTCAGAAATTTGATATGGTTCTCACTAAAAGAATAATGATTGACCAGGACGTGAAAAAGGCTGTCAGCATCTGCAATTGGATAATCAAGATCTGTAATTTTATCATCCAGATAATCTTCGACACCAATGATCAAAGCATAGTATTTCCCCTGTTCCACCTGAGGCTTGCTCTCCAACACTCTGGTTGCATCTTCATTGGTGCATTGAATCACAAAACTGTTTGTGATCATCTTTCCCCGCTTACTTACGGCAACCATTTCTATTTGATTTTCACCCTTTTGGAGGTCCATTTCCATTTGAAAAACACCAGATTCCGTCACCTGTATCCGCTGCCTGTTGATCAGCATGGTTTGTATTCCATCGGTCGCTTCAGCCTTACCTACAATCAGAATGCTTGACTTGTCGTGGATCACCTTCCCATCTTCCGGAACAGGCGAAAAGATTGTGATCATTTCAGTTTCCACAGCAGGTCTGGATATCTCTGATCCGTACCTGTGGCCCCATATGCGAAGTTGTTCAGATAAGAGACACGATGAAATGATATCGTTTCCATTGGGACTGGCATCTACTGACAGAACGATCTGTTCCAGTTTGTTGGATTGTCCAATCATCTTCTCAGAGGCCACTTCCCAGAAGCGAATATACTTGTCATGCCCACCACTCACTATATGCTCACCCGTATTGGTATAATCCAGGGTCTGCACCCAATCGGTATGTCCCTGTAGGGTTTTATGTGGTGATAAATCTGCAGCAAGCCAGACTTGAATAAGTTTGTCATCTCCGCCCGTAGCAATGTACCGGCCATCAGGACTAAACGAGGCAACCCTGACCCAGCCGCTGTGTGCTTTTACTTCACCTACCCTGGTCCCGGTTTGTACATCCCATTTCATGATGAACCTATCAGCACTTCCCGACACTACAGTTCCTCCATCCGGACCGAAGGCCAGTGTGGTAATACTTTTTTTATGACCTTTCAACTCCCAAACAAGGTCTAATTTTTCACCACTAATTTTCCAAACCCTAAGAATCTTATCATCTCCCCCGGAAACCAGCAGGGAGCCATCCGGACTGATGTCAAGGGCATTGATCGGTCCCATATGCCCGGAAGCAGAATCGGATTTCTGGACAAGTCCAAGATCCCATGTGGTAATCAATCCATCCTCTCCTGCAGAGAATAGATACTTCCCGTCAATGGAATAGACAACACTGTTTGGCCTTCTCTTTAGTCCGGCCAGGGTACGGAAAATGGTCCTTCGTTCAGTGTTCCATAAAATAATAGTATGATCGGAACAGGTTGTGGTGATGAACTTTCCATCGGGACTGTAGGAGGCATGGTAAAACTGTCGACCGGTCTCACTCAGGGATAATTTCTCATTCATCTGTCCGAACAGTGAAATACTCCAACCTGTAAGTATAAACAAGCTTAAAAATGCAGCTGTTTTCATGACCATAAGATAACAAGCTTATTCCTAGATGTCAAGTATGTTTCACTTTTCCATCCATTTCTTTTTGTATCTTGACCTGCTCTGAAATTTCAACACCCATGCGTGTAATTGCGTCAAATAAATTACTATTCCCTTTCCTGATCCTATCTGTTTTCCTGGGATGCAATCGCATGTCTGAAAGTAAAGAGCAGGATAAAGTCAATAGGACGGAGGTTTCCGAAAATGATGGATCAAAACTTGTTACAAATCTGGCAACCGAAGAAAAGATGCGGCAGGCTGCCCTTGACGGAGATGAGGCGATGGTGAAGAATCTCATCGAAGCCGGGACCAATGTCAATGCATTGGATGTGGAAGGCCATACCGCCCTGATGTTTGCGGCATTCAACGGACATTCGAATATTGCCCAGTTGCTTCTTGAAGGAGGGGCTGTGGTTGACCGCCGCGACCTGATGGGACGGACTGCATTGCTATACGCTTCCACCGGGCCTTTCCCGGAGACTGTGAAACTTCTGCTGGATAAGGGAGCAGAGCCAAATATTGTAGATTCAGATGAACATTTCACTCCGCTTATGCATGCAGCAGCAGAGGGCAATCTCGATGTGGTGAAGGTTCTTTTGGAGTACGGTGCAGATCTATCACTCACCGATGTGGATGGAGACGATGCAGAATCTTTTGCCAGGCAGGCCGGGCATTTCCAGGTGGCCGATTATCTGCAATCGGTGCGATGAAGAGAATTTCAATTAATATATTAGATCGCTTAAACCAAACGTCATTTGGCAAGTCCAATGCAGGATGGCATAGACCGGATATTCTATTAACTGAATGTAAGAATCATCAAATGTCTTTTGGTGCATGTAAAGCTGCTATTTTGTTTGTAATCCTTGTTGCGATTTGGATTCAACCGGCTTTCAGTCAACAGACGATCGCACTGGATAATCAAATCTCCTATACAGATCTTGTGAGGCGGTCTTACGGGCTTGACCAAAACCTTATCAATGGGGTCCAGTTTTTTGACAGGTATATGGGTTGTAAGGGAGTTCC
The DNA here is from genome assembly GCA_963710385.1 of uncultured Bacteroidales bacterium. Classification (GTDB taxonomy): domain Bacteria; phylum Bacteroidota; class Bacteroidia; order Bacteroidales. The sequence goes on along the minus strand of CAVQAB010000005.1, from coordinate 16,495 downwards.
ATATTTCATGAGCATCGGATTTGTGGAGGGGAACCTTACCATTCAGGAGAGGAACTATTCTGATGCCAGAATCAGGTATGATCTTGTTGCCCAGAAGGTGGAGATAGAATATGACAACCTCTATTCTGGATACGGCTGGCTGATCTCTGTCCTTGATCATCTGGAGGCTTTTCAACTGGGGAACTATTCCTTTCGGAAGCTGAACCTGGATGGAGGTTCAGAGAAGTTTTATCAGGTGATTCAGACGGCATGGTTTACCTGCTACGTTCATTGGGAAAAGAAACTCAATCCCTTGCAGGGGGATGCAGTTTTCACCCATGAATTTTCCAAGATCAATTCCAGCTGTCTGGTGGAGATAGATGGTGAGCTTAGTTCTTTCAGGAACAGAAAAGCACTTGTGGAACGATTTCCGGAACATCTTCAAAGGGAAATTAAACGCCTCCTTAAGAAGAATTTATTCAGTGTGCAAAGGGCTTCACCTGATGATTTTATCTTTATTATGAATGATGTAGCCCAATTGATCAGTGAAGGAGGTCTTCCATGAACAGGATCCTCTATGTTTTCATAATACTCTCCTTATTTAAGCTATCTCACCTGGAGGGACAGACAGATGATATTAAATTTAGCGGTGATTTCAGGGATGTGCCTTTCACTGAATTTGTTGAAAGGGTTGAAAGTCAGACCGGGCTTACCTTCTATTTTCTTGAAAGTTGGGTAAGGGGCATCAGGGTTACCATCTCCGGGGAGAATATCTCCCTAAGGAGTGCCCTGGACAGAATTCTACTTCCAAGCGGTCTAAGTTACTACCTGGATCCGGAATTGGAGCTATTCCTGACCGATCAGGCTCCTCTGGTATCCAGTTTACCGGATTACAATCGGACTGGAGAAGATTTATTAAGTGCAGAAAGTGGTGTTGATCAGGATGATCTGACCTCCACTGAACGAAGATATATTGAGGGAAGAAGGGCAGGACTGCTTGAGACCATCAGGGTGGGCAATCCTGAAGCCGGAAACGGATTGACAACTACAGTACTTCATGGGAAGATCACCGATATGGAGACCGGGGAACCGCTTATTGGTGCCACAATCTATGTGGAAGAGCTAAAGAAAGGGGCTATCACAGACGTAGATGGCAGGTTTAGCATGGTGCTCAGTCCTGGTAAGTATACGGTCGATTTCAACTGTATGGGCATGGAATCCAGGCAGAATTACATGGAACTATTTTCTGAGGGAGATATTTCCATTGCCATGAAAAAAAGCCTCATTTCATTGAGTGAGGTAACGATCCAGGCCGACCGCTACCATAATGTCAGGGGAACCCAAATGGGATTTGACCGTCTCAATTACAAGGTCATGAAGGAGGTCCCTGTAGTAATGGGTGAAAAAGATGTCCTGAAAGTGATTCAGATGCTGCCGGGTGTGCAGAGTGTGGGTGAAGGTTCGGCCGGATTCAATGTGAGGGGCAGCTCGGCTGACCAGAATATGATCTATGTGAACAAAGTACCGGTATATAATAGTTCACACCTGTTTGGATTCTTTACCTCATTCAGTCCCGATATTGTTAAGGATTTTACCCTCTATAAAAGTAATCTGCCTGCAAATTACGGCGGACGTCTGGCCTCTTTCTTTGACATATCAGCACGACAGGGTAACATGAATGAATTTACTGCCCGTGGCGGTATCAGCCCAATAACAGGACATGTGGCAGTGGAGGGACCCATCAAAAGGGACAAAAGTGCATTCGTGTTGAGTGCCCGTTCGTCCTATTCTGATTGGATCCTGAAGCGCCTTGAAGATCCTGAGTTGAGGAACAGCGAAGCAGAATTTAATGACTTTGCAGGCGCTCTCACCTGGGAACCGGGAGAAAAAACCCTCATCAAAGCATTCGGCTATCTAAGCAGGGACCGTTTCACACTGGGCACCAGTAACCGGTATGCCTATTCAAATGCAGGTGCATCCTTAAATGTGAGACAGCGGATGGGTTCACGTGTGACAAGTGATATGGCGCTTGTGTTTGGAGAGTACGATTTTCGAAATATTGACCAGAATACTCCTTCAGAATCTTACAGTCACGCTTACAGCATCCGACATTATGAATTAAAGACCGATTTCACCTGGTTGTCTCTGGGCATTCATAAGCTTACCTTCGGTGGAAATGCGATCTTTTATGATCTTGACAGGGGAACGGTTGAGCCCTATGGCTCATACTCACTAAGGACACCTGTTGAACTTGGAATTGATAATGGTATTGAATCGGCGCTCTATCTGGCAGATGAGATTTCTCTTTTTCCGAAACTGACGCTATATGCTGGATTGAGATTTGTTTACTATATGTCACTTGGATCCGAACCATTAATGAAATATGAGGAGGGGCAAGCCCGCAGGCCGGGAAATATCATCGATACTCTTTTCTTCAACCGGGGAGAGGTGGTCAAGGCCTATTCAGGTTTGGAGCCAAGATTTGCACTAAATTATTTGGTGGGTAAAAACAATTCCCTGAAGTTTTCCTACAATCGGGTAAGGCAGTTCCTGTTTATGTTAAGCAATACCATTGCCATTTCACCTACAGATCAATGGAAACTTTGCGATTACCATATTACCCCTCCATATGTGGATCAGATATCAGTGGGATATTACCAGGATTTTCCCAGGAGAAGTATAAGCACATCACTGGAATTGTATTATAAGTGGGTGTCGAATGTGGTTGAGTACCGTGACGGAGCGAATTTTATAAACAGTCCCCATATTGAAACTGAAATCCTGCAGGGGAGTCAGGAAGCCTATGGATTGGAAGCCATGATTAAAAAGAGTGCAGGGAAGTTTAACGGTTGGCTCGCCTACAGTTATTCACGGTCTTTCATGCAGGTTGGATCCCCCATTCCAGGAGAGAGCATCAATGAGGGCATGCTTTATCCTTCCAATTATGACCGGCCGCATAACCTGAGCGTGGTTACCAACTTCAAGTTAAACAGGCGTCTCGGTTTTTCTGCGAATCTTGTTTATATCACAGGACGACCGGTGACCTATCCAATTTCAATTTATAATCTGGAAGGGATGCAGTACATCGATTATTCAGCACGGAACAGTTACAGGATCCCAGACTATTTCCGGGCAGACTTTTCCATTAATCTGGAAGGAAACCTGAGAGAAAGAAAATTATTTCACAGCTATTGGATGTTGAACTTTTACAACTTAACCGGTAGGAGAAATGCTTATTCCATTTTCTTCAAGAATGAAGATGGAGTGATCAACGGGTATAAACTTTCCATATTCGGCAGGCCGGTAGTGACCCTGTCCTGGAACTTTAAACTGGGTAACTATGCAAGTGAATAGGTACCACATACTGATCATTCTGACACTGATATGCGGTTCATGTATTGATCCGTTTCAACCTGTCATTGAAGAAACCCAGGAGGCACTGGTAATCTATGGAATGATTTCAGATCAACCCGGAATACATCAGGTTACCGTCTCGGCGTCTTCTCCCTACAATGATCCCTCATTGAAGCCGGTATCCGGATGTGTAGTCCGGGTTGAGGATGATATGGGGAATATGGCTGTTTATGAGGAGACAAATCCCGGTATATATGAAGCTTTTCTCACTACCCCATTTCTGGCCCTGAACAAAACATACAGCCTTTTTGTGGCTACCATGGAGGGGGAAGATTATCAGTCCACCTACGATACACTGCTTGCCTGTCCTCCCATTGATACAATTTACTATGAGGTGCGAAGTCAGGGAACCTCAGATCCGGATGTGGTCCTTTACGGGGCTCAGTTTTACTCAGAAACGACTGGTTCGGAGGATGCTTCAAGGAATTTTCGATGGCAACTGGTGGAGACCTGGGAGTACAACTCAGCAGCCCGGGCCAATCTGATTTGGAACGGAGGACCATTGATACCTGTATTGGCAGACTCCATCAACACCTGCTACATGACAGAACCCATTCAAGGGCTTTATTCGGGTTCTACAAAGTACTTGTCAGAGAATAAACTATCCCGCAATGAACTCAACTATGTTTCCAATGAAACTCCCAGGATCAAACTACAATACAGCCTTTTGGTTGCACAACAATCCTTGACCGATGAGATCTATCGCTACTGGGATAGAATGAAATCCCAGTCAGGTGATGCCGGGGGTTTATATGAATCTCAACCTGCCAGTACTGTAGGAAACATAAATAATGTAAACAGACCTGAGGAAAAGGTGTTGGGCTGCTTTTATGCCACACAGCAACAGACCAAAAGACTGACAGTCAAATCAGAGTTTAATGCCCTCGTCGAAGGATTTACCTGCGAATTGGATACCATCAATGGAGTGGAGGAACTTGGATCGGAGATACCCTATTACCTTTATTCCCTTGATCCACTGGGGAGAGGACCACCCTATTTAGCAGGTTCCAATAACTGTTTTGATTGCCGGTTAAAAGGCGGAACCAACCAAAAACCTGATTACTGGTAATTATGACCTCATTAAAATCCATATCTGTTCTTTTGATGACCCTGGGCTTGTGGTTGGCAGTTTCAACTACAGGATGGGGACAATCGCCCTTCGATCCATCGCTCAATCCGGAAGCTTTCCTGATCCGGGATCATGTTGAAGCGTTTACCGATCGGAACATCTATGTGGTGGGCGAATCCATCCAATTCAGGGCGGACTACATTGTGGAGGGAGTGGATCAGGGAACTCAGTGGAGCGCTGTCTTATATGTGGATCTTATTTCAGCTTCCGGCAAGTCTGTTTCAAAGGGAAAATTTCTTCTCTCGGAAGGAATGGCTTCAGGTATCCTTCAGATTCCTTCCGGTATATTGACAGGCAATTATTATCTAAGATGCTACACCCGCTGGATGCGGAATACCGGTCCGCAGGCTTACAGCTATACGCCTTTGAAAATTATTAATCCTTTCAATGCTGAATTGGACAATTACCCCAATGGAGCAAGTTCTGGTCAGTCGACTACCCGAAGGGTTTACGGGAAGGGCATTTTGGAATGCAATACAAGCAAGGCTACCTACAGCAAAGGCGAAACTGTTCAGGTGCAATTGTCTGAACATCTCACTCCCAGGATGGAACATCTTAATTGTTGCATCACGGTGGTTCCGTCCGGAGGAATCGATACCGAATATGGTCAGGTTTCTTCCTTCCCTGAATCCCTGAATAAGGAGAGGTACAGGGTGAATTACCTTCCGGACCTGAATGGAGTTACCCTATCTGGAAAAGTGGTCAGGGCCGGGGGGGGATATCCGGTACCTTTTGCAAAACTCTATTTTTCTTTGCTGGGAGATAAGCCGGATTATTTGACAGCCCTGACAGATCCCCAGGGCAGGTTTTTGGTTTCCATGCAAGACCGCATAGGTGCTCAAGAATTGTTTATTACTCCCGATCCTTCATTGGCCGGATCCTCTGAGGTAAAGATTGACCAGGACTTCGATACAGGAAAACTGCCCTTCCGAGCTGAGAAGTTCGATTTAAGCACCCCGGACCTTGAAGTGGCCACCCGGATGGCCCTTCAGATGCAGCTTTCAACTGTCTACGGATCCGTAAGAACAACAGAACCAGGGCCACAGAAGGTGTCTGATGCAGCCAAAACTCTTTTTTACGGTACTCCCGGATTTTCCATTTTGATGGCTGATTTCGTGACCCTGCCCACCCTGGAGGAGGTGTTCATTAATCTGGTTCCTGATGTGGAAGTTGACATCAAAAGGGGTGTCAGGTCACTGAAGATCAATAGTCCCAACAGTGCCACGGGTTTTTATCCACCCTTGATCATGATCGACCATATTCCGGTTTTTGATCAGCAACTTATTCTGGGTTTAGATCCGGAGAAGATCCTGAGGATTGACTTGATCAATGAAGTTTATATCAAGGGTAGTTTCTTTCATGGGGGTATTATCAGCATCTTTTCCAAGAATGGAGATATGGCAGGAATAGACCTTCCCGAAGGCTCGCAATTTTTTGATTTCCATTCATTACAAAGCACCCAGTCATTTTTAGAACCCGAACATTCACAGGGAGATCGGGTGCCTGAAACGCGAAATACGATTCTCTGGATAGACGATCTGCTGTTGGAAAAGGGAACAAACCGTGAGTTCTCCTTCAAAGCTCCTTCCCGTTCTGGTGAGTACGTGATTCTGGTGCGGGGCCAAAATCCCCGGGGTGGTGTGATTTCGGCTTCGACCAGATTTAAGGTTCAGTAGCAGAGAAAAAATTCAATAACTTTGATGCCTCAAAACAGTTCCATGGGCAGGACCAGGTCAGATTATCCATTGAAGGATTTTTACAGTGACATTTTTAGCTCCTACGATAGAGTAAACCGCATCTTTACGTTTGGAAGGGACATTGGCTGGCGAAGAAAGGCAGCTTTGGCATGCCTGCACTCCAATCCTGCCAGGGTGCTTGATGTTTGTTCGGGGACCGGTGATTTTATCCTTGAATTGGCCCGATTGGTGGATAAAGGTGTTTCCCTGACCGCTTACGATTTCAGCAGTGAGATGCTAAAGGAGGCTCAAAGGAAGTACTGTGAATTAAAGGATCGCCTCCAGATCCCACCAGTTGAATTTGTGGAGGGCGATGTTGAAAACATGCCTTTCAGGGACAATGAATTTGATGCCATCGGGATCACCTTTGGGATCAGGAACCTGCTGTATGAAAACTCCCTTGCGCAGCGTCATCTTTCCGAATTGCACCGGGTGATTGGCCCTGGCGGAGTGCTTGTAATACTTGAAAGCAGCAGGCCGGCCAATAGGGTGTGGCGTCTAATCAACGGCATCTACCTGCATTTTATCCTTCCCTATCTGGGTGGATTGATCTCCGGTAATTTGAAGGCATACAGATATCTTGCTCAATCTTCAAAGAACTATTACTCCATGCGGGAAATGAGCGCGATCCTGGTTGGAGCCGGATTCATCATCACAAAAGAAAAGCCACTCTTTCTGGGATCAGTTATGCTGGTGGTTGCCCAAAAGAAATAGATGGAATGTGTATATTTGGCCAGGTGAAACCAAACATGGATATCGAGGAGCTAAACAATTTGTGCAAAGGCACATTGATCGACCTTTTGAATATCCAGTTCACCGGGTATTCCGAGACCACAGTAGACGCGGTCATGAAAATAACACCGGACCTTTACCAACCCATGGGAGTAGTCCATGGAGGAGCCCTCATTTCTCTGGCAGAGACTGTTGGAAGTGCAGGATCTTTCTTGCTGGTGGATCCTTCCCAATACAATGTATTTGGTTCGGCGGTCAACAGTCAACATATAAATCCCGCAAGGGAGGGTATGCTTTTTGCAACAGCTACCCTGGTCGTCAAGGGTGATTTTAAACATGTGTGGGATGTAAAAATAATGGATGAAGAGAACAAACTTATTTCCATCAGCCGTGTTACTACAAGTGTTAAACCTAAAAAACAGTAAGCGAAACGCTGAGCGAATACAATGAATGAAGGACTTATAAAAATCCAGAACGCCTGTATTTCCAAAAATCTGCCTTTCGTTACTTTTCGCAAACCCCAGCAGGAGCATTCCGACACTTACATTCAAACCACTCCAGGGGCTGTTCAATGGCAATCCATCAGGGATGTATCTACCCACACTGGTTTTATTATGGCTCCTTTCGACAGCCGGAATGGTCATCAGTATATGTTGATCAAACCGGATCTGACTTTTCACGGAAATGAGATGTCTAAAGAGGTGGTGGCTCAAGTGGAGGCACTTTTACCCCGGCCCCAACCTGCATGGAATGGTGAATTCCCGGTGGTGACTGAGAAAGAAACCTATATGGACCAGGTGAATGCCATCAAATCCTCCATCTCCACTGGAGCCTTTCAGAAGGCAGTACTTTCCCGGATCAGGGTGATTAAAGGCAATTATATCGACCTGGTTCCCAAGTTGTTCCAGATTATTTGCCGGAGGCATCCAAATGCGTTTGCCTACCTTTTTAAATGTGATGATCACTTCTGGATGGGGGCTTCTCCAGAACCCCTGCTAAGGCTCTCTGACGGGAGGATATCCACGGTCTCCCTGGCCGGGACCAGGCCCTTTGCCGAGAAGCATATGGATGTGAACAGGTGGACGGCCAAAGAGGTACTGGAACAGGAATATGTGACCCGCTATATCCATGATGTTTTGTGGGATTTTCAGGTGAAGGATTATCGCGTTAGCTCTCCTTATGTGAAAAAAGCAGGGAACCTGCTGCACCTGCGTACAGATTTTTCATTTGGATTTGAAAAAATAGCCCATAGGCTGTGGGAGTTTGTGGATGCCATGCACCCCACACCTGCAGTTGCCGGACAACCCAAGGAGGATGCCATTAACTATATAAAGAGACTTGAACCCCATGACAGGGATTACTATACTGGATTCCTTGGACCGGTCACGCAGGATATGGAGATTGATCTGTTTGTAAACCTGCGCTGTCTGAAGATCACTCCGGATTATTTTTCCCTCTATGTGGGAGGTGGCATCACACTGGATTCTGATCCGGAGGATGAATGGAACGAAACCCGTTGGAAAGTCGAGTCACTTTATAAAATCCTTCGCACATACATTAAAAACCTCTCCCCCACAGATGCAGCACCTTCAACATATAGCTGAACTGGGTCCCTTGCTGGAAAAGCTAAAAATCAGTCAGGTGATCATCTCCCCCGGGAGCAGGAACGCCCCATTAATGCAGCTGTTCACTGGGAATCAGGCTTTTAAATGCCGCAGCATTGTCGATGAGCGATCGGCTGGTTACGTGGCTGTGGGCATGGCCCGTCAACTTCAGGAACCGGTGATTGTGGTCACCACTTCAGGCACTGCTGTGCTAAACCTGGCTCCTGCAGTTGCAGAAGCGTATTTTCAACAGTTGCCATTGATTATTCTTTCAGCCGACCGACCCCAGGAAAGTATCAGACAGTTCAACAACCAGGTGGTTGATCAGACGGCTCCTTTTTTCAGCCATTCCAAAGGATTTTATGAGTTTCCTCCCGAAACCAGGAGTGAGCAGGAATTGGAGCGTTCACTTTTGGCGGTGGAGCAAATTATCCTTTCCTCTGTGGCCCGGCCCGGCGGACCGGTCCACATCAATATTCCAATGGTAGAGCCCCTCTATGAGAAACTACCTGAACCACTATTCTCAAGTATGGAGCTTTGCCAGCAATCCTATTCACCTGAAGAGGATCTTCTGAACATTGAACATTTGTCAGATCGGACAAAAATAGTGGTACTGGCCGGCATGGGCATTTATGATGAAGAAATCCTGCACCTGATGGAGCATTTGGCCTCTTCTATTCAGCTTGTGGTGGTGGCAGAAAACATTGCCAACCTGCGATCTGATCTATTTATTGCCAATCCGGAACTGATCCTTGGAGGTGGGTCTGAGAATGAACGGAAGGAACTGATCCCGGACCTGGTTATAGCCTTCGGGGGACAGGTGGTTTCCAAGCGATTGAAACAGTTTATTCAGACACTGAATGAATTGGATATCAGGATGTTGGAATCTGATCCTCTCATAGCAATGAAAGAGATTGCAGGTTTAAGTGAAAACAGGAATCGTGCTGACACCAACAAATACCTTTCGGTCTGGAAAAATATTGAGACCAGGGAGATGGACAGGGCTTCAAGGTTTCTGGAATCAGCACCTTTCTGTAACCTGATGGCCATTCAGACCATTCTTCATGCACTCCCAAAAAACTGTGTGGTCCACCTTGGAAACAGTGCCACCATCCGCTATTCACAGTTGATGCCGCGTGAGACAGGATCTCGTTTATTTCTCCAACAGGGGCACCTCAGGTATCGATGGGTGTGTTTCGGCTGCTGTAGGAGCAGCAATGGTATCAGAAATGCTTCATGTACTGCTGGTGGGTGATCTGAGTTTTGTATATGACTCCAATGCCCTCTGGAACCAGGAATTTTCCTGAGAACCTGAAGATTGTCGTATTGAATGATGGGGGAGGAGGTATTTTCCGATTGCTTGAAGGACCCGACCGGATGGAATTCTTTGAGGAGTTTAGTGTGACACATCATCCGGTATCCCTTGAATTGCTCTCCCAGTCCTTTGGCAGGCAGGTTCCAGCGAGTGAGCAACAGGGAGGAACTGATTGACAAACTGTGCACGATTTTTCGAGCCGGAATCCACGCTGTCCGTACTGGAAGTGGATACCACCGACAGTGAAAATAGTCGTATCTTTAAGGAGTTTTTTGAACATTAATCATTAGTACACCATGGCAAACAGAGAATGGAAAAGCCTCAAGGAGTTTGAGGAGATCAGGTTTGAGTTTTTTGAAGGGATTGCAAAGATTACCATCAACCGTCCCACGGTACTACAATGCATTTACTCCTGATACCACCCGGGAGATGAGTGAAGCCCTTGTATTTTGCCGGGAGATGACCGATATCCGGGTGGTGATCCTTACCGGGGAAGGAGACAAGGCATTTTGCAGCGGTGGAGACCAGAATGTAAAGAGTTTTGCCGGCTATGTTGGGCAAGGATGGGGTGCCCAGGCTGAATGTGCTGGATGTACAGCGCCAGATCAGGAGCCTGCCCAAACCTGTGATTGCCATGGTAAATGGCTATGCCATTGGAGGGGGACATGTATTGCATGTGGTGTGTGACCTTTCCATTGCCTCGGAAAATGCGCAGCTTTGGCCAGACCGGTCCCAAGGTGGGCAGTTTTGATGCCGGATTTGGTTCCTCCTTCCTGGCCAGGCATGTGGGACAGAAAAAGGCCCGGGAGATCTGGTTCCTCTGTGAACAATATACTGCAGCAGAAGCACTTGAAATGGGACTGGTGAACAAGGTGGTTCCTCTGGATCAGCTGGAAGATACGACAGTTGAATGGTGTAAAAAGATCATGCAGCACAGTCCCATTGCCCTGCGGATGATCAAGGCCGGACTCAATGCCGAACTGGATGGTCAGGCAGGAATCCAGGAACTGGCCGGCAATGCCACCATGCTCTACTACATGACTGAAGAGGCCCAGGAAGGAAAAAATGCCTTTCTGGAGAAAACGGGATCCCGACTGGGACCAGTTTCCCAAACTGCCCTGAGCCTTCAACTAAAAGAAATTCATTAGTTTTGTCTCATGATGAATCGCACCGTTATCTGGCTTAAGGCCTTTCGACTGCGCACCCTGCCACTGGCACTCTCCGCCACCATTCTGGGGAGTTTCCTGGGTTATGCTGAAAGCAGGTTCAAGTGGGGGGTGTTTATTTTTGGTACCCTGACCACCCTTTTCCTGCAGATACTTTCCAACCTGGCCAACGATTATGGCGATGCCAAGAAGGGGACCGACAATGAACAGAGGACTTGGGCCCTTTGAGGGTGACCCAGACCGGGCTTGTGTCACCGAAGCAGATGAAGCTGGATGATCGGTATCTTTGTGGTTCTGAGCCTGTTGTCAGGATCCCTGCTGATCTGGTTCGGACTAAGGGGAGGAGAACATGCTGGCGTTATGCCATTTTCTTCTTACTGGGTTTTTCAGCCATTTTTGCAGCCATAAAATATACCATTGGGAAACGACCTTACGGCTATGTGGGATTTGGTGATATTATGGTATTTATCTATTTCGGCATCCTGGGTGTGGCAGGAACCTACTTTCTGCATACCCAATCCTTTCACCTGACCATTCTGCTGCCGGCCTCCTCCATGGGTCTTGTTGAGTGTGGGTGTACTGAACCTGAATAACCTGAGGGATCATGAAAATGATGCCATCAATGGAAAGAATACCCTGGTGGTGCGCATGGGTGTTCCCTGGGCCAAAGTCTACCATGTGATCCTGCTTTTTACCGCCTTTTTGCTTGCACTCACCTATACCATTATCCATTTCGAATCCTATTTTCAGTTCCTGCTGCTTGCTCCCGGTTCCTCTGCTGGTTTCGGATATTAAGAAGGTGATCACCAATACGGTTCCTGTGGAGCTGAATGCCGAATTAAAGAAACTGGCTGTGGCCACCCTGCTCTTTTCCTTTCATTCGGACTTGGACTTGTACTATAAATGGTTCAGGCGCAATATATCTCACGCCCCCTTCATTTTAACCGACCTGCGGGCACATCCCGGGGTGTACTTCATCAGAAACCCTGCTGGTATGTTATCCTGACGATGCATGGACCTGAGCGGTGTGGGCGAGGTATCCTTTATTCCCGGACTGAGTGTTGAAGATCCCAGGAGAAATCGAGATTCAGCTGGACCATGTCTGTAAACTGATCAGCAGGAATGAGATGGATCCTGATCAGGAGTTGCCTTCATTGCCCGGGATCCAGTTTGCACTGGAGGGTGCCTTTCGTGATCTGAAACAGGGAGGAGAAAGGCTGCTTTTCGAATCTGATTTCACGCAAGGAAAGCGAGGAATTTTAGTGAATGGTTTAATATGGATGGGCGATTGCTCATACATGAAAAAGCAGATCAGTGATAAGCTGGATCGCGGATTTAGGGTGCTCAAAATGAAAGTTGGTGCACTGGATGTGAACGAGGAGCTAGAGCTGCTGGCCTGGATCCGTTCCGAGTATGGAGTTGGCGATCTGGAGATACGCCTGGATGCCAACGGAGCCTGGTCAACCGAAGAAGCTCCATTGAGGATGGCCAGGTTTGCGCAATACGGCATTCACTCCATAGAACAACCTATAAGTGCAGGGCAATTGAAGGCCATGTCAGAATTGTGCAGGGATCCGGTCATACCTGTGGCGCTGGATGAGGAGCTGATCGGAATCACCCGGCCCGAACTAAAAAAGGAACTGATCCATGAGATCAGGCCATCATATGTAATTATAAAGCCGGGACTATTGGGTGGATTTTCGCTGGCAGAGCATTGGATTAACCTTGCAGAAGAGGTGGGAGCAGGGTGGTGGATCACATCGGCACTTGAATCCTCCATCGGACTCAATGCCATTGCCCAGTGGACCTTCCAGCTTGGCGTATCAATGCCCCAGGGCCTGGGCACAGGGATGATCTACAGTAACAATATTCTGTCTCCGCTGCAAATGGAAGGGAATCAACTCTGGCACAGGCCCGGGCGGGGATGGGATCTTCAATCAATATTAGAAGGGTGAAAGGGATCATAGAACTTGCGGATACACTTTTAATGGACGGGAGATCATACAGTCAGGCGGAACTGATATTGTTTTGCCGGGAGGCGAGGCATGATCCGGATCAACCTGAATGGAAAAAGGATGTTTATTCCTTTGTGCAGCTGTTCCTGGATCCTTCTGAAGGTGCGATTTCACAAAAAACCAGCGGAACCACAGGTGATCCCAAAGAGCATCTGCTCCTCCGGGAAAAAATGATCAGAAGTGCGCGAAAGACGGTGGATTATTTCAATCTTCAACCTGGTGATCGCGCTCTACTCTGTCTTCCCATCAGATACGTGGCTGGTAAAATGATGGTGGTCAGGGCGCTGGTGGGGGGCCTGGATCTGGTGATGGTCGAACCATCGGGCCGGCCCTTACAGGATGTGACCGGTTCCTTCACTTTTGGTGCCATGGTACCACTTCAGGTACACGAGTCTCTCACTCATGGGGATCCATTGTCCATGATCCAGACGCTGATCATTGGAGGAGGAGCCCTTCCATCTTCTCTATTAGAATCCCTTAGACATTTAGGTTCTCCTTTAGTATATGAATCCTTCGCCATGACCGAGACATATACACATTTCGCACTGAGACGAATGAATGGGGCAGATCCTGAAAAAGAGTTCAGGATATTGGAGGGAGTCCGGGTGGGCCTTGATGAGCGCGGCTGCCTTGAAGTAAATGTTCCCGGAATTACCGAAGGTATACTTACTACCAATGATCTGGTGGAGATCAGCCCTTCAGGGAAGAGTTTCCAATGGCTGGGCCGGATCGACCACGTGATCAACTCCGGTGGAATTAAAATTATCCCGGAACTCCTGGAACAGCAAATCAAAAAATGGTTGGGCCACGAATGTCTGATTCTCTCAGAAGCGGATGAAAAACTGGGAGAAAAGCTGGTGCTGGTGGTGGAGTATGGAGCGCCGGAGCCACCTGTGGAAAAGTGGATAGAGTTACTACACACAAAACTTTCAACATTCGAAGTTCCAAAACGGATAGTGACCGTTCCGCAAATCCCCAGGAATCCATCTTTTAAACCTGATCGCCAGGCGGCAACAAGGGTGTTATAGAACCCCTGGTCATCCTCCAGTAATTTACTTCGTTGGTCTAAATGTCTTATTGATTTCCCTGTGTCGTAGAGTGGGCTTAGGATGTAAGGATTCAACAACTGAGAAGCCACAAAAAGAGGGGATACTTTCTTTGGATTTTGTTCAACGGATTACTATCTGAACCCGGGTGGTCATTTCGGGAAATCCGGAAGTCACAGACACGTGAGTTTTTTACCATTGTGTGACTTTTAACTTCATTCGCAAACGCATAGTTGTTATTATAATAGATTGTAATACAGTATTATACAAGAGTGAGGGAGATGTGTAATCACGATTCATGAGTCACCATACTGTGAAGAAGTCACAACCCTGTGATTGCGCCATGCTAAGTCCGTGAGGTGGGGATTTATTAGGCGAACTAAATATAAATAATGAAACACCTCATTGATTCCCTACAGGTAACCAATCCTGTCCGGCAAGGGCTAGCCACCCACCGGAAGCGAGTCTTGCGTAGTCAGCAGAGATGCTGGCACGAAGCGTAGACAGCGACTGTTGAAGGTATGTATTGAGCCTCGAAAGTTGTGTTATAGACCGGAGTCTTTGTTTTTCACAGTGCTGGGACAACACCGAAGCAGCGCTAAAGGCGAGATGTTGAGGTCTGGTCGGGGTCGGAGACCATATCAGAGACAGAACAGGGAACCACGGGAACATGGGAGAGCCTACCGTCTCCACACGAAAGAATGCGGGATAAACGGTCAACCGCAATAACAAGCGACCGGGTTATACAGGTAATTTGTTGCACCTGTAGTAGCGAGAAGAACAAGCAACAGGCGTTAAGTGGTATCCGAACCGAGGGAAACCGAAGGGAAGGAGAAGGACGAAGGCAGTCTTAGCATCCTCATAGTACCGATTGAAAGCCGGGAAATCAGGACCGCTGAAAGCCGGTGATTAGGGAAGGGGGATGCCGGAAGTTAGAACTGTGATTTAGAAACATTAAATGTACCAGAGACATGAAAAGATGTCAACAGTAGAATTGCAGATAGCCGAAAGAGCTAGGAAGTTCAAAGGAGAAGCCTTGCATAACCTACATGAATACATTGATGAAGCACTTTTACAGGAGAGCTATGAAAAGCTCAACAAGAGAAGTGCAGCAGGTATTGATGGTAAGACATGGCAGGCGTATGGATTGGAATTTCCTGAAAGACGTGAAAGTCTGCTGGGGGAGTTCAAATCGGGTAGGTATAGAGCACCGGCCATACGGCGGATATATATACCGAAAGACAAACACAGCCAACGCCCATTAGGTACTTGCCACTATGGAAGACAAGGTTTTGCAAGCAGAGTGTACGAAGGGTCATTGAACCGATCTATGAGGAAGATTTTAAACCTTTTTCATATGGTTTTCGATCTGGTCGATCACAACACCAAGCGATTGAATACCTGTTCAAGGAAGTAAGTTTTGGAAAGATGCACTATATCATAGATGCAGATATCAAGAACTACTTTGGGAGTATCAATCATGGTATTCTCCGGGACTTTTTAGACAAACGGGTTAAGGATGGAGTAATAAGAAGGATGATAGATAAATGGCTCAAAGCGGGAATCATGGAATCGGGAAACATAAGTTACCCGGAAGAGGCACCCCGCAGGGATCGGTGATCTCACCGCTACTTGAGTAACATTTATCTACATTATGTGCTGGACGAGTGGTTTTCGGAACAAATCCAGCCACTGTTAAAGGGGAAGAGTTTTATAGTAAGGTATGCAGATGATTTTGTGCTGGGATTTACAGACAAGTCAGATGCAGAAAGAGTAATGGCAGTTCTACCGAAACGGTTCGCCAAATATGGACTGACATTACATCCGGAGAAGACGAGGATGATTGACCTGAACGACAAGCGGGGCGGTCAAAGCAGGAGCTTTGATTTTCTGGGATTTACTCACTTTTTGAGTAAAAGCCATAAAGGGAAACAAGGTTCTGAAACGCAAGACCAGCTCCAAACGGTTGACCAGGGCTATAATGAATGTAAGTAATTACATCCAGAAGAATCGTCATATGAAACTCAGTGACTTGATTGCTGTACTAAATGTCAAGTTACGGGGGCACTATAACTATTATGGGGTTACCTTTAATAGTAGGAGCCTTGAACGCTTTTACAGGATGGTGAGACACAGTTTATTCAAGTGGCTAAACCGTAGAGGGGGTAAGATCTAAACTTAACTGGGATCAGTTTTTCTGTTATGTTGAGAAATGGCACCCTCTACTGAGACCCTTTATCAAACATTCTTATTTATCCTTGAAGCGAATCTAACTACTGAGGAACCGGATGCGGAAAAGCCGCTCGTCCGGATCTGTGGGGGAGCGGGGAGGTAACGAACCGCTCTACCCGGACCAGTT
>CAVQAB010000004.1:0-79195 GCA_963710385.1 uncultured Bacteroidales bacterium | reverse complement strand
CCAGAATGCCTGGGCCCAATCGCAATTAATCGGGTGACTGGCCCAATGAAAGTAGACATCGTATTTACCCCTTGTAATGGTAGGAAGCTCAAACTCCACCTCCCAGCCAATTCCCTCTTGCGTGGTCTGAATGTTGATTTCCCCGTCGGACAGAATAGAATTCCTGAAATAGATTCCCGTGTTCTCCGTGTATATACCGTGAATATCCTCCATTTCCTTTTCAGTGTACTCCCGTCCCAGGCTGATCCCCTGGTAATTGGTCAGATCGATGACCATATAGACCGGTGAGGGTTCATAAGGTTCCATGATCTGATCAATCACATGGTAGGTCCCGTTCTTGGCCTGCTTGTTGGATTCCCCGGCAATCACCCTGATAAACTGCTCCACACCCTGGTCATCTTCATGCCAGTTCAGAAAGATATCGTCCTCCAGCTTTACATTGATTAACTGATTCAATGCGAGGGTCTGGTAGTTAAATGAATCGATGTCATTAAGGAAATAGAGATCAGGAATTACATGGTAGGCCACATACCGGTACAATCCGTTATCCTTATCAGCCGGATCGCCCGTGTCAGAATATCTCTCCACAAGATCCTCAACGCGGCTGATCCCTTTCCCGCCATAGGTCTCATCCGTCTCTACAAAAAGGGTAAACCTGCTCCTGTGGTTGATCTCCTCATTCAGGTTGATGTTGATAATATCAAGACTGTCATAGATGCCTGTAAGCTTCAATGCCTCCGTAAATATGGAAAATGAGCCTGATCCTTCCAGCTGCTCCACAATGGATCCGGTAATGGGGGCCAGCACTCCATCCATCCGGTGAATGATCCCGTTCTCAACCTGGATATCCCTCTCAGTGATGGTGGCATCATTGACCATAATGGTCTCCAGGCCCCCTGTGGAAAAGGTCACCACCAGGTTATCTCCCGAATAGGTGGTGTCCTGGATTACACCATCCCTGAAATAAGCGCTTTCAATCTCCAGATCCAACAGGTGATATTTGACAAGGATGCTCAGGTAAGCCACATCAAAATCCTCAATGGAGGCCATGCCCTGGTCCGAGATGAATGCATCGAAAGCGGTGTTGTCAGGAGCAAAAAAGGTATAGTGCCCGTAAGCACCTAAAGTAGATTTCAGGTCAGTCATATCCAGCACCCTGAGCAGGGTGGAATAGGTCTCTTTATGCTCCTCCAGATAAGCTGAGATCAGCAATTCATCCTCCTCAAAAAATACCTCATCCAACATCTCCTTTTTACAATATGTGAAAAGCAGGTTCAGCATAACCGCCATTAAAGCCAGTATTAATATGGTATATAATTTTCTTTTCATTTAAGCGCTCTCATATTAAGCGTCTTCTACCGGCTGCAATACCAGGTAATCGAAATTTCCATATCCCTGCTCCAGGGAGACAAATTTAATGGTGTGTGCTTCTGTCTCCGGCAACACAAGTCTGCCCATGTATTGACTGGTGTTGTAATCCCGTTTCCAACTTTGGCCCGGCCATCTTTTCTGATGTCTGAAACTGAATGTGTTGCCTAACCTGGAACCATCCCAGAATGCCTGGGCCAACCTGCAATTACTGTCATGACTGGCCCAGTGAAAGTAGACATCGTAATTCCCCCTTGTAATGGAGGGAAGCTCAAATTCCACCTCCCAGCCAATCCCCTCTTTCGTGGTCTGAATGTTGGTTTCCCCGTCGGACAGAATAGAATTCCTGAAATAGATTCCTGTGTTCTCCGTGTATATACCGTGAATATCCTCCATTTCCTTTTCAGTGTACTCCCGTCCCAGGCTGATCCCCTGGTAATTGGTCAGATCGATGACCATATAGACCGGTGAGGGTTCATAAGGCTCCATGATCTGATCAATCACATGGTAGGTCCCGTTCTTGGCCTGCTTGTTGGATTCCCCGGCAATCACCCTGATAAACTGCTCCACACCCTGGTCATCTTCATGCCAGTTCAGAAAGATATCGTCCTCCAGCTTTACATTGATTAACTGATTCAATGCGAGGGTCTGGTAGTTAAATGAATCGATATCATTAAGGAAATAGAGATCAGGGATTACATGGTAGGCCACATACCGGTACAATCCGTTATCCTTATCAGCCGGATCGCCCGTGTCAGAATATCTCTCCACAAGATCCTCAACGCGGCTGATCCCTTTCCCGCCATAGGTCTCATCCGTCTCTACAAAAAGGGTAAACCTGCTCCTGTGGTTGATCTCCTCATTCAGGTTGATGTTGATAATATCAAGGCTGTCATAGATGCCTGTAAGCTTCAATGCCTCCGTAAATATGGAAAATGAGCCTGATTCTTCCAGCTGCTCCACAATGGATCCGGTAATGGGGGCCAGCACACCATCCATCCGGTGAATGATCCCGTTCTCAACCTGGATATCCCTCTCAGTGATGGTGGCATCATTGACCATGATGGTCTCCAGGCCCCCTGTGGAAAAGGTCACCACCAGGTTATCTCCCGAATAGGTGGTGTCCTGGATTACACCATCCCTGAAATAAGCGCTTTCAATCTCCAGATCCAACAGGTGATATTTGACAAGGATGCTCAGGTAAGCCACATCAAAATCCTCAATGGAGGTCATGCCCTGGTCCGAGATGAATGCATCGAAGGCGGTGTTATCAGGAGCAAAAAAGGTATAGTGCCCGTAAGCACCTAAAGTAGATTTCAGGTCTGTCATATCCAGCACCCTGAGCAGGGTGGAATAGGTTTCTTTATGCTCCTCCAGATAAGCTGAGATCAGCAACTCATCCTCCTCAAAAAATACCTCATCCAACATCTCCTTTTTACAATTCGTAAATAAGAAGGTTCCCGAAAAGAATCATCAAAATCAACTCCAATGATATGTATCTGGAACTTATCATTCTCATTGGTTTATATAGTAAGGATTCTGAACCAGCTTGCTGTTCTGGTCAATCTCATCCTGGTGAATGGGAAGGTACCAGCTGTCGGGATTGGAGTACTTACTCCTGATGATCTGTGCTTCCTCATAGGATTTATTGTCAGCGAGAATCTCAATGAAAGCTTCCATCCTTTCATAATTATTCCTTCTGCCAATCCGGATCAGGTCGAACCAGCGCTTGCCTTCACCACAAAACTCCTTGGCCCGCTCTTCCAGAATTACATCCTCCAGGCTGTTCTTATTGGTCAAATTATTAATAGGTTCAATCAGTGCCCTTCCTCTTATAATGTTTATCAGTCCGGCTGCTTCTGCAAATGCCCCCTGCTGAACAAGTGCTTCAGCTTTCATTAACAGTATATCCGGATAGCGGTAGACAATCCAGTTGGCATCGCTTTCCTTATTTCCTACCCGGTAGCCGGCTGCTGAAGATCCGGTGGCTGTGCTGGGAGTCCCTTCAGTACCCACATATTTCCACAATACATGAGTCGTTTCAAATTTGTACCAGCCACCACCTGAATAGTCCAAATAAGTTCGGTTCCCGCCCCGTCTGTCACTTGGATACTTTTCAAAATCAGTAACAAAAAAGGGTGATACCCTGAATTCATCATTTCCGTCCGGATAGGTATTGTCGCCCGGTTTAGGTGCCATCATCTTGTACAACTCATTGATCTGCTCCAGGTCTTTATCAAACTGGATTTCGAAAATGTTCTCATTGGAATTTCCAGGGAAGAAGTTCATGAACCAGTCTTCGCCGTCAATCAACCCGAATAGTCCACTGTTGATGACCTGGTCACATGCATCAATACAGGCCTGGAATTTTTCAAAATAGAGGTATATATCTGCCATCAGCGCATAGGCAGCTGATTTGGTAGCCCTTCCTTTATCATACTCCAGCCTTCCATAGGAGGAGGGCAAATTCTCAACTGCAATTTGCAGGTCATTGATGATTTGCAGAAAGATCTCCTGCTCACCGCTTACAGCCGGATAGTAATCCTGCGCATCGTTTTCAGATGCTTCAAGCACCAGCGGGACATCCCTGAAGATGCGGACCAGGTAAAAATAACATAGACTCCTGACAAACAGGGCTTCAGCCTCAAATGCCCAGCTCTCGTTTTCATCGAAGGTCTGATCCCTGTCTACAACAATGGGGGAAAACTTAAGGACTGTATTGGCAAAATTGATGGTTTTGTATAATTGATCCCATTCGTTGAGTTTGTTCTCAGGATAGATGAATCCTTCCATGATCCTCTGATCTGCAGCGCTGATATTGGCTCCCGGGATCATCAGGTCCGCCCTGAGTTCTCCCCATTTAAAAAGGAGCTCCACGGTAGCTGCCAGCTCCTTGTAGGTTCCGGCGACCACAGCCTCAACATCATCACCCGTTTGCCAGAATTCCTCCCTGATCAGTTCACTTTCCGGTTCCAGGTAGAGCCAGTCCGAGCATCCTGCAAGAAGAATCCCCAGGAATAAGATCAGCATGTATCTGGATTTAATCGCCATCAATCAGAATTTAATATTTATACTGAAGATATAACTCTGGGGAGGTGGCGTGTCTGCATTATCCTCCCCAATAAAAAACGGATCGTTACTTAACATGGGAACTTCCGGATCCACCCCTGTATAATTGGTCCAGGTATAGAGGTTATAGGCCATGAAATGCAGCTTCACATCCTTCAACCTGATTCTTGCTGCTACTTTTTTTAAGCTGTAGCTTATGCTGGCACTCTTAAACCGGAGAAAAGATGCATCCTCCACAAAACGGTCAGAACCGAGATAGTTATATCCCTGGTTATAGAGCGCCCTGGGGATATTGGTTATATCTCCCTGCCTTCTCCAGCGGTTCAGCACTGAAACACTCTGGTTGTTCCTCTCATACATATTCTCATTTTTTATCTTGGTCCTGTTCACAATATCCTGGCCAAGCCGGTAGTGGAAGAAGAGGGTCATGGTCAGATTCCCCCACCTGAGCTTCGATCCGAACCCACCCAGGAACCTGGGATTTGAGTCCCCCAGCCAAACAATATCCAGTTCATTGATCAAACCATCATGATTGATATCCTCGTAAATAGCGTCTCCACCCCTGAACCGGTAACCGTCGGCATTCTCATACCTCATATAAAGAGGATTCCCTTCCATGTCCCTGATCATATTCTCATTCTCATCGTAGGCTACGGCATCCGCATCGGTGGGATAGACACCCAGGTATCTGAATCCGTAAAATGCTCCTATGGGGTGACCTTCAACTGCACGGCTGGCGTACTGTCCGTTTCCACCTTCCGCGTTCTTTTCAAAATCGAAATTCTCAGGGATCTCCGTAATTCTGTTCTCATTATGGGCTATATTGAAATTCAAGTCCAGGTTGAACTTCTCCCTTCTGAATATATCCGTGATGAGCATTACTTCCCAGCCCCGGTTATCCATGGAGCCCCAGTTCCTGGTAATATTAGGGAATCCTGAAGTGGATGGTAGATCCAGGCCTTCCCAGATGAGGTCCTTGCTCTTTTGGCTATACACATCAAAATGCACTTCCAGGTAATTGTTGAAGGCAAAAAGATCCAGACCGTAATTAATCTGAGAGTTTTTCTCCCACCTGAAATGATCAAGCTGCAAATTGGTGGGGATCACAACCGGCATATCGATGTATTCCTGCCCGGTACTGTAAAGGTTGAAATAACCATAACTGCTTCCAGGCTGGTTCCCGTTCACACCATAACTGTATCTCAGCTTCAGGTCATTCAGAAACTTGAAGCGACCCATAAAAGGTTCCGAAGAGATCCGGTACGCAACTGAAACGGAAGGGAATGTTCCCCACCGGGATTCGTTTCCGAACCTTGATGACCCCTCCCTGCGGACATTGAGCTGTACCATATACCTGTCCAGCAGAGAATAGTGTGCAAAGCCAAGGACCGCCAGCATCCTGTTCTGGCTGTATCCGTTACCAATCCAGTATACCGGGGCAGGTTGGGCATAATTGGTCAGGTAGGAGGATGGCAGATTGGAAGTGCTGCCATAATACCACCCGTTCTTTTTATCAGACAGGGTAAATGCCACCATGGAAGTCAGTTTGTGCCGGTTCCCTTTTAAATAAGTGTAAACCAGCTGGGACTGTGCTTCAAGCACTGAACTGGAATAATCCATTCCGGAAGCGAGATTCGCGTAAGATGAGGTCCATGGCATCCCGGTAACGATCTGTGGAAGGAATTTATTCTCCAGTTGGTTATCCAGGTCATAGGCAACAAAACTCTGGAAAACAAGGTTATCCAGGATATTATACTTCAGCTGCAGCTTGGTCCTGAGCCTGTGCTGTTTCCGGTTCCAGGTAGCTTCATTGGCCATTGCCAATGGATTGTACCATTGTGATCCCTGTCCCTGGAAATTCACCGCAGGCGCAAAATAGTTGTCGGTGAGTATACCTTCGGAATCATATTCATAGGTGCTCATATTCGGGGCCTTCACATAGGAAAGTCCGCGGAGGCTTCCAGCTCCTGCATTCTCTTTATAACTGAGGTCATTGTCCGAGTAAGAATAGGACAGGTCTCCAGAAAAAAGTAGTTTGCGTGATACATGGTAATCCAGGTTAAATCGAGAGGTAACCCTTTGATAATCTGTCCCGACAGTCGTTCCTTCCTGGTCTATGTAACCCATGGAAAACCTGTAGAGGGCACTTTCCCCGCCCCCGGTGAGGGAGAAATTGTGGTCATGGGCAATACCGGTCTGTGTAATGCTTTCGAGCCAATCCGTATTCTGAGCATAGTTATAGTATTCCTCCCATTCCTTATTATAGGAAAGCTCGTCCGGAATTTCCGTTGATCCGGAATTTAGAATTCCCTCCAGCATCAGCATGGAATAGGAATCACCATCCAGCAAGGGGTATGGATTTTGGTTGCTGCTGAATGGTTAGTTTGTATAGGTAATCAAAAGATGTTTTGCCCTTTACACCCCTTTTGGTTTCAATGAGAAGGACTCCGTTGGCCCCCCGTGAGCCCCAGACCGCTGTAGCGGCAGCATCTTTCAGAACCTGGATGGAGAGGATGTCCTCCGGGGCAATATTCAGCAGACCGCTGAACTGCTCCTGTGTTACAGCGGAGAAATCGAAATCATTATCCAGAACGATCTCAAAAGGTACTCCGTCCACCACGATCAAGGGCTGATTAGATCCGCTGATGGAAGCCGTTCCCCTGATCCTGACCGACATGCCTGCTCCGGGATCACCAGAGGCCATGGTGATATCCACATTGCTGGCCCGGCCCTGGAGCATTTCGCCCAGGTTGGACACTTTCACTTCTTCCAGTTCTGTCATGTCCACTTTCCCCACCGATCCGGTCATGTCCCTTTCCGAAACAGGGATAAATCCACCCACCTTTTTACTCTCATAGGTCACGACCACCTCCTCAAGTAATTCGGTCTCCTCTTCCAATTTCACCTCCAGGTATGTCTCCCCGGAGATTGTGAACTCTTCCGTCTTATAACCCACATATGAGATCTTCATCTTGGTTTCGGCTGAGGAAAGTTTCAGGGCAAAATTACCGTTCAGATCCGTCACTGTTCCATTCAGGTTCCGGTTTACTTCGTTTACCTCGATGACAGTCACTCCAAGGAGGGTTTCGCCGGTCTGGCTGTCGGTCACTTTCCCCTTCAGTACTACAGATGGTTGACCAGACAGATATGCAGAACAGAGCAAACACAGGAATAAAACGGTATGGATCCTTTTTGTCTTCATCATTAATCGAACAACAGGAAGGAGTCTATCTGGTGTATCACACCACCCTCGGCCATATGGTTGGGCGTTACCACACTCCTTATGTTTCCAAGATTATCCTTGATTCTCAGGTTATATTTTTCATTAATAATCTCAATGGTATTAAATAAGTAACCACTCACCTCATCAATCCTGGTGGTATTGAGTTCCCCCGACAATTTCCCATCATCAAATACCGCCCCTTCAACAAAATGGTACCTTAAAAATTGCTGCAGGGAATCGGGATCAGCAGGAACCGTTCCGTTGCTCATCCCTTCTTCCAATACTTCATTGGTAGGGATAAAACAGGAATAAAATGTCCCCACGGAAAGATTATCCAAGCTCTGTGGCTGGCTATCCTCATTAAGGACGATCAGTCCCGATTCATAGCATAGCTGGTAGAATTTCTGATATTGCGGATAGATTCCCGGATTGGATATGATCTCGAAGATCGATCTGACCGGAGAGACCAGAATCCTGTCGATCCTGTAGAGGAGACCCCTTCCGTCCACTGATTCAGGAGCTTCCATCTTGCTCGGATTAAGATCCCCACCTGCGTAGATACCCTCCTGGGTGACACCAATATAGGTACTCTGTGATGTCTCAATGAAGGTCCCCTCCTCGAAATCATTCTCTTCAAGCTCCCCAAATACCACATGAGTCCTCACAAGTTCATTGGCTTCCTGTCGTGGTACAGGGGACAGCGGGCTACTATCATGGTAGAGTCCGTAACCCCCGATACCGGTACGAAACATGTAACCAGCAGCCCTCATGGCTTCATTGCTGGGGGCAAAAAGGGTGAAAGTGAGGTTATCCTCATTGAGCAGTTTGTCAACCAGGAAGAACACCAGCATATCACAGAACCACTCATAATCTTTGTTGCCCATGATTGGATAAGCCACCGATTCAAAGATCTTGGGCAGAAAGTATTTTTTGATCCCGCAGAATGGCCCGTTACTGGCCATCTGCAAAAAGGAAATATCTCCTTCCTGGATATTACAGTCCACCAGTGATGAGGTAAGGTCCCGTTCCCAGTCATTAGTAAGGGATGCAAATTGTGAGGGCCAGTAATTAGTACCTATATAATGCTGAAGGTACCAGTTAATCCAGAACTGCCCGATTTGATCAATTGAGGAATATCCGCTTGTCCGTTCTGTAAGAAAACTTTGAAGTGCCTCATCGGTGGGAGCAAACAAGGTGAGGATATTCTCAAAGCCGTTATAGGCCACATTCTCCACATCCGGGGAGCTGCCTGATGGAAAGATACTATTCATCTTGAGATAAAGAGAATCAAGTATTCCATCTTCATCCACATCTCCTTCATTGTCCTGAGCAATGGTATAAGCACTGCTATACTGGTAAGAAGTGTTTTTCTCAAGCAAGGACCTGAAGGTGTTGAATTCGGTTCTGGCTTCCAGTAATTTATCATGGTTTGCCGGGGGGACCAGAACCCTGTTGATCCTGTGGATCCATCCATTCTGGGCAGGCACGTCATATTCGGTCACTTCGGCCCTGTCCACATTGAATCCGTTAAAATTTGTGCCTGGATAAAGAAATGGATAGTTGGCCGAAGGGTCCAGATCCAGCTCATCAAAGAACTCCGTCGTATATAAGGGAATATACTTGGATTCGTGGTACACATTGTACTTCCTTCCTGTGGTATCATAGTTAACGGACCTTGGTGGTGTATATCTGGTGGGTTGCTTGAAATCTTGAAGTTGAATAGTCAATATCCGCATCCTGGATATTCAATCCATATTGGAGCATGAATTTAGAATAGGCCCAGAACACGATGTGGTAAAAGACAATCCCCTTCAGTTCCTCCTCTGGGATCTCCTCCAGGGAACCGTATCCCGATTCGCTCAGGAAACTGGTGAAGGCTTCATCATCGGGTGCAAACACTGTAAAATTACCAGTCTTTCCCAGCACATCATCATAGTCAACCAACTCGACGGCCTTGATGAACTGGGTATAATTTCCATCTTCCGCAAGTACATCCAGGATGGTCCCTATCAGGTCATCCGGTAACTGGTAATACTTATCGAACTCCTTCTCACACCCAACTCCCAGGAGAAGAATTCCCAGCCCAATTGATATGATCAAGTATGTGAGTTTTTTATTTCGCACTTATCAGCTTAACAGTATGATTATTATGGCCGTTAAAACAATCAGTAAAAGAATAATACTAATGATTAGCCGACTCCTTACCCTATGTACTTCCCTTCGCTTTTTATAAAGCTCCACTTTGTTGTGAAGCGAGGTCCTCCATGGATGAATAAGGTTTATTTGAGAAGATAAATTACAAAAGGAAAGCAGAGACCTATTGAAGATTAGTACATAATCGTGTAACAATGGTCCAGATTGCCTTCAGAATGATTAATTGGAGGTTGTTTTCAGATAACGCCTGATGTATTCCTTGGGGGTGGTGTTATAATACTTTTTGAAAAGGCGAATCATATATGAACTGCTGTTGAAGCCAACCATGACAGAAACTTCGGATACTGAGATTTGTTCATAAAGCATTAATCTGATGGCCTGCTTCAACCTGACCTGCTGAATATGCTCTCCAATGGTCTGACCATTAATCGATTTGATCTTATCATAGAGCGTGGTCCGGCTTACGCCCATCTCCCGGGCTATCCTGTCTGCATTCAATCCAGTATCAGCTATATTCTTCTTGATGATTCCTTCCACTTCCGCTATATACTGAGTATCCCTGCTCTCCCTGATTTCCACAAGGCTTTCCATGTTTGAAGTGCTGAATTTTCTTGCCCTGGTCTTGTTACTTTCAATGGTCCTCTTTACCTGGGACATGAGCAGTTGAAGGTTGAAAGGTTTGGGAATTACCTGATCTGCACCCAAATCCAGTCCCAGCTGCCATTCCTGTATCTCATCCTTGGCTGTGAGCAAAATAATGGGTATGGTGGAATAGCTTTCATCCAGCCTGATGGTTCGGATCAGACTTGCCCCATCCATCACAGGCATGATCCAATCGGTAATAATCAAATCCGGACGGGTTTCATGGAGAATTCGGATGCCCTCTTCGCCGTTGGCCGCCTCCAGGATGTAGTACTTATCTGACAGATGCTCCTTTAGATATTGTCTGAGCTCTTCATGATCTTCAATTAATAATATTTTGGGTAATTCCAACATGTCCAAAGGATTTTTCTGTGAATTCATCCGAAGCAGCTTTGTGAACGGGTTCTCTGATATCCGATTCCTGTAAAACAGATTTCTTTCATACCTGGCATTTTCTCATGGACTGCGATATGATCGTCCCCTAAAGGAAGGAGTACAAGTATTTCTGTACCCACACCTCTTTCGCTGGCCACACGAATATTCCCATGGTGCATGATGACCAGGTTTTTAACCAGTGCCAATCCAATGCCACTCCCTATGTGCATGCTGGCTCTTTCAGCATCGATCTGATAGAAACGGTCAAAAATTCTGGGTAGAGAATCCTTGGACATACCCACACCGGAGTCTGATACCAGGATCCCGATGGATTCCTGATCCGTTTGATTTGGATTCAAATAAAGTGTATGGTAATGGGACTTGAATTTAAATTGAGAAGGATTTGAAATTACAGACAAAGTGACCAACCCTTCTTCTCCGGTATATTTGAGTGCATTTTCCAGGAGATTATTGATGATTCTGGTGAATTTTTTCCGGTCAACCCAAATCTGTTTATTTTTCATCGGGAATATTGCAATAAAAATGGACTCCTTTTTGTTCAGCCAAATATTCAAAGGGATGGGTGATCTCCTTCAAAAATCCAGTTAATTCAATTAGCTCCGATCTCAGCTTACTGATTCCGGTATCAGTTCTTCTGAATTCCATCAATTCATTCACAAGTTTAAGCAGGTTCTCGGCATTATTTCGCGCGATTTTCAAATTCCTCCGATTATGTGGGGAGAGGTCTTTCTCGTTTAATATATCATCAAGTGGAGCCTTGATCAGGGAAAGTGGTGTTTTAAACTCATGTGATATGTTTGTAAAGAACATGAGCTTGGACTGATGAAGTTTCTCATTATAGATTAATTCCTGTTTTAAACCCAGGAACCTGATAAGTGAATGGGTAATTAAAAATATTAGACCCAATACCATAAGTAGATAAACCACCAAAGCCAGCGGGGTTTTCCACCATGGGGGTAAGATGATAACTACTTTCTCAGCCACACCTTCCAAAACTGCTGCATCGTTTCCACTGGCCCTCACCCTGAAAACATAGGTACCCTGACTCAGATTATTGTAGGAAGCAGTTCTGTTTCCGCGATCATCAACAATCCAGTGATCATCGAATCCATCCAGCATATGGGAATAGATTAACTGATCCGGGATTTACCTGGCCTGCAGCATAATACCTGAAAGAAATATTCCGGTTCCAGTGGTTAAGCACCAAAGTATCTTGATAATATATCTGTCGGCTAAGAATAACATCCCCGCGAATGGTATCCTGAGGATTTACGGGATGATTGTCTATTCTGAGTTCGGAGATCAGCACTACGGGAGTAACCTTTGCTTTGCGAATCTCATGGGGGTAGAAGTAATTCAATCCATCCACCGTTCCGTAAAAGAGGGCCCCATCAGGGGCTTTGAAATAAGACTTCCACAGGAAATAATTGGAAAGCAATCCATCCTCCCGGTAATAGTTTTCGAATCTTTCAGTGATGGGATTAAATTTACCCAGTCCCTGCTCTGTGCTGATCCATATATTTCCTGCCTGATCACCCATTACTCCGTATACAGCGTTTCCGGGAGCTCCGTGAGACATATCATATCTTTGAAATTCTATCTGCTCACCTGTGTTAAAGGCTTTAACCAATCCCCTGTCATAGGTTCCCAGCCAGATCTGTTTGGTCTGATCAAGATAGATGGATATGCAGTTCTGTAATCCTGGTGAATTGATCTGTTTGAGAGGCTGGTCGCCATAAAGGGTATCGCTAACCGGATAGAAAATGGATTGCAATGAATCAAAAACTGGGATATCCGCAGAAAATCGATCCTTTGAAAAGACAAGCTTGCATAAGCCATAGTTCCAGGAAGCAATCCAGATGGTTTCCTGATCAATAATAAAGGATTGCGTATTATGATCCTGCAATACCCAATGAAAAACATCATCATCATAGGTATAAACGCCCAGTCCAAACCTGGTCCCAAACCAGATCCTCCCCAAAGAATCTTCCTGTATATGGTAAATCTCATCATCGCCATTCAGGAAGGATGGTGCATGGAATTCCAACTTTTCCTGGTAGATATCATCTGCATAACACAGACCATTGTCATGTGAGCCCACCCATAACCTATTCCTGTGATCTGTGATCAGTGAAGAGATATAGTTGGATTTAATACTGCTTTGCTCATCTGAATGCTGTGCCTGAAATGGGATATTTTACCTGATACGGGATCTATCCGGTCCAGCCCGTCATTGTACAATCCGACCCAGAGATAGCCTTTTTCATCTTTGTGAACAGATCTCACAGATCTGCCTCCCAGGCTATTCATTTGATCGGGTCTGTATTTGAAAGACTTGAAGTTGCTGGTTTTGATGTTGATCCGGGTTACTCCCTCATTGAGATAGGATATCCAGAATTGACCGCTCTGATTCCCATGAATACCTGTAATCTGCTCCCCCAATATGCTGTTGGGATTTTCAAATTCATGGTGAAATCGTTCTATTTCTCCAGTGGATCGATCGATTCTTGATAAAAGGGATCCTGCTCCAATCCACAGGTCATTTTGATAATCTTCATAGATGGCAGTAATATCCTCATTAAGAATTAATCTTTTTTCATCTGTCAAAGCCGGGAAAACATGATCCGGATCAAGGAAGCTAAGATTTTGATCATCCAGGATAAAAAGTCCATTGGAGGTGCCAACCCACATCACTCTGTGAGAATCAAAGAAAATAGTATTCAGGCTTTGGATGGATTCAGATCCGGGAATATCACCCAAATCATATAATAATAAGCACCTTGGACTGTAAATCATAATTCTTAATAGATCCATCAGTAATAATCCACAAATGGGTACTATCACTGTCCAAAACAAATCTTCCCTGGAACTCCTTGGGATAAACGATGAAATCCTTCTTGGTACTGTCAATTCTTACCAGGTTATTGTTACAGGTCACCCAAATAGCACCAGATTTATCCTGTACCGCAGAGGAGCGTAAAATCTCATTTCTTCGTCCTGCAAGGAATGGAAGATCGGAAAGTATATTTCTAAAACGACCAGACTGCTTATTATAGATATCCACGCCATCCTCAAGAACCACAATAAGATCTCCATCTCTGTCCTCAATCATATTGACCACAAAATTGCTGCTCAGGCTCCCCATGTCTCCCTGCCTGGAGGTATAGGTTTCAAATTCATACCCGTTATATTTTTGAATACCATTGTAAGT
Source organism: uncultured Bacteroidales bacterium (assembly GCA_963710385.1). GTDB lineage: Bacteria > Bacteroidota > Bacteroidia > Bacteroidales. The sequence continues at coordinate 65,132 of CAVQAB010000004.1, read as the reverse complement.
GTTGATCCATGCGTGTCCTTCCCGGTCAAAAGCGATCTTGTGAACCATATCACTGATCAAACCATTGGAGATGTTGAAATGGTCATAGAAGTACTCAGCCTCCTGGGCAGAAATGAGAAAACTCCCGCCAAGCAAAATGATCAGGATCAAACAGAAATGGGCTCCTTTACGCATTGAGGTTCAATTAAAGGAAGATAATTTACTACAATCAATGCTAGATGTCAAATGATTTCCTATTTCAAATATTTTTCTCTAACATACTCAGGATCCCAATCTGGATTGGGATCCATCCCTCCGGCTGCAACTTTCACCTGCCATCGATGGAGCATTCTTAAAAGCTCCTCCACCTCTTCAGGCTTCTCAGTGCTTAGGTCTTGCTGTTCTCCAGGATCGGAGGAGAGGTCATACAGTTCTACAGAGTTATCTTCAAGAAACTCAATCAGTTTCAGATTCCTCAACCTGATGGCTGCACCCGGTTTACCCCCCTGGTTGCTGTAATGGGGATAGTGCCAGAAGATGGGGCGTTCTTCAAGATCCGGCTCTCCTTTAAGCAGGGGTGCCAGGCTGATCCCATCCATATGCTGGTCCGGCATCAGATCCACGCCTGCCATCTCCAGGATGGTGGGATAGAAATCAGTACTGGTGACAGGAACTTCACAGACCTTCCCTTCAGATCCCGAACCGGGCCATTTGATAAACATGGGCTCACGGATTCCTCCTTCATAGAGCCACCCTTTTCCTCCCCTCAGAGGCAGGTTGGAGGTGGGTGATCCCTCTGATGTGGAGAGCCCTCCATTGTCGGACATAAAAAAGACAATGGTATGCTCGTCCAGACCATGTGCTTCGAGGGTCCTGATCAGTTTCCCCACATTGGTATCCAGGGTTTCGATCATGCTTGCATAGACGGGATGGCCTTGCTGCACCCGTTCAATGAACCTTCCTCCGGGTGGCGCATATTTGATCCACTCACGGTCTGCGGTCTCCATGGCCTCCCTCTTCAATCCCAATTCAATGATTTTCTTTTGATACTTCTCAATCAGATCCGCTTTTCCCTGCATGGGATTATGGACAGTATAGAATGAGAGGTAAAGAAAGAAGGGCTCCTCTGTATGTTCCTCAATAAACCGGATCGATTCATCGGTTAGCCTGTCTGTGAGGTTCTCCCCTTCCGGACCGCTTTCCAACCTGGGATTCACATAGGGACTGAAATATCCACCCCGGGGCGATCCCACGCTCCATCCTCCTTTATTGATTTCAAATCCTTGAAATTCAGGCCAATATATAGAATCCTCTCCCAGGTGCCATTTTCCGGCAAAGAAAGTCCGGTACCCCGATTTTTTCAAAGCTTCCGCTATGGTCACCTCTTCCAGTTTCATTTCCAGCTCAAATTCACGTGAAAGCAACTTGTCACTGGGCTGTCCGCCGGCATAATTTTGCCTTCCCGGAATCCAATCTGTCACATTGATCCTGGCCGGATATTTCCCGGTCATAATACTTGCCCTGGTGGGGGAACAGACAGGGCATGCAGCATAGGCATTTGTAAAACGCATGGATTCGCCAGCCAAGCTGTCAATGTTGGGCGTTTCATGAAAAGTACTTCCATAACATCCCAGGTCAGCCCATCCCAGGTCATCTACAAGGATGAAGATGATGTTGGGTTGCGGTTCTGTACCTCCCGGTCCGTTACAGGAAACTATAGCCATTAGGAATAATCCAAGAAGCAGCGGTATTTTCATTTTCATTTCAGTTTCGAACATGATCAGATTGAAATATTCATTGATTTTCCAACAGACCTGATGTGCCGTGCAGCCAGATCATATTCTTCAGCCGTGTCCAGGTGCTCCATCATCAGGGGTACATCAGGCAATTTAGCCAGTTCCTGAAGATATACAGCATAATTCAGATTTCCCAGTCCTGCTCTCAGTTCATCCAGCTGAGGTATGTAATTATCTTCTCTCAGGGTAATGTCCTTGGCATGGCAACTTTTGATATGGGGACCCAGCTTTGAAAACATCTCCCTGATCAGTTTCCCGTTGTTGAAATAATCCCGGACCGATGCGATCATATTCACCGGATCAAGATGCACTCCGAATTGCTTTCGATCCATGGCTTTGAGCAGCTGAAGGTAGGTCTCTGTTGAATCCGGAAATGACCAGGGCATGGCCTCCAGGGCAAAAAAGGCGCGTGTAGGATTTACAGCATCAATAATCCTTCGGGTGATTTCCACCACCTGGTCGAAGACCCCTGGTGTCAGATTATCCTCATGCGGACCAGCCCAGTAATCAGGGTTTTTTGATCCGCTGACATTGACGCAGCACCTTGCTCCGATCTGATCGGCCAGTTGCAATCCCTGGATACACTTTTCAATGGCCTTGTCGGCTTCTGCTTTGATCCGGAGAGATGGGATTGCTCCAGGCCCCACTTCGGAAATGACAATGTCATTTTGCTTTGCTGCAAATTCATAAGCTTTTATTAATTGCTCATCTGCTCCCGGACTGACCGGGGTATAGGCTGCCCTGTAGCCAGATTTTTTTAATAATTCTATCCATTGTCCGGGTTCGTCATAGTTGGCAAAAACCGGCCCGCCCAGACTGACGGATGATGGATCCCTTTTTTGTCCTCTTAATACCACCGGTGCAAACTGGAACGCAGCAGCACCTGCTCCCACCGTCTTCACAAAAGTTCTTCGCTTCATCATTGCAGTTTTTAAGGATAGAACACGTAAGTTATAAATATCTTTCCGGATTCATTTCATCACATCGATTTTAGATATCTTTGATTCAAACCACAAACCATGAGAACAATCAGAATCCTCCTGTTTCCGGCTTCAATATTGCTGATCTTTTGTTTGGTATCCTCATGCAATTCTGTAAATCGAACTGAGCAACCGGACCAAACAGAACCGACGGAAACCTGGCAACAGGTCCTTGAGCAGGATCTTCACCTGCTTGGACACAGGAACTGGATCCTGGTGGTGGACAAAGCATTTCCCGAGCAGTCTTCGGCAGGAATGAAGTACCTCTATGTAGAGGAGGATCTGTTGCCCACATTGAAATATGTGCTTGAACAGGTGGAATCAAGCACACATGTGAGTCCCATTATTTACCGGGATAAGGAGCTTTCCTTTATTAGAGAAGAACAGGTGCCCGGTATTGGTGAATTTCGAGCGGAGAGTGAAAAAATCCTGGAAGGCAGAACAGTAAACACGCTGCTCCACGATGATGTATTCAGTATGCTCGATGAAAGTTCTTCTCTATTCAGGGTTCTGGTCATAAAAACCAATTGCATCATCCCGTATACTTCCGTATTCGTGCAGCTTGATTGCTCTTATTGGGGCCCGGATAATGAAAAGATCCTCCGTGAAACAATGTCGGAACCAGAAAGCTAAAAACTTTTCATCCTAAAAAATGATATAAAGAGCCACCAGGAATGATAAGAGGATTCCGGCCCATAACCTCACATCTTTCACCCCCCTGAATTCACCTTTTGTAATGACCGCCAGGGGACTTTCCCATGTGTAGTTCGCTATGACTTCAGCCGGGGGTTTGGGAGTGTTGTAACTCACAATAAAGTAGATTGTTGTACAGATCACGAACAACCACCATGCCTGCATCATAAAGGGTATATGCAATCCCCTTGTCAGGTACATATGTCCGCTAATGGGTTCAAAATCAAGGCAAAATGCTGTGATGCCAAGAACAAGTCCCACGATCAGCGTAACTACAGCAGCCTTGCCGGTACCCCGTTTGGAGAAAACTCCAAATAAGAATACGGTTGCCACCGGAGGTGCGAGAGCAGCTGCGATTTTATTAATGGCCTCAAATATGCTCGAGAATTTATCTCCCTGGGTGGACCAGGCCATGGCCAGAATCATCACCACAACCGCTGCAATGCGTCCGATTCTAATCTGTTGCCTGTCAGTGGTTTTTGGCTTTATCCTTTTGACGATATCCAGGGCTGCCAGTGTTGCTGAACTATTCAGTGCTGCAGCAATGGTACTCATCAATGCAGCCAACAGTGCGGCTGCCATAATTCCCTTAAGTCCGGTGGGCAGAAGCTGGTCGATCATCACCGGCAGGGTCTGGTTGGCATCAGTGCCGATGATATCTCTGAACAACACAAAAGCGATTACTCCGGGCAATACTAGAATAAAAACAGGAAGGATTTTAAGAAATCCTGCAAATATGGGTCCCATCTGTGCTGCCCGCAGGGATTTTGCTCCCAGCACCCGTTGAACAATGGTCTGATCCGAACACCAGTACCACAATCCATTGATTGGATAGCCCAGCAAACAGGCATACCATGTCAGTCCCGATTCGAATCCACCCTCACCCAGTAATCCAAGACTCTCTTTGGAATGCAACATATTCATCTGACCCGGCTTCAGTTGTGCCTTCAGCTCTGACAAGGTGGTTATACCCACGTCCGGTAAAGCAGCAATGGCAAATCCTGTAAGGATAATGGCTCCGATGATCAGGATGACAGTCTGAATACTTTCGGTAACTACCACGGCCTTTAATCCTCCCAATACAGTATAGATTGTGGTGATGACCGAGATCACAAGAATGGATGTGATTACATTGATCCCGAAAAATGCATGGAAGACCAGGGCCCCCGCATAGAGGCTCATTCCAATATGCACAAATAATGCACCGATGATGGCAATAAAAGCCATGATGGACCTGGCAGTGGAATTGTATCGCTTCTCGAGGAACTCCGGTAATGTGGAGATCCGGCTCTTAAAATAGAAGGGAGCAAATACCAGTCCCAGCAAAATAAGCGTGATGGATGCCATCCATTCAAAGTTTCCCCAGACAAATCCCTCATTATATCCGGAGGCCGCAAGACCAACCAGGTGAATGGTGGATATGTTGGAAGCAAACAGGGCGGCTCCCACCATCACCCATCCCAGGCCCCGGCCTGCCAGGAAATAGCCTTCACTGGTTATTTTTCTGAATCGGACCGAAAGGATCCCGATGAGAAGGATACCCACAAGATAAACCACAATAATGGTCAGGTCGATTGTATTGTTGTTATAAGCCATATATTCTTATTGCATTATTGAAACCGGTATTAACCGGTAGATGGTTCCAGGTTCCTCAACCCCCACATAGATATATCCATCAGGACCCACCTTCACATTACGGAGCCTTCCTATATTTTTCAATAACATCTCCTCAGAGCTTACTATTCCATTTTTCATTACACTCATATTGAGGAACTCATACTTTAATGATCCCGCCAGGATATTGCCCTCCCACTGCGGGTAGCGATCCCCGGTAATAAAGTCCATGCCGCAAGGCGCAATGGAAGGCACCCAGTAATGGAGCGGTTGCTCCATGCCTTCCTCCTCGGTCATGCTTGTAAAGATGGTGCCGTCATAATTAATTCCATAGGAAATAACCGGCCAACCATAATTCAATCCGGGTTTAATCACATTGATCTCATCACCGCCCCTGGGGCCATGCTCATGGGCCCATATCTCTCCGGTTACGGGATGCAGAATTAAACCCTGTGGATTTCGGTGACCATAAGAATAGATGGATGGCATGGCGCCCTCAGTTCCCACAAAAGGATTGTCTTCCGGAATCGTACCATCATCATGCAGTCGGTGAATCTTGCCGCAGTGGTTATCCAGTGTCTGTGGATTCCTGTCCCGGTTGCCACGGTCACCCACCGAGAAAAAGAGGTATCCTTCTCTGTCAAATTCCAGCCGGCAACCATAATGATGCCGGGTTTTGGCATAAGGGAGCGCTTCAAATATCACTTCCAGGTCCTCCAGCTTGCTTCCTTCCAGTCTCGCACGGGCAACAGCCGTGGTTGAAAGCACCTCACCTCCCTCTTCCCTGAAAGTGGAATAGCTGATATACACCATGCTGTTCTCTTCAAAATCGGGGTGAAGCTCCACATCCAGCAGTCCGCCCTGTCCCTGATAGAGTACTTCCGGAACCCCTTGCAACTCTGTCAGTGCACCCTCTTTTGATCGGAGTAACATCTTTCCGTTTCTGTCTGTGATCAACATCCGGTCACCGGGCAAAAAGGCCATACCCCAGGGTATCTCCATCCCCTCGGCAACCACTTCAAGGGTATAGTTTAGTTTCTCCGATTCAAAAACCATTGTAATATCGGGCCTCTCTTCGAAAACATACTGGTCGAGATTTTCGATATTTTTATTCAGGTACTCTGATATTTCAAGGATCGCTTCATCGGAGAGTGCAGCGGAAAAAGATGGCATGCCGTCATTTTCATCTCCTTCTCGAATGCGGGTGGCAATGAATTCAACCGAACTTCCATTCTCCCACTCACGGTCCACAAATGCCATCACCTTATTTCCATGACACCCCGAACAGAGGAGTTGGTAGCTAGATACTGCTCCCTGATAAATACTGTCAAGTTCTGAGCTGGTTAGTCTGGATGCTTCAGCTGACTCTTTTTTCAGGTTACAGCCAGCAAAGAACAGTATGAGGATGCCTAAACAGCTTACTGAAATCCTTTGGTTTTTCATGGTGAATGGGTTTTATTTTAATAGTTCAATGAGCTTTTCTGGAATCACAGGTGTTGCCCCATGCTGTGAGCAAACATAGGCCGCAATCTCTGTGGCAGCTTTGTGTGTTTTCAATAGTGACATACCATTGAGCACTCCCGCCAACAACATTGCAGTAAAAGAATCTCCAGCCCCAACCGTATCGGCAACCTCGACGGCAGGAACTTCACAAAAGGAGGTTTCATCCCTGGTCATTAAGAGGCTACCCTTGCTTCCTTTTGTGTAGGCAATAAGTTGTAGCTGAAATTTATCCAGGATCAGATTCAGGAGATCCTCATCCTTTCCCTCAAATCCCAGATAGTTAGCCACAACAGGTAATTCATCTTCATTGAGCTTAAGGATATTGGCATACTCCAATGATCTCACAACAATTTCCCTGGTATAGAAAGATTGACGAAGATTTATATCAAAAACCCTCAGACACGCTTTCCTGGTGGCCTCAAGAAACTTCCATATGGTATCTTTCGAAATCTGGTTCCGCTGGGCCAGGCTTCCAAAACAAACCGCATCAATTTCTCCGGCCAGAGTTTCAAGTTTCGTATCCCATTGAATATGATCCCAGGCCACATTTTCGTGAATGGTATATTCCGGGATTCCGGCCTGATCCAATTTAACTGAAACAGTACCTGTTGGATAGTGCGCAGTCTCCTGAACAAAGGAGCTGTTCAACTCCAGTTTATCCATCACCCGGCGGATTTCCTCTCCATCCATATCATCTCCGACAGAAGAGACCACATAAGAATCGAATCCAACCTGACCCGCATGAAAGGCAAAATTGCAGGGGGCTCCTCCCATCTGTTTTCCTTTAGGAAGAAGATCCCAGAGCAATTCGCCAATACCTGCAATTCTAAATGATTTATGCATTTCTGATTCTATTTCTTGTTAAAAAATCATATAGAGTATCAAGATGATTATTAGAAGGACACCAGCCCAGAAGCGGGGATCCCTGAATCCTTTAAACTCACCCCTCGATATTACTGCCAGCGGACTATCCCAGGTATAATTTTCAATAATCTCCTGTGGAGGTCTGCGTGAGGTGTAACTTACTAAAAAATAGATAATAGTGCAAAGTACAAATAACCACCATGCCTGCATCATAAAGGGCATGCCAATTCCTTTGGTCAGGTACATATGTCCGCTGATGGGTTCAAAATCGAGGCAGAATGCCGTGATACCTAGTACAAGTCCAGACAGCAGGGTTACAATGGCTGCCTGGTTGGTGCCCCTCTTGGAGAACACACCAAAAAGAAATACTACTGATACTGGAGGAGCTATGGCAGCCGCGATCTTATTAATACCCTCGAAGATGCTTGAGAATTTGTCTCCCTGCGTGGACCAGGCCATGGCCAGAATCATCACAATCACAGCTGCGATCCGTCCATACTTAATTTGTTGCTTATCGCTTGTAGCTGGTTTGAGTCTCTTGATTATATCAACTGCTACCAGGGTGGCAGAACTGTTCAGGGCCGCAGCGATGGTGCTCATCAATGCTGCCAGAAGGGTTGCAGCCATTAATCCTTTCAGACCAGTGGGAAGCAGTTGATCGATCATCACTGGCAGGGCCTGATTGGCATCAGATCCAATGATATCCCTGAACAAGCACATAGGCTATTACTCCGGGAAAGACGAGAATAAAAACCGGCAGAATTTTCAAAAAACCCGCAAATATGGGTCCCATCTGTGCGGCATGTCTTGACTTGGCACCCAGGACCCGCTGAACAATGGTCTGGTCTGAACACCAGTACCAGAGACCAAGGACGGGATATCCCAGCAAACAGGCATACCATGTCAGTCCCGATTCGAAACCTCCTTCACCCAGCAGCCCCAGGCTCTCTTTTGTATGCAACATATTTAACTGACCCGGTTTGAGCTGTGCTTTCAATTCAGCCAGGGTAGTAACACCATGATCGGGAAGTGCACCAAGTGCAAAACCTGTCAGCACAACGGCCCCCAGAATAAGGATCATTGTCTGAACACTTTCTGTTACCACCACTGCTTTCAGTCCGCCCAGTACCGTATATATGGCTGTAATGATCGAGATGACTACAATGGAAGTGATCACATTGATTCCAAAAAAGGCATGGAAGACCACTGCCCCTGCATAGAGGCTCATTCCGATATGTACAAACAATGCACCGATGATGGCGATAAAAGCCATGATGGTCCTTGCAGTTGGGCCATATCGCTTCTCAAGAAATTCAGGAAGTGTGGAGATTCTGCTTTTAAAATAGAAAGGGGCGAATACCAGACCAAGAAGTATGAGCGTAATGGTCGCCAGCCATTCAAAATTACCCCAGACCAATCCCTCGTTGTAACCCGAAGCTGCCAGACCAACCAGGTGAACAGTTGAAATATTGGAAGCAAAAAGAGCGGCTCCTACCATCACCCATCCCAGGCCCCGGCCGGCCAGGAAATATCCCTCACTGGTCATTCTTTTTAAACGGACCGAGAGAATTCCAATAAGCAGGATGCCCACAAGATAAACCACGATAATGATCAAATCGATCCTATCTATACTCAAATCCATATCTACCCGGAATCGCGTGAATCAATTGTTATAATATATCTGCTCCATCTCCGCCCAGCTCTCGTAGCCATCCAGTGGAATCTGCATGGGATCGCACAACTTCAGCCATTCAATATTGCGGGGATGCTTGTCAAGCTTTGCCATATCGGCTTCAAAATCATCTCCCGTATATTCATAGTAGCCAAACTCATACCAGTTCCCATCGTCCAACTGGTGAAGAAAAATGGAAAAATTGCGCATGTTGGCCTCAACAAGCAGATCCCTCACTCCGAAATTCGAGTCCGCATGAATGGCCATATATTCCTCAATACATTCGGGTTTAATCTTGATGACCATCCCTATTCTTTTTACATCATTTTCCACGGTCTCTTCAGTCTCTCCATTGGTACATCCTATGGTTAATGCCATGCAAAGTGCAGTCGCATACTTGAAAGTATTCAGCTTTTTCATCTTCTATCGGATTTATTGAATTACCTATTTGAGTTTTGGATGATGGTAACGTTCTATCTTAAGTACAAAGGCATGCTCGCAGGGTTTTTGACCGGGCATTTCAACCACCAATCCAACACGGCTCAGGCTCCATTTCAGATCCCTGCCATCTCCCAGGAGACTAATTCGTTTGATTTCTTCCTTGTAGAAACCCGGATAGGCAGGACTGTCATCTTCCTTTTCCTCCCCTTCCACCTTTTCCTCCACTTCCACTCCTTCCCCCACTGGATCAGTGCCGCGAATGGTCTTTACAATTGCTTTATTACCTGGCCAATCCAGGAAGGTGGCATAGAGATCATCTCCTTTTACAGTAAATCGGATATCCTCTGCAGTGTAAACCACACCCGACTCATTGAATCCGATCTCTGTGGTTTCTCCCAGATTGGTGGGTCCTTCTCCTGCAACCATCCACGGAGTTGTTTCATAGATCGCCTCCCCGTTGATATCCAGCCATGCACCCATGGCCAGCAGCACTTCTTTTGCTCCTTCAGGAATGGTGCCATCCGGTTTGGGTCCCACATTTAGTAAAAGGTACCCGTTTTTGCTAACTCTGTCCACCAGATTATCAATCAGCCTGTTGGGTGTCTTAAAAGTGAGGTCATTGGCATAACCCCAGGCACCCCTGTCATCCACCGAGTTATCTGTGATCCATTCATTGTAGGTAAGATGCGGCATCTGCCCCAGTTCCAGGTCACGCACTCCGGATCCCGGCACCAGGTCATGTCCTTTATAAGTCACCACTACCTCTTTTCCGCTCTCATGAGCTTGGTTATAGTAATAGGCAAGGAAATCCTTCACATACCCTTCCGGTATGGCATCCAGGGCAAAATCGAACCAGATAAAGTCCGGACTGTAATTGTCGATTACCTCAATGATTTTACCATACCACTCATCGATAAACTCCTGGTTGCGTTTCTCTTCCGGCATGTGATATTGACCATACAGACCTGAATTTTTTGGATCACCAGTGTCATATCGCTTATCCGAGACCGGGAAAAAGAACCAGTTGGCTGCGTGATGAAATGCGGTTACAAATTTCATGTCTCTTTTCTTAATGGCCGCCTCCAGTTCACCTACAATATCCCTTCGGGGACCCATATTGACCGCATTCCATTCTGAATATTTGGTATCCCACATGGCAAAACCATCATGGTGCTCGGCCACGGGTCCGGCATACCTGGCCCCTGCCTTCTGGAATAGTTCTGCCCATTCCTCTGCATCAAATTTCTCAGCTGTGAACATGGGGATCAGATCCTTGTAGCCAAACTCAGGGGTCAGCTTTCCGAATGTTTTTTCGAAGTGTTCCCGGGCTTCTCCTTCAGGATCCACATAGAGGGAGTAAGAGTACCAGGTGGTGTTTGATCCAAATGCATGAACTGCATAGGGACCCCAATGTGTGTAGATTCCGAACTTTCCATCCTGGAGCCACTGGGGTGTTTGATTCCGTCGCAGTGATTGCCAGGTAGGCACATATTTCTGTCCCGTAACCAATAAGGACGAAACCATAAAGAGTGACATCAGAATTCCAAATTTCGCCTGTGCTTTCATAATAAAGGATTATTTACTGAAAAATGACTCACTAATTTATTACTTTGTATGGCCTGATTTCATCCATTCCACCTTGGTCACTGAAACATGATTTTTGCTGAGAATATCACCATAAAGATCAGGTTTCCTTGCACTTCTGTATCTATAACCACCTGCTAGTTTTAACTTCTCCGGAGTACATGTGGCCACCACCACTTCATCGCCAAGACTCCGGCATTCGGCCAGGATCTCCCCATAGGGATCCAGGATCATTGAATTTCCATTTTTCAGCTGGTCATCATCAAGGCCAATGGGATTGGAGAATACAGCATAGATTCCGTTGTCATATGCTCGTGCCGGCAACCAGCGCATTAGCCAGCCCCTGCCCTTGGGACCATCGAACTCCTTTCTTAGGGCATCTGGATCTTTATCCCGGTTGTCCCATAGCTTTAGATCTACCCAGCCACGACCGGGCATGGGAGAAGGCGTACAGCCGGTCACATGGGGCATGAAAATGATCTCCGCTCCCAACAGAGTGGTCGCCCGTACATTTTCGATCACATTGTTGTCATAACAGATCAGGATCCCGCATTTGCACCCCAAAAGATCAAATACTACATATTCATTTCCCGGGTGAGAGGTGTTTGCTTATAAATGGATGAATTTTCCTGAATTTGGCCACCATTCCCTGTCCCGTTACACAAACATAGGTATTGTAAAGCTTATCACCTTCTATCTCCACAAGACCGGCCAGCAGAGCCACATTGTGCTTTTTTGCGATCTGAATCAGTCGTTCTGTGCCTGGTCCTTCGGGTACCTTTTCCGCAATTTCTAACATCTCAGGCAGGTTCAGGTTCCGAAGATAACCATATGAAGTGATGCATAATTCATGGAAGCTAACCACATGGGCCCCCTTTCCGGCCGCTTCAGCAGTTAGAGCTTCTATCCTTGAAAGATTGTATTCCTTATTCCCGTTTCGGGTTTGAAACTGTGCTGTGGCTATGTTGATCTTTTTCATTTGTATGAGACAACTTTTACAATTTACTTAATATCCCGGAAAATTTACTCAATGTACCGAGAAAGACAAATTCCCCGGAATTACTAATTTTAAATCATGATTGCTGCAAAAACAAAAGAGATCCTGGAGACTGCTTTAAAAAACGGGGGGAAAGTCCTTATGGAACATTTTGGGAAGCCCTCCAAAGCTGTGGTAAAGGAAAGCATCAGTTCTGTGGTCACACAGGCGGACCTGGAATCTGAAAAAGTGATCCTCGATTGCTTAATGATGGCAGCTGAACCATTCAACATTATCACTGAAGAATCTGGGTATATTCATAGCGGCTCAGCATATACCTGGGTGGTCGATCCCCTGGACGGGACCTCCAATTTTGCTGCAGGCCTGCCCTGGTTTGGTATAATCATCACCCTCTTCAAAGAACAAACTCCAATTCAGGCAGCCATGTACCTGCCTGTGGATGATCAACTCTATTACGCTGAGACTGGAAGAGGGGCCTGGAAGAATGGGAAATCCATTGTATGCAGAGGGTCAGCTGACCTGGCCGAAATTCTGGTGGCCTACTCTTTTGATTTCAGCAGCGATCCGGGGAAGACAGACGCCGAGATGAACATCCTGGGCAGATTTTCGAAAAAGATCAGGAATACCCGGTCCACCAACTCACTGATCGATTTCTGTTATACTGCAGATGGGAGACTGGGTGCTGCCATCAATCAGTCCACCAAGATCTGGGATATTGCGGCGCCCTGGTTGATCATCCGTGAGGCAGGTGGTGTAGTTACTGATATTTCAGGTTCTGAAATACGCTTTGAACTCTCTCAGGAGGCTGTTAACCAGAACTATACCATTGTTGCCGCAGGATCAGGGATCCACAGGCCTTTGATAAAGGTGATCAACGAGCAGCAATAACCAGCATGAATGAAACGAATGAAAACAATCATCACCATTGGTTTATTAGTCACGGGATTAATGTCAGCTTGTAACCAAGAAATAAAAGAGGAAAAAGTGGTACAACAACAAGAAAATAAGATCGTCATCTACCAGGTATTCACCCGCCTGTTCGGGAACACCAACACTACCAATAAGCCCTGGGGGACCATCGAAGAGAACGGTGTTGGCAAGTTTGCTGATTTTAGCGATGAAGCGCTTGACGCCATCAAGGATCTGGGGATATCCCATATCTGGTACACCGGTGTGCTCCATCATGCAATGGTCACTGACTATTCAGAATATGGACTCCCGGGCGATGATCCCGATGTGGTGAAGGGTCGTGCAGGATCCCCCTATTCCGTAAAGGATTATTACAATGTGAATCCTGACCTTGCCTTAGATCCGGCAAACCGGTTGGAGGAATTTGAGAACCTGATTAAGCGCAGTCACCATCACGGATTGAAGGTGATCATAGATATTGTGCCCAACCATGTGGCCAGGGTCTATCACTCCGTATCCAATCCCCAAGGAGTGAAAGATTTTGGTGCGACCGATGATGTCTCGAGGGAATACCTGAAGAATAACAACTTCTATTACATACCCGGAAAGCCCTTCAAGGTCCCTGAATGGCTGGACGGATACAAGGTGCTGGGAGGCGAAGCACATCCCCTTTCAGATGGCTACTTCAGGGAGGATCCGGCCAAATGGACCGGCAATGGATCCCGGAATCCCCAACCCGGTATGCATGACTGGTACGAAGCTGTGAAGGTGAATTTCGGAATCCGTCCAGATGGAAGCAAGGACTTTGATGAGCTTCCAGAAGGATTTGAAAATGAATCTTATAAGGCCCATTTTGCTTTCTGGGAGGATAAGGATGTGCCCGATTCCTGGAAGAAGTTCAGGGATATTGCACTCTACTGGCTGGAAAGGGGTGTGGACGGATTCAGGTATGATATGGCCGAAATGGTCCCGGTTGAATTCTGGAGTTACATGAACAGTGCCATCAAGATGGCCAAACCCAATGCCTTTCTGCTTGCGGAAATTTACCAGCCCGACATTTACAGAGATTATATCCATCTGGGCAAAATGGATTACTTATATGACAAGGTTGAGCTTTACGATACCTTAAAAAACATCATGCAGGGGCATGGAAATACAAACAATATCATCCCTATCATGGAAGGATTGAAAGATATTGAACACCATATGGTGCATTTCCTGGAGAACCATGACGAACAGCGGATTGCAAGTTCAGGATTTGCAGGAGATGCTGACAAAGGAAGACCGGCCATGGTTGTTTCAACCACCATAAGCACCTCTCCCACCATGCTCTATTTTGGACAGGAAGTAGGTGAACCGGGTGACAGGAATGCCGGCCATGGTTCAGAGACCCGCACTACCATATATGACTACTGGGGGGTACCCAATCATGTGCGCTGGATGAATGAGGGAACATTTGATGGTGCAAAACTCAACCATAAGGAAAAAGAGCTTAGGGAATTCTATAAAAACCTGCTCAACTTCACCTTGAATAGTCAGGCACTTACGGGCGAATACCATGAGATCCACAGCTTCAACATTGCGCATACAGAGTGGTACAACGACAGGGTATTCTCCTTTGTCCGCTGGAAAGAGAGCGACCGTTTGATCATTGTCGCCAATTTTGATTCGACTGATGGTTATGGATTTGAGCTTCAGTTACCCGGGGAGATCATCGGTACCTGGAACCTGCAGGATGGCACCTATCCCATGAGGGATGTGCTGAGCGATCGAACCCTGGAGTTAATTGTAGCTGAAGGGAAAGCGGTAACAAGGATTGATATTGAACCGCTTGAGTCGCTTATTCTTAAACTCTAATCTTCAATAGTTTCATGTTTTAATTTAATTACAAACAAATCCTTCAATGAAATTTCTGACGCAATTACTCCTTGTGGCTATACCGGCAGTTTTTTTTGCTTGCAGTTCTCCCAATAATACGGGAGAAGAGCCTAAACCACCCAACGTGGTATTAATCTATGCAGATGACCTGGGATACGGTGATGTGGGTGCTTATGGAGCTACTGAAATCAAAACTCCTAACATAGACAGACTTGCAGAAGGGGGAGTACGGTTTAGCAATGGGTACGCTGCATCAGCAACCTGTTCTCCCAGCCGGTATGCACTGCT
The DNA here is from genome assembly GCA_963710385.1 of uncultured Bacteroidales bacterium. GTDB lineage: Bacteria > Bacteroidota > Bacteroidia > Bacteroidales. The sequence goes on along the minus strand of CAVQAB010000004.1, from coordinate 49,934 downwards.
GACAGGAGTATATCCCTGGAGGAACAAAAACGCTAAAATCCTCCCTGGAACGGCACCATTGATTATCGATACTGCGCAAATTACCCTCCCCAAAATCTTCAAAGAAAAGGGATATCATACAGGGATCGTAGGGAAATGGCATCTGGGCCTGGGCGATGGCCAGGTGGACTGGAACCAGAGCATCGCTCCGGGTCCCAATGAAGTAGGTTTTGACTATGCATACATCATGGCGGCCACACAGGATCGGGTTCCAACGGTCTATATCGAAAACGGCAGGGTAGTTCGACTCGACCCGGATGATCCCATTGAAGTTAATTACCAAAAGAATTTTCCCGGTGAGCCCACTGGAATGGAGAATCCGGAAATGCTAAAAATGAAATGGCATCATGGACACTTCAACAGCATTGTTAACGGCATTTCCCGCATCGGGTATATGAAAGGTGGAGCATCGGCTTTGTGGGTTGATGAAAACATGGCAGATACCTTTCTGGTGAGGGCACAGGAATACATTGTTGAACATAAAGATGAACCTTTTTTTCTCTACTATGCGCTTCAGCAACCTCACGTACCACGCACACCGCATCCTCGTTTTGTGGGTGAATCCGGCATGGGACCAAGAGGGGATGCGATTGTGGAAGCCGATTGGTGTATTGGCGAATTGATAACTACCCTTGAAAAGGAAGGGCTTCTTGAGAATACCATGATCATCTTATCAAGCGACAACGGACCGGTATTGAATGATGGCTATTACGATGATGCTGTGGAGAAGGTGGGCAATCACACACCGGCCGGACCACTCAGGGGAGGAAAATACAGTTTGTTTGAAGCGGGTACGCGTGTCCCGTTTATTACCTATTGGGAAGGTCAGATCGAACCATCAGTTTCCGATGCAGTGGTATCACAGGTGGACCTTTTATCCTCATTAGCCTCATTGATTGGGAGCCAGGGCGCTACAATGGATAGTGATAATCTATTGGATGCCTTCCTGGGCAAGAATGAAAATGGCAGGGAGGATCTTATTCTTGAAGCCACCACCAGGACTGCCCTGCGAAAGGGTGATTGGGTACTTATCCCACCCTATGACGGGTCTGTCATTGAGAAGAATGTGAATATAGAATTGGGCAACTCGGATGTATACCAGCTATATAATCTTGAGGAAGACATTGGTGAACAGAACAACCTGGCAGAAATCAACCCGCAAAAGCTTGCAGAGATGATTGCTGCATTTGAGAAAATCCGGGGAGAAGGCTACAATACCACCCAAAAACTAGAGTTAAAATAGCCCTTTCATCCTCTTCAATAGAGCGAGAAGGTCACTCCAGGATTATGCCCAGGTTCCTGAACCGTCCAGAGGAACCATTACCTGTCCATAGCCCTATCTTATTGGACTTAGTAAGGGATAACCTCTTCACTTCCAGGACTGGTAAGGCTATCATATCCACATAAACCTCAACTTTATCCTCCGATATTTCAATGATGGCCTTAAACCAGTCATTCGGATTCGGTGGAGCTGAAATCTCATTCTCGAACTCTCCTGTTCTCTCCGCCCGGAGTTTAAACCAGGTATATTCGGGATGATTGACATACTGGACCATGTGGTTCTTACGAATTTGTTCCTCGGCCACAAAGTTAAACGGGCGGAAATAGATGGCTTCAAAAGTCTCCTCATCCTGAATGTTGAAAGCAATGCCGATAAAACTTTGGCCCGGTGAATTCTCACCCAGAAGTTCTACTTCAATGGTCCCTTTTTCAAACTCTGTTTCCTTAAGGATACCCAGTCCATCCCCCTCCATTGCATTCATTTCGACAGCATCAGGATAATTCTCATAGAGTGAAATAGTACGGTTTACTGCATTGATCTGATCCGCCTGCAGTTCAGCAGCCAGATTTACTTTTTTCTGACCATAGGAAAGGATGCTGATCAGACAAAAAAGGCCTGATAGCCATGTTGTGGTGTATTTTTTCATTTTACTGGTTAAAAGTTTTCTCAATTTTCTCCAGAAACAACATCTCGGTTATAAATAACCAATCCATGGAGTCCGCTTAAGCAATTGGAGGATTTGATTTGGATCGGGTTTCCTGCCTGTAATATTTCAAAGCGTTTCTTTTGACTTCAGCAGGTGTATACTTGACGTGTTTGCTCAGAAATGCAAGTACGAATTCCGGATCCTTTTTTGAATATTCACGTAAGACCCATCCTACTGCTGTTTTGGCAAAACGCTCCTGACGCCGAATTAATACATCACAGAATCTCACAATCTCTTTTCGATGGTTCTGGATGTCCCTGGAAAGCGCAAACGGCACCAGCGAAGCTCGGGCTTTCCAGAGGTATGGATCCCTGTTCCATCGCTTCAAAATCCACATTACCTGTGGATCTTTAGAATCAATCATCGGCCCTACGATCTTGACGCTGAGCCAATCTGTAGTATTCCAGTCAAATATATAACGCTCGTCAAACCAGTCAGAAATCAGATTTAGTATAAAAGTATGTTTCTGTTTTCCCAGCCAGAACAATTGGACATAGAGTATGGCTGCCAACTTCTCTTCAGCAAACCGGCCCTTAATGAGCCTGTTTACCAATCCAACCTGCTGATTCATGGGGAGCTTATCCAGGCCTTCAGAGCGGTTCCTTTCCAGAAGAATATTCCTGATTTCGGGGATCCCTGCACCAATAAATGGAATGGTACCTTTCAGATAGCGGTTCCACCATTCGGCCTTATCAGATCTTCCGGTCTGTATCAGCTCTTCGGTTATCACTCCTTCATTATAATTCATCAGGAAATATGAATTCTCCTCTAAAATAGCTTTTTTAATTAATTTTTATTCATTCGTACTAAATCTAAATAGAATGCGGTTGCGAGAGCAAAAGGGGTTTCATGGATTTACTCGGATGCCATAGAGCGCTTCACCAGATCCTTAAATTCATAAGCATAACTATGATCACCGGGCATTAGCTGGGTATAGGTTATAATAATCATGTCGTTTTCCGGGTCGATCCAGAAATTGGTGGAGGCTGCTCCCGCCCAGGCGTATTCACCACTCTTAAGGTTCACTTCTCCGGCCAGGCCATATCCTGCTTCATCCTTATACCTGACTCCCTCAGGCAACTGGTCAGACATGATCATTTTTACGGTGGATTCCTGGAGAATCCGTGTTCCATTCAATTCACCTCCGTTCAACAACATCTTGCAGAAGTTCAAGTAATCATCCATGGTCGATACAAGACCTCCACCACCTGAGAACACTGTGACGGGTTTTTTAAACCTGTCCCCATAGGCAGGCATCGCATTGAGATTCCCTTCCCCATCCCGGAAATAGAGTTCAGCAAGTCTATCATGCTTCTCTTCTGGGACAAAAAATCCAGTATCCTCCATTTTCAATGGATCAAAAATCTTTGTCTCTAAATAGGTGTCAAGGGGAATTCCTGCAAGTACTTCCACCAGGTACCCTGCCACATCAATGGAAAGAGAGTATTCATAGGTAGTCCCGGGCTGGTATTTCAACGGCAGACCAGCAAGCATCTTCACTTTCTCCCCAATGGTGGCGGAATCCCATCCACTTGCTCCGGTTACCCGGTAAAGTGAATCCACATAGGAATTTTGATCCCAACCATAGGTAATACCAGACGTGTGAGTAAGTAAGTGCCTGATGGTCATTTCCTCATTTTGTGGTTCAAGTTTAAAGCTTTCTCCGTCTGGTGTATAGACCGGGGTTTCTTCAAATTCGGGAATATATTCAGATACTTTGTCATCCAGCTGGAATTTCCCTTCATCGTAAAGTGTCATTAATGCAACCGCTGTGATGGGTTTGGTCATAGAGAATATCCTGAAAATCGTACCCTCTTCCACTGGTTTCTGGTTTACAATATCCGCAAATCCAAATCTTTCCTGGTGCACTACTTTCCCGTTTATCATAACCAGGGTGGAAATGCCTGCCAGTTTGCCGCTATCCACATATTCCTGCATTTTCTGAACAGCAACCTTGAGTGTATCACTGGATAGGCCAACTGCATCAGGGGTTGCTGTTCCTGTGTTCTGACCGCAGGAAGCCAGCAAGACCAACAATCCAATGGTTGAAGTAATCAACAGATTTTTCATAGACTAAGTTTAATGATAATAGGTAATTTGGTTTATAGATGGATCCATAAGATTCAGTAAATTAACCTGATCAACTCCTGAACCAGAATACATAGGTGCATTCAGAGCATACAAAACACCTGGCTTCTTTATTGGCCCAGTCCAGGTCAAAAAAACTGGCTGCTGCAGTATTCATCTGTGCTTTCGTCTCAATGAATTGGTCATTTTCACACACTGGGCAGACGAGTTTCTTATCCTTGAATATCACAGTATCTGGCTCCCTTTTACTAAATCTTGCCATATCTAATCATCTAGTTTTGCTGTAAATTCTACTTCCACAAGTGATTCGGGGCGGATCAGTCCCGATATCCTGATTCTTTCCTCCAAAGCCATAGTTTTATATAGATTTATTCAGGTTAATCAAAGATAAAAGAACCATCACTCTCAACACTCTTTTTGACTATAAAAATGACCTGGCTATCGGATAACTCTCACCGGCAACATAACATCCTGCACATTTTCCACGTTTAGTTCAAGTGCATGCAACCATTTTGCACAAAATCTGTTTAGGTATTGTGACAAAATTAAAACTCATATTGACTATTGCTGCTGTGATCCTCCTTCCGCAATTCTCCATGGCGCAGGGTGGAAGCTTTTTGGACCATTTAAGGATAGGATTCGGGGCTGGGGCCAACAGTGCCCACATCATTGATCTGGAACCCTATAATATTTTCGAGGACCTGACAGGGAATTCCTATGAGAATAGCTATACAGGTATGCTTCAAAATATCGGCAACCAGTATTTCATGCAGGCTGAATGGTTCAATGATTATATCATCATTGCACTCAAACCAGGTACCTATACCTACCGCTTCAGCAAGATCAACGAAGTTGTTTTTACCAATGAGACTGTCGAGCAGGTTTCTCCTTACCTGCTGCGATACCTCTCTGTTCCGGTGGAGGTCCGATACAATCTTGATCTGCAGCGATTTCGTCCCTATGCTGGAATCACCGGAGCTTACAGCCATCTGTTGGGTTCTCATGATGCCTCCAACCAGACCTTTATCAGGCCAAAGATTACAGCAGGTGCCATTGGCTGGAACTTACATAGACCTGAGGTACGTGATCCTGGATGTGAATGTGGGATACCTTGCGGGGGTCCATAACATCGCCAGTAAAACGGACCGGTTCGAAGCAGGAAGTGGAAGTACCTTTGCACAGGATGATATGCTGCTGAATGGACTTCAGGTGAGCCTATCCATTCTTTTTCTCGTTACAAAAACAGAAACACTACAGCAACGTGGAGTGTTTTTATTAATGCTATGAAGAAAATATAAATTTAATTTGTTTATGATGGTGTCACCGATCACCATGCATCACTCCGTTCACTTTTTGTCACTCTTCACCCTTCTCTCACTGATTACCGGTTGTGAGATCAATCAGAAGGAGGTGCTACCTGAGGATGGATTTACTGAAAATATACAACCATCCCGAAGGAGATCCTCTCGTTTTATCCTGAAAGCGTGGTTGGAACTGACCGGGGGAGGTTATATTTTTATCTCCTCAGGTGAAGGATGAAACCTCCGAAATTGAATATCCCAAGGCTTACTATGGTCAGGACCAGTGCCACGGGGGAGGTAGAATGGACCATGACCTATGACTGGCTGGCCCCTTGCTTCAAATCTGATTCAACAGGGTGGAGCTCCATTGGATTTGTGGCCATGAACCAGCAATTTGAAGCATCCGTAGTCCTCATCAATCCGGCCAATGGAAACATCGCGGTCAGCATGCCCTGGAAATGACCATGCCACTTGTATACCTATACGGATGCTCAGGGTAACATTATTGTTCTTGGATATGACTTTGTGGACACGTTCCTCCTGGATTTCCAAATACAGCTGCAGTTTTGTCCTGCAACGGAGTAACAAACTCCCCATCAACACCGATCTGGAGTACCTGATTCAACGACATCTTAATAAGACGGGACAGGATTTTTCATTTTTCATTGGAGAATACAGCAATCCGGCAGGTACCGGCTACTTTGTAAACTGTTTCTATAACTATACCCTGCGGACGTGTCTTCATGGATGTTTCTTCTCTTGCTGCAACGGGTGACATCTACTCATTTCAGATCGAGGAGGGGATCAGTTCCACCGATCCAGAAATCAGGATCACTTTTCGGACTGACCAGCTATTATGAAGGGAACAACTATATCCTCCCCGAAGTAGAGCTTGATGTAAGCTCCAGTCAGAACATCAAGGACCTATCCGGAGATCCCCTATATGAATTAACCTTTAAGGCCGAAGTAACGTCGGGTGAACTTTCCAATGATGCTGCTGACTATACCTTGTTCATTTCCCAGACCAACACAAACTCCATTGTGATGTACCAGTATGAAATGGAATCGGACAGTCTGATCAATACGATCTACCGAAACTTCGATGAAAGGGTAGTGGTTTGCGACTTTATCCAAACGGCTGACGATGGAATTGCCATCCTTGCAAATCTTCATATCCTGGGTAAATACCAGCGGCCGGTACTCATTAAGATACCAAAGGATCAGTTTCTTCCCGAAGAAGAGTAATCCGCTTTACAAGTTTCAGGAATCTGGTATGGAAACGTTCACCCTTGTGGACCATCTGCAGCTGATACATTCCTTCCTTCAGATCTGAAACATTCCAGGTGATGGGTGTTGAGACCAAACCTTCCCTCCTGTTGAAACGATTTCACTTTCCGGCCGGAGCTGTCAATCACATGGAGGGCAACTGATCCCCTGAATTCCAGATGGAACTGGATATGCATCATCTCCTGAACAGGATTGGGATATAGCTGCAAAGATGTGGGATTTTTCCCGGGTGTATAGGAACCAGTACCAGTCGTGGCCACTATGGGCAGTTTCGTAGTCGACCCACTGATCAAAACCAGTCTTGATCAAGGCTTCATTATCCCCCTCAAACCAATCCTGTATCACAGAGGTATAGATCTGCCTGTAATCGATGTTATAGACTAGGTTCCCATTATGGAGGTCCTCCTCCTTCAATCCAGGATTCACTCCATATATACCACTGTTCAGCTGGGTTCCAAATACAAATACCGGGGTAGCGGTACCGTGATCGGTTCCGAAACTTTCATTGGAATAGGCCCTCCTGCCAAATTCTGTGAAGGTAAGAGAGAGCACCTTGTCTTCAATTCCACGGTCCTTCAGATCACTATAGAAGTCCTGAACGGCCGTTGACATGTTATATAGCAACGCAGCATGAGTACCAAGGCTGGAATCATATTCCTCCACCTGCTCTCCATGGGTATCAAATGCACCAATGCGACAAAGGAAGATCTTGGTCTTGACTCCCCCTGCAATAAGCCTTGCAATCAATTCAAGCTGACTTGCAAGGTTATTTGCCCGACCGGGCGATGAATAAGGGTAACTATCGCGATAATCCACTGTGCTTGCACTGGCGCCAAGGTAAACATCCTTTAAACGACCCGCATACTGGTTGGATTTCTTCTCAAACTCCATGATATATTTGAGTTCTTCTCCGGCATGACTAGCGGGGAAAGCGATAGGGGGATCGACTCCCACGCTGGAAATCAGCTGGTGAAATTGCTCAGGGCTCCCGATGTTAAGTCCGATGGGAATACCTTCCTCCCTGTGAAATGCCAGGGAAAGTGTACCACTCAACTCAATACCGATGGGATCCTTCATAGTATCGTCCAGTGTGGGATAGCTATCCGGATAACCGGGATAGATATTATCCAGGTAGCGTCCCATCCAGCCGGAATTGTAATCATTGTTGCCCGATTCATCTCCCCCCATGAAGACCACATCCCTTCCCCTGAAATGGGATAGGTTCATATCGGGATAACCCACATTTTGAATAATGGCAACCTTATCTTCATCGTACATCTCTTTAAAGGAGAGCATATCGGGATGAAGTCCCACCCGGGCATTCTCCTCCACCGAACTATCCACTTCAATGTAACTTCTGGTTCCGGTGTGTTTAATAGCGATGTTGGGCCTCAGGTTGTAGTAATCGCTGTATTGAGAGATGGGAATCAGCGTATTCAGGCCATCATTTCCCCCATGGAGCTGGATAAATACCAGCACTTTATCATTGTTACTCTCAGCAGCCATTTTCTTAAGTCCACTGTTGGCTGCAAGCAGGTTCAATGGAACTCCTCCAAGCGTAAGCCCGGCAGCACTTCCATATGCCATGTTCCTGATAAAATGTCTTCTCTTCATAACGATTAGTATAATTGAAATTCGGGAGTTTCTACTAAAGCTGAAAGCAGGATCTCTAGCTGGTTACGGACGGTGGATCCATCACTTGAATTCTGATAGGTGGCCCATTCCTGAGTCCATAATCCTCTTGCATAGGTTTGGTCCGTGTCGGGAGAATCAAGAAATACTGTGTATAGGAAATAGTCATACCTCTCCTGGTTCAGCTCCACTGCAAACAGGCTGTCAAGCAGGACATCGATGATTTCAACAGCGTCCGACGGATCGGATATCTGACCCGAGTTTTCCACCCAGTCCAGAATGTCCAGCTGAAAGGATCTTTCGGAGCTCTGTTCAAAGCTCTTCATGAGGATTCCCGCAGACTGATAACGGTGAGCCAGTGCATAGGTGGTAATCCAGTTCCGGTTAAAGCCTGGAATCTGGTGGTAAGCCGGATACCCGGCTACCTCGAATGGTTCATAGAAGTTCAATCCCTGGTCCACCAGTTTCGATACCAAATATGCCATGTCAGTATAAAAAGCCTCAGTGTCTATTTCACGGTCAGGGACTTGTATGTTAAAGACCCTGAAAAGTCCAGTGAACAGATCCACAGGTGATTTAATGAGAGCCCCTATGTTGTCGTTTTCTGTAACAGAATCATCGCTGTCATAGAAGTGCTCACTCTTAAGGAGCACCTTTAGCGCTTCGATGATGCTGTAGTCATTATTAATGAGTATTTGTGCCAGGGGAGTGATCACATCACTTTCCACCTCATCTGAAATCAGATGATACACAAAAAAACGGTATAGCTTTCGGGCGATAAACTTCCCGGTCTCCTGTTGTGAAAAGATCATCTCGATCATATCATCCAGCTCAGCATAGGCTGCCTCAACAGTGGAGAAGTCATCCCCAAACGCGGAAGGTTGAATTACCTCTCCCCCAAATTTTGAGGAAAAAGTCTTCTGCCCCGGATCGTGTTGAGTGGCTAATATGGTTGACCCATCGCTTCCAATGTGGGACCTCATTTTACCTATGGGTAATCCTGTGTCAGGATCAAGATAGCTGAACGTATCATCGAGCATCCACCCGGTAAGCACCCGGGTGGCTTCCTTGATATCATCTTCTGTAAAGTTGGTATAATCTCCTTCGGCGATCTGCGGCCCCTTACCAATACTATAAAGTTCAAACATCTCCCGGGCAAAGTTCTCATTGGGAGCATTTTTTCGATTGGAATAACCGTCCAGGTATCTCAGCATGGCATTGTCCACACAGATCTTCTTAAATAGTTCCTTGAAACTCCCATATGCATAGAAGCGGTAGAGACAATTCTGGTAATAGATCGCCTCACTGGAGTTGATTTCGGTCCACCTGGCTGGCAGATGGGTATGAAAGAACCAGGTGATCCGTTCCTTCAGTGTTAGTGGCGATTGGCGCATGACATCCAGGTGCCATGACTTAAAGAAGTCAAAAAGGTCGTCCTGTTCTCTCTCGTCATCAGCCTTGGATGGGCCATCCACACCTGTCGGATCTACCCAGGTAAGTCCTGTGACTGTATCAATGGGAGGTAAGGGATTTTCGGCTGTATCATCCAGCAGAAGATCCATCGCTTCACTGGCCGTATAGGCAGCGAATTGATCAATGTCCTGGATGGTTGGTCCGAAAGTAGCCCTTCGTAACAGGTGAGCTGCTTGGGTACGTCCAAGTACCCCGGTGATTTCGTTCAGGGAAGCCATTTGAGTTAGGTTTAATAGAGAAACGTTACATTTCACCATTAGGTTGCAGCCATTGGTCAAATGAAATGTTATTTAGAATTAAAACTAATAAGAAGATTTTAGCAGATCTGCAAGCTTATCTTAAGTTACTGTATCTCTCGTTCGGGGATACTTATCATAGATTCTCTTTTCCATGATATAACGAATCTGTTCTATGGCTCTGTAGATTTCCTCGAATGAAGTGTAGAGAGGTGTAATTCCCAGCCTGATGTTGTTGGGTTCACGAAAATCGGGTATAACCACACGATCACCCACACCGGGGTCAATGAGTGCTTTGCAAATTCGGAAGGCTTCGGCATGTTTTAGCGAGATATGTGAGCCCCTTTTCTCAGCAAATCCTGGCGATCCCAGTCTGAAACCGTGTTTATACAACCATTCTTTTGCCAGTGAGATCAGGTACTCGGACTGAGCTACACTTTTCTTCCGGATGGCCCCGATCCCGGCAGCAAGGACCATGTCCAGGGCCGGTCCCAAACCAGCAACGGAGATCACCGGGGGTGTTCCGGTCAGAAATTTCCTGATCCCTTCCGATGGACGGTAGTTCAGTTTGAATTCGAATGGATTCTGATCTCCAAACCATCCCTGAATGGGATTCTTCAGTTTTTCCTGAAGATCCCTCCTCACAAAAAGGAATGCCGGAGAGCCCGGTCCGCCGTTCAGGTACTTATAAGTGCACCCGATGGCCATGTCTGCATCGGCACTGTTCAAACTAACCGGTACCGCACCCACAGAATGGCTCAGATCCCAAAGCACCAGTGCTCCATGCATATGGGCCAATTCTGTAATCCTCTCCATGTCGTACATGTAAGAACTCTTAAAGGTCACGTGTGATAGGCTCACCAGGGCAGTTTTATTTTTGATCATCCGAACCAGTTCTGTCATGTCTGAAGAGATTCCGTCGGGTGATTTCAGCAATCGAAGTGTGTGGGAGTTATCAAATTGTTTGACCAATCCCTGGAGGACATAGAGATCTGAAGGAAAATTCATATCATCAGATACAATTTCCGACTTCCCTTCCATCAATTTCATGACACCGTAAACCAGTTTATAAAGGTTGATGGAAGTTGAGTCAGTAACTACGACCTCGTCCGGATGGGCTCCTATTATCTGCGCAATCTTTTTTCCCAAACGAATGGATTGGTGATACCATCCTTCGTTCCAGCTCCTGATTAGCCGGTCGCCCCATTGTTCATTGATGGCCATATCCATATGTTCGACCGTCTTCACGGGCAGACGACCCAGTGAATTGCCATCCATATAGATCAGAGTCGGATCCTTGATAACAAATTGATCCCTGTAATCCTTCAGGGAATCCTCATGATCTAACTCAGCAGCATGGGATATTGAAAAGTGCTCACTCATAAACAGGGAAATGGCCTTTAAAAAAATACTCCTTACATTGCAAGGTACTACACAATATGCAAGGTACTACACAATGTCAAGAATTCCGAAAAAAAAGAAAGTCATGAAACCAGTTTACATCATCATTGCAGCCTTATTCATGCTCGCGTGTACCACAGATAAAAGCATGGAAATAAACCGCCAGGAGCTGATCGAAGCGGATAAAGCATTCTCAAAGTTATCCAGCGATGAAGGCATGAAAAGTGCATTTTTATCCTATTGTGCAAGCGAAGGTGTTATGTTAACACCGGAAAGTATGCCCGTGGTTGGATATGAGGCAGTCGAGAATCTAATTGGGAATATTGATGATTCTGCCATCAAACTCACCTGGGAACCCTTGTATGCTTTGGCGGCAAAATCGGGTGAAATGGGATATACATATGGAATTTTCTCCAGGTATATCGTGGCCCTGGATTCAACCCTTAAGGGAACCTATGTCTCGATTTGGATCAAAGAGGATGGGGAATGGAAATTTGTGCTGGACTCAGGAAATGAAGGAGTGGGAGAGTGATCCTGAAATTATAACCAACTGGCCGCATCCTGATCTAAAAACCATTCCAGGTTTTTTGAACCAGGCGCAACATAGAAGGCCGGGTATTCCATAAACTTGCCCTCTTTCATCATTATCTCATTGACGATGGATGCTTTGCCTTCCCCTGCCACAACGAAGGAAACACGACTGGCGGCATTGATCAGATTGCCTGTAATACTAATGCGCTTCTGACCGGTCTCCGGGTGAGTCGCCACAACACAAGGCTCCTCAGCATTCCATAAATTTAACTCATGGGGGAAAATGGATGCAGTATGACCATCTGCTCCCAGACCTAGCCAGATCCAGTCAAATACAGGCACGCCGTTTACAATCGGAAGCTGATCCAATAAAAGTTGTCCATACCTGGTGGATTCCATTGATGGCTCACCTTCTCCATGTATCCGGTGCACCTGATCTTCCGGGATTCCCAGGGGATCAATCAGTCTATTTTTCGCATGCAAAAAATTACTCTGGTCATTATCCGGAGGTACGCACCTCTCATCTACCCAGTAAAGATGGATGTTGGACCACTCCTCCCTCCCGGTGGTTTCAACCAATTGTTTGAAAATAGAAAGGGGCGTTGACCCCCCTGAAAGAGCAATGTGAAAGGTTCTTTCAGATTTTGATGCTTTCAGCAGGAAATTGCGGACTTCACAAACAAAGGCCCCTGCCAGTGTGTCCATATCAGGATAAATATAGTGTCGGCGTCTCTCCATTATAATTCACAATATAATCCATCATCAGCCAGGTTTTTACAGGGATACCGCCAGGTATATTCATCACCCTCGATCATCTGATCGGTCATTTCCGGTCCCCAGGTTCCACAAGGATAACCATGAAGGGGAATGCCCTGATCTACTTCCCAGGCTTTCAAGATGGGATCCACAAATTTCCATGCAGCCTCGACCGCATCACCCCTTGCATACAGGGTACTATCGCCCTGCATACAGTCCAGCAATAATCGCTGGTATGCCTGGGGTATATAGCTGTCTGTCAAATCTTTATAATGAAAATCCATATTTACATCCCGAACCTTAAATCCGGCTCCCTGAACCTTCATTCCGAACTTGAGCAGGATTCCTTCGTCGGGCTGGATCCTGATCACCAGCTGATTTCCTTTAACCAGCCCATGTTCCCTGTCACTGAAAAGTGTGTGTGGAGAGGAGTTAAAATGTACCACAATCTCGGTCACCTTGGTGGGAAGTCTTTTACCCGTCCGGATGTAAAAAGGAACCCCTCCCCATCGCCAGTTATCAATGAAAAGTTTCATGGCCACAAATGTCTCCGTTCGACTCTCTCCGGGTACACCCTTTTCAGCCCGGTAACCGGGCATGGCTTCACCCCTCACATGAGAGGCCATATACTGTCCCCTGATTACCTGGTCCCTGATGGAGCCTTCGGTAATGGGTCTAATGGACTGGAACACTTTCAAAATTTCGTTGCGGATGGAATTGGAATCGATCACAGTGGGTGGCTCCATAGCAACCAAACCAACCAATTGAAGGAGGTGATTCTGCAACATATCCCTGAGGGCCCCGGAATGGTCATAATACCCTCCCCTGGTACCCACACCCAGGCTTTCGGAAGAGGTGATTTCCACGTGATGAACAAAATTCCTGTTCCAGAGCGGTTCGAAGATTCCATTGGAAAATCTGGTGACCAGCACATTTTGGACCGTCTCCTTTCCCAGGTAGTGATCAATTCTGTATATCTGGTGCTCCCGCAGGTATGAAAGCAGGGAAGTATTTAAATGTTGGGCTGAATGATAATCTGTTCCAAATGGCTTTTCAATGATTATTCGTCTCCAGTTATCGCCAAGTTTCGTCGGTTAGTCCCAACGAAGAAAGATTAAGAGGGATTATATTATAAAGCGATGGAGGCGTAGCCAGGTAGAAGATATAATTGGGGGCAATTTGCAGGGTGGATGATAAATTGTTAAGATACTCAACGAGCTTCGGGTAGAGTTTTTCATCCTCGGGATCCATGGCAAGATAATGGAGCATGGGTAAAATTTCACCCGGTTCTTCCAGGTGTTTGGAAATCAACTCGCGGTACGATTCATCATCATATGCACTTCTGCCAATCCCCAAAACCGCAAACTTCTCAGGCAGCAGACCCAGCTTTTGCAACTCGCTCAGTGCGGGAATCAGCTTTCGCCGGGTCAAGTCTCCGGAGGCACCAAATATGATCAGGATGTGGTCTTGTGGTTTATACATACCTATCTTTATGTCGTTAATCCAGTTCAATCCTTACCACCGTTGTTCGGGCGGTAATAAACAGCTCCTTCTCCTTTGGTCCAAATGCCAGGTTTGAGGCCGGTATAGGAATACCGATTGTCCCAAGGTGAGTTCCCTCGGGGTCAACCACGAGAATCCCACCGGGTCCCGTAAGAAAAAGAAATCCATTTCTGTCCACCTTCATCCCATCTGGTCCACCCGGAAGGGAAGTGTCGGTGGCTGAAAAGAAAATGGTTTTTTCCAATACCTGTCCCATCTCATCAAGGGTATACCTCATCCAGAATACCTGGTACTGATCTTCGCTGTTCACCTTAATGATCTCCATATTGGCCACATAGAGATATTTTTCATCAGGTGAAAGTGCGATTCCGTTTGGCCATGAGAGGGTGCTGTCTATAAGCGACAGATTGCCCCTGTGCAGTCTGAAAACTCCGTTGAAAGGAAGTTCCTTATCAGGATCATCATTCCCTTCCGGCAATCCCCAGGGAGGATCGGTGAAAAAGATTGCCCCTTTTGAATCCTTACAAAGATCATTGGGACTATTCAACCTTTTCCCCTCATATCGGTCAGCGAGGATTGTCAATTCGCCTTCGGGAGAATATCTGGTGAGACTTCGGGAACCATGCTCGCAGGTAATCACGGAACCATCCGGTTCAGTCAATAATCCATTGGCATTGTTGCTGGGTTCACGAAATACACGAAACTTCTTACTGGTCCATCGGTAAATCTTGTTGGCCGGTATATCTGAAAATATGAGATATCCGTCGGGATGCCAGGCCGGACCCTCCGTAAACTCGAATGCAATTCCAATTCTCTCTACAAGAGCTTCCCTTGGAATCACCTCCCAAAACCGCTCATCCTTTGGGAAGAATTCACCAATTTGATGGGTCTCCCGCCTGCTTATGCATCCTGTCACAATGAAACCTGATACTATCAATAAGAAAGCTGTTTTCTTCATTATACTATTCTACAACCACCGGAAGTGGGTTTCTGTTCAACATATTCCTGTGATGACCATTGGCTGCCATTTCCACCGTATGGCAAACCATACACTGGTTATGTGTTCCGATGGTTCCGGCCAGCCCCTGGTATTGAAGCGGTTGCTGATTGTCCCGCTGTAACCCATACTTGTTATATGCCCCGTAAATGGCATGGGTTGAACCGTGACATGCAATGCACCTAACTCCCTGGTTATCGGTCCGGTTGCGATACAAGGCTTCAAATCCCGGTACCCACAGGTTGTATGCAGTTCCTTCGAAACCATCATCAAAAATATCAAACCGGGTATGGCACGATTGGCAATCAGGTTCCATAAGCCATGGCATCCTGGGCTTAATTTCCTCCTTCGACGAGGCATAAACCGGTTGAAGTCCCCTCGCCAATCTGCCGGAAGCCGCGATCCCTGACTGCTGGGCCAGCAATCCAAGTGCATGGTCTTCCAGGGTTCCATGGCACTCGGTACAATTGACACCCACTTCGCTGTGCCTGCCCCTGAAACAGCTGGTGTTTCCATCAGTGCGGCCCGGGTGACACAGATTGCATGCATCGTAATCCATCCCAGAAAGGTAATTGGCATGAAAACCATGCATGGCCGAGCTAAAGTTTAGCACACCCTCCTTTCCTGAAGCCGCCAAAGCCGGATCGGCATGGCAGGACTGGCATAGAACCGGATTGCCGTTCTCTGCATCCTCCAGAAGGGTGGTGTTGTTATAGCGATCGTGGGCCTTCAGAATATTAACGGCAGTCAGATCTGCCATCCCAGAAACATTATTCCAGCGCCATCCGCCCTCGTGACAATTGCGGCATCCCATCTCCGTTGAGGTAGGAGCCACTGCTTTGGTAACAGCCAGGGTATCGCCAGTGATTTCATCTCTTGCAGTGATGGTAAATATGGGGTAGGGATTATAGGTGCCATTATCCCGATAGGGAACGACCGGTATAAAATGAGCGGCAAAAACACTTCCCTGTAAATCCATGGTTCCCGTGACGCCCTTTCCTGCCAAACCGGTTCCCTCCGGCAGGTCCACACCGAATAGTTGCGTATCATATTGCCAGAACATGGAGTGGTCCCAGGGGTTTTTAAATCCAGCTTCCACCTCATAATGCACGGATATTCTTTCGGTAACCACCTCGGGTTTTGGTCCCCTTTTGAACAGCTGCGCATTCAGTGTATTGGCCGGTGGAAGAAATGAAAAATACTTCTCATTATCCGAAATACAATGCATCCCAAGGTCATTCCATGCCAGCAGCACATACTCATCCTCAGAAGGATTGAATGCCGGGATCTGAAGCGGTAATTCTGATGGCAGGTAGGGTTCCTGGGGGAGTGCTTCTTTTCCCTGCAACCCCCTGAAGATGTAGGCGGCCAGTGCTCTCTTTTCATTGTCCGTTCCAGCAAACGGTGGCATGTAGGTATTTACCTTTCCCATGCCGGTCAGAAAAGCCTCCATTCCCCGCTCAGTGAGATTATCCGTTTTATTGATGAGCCCGTTGTACCCATCAAGGGTATGACAGGAAAGGCACTGCAGCCTGAACAATTCCGCTCCTGCTTCCAGCATATTATCAGCATTCACCTCGCTGACCGTTGTCCATTTCACCCGGTTCAGGAATCCCTCCTGATTGAGGTCAGCTACCTGATCCGGCGTGATTCCTGTGGAATACATATGCCCGTATAGCACGTAGGGCTTTCTGGCAATCTCCCTCATGTACTCAAATCCCGCCATCCAGGCAAAACAGATGAGGACCAGTAGCAAAGAACCCAAGCGCTGAACAAACTGAGGAGTCCTTATCAGGGTAAATAATCCCACTCCAAAAAGGAGCAAAGAGCTGACAATAAGCAGGGTAATAAAGGGGGAACCTTCACGGTTAAAATGAAAAAGGTTCTGGAACGATTCCTCACTGATGACCCTGGTATAATAAATGCCGGTTATCACAAGCACCAGAAGGGGTATGTACATCCACCTGGCGCAGAGCCTGAACACGGAATGCCGGGTATCAGGATCCTTCAACCACGAGGCGGTGACCAGTCCGAAAACCCCGGCAAAAATCACTGCAATGCTGGTCCTGAATATCAGTGACGGAAGAAAGCTGGGATTAAAAAATCCGTGCCAGAAGTTGCCGGTTTCTATCCATTTTCCGGGGGTAAGCATAAATCCAAGGATCCCGTTGATGACGAAGAGGCTGAGCCAGGCAAAAATAAAGTAGAGCCATCCCAATATCATATGTGACCGATGATCCATTTTTCCGAAACGGTAATGATAGATCAATAATGCTACGATTTCGCCAATGAAAAACACCCATTCAATGGCCCATCCAAAAACGAAGGTATGAATCAGTGAAGAGGTAGCAGCAGGATGGACCAGTGAAATGATAAACCAGATACCCACACCGCTGATTCCACCAAATACCATGGTCAGCAAAAGAAAAAACCAGGTATGTTTTTTTACGTACTCCAGCAGGGCCGAGTTATTTGATCGCACTGCCTTTCTTTCGGTCATTACAAGGAACAAGCCGCCCCCCACGGCCAGGTGTGAAATGACCACATGCAGGATGGCTATGATGGCGATCAGAAGACCTCCCCCTAGATTGGGGAGGTACCAGGCCGGATAATTCATGATTGGAGGGCTTTTGATTTGATAAACAAGCGGATCATATAGTAAACTGCAAACAGTCCAATGGCAAACACCAGCAGAAAGGCGATCAATGGTGAGCCTTCAGACACATTCTCCAGTTCAGATGGTCGGAACACTCCATCAAGATAAGCCGCCCTGGCCAGGTCCCGGATGATCACCATAGTCAGTACCTGTAGTCCCCCGAGAATCATGGCTGCAGTGAGTCTTCCGGTAAATGAACTATGGAGGACCAGAAGGGCTCCGAGCCATCCGAGGACCATCATGACGGTGGCGAAGAGGGATCCTCCCATAAAGGTCTTCCAAACCTCCGGCGGCATGGATAACCAGAACCAGGTTCCAATGCCCAACTGGATTATGGTGATCCATCCGAATATCTTCAGGTTTCTTCTAATCTGGAACTCCTTCTCCTTATCATCAATCCTGGAAAACCTGTAGGCTATGGCGCGTCCCAGTCCGCCAATGGCCAGGGCTGCCAGGACGAAATGAAGGTACCTTGGCCACAGGGTGGGCTCTCCCATGTTCAGGTTCCATCCATCGGGATGATGGAAATAGATCCCCCAACGATCCGGCTTTATGGCCAGGGTGTTGTTATTCACAAATATAAATGCCACATAGAGCAGGAACAGGGAGGTGACCACCAGTCCTGCTTTAGACAACCGTGGAGCCTTATCAGCTTTCTTGACAAACAGGTAGGCGCAATAATAGGCCACGATCAGGATGGGTATGACCAGGATCCAGGGCACTGCCAGCATAACTGAACTGGTGTAGAAAAGATGCCCGTATAACACCTGCACGAAAAGAAGGGGGGGTACGCCAAAATTGACAGTAAGGGCAATCAATGTGGGAATGCTTCCTGACGCTCTCTTTTCCAGTTTCCCAAATATCATATCCCACACGGTGAGTAAACTTCCACCCAGGATAAAATTCATCAGGATCATATGGATGAAGAAAGTGAAAGTAAGCAGCACTTCGAACCATAACCAGTTCACCGGTATGGTATCGGCTGTGGGGATGATTGAATCGTACATGGTGCGGTTTTAGGGTTTGATGTAATATAGTAAAAATGGTCCGAATTCAGACCAAAAATGACCAATTGCACCATTGAAAATTACTCTTCCTCCTCCAGGGGTTTGAAGATAGATGCATTGGAGAGGATTCTTATTTTTTTCATGCCTACAATGTATAGATAGATCACATAAGGAACAAAAAGGGAGAGTAGCCAATCCACCTCAACCATCAGGATAAAGTCATAAATTCCATGCAGCAAAATGGGGATGAAAATGGCTTTTCTGAGATATGCCTTTTTTAACTCGCTGTACATCCTGGCAATGCCAAAATAGTACCCCATGGTAATCCCGAACAATGCATGCGCCGGAACGGCTGTGATGGCTCGGACAATGGCTGTTTGATACCCTCCATCCACAACGTATAAGACATTTTCAACAGCTGCAAAACCCAGGGAAACAAATACCGCGTAAACAATCCCATCAAATTTCTCATTGAAACTTGGACTCTTCCAAACCAAAAGATAGAGGGCCAGAAACTTAAACAATTCTTCGGTGGATCCGGCCACAAGGAAGGCATTATATGCTGCTGCTGGTACTTTCCCGAGGGAGGGCATGATGATGATCAGCAGACGTTCTACCAAAATGATGGGGATCACAGCTAACATACCAGCCACCACTGCCTTAATCAGCAAACCCAATGGTTCCCGGTCATATTTATCCCTGAAGTAGATATAGAAAAGAATAATAAATACTGGAGCCAGAGAGGCAAGAAGGATGGCCATCTCTACCAGTAAAAGGGTGTCTGAAACCTTGTTCCACCAAAGGGTGTGGAATAATAGCCATGGCCCTGGTTCATATGGATAGTAGCTCCAATGGTAAAGTTATTTCCCAGTTTGTAAGTAGCTCCCAGGGAGAGATTATCCATTGGGTAGGGTGCAAAGGGAGAAGGCGGGACTGCAATTAATTGTTTCACACCCGTTCCATGCAATACCAGCCGCTCACTCATCTGATAGGAGGCAGCTGCAAATAGTGCTAGGCTGGAAAAAGAGCTGGGCCATAAGGACTCAGACGCAAAGGAAGTATTTATTCCCTGATATTGGGATGCGATCAGCCCACCGTGCAGGGCCCACCGATTGCTCAGTGGCATGGTAAAAGTGGGAGCTGCATAAAACATCATCCCTGATCCATAACCTTTCCAATAGGAGTAACTGGTTCCCACCGAAAGGTTCCAGGCTCCCTGTTTTTCAATTTTATCAATATCTGCCCCCTCTTGTGAAGCACCCTCATCGGAACCCCGATCCTGTGAGATACCCTGTTGCTGCTTCAAACGGATAACTTCATCCTCAGCAGATTGGCCGGTAAGGATCACATGGCACAAAGTGATCAGAAGTATGGAGAAAACTGTACGCATATATTCAAAAACTGATAGCTATCTGACAAATATAAGAAACAATTGGTTCTCATTCGAAACCCTTTCCATTAACTGCCGGTGCTCTCCTCGACAAATTGTCCGAAACGTTTATAACGGTCGTACAGGAGGTCATAAGTTTTAACCATGGAAGGATTGGGATGGTACTCTGTTTCAAATCCGCCCCCCATGGCAGCCTGTGCTTCGGGTATGGATTGATACACACCTGCCACAACTGCTGCAGCCATAGCTGTTCCCAATGCTACTGCCTGCTCAGACCTGGCCACCTTGATAGGTTTATTCAGCACATCGGCGACAATTTGCATTACAAATGGAGATTTCTTGGCCACACCCCCCAATGCAATGATGCCATCAATACGTACGCCTTCTTCCACAAAACGATCAACGATCATTTTTGCACCGAAGGCGGTAGATTCAACAAGGGCCCGGAAAATTCTGGGGGCATCTGATCCCAGGGTTAGTCCCATAATGGCACCCTTCAGATTCTGGTTTGCATCTGGAGTCCTTCGACCGTTCATCCAATCAAGGGCCAGGATTGATGTTTCCTCAGGATCTATAACTGCAGCTGCCTGGCTGAGGGTGGCAATCATCTTTTCGGATGTCTCTTTTCTGATCCTATCTTTTATAGATTCATCGATGCCCTCAAGGCTGGTTACTACATTTTCAATTGGCCACATCAAAACATTGCTGAACCAGGCATAAATATCTCCGAATGCTGACTGGCCTGCCTCCAGGCCCACCATGCCTGGGACAATTGATCCATCAACCTGACCGCATATTCCGCCCACCAGTTTATCACCAAGCTCATCTATTGGTGCGATCAACATATCGCATGTGGAAGTACCCATCACTTTACTCATATAATAGGGCTCAATTTCTGCTCCCAGGGCGCCCAGGTGTGCATCAAAAGCGCCAGCACCCACACTCACCGATGTGGGCAGGCCCAGTCGTTTTGCCCACTCCTCGCAAAGGGCCCCTACTTTCACATCGCAGGTATAGGTATATCTGAACAACCGTTCTTTCAAACCACCCAACAGGGGGTCCAGTTTCACAAGGAATTCTTCCTCAGGAAGGCCATCGAAGCTTTCATGCCACATGGCCTTATGTCCCGCAGCACACCTGCTTCGCCTCAGCTTCAGCGGATCTGTCTCACCCACAAGAATAGCCGGAATCCAGTCACAATGTTCCACCCAGGACCACGCTTCCTTCCTCACTTTCTCATCCTCGCGAAGCACATGCAGGACCTTGGCCCAAAACCATTCGGAACTGTAAATTCCTCCCTCAAATTTTGTGAAATCTTCCCCTCCCCATGATCGCGCCAGTTCATTGATCTCATCAGATTCCTTTAGGGCAGTATGGTCCTTCCAAAGCACAAACATGGCATTGGGATTCTCTTCAAATCCAGGTGTAAGGGACAGTGGTATTCCCTCCCTGTTCACTGCAACGGGCGTGGATCCGGTGGTATCCACCGAAATCCCCACCACATTTTCACTTACCCCTTTGGGGCACTGTTTAAGCGCTTCACATATTGAAACCTCCAAGCCCTCAAGGTAATCGAGGGGATGCTGTCTGAACCGGTTCTTTGCCGGATCACAATACTTTCCCTCTTTCCAGCGTGGATAATGGTACACGTGGGTTCCCATTTCTTCTCCTGTAAATACATCCACAACCAGTGCCCGTACTGAATCTGTGCCATAATCAACACCAATGGTATATGAGTTCATTATTAAGAATGTTACTTCTGTCCGTAATATGCATTTTTTCCGTGCTTTCTTAGGTAATGCTTGTCCAACAGGTATTGGTCCAAAGGTAAGCGATTCCCCAGCACCTCGGTCCGGAAAGCCATCTTGGCCACCTCTTCGATCACCACTGCATGGTGAACGGCTTCCTTTCCATCCTTCCCCCAGGTAAAAGGAGCATGACCGTGAACCAATACTCCAGGCATGCGTTCGTAATCGAGCTTACTAAAAGTTTCCACGATTACCTCACCCGTATTCGCTTCATAGTCTCCTTCAACCTCCTCTTTAGTAAGAGGCCTGGTACAGGGTATCTCTCCATAGAAATAATCTGCATGCGTGGTTCCGTAGGGAGGCAAACTTCTGCCTGCCTGTGCCCATGAGGTGGCCCACTCAGAATGGGTATGGACAAGCCCTCCCATGTTCTTAAAATGTCGGTAGAGGACCACGTGTGAAGGCGCATCAGACGATGGACGTAAGTCTCCCTCTATCTGAGTGCCCTCAGCATCAAGCACTACCATGTGCTCAATTTTCATTTCATGGTAGGGTACACCGGATGGTTTTATCACAATGTGTCCGGTCTCCGGATCCCTTTCGCTGGCATTGCCCCAGGTAAAAACCACAAGGTGATGCCTGACCAGATCCAGGTTGGCCTCAAGTACCTTTTCTTTTAAAAGTTCATGCATGATCGGGTGTTCTTAAAATCGTTACATCATAAACCCTTTGCCAGATGATAATAAAGATCATTCCAGCGTAATTCTTTCTTAAAGGAGGATACCGAGGTGTCGCTGTCGATCACAACATACTCTATTCCAGCCATCTCCGAAAAGTCTTCCAGGTGTTCTTTACCGATGGCCATACTGAATCCGGTATGGTGTGCACCTCCGGCCAGGATCCAGGCACCTGCAGCCACCTCCAGGTTTGGATAGGGTTGCCATACAACCCTGGCCACTGGCAGATTGGGCAATGGTGCATCGGCTGGAACCACATCACAAGGATTAACCAGCAGACGGAACCTGCTGCCCATGTCCATTAGTGAGGCATTTATGCCCGGACCTGAGGCCACATCAAAAACCAACCTTGCTGGATCAGCTTTCCCTCCTATTCCCAGGGGATGAACCTCCAGTTTCGCTTTTCCTTCAGCCAGAGATGGGCAGACCTCCAGCATATGAGCTCCCAACACCTTCATCCCTTCAGGATGCAGGTGATAGGTATAGTCTTCCATAAAAGAGGTCCCCCCCTTCAATCCGAGTCCCATCACCTTCATGGCCCTCACCATAGCGGCTGTCTTCCAATCTCCTTCTGCACCAAATCCATACCCGTCTGCCATCAATCGCTGAACAGCCAAACCTGGTAATTGGGTTAATCCGTGCAGGTCTTCGAAAGTTGTGGTGAAAGCAGAAAAACCTCCTTCCTCAAGGAAATCTCGCATACCCTTTTCGATGCGGGCAGCCTCTTTTAGCCCTCCATATAGACTTCCACCCTCTTTGGCATCTTTAGGGATCTCATAACATGATTCGTATTCCTCTATCAACTCTTTGATTTCAGCATCGGGTACAGCCTTGACCTTTTCCACCAGATCACCTACCCCATAGCCTGAAACCGAGTACCCGAATTGAATCTGCGCAGACACTTTATTACCCTCTGTTACAGCTACTTCACGCATGTTGTCTCCAAACCTGGCCACCTTTCCACCCTGCCAGTCATGCCAAGCGCATGCGGCCCGGAGCCAAACACTCAGTTTGCGCTGGACCTCCTCATTAGCCCAGTGGCCAACCACCACCTTGCGCTCAATCCTGAGGCGCGAACCTATAAATCCAAATTCCCGGCCCCCGTGTGCCGACTGGTTCAGGTTCATGAAATCCATATCAATGGAATCCCATGGAATATCACGGTTAAACTGAGTATGCAGGTGCAAAAAGGGTTTTGATAATGATTTTAATCCCGCAATCCACATCTTCGCTGGTGAAAAGGTATGCATCCAGGTAATAAGCCCAATGCAATTTGCAGTTGAGTTGGCCTCCTGGCAAAGGGTATGAATGGCTTCCGGAGTGGTCAGAACGGGTTTAAAAACTATTTTTACAGGAATGGCACTGCTCTGATCCAGGGCGGAAGCAATCTCCTTTGAATCTTTATCCACCTGCTTCAGGGTTTCTTCTCCGTAGAGATGCTGACTCCCGGTCACAAACCACGCTTCTAATTCACTTAAATTCTTTATCATAACTATTACTTTTTATATTTGTACACTCACGTTTCACTATTCACCATTCACCATTCACTATATTGTGAAATTGTATCCTCCATCCATCAGCTTTTTATACTTCTTCTTATCAAACCTGTAGAGATAGGCTCCCTTCCTGGAGTTGGTCATATCCTTCTCTTCCAGCTTAATCAGTACTTCCATGGAAAGGATCTTCTTTCTGAAATTCCTTTTGTCCAGTTTGGACTGATAGATGGCCTCATACAATGCCTGCAGCTGGGGCATGGTAAACTCCCTGGGGAGTAACTCAAAACCGATGGGTTGTGTGGAAGTCTTCCGCTTAAGTCGGCTGAGCCCTTTCTCCACCATCAGATTATGATCCATGATCAAAGTTGGTAGATCCTTCAAGCTCACCCAGGTAGCGCCATATTGTCTGGAGTAATCCTCCGAGTAACTATGTGCAGGAATCAAGGCATAATAGGCCACCGAAATCACCCTTCCTGCCGGATCACGCTGAATACTCCCATAGGTCTGTAGCTCCTCCATATAGATGTTTTCAAGACCGGTCAGTTCCAATAGCATCCGGTTGGCTGCTTCATCAAGGCTCTCATCCTCCTGCACGAAACCCCCGAACAGGGACCACTGCCCTTTGGCAGGTTCAAAACGTCGCTTATGGATCAAGAGCTTTAACTCTCCCTGGTCAAATCCAAAAATGATGCAATCCACTGCCACATGAAAGTTCGGATTTCCAGAATAATATTCACGATTTGAAGCCATGCAATTTTCCTTTCTGATTACCAGAAATAGATATAAAATGCAATGATGAATGCAATAATGATGGCCGAATTGATCACATCCCATTTGCTCCAGCTTGCCCGTGGTGATGGCCCGTTGCTCAGCAGTGGCCGAGCCAAAGTAGAGTCCCTGAATCGCAACTAGCATCTTTCGCTTTGGTAAAGAAACTAACGACAATCATCAGCGCAATGATGATAAAGAACAGCGCAATTTCATAGTGCAGCCAGTTGGGAGCAATGATCAGCTCTGTAGATAAAGCCATCCGCCACCGTATCCCCGTAATAAATATTCAAGTCCCAGCCGGAGCATTCCCAGGATAAAACCGACCACCAATCCGATAAAACCGGCCGAAGGTGTGGTTCTTTTGGAAATGACCCCCAGAAGGAATACCGCAGCAATACCCGGTGCCAGCAGTGACTGAACATCCTGCAGGTATTCATAAAGGACCTTTCCGATGTTCTTTCATCACCGGAATCCAGAGAATTCCCAGGATCACAATTACCACCGTGGCCAGCCTGCCCACCAGTACATAATGTTTCTCGATGGCCTTTGGTTTGAATCTTCTGGTAAAAATCGACCGTAAAGAGCATGGAGGAGGAGTTGAACAGAGAAGCCAGCGAACTCATCAGTGCAGCCAGGATCCCTCCCACCACTATCCCGGTAAATCCTTTGGGCAACAGATCCTTAACCAGGGTGGAAAAGGCTGCATCATTGGTAGCAAAATCCATGGTTCCCTGCTGCTTCAGAGCAAAAGCGATCATTCCCGGAATCAGGAAAAGGAAAACCGGTGTCAGTTTCAGGTAAGCTCCAAAAATGGTTCCCCTTCTGGCCTGCTTCTGGTCGCGGCCCGAAAGCACCCTCTGTACGATAAACTGATCGGTACACCAGTACCAGAATCCAATGATGGCAGAACCCAGGATCACACCGGTCCAGGGATATTTCGGATCCCCTGGAGAACGTATCAGACTGGCCATGCTGTCCGTGGTGGATCGGTATATCACCTCTCCGGCATCATTGAGATAGGTCACATCGGTGGCCCGGACAATCTCCATCAGATTACCCCATCCTCCCAGCTGGGTGAGGCCGATTACCAGGATGGCAATGGATCCTGCCAGCAGAATGGGGGTTTGCAGAATGGAGGTATATAGCACCGCTTTCATCCCTCCAAAGACTGTATAGAGTCCGGTGAGGACCACCAGTCCAATGGCACTGACCCAGAAGAAATCGATCTGCTGGTTAAAGATGGTTACATACTCGATATTGAAAACATCCTTAAACACCACACCTCCGGCATAAACGGTTACAGCCACTTTGGTAAGGATATAACTCACCAGGGAGATAATGGAAAGAAAGGAACGGGATTTTGAATTATAACGTTTCTCCAGAAATTCGGGCATGGTAAAGACACCGCTCCTTGCATAAAAGGGAACAAAGAGCCATCCCAGCAGAAGGATCATCCATCCATGCATCTCCCAGTGCGCAAAGGCCATACCGCTTTCAGCACCTGTACCGGCCAGTCCCACCAGGTGTTCAGATCCAATATTGGAAGCAAAGATCGATGCCCCGATGGCGATCCAGGTGGCATCCCTGCCCGCCAGAAAATAATCGGAAGTGTCTTTGTCCTTTTTTTTTAAGACCCAGAAAATAACTCCAATCAGAGCCAGGACAGAAGAGTCCGAGTATAATCCAGTCAAGTGTTGCCATATTTATTAGTTGTTATTGAACAAATAATCAGCTTATTAAGATTAGCCGCAGCTGTGAATATCAGGGAATAGGAGTCTGCCATAAACTTAAGTGTAATAATAACACTTATTTAAATGCATGTCAAGATGGTCCTTCAATTTAGAACAAATACAAAATTGCGTTCAAAACTTGTACAACTTGTCACAATGCAGATGTTACATATATTTATATGGTTGCTAAATTTGGCCAATGAATTATAGTTTATACTTTTAAGAGATAATTGACTGTTAAGTTACTTACCAAACCAATTCATATGCAAACAACTTTTTCACTGGGTACAATTGACTGGGCTAGTCATCCTGATCTACTTTGCTCTTTGTTCTGGGTATTGGATGGGCACTGAAAAGATACATGAAAGATGCTTCAGCATTCCTGGAAGCTGGTAGATCACTGCCGGCATGGGTGACAGGTCTTGCTTTCATTTCGGCCAATCTGGGTGCCCTGGAGGTGATCGGTATGGCTGCCTCGGGAGCCAAATACGGGATGATGACCGTCCACTTTTACTGGATCGGAGCCATTCCAGCCATGATCTTCCTGGCTATTTTTATGATGCCGTTTTATTATGGATCGAAGGCACGTTCGGTTCCCGAATACCTGAAACTGCGGTTTGATGAGAAGACCAGGGGTTTTAACGCCTTTGCATTTGCCATCATGACCGTTTTTGCCTCGGGTATCTCCATGTATGCCCTGGCCCTGCTGGCACAGGTGATCATGCCGTTGGAAATCGACTGGAACTTCCTGGGCATCCATATTGGAGAATTTGATTTCTACCTCTTTATTTCCGCCATGATTGTACTGGTATATATGGTGCTCGGGCGGACTCACCTCCGCCATCTACAATGAGGTATTGCAATTCTTCCTGATCGTGATTGGATTTGCTCCACTGGTAATCATCGGACTTGACCGATATTGGTGGATGGGAAGGATTAAAGCCAATCTTGCCTGAAAATATGTTGCATTCCTGGAAAGTATACCGGGAGTTCCGACCAATCCCATGGGTGTGGAGTGGTTCGGGGTCCTCGTTGGACTCGGCTTCGTGCTGTCCTTCGGTTACTGGTGCACCAACTTCCTGGTGGTTCAGCGTGCCATGGCTGCAGGATCCATGTCAGCCGCACGTAAAACACCGCTCATCGGTGCCCTTCCCAAAATGTTCCTGCCGGCCCTGGTGATCGTTCCCGGAATGATTGCCCTGGCGCTGACCAATATTGGATCACTGGAGCTTCCGCTGAAGGAGGGTACAATGGTCACTGATTTTGACAAGGTGATCCCCGTATTGCTGATGAAATATATGCCTGTGGGTGTTCTGGGACTTGGATTGACAGCCCTGATGGCTTCCTTTATGTCGGGCATGGCCGGTAATGTATCAGCATTCAATACGGTATTTACCTATGACATCTACCAAAGCTATATCAAACCCGGTCAAGCCGGACAAACATTACCTGAAGGTCGGAAGGTGGACCACCGTGGTGGGTGTGCTGGTGAGTATTATTGACAGCCTATGTGGCCAGGTCCTTTAACAATGTGATGGATTTCCTGCAGCTGATCTTTGCCTTTGTAAATGCACCACTGTTTGCTGCCTTCCTGCTGGGTATGTTCTGGAAACGAACCACGGGTCATGCCGCATTCTGGGGACTGATCGGCGGAACCATTTCCGCGGCTATCCACCATGGACTTACACTGCCAGCAGGTGGGACCGTAGGGGTCAAAGGAGGATACTTCGGAGTCGTTCATACCTATCCAAGCGAGATGGCACAGAACTTCTGGACGGCAGTATATGCATTTGCTGCAGCCCTGGTCATCACACTGGTCATCACATTTATTACCAAGAAGCTGAAAACCGATGATGAGTTGAAAGGACTGGTTTATTCACTCACACCAAAGGTACAGGACGATTCAAAATACTGGTATCAGACCCCTGGATTTTTGGCCATCATCGTGGGAGTAATTGCACATTGCATTAAGTATTATATTCTGGTAAACTAACAAACAGAAATAACAATGGGCTTAGATATAAAAATACCAATTGGATTAATGTTCAGCATCCTGGGAATCATCCTTACCATTCATGGAATTGTTACCACACGGTAATACTGAAATGTATGAACAATCCCTGGGGCATAACATCAACCTCTGGTCGGGAGCTTTCATGATGGCCTTTGGAGCCTTCATGCTGCTCACTTCCAGTCTGGTAAAAAAGAAGAAAAAGGAATAGCTTAAAATTCCTTACACATATATCAGACCGTAACGTGCTTAGTAGCTTCGCTAATAATGCCAGGTTACTAACCTGATAAATGTGTAAGGATAAAGGCTGCTATTTATTCAGAATTCTTTTTTTTCCAGCCTGCGGAGATGACCAGGATGGCTCCTCCCAATACGGTAAGTGCACCCAGAAAACTCAGGATGGAAAACGATTCGGGTTCGATCCAGGATACATCCATGCGAGTGAGTATGGCCATGGTTACAAAGGTGATGATGGGATTTAAAGTGATGATCACACTCACACGTGTGGCCTCGGTGAGTTTGATTGCTAATGCCAGTGAGCCATAGGCCAGGACAGTGTTCAATCCCAGATAAATAAGAAGGTACCAGTTGATAGCTGCCATGCCCTGAAGTTTAGAGAATTGCACCATAGGTAACAATGCAATGGCACAGAATCCAAAAATAAAGAGGTTCAACTGGTTGGGGCGGTGCTTCCTGACCAGTGCCTTTTGCATGGTGGCGAAAATCGCCCAGGAGAGTCCTCCTCCCAGGACCAGCAACATTCCGAGTGTAAAGTTCTCTCCTGAACCTGTGAGATCTCTGAGTTGTTCAGAATAAAACAACCCAATCCCTGAAAGGACCAGAATGAAACCCACGATGTGTTTCCAGTTCACATGTTCCCGGAATATAACAATCCCCGACAGGGCAAAGCTTACCGGAGCAATTTGAATGAACACCTGAGAACTGGAAGGTGAAACATATTTTATTCCCGTAATAAATCCCAGGTAGTTAAGTCCAAGAAATAGTGCCGCCAGGAATAGCAGGAGTGGCGGTCGTCTGAAGATCATAAAATCTGTGCGTCGAAATAGCAGGGTCCATATTCCCAACACTACAAATGCTGAAAAAAACCTGAACCAGACCACTGTAACCGGTGGCAAATCATTGACAATTACCTTGAGGACAATGGCCATGAAACCCCACAGGGAGGCAGTGAATATGGCATATATAACTCCTTTTCGGTTGTCGGTGCCCATGCGGATAAAAGTGCAAAGGAACAAAATATTACGATAGGTTCTTCCAGAGAGAGGATCAGATGGGAATCACCTGACCCGTGTTGGGAACGATGAGCTGTGAATTTATTCCCACAGATTCAGCAGTTCGGATTGCCCATGAAGACAATTGTTTGGCTGTGAAAACAGATTCGTTGTAATACTTAAGGTCCTCAGCACCACTGTAATGAACCATAACTACCTGCTTCGGTTCGATAATCCTTAAAAACTCAAGCAGGGTAAAAGGTTGCCAGGTCAGATCCCATTCACACTTTAATTGCTGGAAATATTCCCTGGAAGGTTCACCGGAATCGAATCCCTCATGAGGAGCGGTCACATCGCTCCATGTGAGATTCTCCAAAAAGGAGTGCAATACATCACTCCTCTCCAGCGGATGCAAGGGATGGCCTGCAAAACTCCAGTGATTGGTCCTGGGCCAGGGAAACCGGTTGTTGGTGTCAACCACCAAAAGGTCCACCCCCTTCAGTTTTTGATAGTCTTTCCTTCTCAGCAAGGGTGACAATAGATCCCCTGTAAAGAGCACCCGGCACTCTTCCATTTCAAACAGAAGCATGGAGGCCCCCACAGCACTCTGGCCATGGTAGACAGGATATGATGTAACTGTTAACGGGTTGGAAGGATCCATGTGCCGGGTGATACCCGGTTTCAGTTCCCGGAATTCAGTAAGAGGTTCTAAATGAGGGTATGATTGAATGAGAAACTGGTATACGGATGCAGTTGTGTATACCGGATATAATCTCTGCTGTTCATGATGCCTCCAGTAACTCTGGACAATCCAGTCCACAGACAGTGTATGGTCCATGTGTCCATGGGTCAGGCAAATACAGTCGGGAATCCGGTTCGATCCCGATACGAGACTCTGGATGGTTCCGTGTCCCGCATCAACCAACACATCTCCAAGTACGCGATCCCGGTCTGATGCGACCAGTGAAAAGGCAGCATTGGAAAGGTCACGTGGATCGTTCTTATCGTAAAATGGGTGCGTATCACCCAGGGGTACCGGCCAGGCGTTCCCCCTGCCATGTACGACCATCTGTAGCCCAGACTCCATTTACCAGGAGATTTTCATTTCATCAAGAAGGTATCCGGCTCCGGCGAATTTATCCACGATAAACAGTATATACCGAATATCCACTGCGATGTTGCGACAGAGCGATGGATCATAATGGATATCACTCATCGTTCCCTCCCAATTTCTGTCAAAGTTGATTCCAATCAAGCGCCCGTCTGCATCCAGGACCGGACTCCCTGAGTTACCTCCTGAAGTGTGATTGGAAGCAATGAAACATACAGGCAGGGTACCGTTCACTCCATACCTTCCGAAATCTTTCTGAAGGTAGAGTTGTGAAAGCTTTTCGGGGATCTTGAAATCTTCAAATTCTTCCTTTCCTTTCTCTATGACTCCCGACAATGTGGTCGCATAGTTGTTGTATACGCCATCCATGGGTTGGTAGCCTTCTATTTTGCCGTATGTTAATCGCATGGTAGAATTTGCATCGGGATAGAGCAAACGGTCCTCTGACATTTCGAGCAAAGCCTCCATGTATTTTTTATAATTCTTATCAAGCTCGTGCTGCACGTGATAGAAAACCGGATTTATTTTCACCAGGTACAACTCCCTGAATTGATTCAAATAGATGGCCATGGGATCGCGTGCAAGTTTCGAAATAGCACCTTCCGGATTCTTTCCATACACTTCTATTAGTTTGATTACCTGCTCTTTATCACTGAATATGGTTTTTCCGTACAGATCTTCTGCAAATCCATAAAAGTCTCCCTTGAACTTCCTGTGAACTTTCCAGAAGAATTCCGGAAATAATGTATCGGGCATATGCCTATGGTAGGATGCCATCATGGCCGCAAAAATTTCCTGGTCGATGGGCAAATAAAAATCCTTATAAAATTTTTCTGCGTGATTTTTAAGAGTCTCCACATCCACACCCTGCCTCATCATCCCCATCATACTGGAGACCTGCCGGAACAATTCCACCGGATTTATCGCTTCATCCATGAGGTCCATGGCCTCTGAATAATCAACAAGAACTGAGTAATTATGTGCAAACTGATCCAGCAGTCCATCATATTTTAACTGACGTTCCCCATCGGTATCTACCCATTGCTTAAAGGCGTTTTCCTCTTCTATCTTTTTATCCACAGCATTCATTCGATTCAATCCCAAAATGATACCTTGCCATTTCTTCCAGGAATTACTCACCCTGCGGTATTTGTTTGCATACTGGATCCGAACCTGATCCGTTGATTTCATATATCGTTCCATGACCTCCAGCCTGGTGTCCCTGAGCTGGATTTTTAGCGGATAACTCTTCTCTAACAATAGTCTCACAGCATCTGAATAAAGGTATTGTGTAGTGGATCCCGGGTAGCCCAGGATCATTGTAAAATCACCCTCCTCAATCCCACCGGCAGCAATTTCCAGGTGTTTCCGGGGCTTATAGGGCTTATTGGAAGGGCTATATGTGGCGGGATTGTTCTTTTCATTCGCATAGACCCTGAACAGGGAAAAATCTCCTGTATGTCGGGGCCACACCCAGTTGTCCTGATCAGCCCCAAAGTTTCCGATGGAGGTGGGTGGAGCTCCCACCAGCCTCACATCCCTGTAAACTTCATATAGGAACAGAAAGAATTCATTCCCATAATAAAAAGGTTTTACCACACCGTTCAAATGAGTTCCAGCGATGGCTTCCCGGATAATTTTTCCCATGTTCAAATCCAGCTGACGCTGCTTTACCCGAGGATCCATCCCCTGTTTAATCCCTTCTTTCATCTCCATCGTCACATCCCTCATCTGTCTGAGGAAAGTCACCGTCATGTTTTCATTGGGCAATTCCTCTTCCCTGTTCATGGCCCAAAATCCATTGGTGAGGTAATCATGCTCCACCGAACTGTGCGACTGAATAGCCCCTTCCCCACAATGATGATTGGTAAGCAACAATCCCTCATCTGAAATCAACTCTCCGGTACACCCACGGTTAAAGATCACAATGGCATCTTTCAGACAGTCATCGTTAATGCTGTAAATATCATCGGCGTCCAATCTGAGACCGGCCCCCTGCATATGCTCGATCTGGTATTTTTCGATCAACATGGGGATCCACATCCCCTCCTCCGCCCTCAGACTCAGTGATCCTGAGGTGAACAATGTTGCCAAAAGGCATCTGATCACCATACGCCATGAAATAGTCCCGTTCTTAATCATCTATTCAACATATTTAACCTATGTACCAATGAAAGATTTCAATTCACAATACAACCTTTGAACCGGTAACCCCATTACGTTGAAATAACTGCCCACAATTCTTTCAACAGCAATGTATCCGATCCACTCCTGAATCCCATATGCGCCTGCCTTATCAAAGGGCTTGTATTCGGCCACATAAGACTCAATCTCTTCGATTTCAAGATTGGAAAAGGTCACATCGGTAACCGCATAAAAGGAGCTCCTGGATGAAGCCGATCTAAGGCAAACACCTGTAAAGACCTGATGTGTATTGCCTGAAAGACTTTTGATCATTGAGATGGCCTCTTTCCGATCAACCGGCTTCCCCAATTCCATATCCCTGAACCATACAATGGTATCGGCAGTGAGCAGGATTTGCTTCTCCAACAGTGCATCTGTAAAAGCATCTGATTTATGATCGGCCAGGTATCGGGCTATTTCACCTTTCCTTAGATTGGAAGGATATTTTTCCTCAGTATGCCCTGTCTCCACCACCCTGAAAGGAATTCCCAGTTCATGCATGAGTCCGGCCCTCCTCGGGGACCGGGAGGCCAACAAAATTTCATATGATTTCAACGTTTCAAGCAACACTTAATACTTGAAGTTGACCAGATAAAAAACCAGTGCTGAATAGAGAATTCCAGTGAGCATCACAATTTTGATCAGGGTACTTGCCCTTCCATAATCCCTCTTGTTCTTTGCGATCAATATCTGGATAGCAAGGCCAATAAGTGGGAGAATCAAGAACACCATAAAGTAGACCAGAGAGAAATAATCGGCTGGTTCCACAGAAAAGAGGATGTATTTCCACAGAAGGTAAATAAGCATAAATATGGTAAGACCAATCAATAATGATATTACTACTTTTGTCCAAACCACACCCAATACGATTGGTACTGTCTTCATTCCATAGGCCATATCACCCTCAAAGTCCTCAGCGTCTTTGATCACCTCCCGGGTCAGGGTGGTGAGAAAAGCAAAGAAGCTGAATCCTCCCACCCAGGCAAAGATAAAGTTGAAGGTGGCATCATTCCTGAGCATTACCTGGCCATACTCCCTGTTCAACAGCGGGATTTCAAAAAGTACAACCATCAGGGGTACCAGTCCGGTAAGGAAAGCCACTGACAGATTTCCAACCAGGAACTGTCTTTTATAATTGGTGGAATAGAACCATAGCAGTCCAGTTGCAATGACAAAAACAAAGGCCAGGGAAGGCAGCTTTATATAGAAGGCAAGGTATATACCTATTCCCACCCCAATAATATTTAACAGTGCATGCAGCGTCATGGCCACCCTTCTGCTGATCTGGACACCCACTACGACACGGTCAGGTTTGTTGATCATATCTGACTGTGTATCAAAGTAATCATTTATTATATACCCGGCTGCGGCAATGAAGAAGGTAGAAAGTACCAGGGAAAAAAACTGAATATCTCCAAATTGAAGAACAAATGTGTCAGATGGAAGAAGCGGCTCCATGATAAGATACCGCATTGCATATTGTGTGGCTGCAATGATCACCAGGTTTGGAAATCTGATCAACTTTAATATGGATCGCAGTTGCTTAAGCATTTGTTGATTCTCACTGTTACCAGCTAAAAGATTCCCCATCCATCCATCGACCATGGAAGCAGGATGATGGATCGGAAATATTTCAGTCGTAACAGTGAATCAACAAATGCTTCAGCCACTTAAAATCCATCTAAAGTTAATCAGATTCCCAAACCTGATCATCATTGCAGCCACACAATATGCAATACGAGATTGTGTTTTATCATGGAGCCGCCTTCCATCCAACACTTCCACCTGCATTTTGGCAACCTGAGTTTTTTTCCCCTGGTGCTTTGGACTTTCTTCGTGCCGGACATAATAAATGATTACTTTGATACACAGTCAGGAATATAATATACAAACCTGACCTGTCGTAGTGGTGTCAAAATCAGCAGAAGGGTAGCCATGACGACTGCACGCACTGCTAAATATTGTCAGGGTGTGGATACGGTATTATTCTGCCATCTTTTCCAACTACCTTCCCTGGCCTTTCTTTTTTGTCATTGCTCCGGCTGCTATGCGTTCTATTCCACCAATTTATAAAGAACATTCTCGTTGGAAATATATCAGTAGCTCTCCTCACCGGACTCGTTCGCCCCATGGTGATCCTTTTTGAAATCCCGCTTTAACACGGGAGTACAGACCCGGTAATGCTCAGGAATGAAGCCACCTTCAACTATATCATCCTGGGTGGGAGTTTCAGCTTCTTTTACTTCTCACCACCCTGACCCGGGAGGTCATAAAAGACGCAGAGGACTTTGAGGGTGATATGGCCTATGGAATGAAGACGGCTCAATCGTATTGGGTGTGGTTTGGACAAAAGTAGTAATATCATTATTGATTGGTCTTACCATATTTATGCTTATTTACCTTCTGTGGAAATACATCCTCTTTTTCTGTGGAACCAGCCAATTATTTCTCTCTGGTCTACTTTGCGGTGTTCTTGATTCTCCCACTTATTTTGGCCTTGCTATCCAGATATTGATCGCGAAGACGAGGATTATGGAAGGGCAAGTACCCTGATCAAAATTGTGATGCTCACTGAATTCTCTGTTCAGCTCTAGTTTATCTGGTCAAGCTTCAAGTATTAAGTGTTGCTTGAAACATTAGAGATCATATGAAATTCTATTGGCCTCCCAGTTCCCCAAGGAGGAGCAATACGTAATGTTCTTTTTCTGTTTGTTTTTGCTGGCTGACGTATTGCTGGCTTAGCTCGGAGGGTTGGAATTTCCCCGTCGCTTGAAGGTCCTTCACGGTCGGTGATGAGCCTCATGAGCGGCACCCTTCACCGTCTGAAGAATCCACTCAAGTGGAGAAGAGTCCGGCTGGTGGTATTGGGTACCGACCGTGGTGAGTGACACATAGGTCGTCGTGGTTTCGGACGACAGGCTCACCAATTGTTTCGTGAGCAGCCACCCGACCGCCATACTGACTTGTGAGGGGGCTAGCTCCGTATGGTTGGCAAGTTGAAGGTCTGAAAGTGGCTGAGGGTATTTCCCCAGTGCACGGAGGACCTGAATTTCGAGAGGATGAAGGCTGTCGGTATTATTGGGGGAATTCATGGGCCCGATTAGACAATCACGGTCTGAGCCGCAGTTCGCATCTGCCGAATGGTTTCGGGAATATTCTTGCTGCCGAAAATGGCGGAACCGGCAACCAGAACATTCGCGCCGGCCTGAATCACCGAAGCCACGTTGGTCAGGTTGACTCCCCCATCGACTTCTAAATGGGCCGAACTGCGGGAATTGTTCATCATCGTCCGGATCCGCCGGATCTTATCCAGGCTGGATGAGATAAATTGTTGGCCTCCAAAGCCGGGATTCACAGACATCACCAGGACTAAATCCACCTCGCCAAGTATTTCCTCAAGGGTGGTGACGGAGGTCGCCGGATTCAAGGACACTCCGGCTTTGACCTGTCGTTCCTTAATAGACTGAACCGTTCGGTGTAAATGTGGACAGGCTTCGACATGCACGGTCAACAGATCAGCTCCGGCATCGACGAACTCAGGGATAAAGGCATCCGGGTTCGTCATCATCAGATGAACATCTAATGGCAAGGAGGTCACCTTGCGAAGCGCTTCAACCATGGGCGGACCGACAGTCAAATTGGGAACGAAATGGCCATCCATCACATCCACATGAATCCAATCCGCACCGGCTGCTTCTACCATCTGGACGGCTTCCGCGAGCCGGGCAAAGTCAGCAGAAAGAATAGAAGGAGAAATTAAAGGTGTGACTGGCATTGTCATTCAGATTTTTTCAACCGGCACGCAAAAAATCCGTCCATGTTCAACGTCTGAAAGGCCGTACACAAATGCCCAGGGTCAGTGATGAGTGATTGCCCGGCAGCGGGCACCCAAGGTGTGACGGATTCCTGATAAAATTCAGGATGTTCCTGACAAAAATCGGAGATGATCTCTGTGGTCTCCTCCGGTTCGACTGAGCAGGCACTATAGACCAAGATTCCCCCTGGTCTCAAGAGGTCACAGACCCGATCCAGAATCTCGCGTTGAAGAGCTTGGGCATGTTGGATGGTCGATAACGATTTTATTAATTTTCCTTCCGGGTGTCGGCGAAGAATACCGAGAGCAGAACAGGGCGCATCGACCAGAATCCGGTCAAACGGTTGGGCCAGCATGGCTGGAACCCTGGGGTGGGTAGTTGAGGAATCGTTGGCCGGGCCGTGGCCGGAAGATGCGCTCAGATCAAAGTGAACAGGATGAACAATGGAGATCCCCAGCCGGGCACAATTAGAAACGAGCCGATCCAACCGTCCCTGATGACGATCCAGTGCCACGATGGTCCCTTGGTTTTTCATCAATTGAGCGGTTCATCAACGATGCATCGGATAATGTTACTGTCGTTTTACTCGTTCAGTTACATATGTTCAAGGAGTTGCCGACGTCGATTTCGTGGTCTCCGGAGAGGCCGAAGGGGCCTATGTCAAGTCGGAGCATCTCCAAGGACACCCCCGAAGAAGTCGCGGTACAGGAGAATGCATAGCAAAGGGGTCGAGCGGATCCTGCGAGCTGCCTTTGGGTACGCCACGGAGCGTGGTTTCAGCAAGGTTTGCATGGCCGACAAGTCGAACGTCATGCGCTTTGGCCACGACCTCTGGCGACGCGCATTTGCTGGTCTCCTCGGACTATCCCCAGATCGAGGCCTCCCATCTTTTTGTCGACGCTGGCTATGCGAGTGACCGCCAAGCCCGAGCAGTTCGAGGTCATCGTCACGAACAACATGTTCGGCGACATACTCACCGATCTCGGAGCGGCCCTGCAGGGTGGGCTCGGAATGGCCGCCTCGGGCCAACTTGCATCCCGGTCAAACGTCGGATGTTCGAACCGGTTCATGGGTCGGCGCCGGGGACCCGCCGGGCTGGGCACGGCGAATCCCATCGCCGCTGTTGACCTGGCCCTTCTGGACGCTCTAGGACACCAGGAGGCTCAGACGGCGGTCGAAGACGCCGTAGGCCAGACTATTTGAAGGAGGGGTCACGGCGGACCTGGGAAGTAGAAGCTCCACCTCGGAGGTTGGGGACTTCCTGGCGCGTGCGACGGTCGGTAGCTGAGACCGGCTGATCTCCGATGTCCGATCGCAAGACCGCGACCGGTTCGTCAACAGAGCCCCTCTGGCGGCGGGCCGTCCAGCGCTCTGTCAAATCCCGCTTTGCTGGAGCGTGGGCTCTCAAGCGCACGGTCGAGGCCTACAGATCGATCTGTCTCGTCTGGGCGATTCCTGGACCAACTGGAAGTCGACCCCCTGGCGGCTGACCAGGAGGCCATCGCCGCACATCTCAGACAGCTGCGCAGGCAGGGACTGTCGCCGCGCTCTATCGCCCGAGCCCTGGTGTCGATCCGCAGCTCTACCGCCACTTGGAGGAGGTTGGCGAACGGCCCGACAACCCCGCGGTCAACCTCTCTCCGCCCCGGCTCTGGCGTCGGTTGCCGAAGGGTGCCTGACGGAGAGCGAGGTGGATCCCTTCTGGCGGCGCCGGACCTGGACCGGCTCTCAGGGACTTCGAGACAAAGCCATGCTGGAGCTGCTGTACGCCACCGGCGACATCGCGTCAGCGGCTCGTCGGACTGCAGCTGTCCCAGCTGCGCTTGGACTTCGGCTTCATCGTGGTCCTCGGCAAGGGAGGAAAAGAGCGTGTCGTTCCCGTCAGCGAGCCGGCTGGAAGCCTGGCTCCTCGCTATCTCCGGAGGCCCGCCCGCAACTGCTGACCGGCCGTCACGAGATCGTCTTAGTGAATCGGCGGGGTGCACGCAGCCGACAGGATCTCGGAAGTTCCTGGGTATCGTCTGCGAGCGGGGGTGGGGGATGTCTCGCCGCACGTGCTGCGCCACAGCTCGCGACCCATCTTCTGGAACATGGCGCTGACCTACGCAGTGCAGATGATGCTTGGACACTCCGACATATCGACAACCCAGATCTACACCCATATCCATGCCCAGCGATTGCGCAGTCTCTACGACGAGTTCCACCCGAGGAGTAGCTCGCGCTGGAGTCGAGTCGCGTTGACCGGCCGACGTCCCGGCTTTCCGGCCTGGCTCTCGATGCTTCTCCTCGCGGCGCCATCGAGCTCGAGCGCTGAGCTCGTGGTGATGACCGACGGCCAGGTACTGAAAGTGGAGTCCTTCGAGCACCAGGAGGACAGGATTGTACTGGGCTTGCGAGACGAGCGGGCGACTGACGATCTCGATCGAGCGGGTAGCGCATTGTCGAAGACGAGATTGTCGAACGGCCGGCCGCTGGGCAGCGCTCGCGGTGGGCGAACTGGGACTCTGGTTCGAGGGTTCCTAGGTTGTTCCCGAAACGCCGTTCGGTGAGCTGATCTACGAAACCTGCCGGCGGCATGACGTGAATCCGGTTTTGGTCGCAGCCATGGTGCCGGGCGGAGTCGGCCTTCGATACTCGAGCGGTTTCGCCCAAGGGTGCCATGGGCCTTCTGCCAATCTCGTACGGCCGCTCTGCCGCGCGATTCGGCCTCCAGCAGCCCCAAGCCTTCGATCCCGGCTTCGAACCTTGAAGCGGGCGTGCGCTACATCAAGTGGCTCGGAGAGAAGTTCGCTGGCGATCTCGTTCTGGTCTTGGCCGGCTACAACGCCGGCGAGGCCATGGTCAGCGACACGAGGGAGTGCCGCCCTTTCGAGACCGACAATTACATCAGCGGGTCCTGGACTTCGCCGACGCCGCCCACCGCAGGGCTATAGTGCATCGCCCGCGGGTCCTGTCGTCCGAGGCCGGGACACCTCGGGCATGGCTCTCGACGGCCGCCAAGAGGCGTTGTGGCCGCCTGTTCCACTCCGTCGGCTGGTCCATTCAGTGCTTGCTCGAGCCGGTGGTCGCCGAAAGGTTCTCCGCTGGATCGAGGCCCTGATCAGGCCATCCAGACCACCACGACGACCACGTCATTGCCCTCGAGCGTGACCTGTTCTGGCCAGAAGACTCGCGAGACTTCCAAGGGGGTTTTGTTCCGGGCAGCAGAATCTCATGCGCCAAGCCGCCACGCAGTAGGTAGGTGGGCGGGTGCCCGGCGTCGCTGAGCTCCATCTCGCCTGCTTCCAGGTCGATGAGGGCGATGGAGGCGGTAACAAAGAACCGGCTCTCGTTCTCGGAGTTGACCATGGTGCTGAGTAGGCGCAGAATCTCCTTGGCAGGCTTTCCTCCTCCACCAGAATCACGAGGGCAGCCTTCAGCATGGCCATCCGCAGCCCTGTTGGCAGGCCGTGGCCCGACACGTCGGCGATCTCCACGACCAATCGCTGATCGTCCAGGCGCAGGATGTCGAAGTAGTCTCCACCGATGGCCGCGCTGGGCTCGAAGAGGGTGGAACTGTGCGGCCTCAGAGGTCGCGAATGTCGGGCGGGATCAGGCTCTGCTCCAGGTCACAGCGATTTGCAATTCCTTGTCGAGGATCTTCCTTTTGGGCTACCGCAGGCTCCAGATTCCTCAGATTCGACGTCATCTCGTCGAAGACGCTCCAGCTCGCCGATCTGGTCGTAACGCTCAGCGGGGATGCGGGTTCGAACGCCCGGCCCCGCACCAGTTGGTCGCGCGACTCAAGCGGTTCGCTGCGCGGCTTGAGCGCGAAGATCAGGAAGAAGGCCGTGAGGAAGGCGAAGCCGCGTAGATGGTTGCAGAGGCCCGTGACCATAAGGCTGGCCCACACTGCGGTGTTGACCTCTGCGGGTACCACCGAGAACAGATGTCCGAACGACGGTCGAAGGCCTGCCCCTGAGAGTGAGCGAGACGTAGTCGAGTACGACACGCGTCCGTTGTCCAGGTTCCTTAGCAGACCAGCCAATTCACCCACGAAGGATGGGGCGATTCCCAGCCAGGTCGCTTCTCGCCGTCAGTGCGATGCTGGCTCAGCCTGGCCATCGATCCTGCCGGCTTGAAAAGTCCCAGGCAACTCCCGGCCCGGCTGAGCTAGATTGTTCCCTCTTTGTCGGGACCGTGCCGGCGTCAGGGTTACATCGACACCATTGCAGCGTGCCTACCTCTTCAGGTGATCAGACGACGACACTCCCAGGACACCCCTCTCGACGCCGACGCGCTACCGAGAGCAGGTCAAAGTCTCGTCCGCCGGCGCCACGAATCGCTGAACCGGCTCTGTGCTGTCCGACGGTCCTGCTCCAGCCCTCTCCGTTGTCGAGCCAACCAGGCCGTTCAGAGGCAGCAGTTTCAGCCCCCACTCGGCGACCCTTGCCGGTACCGTCAGGCAGAAGTCGATTCGATCGGCTCGATTCACCCTCTGCTTCACGGCCGCTGGCGAATCCGCCAATCCGCTCTCGCCGCATGCTGGGCCTCGAGTCGACAGCTCCACCGCTGCGTCTCGATGAGGTGGCCAGAATCGCCAGCTCAAGAGAAAGCCATCAAGGACAGCAGCAGGGCAAGAAGTCGGATAGGCGAAGATGTGGCGACTCAGAAAGTAGGAGGAAATGCCAATCTTGACCAACACTCCACAGGAACTGCGCAGACCCTTCCACAGCAACCAGAGAAGGCGAACAGGGAGAAGCCGATGAGTAGCCCCTTCGCAAGGTGACGAAGATGGCGGAATCCGGGTCAAGGCAACGACGGCCAACGAAGCGATGACCACGGCACCGGGCCAGGAGGAGCTGGAAAAGGACTGAGTTTCTGGACGTGAGGAGGATCGAGAAAGATCGGACAAGGCCACGAATCCTCGCGCTACGGGCGTCGGCAAGGACAGGTTCGCTGAAGATCCCGGTCAAGCACCAGCCAGACTCGCCAGACTGCCGTTGATACGGTCCAGATTTCTCCGAGCGTCGATCCATAATAGCCTGATTTCGGGTCCTGAGCCCGCGGCCACCCTTCTCTAAACTCCGGCCTCGTCGGAGAGAAGATCCCGATGTTCGTTCCAACTTGCCTCCGAAGTCGAATGTCTTGCCGGCGAGATCACGACTGAGCCTGGCCACGCTGGGTTGCCGCCCCATTTCCACACCCTTCGTAAAAGATCAATAACTATATTGGATCCCTGACGACGAAGAAGTCTACAGAGCACCAGGTAGAGCCCAGAAGATGGGTGAAGTGGTGACCGCTTCGCAGTGATTCCTGCATGACGGAATCCAGTTGACCGGCGATCGGTTTCGCCAGCACCCTTCCGCCTTGATCGGCGATGATCTGGCTACCTTTCCGGATTTCCTGCCGAGATAGCGGCCCAGCCGGCTCCGTCGCAGGGTCTCGGCGTTTCCAGGTTCGCATCGCCGACTACGACATCCATACGCGGAATGCCCCGATGCGCTCGTGGCGATGAATCCTACGGCGCTTCAAGAAGTCGCTGAGCGGACGTGAACGTGGCCAATAGCATCATCATCGCGAACACTGATGAGTTCGACGAACCGTCTGAAGAGGAGGCCGGCTACGACCCGATCCCCTGGAAGATGCGCAGCTCGAAGGTGCCCGCCTTACCGCCGACATTACGACGTGGCTCGGCGGGCCTCGAGGACAGCGGCCTGGATCTGAAGAACTCAGATCGGTACAAGAACTTCTTCGCCTTGGGGATGATCATTGGGTGACGTGCACCGCCCAGTCGAGACCTCCATCGCCTGGCTGAAGCAGAATTCAAGCGTGGACCAAGGAGATTGCCACAGCCAACGTCAAGGCGCCTTCACCCGGCTACGATTCTCAGTGATACCCGCAGCCTTCCAGGTGCGCTGCGAGGTCGAGCCGGCGCCACTGGAGGCGGGGGTCTACCGGAAGTATCGTCGGCGACGGCGCCCTCGCCATTCGGCTCGTGGCCGGCCAGCCGGCAGAGCGGC
The DNA here is from genome assembly GCA_963710385.1 of uncultured Bacteroidales bacterium. GTDB lineage: Bacteria > Bacteroidota > Bacteroidia > Bacteroidales. The sequence continues at coordinate 6,812 of CAVQAB010000004.1, read as the reverse complement.
GTGCCTCTCTACCTGGGAAGCTATCCGATTCGCCCCGGGCGACGACATCCTGCGCGAGCTCGCGCGTTTCACAAGAACTATGGTGTGACGACGTTCGGCGGAAGACAAATTGCAGGCTGTTCTACCCCGCCCACCGTGGCTTCCTCGGAGGCGCCCTCGCAGTAACGTCCGCCAGGTGGTCCGGGCCTTGCCCTTCGATCCGAGGCCATCGATTGGGTGGTCATGGATCGAGTTACCGCTTGTCGTGTGCAACATCCCAGCGTGGCGGCCCCTCCACCGGCCTGCCCACCAAGACCGAGCAGTCGGATCTCCTGCAGAGCCATGTTTGGCCGCAACGGTGACTCACCCATACCTGTTCTCGCTGCCAGCTCCCCAGCAGACTGCTTCGACACCGCCCTGGAGGCTTGTCGCATCGCCGTCAAGTACATGGTGCCGGTCATTCTTCTCTCCGACGGCTACATCGCCAACGGCTCCGAGCCGTGGAAGTTGCCCAGCCTCGAGTCTCTTCCCGACCTGAGGACCGAATTCTGGTCGAAGGCGGAAGGATGCCAGCCCTACTCTCGCGATAAGAAGACCCTCGCCAGGCCATCGGCGGTGCCGTACTCCGTCTCGAACGTCGTATCGGGGGCTGGAAAAGGAATACTCTCACTAGGCGACAGTCCTTCCTACATGCCCACCGACCAGAGAAGATCGACCCACTACCGGGCCAAAAAGGTGCGGCGATAGCCAACGAGATTCCAGAGCTGGTCGTAGACGGCGATACGGGCGGCGACCTGTTCGTCGTCGGGTGCGGAGGCCCGCAGGCCGTCGCGGGTGCCGTCCGACGGCGCCGCGCGAAGGTTTGAGTGTGAGTCAAATCCATGTTGAGATATATCGATCCATTCCCACCCGACCTAGGGTGATCTTTTGCGCCGCTTTGAGAGGGTTCTGGTGCCGGAGATGATTCCGGTCAGCTGGCGCTCCTGCTCCGGGCTGGGTACATGCGAGATCTCATCAGCTACGGCAAGGTCCAGGAAAGCCCTTTTCCGAACCGAGATCTACGACAAGATCCAAGAGATCCTGGAGGCCCCAAGAGATGTCAGTTGAGCTACCGGTACTCAAGAAGAGTGACTTCCAGACCGACCAAGAGGTGCGGTGGTGCCCGGGTTGTGGCGACTACGCCATCCTGTCGGCGGTGTAGTCATTCTTCCCGACCCTGGGGATTCCCAAGGAGAGAACTTCGTCGTGGTCTCCGGAATCGGCTGCTCCAGCCGGTTTCCCCTACTACATGGACACGTTCGGCTTCCATTCGATTCACGGCAGGGCTCCAGGAATCGCCACGGGGATCAAGATGGCCCGACCGGAGTTGGAGGTCTGGGTCGCAACGGGGGATGGTGACGCCCTGTCTATCGGCGGCAACCACCTGATCCACCTTCTACGGCGCAATGTCGGTGTCAAGATCGTGATGTTCAACAATAGGATCTACGGTCTCACCAAGGGCCAGTATTCGCCGACGAGCGAGGTCGGGAAGCGGACCAAATCCCGCCCCTTTCGGTGTCCATCGATAGACCCTTTCGATCCTCTCTCTTGGCGCTCAAGCAGGTGCCACCTTCGTCGACCAGAACTGTCGACATCTTCCAACGGCACCTGAAGGAGACGCTACGTCAGGCTGTACCAGCATCGTGAGCCTGCCTTCATCAAGGTCTACCAGAACTGCAACATATTCAACGACAGGGCCTTCAATACATGACGAGACGGAGTCCAGAACACCCAGTCGATTAAGCTCGAGCACGGTCAGCCGCTCGTCTTCGGCAAGGACAGAGCCTCGAATCCATGAACTGACCCAACCGGAGGTCGTCGAGGTGGTGACGGCCTAGGACCTGATAACTGCCTTACCTCAATACTCACGACCCCAGCCGGCCCTGGCTTTTCTCGTGGCCCAACTGTCGCCACCGATTTCCCGACGCCCATCCAAGTCTCTACCGTTCTGTCTCCGGCCCGCGTATGAGCTGGCCTCCGTCGCGCAGGTCGAAGAGCTACCGAGGCAACGAGGTGAAGGAACTCTCCAGGACCTGATCTTCTCCGGCGAGGCTTGGACGGTCAGGCAGAACAGAACTGTGGTCAGCGGAGTGGAAGAGGCCTGACTCGCGCGGAACAGGCTCTCAAAGATCGATCGGATCAGTCTCGGCCTCTACGATTTCGGCGTCCAGGGAGATGGCATAGAGCTGCGAGCCCCCCGAACAGCGCTCGCACGTCTGAGGGAAGCACTTCAGGCTTGCACTCGCCCGCTACAGGACCAACCTCGACCCCATCCTCGTCGAACAGGACCGCCTGCTGGTCCGCCGGCGCCGCAGTCCTAGGCTGGGCATGGGCGTCGCACCACGCAGAGTTTTGCCCCTGCTGGGCACCCTCGTACGTCGATCAGCCGTGGGGAGCAATACGGCGATGTTTTTTTTTATTGTCATCTACTCGTTCAGTTACATACTGTGTCGCGTCCGCATCAGAATCCGCGTTCAGCGTGATCAATCCTGCGGCCGTCGTCAGGCTGTCGTTGACGTTAATCCCTTCCGCCGCAGACAATGTGATCGTTTCCGCTCCGCCCGTGGTCGATATGCCGCCGCCCGTCGCAAACACCGTCAGCGTATCGGTACTCGTATCCGCACGCACGTCTATATTGCCGCCGGCCGTGGACTGCACCGTCGTTACCGTCAGCGATCCAAGTCCCTGCAGAAACACGTCACCGCTGGTCGTGTTCACGCTGATCTCGTCCTGGTTGTCCACAAACTGCACCGAGTTGGCCGCCGTTCCCACTGCACCCGTGGTCGTGTCGATCGTGATCGCTACCGTCGTCGACAGCTCAGCGGCCGCATTGTCCGCACTCGTTACCAGCAAATTGCCCGTGGTCAGGGTGGATCTGGATTCGTCCGTTCCCGCCAAGGAGCAGCGCTGTACCCGACGCCAGAATCATCGTCCAGCGTCAAATTGCCGCTCGTGTTGATCTCTACCTAGGCTGCAGTCACCGGCGACGTCACCGTCTGAAAACCTGTCGCCGACAATAGTTGTTATTGCCTGTTCTTGGCTCAGTTACGTATTGCTCGATGGAGGCGATGAACCGCATGGATCATCAAGGCCGGATTGAGTTCCAGCGATTGGCAGATGGGCTCGACGGCTTTGACGTCGATATGCAGGATCCGATCACGGTGATGTTCAAGTAGAGAATCCGGTATGGGAAGAACTGAGGTATTTTGGGGGTCAGTCAAGTGTTTCAGTTCGTCCTCCAGCTGTCGCAAAAAGTATTTCGGCCCGCCTCCAGTCGACCCCACCTCTACAATGGAGGCGGTTCGGCAACATGTTTATGTATCATCTACTGGCTAGACGTATGCTATAATCGGTACTCCTCGGTGTGGACTCAGCAGGCTGACATAGGCCATGCGGGTACTCTTTGATCGCCTGCCAGCTTGCGCGGCGCTTATTTCGGCCGCATCGAGATCATGCGTTTCGCCAAGCAGGAACCCCAGGCGCTGCAGTGCGAATGCCGCGATGCCATTGCCCGATCACGCCTCGTCAGCTAACGGTTTCGGGCGATGGATTCACGAGTACTTCATAATCATGCGCGGTAGAAAAGAACGCGCCGCCCTCACTATCCTCGAAATGAGTGAGCATCAGTTCGGCAATTTGTACGGCAAACTCAGGAATGCGCCGTCTTCCAGCGCTTGCAGTAGTTCGATCCAGGCATCGAGCAGAACGTGATCGTCGAGGATCACCGGAAGGCGAGCTTCGCCATCTTTGTAACTGGCCAGCAGGCGGCCATCGACAAACATTGTCTTTTGCAGGAACTCTGTGGCGCGCGTCGCGGCTTCAACCAGGTCCGGACGATCAAGCGCAGCCACAATGGCGAGACCGCGAATCGCCAGCGCATTCCATGACGTCCATTGTTTGGCGCAAGCGATACGGCGATGTTGTTTATGTGCCTGCTGACCGGCGGCGTATTGCTGAGGTTCTGGCGGTCGCTGAAGAAGCGCAGGACGTAACCCCCGAATCGACAACAGACGCCGAAGCGCCGATTGCAGAAGATGAAAAATTTGATTTTGATTTTGATCATAGCTCTATTGCGCAACAAGTCGATCGTCTGGATACGTTTTTATCCGAAGATGCGGCCAACGAGCCCGAAGTAGCGTCGTTACCGGTTGATCAAGTTGCAGAAGAAGAAGCGCCCGGGCTGGATAAATCTCAAAGCGAACAGCGTTTGGATGGACTGCCGGCCGTTACCCGCGGGACATATCGATGCGGCCATCGAGCGGATCATCAACGAAAAATTTTCCGGAAAGATAGAAGATATCATCTACGAGGTGATTGAAAAAGCGGTAGCAAAAGAGATTGACCGACTTAAAGGGGCTTTGACGGGAAGCATACGATCGATGATTATGAAGATTAGATAATATTGACAAAGTTTAATCTACAAAAATCCTGAAATCATAAAAACAGCTGGTAAAATATTGGGGATTAATTTATAATCCCCTTTTTTTATTGATCGGGATTAACCTATTTCGGGAATATAAGGAGCGTTATTCAAATGAGTTTGAAGCAATTTGACAAGGGCTATGAACCCCATGAAGTGGAAAAACGCTGGTACGAATACTGGGAAAACGAACAGCTGTTTGCCGCACAGGAACAAAGCTCGCAGACGGCTTATTCCATTGTCATTCCACCGCCGAATGTGACGGGCGTTCTTCATATGGGTCACGCCTTGAATAATACCATGCAGGATATCATGTGCCGCTACCGCCGACTGCGCGGGGATAACGTTCTGTGGATGCCGGGAACTGATCATGCCGGCATCGCCACCCAAAATGTCGTCGAAAAAAAACTTGCCAGCGAAGGCACCGACCGTCATCAACTGGGCCGGGAAAAGTTTATCGAGGCCGTCTGGCAGTGGCGCGAAAAATACGGCAGTGCCATTATCAACCAGCTAAAACGCCTGGGGGCATCCTGTGATTGGCAGCGTGAGCGTTTCACAATGGATGAAGGATTGTCAAAAGCCGTGCGCAAAGTATTCGTCCAGCTTTATGAAGAAGGACTCATCTATCGCGGAAATCGCATTATCAATTGGTGCCACCGATGTCACACCGCCCTGGCGGATCTTGAAGTCGAGCACGAAGACCGTGACGGACATTTATATCATATCCGCTATCCTTATAAAGATGGGAGCGGCGCCATCGTGGTGGCAACCACCCGGCCGGAAACCATGTTGGGTGATACGGCGGTGGCGGTTCACCCTGATGATGAACGCTATCAGGCGATTGAATCCGATGCGGTGATATTGCCGCTGATGAACCGCGAAATTCCGACCTCGGGCGTGCCCGTGCGGGTACCATCCTCTGCCTCGCCCTTGCCCAACGATGACGGATGATGATGATGCTCTTGTTCCAGGGCGCTGTGGGTGTCACGATGGAATTGTTGTCGTGGATAATGTCCAAGAAACAGAGACCGATGCGCGAAATGGAGCGAATCGAGTCGTCGCTCTCAATGGTGCGGCGTGAAAAGCCAGTGTTCCTTGGAGCAGCAATTGGCGATGTTGCTTGGCTCAGTTCGTGCTCCTCGTGCCAGCCGGTTCCCTGGCGCAGGCCGGAATAGTCCAGGGTCCAGCCACCGGCCAGTGCGCGGCACAGCGCGATGCGGTTATCGATCAGGATTTCGCGCTGTGCGGTTGAGCCGGCTGCGTTCGAGGTTCTGGTTTGTGATCAGGACATCGAGAACCCGCGATTAGTCGACCGCACCAAAAAGAGCAATACGTGGCGCTGTTTATGTCCTCTACTGGCTCAGCGTATTGCTGCCAGAGAAGCGATGGCGGCAGCAACAACCATGGTCGCGGACTATGTTCGTGCCGGCTTCTCCAAGTACGCTTTGGACACGAGCATGGCGTGTGCCGTCATGTGGACCCGCTCCCGGACGAGACCATCGCCGAGCGTGCCACAGAGTTGTGCGCCGCAGCCGAAGCGGCAATTCCCGATCCCGTCGGCGCCGCCGGTCTACGTCATTGGAACCAGAGTTCCGGTGCCCGGCGGCACAGGAAGATCTTCACGAACTTGCCACCACGCGGATCGAGGATCTGAAGCGAACCATCGAGACCCACCGCAGCAACTTCACCGAACGTGGTCTGGGCCAAGCCTGGGAACGGGTGATCGGAGTGGTGGTGCAGCCCGGTGTCGAGTTCGATCACGCCGCTGTCATCGAATGACCGAACCTGCCAAGGCACAGGAGCTGAGCAAGGCCATCTGGGCTTCGACAACATTGTCTATGAAGCCCACTCGACGGATTACCAGACCGAGACCGAGTTGCGGAATCTCGTCAATCGCCGTTTCGCCATCCTCAAAGTCGGACCCGGTTTGACCTATGCCGCCCGCGAGGCGCTCTTTGCGTTGAGCCATATCGACCAGGAGTGGATCACTGACAGGCCCCTGTCCAATCTCCGCCAGGTGCTGGATCAGCGAAATTCTCGAGCAGCCGCAGAACTCGGCCAAGTACTACGCCGGATGGGATGCGGAGCGGGCCTTCGCTTCGCCAGTACAGCTCAGCGACCGCTCACGCTATTACTGGGCTGACCCCGAGGTCGAAGCCAGTGTGCAGGTGTTGCTGAAGAACCTCTCCGAGCAGCCAGGCGCCGATGACACTCCTCGGCCCAGTTCATGCCACCTCAATATGCGGCGTTTTCGTGCCCGGGACCTTGAACAACGATCCAATCTCTCTGATTCGACACTGGATCCAAGAGGTTGTACGAACCTACGCCCGTGCGTGCGGGCTAGCACCCAATAGCGTCTCTCAGGCGCACTGAA
>CAVQAB010000003.1:0-97630 GCA_963710385.1 uncultured Bacteroidales bacterium | reverse complement strand
TCGTTGGACAAGCGTCCCACCCTCGCCGCGATCAAAGGGTAAGGCACCCCCGGCCAAGCCAATCACATTGACCGCACTCCGAACCGAACATCTCGAGGCGGCCCAAATGATCCTCAAGGCAGGATGTGCCTGCGCTCTCAGGGACAACGAGGTTTCCGAATCCACCGCCATGTGCGTCGAGCGGGTGGTTTCCGACCTCATTGGCCTCACCACTGCCACGGCCGTAGCGCTCAACCGCGCTCTCAAGGGCGGAAAAGATACCAAGGGTGCCGACCCCGCAATCGTGAAGAAGTGGTGCAAGTTCTATTCCGACGAGCTCCTCCCTCAGACGAAGGCGCTGATAAAGAGGACGACTCCGGAGCTTGACGCCTATGGTATGTTCTTACCGTCGAGGATGGGGGCATCTGTTTCGGGAGAGCTTCTGCAGAAGGGACTGCAAGGTGGAGATGATGAAGAGGAGGAGGAGGCGCCAGCAGAACCGAAGGTGACCAAGAAGGTTGAAGAGGAGAAGAAGGAAGTCAAGAGCAAAGCTAACGAAGAGCCCGCGGATGCCGCAGAGGAAGATGATAAGGCGAAAGATGAGGTAGACGACCTTGAGGACGAGGATGCATATGACGAGTACGAGTCGTACGATGAGTACTACGACGACGAGGAGGCATGAAAGAGGCAAACTTCAAAACGGCTATGCAATTATATCAAAAAGGGGGATCATGCCTCACAGCAGTATAGATAACCGAATGCGCAACAAAATGCAACTAGCATTTGAACAGTTCTAGTATAACTAATTTTAATTAATTAAGCTTTATGTATTGAAAAAGTCTTTCAATATATGCCGCCGTTTCTTTGCTCTTTCACTTTCATCAGCCGCTGTAGATTCGTCTTTTGCAAGCTGTCTGATGGTGCTGGCGTTCAGGCATGAGTCAATGTGACGATTTAGGTCAATATTATCACCAGGGATTGAGTTCGAACAGATGGGACAAGTTGTTGCCTGCATCGTAGCTGCAGGAGCAGGTAATCGAGAAGTAGTGGCTGGCGGGGAAGCAAGTATATTCCGGCGAGGACTAGACTTTGCTGCTGCAGCGGCGGCAGTGCTGCTACGATAAGGCGACGAGACTGACGTGGCCATCGGCTTCGAACCTACATCGCTACTCTTTTGCTCACTTGTATCACCGATATCAGGCAGCTCGCTGCACTTGGTGCCAGCAGTCTTCTTCGTCAAGAATGCTTGAATATCAGGCAGGCGAGCACCGCCCTCGTCACGAAAATTGTGGCACCGTATACCCAACAACCGGACACTAAAGATGCCCCCCTTGTGCTCCCTCTTTAGATCGGCAAGGATCTGAGCAACAATAGGAATCATTTCTTGTGCTTTTTGTAGGTAAATTCCTCTTGCCATTGACTTTGATCTAGTGAGTACGTCAAAAGTATGCAGCTTACACTTCAACGTAATTGTATGGGCGAAGAGATTCTTTCGCCGCATTGCCTCGGATAAGGAAAGCGCTATATCCTCAAGCTTGCTATTAATCTCTGTCCATGTCTTGCCAGGTTGAAACGTTCGCTCTTTGCTGATGCCCTTTTGTCCTGCGGACTCACTGCCCTCGTCATCATCCGTCTTTGAATCCGAGTTACTCCAACCTAGAGATCGTTGTAAAAGGAATCTGGCCGTAGCTTGGCCGGAGAAGAGGAACTGGACGAGTGCCCTTTGATCATAGAGCTCTTCAACGGTAGTTATATCGAATGCATTCAATACTTTTTCTGTCACTCGTCCAATTCCAGGCACCCTGCGGACTTTGAGAGGGCGTAAAAATCTAAGGATACTTTCGTTCGATGGGCCTACGATGCACTGGCCGTCCGGTTTGTTAAAGTCGGAGGAAATTTTGGCGAGCATGAAATTTCCAGCGAGGCCGGCAGAGCAACTTAAGCCAGTTGCCTCCTTCACTTTCTTCCTCATCTCGTCGACTATAGCCGCAGCCGCCTCCAAGGCAGCATCAGGCTCAAGGTCGCCGAGGTCAGTACTAGTAGATTGAGTATCTCCGCCAGTGTTGTCATCATCATTGTCATCATCGTAGTCATCATCGCTTTCGTCTTCTTCATTGCTGCCTGTATTTGCCGCCGGCTTGCAATCTGCTTGTGATAGAGTCGCAACAACCTGCTCGTGCTGCCATCCTTTACCAATTCTCAGACTCAGGTATGGTCCAATATCCATGTAGCATTCATCCAATGAGTACGCTCTCATCTTGGGATCGAATTCAGCCAGCACCGTCCTGACCTCGTGAGCCTTCTTTGTATATAAGTCAAAGTTGGACGGCACGTGTACCAGCCTCTGCTTGCCCTCCGATAATTCCTCCACAAGCTTATCACCAATCCAACCCGCCATCGCGCTACGGACACCATATCGTCTAGCGCAGTAGTTGCTCGTTAGTATCATACCCTTTCCAACGCATGCCGGCACATTCTTTAGGTCAGGCCTGGTCAGCAGCTCACAACTCATATAGAACGCATCCATATCAACAACAACACATGTAGATAAGCTGCGTCGATCAGCCATCAGCCGATCAATTTCAGGCTGTAGGGCTCTCTCCTGTGCCTCCCTCCAACTACCACCAACGCCACCATGTTCGGCCAAACGTTGTCTCATTCGTTCAATCCTCTCATTGACGGCAGCATCTCGTTTGCGCTGCTGCTTCATGTAGTTGGAATCTGCAGATTCTCGTAGGATAATGGAATCAATCTTGGCCCGGTCAATTCCGTCCATGCCCGCCTTGTCGGCGGCTGAAACGATGAGGGCGGAAGCCGTGGCCGTCACATCAGTTGTTGTTGCTGCGTCGCTGGGATTCCCGGTGCTCGCCACCATTTGCCGCTGGTCTGCCATTGCGCCCCGTCCCCCTGACACTCAAACCGGTTCTAGTTCTTTGGCTCTTCGGGCCCTTGCGCGTGCGATTGCATTGCTACTCTAGCTAGTAGTAGATCTACTCTAGCTAGATAGATAGAGTACTGTCGAGATGATCGACATGATGGCGGTCGACATGATGGCGGTCGACGTGTTCCAGGGGAATCCCTATTTCCCGCTCGAGGCGACGGACTCATAACCCTTCGCGAGTATTTGGAACACACACTGACTATCTTCTGCACTATTACTTTGGAGCAATCCGAAACTCTTCTCGCTACGCGAGTGAGGATAAAGACTTTTACCGGCACTAGTATAAAAACTATTTAATCATTGAGTTGTTACTGTCCACTCGCTATGTCACTGGCTGTTATTTTGAAAATATCAACTTTCCGTAGACAATATTCATATGAGGGTGCTCCTAATAGCATGGAGGTTGCCTCATGACCAACTTTGGTTGCTATTGGTGCTCTGTGGGGCGAACGGCAGAGCCTCAAAGTGACGCCATGGTGGAGGGTTTGGGTGCTTCATAACCCGGAGAACGAGGGCCTCCTCGCGTAGCCCTAACCCGCTTAAGCATCTTGTGCCGTTGAAGTTAATCTTTATTATTCGCGCACATAAAAAGAAGATAACTTTTTGTGGCAATGTCATTTGAAGACATTATTAAAACCCCCGATATAGATAAGATTTCACCCCCCTTGCAACTTTAGCGATTTATTTTCTCTTTCATCATAAAAGCTTATGAAGAACTGTAGTAACAGTGCATTGTAGACATATTGAAGAATGCACTGTGAAAACCCGGGATCAAAACTCCTCTCCGGTCGCGAGAAAAAAAATCGCTAAATCGCGACATGACAGTTTCCTATCGAGTGGACAGTATTGTTATTGATGGCGGTCGACGTGGGAAACACCCAGGCGTGCTGGCGTTTGGCGGGGATCGGCTCGGCACAGTTTGGGAACGACCCCTAACCCTAACACCACTGAATAACATTCTAGAGTCTGGATACATTTATGAACGCCGAAACCGATCCCCTTAGAGGAAAGGCTCGTTTTTCGGGCAAAAAACAGAGGCTGGGTATACTCGAGGTACAGCTTATATATTATTCGGGACGTATACTGAAGATGAGATTTTTTTAGCCGGGACCTGAACAGTGAAAAACGAGCCTCCCTACGCCTGCACGCCTGGGTGCGTGGGAAAATGGGGGACATGATGGGGACGGGACCAAAAACTCACAAAAATCACCTTACTACAGCTGTAGTACCGGCACTGCTCTGCGCCGGTACTCATCTACCGGTAGAGTACCACAGCAGCATGATGCATCACCTCTCCAACATTGCTCAGCTCTCAGCCCTTTGTTATTTTGTATTCGCCCTGTTCCCCTTTGTCGTTGCGGGATATCAGATTCTCGGCGTACCGCCACCATCGGATCCGAATCATCCATCAAGCACAGCGGCAGCTTCTCAATCTCCTACCACACATAACGTCATCTTACGTCACTTGAACCAACAAACTCTTGAATTCAATCAACAAGAACGAGAAAGAGATGGCAGTGTGTCAATGGCGGGCACGCCGTGGGGGGCCAGCGCAGTGTTGACAGATTATCTAACAAATCCATCAAATGGCCTGGACCTTCAAGATAAGACGATAATTGAGCTTGGTGCCGGTATTGGCATATGTTCCGTCGCCGCTGCCATGATGGGAGCCAAGGTTATTGCTACAGATGCATCCTCGACGTCACTTCAACTCATTCGACAAAATGCAGCAAAGTACCGACGGGGGTGTAGGCATCCCATTGAGGTGTTGCCTTTGCTTTGGGGTGACTTCGATGCCATACGGCTCTTTCCTCGACCGCATATTGTACTGGCTTCTGATGTCGTATATCATGGGAGCAATCGAGACTCTCTTCGGTCTACAATAAACGCCTTTTGTCAGTCGACCAAGGGAGATACTGGCCACAATAGTAGTGGGAGTACGGAGGTAATACTGGCCCATACATGGCGAACAGAGCCAAAGAAAGATGAAGAACACTTTCAGACATATCAAGATATTTGCGGTTTTGATAGGCTTGAGGTGGAAGGCGTATTGTTTCCGAACGAATACCAAAGGCGAGGCTCCGATGGTCGTCTATCCGTATCAATATTTCGGATGAAGAAGAGAAAGATATGAGGAATACGTGCACCGTGGTAGATTGAGTCTACTTGTAGTGGATGCGAGGGGGAAGCATATTAGCGTTTCTTAATGCACGTGTGGTCGTATATGCATATATTATATTAGCTTATATTAGCGACAGAATACTATGTAACCTCGCTGTGTAATTAGGCAGTTGCTATTAACGTGCTCGGTACGCGGTGAGATTACAACCTCGCGTGCCAGATTACTGCCCGAGGCATGTGTAAATTACAAACTGTCACTTTGCGCGCATATCATACTAGTAGCTGTGACATAGCCACGCGCGTTGGATACATTCGGATACATCTTACTACGTAGAGGGGAAAACGTTTTAGTTTACAACTAGGAGTCCATACAACCTCCGGGGTTGGCGGAACTCAATCCATGTGCACGAGACCAGGCCTACACGACGAGGAAACGGGAAAATGAAACTGAGAAGAGCATCACGAAGAGCATCATTAAATTGCGGATCTCCCACCACGCACCCAAGTGGCACGGGGTTTTTTAACAGATCGGATCGGATAACCGTAGTAGTTTCCCAAAAACATAACCTACACGAGGCAGGCTTAAAAATTAGGATCGTGGTATAGCAGCGATGTATCCTCCTTGATTGGAGACGGGGGGGAGAATTTGGTGATTGTGGTTTAGTAGTGATAAGATATGAATTCATTCTGGGATGAAAGATATAATACGGACCTGTTCGTATATGGGAAGGCTCCCAATGATTTCTTTGCATCAGAAATCAATAGATTAGATCCCGGTAAAATCCTGCTTCCCGGTGAAGGGGAGGGAAGAAATGCGGTATATGCGGCTTCCCGGGGTTGGATTGTGGATGCTTTTGACCAGAGCAGGGTGGGATCCGAAAAAGCACAAAGATTTGCCGGGGAGATGGGGGCCAGTATTGACTACCGGGTATGCGATGTGGAAGCATACCCTTTTCAGCAGGATCATTATGATGCAGTGGGACTCATCTATTTTCATGCTTCCCCTTCTTTGAGAAAATTGCTTCACGGGCAGGTTCTTCATGCATTAAAGCCTGGTGGTGTAGTTATTCTGGAGGCATTTCACACTACTCAACTAGAAAATAGTACAGGGGGGCCTCAATCTTTGGAGATGCTATTTAACAAAGAACTCATTCTTGATGATTTTTTGGGAATGGAAACATTAGCCTTAAATGAACTTAGCATAGAGCTGAATGAAGGATCGTTTCACAGGGGAGAGGTAAATATCATCCGCTACCTGGGGGAAAAACATACCAAATAATAAACATATGGATCTGGGATTAAAAGACAAGGTTATCATGGTGGCTGCATCCAGCAAAGGACTTGGATTCGGTATTGCCAGACAGGCGGCACTTGAAGGAGCATTGGTTTCCATGGGCAGCCGAAGTAAGAAAAATATTACCGAAGCAGCCAGTCGTATCAAAGAAGAGGTTCCCGGTGCGACCGTGTATGCTTCCCTCCTGGATGTGGCAGATCCGGGATCCATCGAGTATCTGGGTGAAAAATACACTTGAAGAACTGGGGACGATTGACGGATTGGTGGTAAATGGAGGTGGTCCACCTCCCGGAACATTTGATGAGATCGATGACAGCACCTGGTTATCAGGATATGAAAATACCCTTATGAGTGCTGTCAGACTGATTCGGGGCGTATTGCCTGAGATGCGTCGAAAACAATCCGGATCTATTTTAACTGTTACTTCAAGTTCTATTAAAGAACCTATTGATAATCTGCTGCTTTCAAATGTATATCGATCAGGTGTCACCAGTCTGGTGAAGAGCCTCTCCTTCCAGGTGGCCAAGGAAAATATCCGCATCAATAATCTGGTTCCTGGTTTTTTTGATACAGATCGACTGAAAGAGCTGGACCTGCGTAACTCCGGTGAATGGAGACTAAGCCTTGAAAATGTGCGAAAGATCAATTTTGAAAAGATTCCCATGGGCAGGTACGGAGATACCGGATGAGTTTGGAAAAGCTGCTATATTTTTGCTTTCAGAAGCAGCCTCCTACGTTACCGGTGAGACCTTTATCATCGATGGAGGGAAAATGCGGACCGTATGGTAAGGAAGAAAGTCACAGGTACGCCCGGTAACCATCACTTTTCCGAGGAATTGCTCCGGAATATATCTGTTTGGTTTTAAAGAGATTTTGATTTCAAGGCAGGTCAGGTCATTGGCATCGCCCTCGAAGAAGATGGACCCCGCCGTCTCTACAGCATTTGCAGCGGAGAACAGGAAGATGAAGTCATATTCTTTACAACGTCGTCGATGAGGGCTATCTTACACCTCGTCTATCAGACCTTGAAGCAGGCGATACCATTTGGATTACCGAGCCCCGGGGAGAGTTTACCTGCACAAAGATCCTGCGGTCTGGATTGCCACCGGTACGGGCATTGCTCCTTTTATTCCATGCTCAAATCAGGGATGGCCGAACAGAAAATTCTGATCCATGGCAACCGGTACCTGGAACAGTTTCATTTTTTTGATGAATTTGATGCCACTCCTGGGCAGCAATTACATCCGTTGTTGTACAGCTGAAGCGATGATGGAGCTGTTTTTGCCGGAAGGGTAACAGAATACCTTGAAGAACAGCCCTCCCTGAATCCGGGGTTAAAGTACTATCTTTGCGGCAGTGCGGAGATGGTGGTGGATACCCGGGATATCCTCATCAGTAAAGGCGTTCCCTTTGATCAAATTGTCTCCGAGATATATTTCTGATCCATGCAGGAAAAACTATTTGGAAAGACACTCAAAGAGCTCACAGATTTAGCCCTGAACCTGGGGCTTCCAGCCTACACCGGAAAACAGCTCTCTCGAGTGGATGTATAAAAAGAGGGTAAACGGATTTGAAGAGATGACCAACCTCTCCAAAAAGACACGGAGCCCTCCTCTCTTCCAGCTATAATTTGGGAATTGCAGGAACCTATCGATGTTCAGGAATCCGTCAGATGGCACTAAAAAATATCTCTTCCCAACTCTTTCTGGAAAATTTATCGAAACCGCATTCATTCCCGGACGGAAAAAGAAGTACCGTTTGTGTCTCCTCCCAGGTGGGTTGTAAAATGGGCTGTCTCTTTTGCATGACCGGCAAACAGGGATTTCAGGGTAACCTCACTGCAGGAGAGATCCTGAACCAATTCCAGCGTCTTCCCGAATGGGAGAAAACTAACCAATATTGTCTACATGGGAATGGGTGAACCCCTCGATAATCATACCTGAGGTACTGAAGAGCCTGGAGATATTGACCTCGGACTGGGGGTTTGGATTGAGTCCCCGACGAATTACAGTTTCCACCATCGGAATTATTCCTGCCATGCTTGAATTCCTGGACAAAAGTGAAGTACATCTTGCAGTGAGTCTGCATACTCCTTTCGATGAAGAACGAAGGAAGCTGATGCCCATACAGCAGGTTTATCCGCTGAAGGAGGTGTTGAGTGAAATACGCTCCTGGGATTTTGGTCGTCAGCGCAGAATATCCTTTGAGTATATCCTATTTAAAGATTTTAATGACTCCCCTGCCCACGTCAATGAACTTTCCAGGATATTACACGGAATTCGATGTCGCATCAACCTGATTCGTTTTCATCCCATACCGGATACTCCGCTTGAATCACCGGATGAGACCACCATACAAAACTTCAGAGACCGACTGAATCAAAAGGGAATCACCACAACCATTCGGGCAAGCCGGGGAGAGGATATTTGGGCCGCCTGCGGATTACTTTCCACTAAAAAGTTACTAAAAACAGCCATTTGAGGGCGATAATTGATCCATTCAATACATTCACCTTAAAAACGGGATGCAATGGTTGCTGGATTTGCTGATGCTAATTTTCCCTGTGAATTGCGGAGTATGTGGTAAACGTCTCTCTTCCTTAGGGGGGGTCCTTTGTTTGCCTTGCGAGTACAAAATGCCAAAGACTGGTTTCACAGACTATACAAATAATTCCGTCTGCAAACTATTTTGGGGAAGGACACCTGTTGAAATGGCTACTTCACTTTTTCGGTTTCAAAAGGGTTCATCTTACCAGGCTTTGCTACATGACTTCAAGTACAGAGGAAACAGGAAGGCTGGATTTTATCTGGGAATGTTGTTGGGAAATGAACTGAAAAATACCAACTTTTCTTCCTGTGATTTGCTGGTACCTATTCCCATACATAAAAAAAGGCTCAGAAAGAGGGGATTCAACCAGAGCGAAATCATTGCCAGAGGGGCATCTCAGGTGATGGGTATCCCATTAGCGTCCAACATATTGAGACGATCTGGCCATCAAATATCACAGACCTCAATGGGCCGATACGAACGCTTTGAAAACGTAAAGGATAATTTCCAGCTTACCCCGAAACCTCCGGATGTAAATGGAAAAAGGATCCTGCTTGTGGATGACGTTGTCACCACCGGTGCTACCCTGGAGGCATGTAGTGAGATCCTTTTGCGTCATTTTAAATGCCTTATATATATAGCCACAGTCTCTTGTGCCTGATCAGGGGTGCATGAATTTATAGGCAGCAGTAAGGCATATTACATTATGAAAATAACCGCGATACCTCGGGTGGTTCCACTCCCGGGGGTCACGGAAAGGAATGGCAGAATAGGTATACCGGATCCCCACCCCTGTGGTGCTGTTGAACCAATAATAGATACCCCCAAATACACTTAAGCCAACCCTTCTATTATCAGGATAACTTGACGGATTAATGAGTCCATCATGGTCCCAGAAATAGGTTTTAATCAAAACTTCCGGCGAGAATCCCCCCTCCACCTGGATCTTATTATCATGAAGGTAATGAACCGATAAAGGAAGTTCAATATAATGGTATCCGCTTTTGTAGAGGGTAGCATCATTGGTAGTCGGTCCCTTATAAACCCCCCGGGTAACATATTTAATCTCAACTTGCCAATAAATATCGTAGGCAATAAAACGGTTTGCGAATGCACCGGCAGTTACTCCCAGTTTATTGAATCCGCTATAATAATCGCCATTCACCTGAGAGCCGGTAATACCTCCAAAAAATCCAGCATTGAATTGCTGACCATAAGCGGAGATTGCCAGTAGTGAAAACAGTGACCATGGTGGTGAGGATCCTAAAACTCAGCTTCATTTTCTTATTCATCTTTCAAATCCTGAATCAATTCTTCGATCCCTTCCCCCGCCTTTTTCTTGATCACTTTGATTCTGGAGAAACCGGGGACAGACACTTCATTGGGATCAATAATATATATGGCTGCTGTTTCCGGTACATGGTTGATTAATCCAGCGGCTGGATATACATTCATGGAAGTTCCGATAATGACAAAGATCTGAGCTGTGGATACAATTTCTGCAGCCTCCTCAATGGCGGGAACTGGTTCGCCGAACCAGACAACATGTGGCCTTAACTGGGATTCTTTTTCACACAGGTCTCCTTCTTTTAATTCCCACCCATCAATCTCATACACCAATTGGGAATCTGCAGTACTCCGGGATTTGCGGAGTTCTCCATGCAGGTGCAGAATATTTGATGAACCAGCCCTTTCGTGAAGGTCATCAATATTCTGTGTAATGATATGCACATCATAATCCTTTTCAAGCTCCACCAGTCCCAGGTGACCCTGGTTTGGAGAGGTTTCAAGCAACAGCTTTCTCCTTTCATTGTAAAACCGGAGGACAAGCGCCCTGTCTTTTGCCCATCCTCCCGGACTTGCCACTTCATATACATCGTACTCTTCCCATAATCCACCCATTTCACGAAAGGTTTTTAATCCGCTTTCTGCGCTCATTCCCGCACCGGTGAGAACAACCAATTTTTTCCGTTCGTTATTTGATTTCATGGATGATTTTCCATATTACATTTCAGTAAATATAAGATTTTGGCTGAACAATTAGTTTCGCTATTTTTAACCATCCGGTTTCCACCCTTCCCCGGTATATTTTTCTAATAGTAAATGATTGATCAGCAGACCATAAACCAGATTTTTGAGACCGCCGATATCGTGGAGGTGATTTCAGACTTTGTGACCCTGAAAAAAAGCGGAACCAAATTACAAAGGATTGAGCCCTTTCTCCAACGAGAAAACTCCCTCTTTTATGGTTTCTCCCGCCAAGGGAATCTTTAAGGATTTTAGTTCTGGTAAAGGGGGGAATGTGGTGGGTTTTCTAATGGAACATGAAAAGCTTTCCTATCCGGAAGCGCTTCGATACCTGGCCCAAAAATACAGCATTCCTATCGAAGAAAAAGAGTTGTCAGCTGAGGAAATCCAACAGAAAAACGAGCGGGAAAGTTTGTTGACTGTTACTGCTTTTGCTGCAAAATATTTCCATGGCCAGTTAGATTCCGAAGAGGGTAAGGCCATAGGTTTAAGCTATTTTCGCAAACGTGGATTTCGCGATGATATTCTTAAAAAATTTCAATTGGGATACAGTCCCGAAGCTACGCACCGCCTTTACTGTAGAAGCTGGTAAAAACGGATATAAAAAAGACTACCTGGTAAAGACAGGACTCTCCATCGAACGAGAGAATTACCTGTTTGACCGGTTTGCCGGAAGGGTGATTTTTCCCATACATTCCCTCTCTGGTAACGTGATTGGTTTCGGGGGACGTACACTCAAGTCCGATAAAAATATTGCCAAATACCTCAACTCTCCAGAATCGGATATCTATCATAAAAGCCGGGTTCTGTATGGCCTTTTCCAGGCAAAAAAATCCATCGTTTCGAAAGAGCGTTGTTTCCTGGTGGAGGGCTATACAGATGTTATTGCCATGCACCAGGCCGGGATCGATAATGTGGTGGCTTCTTCCGGTACGGCACTAACCACCGAACAAATACGACTGATTAAACGCTTTTCCGAAGATATTACGATTCTGTATGATGGTGATGAGGCTGGAATTAAGGCTTCCTTTCGGGGCATAGATATGATTCTAGAGGAGGGCATGAATGTGAAGGTAGTGATGCTGCCCGAGGGTGAAGATCCAGACTCCTTTGCACATTCGCACAGTTCATCCGAATTTCTGGAATTCATACAAATCACATGAGAAAGATTTCATCTCTTTTAAAACAGAGATACTTCTGGCCGAAGCTCAGCACGATCCCATTAAGCGGGCGAAACTGATCACCGATATTGTAAAATCGGTATCGGTCATTCCAGACGGTATCTTGAGGAGTGTTTTTCTTAAAGACAGCAGCATTTTACTGGGCGTAGAAGAACAGATTCTCTATAACGAGGTAAATAAAATAAGGCGCCGAAGGCAGGAACAGAAATGGAAAACAGAACAATCTGGGCGCAGGGCACAGAACTACGTTGATTATCAGGAGTCTCCCCTAACCACCATTCCCAAACAACCTGTTGTTCCGGGATTTGTGGAAAATGTGTTTTCCGAAGTTGAGGAAAGGGAAATTATCTATTTTCTGTTAAAATTCGGAAACCAGTTACTTCATTTAAGCAGTGAAGAAAACTCAGAGATCAGTGTGGCCCAATATATCATCAGAGAGATACAAAATGATGAGTTGGAATTTACCAACTTGGTGTATAAGCAAATTTTCGAGGATGTAAAAGACATCATTGAGCGTGGAGAGGAATTGGCTGAACGCTATTTTGTCTACCATGATCATGCTGGAGTTAGAGAATTGGCGGTGGATATTTACACCTCCCGGTATGAATTGAGCAAGGTATGGAAACGCAAGGAAGCCTACGTTGAGATGCCGGGTGAAAACCTGGGTTTTGAAGTTCCCAAATCTCTGCTCTCATATAAAATGATGGTGATTGAAACTGCCTTATCCCATCTTAGAAAGGAGCTGGAATATACTGAAAAAAGAAGTGATCTTGAGGCGCTCAATCATTTGATTGTCAGGATTCAGAGTCTTGAGCAAGTGAAACGGGAACTCTCGCTCGGACTGGGGGGTCGCACCATTATTCGTTGAGCGGTTTATTTGAAACTTCGTGGATCTGCCGCATCATTTTTTTCAATCCTTTGGATAATCCCCGCTGTATGGTTTTATAATCGCTAATTTCCCCATGTGTGTACTGGATCACCAGATTCAGTCTGATGTTTTCTTCCCCAAGCAAGTCATAAAATTCGGGTTTATTTAACCTGTATGCCTCTCTGATCCGACGTTTTAACAGATTACGGTCTACTGCTTTTTTAAAAAGTCTTTTGGGAACGGAGATGCTTACCGAAGCAGGAAATTTCGCCATATTCACAGGACTGTAGATGATCCTAAATGGATATGACACCACCGACCTCCCAGATTGAAACAGGGAAGATATGGTCTTTTTGCTGGAGAGTCGTTCTCCCTTTTTATAGGAAAATTCAGACATAAAAAAAGGGGCGATTTCTCACCCCTCAAGTTAGCAATATTTTTATTTAGGGCCTTCCATTACCCTTGTTGTAATCCTTGATGAAATTTTCCAGTGCCATGGTCATGGAGGGAGCCTGTGGTTGTGGGGCTGTTATGTCCAGACGCAATCCGGCCTCTTCTGCTGCTCTTGCGGTTTTTGCTCCAAATGAGGCAATCTTAGTGTCATTCTGCTTGAAATCTGGAAAATTCTGAAACAGTGATTTGATCCCGGAGGGACTGTAGAATACAAGGATATCATAGTTTACATCGGCCAGGTCGGAAAGATCACTGCATTCGGTTCTGTAAAGCACTGCCTTTGAAAAATCAAAATTGCTCTTCTTCAATAGAACCGGAATCTCCTCTTTGTGTGCGGCAGATAGAGGCAATAGGAATTTTTCATCTTTATGTTTGTTCATGATCTCAACCAGATCGTGAATCATACCATTTCCATAAAAGATCTTCCTTTTTCGATATACGATATACTTCTGAAGATAGTAGGCTGTAGCTTCAGAGACACAGAAATATTTCATGGTATCCGGAATGTTTGTCCTGGTCTCCTCGGCCATCCTGAAGTAATGATCAATGGCTGTTTTACTTGTAAAAATAACTGCTGTGTGTACCCCTAGGTCAACCTTCTCCTGCCTGAAATCCCTGGCACTTACACCTTCCACGTGAATAAAGGGTCTGAAATCAATTTTCAGATTGTGCTTGCTCGCTAAATCAAAATAGGGGGATTTGTTATTCTCAGGCTCAGGCTGAGAAACAAGGATTTTCCTTATTCTTCCCATATACGCTCTTTTTTATTTCGTCTCAACTTAAAGGATACCTTCTATCCACCTGTACAATAATGCAAGAGGTGCTATTTCAAGGGCACAAAGGTACAAAAACATATAGAATATTGAAACATCTTTCTTAAAAGAAAAAACCACCCCCCTGATGAATCGCATGATCACCACCAGTATAACAGCGCTCACTGCCAACCAGAAAAACACCTCCCTTAGAGCTCCTGTAGTATACACAACCAAGAGCAACAAAGGCAATACTGCTAGTCCCATTAACTTGTTAAATATAAATGCATTGTATAAATATTCCCTGAAGATTTTTACCCGATTAAAAAGGAATCCTGTCAGGTTTACAAATACAATTCTCCCAAAGAAAATACCCAACAGCATTGCAAGATTAAACAGGTATAACAGACCGTCATTTAATCCGTAAGGTTGCAGCTGGAGCCTTCCTTCCACAAAAAAAAGTAAAAATGCAATACTCAGGAAGTAGAAGCTGTATAGAATATTGTCTAACTGATTCTGCAACAGGCTATTATCCTTAAACATACGAGATGCCACCTGAAAATTGGTAGAAGCCTGAACGGTTTGTGTGAGAATGTTTCCGTAGTAAATTCTGATCCATGCAAAAAAGCCCAGAAGCACAAAAAGATAAATGAACAACCATACAGGCGATATTGTCTGGGTTCTCTGAATGATTTCCATTCCTCCTTCCTCAGTAACTACACCTCCTGCCAGATGGGAAATATCAAATACTTTGGCCGCAAAAGTATCCGAAACAGCTTCCAATGTGTCCACTATAGAGAGTCCGGGGAGATCCTGGCCTGACATTTGCTACTAATTTGACCACAAAGATACACATCGGCCTTTCTTAAAAAAAGTTAATAGTGGGTGATAATTGGATTCTTTGTAGTTCCTTTATGCCGGGGATTTCCCTGAACAAGATCAATAAATGACGACCGGATGAAAAAAAGAAAACGCAGTATATTCATTGGAGGGATGCTCATCATCCTTCTGAGTGTTGGGTTTACCACCATCAAAAACAAAGATCTCGAGCTGGTAAAAAACCTCGACATCTACTACACCCTCTTCAGAGAACTGAACATGTTCTATGTGGATGAAACCGAGCCCGAAAAACTGGTCACCACCAGCATTGATGCTATGCTTGCCTCTCTGGATCCTTATACTACTTACATTCCCGAATCGGATATGGATGATTTTAAATTTCAAACTACCGGTGAATATGGGGGCATTGGATCACTTATTCGCAGATCCGGAGATCATGTGATCATTGCAAATCCATATGATGGATTTCCAGCTGCAAAAGCAGGAATCCGGGCCGGCGATTTGATTTTAGAAGTAGATAGGGTTCCCACAGACCAGCTGCCCATTGAATCGGTCAGTGATAAGCTGAAAGGCACGCCAGGAACAGAGCTCGTCCTGACCATAGAACGGTTTGGAATAGAAAAACCCATTGATTTTACCCTGATCAGGGAGAAAATCTCCATCCACAATGTTCCATATTATGGAATGATCGATTCTCAAACCGGATACATCCGAATTTCTAATTTTACAACAGGCGCCGGTAAAGAGGTTGAAAATGCATTAAAATCTCTCAAAACCAATCAGGGAATGTCCTCCCTGGTGCTTGACCTCCGTTCCAATCCAGGTGGTCTTTTAATTGAAGCCGTAAGAATTTGTAACCTTTTCGTTGACAAAGGAGAAATGATCGTCAGCACCAGAGGGAAGGTGAAACAGTGGGATTCTGAATATATCACCCAACAGGATCCTGTTGACAAAGAGATCCCACTGGTGGTCCTGATCAACCGCGCTTCAGCTTCAGCTTCAGAAATTGTGGCCGGGGCGCTTCAAGACCTTGATCGTGCTGTTATCGTGGGACAGAGAACTTTTGGGAAAGGTTTGGTTCAGACCTCCCGTCCCCTGAAGTATAATGCACAACTTAAAGTTACTACAGCCAAGTACTACATCCCCAGTGGACGATGCATTCAGGCGCTTGATTATACCCATCGAAACGAGGATGGCAGTGTTGGACAGATTCCTGACTCTCTGATTTCTGAATATAAAACCAAGGGTGGTCGATTGGTATATGACGGTGGAGGAATTCAACCCGATTTTGAAGTGATTCCGGAAACGCTTTCTGAAATATCAATCCAGCTTTATACACAGTACCTGTTGTTTGATTACGCAACCCGCTTTCGATCTATGAATGATGAAATTTCATCTCCTGAATCATTCTCTATATCAAATGATGAATATAACTCATTTAAATCTTTTGTTGAAGAAAAAGGCTTTGATTTTAAAACATCCAGTGAGAAGGTTTTTGAGGACCTCGTGAAGACCGCCAAACGAGAAAAGTATTATGAACTTGCCGGTGAAGAGTTTGCCACACTTGAGCAAAAGCTTTCTCACAACAACCTGAAAGACCTGGAAACCTTTCAGGAAGAGATCCGGCAACTGCTATCCGAAGAGATTGTAAACAGGTATTATTATCAATCCGGAAGGATTCTTGCGCAGATACAGGAAGACAAACAACTTGATAAAGCTGTTGAAGTACTCAATGAGCCAGCTCTTGTAAAGGATGTACTATCGGGAAACCGGGGCGATCTGGCCATTGCAAAAGCAACTTGGTGAAACTAATGTGCCTCTAGCCAGTTTGACCCTTCGCCCATTTCGATGGTAAGCGGCACCTGTAATTTAGCAGCATTCTCCATATGCTCTTTGACTATTTCTTTAACCATCTCAAGTTCATCTGGAATCACGTTGAAATTCAATTCATCATGAACCTGTAGAATCATGGCTGATCTTAGCTGTTTCAATTCAAAATCGTGCTGAATATTTACCATGGCAACCTTGATGACATCGGCAGCTGAGCCCTGGATGGGGGAGTTGATGGCATTACGTTCTGCATTGCCCCGTACCACTGAATTCCTTGAAAGAATATCAGGAAGATACCTTCGCCGTCCAAACATGGTTTCCACATATCCATTTTCACGGGCCATTTTAATACATACATCCATGAATGCTTTGACCCCCGGATATGTCTCAAAATACCCATCAATCAACTGCCGTGCCTCAGTCCTGGAAATATACATACGCTGGGATAGTCCAAAAGCAGAAATCCCGTAAATAATTCCAAAATTTGCAGTCTTTGCCTTGTTTCGCATATCTCTGGTTACAGATCCAATTTCAACTTTAAATATCTTCGAAGCTGTAGCTGTATGTATATCTTCTTCATGAACGAAAGCCTCAATCATCTGTTTATCTCCACTAAGATGTGCCATCAGTCGAAGTTCGATCTGGGAATAATCTGCTGAAAGGAAAATATGCTCTCTTTCCCAAGGAATAAATGCTTTACGTATCTCCCTGCCGCGCTCCTCCCTGATAGGAATATTCTGCAAATTTGGATTTACAGAGGACAATCGTCCCGTAGTGACCAGAGCCTGATTAAAAGAGGAATGTATTTTCCCGGTACTTGCATTTACCAGCTTGGGAAGCGCCTCTACGTAAGTGGAAAGAAGCTTTCTTAATGACCTATATTCCAGTACTTTATCTATAATAACATGCTTGTCCCTCAGAAGAAGCAATACCTCTTCACCAGTGGCATACTGCTTTGTTTTGGTTTTCTTTGGCTCAGATACAATTTTCATTTTTTCAAATAAAATTTCTCCGAGTTGCTTTGGAGAGCTTATATTAAATTCGGTTTCCGCCAATTGATATATTTCGCCCTCCACAATAATGATCCCTTTTCGCAGCTCCTCAGCAAATTCTTTTAAAGCCTGCACATCCAATTTGATTCCATTGTGCTCCATGGTCATCAAGACAGGAACCAGCGGCATTTCGATTTTTTCAGCAAGTGCTTTTAAACCATTAACTTCTAATTGTTTCCTGAGAATATCTGCCAGTTGAAAAGTGATATCGGCATCCTCCCCTGCATATTCCTTTGCTATTTCGGGATCAACCGATCTAAATGAGGTTTGACGTGCTCCCTTTTTGCCGATCAATTCCTCGATTTTTACCATGGAGTAGTCAAGGTAATGCTCAGCCATGACGTTCAAATTATGCCTTTGATCAGGTTTGATCAAAAAATGTGCAATCATTGTATCAAATAACCTGCCTTTAACATCTAATCCATAATTCTTTAGTATATGAAGATCGTATTTTAGATTCTGACCAATCTTCTCTATTTTGGGATCCTGAAGTGGGATTTTTAATTCATCCAACCACGCTTCGATCTCTTTTTGATCCTCACCAAAACCAACATAGTAAGCCTTTTTCGCTTCCCAGCAAAATGCAATCCCAACAAGTTCAGCCCTCATGGGATCGAGTCCGGTTGTTTCTGTGTCAAAACAAAAAGAATCCACATGAGAAAGTTTATCAGCAAGCTTTTTCACACCCTCCAGATTCTGGATCAGGTCATATTGGTGATCCACTGTATCGATAGTTCGGAAAGAAGATTTCTCTGTTTCAATCCCCGGGGAATCCACGCTTCCGAACAGGGAGCCCTGATCAGAAGGCTTAGAAGGAGTTACGCTTGGGGGAGCGTTGCCCAATATTCTGGTGGCTATATTTTTAAATTCCAAGTCATTAAACAACTCTTCCAGGGCCTTGTGATTGATCCCCTTTCTCACCAGTTTATCGGTTGATAGTTTTAATGGGACTTCAAGTGAAATGGTTGCCAGTGCTTTTGAAAGTGTTACTTGCTCCTTTGAGTTCTCCAGGTTTTCTTTCTGTTTTCCTTTGAGCTGATCAATGTTCTCATAGACTCCTTCTATAGAATGGAATTGTCCAATGAGTTTTTTGGCTGTTTTTTCGCCAATTCCTCTGGCCCCAGGTATGTTATCAGAGGCATCCCCCCATAATGCAAGAATATCAATCACCTGCTCGGGTTGTTCCACGAGGAACTTATTCCGGATTTCCTCCGGTCCTAATATTTCAGGTGCATTTCCTGCTTTTCCGGGTTTATACATAAAAATGTTGTCCGAAACCAGTTGGGCGAAATCCTTGTCAGGGGTCATCATATAAACTGTAAATCCTTCTTTTTCAGCCTTTTTCGCCATTGTGCCAATCACATCATCGGCCTCAAAACCCTGCTCTTCAACTATCTGAATATTAAAACCTTCAATTAACTTCTTAATATAAGGAACTGACTTTATTAAATCCTCTGGAGTAGCTTCCCTGTTGGCTTTGTATTCCGGGAACATATCATTTCTGAAGGTGGGACCAGGTGGATCAAACACTACAGCAATATGTGAGGGATTCTCTTTTCTCAGGATCTCATCCAGTACCAGTGTAAATCCAAAAACAGTTGAAGTGTGTAATCCTTTAGAATTGGTCATTGGATTAGATATGAATGCATAGTATGCCCTAAATATTAGCGCATAAGCATCCAACAGAAAAAGTCTTTTTTCTTGATTCATGTGGATCTAATTGTTATCGTCGGTGTGCCACTCTGCAAATGAGGTGGCTGTTTCAAAAAGTTTAACGGCGTGAAGCTCTAATCCAGGTGAAAGTAAGGATTGTATTTTTTCAACGATAAACAGAACCAGGTTCTCGCAAGTGGGTTGAAAATCAAAAACATGTACTTTTTCATACATCTGTCCTGCAGCAGTGAGCGCATTTCCTTCCGCTTTTTGGTACACTGCCAGGGAATGATCAAGAAAATCTACTATGGGACCCTTTACCAATTGCTTCAGGTCTTTAAAATCTATCACCATTCCAAATTTTGGATCATCGCTATCTAAATTGGGTATCCCAATCAACGTAACATAAAGTTTATATGAATGGCCATGAATGTTCTTACATGCACCATCATAATTCCAAAGGGCATGTGCCATTTCAAAATTGAATTCCTTGGTGACTCTAATCTTGTTCATGGTACTTTTGCAGATTAATCACACGCACATTCGCTGATACAGCGTACCAATTTGCTGAGATTCTCACGTTTCAGATAGTAATGGGTGCTTTTTCCCATCCTCGTGGAAGCGAGAATTCCTTTGTCTTTCAATATACCCAGGTGGTGAGAGGCGGTGGATTGCTCAATCTTGAGGAGATTGTGTATTTCCGTAACACTCAGCCGTTTACTTTCTCCCAGGTGTCCCAGGATCGCCAACCGCATGGGATGAGATATGGCCTTCATCATATTGGCTGCTCTTTCAATCTCCTCCGGTTTCAAATCTGAGAATTCCATGATTCTGTTTGTTATCTAATTATGATTATATCGATCAAATACAAATATATCAATATTTAAAGTATTTAATCTGTTGGAGATTCCTGTAATGGAAATAATATCTTCATATCTGATCTTTTTCTACCTTTGAAATCCCGGGAATGAGGAGATGATCAAATTAGACCATATCAGGATTCCAGTCAGCTCGGAAATGAAAGAGTTTGACAAGCGTTTCAAGGATGCTGTTTCCAGCAATATTCCACTGCTGAATGTAGTCACCAGATATGTGTTGCGGAGGAAAGGAAAACAGATGCGTCCTTTGTTTGTGTTCCTATCATCAAAACTCACCGGTGGAATTACTGAATCGACCTATACTGCGGCCTCCCTTATTGAATTAATGCATACAGCCACACTGGTCCATGATGATGTGGTTGATGATTCAAATGAAAGAAGAGGGGTTTTTTCAATCAAAGCCATCTGGAGATCAAAAGTAGCTGTCTTGTTGGGGGACTACCTGCTCGCACGAGGACTCCTCCTTGCAGTAGAGAAAAAAGATTACCAGCTTCTTGAGATTGTATCCAATGCTTCAAAAGAGATGAGCGAAGGAGAGCTTGTCCAGATCCAAAAATCCAGAAGCCTTAATATTGACATGGAAACCTATTATGAGGTGATCCGCAAAAAAACAGCCAGTTTGATTGCCGCATGTACTGCATGTGGGGCCAATGCTGCAGAAGCAGATCAGTCCGTGGTTGACCAGGTGTATGAGATGGGTATAAGTATTGGGATGGCCTTCCAAATAAAGGATGATCTGCTTGATTATCAGTCACATGGGCTTATTGGTAAACCTACCGGAAATGATATTAAAGAGAAAAAATTTACCCTTCCGTTAATCTATGCATTAAATCAGGCAGAACCGGGAAAAAGGAAAGCAATTATTAGAAAAATTAAAAATGGGAACCGAAGTCCCAGGGTGGTAAACGAGGTCGTTCAGTTCGTAAAAGAGATGGGGGGAATTACTTTTGCCATTGAAAAAATGGGGGAGTATAAATTGAGCGCCATGGAAATCTTACAAACCTTTCCTGATTCTCCGGCACGAGATTCCCTCAGAGACCTCGTTGAGTTTACGGTATCCCGCAACAAATAGATAGTTATTTCTTCTTAATTGAATTTAGGTATTCTATGATAGCCCTGGCCTTTTCTTTTCCGATTTCTTTGGCTACCTCCTCCTGAGGCACAGATCTGATGCGATCAAGGGATTTGAATTTAATAAACAGTTTTTCAATGGTTCTCCCTCCAATTCCAGGAATATCTAAAAGTGCCGAGCGAGTCATGGTACCAGAACGCTTCTGTCTATGAAAAGCGATACCAAACCTATGCGCTTCATTTCTGAGATGTTGGATAATTTTTAAGGATTCGGAGTTTTTATCAATATAGAGAGGAACCGGATCATCCGGGAAATAGATCTCTTCCAGTTTTTTTGCAATACCAATGATTGCAATCTTGCCACGTAAATTAAGCTTGATCAGGCTCTTTAACGCAGCATTTAATTGTCCTTTCCCTCCATCAATAACAATGAGTTGTGGCAATGTCTGCTCCTCCTCGATAAGTCGTCTGTACCTTCTGTATACGACTTCCTCCATGGATGCAAAATCATCAATGCCCGAAACATCCTTGATATTATAATGCCTGTATTCTTTTTTTACAGGTTTTCCCTTTTTGAAAACAACACATGCAGCCACCGGCTCACTTCCCTGAATATTGCTATTATCAAAACACTCAATATGTATTCGGGACCTCTTTTAATCTGAGATCCGTTTGAAGTGTTTTTAGAATTCGATCTGAAGCATTAGCGGATTTCCGAGAACTGGCTCTTTTTTTCTTCTCCATCCTATAACTTCTGGCGTTTCGCTCAGATAATTCCAGCAGTTTCTTTTTGTCTCCTTGTTTTGGAACAGTGATCCGGTTATCAGAAAAATAATAATTAAGATCCATTGGAAGAATGATTTCTCTGGATTTGCTTTCTATTCTGTTTCGCAAATCAGTGATGGCAAATGCCAGCATTTCTTCATCTGTTTCATCCAGTTTCTTTTTTATCTCAACATTATGTGCCTGTATAACCGCACCCTTTACCACTTTTAGAAAATTTACATAAGCCTCCTTTTCATCGCTAACAATACTAAAGACATCCACATCGTGAATGGATGAATTAACAATGGTAGATTTGCTTTGATACCTTGCGAGGATTTCGATTTTTTCTTTAAACTGATTCGCCTCCTCAAATTTAAAACCATCAGCGCGTTGCTTCATCTCCTTTTTGAGGTAAATGATCACCTCATTCAGGTTCCCTTTTATAATTTCTCTTATCTGATCGATACTTACATCATAATCCTCTTCGCTTTGCAGGCCTTCACAGGGTCCCTTACAATTACCAATATGATATTCCAGGCAAATTTTGAATTTCCTTCCTGAAATATTTTGCTCAGTTAAAGCATATTTACATGTTCTTAATTGGTAAATCTGCCTGATAAGTGTTAAAAGGGTCTTTACGGCATAGGCTGAGGTGTAGGGACCATAATATTTTGATCCGTCATTGATCACGGTCCGGGTTGAAAACACCCGGGGAAAAGGTTCATTTTTTATACAAATCCAGGGAAAGGTTTTATCATCCTTGAGCAATATGTTGTATCGGGGCTGATGCTTCTTTATCAGATTATTTTCCAGCAGAAGTGCATCGGATTCGCTATTGACAACTATATACTTTATGTTCGAGATCCGATTTACCAGGACCTTAATTTTATAAGATTCATATTTCTTCTTATTGAAATAGGAAGAAACTCGTTTTTTCAGATTCTTCGCTTTCCCAATATAGATGATTTCGCCTTCTCTGTCATAAAACTGGTAAACACCCGGCTGACCTGGGAAGGTTTTTATTAAAGAGAGTAAATCTGAAGTATCATTCATTTGGGAAAAAGAAATTTGAAATTAAAGGATAATTCCCGAATCAGCGTCCAATTGGACCAGTTTTGAACCTAATAATCCGGCCTGAGGGTAAGGTTCTATTCAAATATGCCATTCTCAGAAGGATAAAGTCTTATGAATTTGCTTTCCATGCAGGCGTAAATCCTTCATTCATATACTCTTTTCAATTCATCAATGTAAAAAAGTAATTGAACAGCCTTCAATACATCTACAGAAGAAATCTCCCCACTTTGATAAAACAGACTCAACTTCCGCTGAAAGAGATGACCGACTCAACATTATAATTCGCCAACTTCTTTCGCCCCTCCAGTTCCGGTAGTTCAACCAGAAATAAAACCTTGACAATTTCACCTCCTAATTCCTCAACCAATTTACATGCTGCTTCAGCAGTTCCACCGGTTGCAAGCAGGTCATCTAAAACAATGATCTTCTCTCCTTTCTTAATTGCGTCATCATGCATCTCCAATGCATCTACTCCATACTCAAGTTGATAATCTACCCTGTGTTTCGAGTGAGGTAATTTTCCTGGCTTACGAGCCAAAACGACACCCCCACCCAACCTTCCAACCAAACCACCTGCCAGAACAAAACCGCGTGCCTCAATCCCCACAATTTTATTATAGAATATTTGATTTGAATTGTGGTCCTTCAAAAACAACATGAGCATATCAAGAGCAAGTCCCATTGCTTTTTCATCCTGGAAAATTGTTGTCAGATCTCTGAAAATAATTCCCTTTTTTGGATAGTCCTTGATAGATCGGGTAATCATTTTCAGATACGCCACTGCCTGTTTGTGGGATTTATCCGTTTCCATTGTGAGTTTCGTTTTATCTCTCTTTGCTATAAAAACCCGGAATTATGTTCCACGTGGAACTATCTGCCCATATATATTAATAAAACACTAACATCGCTTGGAGATACTCCTGAAATTCTTGAAGCCTGCCCAATTGATCTTGGCCTGACCTTAGCAAGTTTCTGCCGAGCTTCTGTAGAAATACTTTGCAACTTTGCATATTCAAAGTTCTCATCCAACTTAATATTTTCGAGTCTCTTTATTTTATCCGCCATCTTCTTTTCCCTGGCTATGTATCCTTCGTACTTAATGGAAATTTCAGCAGCCTCAAAAATTTCATTTCCCCTGGATCCACAATTATCATAGATTACCTTCAATTCAGCAACCTCCTCCATAAGGTCAATTAGATTTACCTGTGGCCTTTTCGCAATCTCGATCAATTTCAATTTCTGTTGCAATGGCGAGGTGCCTGCCTCAGCAAGATACTTATTGATAAGATCTGGCGCAACGCTATGTTGCTTCATAAAGTCAAGAACCCTTTTTGTAAGCTCTTTCTTTCTCTCTAATAGCTGAATCCTGTCTTTTGAAGCCAATCCAATGGCAGCACTCAGTTCGGTTAATCTTTCGTCAGCATTATCCTGTCGCAGCAGGATTCTGTATTCTGCCCTGGATGTAAACATTCTATATGGTTCATCCACACCTTTAGTTACCAGATCATCAATCAATACTCCAATATAGGCCTGATCCCTTCCAAGTACAAATTCCTGCTCTCCTTTGATTTTTAAACTTGCATTTATCCCAGCCATCAATCCCTGCGCGCCTGCTTCCTCATAACCAGTGGTGCCATTAATCTGCCCAGCAAAATAAAGGTTACTTAAATTTTTAGTTTCCAGGGTGTGGTACAATTGCGTAGGCGGATAAAAGTCGTATTCAATGGCATAACCCGGTCTGAAGATCTTTACGTTTTCTAATCCCTCTATTTGCAACAATGCCTTGTATTGTATTTCCCAGGGTAAGGAAGACGAAAACCCATTGATGTAATATTCAACGGTTTCAAGTCCCTCCGGTTCAAGGAAAAGTTGGTGCTGGTCTTTATCTGAAAACGTTACGATCTTATCCTCTATACTTGGGCAATAGCGTGGTCCTATGCTTTCAATGGTGCCGTTAAACATTGGACTTTCGTCAAAACCTTTTTTCAGTTCCGAATGAACAGTAACACTTGTATGAGCTATATAGCAACTCTTGTGTCTAGAATAATCCACTTCAAAATCCAGATAGCTGAATTTACGATGTTCAAAATCTCCCGGTTGCTCCTGAAGTTTACCAAAATCAATAGTTCTCCCATCAATTCTGGCAGGTGTCCCGGTTTTCATCCTACCTACTTCAAATCCGTGTTTCTTCAACTGTTCACTAATTCCATAAGCTGGTGGCTCACCCATCCTACCGCCCTGCATTTTCACCCTGCCCACATGGATTAACCCGTTTATGAATGTCCCTGCAGTAATAATTACTTTTTTGGATAGAAATTTTATACCCATGCCCGTTTCTACTCCCTTCACCTGATTTTTCTCAATAATCAGGCTGGTAACCATATCCTGCCAAAATTCGAGGTTTTGAACACTTTCAAGTACTTTTCTCCATTCCAAAGTGAAAACAGTTCGATCACACTGGGCCCTGGGGCTCCACATGGCAGGTCCTTTGCTTCTGTTCAACATCCTGAACTGAATCATCGACCGGTCTGTCACAATGCCTGAATAACCACCAATGGCGTCTATCTCTCTAATTATCTGGCCTTTAGCAACCCCTCCCATGGCTGGATTACATGACATTTGAGCAAATTTTGTCATGTCCATGGTGATTAGCAAGGTTCTGGATCCCATATTTGCGGAAGCTGCAGCAGCCTCACATCCAGCATGCCCACCGCCTACTACAATTACATCGTATGAAGAAATCATTTCAATCCGGTTTCAACCACAAATGTAATGCTTCATTTTCCTTTTTACGCATGATCTCCTTTTCCTCTGATAATGAATCTTTATAACCCATCAGGTGTAAAACCCCATGAATCATGACTCTTCGCAACTCAATCTCAGCTTCCGCGCCATAAAAATCTGCATTATTTCTAACCTGTTCAACACTGATAAAAATATCACCTGAAATGATATCCTCCCTCAGTATAGTCAAAGGTTATAACATCTGTAAAGTAATTGTGGTTTAAATACTCCCGGTTCATGAGCCTGAGGTGCTCATTGGAGGTAAAAATAATGGAAATATTGCCCTGGATTTTATGATTGGCAGTGATGTATTGTCGTATCCACTTTTTTGTTCTGATCTTCTGCTTTAAGTCAAATTGAATACCCTCGTTATGAAAGCTGATTGTCACTACAATTTGAACTTGAGCTGGACGATTCTACCCTCTTCCAGGTACAAAATCTCATCAGATAAACGTTCCATAAGGAAAATACCCCTGCCATTGATCTTCTCCAGATTTTCGGGGGAGGTGGGATCTGGAATATTATAATGATCAAATCCTCTTCCCTGATCCTCAATTAGAACCTTAAGCTCTTTCTCTTTATGCAGAATTTTTATTCTTACAATTTTACTGGGATCTGAATTATTGCCATGAATAATGGCATTATTCGTAGCCTCCATGGTAGCAACCAGCACATTGCCATAAACCTCATCACTCAGTTCAAGCGCCATGGAGAGTTCATCAATGGCTTTTTCAACCAATCGAAGGTTTCCAATCTCAGAAGGAATATTCAGGTCTTTTTTCATAATAATTCCGATGGACGATTCTTATACGGTGGTACCACACCAAAGGTTCCAAAAAAACCACTATTTACTTAACCACTCTTCCGGGTTAAGAATACTCCTCTCCTGCCAAACTTCAAAATGAACCATTGAAACACTATTTTCCTCATCGGAAAAAGCCTCTCCCAGTACCTCTTTGGTTAGTACTTTATCTCCTGTTTTTACCCGTACATTTACCAGGTTCTGATAAACAGATAAAAATTGACCATGCCTGATGAGCACCGTATAATTGGCGCCCAGTATTGCAAAAACTTTTGTTACTTCTCCTTCAAATACAGCCCTAACCACTGTTCCCGGTGTGCTGTTTATATCAATTCCGTTGTTCTTCACGCTGGATCCTCTAAGTCCCGGAAATTCATTGTCACCAAAACCAGTGGTAATAATGCCTCTGTCTACTGGCCAGGGTAATTTCCCCTTATTTCTTTTAAAATCATTTCCCACCAACTCCTGCTCCGGAGTAAGTGCTGCATATATATTATCGGAGTTGAGTTTTCTGGCCTCCTCCTCTATAATTTCTCGTATTCTGGCTTCCAGTTCTCGGGTGATGCGCTCCTTCTCTTCAATCTCCTTCTTTAGACTTGACTCCCTTTTTCTTAGATCATCCACCATGTTTGACCGCTGCCTTCTTTCACTCACCAACCTCTCCTGCTCCTGCTCTTTATTCTCCATCAACGAAAGCTTCTCGTTTTTTAATAGTCCTAATTCCTTCTCCTTAAGATCTAATTCGACAATAAGGGTCTCAATTTCTGCAGCTTTCTGAATTCTGTAATCACTAATATACTTAAGGTATTTATACCTCTGGTAGGACTGTGAAATGGTAGCTCCGGCCAAAATGTACATTAATTTTTCATAGTTTGTATGGTTCCTGTATGCATAATAGATTAATCTTGCATACTCTTCTTTATTACTTTTATTTTCCGCTATAAGCTTTTCTATTTGAGTCTGTGTTTTTGCAATATCTGCATTAAGCATCTCCACTTCCTGTTCAAGCGTTTTGATCAGGCTATTCCTGGAGTTAATCCCCCGTTGCAGTATTCTGATCTGTTGAACTGAACTGCTTCTTTTCTCTGCCGTTTGCTCCATCAACTCCCTCGCCAGTTTTATCTCATCAAAGGCCCTCTGCTTCTGTTTCTGAAGTTCCTCCTTGGTCTGCCCTCCGAGTGTGGCGAATAGAATCGCCCAAAATAAGAATGAGGTTAGAATTCTTTTCATCTCAGTTCTGTGTAGGTATACCTCCGGGGGTTTACATCCATTTTAACTTCCACTTCCCGATTGTATGAGACAGATCCCCCCCTGGCAATAATCTCAAATTCGGTGATCATGAAATTCGAGTAGATTTTATATCCGTTTTCTATCCTTTCGCCCATCAGGTATTTATTGGTTCGTTGATGAAAGAACTCAAAAGTTCTCATATACAGTTGATTTCGATCCAATGCAATTCTCTTCTTTACAAGCTCCTCATCAAATTCAAAATGTAGCATTTGATTCTGGTCGTCTCTGGCCAAAGCCAAATCATCGCACAAATAGTACCCATTTAATATGTTTTGTAAGTCTCTGAAATTTACCGGGTATTGATATCCAAACCGCCTCTTAAGGGGAGTTCTGTACACAATCTTGTTCAAACGATTTATCACCTTTATTGAATCCTTTTCAACGCTCGCACGAAGGATCTCATATCCACTGTTTACTGCAGAAAGGTAAATGATAGAATCTTTCTTTGAATATAGTGTTACCTGAACTTCATAGCGCTCATCGTCAAACATCAACAGGGCTTCTGCTTTACTGATCAGGATGCTCTGTATCGTATCCAAAGCAGAGCATTTTTGTGCCAGACCTTCCATGCCAGAAAGCTCAGTAAAGTTACTCTTTTGTATATCCCTCACTACCTTGCATTGCTGCAAAATAATCCCAACAAAAACAAGTACATATAACAGGCCCTTATTCATCTTTTACACGCTTGAGATCTTCGATTTTCACTTCCAGCTTTACCCTATTCCCACCCAGGATGATGGCTTTCTGGTAGTAAGATTTCGCAATCTCAAGACTATCCAGTGCCACTTGAATATCGCCTGCATGTTCATTCACTTCAGGATCGTTCATTCCGCCTTTTTCCAGGGCATTCAGAATATACTTCTCTGCCTCTTCAAACTCTTCTAATTTGAATAAAACCCAGGCATAGGTGTCCAGGAAGGTGGCATTCTCTGGATTGTTAACAATGGCTTTTTTACTCCACTCTTTTGCCATTCTCAGATTTGCTCCACGCTCTGCCAGATAATAACTGTAGTTGTTCAAGACCATGTAATTGTCAGGATCCTCTGTAATTAATTCCTCAAACAATGAATCAGATCTGGAGTAATCTTCTAACCTGTAAAGGGCTTCAGCAAATAGCATTTTCGACTGGGAAACATATTCCTTTACACTGTATTCATCAAACGATATCCCTTCAAAATTTTCAACAAGCAATTTATATTCAGCCTCCTCATACAATCCAATGCCTTTAAAAAACCTTATATCAGTACTATCTGGATATTGTTCCAGTGCCCGATCCGACATCATAATTAACTCTTTATTTTTGGAGGCAGCATTCGCCAATAGTATGGCTTGCATATAAAGTGGATAACTTCCCCGATTCCTTTCCAAATAAGCCTTCAACTGCATATATGCTTTATCGTATTCACGAGTTTCAATGAAAAAATCGGCTGCCATAAATCTTCCTTCTGGTTCATCCGGGTGTATCCTCACGAAAACATCCAATAACCTTTCCAGTTCCTTTGGGTATTTGGTAACAAATTCATTTTCAGAAAGGTAGTAAGAAAGGATGGCAGTTTTTCTTTGTACATCTATCTGAGTGTTATTAAAAGAACTGGCCAGGTATTTGAAGCTGTTTCGGTAATCTTTCTTTTTTCGATAATAATCCGTAAGGTTGGTAAGCGCAAAAATATTTGTGCTGTCCATCTCCAATATTTTATGGTAATATTCTGCTGCTTCACTTTCATTCCCGCTTCTTGTGCTGAGCTCGGCCGCAACAATTCGGAACTGGATCGCTTCCGGAAAAAGATTCATTACCTTCTCAATTTCTAATTTAGCCAGGTCGTATTTTTCCTGGCTCTCGTAAACGGAGGCTTTCAATAGGGTAATTTTCTCGCTAAAACCTCTCTCCTTTTCAATATTGTTTAGGATTCTGATTGACTTTCCATATTTCTCTTTTGTAAATAATACGCTGGCCAATTGATATTCCCATTCCACCTCGTCGGGATCTTTTTTCTTTTTATCTTTTAGAATCCTTACAATCGTCTTATAATCTTCGCCAGCTCCCAATGCGTTTAGATATGCTAGTGTATACCACTTGTTATCAGGGTCTATCATATAGGCATCCTGAAGATTCTTCCTGGCAAGATCAACCTGCTTGGTCATCAAATATATGGTTCCCAGCTCAAAATAAGCTGCATCACAATCTGGCTTCTCTTTTATTACCAATCTGTAAAGCTTTATAGCTTCAGGCAGGTTCCCAAGGTTTTTCTGCTTCACTGCTTCTATAAGCGCATACTGATAGTCATTATTATTACTATTTTCCTGGCCCACGCAGATGTTGCTCCCCAAAAGAAGCCCCCACCATATCAAGATTCCTATTCCTATTATCTTCATCATACAATGATCCTTGCTTACACTTATATAAGTAAACGATTATTACTGATTTCCGGTATGTCCAAATCCTCCGGATCCTCTTTCAGAATCCTCCAGTGAATCAACCCTATTCCAGGAAACCTTTTCAACCTTATTAATTACCATCTGACAGATCCTCTCCCCGTCATTGACTACAAAATCAATATCTGAAAGATTAATCAGAATGATACCGATCTCTCCTCTGTAATCGGCATCAATGGTGCCCGGGGAATTCACTATTGAAATGCCCTTTTTTAGTGCCAATCCGCTTCTGGGTCTTATTTGCGCTTCAAATCCTTCTGGCAACTCTATGTACAGCCCGGTGGGAATTAGTCTTCGCTCCAGGGGCTTCATTAAAACCGGCGCATCAAGGTGGGCCCTTACATCCATACCGGCCGATAATGATGTGCTATAATCCGGCAAGGGGTGCCTGGAGCAGTTTACAATTTTTACAAGCATATATTATCCATTTTTATAAGCATTGAAAGTATGCCGTTCATTAAAGTATACCACCATCACAAAAAGTCCCAGGAGCACCAGACCTGTTAGATCCCGGTATTTTAAAACCTCCTGCAAAAATAGTGCATTGAACAGATATATCACTAATGCAAAACCCATATATACAAGGATCCGCCCAATTCTATAGGGTATGGGGTAGTGCTTGCGGGACCATAAGTAAGATAGCACCACCATTACGCTGTAACAAATCAGATGAGCCCAGGCAGAAGCCACATATCCGTATTTGGGAATGAATGCTGTATTGATTATCACCGTGATCAGTGCCCCAATGATAACCAAAGAAGCTCCAATCATGGTTTTATTTGTCAACTTATACCAGATTGAAAGATTAAAAAATATACCCATCACCAGGTTGGCCATTAAGATAACCGGAACGATATGTGATCCTTCTCTGAAGTCCTTTCCGATGAACATGATAAAATAGTCCATATATAGATTTACCACAAGAAAAATAACCAATCCTGCCACCACAAAAAAAGTCATTATATCAGCATAGAGTTTTTTAGCATTTTTCTCTCCTGACTTGGAAAAGAAGAAAGGTTCGGCCGCGTATCTGAACATCTGTACAAACAGGGTCATTAAAACAGCCAGTTTATAATTGGCCCCATAGATCCCCAGTTGCTCCATGGGATTCTGATCAAATGGTAGCAGGTGTTTAAGTAATATACGGTCCAGTGCCTCATTGACAGTACCTGCCAGCCCGGCCACCAGCAAAGGGTATGAGTATTTGAGCAGTGTGCCCATTAATTTTTTGTCGAAAGTGGAGGTGAAAGCAGCCAATATCTCAGGTGCAAGTATTAAAAGTTTGATGATGGAGGCAACCATATTGGATATGAAAACATATCCTACACCTATTTCTTCACGGTATACCAGAGAGACCACGTCTGAATCGGGGTTTCTTGGACAATAGTATAGGAAAAAAAGGTTGAGCGCAATGTTGATAGATACCTCTACAATTCGTATCAGGGCATATTTGCCGGCTTTGTTGTACAGCCTTATCCTCGCAAAGGGTATGGAAGTAAATGCATCAATACCTACAATAAGAGCCATCCATCTGATATATTCAGGGTGTGCGGCATATCCTATCGCTTTACTTACGGTTCCTCCCCAGAGAAGCATGCTACCAATAAACAGGGCAGAGGTAAGAAACAAAGATGCTATAACTGTGGTATATACCTTCTCTTTCTGATCAGAATGGCTTGCATACCTGAAATATCCGGTTTCCATTCCATAGGTAAGGATGACCAGCAGGAATACCACATAGGCATAAAGTTCTGTGATGATTCCATAGGAG
Organism: uncultured Bacteroidales bacterium; assembly: GCA_963710385.1. Taxonomy (GTDB): domain Bacteria; phylum Bacteroidota; class Bacteroidia; order Bacteroidales. The sequence goes on along the minus strand of CAVQAB010000003.1, from coordinate 65,223 downwards.
GCTTTTTCAAAAATTCGTGTGTAGAACGGGGTAAGTAAAAGGTAATTAAGGAGTCGGGGCAATACAATTCCCAATCCGTATACAGCGGTTTGCCCGAACAGTTGTTTTATGGGATTTTTCAAACTTTTGCAAAAGTAGCATTATCTAACAGAATAGGCGCCATTGCTCTGATCATTCATCGGTAGATTTTTTATTGAATAACAGATAACCAAAACTAAGCTGTAAGACCCAGGGCCGCTCTTCTTCTGTAAAGTATCCCACATGAAGAGCAACCGGTCCGGCCACAGTAATAAAATTGAGTGAAGCGTCAAACAGGGTTTTCATGCTTCTGAAATAGGTGCTTTTGTAAGCTTTATAATTTTCATCTTTTAAAATCTCTTGAACAGGAAAGAATGCGTAAGCTTCTATTTTAGCATGTATCTGATTATTAAATGTATAGACAGGCATGATTCCGGCCGCATATGAATTGATGGGCCCTGTAATGTTCCATGAAAAGACCCTTTGAAATGATGTTGGGTTGAAATGCAGGCGCATCAATAATGGAGGAATAATAGTTATTCAGTAGTGGTTGGAAGGTGGCCTGAATCTGGTAATGGTATCCCAGGCTAAAGGATCCTTTCAGGGGGAGGTATCCGGTGTTTTCATATTTAGCAGTGAACCAGAAATAATTCAAACTTTCACTAATGTCGGTCAACCCAGAAGATCCCGGAACATAGGTTTCAATACCATACCCAAACCGCATGGCCAATTTACGATAGGCCCCATTTGTGGCAAACTGCTTATTATTCAACGTATTACGCTCTCCCGAAAAGTAGATCGACATGAGATTTACATTGGATACTTCGGAAGTGTCGACGGAGGAGAAATCATTTGTCATATAATATACTTCCCTGTTTCTTCCAATCCCTAACCCCCCCTTGATTATCCCATTGATTGAGTAGGGCATTCCCACATCGAATCTGAAGTTAATTTCATCTTCCGTAATGTAGGGGGGCTTCAGGTCCTCAAAAAAGAAACTTGTGTTATAGGTATTATAATCAAATCCGTTGTAGTTAAAACTTCCCTGAAAAAAGATTGGTATTCTGGAAGGGTAATCAAACCTGAATCCCAGATTAATCCCATTATACAACCTCCCGAACTGGACGCTTCCTTTCACATGACTGCTCACTTCCGAAATCGATCTGTAACTAAAACCAAGATAGGTCTGTGCAAGTCCGGTGGTTGCAAAAAATAATCCAAATCTGGCCTCAAAGGGAGCCTGAGGAATCACTCTGAGCCGGAGTGTAAACAGGCTATCTAAGGGATCATACACCGCCAGGGGATAGAGGTAAAACAGGCTTTGGTCATTGGCCAGTTTTAAATATTCCATCTTTAGATCTTTCACATCAATGACAGACTCCGTTTTTCTGATGCTTCTCTCCACATAGTACTTCTGTGGCTCACTTAAACCATGAAGATCAAATTCCTTAAAACGAAGTGCTGGCCATGAATCTATAAATTCCCTTCTTCTCTGATTCAGCTCGATTGAATCGGCTGCTTCCCTATTTATCCTTATTTTAATACTGTCCATTCTTTGCAATGTGGCCCGATAACCCTGATCCACGAATTCATCCAGTTTATCAAATGCCAGCAACGACTGATTCTTTAAATTCAGTTCGATTAATATTCCATCTTCCGGATCTATTACATAACTGGTAGGCTTCATGACAATATTTTCGATCTGACCCATGATATCAAATTCATCGGGAGGAGTATTGCCTTCAGCTGCTTTTGAACCGATAATGACATCCGGATGGAAATGCTCCTTTACATGGTCTACCGGAAAATTGTTATAAATGCCTCCATCATACATAATATTTCCATCGATTACAATGGGCCTGAAATATAGAGGATAAGTCATGGAGGCCCTCACGGCCTGTGTCAGGTCACCCTTTCTGAATACAACCTCTTTATTGTTGCTCACATCCACACTGACACACAAGTAAGGCACGAACAGACTATCAAAATCATATCCTGCGGCTGCACTTGCTCTTGAGAAAATCTCCATGAAAACAAAATCCATTAAGTGGTTGGGAATTATACTTAATGGAAACCTGGTCTTTGGTATGGTGTCTTTTAGATCCACACCCACACTAAAAATATCAGGTCCCGGATATTCTGATTTAAAATAGTATTTATACTCATCCTCCAGGACACCACTCATCCAGTGGCTAAATTCCTCTGCCTTGACAATATTGATCATCTCATCAGCGCTTAAACCCATAGCATAGAGTCCGCCCACAACTGCTCCCATGGAGGTACCTCCTATGTAATCAATGGGGATATTATGCTCTTCCAGGGCTTTGATCACTCCGATATGTGCCAATCCTTTTGCACCACCACCACTCAACACGAGCCCCACTGATTGGCTGAAAACCAGAATGGGGAATTGAGCAAACAGTATGAGAAAACTGTACTTTTTAAACATTCATTCTATCTTTGTATATCTATTTCATATTAAAGTTACATGATTTATGATGAAGAAGTATCTGCACTTTCTATTTGTTTCCTTAATAATTATGCTCTTTGCCACAGGAGTGGGGGCCCAGGCTCAGAAAGCGCCACCGGAACAACTCATTAAAATTGAGACCACCATGGGAGATATGCTTATTAAACTCTATAATGAAACTCCTGTACATCGTGACAACATGATAAAGCTCATTAAAGAGGATTTTTATGATAATCAGCTTTTCCACAGGGTCATTTCTGATTTTATGATACAGGGTGGAGATCCTCATACGGTGGGCGCCGAAAAGGGACAACGACTGGGAAACGGAGGTCCGGGTTATAATTTACCCGCAGAGTTCAGTGATAATCTGATTCATAAAAAGGGAGCGCTGGCTGCAGCCAGGAAGGGAGATCAGATGAATCCAGAAAAAGAATCATCAGGATCGCAGTTTTATATTGTTCAGGGTCGTGTTTTCTCTTCTGAAGAGTTGAGTATTATGTTTCAGCGTGGGCTGATCAAAACCAGTAAGGAGCTGGCTCAAATATATACAACCCTTGGGGGAACACCTCATCTGGATGGATCTTACACTGTTTTTGGAGAGGTTGTGGAGGGTTTGGAGGTGTTAGATCGCATCGCTGCATCTCAGACCGATGCCTATAACCGCCCGTTAGAAGATGTGGTTTTTTCCATTTCATTAATCAGGTAATGCTTCATTTTTTATACCTTTGTTGCTCTAATTCAATCAGATATGCTTCATAATATTGACATGATCCTTGATGAAGCCCGGCAATTTAAGGCTACTACCCGCGAGGAAATAGAACAATTTAGGATCAAATACCTGGGTAAAAAAGGGGTCCTGGCAGATCTTTTCAAGAATTTCAAAGATGTACCGGCTGATCAAAAAAAGGAGGTAGGGCAGAAGATCAACCAGTTAAAGCATTTCATTACCGAGAGGGTAGATGAATTATCGATGGCCACCTCTGCAGAGCTTGCCGGAGATGATTTTAAGGATCTTACTCTACCTGGTCCTCCCTGGCAACTTGGGTCCCGGCATCCAATCTCTATTGTAAGGAACCAGATCATTGATATTTTCGAAAGATTGGGCTACACCATTTCAGAGGGACCTGAAATTGAAGACGACTGGCATGTTTTTTCTGCTCTCAATTTTCCCCCGGAACATCCGGCACGTGATATGCAGGACACTTTTTTTATTGAGAAGGATCCTGATATGTTGTTACGCACCCACACATCATCGGTCCAGGTGCGTGTGATGGAAAAGGATCAACCACCCATACGTACCATTTCTCCCGGGCGGGTATTCAGAAATGAAGCCATTTCTGCCAGGGCACATTGCATTTTCCATCAGGTCGAAGGGCTTTACATTGATGAGAATGTCTCATTTGCTGACCTGAAGCAAACCTTGCTTTATTTTGCCCGTGAAATGTTTGGAAAAAAGGTAGAAATACGTCTTCGTCCTTCATATTTTCCTTTTACTGAACCTTCCGCTGAAATGGATATAAGCTGTCAGATTTGTGGTGGAAAGGGCTGTAATGTATGTAAATATACTGGTTGGCTGGAAATTCTGGGCTGTGGAATGGTAGATCCCAATGTCCTTGAATTCAATCATATAGATTCCAAGAAATATACGGGTTTTGCTTTTGGAATGGGTGTAGAGCGGGTAGCAATGCTCAAATACCAGGTAAAGGACCTTCGTCTTTACTTTGAAAACGATATTCGATTTTTGGAGCAGTTCCGATCGGCCTATTGATCCATTTCACCAAGCACCTTACTGATCCTCAATGATGATTTCATAGGTGATGGGAAAGGCCTTTTTGTAATTGGCCGAAACACCACAATATTTTGAGGTAGAAAGATCGACCGCTTTTTCCACATTTTTCCTGTTTACATCTTTTCCTTTCACCCGGTAAATGACCTTCATTCCTTCAAATCTTTTGGGGTGTTCCTCGCTTAAATCACCTTCCACTTCTATGGTCAGCTCCTCAATATTTTCTCTCATCTTCTTTAGAATAGCAGCCACATCCATTCCTGTACATCCAGCCAGGGCTACCATCATCAGGGGTTTTGGCCTGGGGCCGGTGTTCTTTCCCCCATGTTCCTGGGAGGTGTCCATATACAATTTGTGTCCGTCCACTTCTGCCTCAAAGGCCAGGTCATTAAGCCATCGAGCTTTGATTGTTTCTTTCATTGATTTAAGTTTTCAATTATTATTTGCTTATTTTGAACTATTAACCCATTCATCATGAATGCAATTCCTGATCAATCGAATTGTGATTCCTGCACCATCAGGACTCATCCACTTTTTCGGCACCTTAACGAAGAGGAACTTCAGGATATCTCTTTCAATAAAGTAACAGAAATCCATAAAAGAGGTTCAATCATTTACCAGGAAGGAAACCGAATGAAAGGTTTTTATTGCGTTCAATCTGGGATTGTAAAGATATATAAAACCGGATTCGATGGAAAGGAACAGATCGTAAGATTTGCAAAACCAGGAGATCTCATTGGTTACCGGTCTGTTGTGAGTAATGAACCTGCCTGTACAACTTCCCGGGTCATAGAGGAAAGTATCCTCTGCCATATTCCTACCCAAATCCTGCTCCACCTGGTAAAAACCAACGGTAACTTTGCCGTTGAGCTGATGAAGCTCACATGCAAAGAACTTGGTGAGGCCAACTCCTATCTGACTGATATTGCGCAGAAAACAGTGAAGGAGCGTCTTGCAGAAATTCTGATTCACCTCGTTAGTGAATTTGGTCAGGATGCTGATGGTATCCTCATGATATCTCTTACCCGGGAGGAGCTTTCCAACATTGTTGGTACTGCCACTGAGTCTATCATCAGGTTGCTTTCAGAATTTAAAAATGATGGGTTCATCGAGTTGAATGGAAGGAAAATAAAAATCCTGGACAAGCCAGGATTGAAGTACATTGCCAATATTTAAAAGGGATCAGTCTACTATTTTACCGATCACTATATGGGCAAGTAGTCCACCTACAATAAGGGCGAGGCTGAGCGAAAGATGTGCATTGGTTTGCACCTTTGTAAAAACAGAAATCCCCAGTACAATCACTCCTGCCAGAATCACTAGAAGTCCCGCGTTTTTCAATAAATCTTTTAACATATCAGCATATTTGTTTCAATTCCTCACAAATATATAAAAATATCAGAATAAAAAGTTCTGGCTATCTCTATATTTGCCAAGGTGTTCGTAGGCATTCCTTGTGACTTCCCTTCCCCGCGGAGTTCGTTTAATGTATCCTTCTTTAATCAGAAATGGTTCATATACTTCCTCAATGGTGCCAGCTTCTTCACCAACTGCCGTGGCTATGGTGTTCAATCCTACTGGTCCCCCCTGAAATTTATCAATGATGGTGAGCAATATCTTGTTATCCATCTCGTCCAACCCCGACTGATCGATATTTAATGCGTCCAGACCATATTTGGTAATCTTCATATCAATAATTCCATCTCCCTTCACCTGTGCAAAGTCTCTTATCCTCCTGAGTAGTGCATTGGCGATGCGTGGGGTACCTCTACTTCTTGAGGCAATTTCCACCGCTGCATTTTCCGAAATTTCCACCTTCAGGATACCGGAAGAACGCTTTACTATACCTGTCAGTATTTCTGCATCGTAGTACTCCAGCAGTGAATTAATACCAAATCTTGCCCTTAACGGACCTGTGAGCAATCCAGAACGTGTGGTGGCGCCAATCAGTGTGAAAGGCTGGAGTGTTAGCTGCACAGACCTTGCAGAAGGCCCCTTATCGATCATGATATCAATGCAATAGTCTTCCATGGCCGAATAAAGATACTCTTCCACCACCGGAGAGAGCCGGTGAATTTCATCTATGAATAATACATCTCCCTCTTCCAAACCAGTAAGTAATCCCGCTAAATCACCCGGCTTATCCAAAACCGGTCCGGAGGTGATTTTTATAGCCACTTCCATTTCGTTGGCAATGATGTGTGCAAGTGTGGTTTTGCCCAATCCCGGGGGCCCGTGTAACAATACATGGTCAAGGGCCTCATCCCTTAAGCGCGCAGCTTCTACAAATACTTTCAGGTTTGCGACGATCTTTTTCTGCCCTTCAAAATCTGAAAATATATCAGGCCTCAATCTGGCTTCGATCTCCAGATCGGCATCTGTTAACTCCTTATCTCTGAATTCAAATTCTTCTGCCATCACATCACTTATCTGATCAAGGTAACATCATTTTTCGGAAGGTTGATCTTTGTACCGTTGATTCTCTGTTCGGTATTGTTTCTATAGGTGATGGTCATTAACAGATTACCCTCTTCATCATATTTTTTCCAATTCTTTTCACGAATTCCAAGTTCGTAATATTGATCTTCTTTTAAAGCGCCAGAAGGATAATAATATTTATGTCTTTTGTCTGGATTTCCCTGGGAATAAAGTCCTTCATACTTAAGTTTTCCATTGTTGAAGTAATATTTCCATATCCCTTCTCTTAAGCCTATCAGATAATTTCCCCTTTCCTCATGATCTCCCACCTGATAAATCCACTCCCCCTCCTTTTCTCCACTGATGTATTCACCCTTTGTTAAAATATTTCCACTCCTGTCATACTCCACAAATTCTCCATCCTCTCTTCCGTTAAAATAACGCTCTTCTCTCCAGGTATTTCCATTTCTGTAATACCAGTTCCACGTACCTTGATATCTTCCACGTTCAAATCTACCCTTTTGTTCAATACTTCCGCTCTGGTAAAAAAATGTCCATGCTCCCGATCTCTGGTTGTTTTGGAAGGTCCCTTCTGCTCTTATCTCGCCAGTGGTGTAATAATCGATCCAGCTGCCTATTTTTCTTCCCTGTTCATCAATAATTCCTTCTGATATCTTCTGCCCCAATTCATTATATAAATAGGCATTTTCAACAGCTCCTGTGGTATCATAAAATCTATGAATTCCAACGGGAATATTATCCTTATATCCTCCGTTAAACACCAATCTCCCCTTCTCATCGAATGTATTCTTCACATCTAGTAACTCTTTTAATTCTTCGTCTATTTCCTCTATGATATTTCCGCGTTCATACCTCACAGCCATAACCAGATCTCCTTTCCCATTAAACTCTCTGTAGTATCCATGTAACTGGTCATCTAAATAATTCTCCTCTTTTTTTATTCTACCATTTTCATAATACTCCCTGAAGGTCCCCTGTTTGTTTCCCTCATCATCGGTCCTGTTCAATCGCTCCCTGTTCACCATGTAATTGTTATTGTATTCCATGACTGTAACCAGGGTGCTGTCTTTTGTGAACTCCCTTGAAATTCCCTGTCTCTTTCCCCCTTTATAAAAAACCAGAAGCCTTAACTCTCCAGTAGGATGATAATAATATGAATTCCCCTCTTTTTTTCCATTCACAAAGAGTTCACTGGAAATGATGGTGGGCTGTCCGGGATTTAAAGGATTGTCATACCCGTAACTGACGGAATAACCGCTTTTTTTTCCAAGCTGATAATCAATTCTCTGAGTCAATTCTCCTGCATTGTTATAGAAATTCCACGTGCTGTCAAGGAGGTAGTTTGTCCTTTTTCCCTCAGATTTAATAACACCTGTAACATAATAGGTTCTCCAGTATCCATCGGGCTTGTCATTCCTCATAACCCCCTCACTTGAAACTTGTCCATTGGGATAAAAAAACTGAACAAATCCAGGATTGCGATCCACCTCCTGTCCGTTTAGCGGTATAGCGGATAACACAATATATAATATGGCAATACTGTATTTGGTAACCCTCGTTAACATGCAGATTAATTTATATTTGAAGCCTTTTTGAAATTTCCAACATTCTCACAATTGATACCCTGGCTTTATCCATCAAATCTTGTTCCAAAGTTATCTCAGGTAGCTCATACTTCAAAGTATTATAAATTTTTTTCATGGAAATTAGTTTCATATACTTACAATCGTTGCAGGCACATGTGGAATCTTTTGGTGGTGCCGGGATGAACACCTTTTGAGGATTGGCCTTTCTCATTTGGTGAAGTATCCCAGATTCGGTTGCAACAATGTATTTGTTCCCTTTATCCTTGATCGTATAATTTAATAGAGAGGTGGTGGAACCAATATGGTCTGCCACAATCAATATTGGTTTTTCACACTCAGGATGTGCAATGATCTGAGCATCTGGATGTTCTTCTTTAATCTCCAGTATTCGTTCAAGACTGAATTCTTCATGTACATGGCACGCCCCATCCCATATTACCATCTCCCTTCCTGTTACACTGCGAATGTAATTCCCAAGGTTTCGGTCAGGAGCGAAAATAATCTTTTCATCTTCCGGAAGACTTTGAATAATCTGTAAAGCATTTGAGGATGTGCAAATGATATCGGTAAGTGCCTTTAGCTCGGCTGTTGTATTCACGTAGGAAATCACCGTATAACCCGGGTATTTTTTTTTGAATGCTGCAAATTCATCAGGCGGACAGGAGTCTGCCAGTGAACACCCTGCGTTTATATCAGGGATCAATACCTTTTTATTGGGAGCAAGTATCTTGGCCGTTTCAGCCATAAAATGGACACCCGCGAAAAGGATAATATCTGCATCAGTTTTCGCCGCCTGCTGTGATAATCCAAGACTATCTCCCACATAGTCAGCAATATCTTGAATTTCACCTTCCTGATAAAAATGAGCCAGGATCACAGCATTTTTTTCCTTTCTCATCCTTTTAATCTCTTCAATAAGATCAATGGATTTATCAATATCCTTGTCAATAAATCCCATATGATCTAATTTCACTTTATCAACATAATCCATAGTATATATTTATAACCATATCAATTTAAAAATCTTTTAATAATGATGGTATTCGGTTCATTATGTTTTAAAAAAACAGAGCGTATCTTTGCTTTTTCTATTATTGAAACATTAACCACACTCTATTAACAGTTGAAAGTTTTGTTAAGTTCTGAAAATTCGAGTGATAGGAAACAATTTAACAACTGTTGATAGTATACAACTTTGATAAATATATTGCCAATTCAAAGATAATGACTGTTGACAATCTGTTTAACATTATGGGTATTATTTGGATGGTTTAGAAAAAAAGAATGATTGGTGATATTATGGCCAGGTTATTAATATGAATGAACAACAAATCAACCACTGGTTTGTTAAAACATTGAAAATGGAAAAAGATATTGCAATAGCTTCTGATCATGCGGGTTATCAAATGAAGCTCTCTATTATTGAGTACCTGAAGGCTAAAGGATACAATATTATAGATTTCGGCACGGAATCCGCAAGATCTGTTGATTACCCTGACTATGGACACCCCCTGGCGGTTGCCGTTGAAGAGGGTGCTTTTAAATTGGGTATTTCGCTTTGCGGCAGTGGTAATGGCATCAATATGGTGACCAATAAACATCAGGGAATAAGGGGGGCATTATGCTGGAACAAAGAAATTGCCCGTCTGGCCAGGAGTCACAATAACGCAAATATATGTTCTCTTCCAGCCAGATTTATTGACCTTTCTGAGGCCAAGGAAATTGTGGATGTATTCCTGGAAACAAATTTTGTTGATGGACGGCATAACCAGCGAATTGAAAAAATTCCGCTAACCAATTGAACGATGTTATCGAACACCTGCAAATATGCCATCAGAGCGATGATCTACCTGGCCCTTTTCGCCTCTGCCGAAAAGAAAGCAGGAATTAAGGAGATTTCTGAAAAGCTGGATATTCCCACACCTTTCCTGGGAAAAATTCTTCAAGTGTTAGCAAAACATCATATACTTAGCTCAACAAAGGGACCCCACGGAGGCTTCAGCCTGAATAAGCCGGCCATGGACATTTCAATTATGGAGGTCGTAGAAATCATTGATGGTTCCGATTCTTTTGATACCTGTGTGATCAGAACGACAAAATGCAGCCCTGATGCTCCTTGCAGCATGCATGATTCCATTGGACCACCACGAATGGAGATGAAAAGGGTCTTTGAGAACGAAACCATTGGCGATCTGGCATCTGAATTCAGACAGGGTAAAGAGCGGATTAGGATCTGAGGAATTTAAAAATACCCAGACTCTTGAAAATGCGAAAAGTTATGTAACCGGCGACCAATCCGGAAAAATTAGCCAGAAGATCGAACCATTCGGCAGAACGCGTGGCGACCACGGTGGCCTGAAGCACCTCAATTGCGGCACTCATGATAAATATGATCAGAAGCAAAAGCAGGTGAAACCGAACACATTGTGAAAGGCAACGACTCTCTATAATTGCTACGAATCCGAATGCAGTATACATGGCAAAGTGAACCATCTTATCTAAAAATTTGATGGAAAAAAGAGAAGAATCTGGCATACTGCTGCTTGGCACCAGACTTAGCAGAGCGATCAGGATTGCCAGAAAGATGGAAAATTTGTATCGGAACACGTAACTTAGCATGTCAGCTTTGAAATCTATAATCAGCACAAAGATGATAATTATTTTGAAATGAGCCGCCCATGAAACTCGATGAACTACTTGTGTCACTGAGGGAGGAGAAGTTAAACACATGGTTTGATCTAGGCCTATTCATTGACAGATTTAAGGAACATCGCGCTTATCCCCCCATGCATTTTAAGGGATCTTTCGATGATTTTAAGGAACAGTTGAGAACCGGTGGAATAGCATTTATGACCTTTCATTATATGGTGGATGGTGTCACTGTTGAGGTAGATAAGTATACTTCACTTATAAGACGCAACATACCCGGTATCGCAGTGCATTATATCGCAGGAGAAATTCATTCCAAAACAGCCCCCATCATTAAAGATGATTATAACCAACATGTGATTCCTGAATTGGCGGGTTTTGATGATTGGGAGATATACAGGGAATTCTATTTTACAAAACTGGAGAGAGGAAGTGAAACATACAATGCCCTGATAAAAAAACTATGGTCCCAAACCCTTGTGATCACAGAGAAACTGGGGAGATATATTGAAAACAACAAAATCAATTTGCTCTATGTTATTAATGTCTGTTCCAATCCGGGGAACGTAGCATTTGCCCTGGCTACAGTTATACTCTCTGAATCACTGGGAATACCGGTCATTAACAACAACCATGATTTTTACTGGGAAGGGGGGATGTGCAAATCAGAAAGAGAGAAAACCGGTACTAAATCAGGTTCAAGGGACTTTTTCTTTAACAACTGTCATCTGGGCGAGGTATTTTCAGTGATTGAGATGTTGTTTCCCTGGCAGTCAAGATCCTGGATCCATGTAAATATTAATCGGGGCCAATCAGAACACCTGGTCAGGGCAAATGGCATAAATCCATCCAATGTAATGCAGATTGGCACGGCTGTGGATACCTCGCATTATACTAAGAGTGACAAACGAAAGAACATAAATACTTTTATTCAGGTAGAAAAGATACTTTCCAGATATAAAAAACGACTGATTAGTTATTCGGTGGGGGATGTTCTTTCGGGGGGATTGGTGGCAGAGCACAATCCCAGACCAATTCTTATTGGTGCGCGGACCGAATCTGTGGATCGCTTTATCGGGGAGAACATCATTTTTCTGCAACCAACCCGAATCATTTCAAGAAAAAGAATAGAGACCTCTTTCAATCTTTTGCTTAAGATGTTTGAGGAAGAAAGTATGGTACTGAGATTCAGGAAAACATCACACCTGAAAATGACACTCTTGATTACCGGGCCCATTGCGAAGGGACATTACGGTTATTACAGAAAATTAATAGACCGGTTCCAGGCATTGTTGAACCAGATGGATCCCACTTTGAAGAACCGGGCATACCTGGCACTTCTGTTTGGAGAGCTGGACAGGGATTCATTCAAAGAGAGGTTTGAACACCCCGTTGGAATTGCCGAATTATACAATATCTCTTCGCTGGTGTTGCTTCCCAGTAAAACAGAGGGACGCGGACTGCCTATTATTGAAGCAACCGCATGTGGTACGCCCATATTCTGCAGAAGGTATGAACCGGAAGAGGTCTATTCTGAAGTGATTGGTGAACACCTTGAGGAGAGAGAACGGCTGAAAGTACTGGAATTCAAGGGTAAAAAAATAAGCAGCCGCATTGTACAAAGGATCATTGACAGGGTTTTTTTCCCCCATATGTATACAGAGGAATTCAGGCACAACAGAAGAGTGGTCTATAAACGATATAGCCTGGATTCACTGAATGATAGCGTTCTGAATATCTTAAAAAGACTATACAGCCAGCTTAGAACCAATGAAAAAACATTGAGAATAGTTCATGAATGCACAGATGATTACAGGGAGATGGTTAGTTTTACCAATGAGGACCTGGATGAATTGCTGGACACACGTCACAGACATTATCTCCCCGGATATGGTCGCCTGGCCTTTATGCTTATGCTGAAATCGATTATCGATCCAAGTTATTTCAGGGTGGAGCAGCAGCTGGTGCGGGGAATGGCTTTTCACTTTGCACAGGCCATTATCGAAAATGACCCTGATGCAGAGCATGTGCCTGAAAAAACCATCAACCAATTTTATAATGCCGTTGAGACTCTATTTGAAAACAGGGTAGGAGCATCATCCATTCAGCACGATCATTCCATGTCGTATCGACACAGGAACCAGTACCATTATGCATACCAGGATTACACCTTCCAGGAGCTGACCGGTTTAATAAACCTTCTATATATCAGAGTTGTACAGCCTACGCCTCTCAATAAAGTAAACCTCAGTCCACAGTTTTTCACCGACTGGAACCTGGCGCTTATGCAGCTTACCGGAAGCCCCGATCTTGCCATTGATGATCGAAAAAAACTGATTGAAAGGCTCAAGACCAACCTGCCAATAGCCTATTTCCCGGGAGCCTACATTATGTATGAACTGGAGTTTTTTGCATTGCAATCCATACGATCAAGACTCAGATTGCCCCTGGAAAATATAATCTCCAGAACGCTCCTTGAGAAGGAGGCTTCCCTATTACAACCGGTCTACATTTTTGCACAGGAAAAGAACCTTGGGAAACAGTTAAACAAAGATGAGATCACAGACTACATCATCAGCGGGACTTCTGAAGAATTGAAATTGCTATATGAATTTAAAGTGATCCAGATTATCCGGACCAAACAGTTATGTGTGGGGATCCACTTCTCACAATTGGGAAGCGGGGCCCTGAAGGTATTGCGCAAAATAAAGTCCCATAACGGTTACATTCTTACCAACCGCAGCAATGCAGCCATGATGACCGATATGGTAAACATGGATCGATTCCATATTGGCCAGGTACCCAATCAGTATACCGCACATATGATGGGGATCCCCATATCCAGTGGGTATATTCAATACGTTCCGGCGGGAGTTAGGGCAACCCTGGCATATCCAACACCCGTGCAGACTGCCAAGGATTTTGAGCTGGCCCTGAAGAGCGACCTTTATCTATCTCTTAAGGAGAAGTTAGGAGAAGAAAAACTCATGGATGCCATTCGTGAAGATGCCATAAAAAGGGGAAGCCCGATAATGCATGTGCTTCAATCCCTGGGGAGCCCACAAAAGGAGGAACACAAGGTCACCTATGAATATTTAAATGGTACCTATGATGATGGACTCCCATATAGCGGAGTGGTAGCGCAGCTTAACTACCTCAAATGGAAATGGAATTTTGCGGCTGTTTCCACGGGGAGTAAACCGAAAACAGTGGTCCAGTTTGTAAGTGAATTCAACAGGCAGCGAGGCAAAGAAGGCATCATTGCATGGAATGGAGGATACATCTTAAATCCCGAATTGGTGGGAAAATTAGGGATTCCCGAAACTTATATAGGTTCTCCGCTGGGACTGATTATTGCGGATGGAAACATGTTATCTGCACCCCTGTTTAATAAACCTGCCCTGCTTATACACAATGATGGAAACATTGATATTCAGAGGGTCAATTGTGCTCGCGGTTTGAAGGTAGAATGGCAAAACAGTATTCTGAATTTTACACAGGAGAGTTATAACAGACAAGGGGGAAACGATTCTGGATATTATGATCTGCTCTATGGGAATGAGGAGATAGAAGGTAATGGAAGGATTGTTGTAAGATTGGCAGGAAATGTGGTCAAGGAAATCATAAAAACAAAAAAGGGGGAAAGAATTACAATCATACCAGTGGGCCTTACACTGGCTTTAGGTCCCGGGTCACTACCAGCCGGCTTAAAGAGAGGTTCAAAGGTGAAGCTCACCTTACCGGGTTATGATCATATTTTGCATGCAGTAGAAGCCGGACCAATGTTGGTGGAGGATGGAGTTGTGGACATCCAGATGGATGTTGAAGGATGGAAGACCAATCATTCCATTCGAACCCAGGCTGCGAGGTTGGATTATACAGACATGCGAGGACCAAAAATAGCGGTAGGAATCAACAAGAAAGGTCAGCTGGCAGTCCTTACCATCAATGGAAGGATCCGGGAATCGGTGGGAGCAACCCATGAGGAAATGGCCAGGATTCTCAAAGAACAAGGAATGGACCGGGCCATGGGTTTTGATCCGGGAGGAAGCAGCACCCTGGTGGTAAGGAATTCGGTCCTGAATATCTCGCCCTACAACAAGAATTACGAAACCGATGTGTATGCTTTGCGTCCCGAGCCAAGGGCTGTCTCCAATGCATTCATTGGATTTATTGATGAAACGTAGTCCATGCGTGGAATCTATATACATATACCCTTTTGCAGGCAGGCCTGCAGGTATTGCGATTTCTTTTTTACGGTGAGCCTACAATACCAGGATGAATTTACAAACCGATTGGTGGATGAGATCAAGATCCAGGGAAGTAAACATCCTAAAAACTCCCTGGATACACTCTACCTTGGGGGCGGAACTCCATCCCTGTTGTCCCGTAAGAATATGGACCAGATCATGGAATCGGTACATGCCAGTTTTACCTTTCACAAGGATGCTGAAATAACCATGGAATGCAATCCCGATGACCTGGATTCCTCTTTATTGGATTTCTTAATCGCAACTGGATTCAATCGACTGAGCATTGGCGTGCAGTCCTTTCATGATAAGGACCTCCAGCTTATGCGTCGTTCGCACAATGCAAAGCAGGCAGAACAAAGTATCCAGAAGGCTGCCCTGGCTGGATTTAAAAATATGACCATAGATCTCATCTACGGAATACCCGGACAGTCCATCCGTGCATGGGAAGAAAACTTATCCAGGGCCACAGCAATGCCTATTTCCCACCTGTCGGCCTATCACCTTACATTTGAACCGGGAACAGTATTCGAACACTGGCGGAAAAACGGAAAGTTGGTTCAGGTTCATGAAGAACAGAGCCTGAAACAGTACCATCTTTTGAGAGAAATGTTGATATCAGAAGATTTTGATCACTATGAGATCTCAAATTTCGCGCGTGATAAGAAAATTTCGGAACACAACATGATCTATTGGAGCGGAGAGCCCTACCTGGGAGTGGGACCATCAGCCCACTCATTTGATGGCTCAAGCAGGAGATGGAATATAGCTTCATTGAAAGCAGTATATGAAAGGGATCGCCAGCGGTATTGGAAATCAGTACATCTGAGCACCTGTCCACCAGGGAAAAATATCACGATTACCTGATCACGTCTCTGCGCACCAAATGGGGAGCAGATCCAGAACACATTCTACGCCTCTTTGGATATGAACTTAGTGAACATTTCAATTTAAATGCGAAGTCATTCCTGAAAGAAGGATCCTTATTCCACCGAGAGAAGAAAGTGGCCATCCATCCTGACCACTGGCTGATCACGGATCATATTTTAAAGAAGTTGTTTGTGTATTAGTCTCCAGCGGTTTTGGTGGCTTTATGGATCAGTTCATCCAGTTTCTCACGGAGCGTGTCATAACTAAAATACTTCTTACCAAGATCGAAATTGTATTCTGCTATCTCCCTCGCAAGACCGGGATTATAGATGATTTCAGAGATGTCTCTGACAGCATTTTCAGTGAGGTTTCCATTCTCGATCATCACCGTTTTAAAACCTTTGCTCCCGATATCGGGCATGTAAACCGGTTCGTAATTATTGACAAAGATCGGACGTTTGGCCAGCACCGATTCCACAAAAGCATTGCCAAAACCTTCGTAGGTGCTGAAATAGGTGCAGGCAGTGGCGCGCGCATAGGCATCAGAAAGGGAAAAACGAACCTCCCCATTTCCATTGGAAAGCCCTTTGTTGTGAAACAGATGGTATGCAAAACTTACCTGCTCACCCAGTCTCAATTCGTGGATCTGATTTACCAACTCATTGTAGTAGGCACTTCCGGCATCGTCCGCATAGTTCCCGGTAATGATCAATTTGATCTTTTTGTCATTGAGCTCGTGCATCAACCGGATGGCAGTTTCAATTCCTTTTCGCCTCACAATCCGGGTGATCTGGAAAAGAAAAAGATCATCCCTGTCATAACCCATATGTTCGGCCAGGGTTTCATTTTTCTGGTTTTGAACACCAAAAGAATGGCTAAAATCCATCACATTGGGAACATTAACAGACTCCCGGTCAAATCGTTCTTTTAAAGTGTTACTGGCATGGGTGTTGATTACTGCATGGACCGAATTGGGGGCCCTTAAGGGAAATACTTCATTCACAAATTCGTTGATCTCCCGGTGGGGAGAGAGGTATCGATCGCCGCGCTCCCACGCAAAATCGTGGTCATGAGTGATGGTGGGTATTCCCAGTTTATGAACCGCTTTATTGATAGCCAGTCCCATTTCCAGGTGAGAGGGAAGTGCAGAAGCATTTTCAGAAATGATCAAATCAATCTTTCTTTCACTGATCCAGTTCAGAATCTTTTTATAAATCACCTTTGAATAAAGATTGAGGTGTTCTATCAACTCCTGTGGATCGGTTTCAGGATAAAAAAACGCCTTTTTCTGGCTCCAGAAACTTTCCGGGGAGAAAAAAGACATTTCAGAAACCAGCGTTTCAGTTGCCGGATCCATGGGCCTTTCCTGAAATTGTCCGGAAAGGGTATAGACATGATGCCCCATGAATTTGAGCACCTCGATCCATTTCTCGGTCTCCAGAGCCACTCCATCGACTCCGCCGATGCGTCCGATAATAATACCGATGTTCATGCTTTAGAGGCTATTTATTTAAGAACAAAGGAGGCAGTGCCAATGCTTTTCCCCTCTGAGAATAGCTCTACCTTATGCTCACCCGGAACAATCTCTCCATCGTTGGTCCAGAAGATGGAAACCGGAAGGTCTTCATTTTCATAAGTGATAACCCGGGATGCTGATGCAGGAATCTGTTCGCCATTATTTTCGAACATTTCCATTTCCGGAGAACCCAGCAATACCTGATCGGGTCGGATGATCCTCAAATAGATGGTTTTCTCTCCTGGCGTGGTTACCTTGTTGGCCCTAAGGAGCAAATCCATCCTTACCTTCACAGCTGTCCTGATCCTGGAAGTCTCCTTGTCCCTTTTATTCAACATGACCAGGTTTATTTCAGAGGCCTGGAGTGTTGTGGCCAGGTCCTTGATCTCTTCAAGTTGGGTTTTGTCTTTTTCAAGCTGTTCTTTTTCTGTGGTAAGGCGTCGTTCGGTGTTTCTTAGCTGCTTATTTGCAGCCATCAATTCCTGATTTTGCATGTTCAGAGAGTCGATTTGAACGATATAACTCCTTAATACAGAGCGTATAGTCTCCATTTCACGCTTGTACATTTTTATCTTGTAAGCATCATCTGCCTGGATGGCAATCAGTTTATCAATCTTTTCCTGTTGCTGTTTCATTTCAATCTGAATCTCCAGGTTGTCCGTCTCCAGAGAATCGTACTGAACATAGATATTTCTCAGCTCTCCTTCCAGTGAATCTCGTTCAATCTGAAAATACTCTGTTTTTTCAGCCAGGTCGGCCGAAACAAGGTTCAGATTTTTTCTTGTATCTAGTAACAAATAGACAGCTACGGCCAGCACGACTACAAGCAGGCCAAGTACGCCATACAATACACCGACATTTGTTTTCTTTTCTGCCATGATAAAAACGAATTAATATTTCACAAATATACACATTACTGATCAGGTTTCGAGGTCACCTCGTCTATGGTAATAATGTTATTTACAATGGCATATACAGTTAGTCCCGAAACAGATTTAATTCCCAGTTTGCTGCTGATGTTCTTACGGTGGGTAGTCACCGTATGTGTGGAAAGAAACAGTTCATGAGCGATCTGCTTGTTGGTAAGGCCCAGGGAAACCAATCTGACAATGGTTTCTTCCCGGGGGGAAAGGCCCCTGAATGGATCACTATCGGAATCAAGAGAATGAAGGCTTAGCATCTTCATGATGGTTTCAGTGATCGCCTCCCTCCCCTCCCATAGAGAAATGGAAGTATAAACTTCGTCCACCTCATCAGCAGAAGGACTTGGTTTTAAAACAATTGTTTTTTCAATGAGATTTGGTTTCATCAGGAACAGATCTTCCACATGATCGAATAGTGATTGACTGATGATCAGAAAGTCAGCTCCGTGTTTTTTTGTGTATTGAAACAGCGGATCATATGCATCAAACTCCCTGATCACCCTGACACCCGGAATATGATTTAACAGGGAGACCATTCCTTTGCGAACCAGATAAGAATCAATGGCCAGTATAAAGCCCCTGTTCCTCATACTGATCCATGTTTTTGAAGCAGCTGCTGTTCCAAATCAGTTACCCTGGGAATTAGCACTTTATCCTCCATATCGGCATGGTCAATAAGGTCTTTTACCAGGGCCGAAAGGTCGCTGAGTACCTGGTTACACAGCTGGAAATCTTCAAAAGGAGGAAGATACTTGATAATCAGTCTGGAGAGATTTTCCAGGCTGGTCTCCAGCCGTTGGTGCTCCTTTTCAAATTCTCTGATGGAGTAGTGATGAAGCTTATCAATGAACGCAGGATCGGGTTTCTTCCGGTTGCGAGTTCGATTCCAGTTCCAGGATATAAGGCAGCACTTTCTCTTCCTCTTCGGATATATGCCCCATGAATTCATCTTTATAATCATTAAAGAAGCCCGTAACGAGGTTTACCTCCTTTTCAGATAGGGCAGAATGATCCAGCAAACGGTGAATTTTTTCCTCCACCTGGGGAAGGACCGCCTCAAGATAATAGGTGTGTGTGCTGGTGAGGTATTTTACCACTGTCCCCAAAGAGAAAAGCGATAAACCCTCCCCGGGAACAAAATCATCATCCAGGTAAGCATTAGCAATTTCAAGGAAAAAATCTGTATTCACCTGATGGGCCAGGCACACCTCTTCCACATTCATCTCCCCGAATCCCAGCTCTAAATTGAACCTTGGAAAGAGTGGGAGCAAGCGGGGATTCTCAAGTACCACCTGACCCATGTTCATCTCTTTGCTTATCATTTGTCGATCTTTCTAATGTTCAATATCTGATTCTTTGATACCATATTTTTCATCTTCTTCATGGTTTCCCAGAGGCTCCACATGAACCATAATATCGTAAATGTTTTTGAGTTTCGATTTGATGCTCTTTTCCACATTTCGGGCAATGTCGTGGGCCTCCTTTACGGTAAGATCGGGATCAACTTCAATGTCCAGGTTTACCATATAGTGGTTCCCAATCTTTCGGGCCCGAACCCGATGTGGATTTTGGGCCCCGGTAACGCTGTTAACTGCTTCAAACAAATTGCAGTAAACCTCTGTGTTATTAATACCATCCATCAGATCGATGTTGGTTTGCATAAAGATCTTGAAAGCCTGGTACATGATAAAAGCACTGATGGCCAGGGCAATGATGCGGTCGATCAGGGGCTCTTGTAACAACACAGTGAAGAATAAACTAGCCAGAACGCTGAAGGAGATCAGGATGTCGTTGCGCATGTTTTTGGCATTGGCAATGAGCATTGGACTCTCCACCTTTTTACCTGTCCGTGAAAGCACCAGCGTAAGGCCCAATTTACCAATGATAGAGATAATGGTTACCCAGATGGCCAGGGTGGAAGGTGTATCCATGATGGCTCCCTCCAGCAGGATTTTGATGGTACTATAGCCCAACTGGGCTCCTGCAAAAAAGATAACAAAAGAGAGAACTTTGCTTGCCACCGCATCGGCTTTCTTATACCCATAGGGAAATTTTACATTGGGGGGACGGGAGATGATCCTGGCAGCAAAAAGGACCACCAGAGATGAGGCAATATCGGTGGTGGAATCTATTCCATCGGCAACAACCGCATAGCTTCCAGATAAAAATCCTACAGTAAGTTTTAATGCTGCTAATACTCCATTGCCTGCTATAGCCCACCATGAAGCCCGAATGATCTTCTGTTCCCTTTGCATTTATGATTTCTCTTTATGAATGAGATTGGGGGCATGGTCTGCGCCATGCTCAAATTGAAGGGTGATATGATTGATGTTGAAATCCCGGCTCAGTATTTGTTCAATCTCCAGCTGGATAATTTTTACCTGGCTAAGTTTCAAATCGTTTTTCAATTCCACATGTGCTTCCAGATGGATTTCATGATCAGTAAGCATCCAAGCATGAATATGATGGATGTTGTTTATTTCGGCAACCTGTTCAACCTGCCGTTTTAACTTTGTAAGATCCAGGTGATCAGGAGTAGACTGCATTAAGATTTGAACAGATTCTTTCAGAATTACAAAACCTTCACGAATGATATATATGGAGATCAGCAGGGTAATCAGAGGATCGATCCAGTAGACACTAAAGATCTGTATCAGAACGCCTCCTATGACCACTAACACAGAAGAGAGGCTGTCACCAATTAAATGAACGTATGCTGCTTTGACATTGATGCTTTTGTGTGCGTCCTTTTTAAGTATAATGACGGCATAAAGGTTGGCCAGCAATCCGATCATACCCACCAGAAGCATGATCATTGAGTTGATGGGCTGTGGATCGTTCCAACGCTGGTAGGCTTCCTTCAGTAGAAAGACACTCATAACAACCAGTATGACTGCATTTAGCAGAGCTGCCAGTATCTCAATTCGCTTGTAACCGAAAGTCTTTTTTTGTGTTGGCCTCACGCTTGCCGATGAGGATGGCGAGATATGCAATAAATGTGGCAAAAGTGTCACTCAGATTATGCAGGGCATCGGAAAGCAGGGCAAGACTGCCAGAAAGGAGTCCGCCGGCAATCTCGACAATGGTGATGACAAAGTTAAGGAGGGTTGCTACCAGCAGGTTTTTTTCATTCACCGGGTGGTGGTGGTGATTTTTACGTTTATGGTTATGTTTGGGTTCGGTCATTTCAGATAAAAAGCAGAAGGCTGAGAGCCATCACAGCCATACCGGCCAAAAAACCGTACACCGCATGATGATGTAAACCATATTCCCTTGCCGTGGGCAACAGTTCGTCAATGGAAATAAACACCATGATCCCGGCCACACCAGCAAAAATAAAGCCAAACAGTGAATCGCTCAAATAAGGCATCAAAATAAAATAGGCGATTAGCGCCCCCACCGGTTCGGCCAGTCCTGATAGGAAAGAGAGGTAAAATCCCCTTTTTTTACTGCCCGTCCCATAGGAAATTGGTACCGAAACGGCAATCCCCTCAGGAATGTTATGAATGGCAATAGCGACTGCGATGGGAACTGCTACGGTCATGTCGGATAATCCCGCCATGAATGTTGCGATTCCCTCGGGAAAATTGTGAATGGCAATGGCCAGCGCTGTAAACATGCCCATTCTGACAAGCCTGGGATCTTTCTCACCATTCTTTGCCACATCCTCCACCCTTCTGATTTCATGCGGATTCTCATAGGAGGGAATCATGCGGTCGATCAGGGCAATAATTAGAATTCCAGCGAAAAAAGCCAATACCGAATACCAGGCGGCCAGTTTTTCACCAAATCCGGGAATAAGGGCTTCCCGGGCTTTTTGTAAGAATCTCAACGAAGGAGACGTAGACCATCACACCTGCCGAAAATCCAAGACTTACAGAGAGGAAACGGGTGTTGGTACTTTTGGTAAAAAAAGCCAGTGCACTGCCAATACCTGTGGATAAACCAGCAAACAGGGTGAGACCAAATGCGAGCCAGAAATTCCCTGATTCCATAAATGTTACTTTTTATCTGCTTTTCGCCCCTTTTTTGGGGTTTTTGGAAGGGGCTCCTGATTGAAATATTTTGGACGCATCTTGGTAAAAACAATCATCAATATCCCCGCCAGAATAAAGGGTAAACTGAGCAATTGTCCCATGTTAAACTGCATACCGGCCTCAAAAGCCACCTGGTCATTTTTCACGAATTCAATGAGAAAACGAGCTGAGAACAGCAGGATCATAAATACCCCGAATATGAATCCATCCCGTACCTTGGTGTAACGCTTCCTGTAAAATATAAAAAGGATAACGAAAATAAGAATATAACTCAAAGCTTCGTAGAGCTGCGTAGGGTGGCGGGCAACTGTAGCCAGCAATTCACCGGTATTTGAATCGTATAATTTATCCCTTACAAATTCAAATCCCCAGGGCAGATCTGTGGGCCGCCCGTAAATCTCTGAATTGAAGAGGTTTCCCAGACGAATAAATGCACCACCCAGGGCCACAACAATTACGATTCGGTCGATGAGCCACAAGAACGAGAGCTTATGTTTTCGAATGTACAACCAGAGGGATAAAAGAATCCCAATGGCGGCTCCGTGACTGGCCAATCCGCCCTTCCAGATCTTCAGGATCTCTAAAGGATTCTTCAGAAAATAGTCAGGCTCGTAGAAAAAACAATGTCCAAGCCTGGCACCAATGACTGTACCTACAGCTATATAAATAAGCAATTGATCAAGCATTTCGGAAGTGAGCCTCTCGGTGGCAAGAAAACGGATAAACACCAGGTAGCCGGAAAGAAAAGCAGAGGCAAATAGTAATCCGTACCAACGGATGCTCAATTGGCCGATGCTGAAGATTTCCGGATCAACATTCCATGTAATGGAGTTCATTATCATAACGAGACATGGATTTACAGATTAAGCTACAAATATAATAACATTCCGGGGGTTTCACCTGAAGCATATATCTTTGTATGTTTGCATAAAATTGAAAAAAGTGTCCCTCCGATACATATACCTTCTTTTGATAGTTCTCATCTGCTGGAGCTGTGCGCAACTGGGCTCTCCCACTGGTGGCCCCAGGGATGAGGATCCCCCCAGGGTAACCGAGACCGTGCCCCCCAACTATTCAACACGGTTTGTTGCTAAAAAGATCTCTATCACATTCGATGAATACATTGTGCTCGACAATGTCAATCAGGAATTGATCGTTTCACCACCCATGGAAGAAAAACCTGAGGTTAAACTAAGGAAAAAAACCATCATCATACAGTTTGAAGAATCGCCAAAAGAGAATACAACCTATACATTCAATTTTGGAAGTGCCATTAAAGATCTCCATGAAGGGAATAAACTACTCAATTATGAATATGTATTTGCCACAGGTGATGTACTCGATTCACTTTCGGTAAGGGGAACCCTTAAATATGCAGAGGATCTCTCGAGTCCTGAAGATCCCATCTCGATCATGCTCTATAATGACCTTAGGGATTCGGTTCCTTTGATGGATATTCCACTTTATGTGGGCAGGTCTGACGACAGCGGGGTATTTAGTGTAAATAACTTACGTTCAGATGTTTATAAAGTGTTTGCCCTCAAGGACGGAAACAACAATTTCCTTTTTGATCTGCCCTCAGAGGAGATTGCCTTTCTGGATACCAGCCTGATAGTCAATGCCGAATTTTCCCGCAGGCTCCTGGAGGCTTCGGGAAATGACACGCTGATGAGTGCAGGCCCTGATGATTGATACCCCTATGATTGATACCCTGATGATTGATACTGTGGGTGTTGCATCGGACAGCGTTCAAGAAAGCGGACCTGATCTGAATTCCATATATATAGAGCTCCTGTTATTTACAGAAAAGGCAGAAGTCCAGTACATTACCAATTATTCCCGGGATGATAGGCGTAAGAATCAGATGGTGTTTGCCCTCCCCCTTACCGATTCATTTAGGTACAGACCACTTTCTATGGATTTGGATGAAAGGATTGAACTACTGGAATATTATTCCCCGGAGAGGGACAGCCTGACCCTTTGGATGAAGGATTCTACGGACTACAAAAAAGATACAGTCAAAATGGAATTAGTATATACGGTGATAGACACAGCAGATCGATATGTTTCAATCACTGACACCCTGATCTTCTCTTACCGGGAAAAGAGTTCAAAAAAGAAAAAAGAAGATGAGGAAGAGAGCATGGAGGAGAAACTGGAGGTGTCAACCATCCGAAAGGGTAAGGAACATGATCCGAACCGGAACCTGATCCTTGATGTGGAATTTCCTATAGCCCTCATGGAGGATTCGTTGATCAGCCTTTATCACATCCCCGACTCAGTTGAAATTGAAGAACCGTTTCAGGTTTTTCCTGACTCAACCCTGCTTACCAGGGGACGGATCTCGGCTGAATGGAAATCAGCTTCCAAGTACAGGTTGGTTCTTCTACCCGGCGCCATCAAATGCATCTATCCCATGAACCATGATACCATCGATATCTCTTTTAAAACCCGTGATTTGGAATACTACGGACGGATTCTGCTAAATATGGAAAATGTGCAAAACAGGGTACTTATACAACTCATCAGCAAGGAGAAAGTGCTTCAACAACAAGTAGTTGAAGCTTCAGGACAATATAGTTTCAATTATCTGATCCCGCAGGCCTATGGCATTAAATTTGTGCACGACCTGAACGGGAATGGGAAATGGGATACCGGAAACTATATGGAAAAATTGCAACCTGAACCTGTAGAATTCTTGCCCGTTGAGATTACGGTGCGATCCAACTGGGACCATGATGTGACCATGGTACTGGAGAAATAATGCTATTCCTTTGACTGGTTGTCCAGTTTCTTCCAAATCAATGCAGCTGCACCCAGGACTGCAATATTCTTTTTCAACAGGGCAGAGGGCACAATATCAATTTTGTTTCGGTAGATAGGAAAGAGATGCTCCTCCATGCTTCTCTTGGTGGGCTCGATGATCCATTTTCCCGCCTTGGCCAATCCGCCGAACAGGAATATTTTAGAAGGACTAACGTGTGCCACAGAATCAGCAAGGCATCTACCCAATAGGAATCCGGTTCTCTCAAAAGCTTTTATGGCAATAAGATCACCCGATTCAGCCATGGCTGTAATGATCTTGGGCTTTAGTTTTGTAAACGGAATTTTGCGAAACTCACTATCCACATTCTCATCAGCAAGAAGCTCAAAAATAGTACGCTTAATTCCTGTGGCGGAAACATAGGTTTCCATGCAGCCCCTTTTTCCACATCCACATTGCCTGCCATTGTCCATGGCCCTTACGTGGCCCAATTCACCTGCAAAACCATCATGGCCGTAGACAAGATCACCATTCACAACCAGGCCACTTCCAAGGCCCGTACCCAGCGTGATCATAATAAAATTGTTAAGTCCAGCGGCATCGCCGAACAGCATTTCTCCAAGGGCGGCCGCATTGGCATCGTTGGTCACCACTGCCGGAACATGAAACTGATTTTCCATCATTTTCACGAATTCGATTTTACCTTTCCAGGCGAGGTTTGGTGCATTTTCAATGGAACCGGTATAATAGTTGCCATTGGGAGCGCCAACCCCAATTCCAGCGATATGAAAGGATGTTTCTAGGCGACCAAGGCTGTGAGTTAGACGTTCGTGAAAAGATGCAATGAATTGCTCAATTTTATCATGTTCACGGGAACTGATCTGATCCTCAAAATAGATTTTTCCAGAACGATCTACCAATCCGAATTTGGTATATGTTCCTCCAATATCAATTCCTAATACAACATCCAAAGCCATAGATTCTCAAATATTATTATATCCAACAAATGTAATAAATATCACATGATTTGGTTAAATTAGCTGATGTAACTAAAACCAGCACCATGACCAATTTTATTGTACCTGTCGATTTTTCAGTGGACTCCCTGAAAGGGCTGGAGTGGGCCCTTATGTTTTCTCAAAAGCAGACCGTCAATATTCAGATGGTTTACGTCCTGACCAATAGTACCAATTTTCAACCCAATGTGGTCGAGCAGGAACACAAATATGCTCAGGTAGAATTTAACAAGCTGATGAAGGAATATGAACCAAAGCTCGGAAACGATTCCAAACTGAAGTATATTGTTAAAAAGGGAAAAGTATACCGGGAAGTGGTGAATCAGGTAAATTCCTATGAGAATGCAATGGTATCCGCCTCCACACACGGAGCTTCAGGTTTTGAGGAGTTATTCATTGGAAGCAATGCTTTAAAGATCATGACCGCAACGGAAAAACCGGTTTTCACCCTCCGTCGGACACCTGTTCCAAACCAGATCAAGAAAATTGTATTGCCCATCAAGCTTCACAGGGGCACCAGGCAAAAGGCAACCATAGCTGCTGATATTGCTGAACTATTCGGGGCCGAATTACATGTAATTTCGGTTTCCACCTCTAAGAATAAAAGGGACCTGGATCGGTTGGAATCTTATGCAAAACAGGTCGTTGGCTACTTTAATGCAAGGAAACTGAAATGTGTAACAAAAACAATAATAGGAGATAGCCTGCCCAGCCTCACCTGTAATTATGCCGAAGCCGTTGATGCCGATCTGATCACGATCATGTCAAGCGCCATTGACAAATGGAATGTTTTCCTGGGCAGCTTTGCTCATCAAATGGTAAATAAGACCAGCGTACCCCTGCTCAGTATTACCCCGAAAGAGAAACACATCTCTTCTGGATTCAGCACGTTTGGAGGATAAGAAATAGCCCAAGAAAAGGAACATATCAATAAAGACCCGGATTACCAATTGAAAGCTTTGATGGAGGCATTACCCTTTGCTTCCTGGTTCAAAGATTCTGAAGGGAAATTCAACCAGGCCAATGAAGAATTGCTTCTCTACCTTAAGAAGAATTTGTCAGAGGTAATTGGTAAAGGTAGTCAGGAAGTATATGATGAAGAGGACGCCAGGCAAAGCAATCTGGGAGAGCGTGATGTATATGATACGGGTAAAGTTGAAGAAGCCACGCACTCCAGGAATAAACGGATATTCAAAACAGTCAATTTTCCGGTCTTAGATAAAAACGGAAAAATCGTAGGAACGGGAGGTTACCAGGAGGATATCACCAATCTTACAAGGTCTTTGCAGGAGCTTCACCGTGAAAGGGAGAACCTTGAGGTCCTTCTGGAGAATATGCCCTTTTATATATTCTTTACAGACAGGCATTACAGGTACATCAGGGTCAATGGTAAAATGGCCCAGCTGCTGCGTGTCTCCCACCCAACGGAAGCTGTTGGAAAAGAAAATAAGCAGTTCTTTTCAAAACGTGTTGCCCGGAAAATGCAGGAAGAAGACCGCTTAATCCTGGATACAGGAAAACCGATCATCAACAAAATTATCTATTTTGAAGATGAGGGCGTGGACGGATTCTGGATGGAAAAAAACAAAATACCCATCAAGGATGAACGGGGTGTCATTACCATGATTGTAGGGATATTCAAGGATGTTTCTGAAATGATGATCATTGAAAACCAATTGAAGGATGCCAGGGACCAGGCCCAGGAATCGGATCGGTTAAAAACCTCATTTTTGGCCAACATGTCTCATGAAATCAGGACACCCATGAACGGGATCCTGGGATTTGCCAATTTGTTGCGAGACCCTGATCTTAGCGAAGAGCAGAAAGATCTCTATTTGAAGCACATTGATCATACTTCCAATCAGCTTTTAAATATTATTGATGATATTATTGATATATCGAAGATCGAGTCAGGCCAGCTGAAAATCTCCAATAAGCCAGTTCGGATCAATGTAATCCTCGATGAAATCTACTCCTCCTTTTTCCATCGCATCAGGGGAGATGCCCCGGGACAGAAGAAGGTGGCCTTTAACCTGAAAAAGGGTGAAGAGTCTCTTGATTTCACCATTGTTGCCGATGATTTTAGGCTCAGCCAGATTTTTAATAACCTCATTGGCAATGCCCTGAAATTTACCAAAGAAGGACATATCACCTTTGGTTATACCATCAAAAACAATAGGTATATCGAATTTTTTGTGAGCGACAGTGGCATCGGGATCCCCAAAAATCAAATGGATCTTATATTTGACCGGTTTGGTCAGGTGAACCAGGCCAAGGTAGATCAACCCACAGGGACCGGACTGGGCTTGCCTATTTCAAAAAGCCTGGTGCAGCTGATGGGTGGTGAATTGTGGGTGGAATCAACCTTAGGGGAGGGCACCACATTCTTTTTTACTTTACCCCTGGTCATTAATAAGATGTTAGAAGAATCACAGGATCTGATCTCCAATAAAACATACAACTGGAAAGATAAGCGGATATTAATAGCTGAGGATGAAGAGCTTAACTGGTTATTTATCAGGGAGATGCTCAGGAAAACAGGATCCGAGATCCTCCGTGCAAAGAATGGTGTTGAGGCAGTATCTGTTACTAAAAAAATCGCGCCTGATATTATCCTGATGGACCTTAAGATGCCAGAGTTAGATGGTATCGAGGCAACCCGAAAAATCAGAATCTTTAACAAGCAGGTACCCATCATTGCCCAGACTGCCTTTGTGATGGCTGAAGAGAAAGAGGAGAGTTTGCGGGCTGGATGCAATCAATTTGTGACCAAGCCACTGGACCGGACCATCATTATGGAACTCATTGACGGTTATTTCAAAAAAGAATGAAACGGGGAGTTATCATCGTTGCCGGAGGATCGGGTTACAGAATGAAAAACGATTTGCCGAAACAGTACATCGATCTGGCAGGGAAACCTGTAATCGTACATACCCTGGAGAGGTTTATCTGTTTTGACCCTTATATGAAGATTGTCCTGGTCCTGGCTGAAGATCACCAAAGGTTCTGGAACAACCTCTCCGATTCCTATGATTACAATTCCAGAATCACAATGGCACCAGGTGGAGAGACAAGATATGAATCTGTAAAAAACGGCTTGCAGCTCGTGGAGGATGGCCTGATTATAGGCATTCACGATGCTGTCAGGCCCCTGGTAAGTCAGGATACCCTGAAGCGATGTTATAAGGTGGCTGCAGAAAAGGGAAGCTGCATTCCAGTGCAGGAGGTGGAGGAGACCATTCGGGCGGTAGATCTGCAGGGTCATTCTTTACATTTGGACCGCTCCACACTTAGAAGGGTCCAGACACCCCAGGTATTTAAATCGGAGATGATCAGAAAAGCTTACCAAGAGCCCTATAAACCTGAATTTACGGACGATGCTTCCGTTTTTGAATCCTATTATGACCAGGTATCCATGGTTGAGGGTAACAGGGAAAATATAAAAATAACCACACCCATGGATCTGCAACTGGCAGAAGTACTTATTCGGTCTGTAGAGTGATATCGCCCCCGACCGAGGTCTTCACCTTTTTTTGCTCCGGCTCTGCCAGGTATCCCACAAAAGCCTTGCTGGTAGCACTTGCATCCAGAAGTCTGATGCTATTCACCTTCACCTGTGCCCCGGTGGCTGCTTTCACATAAGAATCCATTGCCTCAAGTTCATAAGCCAGGTAATTTCCCCAGGTGTATGCGTTAACGAATTGGGACCTGGTGTTGCCATAGAGGATAAGATCGGCACCCTGATTTACACGGGCACTGAGTGAATCCACCCTTATCCACAACTCCATCTTTCCTCCTGTTAATACATCCAATTGAAGAACCTCAGATTTAAGCGTGTCGGCCGATTGAACACGTCCCCCTTTTGTAACTTCAAGCTTCGTAAGATTCACATAGTGAAGCTTCATTTCAACGGCAGGTGATTTGTTTAGTTCCGTTTTGGTTTTGAGGGATAAAATCCCTTGTTCGGTTTTAATATCCACGGCTTCAATGTTCCCTTCTGAAACCATCATCAGTTGTTGGGTTTCATCAACCACCAGTTCCAGGTGTATGTTGCCAGAGACTATCAATTGATTAAAAGGAGCCTCCAGGGCTTCTTGCCTGGTTTGCCCAATGACCTGAAATAAAACAATATATAAGAAAACAAAAGATAAGATCACTCTCATGATTAGGGAAATTTATAGTCAAAAATACGTTTAAATATTTTATTACCTTGCAAACCTTTGCATGATGCGTATGGCACGGGCAATAATAATGATGATGGTTGGCTTCATGCTGGGCCATGCGCTGATCACCAATGCACAGGATCCGCTCATAATTGACGATGACAAATTGATCATCGAAGATATTCTGATCCAGGGGAACCGGGTGACCAAAGAATCCATTCTACTTAGGGAGCTGGTTTTTGAAATCGGCGACACCATTTTAAAAATGGAATTGTTACCGGCGCTCCAGAGGAGCAAAGAGAATCTGTTAAATCTGACCCTATTTAATTTTGTAAAGTTTGATGCCACCCATAATCTCAACAGCCGAATTACCATTCAAATTACAGTTACAGAAAGATGGTACATCTGGCCGGTTCCCATTTTGGAGTATGCGGATCGGAATTTCGGCACATTTATCAAGAACCGGGAGTGGGATAAAATCAATTATGGAGGGTTTCTAAAATGGAAGAATTTCAGAGGACGAAATGAAGTACTCACCGGAAAAATCAGATTGGGATATATTCGGGAATACGCCCTGGCTTATACGATACCAAACCTGGGTAGAAGGGAGCAACACGGGGTCTCCACAGGTTTTAACATGCACAAGCAGAATGAGGTTTACATTGCCACGGTAAACAATAAGCCATTGGAATATAAACCAAGTGAAAAGCCAGCACAGGTTCGTCTGAATGCCTTCGCCAGATACACCTATCGCAGGAAACTCTATACGGCTCATACCTTTCGGTTTGAATATTTTGATTACTCTGTATCGGATTCAGTGGCCATTATCAATCCCAATTTCATGGGAGAAGAAAGCACCCGGTTGCATTTCTTTTCGGCTACCTACAATTTTAATCACGACGTAAGGGACTCAAAAATATATCCACTGGAGGGTTTTGCCGTTAATATCAGGTTGGAACAATTGGGAGTGGGACTCATTCCCGATTATCCCTATACGAACTTTCGTGTGACGGGAGTCCTGATGTTTCATCAAAAACTGGCCAACCGCATCTATTTTTATAATGCGACAAAGACAAGGTACTCATCGGAGAAATATATGCCACATGCATTGAACAGAGGATTGGGGTACAATGAATTTCTGAGTGGATATGAGTCCTATGTGATTGATGGATCTGATTATGTCATTTCGAAGTACAACCTGAAATTCCAGATCATCAAACCCACCATGCGTACCCTGCCTCTGATTGGATTGGAGCAATTCAACAAAATCCATTATGCCGCTCTATGTCAACCTATTTGCCGATGCGGGGTATGTGAACAATGATTTTCCTGATCCCACCAACACCATGGTCAATAACTGGCAGTTTTCCACCGGCATTGGACTCGACATTGTCACCTATTATGACCAGGTATTCAGAATTGATTATGCCATCAACCGCTATGGTGAACATGGGATATTTTTCCATTTAGAAACCCCTTTTTTCAGGTGGTAAATCCCCAGGAGGTCATGGGCCCTGGGGATCGATCCAGTCACCCTCCTGCTTCATCAATTCGATCAGTGCATGCAACGCCCTCTTTTCAGGAAGGTTCTTAAGAATGGGATTCTTGCCTTTATAGAGGGTCACCCGGCCTGGTCCGGCACCCACATATCCATAGTGGGCATCAGCCATCTCCCCGGGACCGTTGACGATGCATCCCATAACACCGATTTTCAAGGAGGTGAGGTGAGCCGTTGCTTCCCGGATCTCTTTAAGTCGGGCAATGATGTTAAAGTGGGTTCGCCCACAGGAGGGACAGGCAATATATTCTGTTTTACTGATCCTGGCTCCGGCTGCCTGCAGGATCATGAGCAGGGTATCGTTTATGAATTCCTCATCCAGGAACGCATTCTCCACCCATACCGCATCTAAAGCACCATCCATAAGCACGGAACCCAACTCGCCGGCCAGCTTCAACTGAAATAATTCCGGATCCTCTGTGGTGCTAGTGGTTTTAAATATGATAGGAGCTGTCTGGTTCAGGGAGCAGAAATGGTTCAACTGAAATTTCACATCCTGGATGGCAAGCGTATCCTGCTCCAGCAGCAGCAGACTCTGATTGCCTGTCAACAATTCCGGATTACGTTTCCATTTTTCGTAGGAGACCACTTTTTGATCGATGAATTCTGGCAACAGGTCTACTTCCGGATCTGGAGGAAACTCGCTGATGATAATTATCTTTCTTCCATTTCCGATTCCGTTCACTGAATGGGATTTACGGCGACGAAAGCTGAAGGGATCCCATACCAGATTGTTGAATGGGTCAAAAGGGAGTTGAGAAGGTTTAGGGAAAAGCTGAACAATCTTAAGGGCCACTGGCATCTCCTCTTCAGGAGCTTCGGTAAGTGAAACCCTGATTGTATCTCCCATACCCTCCAGCAGCAAGGGGGCCATTCCCACCACTGATTTTATCCTTCCTTCAATGCCATCTCCGGCCTCGGTAACTCCCAGATGCAGCGGGTATGCCATCTCTTCTTCGATCATGGTATGAACCAGTAGCCGCACCGATTGTACCATCACCTTCGGATTACTTGATTTCATGGAGACCACCACGTTTTCAAACTTCTGGTCCCTGCATACCCTGAGAAACTGCATGGCCGATTCAACCATTCCGGCTGGGGTGTCGCCGAATTCCTTGAGGATGGATTCGTCCAGGGACCCATGATTGACCCCAATGCGGATGGCCGTTCCATGAATCCTGCATGTTTCAAGTAATTCGGGTAATAATTTATTCAGAGATCTCCCCCTTAGGTAATTGCCAGGATTAATGCGAATTTTGTCAGACACCTTCGCTGCATCCAAAGCCAATGATGGTTTAAAATGGATATCGGCCACCACAGGAATTTGGCGCCCACTGGAGTGCAATGCTTCCCGAATCTTCTCCAGGTTTTCAACTTCCCGTTTTCCCTGGGTGGTGAGGCGCACCAATTGGGCCCCGGCATGGATCATCCGCTCACATTGTTCAACTGTTGCATCAAGGTCATTGGTATCGGTATTGGTCATGGATTGAATAGATACAGGCTCCAATCCCCCCATTGTAAGATTTCCAATGGCAATCGATCTTGACTTATAAGTGGAGGCCATATCAGTTGATTTCCCAGTCAGCCCCGTCTTTCCGGTCCTTCACAGTGATCCCTAAATTTGAAAGCTGTTCCCGTATCCGGTCTGCCAGGTCAAATTCCCGGCTGTTTTTGGCTTCATTTCTCCATTGAAGAATCATTTCAACCAGATCACCGGTGATCCCTTTGGCCGAATCAGTACTTCCCGGTTTTGTAAGTCCGAGTACTGAGTATGCATTGTTATGATAGAGGGACTTTAATATATCCAGGTCCTCTGGTGTGATGGTGTGCCGGCCTTCGGATAAAGCATTGATCCATTTTACACCGTCAAACAGATGGGCAATAAGCCCGGGTGTGTTCAGGTCATCCTTCATGGCTTCATCGCAATGGGAAACCAGATCCTGCACGTTGATGGATGAAATTGAGGAGGTTTGGATGTTGTCCATATCATCGATGGCTTTCAACAATCGCATCATTCCTTTTTCTGAACCCTGAAGGGCCTCGTTGGAGAAATCCAGGGTACTGCGGTAATGGGCTTGCAGAATGAAGAACCTGATGGTCATGGGATGATAGGCCTCCCGGAGCATCTCATGATTGCCTGAGAAAAACTGGTCAAGTGTAATAAAATTACCCAGGGAACGGCCCATTTTCTGACCATTGACGGTGATCATGTTATTGTGCATCCAGTACCTCACTGAAGGTTTTCCGTAACCGGCCACATTCTGGGCAATTTCACACTCATGATGGGGGAATAGCAAATCCATTCCTCCGCCATGGATATCGAACTGCATTCCCAAGTACTTGGTACTCATGGCTGAGCACTCAAGGTGCCAGCCGGGATATCCATCACCCCATTCAGATGACCAGCGCATGATGTGGGCAGCATCAGCTTTTTTCCAGAGTGCAAAATCGAGGGCATTTCTTTTCTCCGATTGCCCGTCAAGCACCCGGGTATTGGAGAGCAGGTCCTCGATTTTTCTCCCGGAGAGCTGACCATAGTGATTCTTTTCGTTATACCTGGTCACATCGAAATATACCGATCCATTCACTTCATAGGCAAAACCGGCATCCAGGATCTTACGGATCAATTCCTGTTGTTCAATAATATGTCCGCTGGCCCTGGGCTCAATGCTTGGAGGAAGAACATTCAACTCCCGCATATTATCATGATACCGGTTCATATAGTGTTGAACCACTTCCATGGGTTCCAGTGAATCAAGCCTCGCCCTCTTAAGGATTTTATCTTCACCTTCATCGGCATCATTCTCCAGGTGACCCACATCTGTAATGTTTCTGACATACCTGACCTTGTAGTCAAGGTGAAGCAGGTATCGGTAAAGCACATCAAATGTGATGGCCTGGCGGGCATGACCCAGGTGGGCGTCACCATAGACTGTGGGACCACATGCATAGAGACCAACAAAGGGTGGATTGAGTGGCTCAAACCTCTCTTTTTTCCTGGTCAGGGTGTTGTAAATAAATAAATCGTTGGCCATAACTATGCAAAATTAGTTAATTTTAGCTATTACTAGAAACCAGGCAATAATGGGTAAAAACTCAAGAAAAAGTAAAGAAAGATTGACGGATGACCAGGCCAACGCGTTGATCATGGGAGTATTTGGTAGAAATCCCAAACAGGTATACAATTATAAGCAGATTTCAAAGCTGTTATTTTTCGACGACAAATACAGGAAGGCTGTGGTATCCAGGACATTAGATGAGCTTGTTGAGAAAAAACAGTTGCAACAACTGGAGCCCGGCCGTTACCGGCTGCTGAGCAGAGCCGGATATAAGACAGGGACACTGGATATGACCCACCATGGATATGCCTTCCTGGTGTCGGAAGATTCCGATGATGATGTATTTATTGCACAGGAACAATCTTAAAACCGGACCTGGATGGAGACCTGGTGAAGGTATTTGTCTATCCAAAGCGCAAACAGAGCCACACGGATCGAGGGAGAGGTGGTTGAAATCCTGGAGAGGGCCAGGGACACTTTTGTGGGGACGGTTGAGATTTCCCGCAATTTTGCTTTCCTGCTTGCCCGACAGTCGAAAGATGCCCTTTGATATTTTCATCCCCCAGGACAAATTGAATGGAGTGGAGCATGGACAGAAGGCCATTGCAAGAATCATTGACTGGCCGGTAAAGATGAAAAATCCTTTTGGTGAAATTGTGGATATTCTGGGTTATCCCGGGGAGAATGATACGGAGATGCATTCCATTCTGGCTGAATTTGAGCTGCCCATAAAATTTTCCAAGGAGGTTGAGGCTGATGCAGAAAAAATTCCGGATGAGATCAGTGAGCGAAGAGATCAAAAATCGAAGGGATTTCCGGAAGACGCCCACCTTTACCATTGATCCGGCCGACGCCAAAGATTTTGACGATGCGCTTTCCCTGAAATCACTGGAGAACGGATTATGGGAAGTGGGGGTGCATATTGCCGATGTATCCCATTATGTAAAGACCAAAACCATTCTGGACGGTGAGGCCTATGATCGGGGTACCTCCGTATACCTGGTGGACCGTGTAGTACCCATGCTTGCCGGAAAAACTATCCAACGGGGTTTGTTCCTTACGCCCCAATGAGGATAAACTCACCTTTTCTGCTGTCTTCCAGCATGAATGAAAAGGGGGAGGTGCTGGACGAATGGTTTGGTAGAACCATTATCCACTCTCACCGCAGGTTCAATTATGAGGAAGCCCAGGAGATTATTGAAACAGGTCAGGGGGATATGAAAGAGGAGGTGTTGAAACTCTTTGAAATATCAAAGGTATTGAAAGAGCAACGTTTTAAGAATGGCTCAATCAATTTTGAAAGAGACGAGGTAAAATTTCACCTGGACGAGGATGGTACACCCACAGGTGTCTACTTCAAAGTTCAGAAGGAAGCCAACTGGCTCATCGAGGAGTTCATGCTGCTGGCCAATAAAAGAGTAGCCGCCTATGCCAGCCGGGGAGGAAAGTATGAAAAAGAAGTAAATCCTTCTAAATCAAAGGGGCAAAGCTACCGGAGGAAATAAGTCCACAGGCGAAGAACAAGAAAAAGGAGGGTAAAACCTTTGTATATCGGATCCATGATGTTCCTGATCCGGAAAAGATGGAATCATTTACACGATTTATCACAAAGTTTGGACATACACTCAATCCACAGCAATCGGCCCGGCGATTGTCCACTTCGCTGAATATCCTGCTGGACCAGGTTCAGGGTAAAAAGGAGCAAAATGTGGTGGAGATGATGGCGTTGCGATCCATGGCCAAGGCCAGGTACTCCACCAACAATATTGGACATTATGGCCTGTCATTTAAGGACTATGCCCATTTCACCTCGCCCATCAGAAGGTATCCCGATTTAATGGTTCACAGACTGCTTTCACACTACCTGGAACAGGGCGAATCAAAAAATGCGGAAACCTACGAAAAGAGGTGCCAGCATGCGTCTGAAATGGAACGAAGGGCCGTTGAAGCGGAAAGAGCCTCCATCAAATACAAGCAGGTAGAATTCATGCAGGATAAGATTGGGACAGGACTTTGATAGGGGTGGTTTCTGGTCTTACAGAATGGGGCATCTATGTGGAAATCATTGAAAACAAATGTGAAGGAATGGTTTCCATTAAAAGCATTGCCGATGATTTTTATGAATTTGATGAAGAGGAATACATGATCGTTGGACGTCAATCGGGTCGCAAATTTGAAATAGGAGATGAAATAAACATTGAGGTGGTGAATGCCAACCTTTCCAGAAGGCAGCTGGATTACAAACTTGTAGATCTGGAAGAAGAAGCTTAATTTTGGGATCAGCCTAAATTCATTGCAATATGGTAGTTGTCAAAAAGGAGGTTCGGGCTCATATTGTGGGAGTTGCCCGTAAGATTTTCACCAGGTATGGTTTCAGGAAAACCACCATGGAGGAGATTGCCGCTGCCACACGCAAGGGAAAAAGCTCAATCTATTACTATTTTCAGAGTAAGGAGGAGATTTTCAGAGCAGTTGTGGAAAGAGGAGGCCGCTGAATTAAAGATTCAGCTTGACAAAACCATTCAAAAGGACGATGCTCCCATCGACAAACTGAAAACCTACATCTTATTCAGGCTTCATCATGTTCGAACAGTAGAAAATTTCTATGCCGCACTCAATGAAGAGTACCTTTCACATATGGATTTTATTCTTGAAATCAGGCAGCAATTTGACCTTGAAGAGCGACAGGTGGTAAAAGAGATCCTGGAGGAAGGAATGCAAAATGGAACATTCCAGGTGGTTAGTTCAGAAATAGGAGCCATAGCCATTGCCACCATGATGAAAGGACTTGGAACTTCCACTCCTGCTCAGTGATGAACACAAAACCGACCGGGAAGAATTACTGGATGACCTGATCCGGGTGCTCTTCTACGGGATCATCAAAAGGTAGTTAATCTCCTTCGCTGAACAGCTGCAACCATTTTATGAAAAATCTCGGTGTTCTGATAGATCCCCTTGAATGCTTCTGCTCCGGGACCATAAGCAAAGACAGGGATCAATGTAGCGGAATGTCCACCAGTTGCAAATGAGGGACCAATTCTACTGTAGTCACTGGCTCCTGTATCTTCATCCGTCTAAGAAGCACCAGGGCTAATCCTCCTGTTTCATGATCTGCAGTAACCACCACCAGGGTATTTCCATCTTTCATAGCAAAATCCAATGCCACTGCAATGGTCTTTTCAAAATCAAGCATCTCTGCAATCAGATACTCTGAGTCATTGTCATGACCTGCCCAATCGATCTGGGAACCTTCTACCATCAAGAAAAAGCCATTTTCATTTTGAGAAAGATGTTCAATGGCCAGTGTTGTGGCATCAGGCAGAAATTCATCTCGCCCTTCCAAAGCGGTCAACATCCCCTTTTCTGCCAGAAGAAATCCATATTTCTGGCCGGGGGACAGAGATTCCGGGATCAGCCAGCGAAACAGTATCCACAATAAATCCTTTTTCTTCGGTCATACCCAATAGGTTAACGCCATCGGCACGTTTATTAAAAAACCCAATTCCCCCTCCGGCAAAAAAATCAATCTCTGAATCGAGTAACTGGAAAGCAATCTCCTCTTCCATTCCTCTTTGTTCCACATGTGCGTAAAAGGATGCAGGAGTGGCATGGGTTATTGAAGAGGTGGCTACCAGGCCGGTTGCCCACCCGAGAGGGGATACTAGCTCGGTAAAGTTCTCAATGGAAACCTTAGCAGTATCAACACCAATGGCACCATTATATGTTTTTTTCCCGGCAGCCATTGCTGTGCCGCTGGCAGCTGAATCAGTTACTTTGTGTGTGGCAGAAGAAGTGATGCTCAGGCCTATTTCATTGAACCTGCTGAAATCAGAATAGTTGTCCCCATAATATACAGTGGTGGAAACAGCAGAAAGTCCCATTCCGTCACCAATAAGAAAGATGATATTGGTGGGGACTTCAGTATCTTCGTGGATTTTTTTGTCAGAAGTGCATGCAAGGGCTCCAAGAAGCAGGAAAAAAGCAATAATTGTTTTCATAAAATGTAGATTTTAAAATTGTAACATGATTCAGGGAAAACAAATGAAGGCGGAAATAGTTGTCCTGATCAAAGATTTTCTTTTAACCAGGCTGGCCGGTCGGTGGTCACCGCGCTTACTCCCAGCTTCTTCATTTTTCTGGCGGTTTCAAGATCATTGACGGTCCAGCACCATACATCCAAACCCGCTTCAGTACATTTCTCAATGATTTGACGATCAATAATCCCATACCTGAGGTCCACCCCGTCAAGGTTATTTTCCACAATAAGATTAAATTGCTTTTTTAGATCCGGCTTAAGCATGGACAGGTAATAGCAGGGAACTTCGGGATACATTTCCTTGGCGGTGATGATGGTCTCCAAATCGAAGGCAATAAAACTGATCTTTCCTTTTTTCCAATATTCCTCAATCACCTTTTCCAGGTGGGGCATTATTTCAATGCCTGATTTGATCTCAATCACCAGCATTCGGTCGGCAGGAATGACCCCCAACACTTCTTTCAAGGAGGGGAATGGGTTCATTTTCATATTTGGGCAGGTTGGTCTCCCTGGGTCTAACGAACAGTTTTTCCAGATCTACCCAATTCGTTTCTTCAATGTTATAATTCTCGCCGGTGAGTTTGTTGGTGTTTTTATCGTGGAAAAGAATAACCTTATTATCTCTGGTGAGCATCACATCACACTCTGCTGCATCCGCACCCAATTCCCAGGCTAACTGAATGGAAGCCATGGTATTTTCAGGGGCGAGATACGAGGCGCCCCGGTGCCCCACATAGAGGAATTCTTTTTCAATAGTTGACACTTGTCCCCTTGCAGACAACAGGAATCCACAGGCTATAAAGCAAAACAACAATTTCTTCATGTTTCTAATACAAATGAGATTAACATCAGGTTTTGTAATGCGAAGAAGGTACAATAAATATTGATATCATGATCGTATATTTGCAGAAGCAAACAGGATAATTCAATTAAATATGTAAGATCATGAAGATCAATTTTTTCAAACGCATCCAAAAATTTCTTAGGACCACGCTCTTTGGAGGTGTAGTGGCCCTGGCCCCATTAACCTTGATCATATTGATGTTCCGATGGATTATTAATTTGATTGGACGCAACCTCACTCCTGTGGTGGACAGACTGCTTCAGAACCCCGATCCCGATCCGCTATTTAAATTTGCACTTTACCTTATCACCTTTGCGGCTGTAGTGCTCTTCTTTTTCGTGATTGGACTGGTGGTCCGCACCCGGCTTTGGGTATTCTTAAACAAAGCGGAAGACCGATACCTTTTGAAGATCCCCGGGTATAAAATGGTCAAAGAGACCGTGCAACAATTTTTTGGAAAAAACAGATCCTTTTTCAAAGAAGTTGTCCTGGTGGACATATTTAAATCAGGAGCACTTATGACCGGTTTTATTACTGATGACCAGGGGGAGGTAATCACCGTGTTTGTTCCCACGGGTCCCAATCCAACATCGGGAAATATCTACCATTTAGAGAAAAGCCAGGTTTTGAAAACGAATGCTACAGTAGACAGTGGTATGAAATCGATTATAAGTTGCGGAGCGGGATCGCAAGAGATCTTTGCTTCCATAAAGAAGTAGCTTATTTGTCAGGTTCTTCAGAGGGAAATGATTCAACAGGGGTAGTATCGACCCGGCCAGTCTCGGCTGAGCTTGATTTGGCCACATGTTTGAAGAATCGCTTCTGATTAAAAAGAATAATGGCCACTGCCAACGAGATACTGGAGTCGGCAACGTTAAATACTGGCCTGAAGAAAATGAAATTAGAACCTCCCCGAAACCAATCAGGGTAGCTGCCCTTGATGATGGGAAAATAGAACATATCCACAACTTTGCCCTGAAGCAGTGGTGCATACCCGCCTCCTTCGGGAAACAGGATCGCGGTTTCCACAGGATTGCTGCTGCTAAAAATCAAACCATAAAATACAGAATCTATAATGTTTCCCATTGCTCCCGCCATAACCAAAGAGAGGGTGATGATAAGTCCCGAATGGGCCTTAAGACGGATCAGGTGTCGAAGATAAAATCCAATGCCGACCACAGCTACGATTCTGAATGATGTGAGCAGTATCTTACCTAAACCGCCCGGGATACTGAGTCCAAATGCCATCCCGTTGTTCTCCACGAAATGAAGGATTCCCCAGTTACCAAGGAATGGAATTTGCTCATAAAGGGTCATATGTGTCTTAACCAGGACCTTCAGGGTCTGGTCTACCAGGAGAACAAGAAATATGACAAGTATGGATTTCCTTGTTATGGACATAGTCAATGCTTCACCAGACGATTACTGCCTGGATTTGGCTTCAATACAAAGGGTAGCGTGGGGGACAGCCCTCAGGCGTTCTTTGGAAATCAGTATCCCGGTTTCTCTGCAGATACCGTAAGTTTTGTTTTCGATCCTTACCTGAGCAGCCTGCAGGTGCTGAATAAATTTTAGTTGTCGCTGGGCAAGTCTTCCTGCCTCTTCCTTGGAAAGGGTGGCAGCCCCTTCTTCAAGCACTTTGAAGGTAGGTGAGGTATCCTGGGTGTCATTACTTTCGCTTTGGGTAATGGCCGATTTTAACAACTCATAGTCCTCCTTGGCCTTATCCAGCTTATGCTGAATGAGGGTTTTGAACTCCTGCAGCTCAGCATCCGTATATCTATTTTTGTCAGCCATGATTATTAATATTTGTTTGTGTTAAATATACAATATTTTAATGATTATAAAGTTCCTGTTTCATACGCGTGTTACCTGAACATTGATGTATACATCATCATCAATATCAATGCGTTTACTCAACCTGTTCTCGATCTTATCTGTCAGGGAAACAGTGTCGGCAAGTGTCTGAGAGCCAATATACTGTCCGTGTTTATTTATGGCCTCATTGATCAACTCGTGCTTTTCAATTAACACATCGATCCTGTCCGTTACATCAAATCCATTATCCTTCCGAATGTTCTGTATCCGGTTGATCAATTCCCGGGCCACACCCTCCTGACGAAGCTCCTCAGATATATTGATATCAAGGGCGACGGTGATGGCTCCTTCATTGGCCACAAGCCATCCCGGAATGTCCTCTGAAACGATTTCAACGTCCTCCAGTGTTAATTGAATATTCTCCCCACCGGCCATTATTTCAAAAGCC
Organism: uncultured Bacteroidales bacterium; assembly: GCA_963710385.1. Lineage (GTDB taxonomy): Bacteria > Bacteroidota > Bacteroidia > Bacteroidales. Next base: position 22,973 of record CAVQAB010000003.1, on the reverse strand, counting down.
TGCTCGCTCTCAAAGGTGGCGATCTGTTCCTGATCCATTCCATTGATGACAGCGCCTAACTCTTTCATAAGTTTGCCATACCTGGGCCCAAGTGACTTAAAATTTGGTTTGATCCTTTTGACCAGAATTCCGGCAGTATCGGTAATGTATTCGATTTCCTTTACATTGACTTCATTCAAAACCAGAGACTTGACCCCCTCCACCTGGTCCCGGAAGGCAGGATCGGAAACGGGCAGCATCATTTTGTTCAGGGGTTGCCGAACCTTAATATTCACCTTCCGCCTCAATCCGAGGATCATGGAGGATAACTTCTGGGCCACATCCATCCGGTCTTCCAGTGAAGAATCGATGAAGCTTTCATCATACTTGGGAAATGAGGTCAGGTGGACCGATTCTTGGCTGCAGCGATGGGTTACGCTGTTCAGGTCATTAAAAAGCTTATCCATATAGAAAGGAGCCACCGGTGCAGCCAGCATGGCCACAGTCTCGAGACAGGTATAAAGTGTCTGGTAAGCAGCTCTTTTATCCGAATCGAATTCACCTCCCCAGTATCTTTTCCGGTTTAGGCGTACGTACCAGTTACTGAGGTTTTCAGTTACAAAATCCTGGATCAGCCTTGCAGCCCGGGTGGGTTCATAGCTCTCATACTGCTCTGTCACATCCCTGATAAGTGAATTTAACAAAGAGATAATCCACCGATCGATTTCGGGGCGTTCCGCTACCGGTACCTCTTCTGCCTCATAGCTAAAACCATCCACATTGGCATAAAGGGCAAAAAATGAATAGGTATTATAAAGGGTTCCGAAAAACTTCCTTTTCACCTCATCCACCCCCGATACATCAAACTTCAGGTTATCCCAGGGCTGTGCATTGGTAATCATGTACCAGCGAAGGGGATCAGAACCATGTTTCTCAATGGCCTTGAAAGGATCCACCGCATTTCCCAGTCGCTTGGACATTTTGTTTCCGCTCTTGTCCAGCACCAGTCCGTTTGAGATAATGTTTTTAAATGATACAGAATCAAACAACATGGTGGCAATGGCATGCAGGGTAAAAAACCATCCACGGGTCTGATCCACTCCCTCGGCAATGAAATCGGCCGGGAAGAGCTGATCGAAATCCTCTTTGTGTTCAAAGGGATAGTGATACTGTGCATAGGGCATGGATCCTGAATCGAACCAAACATCGATGAGGACCGGTTCACGGAACATTTTCTGACCCGATTCACTTACCAGAATAAGTTCATCCACAAAGGGTCGGTGCAGATCAAAAATGTTATAGTTCTCTTCTGAAAAATCGCCCTCCTCAAAAGCTTCCAGGGCATTGAAATCCATAAATCCGGCGGTCACCGATTTCTCAATCTCCTGCTTGAGCTCCCCTATAGAACCGATGCATACCTGTTCTCTTTTGTCTTCTGTAACCCAGATGGGAAGCGGAGTTCCCCAGAATCGTGCCCTTGAAAGATTCCAGTCCACAAGATTCTCCAACCATTTTCCAAACCTTCCGGTTCCGGTTGACGCGGGTTTCCAGTTGATGGTGTTGTTGAGTTCGATCATTCGCTCCTTCATGGCTGTGGTGCGTACAAACCAGGAATCGAGCGGATAATAGAGCACGGGTTTGTCGGTGCGCCAGCAATGCGGATAGTTGTGCACATGCTTTTCAATGCGAAAGGCCTTATTTTCCAGTTTGAGGTGAACTGCAATATCCACATCAACGGTGGGATCATCCTTAGCCTTGGTATCATCGTATTCATTCTTCACATACTTCCCTTCAAACGCACCATAGTTATCCAGGTTGATTTTTTCTGAAATGAAGTTGCTGTCAAGATCCTGTAACCTGAAAAAACGTCCCTTACTGTCCACCAGGGGCTGTACATTTCCATCCTTATCCTTGATGGTTATGGATGCAATATCATTGGCCTGTGCAACCCGGTAGTCATCTGCTCCAAAGGTGGGAGCGGTGTGGACCACTCCGGTACCCTCTTCGGTGGTCACAAAATCGCCCGTAAGCACTTTGAAAGCATTGCCTTCTGGATTAACCCAATTAAGTAACTGCTCATAGTCAAGCCCTTCCAGCTCCTTTCCTTTCAGGGTTTTTATAATTTTATAGGGAACATGTTTATCTCCGGCTTCATACTCCTCCATGAGTAATGCTTCATCCTTTTCCGGAAAATAGTGCCCCATCAATTCTTTGGCAAGGACTACAGTGATGGGTATGCCCGTATAGGAATTAAAGGTTCTGACCAGGGCATACTCAATATCAGCTCCCACTGTAAGTGCAGTATTGGAAGGTAGCGTCCAGGGTGTGGTGGTCCATGCCAGAATGAAGACATCGGTATCGGTAGAATCAAACAGAACAGACGAGCGGGGATTTTTCACTACCTTAAACTGGGCTACTACGGTGGTATCCTTCACATCCCTGTAACATCCCGGCTGGTTCAGTTCATGGGTGCTCAGTCCTGACCCGGCAGCCGGGGAATAGGGTTGTATGGAATAACCTTTATATAGCAGGTCCTTTTTATAGAGCTCCTTTAACAGGTACCATACCGTCTCAATGTATTTATTTTCGTAGGTGATGTATGGATCATCCATGTTGATCCAGTAGCCCATGGATTCGGTAAGCTCTTCCCACATGGCGGTGTACTTCATCACATCCTTCCGGCATGCTGCATTGAACTCTTCAATGGAGATTTTGGTTCCGATATCTTCCTTGGTAATCTTTAATGCATTTTCCACCCCAAGCTCCACCGGGAGTCCGTGTGTATCCCATCCAGCCTTTCGTTTTACCTGGAATCCCTGTTGGGTTTTGTATCTGCAAAAGATGTCCTTGATGGTACGGGCCATCACATGATGAATTCCCGGCTTACCGTTGGCAGAAGGGGGTCCTTCGTTAAAGACAAAAGTAGGTTGACCTTCGCGGATTTCCACGGATTTCTCAAAGATCCTGTTCTCTTTCCAGAACGCATTGATCTCCTTGTTGATCTCCGACAGGTCAAACTTCTTATATTCAGGGAATTTCTTACTCATCAATCCTCCGTTTGCAGGGATTATTAAAATTGCACAAAGATAGACGAGTGGATGATAATATGCAAGGGGTCAAGAAAAAACAGTATTGGCCCTAATTTTTGTATATTTTAGCGCGTATCGGGGGATGGTTCCCAATGCGTCGGCAGATGATATAGAGACCTTCCGGCAGGGATGATACATCAAGACGATCCTGCATTTTCTTCATATCTTCTTTCATCATCATTTTACCAGCCATATTGGTGATGGTGACTAGCGCTATTTCAGTTACAGGATCAATAAATAGCATATCATTTACGGGATTGGGATAGACCCAAAAATCGATCCCCAACCTCTGCATATTCATCTATACCGGCAGTGATCTCGGGTTTACTCAGTTTCCTGGTGGTATAAATACGGTATGCTCCGGGCCCCAGTGGAATAAGACCATGAACATCGGTCACATCAACGCTGTCGCCGGTAAAATAATCGTACCACCAGCCGGTCCGGCTAAATGAGGGATCGGAAGATTGTTCAATCACATCAAAATTCCCGATGATCCGAACATCCATGTCAGTGTCATTGATTTCGATCCTTTTGGAGCCGCCTGACAGATCAAGATAAAAATCATTGGATTCAAAAGCCGGCTCACTGATCTTTATGTCAATTAATGCCGACCATACCTGGTACAGTTTTTTTCGCTTGCCGTTTTCATAATAATCCCATCGGATGGGTTTATTACAGACCCGGCAATCATAATCGATGCTGTAATCGTAGCCCAGTTCTCCAAACTGCCAGATCATTTTAGGTCCGGGAACTGTAAAGAAGAACACTCCGGCCAGCTCCATCCGTTCAAGGGCAGTATTGAGATTCTTGAACATTGTAATCACCCGAACCAGTTTCCATATGTCACATTCTTATACATCAGGCGCTCTTCGTCGTGACTTTCCATATATCCCACCAGATGGGGATCAATCCATCCCCTGACGTTTATAGGAAATCCAGCTGAAGTCTGATTTATCTCCATCATTGTAACCCATGGTGGCTTCATTGTAATTGTAGTTGAGGTTTCCCCACAACATCATCCCGTAATCGGACAATTCTTTTTCTTCTGTATTTGCCGCCAGGTGCTCCAGAATGATATATGCGTTTTCATTGATGGCCCAGATCTTATCGGCCATACGTTTTAGAATTTCAATCCTGGATGCATCATAAGCACCTCCATCGCCAGGGGTATTTGTAAATCCTTTGGTAAAATCGAAGCGGATATCCGTCCACATGAAATTCCTCAATCCAGTAAGCGATTTACCCTGTCCACAAATTCCTTGGTATCCTGACTTTCATGGTCAAAATCATAGCCCCATGAAAAAACCGGATTGGGTGAATCCACATTATACCACGGATTATCGGCAGACACTTTTCCTGTAGAACTTTCATAGTATAGCTGAACCAATGGAGACTGACCATAGGAGTGGTTCAGGACCATATCGATGATTACCGCAATATCACGCTCGATGACAGGCATCAATGAACGCTTTTAGGTCATCGGCAGGACCGTAGTATTTATCCGGGGCGAAATAAAAGGAAGGATTGTAGCCCCAGCTTTCATTGCCCTCAAATTCATTGACGGGCATTAATTCGATGGCATTGATTCCAAGGTCGGTAAAATAATCAAGTGTATCGTTTAAGGGTCTGCCAATCGTGTGCCCCGATGAAATCACGCACCAGCAATTCATAAATCACCAGATCTTCCGCAGGGGGAGGCTGAAAGCCGGCATCGTTCCAGCTAAAAGCGGCCTTTCCCGGTTGAAGGATTCCCACAATGCCTGAGGCAGATTCGGAAGGATAGGGCAAGAGTCCGGGATAGGTGTCTTCGGTGATCCATTTGTCCTTGGTTGGATCGAGCACCTTCTCACGTATAGGGATCTGCAATAAACAGGGAACCATCCACCAGGTACTGGAAGGCATATTCTTTGCCGGCCTCCAGGTTGTTGAGGGTGATCCAGAACCGCTCCCCGTCCTTGGTCATCCTGGCTTCGGAGCCGGGAGTCCAGTCATTAAAATCGCCGATAACAAAAACATGTTCTTTGCCAGGGGCATGTAGAACCAACTGTACCGTTTGGTCGTCTACATAGTTGATCCCATCTTTCAGGCCTGCAGGCACGGGCTGCTTCAGGCTGGACCTCCAGAACATGTATAAAAAGCGGAGTCGGAGTCTGTATCACTGCCCGCGGTTCCGGCTGACCTTTATCCAGTGATCACCGGTAGAAGCATAGGAAAATGTATGGGTCAGGTTTAGTCCTGATCCCGTTTTAACCTGGACTCCATTGTCAAAAAGAGACCAGTTGGATGCTGCTGATTGCAGCGGCTTCAAAATCCGACTGAATTCCCCAGGATCTGCCACCACGTTATGGTCCGGGGCTAAGGATGGAAACAGTGTATTCATCTTTGAATACCTCCACAAAGATATCAGCTCCCCCCATCATCTTTTCCCTCTTTGCTGGAATCGGAACTTCGGAACACAAAGGCCATATGGGTAATGGTCTCACTGGCAGACACTCCATAGTACTGCCTGATGGAGGGACCAATTTCCAAGGAATAGAGATTGGCCGATTCCCGGGTCATTTTTGTTTCAGCGGTATTCTCCCCCCAGTCTGGTTTTCACATATTTCCAGTCGCTGTTATCCGAGCTCAGATTGGTAAGCACCCCGGTATGGGCATAGACATCGCCGGTATAATCTTCCAATCCGGCCGTGCCCTGGGTGGCATCGTAATAAATGGTAACTGCTTGTTCGGCGGTTGGCAGGTCCGGATCTGTGGTGATGATCTGGGCACCCAGGATCCAGGGAAGACCAAGGCCAAAAAGAGGCTGACAAGGGATCGGAAGTAGATCGTTTCATGATGGGGGATTATGCTTCTGAATTTCGAATTCAAAATTACTATATTTTTTAATACTTTAGTTCTCTCACTTCAACAGACCATCTCATGGCAAAAAAACCAAAATTAAGCTTCTGGCAGATCTGGAACATGAGTTTTGGATTCCTCGGGATTCAGTTTGGATTTGCCCTTCAAAATGGAAATGTAAGCCGGATCTTCCAGACCCTGGGAGCAGATATCGACCAGATCCCCATCCTCTGGATCGCTGCACCGGTTACCGGCCTGATCATCCAGCCCATCATAGGCTACATGAGCGACAAAACCTGGGGCAGGCTGGGGCGCCGACGGCCCTTTTTCCTGGTTGGAGCCATCATGGCTTCCATTGCCCTGTTCCTGATGCCCAATTCTCCGGGTTTATGGATTGCCGTGGGAATGCTCTGGATCATGGATGCCTCCATCAATATCACCATGGAACCTTTCCGTGCCTTTGTGGGAGACATGCTTCCCGATGAACAACGTACCAAGGGCTTTACCATGCAGAGTTTCTTCATCGGTATTGGTGCCTTTGTGGCTTCCTGGCTTCCCTATGCGCTTTCGGAATGGTTTCATATTTCCAATACGGCACCCGAAGGAGAGATCCCCATGACTGTCAGGCTCTCGTTTTATCTGGGAGGCGGAGTCTTCCTGCTGGCAGTGCTTTGGACCGTATTGCGGACCAAGGAATACAGTCCTGAGGAATTAAAAAGCTTTGATGAGGAGGAAGGAAAAGCGCCTGAATCGGAGGAGGAAACGACCGATCCCATGATGAAATATTTGCGGCGGGGGATGCATCTGGACCATTGGTGGGCCTGGTTGTTGCTTGGCCCATTATATATTTTAAACTGGAAAAGGAGTTGTATATTCTGGCAGGTGGTCTGGCTGTTTTTGGAATCCTCCAATTGCTTACTGCTGCATTCGTTGTAACCAAGAAGCAAAGAAACGGATTGGTGAGCATTATCACCGATCTCTACCGCATGCCACGACCATGAAGCAACTGGCCATTGTACAGTTTTTCTCCTGGTTTGCCCTGTTCAGCATGTGGATCTATACCACCCCGGCTGTGACCCAGACCATGTATCATACCGTCGACACCACCACAGAGGCATACAATGAAGGAGCCAACCTGGTAAGCGGGATGTTCGGTTGGTACAACCTGTTTGCCGCAGCGTTTGGTCTGGTGCTGCTGCCCTTCCTGGCCAGGCTCACCAACCGGAAGATCACTCACTCCATTGCCCTGGTGGTAGGGGGACTGGGCCTTGCATCCATTATGATCCTGAATAATCCGCAGCATATGATCTTCTCCATGATTGGAATCGGACTGGCATGGGCAAGTATTCTGGCCATGCCCTATGCCATCCTGACCGGTTCCCTTCCTTCATACAAAATGGGTGTCTATATGGGCATCTTCAATTTCTTCATTGTGATCCCGCAGATTCTCGCTGCGACCATCCTGGGATTATATGGTAAAATCCCTATTTGGCGGAGATAGCATCTATGCCCTGCTCACCGGAGGTATCTCCATGTTGGTGGCTGCAGTGCTGATCCTATTTGTAAAGGACACCAATCCCCAGTATAAGTCATGAAAGGATATTATAAAGCAGATCCATGGAGCATCATTGAAGAGGGATTTGATCCCGCCATGCAGAAGGCTTCGGAAAGCATCTTCAGCCTGGGCAACGGCCGGATGGGTCAACGCGCCAATTTCGAGGAGCATTATTCGGGCGATACTCTGCAGGGAACCTACCTGGCAGGTGTCTACTATCCCGATAAAACCCGGGTGGGATGGTGGAAGAACGGCTACCCCGAGTATTTTGCCAAGGTGCTCAATGCACCCAACTGGATTGGGATCGATGTGGAAATCGGAGGAGAGGCTCTGGATCTTCACAAGATCCAACCGGTGGAGTTCAGGCGGGAACTAAACATGAAGCAGGGCTTATCTGGAGCGGACCTTTGCCATATACAAGGGAGAAAGCCGGTTGGAAATTGCGGTGAGAAGGTTTCTGAGCATGAAGCGCGATGAGATCGGAGCCATCCGTTATGCCATCCGTTCAGTTGATTTTGAGGGAGAGGTCTCCTTTACTCCATACATCGACGGAAATGTGGTGAACCAGGATTCCAACTACGATGAAAAGTTCTGGGACATGGAGCTCACCAAGGCGGTGCGGGGATCGGCCTATCTGAAAGCCCGCACCCGAAAAACAGGTTTTGTGGCATGCATGGCCATGGGGCACATGGTGGAGCTGAACGGAAGCCATGTGGAAAAGGAACAGGTGGTGGTTCAGAAGGGAGAATTATGTGTCCAACCAGATTACCCTTGAACTGGGACTGGGGGAGGAAGCTGATCCTCTATAAATTTGTATCGGTTCTCACCTCCATGAACCACGAGCCCGAAGAGATGGTCATTTCCTGCAGTCAAGGTCCTGGCAGGTGCCATGGCAGCCGGGTTTGACGGTTTGTTTAAGGAGCATGTGAAGGTGTGGGAGGAAAAGTGGGCTCATTCCGATATTGTAATTGAGGGTGACACCTCTGCACAGCAGGGGATACGGTTTAATATTTTCCAGCTGAACCAGACCTATACCGGAACAGATGAACGGCTGAACATTGGTCCAAAAGGATTCACCGGCGAAAAGTATGGTGGAAGCACCTATTGGGATACTGAGGCATATATGATTCCTTTTTACCTCAGCACTGCCACCGGGAATGTGGCACGCAATTTACTTGTTTACAGATATAAACACCTGGAAAAGGCCATTGAGAACGCAGAGAAACTTGGTTTTTCAGGGGGGGCGGCACTGTATCCCATGGTGACCATGAACGGGGAGGAGTGTCACAATGAATGGGAGATTACTTTTGAGGAGATTCACAGGAATGGAGCCATCGCTTTTGCCATCTATAATTACATCAGGTATACGGGTGATAATAATTACCTGGCAGAATACGGACTGGAGGTGCTGATCGCCATCTCACGCTTCTGGCGTCAGCGGATCAGCTGGTCCGATGAAAAAGAGAAATATGTGATGCTGGGAGTTACCGGTCCCAACGAGTATGAGAACAATGTGAACAACAACTGGTATACCAACAAGATGGCCAGATGGACCCTGCAATACACCCTGGAAGCACTGGACTATGTGAAGGAGACCGATCCGGATTCATATGATAAGATCCTTAAGCGGACGGCGTTCGATCATCAAAAAGAGACCACTGCCTGGAACGACATCATCGAGCAACTCCATTTCCCTTATGACAGCGAGCATGACATCTTCCTGCAACAGGATGGGTACATGGACAAAGAACAGGTAATGGCTGCAGACCTGGATCCTAAGGAGAGGCCCATCAACCAATACTGGTCATGGGACCGCATTCTGCGATCCTGTTTTATCAAACAGGCTGATGTGTTGCAGGGAATTTACCTGTTCGAGGATGAGTATGATGTGGAGACCATTAAACGCAATTTCGATTTCTATGAACCGCGTACGGTACATGAATCCTCCCTATCCCCCTGTGTCCATTCCATCCTGGCTTCCAGGATAGGAAGGGTAGATAAAGCCTATGAAATGTACCTCCGGACATCCCGACTGGACCTGGATGATTACAATAACGAAGTCGACGAGGGACTCCATATCACCAGCATGGGCGGAACCTGGATGTCAGTGGTGCACGGCTTCGGGGGTATGAAGATCAGGGATGGTCTGCTTAGCTTTGATCCGAAGCTGCCCGGACAATGGAAAGGATTGTCGTTCAAGATTCTTTACAGGGGACGCCTATTGGAAGTGGACATCAAAAAGGATAGGGTGTCCATTCACAATGCGGACGGGAAGGCGCTTGATCTCTATCTAAATGGGGAAAAAGCACAACTGGAGACCAATGGCACAGTGCTTGCAGATCTATAAAAAAAGCTCTATTTGAAAGGAACCATGGCGCATATGGTCCATGTCTGTAACGGAAAAGTAATTTACCAGATCCGAACCGGCAATCATCTCTATCAGCTGGAGATCAACTGGGAGTCTACAGGTCAAAACCCAGGTTCATGAGGTTTGTTCTTTCGTGGATGTGGATGGCCCGGAATCCCAGTTCCTGTGATGCCTTGATGTTATGGATGTTATCATCCAGGAATAGGGTTTCGCCAGGATTAATCCCCGCATCCCTGATCACATATTCCCATGCTTCAGCATCGGGCTTATGGCATCCGATCTCATAAGAGTAATAGACCTTCTTAAATGCCTGGTGCATGGTAATACCCGCTGCCTCGTGATACATCCTTTCAAATACCGGCGCATGCAAGGCAGATGTATTGCTAAGCATATAGAGATCGTATCGCTTCGCAAGCTTCTTTAATAAGACCGCCCTCTCTTGAGGTATTCCCACAATCATGGCGTTCCACGCCTGATCAAATGCTTCATCACTCATTTCAATACCCGTCTTCTCCCTGATCTCGTTTCTGAATGTTGTGGTATCGATTTTCCCCGTCTCATATTTGAAGAAAATATCGGTGGTCATATTCTGGGGTATTGCAACAGATCGGAGGGGAATCCCAATTCATAAAATTGCTGCAGGGTAGCCTGGACATCAATATCAAGGATCACCCCTCCCAGGTCAAACAGGATATTTTTAACGGACTGTGGTTGTGACATGCATTTTGTATATTCGTAAGACCCAAAGATAAAGGAAAAACTGTACAGCCATGCGCATTGGGGATGTCCACTATAGATCCATCTGGATGGAAGAGGATCCTGGGATTATCAAGGTAATCGACCAGCGAAAACTACCCTTTGAGTTCAGCACTATTGATTTGCTCACCGCCGATGATGCTTATGACGCCATTAAGGATATGGTGGTAAGGGGCGCTCCTCTTATCGGGGTAACAGCTGCATATGGGCTCTACCTGGCGGCGCTGAAAAGCAATCCCGACAACTGGTGCGAGGAGGTAAAGAAACTAGGCGAGAAATTAATTTCTGCAAGACCCACGGCGGTAAACCTTACCTATGCAGTTGACCTGATGCTGGGTGAGGTGAATTGTGCCGGCTCCAGGGAAGGCATGATCGACCGGCTGTTTCATATGGCAGCCCGATTAACCGAGGATGAAGTCATTCGTTGCAGGAAGATCGGAGAATACGGCATGGCACTTATAAAAGAAATCTATCAGGAGAAACAAGAAACCGTTAATATCCTGACTCACTGTAATGCAGGGTGGCTGGCCTGTGTGGATTACGGTACGGCCACAGCACCCATATACCTGGCCCATGATCAGGATATTCCCATACATGTATGGGTGGACGAAACGCGTCCCCGTAACCAGGGCGGCCGGCTCACCGCCTATGAACTGGGAGAGCACGGAGTTCCTCATACGGTGATTGTTGACAATGCCGGGGGACACCTGATGCAGCGCAGTGATGTGGACCTGGTTATTGTCGGGAGTGACCGAACCAGCCGAAACGGAGATGTGGCCAACAAGATCGGGACCTATCTGAAAGCCCTTGCGGCCCGGGACAATGGCATTCCATTTTATGTGGCTCTACCCTCCACATGTATTGATTTTCATATGAAGGAGGGAATGGAAACTGAGATTGAAAACAGGGAAGGGATGGAAGTTTCGCCATGTGGAAGGTTGGAATGAACAATCAAACCAGGTGGAACAAATCAGGATTATCCCCAGCTCATCAAAGGTTGCGAATCCCGGGTTTGATATTACCCCGGCCAGGCTGGTGACCGGTCTGATCACTGAGAAAGGGATCTGCAGCGCCAGTGAAAAAGGCATCCAATCTTTATTTGGAGCTAGCCCTTCATGAAATTAGCGAGCCTGATCATCTTTTTCCTTGAAGATCAGGTAGATTTTCTATTTATTAATCAGGATAGAACCGGATGAAAAGCTTTCACCATGTAAAAGGGTGTAAGAATATATACCGGGTTGAGAAGTAGTCCAGGTGATCACCTGGCCGAAACCATGCTTATAACAGACCTCCTTTCCTGATACATTGTATATACGAATCTGGAAGGTGCTGGCATTTTCAAGCTCAAAATATACGATCCCGATTGAAGGAATGGGATAAACCTTAATCTTCTTTCGGGATTCAATAATCTCCTTTGAATGCGTGGTACCCCCCAGCAAATCCCGAATAGCAGCCAATTTGAAGTTTCGGTGAGCCACAGCGACATCATCGGTCAATCCCCAACATCCGTAGCGATTGTAGGCGCTTGTTAGTGTAAACTGCATGGCCAGCGTACCCCCAAGATCGATAAAAGCATCTTTTAGATTGTATTGCATCAAATCATACATCCCTTCGTTTCGCTCTGCCATAATTCTGTTGGCAATATTCTCTGTGCTTCCACCCCCGTGATCCGGTCCACCTTCGTAGGAAACAAATCCACCTGGTAAATTCCATTCCGCAGCAGCGGCTATCCATTGTTTACGTCCCGCTTCGTTGGTGCCTCCAGTTTCGTCAATTTGTGAAGTGATGGATTCACGGCAGTCCTCTAAAACATCAGCAACGGATTCGCCAGAGTCATGACCTCCCGAAAAATAGGTCTGGCATCCAATGGCCCATAAGTAATCAGACGGAGCACCGTTTAGGTCACGTATGTATTCGAGCATGGGAATCACCGACCATTTAAGCATGGGTTGGTGATAGCACAGATTGACACGTATTTGATCATTCAGGGACCCCGTTCCGTAAACCGATTCGAAAATCTCAGCTAACTCTATGGTTCTACGTGCATGGTTCTGAATGTCTGACAGCCCCAGGGCTGCCGCTTGCTGACTGTTGTAAAGGGTTTGTTCAAAACCAGGTGCCGAGTTCCAGACTTCATTGCTGCTTTCCACATATACCTTCAGCCCCGGATTGAGCTGGTCCATAAACATGTTAGCCAATTGTGTCACATATTCTGTGCTGGCTGAAACAGGTACATTGATCCATGGATCGGTTTGGGTGCGGTTGGATATCTCAATCACATGTTCCCAGCAGGCACCACCCATTTTATCGATGGTAGGTATAGTCCCCTGCCCTGCATCGTCGGGTAATTTTCTCAGGCTCCATTGGATTTGTGCAGGGTAATCAGGATCACGTCCGTTTGTCCCTGAAAAAGGCATATATCGAATCGATTCGAAAGCTACGGAATCAAATAATGCCAGAAAGGGAGGGTAAAACAGCGCAGTGTCATTGTCATATCCGGGGCGCAACATTTTAAAGTTGATAAAGCCACTATTCAGTCCACTCATTGAGGTTCTCCGGGTGTTGGTAAAGTTGATCAGAAAAAAGCCCTTGCTGCCCTGAGGTACCACAAAATCAAATGAAGTGGTGTTATTGCCGGCATCGAAGTTTAAGTTTTCAATGCTCCCACCTGCTGCAGCACTTACTGTAGCTTCACCCTCAAATGAGCATTTCCAGGTACCGCTGACATCTAAACGATACACCTCAGGATCATCAATGGAATTGCTCCATTCCGCCACTGGCCGAAAATCAACAACATATTGTGCATCCACAGCCGGCCAACCTTTTTGGTCGGCTTCCGCATCAGTTAAAGCAGACCCTGTCGATAAGCTTGTCCAGCGGTAATTCTCCCTGACCAAATCGATATAGGTACCCCCCCGCTCAGGCAAGCTGATATTGACACCAATTTGAGTGTAGGAGATGGCAAACACAAAAAGCAGCGAATATATCAGAATGTATTTCATTTTGGGTGTTTCGATTCACTTGGTAGAGATAAAGATATTGAAATTGATCCGGGGCAGTGTGCTTATTCTTTGCACATCAGGTAAACTCTTGCCAGATATTCGTAAATTGTGTAATATTGCAATCCCCAAATCGGGGAACTAACCAGACATATATATTCAGGGCCCATAGCTCAGCTGGTTAGAGCACCTGACTCATAATCAGGGGGTCGCTGGTTCGAGCCCAGCTGGGCCCACATTAATAATCAACCACTTACAATTTATTTTGTAGGTGGTTTTTTCTTTGGTGCCAGTTTAGCGCCAGTTTCTAACCGAGAACAGGTAAGGCTACACATGGTTTTGATAGATTTTATCAATAGAACTCTTTAAATCCAAAAGTCCACAAAATTTCTTCGATTAAGCTTGGCTGTATTTTCAGGGAACCTGACACATTCAGTGACACATATTCCTATTTGGGCATCATCTTTTCCAACTCTGTCATTTTATATTTCATAAGTGGGGTATTTCAATCAGATCTTTGAGGAAAATCAAGCACTATGAAAAGGATAAAATATATGTTTCTGCAGGTGCTGTTAATTTGGTCTGTTTCTGTATGTGGTCAGAGCATAGAAATAAATGGCAAGGTTAGCGATGAAAAGGGCCAGCCACTGGACTATGCAAGTGTCGCTTTGCAGGGTAGCCTGGATGGTACCTCTACCAATGCTCAGGGGGAGTATTCTTTCTTCACCTCGGAGAAAGGGAAACAGGTTCTGAATGCTTCATATGTCGGATACGAAACCCGGATTAAGGAGATAGTTATTGGAAAAGACAACATACATCTTGATCTGGTCCTGCCCCAATCTTCAACCGATCTGCAGGAGGTAGTGATTACCGCCGGAGCCTATGAAGCCAGCGATGAAAAAAACACCGTGGTCCTTCGCTCCCGGGATATTGGCATGACTGCCGGGGCCACGGGTGATATCACAAGGGCCATTGAGACCCTGCCCGGGGTCCAGATGGTTGGTGAGTCCAGCGGTCTGTTTGTAAGAGGAGGATCGGATGCCGAGAGCCAGGTGCTCATTGATGGAATGATGGTTCAGAATCCCTACTTCAGCCCGGTTCCCGACGTAAAACAGAGAGGTCGCTTCGATCCCTTCATGTTTTCCGGTACCGTATTCAGTACAGGAGGATATTCGGCACAATTCGGCCAGGCACTATCTTCCGTGCTGGCATTGAAAAGCAAGGGTCTGGCCGATTCGACCCATACAGGGGGAGGCCTGCATTTCTATGGAAGCAACTTGTTTCATGAGCACCGATGGAATAAGACCTCACTTTATGTGAAAGGGGAATACAACAACATGGGGCCTTATCACAAGACTTTCAAACAACTTACCGACTGGGAGAAATCACCGGAGAATATAGCCGCAACGGTGAACTTCAGGTATCAGTTTTCGGAATCCGACATGTTTAAATTTTACACCAACGCTTCGAGTACCAGCATGTCCATGAGATATGAAAATCCGGACAGCATCGATCATAGAAGCCTTTTTGCAATACAGAATGACAATCTCATGATTAATTCCTCCTATAAGAAGTATTTCAAGGATGAAACATGGTCTCTGTTTGTGGGAAGTGCCTACTCCACTAATCTGGATGACGCCGTTCAGGATGACATGGACATGTCGGAATTTGAAGAACTGGTCCAGGGAAAAGTCGTCCTTATGAACCAATCCTTTCCGGGTCTGGAACTGTACGCAGGGACCGAGGTCCAGTTGAAGTATGCGGACGGGAAAATGGATTTAGCCAATGAGGAACTGGTGCAGACCGGAACGATAGAAGATAAATATGTTGCTGCTTTCCTGGAGATGGAGTGGACCATTGTACCCAGGCTGGCAACCAGGTTAGGGGCCAGGTATGAAAACTCCGATTTCCTGGGGAAGGATAATATTGCCCCCCGGATATCCCTGGCCTACCTGACCGGTAAACACAGCCAGGTCTCTTTCGCCTACGGCAAGTTCTACCAGTCTCCCGAGAACGAGTTCCTGTATCATTCAAGTGAGCTGGAATTTGAGAATGCCACACACCTGATAGCCAACTACCAGTACATGAATAACAGACGGGTATTCAGAACGGAATTTTATCATAAGATGTACGAAGACCTGATCAGCTATGAGCCCGGACAGCCTGGTTCTGTCAGTAGTAAGGGAGAGGGATATGCCAGGGGTATTGACCTGTTCTGGAGGGACCGGAAGACCATCCCCAATGCAGATTACTGGATATCCTATTCATTCCTGGATACAGAAAGAGAATACCGCGATTATCCCATTGCTGCAGCTCCCAAGTTTGCCTCCAGGCACAACCTGTCGGTCGTGTACAAACATACCCTTGCAAGACTTAGATCGATAGTCGGACTTACTTATTCATTCGCTTCAGGAAGGCCCTACTACAATCCTGAAAAGCCCGATAACGAGTTTCACACTGACTATACCAAAGCCTACAGCAACCTGAGTTTAAACGTGAGTAAAATGTTCAATATTTTCGGGACGAGCGCAGTGGTTTACGCCTCTGTGGACAATGTGCTGGGCGCGAAACATGTCTATGGCTACCATTATCTGCCCAATGATGCGGGCCGGATACCCATCCTGCCCTCCAGCGTCCGCTCCTTTTTTGTGGGATTCTTATCTCCACCTATTAATATCCTGTATTTATATCAGATTTCCTCCATATGAAAAACATTCAAATAATCCCTTCACTGACCCCACTGAGGGGTATTGCAGCCACCCTTATCGTTTTTTATCACTACCATATGTTCATCGGACCTCTGTCAGGCCCCGGCAATCTTTTAATCTCCAAATTCTATTTAATGGTTGACCTGTTTTTCATACTGAGTGGGTTTGTCATGGCTCATGTCTATGGGCACTGGTTTGATCAGAAAGTGGAAAGGAAGAGTTTCTCGATTTTCATGAAAGCAAAATTTGCACGGATCTACCCGCTTCATCTTTTTTCATTCCTGTATCTGCTTATCCTGACGGTTTATTTAAAATCACAGCTGGATTTTCAGCAAACCCCAGCTTATATTCAGGGTATTTTTGACAATTCCTCCATCCTCGGGGGTTTCTCCAACAATGACCCATGCATGGGGCACCCATATGGAAGCCACATGGAACACCCCATGCATGGGTCATTTTCAGCAAACCCCAGCTTATATTCAGGGTATTTTTGACAATTCCTCCATCCTCGGGGTTCTACAATGACCCATGCATGGGGCACCCATATGGAAGCCACATGGAACACCCCATCCTGGTCCATAAGTGTCGAGTGGTTTTTATATATGCTATTCCCGGTTCTTGCCTGGGTTTTCTATAAATACAGGGTAAAGGCAAGAATACTACTGGGCCTGGCTGCATTTGCCTTCCTTTTCATACTCAGTTACATCATTGAACCCGCCTGGATTGAAGAGCTGTACCATGAAGCGTCAGTTTACAGAAGAACAGTTGTTATCTCATCCCCGGAACACCATCGATGTTATTACAGGATTTGCTCTAATACGGGGCCTTGCCAGTTTCGTCTTTGGAATGATTACCTATGAACTATATCAAAGAGGAGCAGGGAAAAGGGTACTGCAAAAAGCTTACTGGTTTATCATTATCTGGGGCGGACTTGTAGTGGTCTGGTTTAAAGATATCCTTCCTGATCCTTTTGTTATTCCGGTTTTCGCCCTGTTAATTCTCCAGGCAGCTTACGCTGAAGGCAGGGTGAAAAAGGTCTTGAATTGCAAAGTATTTAGCTACCTGGGAGATATATCATATTCCATTTATATGGTGCACATTCCCCTTATCCTGACGGTTTATATTATTTCAATGATCAATGGCCAAATGTCTAAGCCATCCGGAGAAATTAATTATGCACAGAATTGGATCGGAGCAACAATCCTGCTGGCTGCGGTACTGATTATAGCTTCCCTCACATACAGGTTTATTGAAAAACCTGCCCGAAGAATGCTCAGAAAATGTTAAACCAAAAAAGATGAAAAAACAAATATGCATTGGACTTCTTCTCCTGCTTGCTGCGCATATAAACGCACAGCCGGACCCTTACCTGGAACTCATGAAAAAGAGCATCATCCTGATGGATTCAGCAAAAAGCACTGCAGCAATTGCAGCAGGCGGCCAATCAGTTCGAACGAATTGGCGATGCTATGCAGGAAGAATGGTTGCCCTTTTATTACGCAGCATACTGTCATGTTCAGATCAGTCACCTGGAAAAAAAGGACCGTGCGAAGGACCTGCATGTGGACAAAGCGGTGGAACTTAATAAACGCGCAGAGCAGATTTCCCCGGAAAATTCTGAAATATTTGTAATGAAAGGCTTTATCCTCCAGGCAAAAATGAGCGTCGAACCCTTGGTCAGGGGCCTGAAATATAATAAGGAATGTTTGGGCATGTTCCAGGAGGCCAGGAAGCTTGACCCGGAAAATCCCCGGAGTTATCTGTGGCACGGGGTGAATCTTTACAACTCACCGGTCTATATGGGAGGCGGAAAGGGAGAAAGCCTTACCTTTACTGGAAACGGCACTGTCGAAATTCGAAACGTACCCGATGATCAGCGAGATTCACCCTGACTGGGGGAAGGATTATGCAGATAGTATCCGGATGGAATGTCTGAAGCAGTGATTGAGATGAAAAGGTACAAATTTGAAGTTAACCAGGTCGACCGGCCCATCATCAGGATCATAGGAATCCTTTTAATCGGGGTTCTCATGCCATTGATTTTTTATGAAGATTCCGATCCGGATGGCCGGATCAAATGGATCCTGGCTTCCATTTTAATTACCTTTGTCGAGTGGGGAAACAAGCAGGCGTATTGTCTCTTTTCTCTGGAAGAGATACCCCTGGGAAAACAAAGCGGTAATTCATCTCCTGTGAACATCCCGTTCCTGATCCTTCTGACTACATTCTCCGTTCTGATTATTTATCTCTTTAACCTCCTTCCTGTACGATTCAGTAATGGAAAATTACTGGTACAGAATGAGAGGCGTGCATCTCTCCGTGGTACTTCTGACCCTCTTTGCCATATCGGTTTATGAAGGAGTCTACCTCTTTTATAAATGGAAAAGATCACTGGTGCAATCTGCATTATTGGAGAAGGAAAATATTCTGTCACAGTATGAAACATTGAAGAACCAGGTGAATCCCCATTTCCTTTTCAACAGTCTGAATAACCCTGGCAGGTATTATCCCGGAGAATCCGGATAAGGCAATGGAATTTGTCACTAGTTTTTCCTCACTCTACCGTTACGTGCTGGATGTGAAAGACCTGGTATCTGTTAAGCTTGAAAAGGAACTGGAATTCGTCAGATCGTATATCTATATGCAGAAAATCAGATATGGTGAAACCCTGCAGGTAGATATGAACCCGGGCGAACTCAATCTGAATTCACGGATCATGCCTCTCTCTTTCCAGTTGCTGATTGAAAATGCCATCAAGCACAATGAAATTTCTGATTTGTATCCTTTGAAAATAAGGGTAAGCTGTGAAGAGGGCTACCTGGTTGTGAGGAACGCTTTGAATAAAATTCCCCATGAACTGGATTCGCCCAAAACAGGGCTTCATAATCTGAAAGAAAGGTACAGGCTGGTTTCCGATTCTCTTCCCTATTTTCATCAGGATGAGAAGGAATTTGTTGCAGGGATACCGTTGCTACCTGATGTGTAAAGTTTGATAGATTTTAATAGATATGGATGTCTTAATTATAGAAGATGAGAAAGTGGCTTCCAGGCGCCTGGAACAATTGCTGACCGAGATAGACCCATCAATCAGGGTGATGACAAAATGCCCTACCATAAGGGACAGTGTTGTCTGGCTTCGTTCTCATTCTCCTCAATCTGATCTTTTCAGACATCCAGTTATCCGATGGACTGAGCTTCCAGATCTTTGAACAGGTCAAGGTCAGCACTCCGGTTATATTTATCACTGCCTATGATCAGTATGCCATTAAGTCCTTTGAGGTAAACAGCGTTGATTACTTACTGAAACCCATTGAAAAAGATAAGCTTTCGAAGGCGATTGAAAAGTATCACAGCTTAAAACCACCCGGTGATAATCGCGAAATTGATCATGTAAGCCTACAAAAGGCCTTTCTCGAACGGGAAGATCTTTATAAAAAACGGTTTATGATCACAGTTGGTCCAAAAGTGAAGGTTGTCGATGTGGATGATATCGCATATTTTCATGTTCAGGACAAAAGTGTATACATTAGAACAAAAGCGAATCAAAACCTGGCGATAGACCACTCACTTGATAACCTGGAAAAGGTACTTGATCCCCGTCTTTTCTTCAGGATCAACCGGAAATACATTGTTCATATCCATTCGATTGATAGCATGTATACCTTATCTAAAAGCAGGATGAAGATGACCCTGAGCCCACCGGCCGATGGGGATATATACATAAGCTTTAACCGGTCAAGGAGCTTTAAGAATTGGTTGAATCAATAATAAATATCTTCAACCCTGCATAAATAGATGTAATGGTGCCTCTCAGGATTATCAGGTGCCAGTTTTTTCGCCAGTATTTCTACAAATCCATGTAAACCAGTGTAATATTTTACATAAAATGAACAGTTAATTATACTGGTGTAAAAACATAAATCTCTGTTAATGTTGAAGATAACTCAAATAACCCGACTTTTTCGAAGCGGATAATATATCGAATAAAGGAGACTCATAATCAGGGGGTCGCTGGTTCGAGCCCAGCTGGGCCCACGAAGCCTTCAAAGTTCAACCACTTTGAAGGGCTTTTTTCATTCCCCCTCACAATCAAGCCCTTGCCTAAAATGGTCCCCCGGACCATTTATTCACGGCAAGTCTAGGTGGTTTTTTCTTTGGTGCCAGTTTGTTGCCAGGATTTGAGGGGAAGGTTGGTGGGAATTTACACTTATCATGGTTCTATTCCAATAATGATAAGAGGAACAGCAGGGACTCCTCTTCCTTGTCTTGCAACATCATAAATAGATAGTGAAATCCTCTAGATAACAATCCATACTAGCTCATTCCATCTCAACCCATCTATCAAAACCAGTACATACCACTCCCCTGTAGCACAATAAAACCAACAATCCTATTTAAACAATCTTAATTCTAGCTAAATTGGAGGAGTATAGGCAACACAGCTATATCAAAATATAAAGACCGAACTGGCATATTTACCGGCGTTAGGCAAAATACAGAGAAAGAGATCTAGATTAAAATATACAGATATGTATGGTTTTAAAAAATGAAAAACCTATATGAAAACCTCACTAAAAATTTTACTGACCTTTGTCCTATTTGTTTCAAGTATTACAATAAATGCTCAGGATTTTTTCCAATCTATTAGAAATGGAGAGTATAAACAAGTAGAACAGTTTATCCAGGAAGAACCAGAACTAATCGATTCTATTGTTAAAATGGATTTCACGCCAATAATGTTTGCCTCCATCTGGGGACAAGATTCTATTGTTGAGCTTCTTCTCAAAAATGAAGCCGACATGTATAAGGTAAAAAATGAGAGCGGATTGCTATCATTACATTTTGCCACAATGCGAAATCACCCAGCTGTTGTTGGTGTTTTAATTGCTTATGGCATAGACGTAAATGTTAAGGATGGAAAAAATAAAACAGCTTTAGTTTATGCCATTGAGTCCAATAACAGAGAAATTATTGATCTTTTGCTTAAAGCCAATACAAAATTTCCTGAGGAACAAGAGTTGATGAATCTCTGTCTTCATTCTGCAGTGCTATACAACTTACAGGATATAGCTGAAAAGCTTTTAGAAAATGGAGCCTCGCTATCAGGCGTTGACAATTTTAGGCGTAGCCTGCTTCATAATGCTGTAATTGGAAATAATTTAAAGTGGATAGACTTACTACTTGCAGAAAATCTAAATATAAACAAGTTTGATATTTTTAAACGAACACCTCTACATTATTCCGTAGAACTAAACCAACTTGATATTACAAAATCATTAGTAAAAAACGGTGCGGAAATTAATAGTATTGATTGCACCAACCGCACACCTCTCACTTTAGCACAAGGTTTAGGATACATTCAAATTGCTGATTTTTTGGAAAGTAAAGGTGGTCTGCTTTCAGAGCCGAAGATTTTTAAAATTGCTGGAGATAGGGAATCAGCAATCGGAAATAAAAGTCACCTATATCGCTAATATGGGGGTGCTAATTTCCTCTGCTTCAAAAACAGTATTAATAGATGGTCTCTTTAATAAAAGTTATAACACTTATCCCACCACTCCGAAAAATATAGTAGCTAAAATAAATAACCTGGAACCTCCTTTCGATTCTCTTGATCTTAATATTAGTAACTCACAGTGATGGTGACCATTTTTCAGCACCTATGATTGCTGATTATTTAGCTATAAATAAATCCGTAAAGTTGTATGTAATAATATATACTTCATCAGCATTAAAGAAAAGTATTGGCTTAATGTAGATACTGCTCGCATAGTTGGTATAACACCTGAATTATGTAACTCAACTGACACATTAGTGGATGATATTCATGTAAAAGTTTTGAGGTTAAGACATAGTGGTAGAGATGGACAAGGTGAAAATTTAGGTTTTGTAATAGAAATAGATGGTGTTAAAGTGTTTCATTCGGGAGATTCTGGTGGCAAGTTTAGGCAAGGCATGGCATTTACTGAAATACAAGAATATGATTCTATTGGGATTGAAGAAATGGAAGTGGATTTGGCTATTTTAAATAGGAGTTTTCTATGGAATTCTGACAGGCCAGGCTTACAAATTCTAAAAGACCAAATGAAACCGAAACACATTATTCTTGACACATTTTTCCGAAAATAACAAACAAGGTGAATGGGAAACAGTTGAGAAAACCATTAAGGAAAATGAAAATATGTTACCCGAAATCACAGTTTTTAAATGGCAAATGCAAGATATAATAATACAAAAAGGACGCTCCAATGAAAATTAAAACGACATCAGTTATTGCAATTATTATTATGTGTGTTTCTAATACAACAGCCTTTTGCCAAATAGATAGTTTTAATTCTTACGAAGAACTTGATTCAATAGCAAGGGAATACTTTCAATCAAATAATTTAGATTCTGCAATTGTTGTAAGAAAGTATGCAAGGAGTAAATTTCAGGAACATGATATGGATGCAACTTATATACTTGATTATTTATTCTTAATAACTAAACAAGATTCATTGAGCCTGGATAATTGGGATTATGGATTAAAAAAAAGGTATTTCTTTGGATTATCGCTTAATTGGAATAAAAATCGATTTAAAGATAATCCTGAATTCAACAGGCTTGCAAAAATTGATAAACAAATTGGAGATAGCTTAAGTAATCTTGCTCATGTGGAATATGAAGTTGTTCTGCCCACAA
>CAVQAB010000002.1:0-78040 GCA_963710385.1 uncultured Bacteroidales bacterium | reverse complement strand
ATTGAGCCACACTGCAGGTTCCATCATCGGAGAGTTCGAACGCTGGCACAATCCCGGTTTTGCATTATATGATTTTCCAGTCGGCACGGCCCTTGCTGAAAGGCCAACTGTCTTTACCAACTGGACGTTTCTAAATCCAGGGGCAACCGCCGGATCATTAATCATTAAATTTGTGGAGGAAACACCTGGAAATATTAGTACACAGCCATTGGTTGACGATGCTATAAATTTATATAATACATTTTCTGAAGGATATTGGGATATCCAGGCAGCCAATGGATTAGCTACTGGAACTTTAGGAACTTCAGTTTTTTTAACAGGTAACGGCTTTACCAGCTTTGCCATAGATGACAACACCAGGTCAATTTTTAGGCCCAATTCCGGTGCTGACTGGGAAGTTACAGGAATAAGCACAGGAAACGCTGGGAATTTAGTCAGGAGATCAAGCATTTCAGCTGCCAGCACTTCGGGTCACTGGTCGTTTGCGGATAACATGAATTGTACTGCCCCGGTAACACCGGTGATTACCGGAAGTAATCAAGTTTGTAACAATGATTTAGGGGAAATATACTCGGTAATCGATAATGGTGATACTTATACGTGGACCATTACGGGTGGCTCTGTTTCTCCCGGTACAATCAACCAGTTCCGTAATTGTGGACTGGGGACCTGCTGGCATGGAAGGAAGTGTTGAAGTTGTCGCGAGCAATGGCTGTACCAGTGCATTCCCGGTCATTCTCTCAATCGATATTGGCCCTTTGCCTGTTAGCTCAACACCTACCGGTAAATCAAATGTGGCCCAATTCACACTGGGGGAACCATATTCTGTTTTAAATGAACCCGGCTATACGTATACCTGGACGGCCAATGGTGGTTCCGTAGCGAGTGGACAAAGCACAAATTCTATTACAGTTGATTGGGGTGCCGCAGGTGCGGGCAACCTTAGTGTAGTTGGTTCTAATGGCTGTGGCAGTGCTGCAGCCGTAGATATCGATGTCAACATCTATGATGCCATTGAATCTGTCCAAACGGGTAACTTTGGGAACAACAGCACATGGTCCTGCAACTGCATTCCGCTGTCTACCGAGTCCATCCGCGTTATGCCTACCCATACGGTAAATCTTTCGGGGAATGAGACGGTTGCAGGTGTTACCATTGAACCTGGTGGAACCCTGGATTTAAATGGCAACAATCTAATCATTACCGGGACATATCCATTTGGGGACTTGCAATTGGAGTTGGAAATGTTATTCTTTCAGGCAGCGCTACCCTGATTGATGGAGTTGGAGCGTTTGAAACACGGTGATGTTAGTATTACTGGAGGTGCAAAAATGATGCCTGCATCTTCAGCATTATACAAAACCAATGGTGACGTCACGATAGGGAACGATATCGTCGTAACAAACAATGGAATATTCAGTATCGATGGATCCGTCATTGGCAGTAATGCTGGTTCAAGCTACATTAATGCTGCCAATGCAACTCTGAGTGTTGCAGGTTCATTGTTAAGCACAGGTACATTAGTATCTAATGCGAACAATAATACAGTGAACTATACCGGGAGTTCTGGACCAGATCATTTTCCCTGCTAACCTACCATCATCTGGGGTGTTCCGGCAATGGCATCAAGTCTCTGAGTGCTAATACTGTTATAACATGGTGAACTACAAATTTCAGATAATGCAAGCTTGGATGTCACTGCCTCAGATTATACAATCACCCTTGGCGGAGACTGGAGTAATACCAGTTTAGACCCAGACCCTTTCCGAGAACGGAGCTCCAATGTTACTTTTGATGGGTCGTTGTTACAAACGTTAACATCGACAGGAGGTGAGACTTTTAATAATCTCACAATCAATAATACTGGATCGGAAATTGCTTTTAACGACAATGTTATTGTGTCGAATACTTTGAACATGAATCTGGGGGATATTAATGTCGCAACCCATAAACTAACCCTGGGTACCGGAACTGGAAATGAAGGAACGTTATCATATACCTCTGGCATCATTATAGGAAAATTCGAGCGTTGGGTAAACAGCACTGGGACAGATATTGTATTCCCGGTTGGTACTTCAGGTTTTAATAATTCAGCGACTATTAATTTTTCAAATCTCTCCGGGGGATCACTTATTACGGAATTCATCCCCAGTGATCCCCTTTCAGAAGGTTTACCTCAATCTGAAAATGGAAAAATTATTTCAAATCAGTTCAGTGACGGATATTGGGACTTCACCGCAGCAAATGGTCTGGCAAGCACAGGTTACAATATTGATCTGGATGCCAATGGATTTACCAGTTATTCAATAAGCCCTTCAACAAGAGTTATTAAACGGACAAACGGGGGCAACTGGGAATTGGATGGCACCCATTCAGATGCGGTTTCTCCAACCATCCATAGAACTAATTTAACAGGGGGGGTATCTACCTCAGGAACCCAGTTCGGGATCGGATTCGCAGTTAATTCCATTACCATCGACAGAGTATTAGCACAAGTTTCATGCAACGGTGGCAATGATGGTGCAATAAATATTACAGTTTCACGGTGGCTCACCCGGCTATACATATTTATGGAGTCATGGTCCGACGACCGAGGATATAAGTGGTTTAAGTGCAGGTTTATATACAGTAACGATTACAGATACCGCCTTCAATAACCAGGACAGCACTTTTACGATTACTGAACCGGCGGTATTAAGTGCAACAGTTAACTCTACGGAAGTCAGCTGTTCAGGAGGGTCAGATGGTTCCATATCGGTTACGGGCCCTTCCGGAGGAACCGGATCTTATGAATATACCATAAATGGCGGAGCTTCCTGGCAGGGATCGGGATCCTTCGCTGGCCTGATAGCTGCTGTATATGATATTCGGATGAGGGATGCATTGGCTACAGATTGTGAAATTTCTTTAGATGGCACATTGGGTCTAACTGTTGCGAACGATACCATTGATCCAGTAATAATCTGTCCGGGCAACCTCAATGCGGAATGTGCAGCCAGTGAGCAGTCAGTCTATGCTGATACTGCTGATTTTATAACAGACAGTGGTTCATTAACAGATAATTGCGGTATTGATGAGGCGAGCTTCATACTGGTAAGTGAGGTTTCAAACGGTCATGAGTTGTCCTGAGACAGCAACTCGAACTTACCAGATTGCTGATAACAATGGTAATACAGCCGCCTGCCAACAGGATATTACTATCAATGATACCACCGTTCCTACTGCATCGAACCCTGCCCCGCTGAACATAGATTGCTCTGCGAATATACCTGCTCCGAATGTTGCTGTAATAACGGACGAGGCAGATAATTGTACAGCCACGCCAACAGTTGCATTTGTAAGTGACGTATCTGATGGATTGAGCTGCCCGGAAACAGTAATCAGGACATACAGTGTTACTGATGATTGTGGTAACAGTATCAACCTCACCCAGACCATAACAATAAATGATACAATAGCCCCGGAAGTTGTTGGAACAATATCTGACACATCAAGTGAAGGATGTGCTGCTGGAGAAGTCCCCTGCAGCAGAGACGACCATTGCCGGGTTAGAAGCCCTTGCAGGAGGCATAACCATCACCGATGCATGTACACCGGATGGATCACTGGTAGTCAGCAGCAATGATGTCCCGGCAGGCACCTGTCCGATAATTATTACCAGAACCTACACCGTAACCGATGGTTGTGGCAATGCCGTAAATATCCTTCATACTATTAACATCGATGATACAACGGCTCCTGTGGTTGTTGGTTCGATAACCTACACTTCAATTGAAGGATGCGATGCCGGCGATGCCCCGGCAGCAGAGACCACAGTTACCGGGTTAGAAGCCCTTTCAGGTGGCATTACCATCACCGATGCTTGTACAACGGATGGAGCACTGCTAGTCAGCAGCAGTGATGCTGCAACGGGCACATGCCCTGTAGTTATTACCAGGACCTACACCGTAACCGATGGTTGTGGCAATGCTGTAAATATCCAGCATACGATTCAAATAGATGATACTGCTGCTCCCATGGTAGTTGGTTCTATAACCGACACATCAATTGAAGGATGTGATGCCGGCGATGCCCCGGCAGCAGAAACCACGGTAGCCGGGTTAGAAGCCCTTGAAGGAGCTATAACGATTACGGATGCATGTACAGCGGATGGAGCATTAGTAGTCAGCAGCAGTGATGCTGCAACGGGCACATGCCCAATAGTCATTACGAGGACCTACACTGTAACCAACGGTTGTGGCAATTCCGTAAATATCCAACATACGATTCAAATAGAGGATACTGCTCCTCCTGTGGTTGTTGGTTCAATAACCGACACATCAATCGAAGGATGCGATGCCCCTGCTGCCCTGGCGCCAGAGACCACAGTGGCCGGGTTAGAGGCCCTTGCAGGTGGAATGACCATCACCGATGTATGCACGCCGGATGGATCACTGGTAGTTAACAGCAATGATGTCATCTTGGGAACATGCCCGGCAATCATTACAAGGACCTATATAATAACTGATGGTTGTGGCAACTTCGTCAATACGTTGCATACAATTTATTTGTATGATACAACTTCTCCTATGGTTGTTGGTTCAATAACCGACACATCAATTGAAGGATGTGATACCGGTGATGCCCCAGCGGCAGAAACCACGGTGGCCGGTTTAAGAAGCTCTTGCAGGAGCTATAACAATTACAGATGCTTGTACACCGGATGGGGGAGTTGGCAGTCAGCAGCAGTGATGTTACAACGGGCACATGTCCTGTGGTCATTTCGAGGACCTACAGTGTGACCGATGCCTGTGGCAATTCTGTAGATATCCCTCATACAATTTCCATTATCGATACGACGGTTCCTTTGGTTGTTGGCACAATCACCGACATGGCCATCGAAGGATGTGCTGCCAGTGATGCCCCTGCAGCAGAAACCACCGTTGCCGGGCTAGAAGCACTTGCAGGAGGCATCACCATCACGGATGCATGTACCCCGGATGGATCACTGGTAGTCAGTAACAGTGATGTCACACAGGCATATGTCCGATAGTCATTACAAGGACCTACACTGTAACCGATGGCTGTGGTAACCTGGTCAATATCATTCATACAATTCATATAGAAGACAGCATAGATCCGACCTTTGATACCAATCCGGGCAACCTGTACAGCAGAATGTGATATTTCAGAACAACCTTCCTATGCAAATTATGCCGCCTTTGTTGATGCTGGAGGATCAGCCAGTGACAATTGTGGGATCGATCCTTCCAGTTTTTCCTTGGAAAGTGAGGTATCTGATGGCATGAGTAATCCCGAGACTATAACGCGAACATACAGAATCGCCGATTATTGTGGTAATTCAAATACATACAGCCAGGAAATTGTTGGCAAGACAACCAGGTACCAACAATTACATGTCCGCCTGATTTGGAGCAGTCTGTAGATCCTGGAAATTGCAGCGCTTCTGTAATTGTAGCTTTGCCTGAAGTCAGTGATAACTGCGGTATATTCAGTGTGACCAATGACTTCAACGGATTAGCCGACGCAAGCGGTATCTATCCTGCAGGAACAACACCAGTTACCTGGACTGTTACTGATCTGCGGGGAAATACGGCCACATGTGTTCAAAGTATTACTGTAACCGATGACCTGGAACCTCAAATTGTCTGTCCGGCTGACAGAACAGAATATGTAGATGAACAATGTGAATTTATTATTCCGGATTATACTGCCTCAGCCTCTGCCAATGACAATTGTGAACCTGATCCTATCGTCTCCCAATCTCCTTTACCAGGCACTAAGATTGGCGGATCGGGTACCATTCAGGAAATTGTATTAACGGCTCGTGATGGGGCAGGAAATGAGACCGGGTGCACGTTTAGTATTGTACTCCAGGATAATAGCCTGCCCGTGGTTTCATCGCTCAGAGACACCCTGGTTACTGTTGAAGATGGCACTTTTGAAATTGACCTGACACCGCCAGTACCCGTATTTACTGATAATTGTGGAATTCTTTCGGTGGTCAATGATTTCAATGGAGGAACCGATGCCAGCGGCATTTATTCTTTAGGGACCACCATTGTTGCATATACGGTTACTGATATCAATGGAAATGCAGCCCTGTTTAACCAGGAAGTTATCGTTACAGCTTGAAAATACACCCGATTATGGACTTGTTATTCCTGAGGCATTCACACCCAATGATGATGGGCTGAATGACCGGTTTGAGATTTTAGGAATCGAGCAATATCCTGATAACGAGCTGGTAGTGTTATAATGTGAACGGTCAGGAAGTATTTCGCATGATAAACTATGATAATTCCTGGGATGGAGTTCCATCAGGCAACCTGAATGATGGCAAGAAATTGCCCACAGGGACCTATTACTATGTGATTTATCTGGATGGAACCGATGCGATCATAAAAGGTTTTATTTATTTAAGAAGGGATTAGGGGGATGAGCAGCACTAAAATATTTATATTGAAATATTCCTTCCTGCTGTTCATTTTAACGGTTTCCATATCGATATACGCTCAGCAAATCCCCATATATTCCATGCAGGAAATGGTTAGGCCAGGTATTAATCCTGCCTACGCCGGTTTGGAAGGGACCTCCGATGTGGTTTTGCTTACCAGGCAGCAGTGGGTAGGCTTCGACGGAGCTCCTAAATCATACTTTTTTGCGGCCAATGTGCCACTCCGTAACCCGAAAACCGGGATTGGTTTTGATTTTCAGCGCCAGCTATCCGGCCCCCTTACAAAAAATGGGATATTCTTAAGCTATTCTTATACCATTAATGTCTCTGCATTGTCAACTTTATCATTCGGTCTCAGGGGTGGATTCAGTGGTTACAAGATAATCCTGAGCGACCTGTTAAGGATTGATCCGGGCGATCCGCTGTTAGAATCCAGTGTAACAAACCGAATACTTCCAAACTTTGGAACCGGGTTTCATTACACATTCAGGAAATATTACCTTGATTTTTCCATCCCCCTGTTGTTAAGGAATGAATTTCGGCCTGACGGAGAGGAGAGGGTTGGTTTACAAAACCGGGAGGAGAGGGTTTATAATTTTCAAACCGGGGCAGCCTACGAACTGGCTGAAGGCCTTACCATACTGCCTGCCCTGGGGTTCTGGCTCTCAAAAGGAGCATCCCCACTGGTAGAAGTAAGATTATCAACTACCTTTCAGAGTGTAATCACGGTTGGAGCTACCTACAGGATCAACGGTTCGGCTGGTGCTTATGTTTCTTACAGGGTATTTGAGAATTTTTTGCTTGCCTATGCATATGAGCTACCTTTATCTTATGATTATCACTTAACTTCTGGCACCCATGAGGTTGTCATTGGATTTGATTTTCAGTTTTTGAGCAAGAAGACGCAGTCACCAAGGAGGTTTTAATAGATCATGCCATGACGGAAATTCTTAGATATTTTATTTGCATTATCATATTATCAGGTTGTTATATATCTGACCTGAATTCTCAGCCCGCACCCGCAGTGGACGAGAACATACCCTTTCTTGTAACCTTTGGTGCCGATTCTGACAAATCCTGGGGAGACGATGATTTCTGCCAGATTTTTTTCTTTATGGTACCTCCTTCCCATACTGAACCATTTTATATCCGGGTATTTGATCCGGATACAGGTGGAGAGCATGATGAGATGAAGGGAGAATTCAATACAAATGTCAGATTTTCATTATACGGTGGTGCCGGAGCCTGGAACAATGAGGATGCCAGGCAGGTAAACCCTGTCGGGAATTATAACAGCGGAAATATGCTGGCTTCCCGTAGTTTTGAGAGAAGCAATCGCTTTGATGATGAATGGTATACATTTGGACCTTTTATTCAGCAGGAAGGAGAGTTTGTTGAAAAACTTGGGGGATATATATTCAAAATAATTGTTCTGGGATTGAGTGGGGATGATGGAAATCTCTACAGGTTTTATATGAGCACAGATAAAAATGAGAACAAACCCATTGAGGGGGGGAACGTGTTTACCTACGAATATACATTCAGACTTTCAAACAATCAAAACAATGTTTCGCAGATCTATCCTTTTCTGGATGATAAGGTTACATCCGTTAAGATACTCAATTATGATTGGGATGATGACGGATTTATCAGGGTTGTATCGATAGCCAAGAGAGGGGAATTATGCACAATTTCCGGTGACAATGATTGGAAAGAGAATGAGTTCTTCATTACAAAGAATGAACTGAACACCTCCATGGAGGTCCAATTCATTAAAAACAATGCGAAAATGATCAGGAACAACAATGTCGTTGTGATCGTTCAGAACCAGTATGGTGAATCTCTTCCCTTTTACGTAATACCCATTGGCGGAAAACCGGTATACAATCCATCACTCCGAATGAAAGCCATTCCAAGAAAATAAAGCTTTATGAAATCGCGGATTTTATTACTGATAATACTAATCTCTGTTGGTTATAACGCAACAGGACAATACTATTTTTTCAGACAGTACAGCAATAACGAAGGATTGTTAAACCCCTTTGTCTATGATATTAATCAGGATAATCAGGGCTATATGTTGATTGGGACACCGGATGGGCTATACAGGTTTAACGGTTTTGATTTTGAACACTTCACCACAGAAGATGGAATTGCAGATAATTTCGTTACGAAAATTTTTAAAGATAGCAAGGGAAGAATTTGGATTGGTCATCAAAACGGTTCTATCTCACTCAGGATTAAGGAAGGTTTCAGGCTATTCAATGTGCAATCCGATATTCAGGGCTCTGTCACGGATCTTACAGAAGATGAAACAGGTTCTATATGGATCTCCGTCCAGAACCAGGGAGTATTGTTGATAAATAATAATCTCAATATCAGCGTTATAGACTTTTCGAATAAAGATGAATTACTAACTCAAATTGAGTTCGTGGGTGCGGATCGGTTTTTGATCGGTACGCAGGAGAACCTGTACCTCACCAATTATAACCAGGTAGAATCCTCCTTAAATGTGTTGCAAAGATTTGACCAATACCCCGGGTCAAAAGTTGTCAAGATTATTCCAGTTGCGAATGATGGATATATTGTTGTGAGTCAGGAAGATGGTTTATATCAACTGAGCCCGGAAGGAATCTCTGGAGCATATCTTTTCTCTGCCATTGATGAGAACCCAAAGGGAATGCTTGACAACCTTCAGGGAGGTTTAACAGACAGAAATGGTGACCTGTGGGTCAACTCAATGGGAAATGGATTGACTCAATTCAGGCCAAACCAGGAGAATGGTTATCAATTAATAGCCAGCATATCGGCTGACCGGGGACTTATATCTGAGAACGCAAAATCCATGTTTGAGGATCTTGAAGGCAATCTCTGGATCGGAATGTATGGAGAAGGATTATTGAAATATGTTGATAGCAACCTCAAATTCTACCGTTATGATTCGGATGGATACTCGCTTGAAAACTATGCCATTGCAGGGTTTGATGATAATTTGATGGCTGCAACAGGTGATCGCCTGTTGGAAATAAATCGTCTTGGTGACACGGTTGTGAAGGCTTATCCGCTCCCGGAACATCAGATGGGTGACAGGGTGAACACCATATATACTTCAGGTGATGGAAGCATATGGATAGGATGTGAACAATCAGGAGTATATGTTGCCAGGGCGGGAAACTTAAATTTTAATCCTGTTTTCATCTCTCGGGACGAGCTTGCCAATTCAGTGAATCATATTACAGGACAAGGGGAAGATATCTGGATCAGTACAAAAAAAGGATTGTGCCTGATTAAAAGAAATTCAGGATTAAAGAAATGGTTTACCACAAATGAGGGTTTGCCTCATAACAATATTAAACAAATGTATATTGATCCGGAAGGCAGGGTCCTGATCGCAACCCAGTGCAAAGAGATACACTATATCAATAAGAATGATGAAGTGGCTGTATTGGAAAACAGTGGGATGGGACCATTTAATTCGATAGTTTCTTTCGGAATGGATGCTCAAGAAACCCTCTGGGCTGGATCCATGGGAAATGGGGTTTGGTGGATCACCGACGATACCATAAAAAACTTCACCAGGGAATCGGGATTATTATCAGATTTCTGTTACAGCCTGGCCCTAACGAAGGAGGGGAAACCTGTTGTAAGTCATTCAGGCGGGATATCATTGATTGATCCTGAAACAAATATTGTTAAGACTTTCAGCGGACATGACGGGGTAAAAAGTTCAGCAGAGTTTTATACAAATGCGGTATACACAGACCGCATTGGTAACATCTGGTTTGGAACATCAGAAGGCCTCATTCAATACACCTCAACCGAATCAAAAGGGGAAATAATCTCCCCAATGCTGCAAATTAGTGCAGTTATGATCGATGGAGATACGATAGATCATACGCAAGGGCCCGTATTACTAAAGGCCGGGCAATACGAACTTGTGGTGGACTATATTGGCATCAGTTTTACCAATCCTGAATCGGTATTCTATACCACCAAACTAGAAGGCTATAATAAAAGCTGGTCGGACCCTACTTTCAATCGCAGAATCACTTATGATATGATTTCGCACGGGGAATATGAATTCAAAATCAGGGCATTCACCGAAAACGACATCCGTAGTGAAGAGGATTCAGCTTTTAGGATAAAAATTAAGAAACCAGTATACCTGTCTGTCTGGTTCTATGGAATGATTGCTGTCATTCTTGGAATCATGTTTTTTTCAATCTTAAGGATCCGTGAGCGGAACCACAAAATGGTACAGGAACGTTTGCTGAAAAATCTGGATGAAAAGTCAAAGGAGATCATTGTCAAAGAGGAAATAATAAAAGAGAGGAGAAAGGTTGAAAAGATCTTGATCGAGGCAAAGACAAAAGCTGAACTATCGGAGCAACTCAAAACGTCTTTTCTGCAAAATATGTCGCACGAGATCAGAACGCCCATGAACGCTATTGTGGGATTTTCAAGTTTACTCAAAGAAGAAGAATTAACAGATGAAACGAGAAATGAATTCGTAGATAATGTATCAACCAATGCAGAATCACTACTGGGATTAATCGATGATATATTGGATATTTCTAAACTGGAAACCAATGCATTGAATATCAAAAAGGGAATGTGCAATTTGAATGAATTGATACTAAGACTTGAATCGACGTACCAGAAAAGACTGAAGAATATTGAAAAAGAAGGGATTGAACTTAAGGCAATAGTCCCCTCCGGTGATGATATTGAAATAACAACCGACGTGATAAGGTTGAAGCAGGTCCTTTCAAAATTACTGGATAATGCGGTTAAATTCACTGAAGCAGGCAGGATAACATTGGGATTCAAAGAAGTAAAAGAGGGTATTGAGTTTTTCGTGGAAGATACCGGGATCGGACTATCTGAAGATAAAAAGGAGGTCATTTTTGACCTCTTTCGAAAAATTGAGGATGATAAGCTGAAACTCTATGGAGGAACAGGTCTGGGACTTACACTTTCCAGATACCTTGTAACCCTTTTGGGCGGAGAGATCCAGGTGGATTCAAAAGAAGGCATCGGCTCAAGATTTTATTTTGTTCTGCCATTTGAGAAGGCAGATGATGGAAAATTGATCGAGAAATCAGGCACAGATAATGAATTTAAGGATATTATGACAGGAAAACGTATCCTGGTAGTGGAAGACGACGAAATCAATTTCAAACTAATCTACCAATACTTATTGGCTACCGGGGCAGCGGTTGATTGGGCGAAAAACAGTGAGGAGACATTGCAGATGTATTTTAAAGAGGGTGCATTTGATCTCATTCTGATGGACATAAAACTTCCTGGAATGAACGGTTATGAAATTTCCATGAGGATCAGGGAAATAGATAAAACTGTACCCATTATTGCGCAAACAGCTTTTGCTATGGAAGGAGACGAAGAGCTATCTTTGGAGGCTGGCTGTAACGCCTATATTGCCAAACCAATAAAGAAAAATATACTTCTGAAAATGATCACTGATTTAATATTTAAGCCTAAGGACACCAGTATTGATTAGGACCTTTTGCTTCTGGCTTTAAAATTATTGTGTGCAGCTTAATTGCTGCATTGTGCCCAGGACAAGAATCGAACTTGCACGACCAAAAGCGGTCACTAGGCCCTCAACCTAGCGCGTCTACCTATTCCGCCACCTGGGCAATAAACATTCATCATTTTAAGAACTCTGTGCCATTTCAGCAACCCTACTATATAATGAGTGGCGGAATAGGCCCCCCTTGGGCTGGCTCCTCCCTAAAAATGTCCACAGGACATTTTCTTTAACGGTCGGCCCTGCCACCTGGGCTTTTCTAAATTAACAAGAACGTCAGTTAAACGTGTTAATCTTAGCATTTATTTTACTCCATCACCTTATCATTCCTCAACTGCCGCAAAGATAGTAATTGAACTGAAATTTGGAAGAATCAAATAAAATTAAAAGAATTAAAAAATATATTTCTCCCGATTCTTATTGTTAAGAATGATGATCACGACAGGAATGTAGGTTTGAAGACGAAAGAAAGTTAGAAACACTCAACCCTAAAACCCAGGTTTAAATAGATGTAGTTTGTCATATCCTAACAATTATTTACATTTAACGCCATTGAGTGCTCTGTAGAACAATGCAAATGAAATTATATGCTGCATGAAAAAGCTAATATTAATAATTCCCCTTACGCTGTTATTTGCAGGCCTATTCGCCCAGAATAGAACCTTCACCGGAGTTGTGATATCGGGTGAGGATAATATGCCATTACTTGGTGTTAGTGTGATTGCGGCAGGCACCTCAATCGGGACAATAACCGATTTTGATGGCAGGTATTCCCTGACCCTGCCAGATTCCATCAACATTTTAAGATTTACTTTCGTTGGTTTGCAAACTGAAGAGATAGAGTTAGGCACTCAGGAGGTAATTGATCTGGTTATGGTTCAAAGCAGGGAAGAACTTGATGAAGTGGTTGTAGTGGGTTATGGAACCAAGCAGAAGGGCAACATTACAGGATCAGTTACGACTATAAGTTCAGACCGGATCGGTCAGATCCCGGTTGCCAGTTTTGATGCAGCACTCCAGGGACAGGTAGCGGGAATGCAAGTGCTAACAAATTCCGGCGCTCCAGGTGCTAGTGCTACCGTGAGGATCAGGGGTATCAGTTCCCTGAATGCAGGTACCAGTCCGCTCTACATCATGGACGGAGTTCAGATCACAGGAGGAGATTTTTCCGCCCTGAATGCCTATGATATAGAGAATATCAGCGTTTTGAAGGATGCCTCCGCAACATCCATTTACGGATCAAAAGGGGCCAATGGGGTAATCATTATTACAACGAAACGGGGAAAAAATAATCAGCAGACTGAAATTACCTACCGCACCAAGTTGGGAGGATCGGTTATTTCATCGGACCGGTTTGATATCATGGATACTAATCAGAAACTGGATTACGAGATTTCTCTTGGAATCAGGGATGAGAATGATCCCGAACTGCCGGATCTGAGACAGATCAATACAAATTGGAAGAATGAGCTTTTTAGGAATGCTCCTATGAACAGTCATGAGCTCTCCTTCAGGGGTGGCAATGAAAGAACCGCTTTTTATGTGACAGGCGGATATTTATCTCAGGATGGTATTCAATACCGGTCTGACTTGAAAAGATATACTGCCCGTATCAACATTGACCACAGGGCCTCGGACAGGATGAGGTTCGGCACCTATATAACTGCCGGGTTTGAACAGGCTCAGAATCCTGTACTGGCGACTAACAACGTCTATAATCTGACATTCAGGGCTTACCTGGAAAATCCATATGTGGCACCCTATAAAGATGATGGATCCTATACCTCCACAGAAGACGGGCTAATGTTTGAAAATCCCCTGGAGCAGCTGGACCTGAATGACCAGAAAAATGACAATCTTAAGATTGTTGGTAATGTATATGGGGAGTACACGATTCTGGATGGGTTGACTTTCAGATCCACGCTTGGAGGGGACTTTTCCGATTTTGTGAATTATGGGTATCTGCATCCAAAATCTGCCTGGGGAGCCCTGAATAGTGGCGAGGTCTACAGATTTTTCCAAAGGAGTTTTCGACTGACTAACACGAACCTTCTTTCATATTCACAAAATTTTGGTAAACACAGTATAGGTGGCTACGCAGGAGAAGAATCCATCGGATTTAAAAGCGAATTCTTCGAAACCGAAGGGTACACCCTGCCCAATGACATTGTTAAAGTACTATCTACTACAGCCACACCTGGAATTTCCTGGTCTGGAAATACCTCGGAATACACAGTCCTTTCATTCTTTGGAAATGCAAGTTATGATTTCGATAAGAAGTATTTTCTGGATGGTAGTTTCCGCCGGGATGGCTCCTCAAGGTTTGGGATAGATAACCGTTGGGCAAATTTCTGGTCAGTTGGAGCACAGTGGGATGTTCGCAAGGAACCATTTATATCCGGTGTGAAGATTCTTTCCAGGCTAAAGCTGAGAGGAAGCATCGGAACGGCCGGTAATTATAACATAGGCAACTATAACCATCTGCAACTTTATGGTTTTGGGGGCACCTACTATGACTTGAATGCCAGTTCTCCATCCTCCCCGGGAAATCCTGAACTTACTTGGGAAAAGGTCAGGTTATCCAGCCTGGCACTTGATTTTCAGCTGGCAAATAAATATGGTTTCATTATTGAAGTTTACCATAAACTGACCACAGACATGCTATCGGAAGTACCTTACTCCTATACCTCAGGTTTTTCAGCAGGCTGGGATAATATAGGCAAAATGTTAAACAAAGGTATCGAAGTCACCACCAACATGGAGATCCTCAACCGGTGGAATCTCAGAATAAATATAGATGCCAATGTGGCTTACAACCACAATGAAATCATTGAGTTGTATGATGGGAAGGAAGAGGTACCCCCCACCCCAGATTCAGATTGGATTCATGCGGTGGGAAGACCATATGGCTCCTGGAAAATGGTGGAGTATCATTGGAGTTAACGCTGCAAACGGAGAGCGACTCTGGTTGGGTGAATCAGGAAATCCGACCAATAAATTCCTGGTAAGTAATGCACAATTTGTGAATAAAAGCTGGGTGGCTCCCTGGCAGGGTGGTTTTACGGGAACTGCCTCTTACCGTGGTTTTTCAGTTTCTGCTTTCTTTTCATGGGTATATGGCAGACATATGCTAAATAATACGAGGTTTTTTATAGAATCCAACGGACTTTTTGGTGCATTCGGCCAGTCAACAAGCATGCTGAATGCCTGGCAGGAACCGGGAGATGTGACTGATATCCCTAAAGCGGATTTCAATAACTATTTTGATACCAGGTTGCTGGAAGATGCATCTTTCATGCGCCTGAAAAATCTGACTGCTTCTTATACACTTCCTCAAAAATGGGTTCAAATGACACGGATATTCAGGTCATTCCGGGTATATGCCCAGGGACAGAACCTGCTGACATGGACACAATATCTGGGATTTGATCCAGAGTATGATGCCGCTTATGAACTGGGACAATATCCTCATGTGAGAACCTTTACAATCGGGATAGATGCAGGTTTTTAAATCAATAAATCTGAAAGTAAAATGAAAAAAGTACTACTATATATTACCCTGGCAAGCATCACATTAACTTCCTGTGAGGAATTTCTTGTAAAAAATCCCGCCGATTCTGTAATTACGGACCAGGCCATAAAGTCTTTCGATGATGCGATTGTAGCTTTGAATGGGGTCTATTCCGGGTTCAAATCCACCGCCTATTATGGACGGTATTTTGTAGTCCATGCAGATGTGCTAACCGACGAACTGCAATCCGTGATTGGATATTCCAATCAGCTTGGAGAATTTTACAAATGGTCGTTCCTTGCTGATAACGGGGAGATCACTGCAGCCTGGGATGTCATGTATAAGGTAATTGTGAGAGCCAGTAATATTATTGATGTACTTGCTGATATCGACGATGCAGATCAGGCTTCTTTGGATCAGGTCGAGGGGGAAGCCAGGCTGGCGAGGGCCATTGCCCATTTCGATCTGGTAAAAGCGTTTGCCAAGGCTTATCTCCAATCAAATCCATTAACAGATCTTGGAGTTCCCATTGTGGAGCATTTTGAAGTGGCTGAGCCGGAAAGAAATACCATTGAGGAGGTCTACACTTTTATCATGGACGAAGCAGAAACTGCATTGGGACTCCTCTCAGGGAACGGTGATGCTGACGCGGCAAGTGTATTTCTGACACCGGGCGCTGCAGAGGCTTTTATGGCCAGGGTCAGCCTATATATGGGCAATTATGATGATGCCATCTCCCATGCCACCCAAGTGATTGATAATCAAGCATACGGCCTGGCCAGGGATTCGGCAACCTATGCAGACCTTTTCCTGAATGACCTGGGAAACGAGATCATTTTCAAGATTGGCCTCACAAGAAGAGACTTCGATGGTCGTTACATAGGTTACAATTACTATAACAATTCGCAGGGTCTTCCTAATGCAGACTATATTCCGGCAGAATGGATTATCAACCTGTTCGATTCAGATGATATCAGGGCAGACATTGCCTTAAAGACAGAGTCTACTGATCATGGCTGGTCCTGGCCCCTGGTATGGAAGTATCCGGGCAATCCGCTTTTCTATGAGAGCGATATTACCACCAATGCCAATATGTACAAAGTTTTCAGGCTTTCTGAGATGTATCTCATCAGGTCAGAGGCTTTTGCTGAGCTGGAACAGTATTCTCTTGCACTGACCGACTATAATACCCTTAGATCAGCAAGGATTGTTAACCATACCAACGAGAATCTGACCGGACAAGCACTTAAGGATGCCATCTGGGAAGAACGTATCAGGGAACTTTGTTTTGAAGGACACTATTATTGGGATCTGAAAAGGAAGGGATTGGGTTTTCAGCGGGTACCAGTATCCCACCCTGTTGAAGGTACCATTACAAATCCAGGTCCAAGCCAGAGTGAACTGCAACTTGGTCCAGACAATCTGAGGTGGGTCTGGCCCATTCCGGAATCTGAAATCCAGGCCAATGAGAATATTACACCAAATCCTGGCTATTAATGAATAAATGCAATTGATCATGAAGAGAACTATAAATATATTCTGGATATTGTTATCAGTGATCATTATAAACAGCTGTGGGGAAGTTGAACCAGTCATTTACGACGGACCGCTTTTTATCAGTTTTATCGAGGGAACTTCCGGCAAATATCAAGTTGATGATAACAATAGTCCCTATGATATCCACGTGGGAATACCAATTGTCCAGTCAACTGAGATAACTGCCGGGCTTGAGATCCTTTATTCCACAGGGATTCATGGAGACCAGTATTATTTGCCCTCCTCAGTAACTATACCGGCTGGGGAATTGACCGCAAAATTTTCCCTGATTGGAAGTTATGATAATCTGGTTGGCAGAAAAGACACGTTGATCGTTGGTCTTACCGGAGATGTGGTTTCTATTTTCGATTCGGCTTACACCATTTACATGAATCAGTTAATATGCAATTATGATATCGAAGAGCTGGTTGGAAAATGGACTGCCAGTGAAACTTCCATATATGACGGACGCTATCCCGATTATGAATTAACGACAATTGCCAATCCGAATGGAGGTGATACAATCATTGTATCTGATTATTGGTCAGGAGAGTTTAAAATTGTTTTTGATTCATCGGATACTACAAATATAATGTGTCATGTGCCATCTCAATATCAATTCACAGATGAAGAATTTGGTGATTTCTATATCGAATCACTGCAGGATGCCTCCTTTTCAAAGTGTTTCAAGAGTATTTCAAGCCTGAACCTGCGCGTATCAGGAGAGGCCGGGGTCATTGATGAGACATATTTAACCATGGAGTTGCGTTGAACTGAGGATTGAATATTACGACACCCTGGTAGATTAGCTTAGAAAAGCGTTTTCAATGAGCTTCTTACACCATTCTGATTGATCTGTATCATATACAATCCAGTCGCAGAAAAGCCGATTTCATTGTATCCTGGACTCAGCTCTCCAGCGTAGGCGACCTTTCCCGATAAGGAAACAATATTGATTACAGCTGCTGCAGATGTGGAATTTTCTACAACCACAGCGGTTTCATTGATCCTGTAAGCCAGGAAGTCAAATTTCCTGTTATCAATTTGAATACTTCTATCCGACAGCTTACTGCAGCCCTCGTTATTAATACCTTCCACCGAATATGTTCCATTCCTGTTTGCAACAAGGCTTCTATTTAAGCTTGCATCACCCTGCAAGGGAATACCATTCAGATACCAGCGTACCAGTGAATAATCGGAAGAATTGGAGACTTCTAACTCGGGATAGCCATAGGAGGTCCGTGATTCCTTCAACAATGGTTCTGGCGGTGTAGAAGCTGTTAAAAATAGCCTGTTAGAAGTCCTTGATCCACATTTGTTTTCGGCAGTAACAAATAGGAAATTCGTTGATGCACCTACACTCACAAGAATTGTATCTGATAGGGTGTCCCCAAGAATCTCCCAGTCATTCTGAGCCTCCCAGTAGTAGTTATATCCCGGTCTGGAATCCACAAAGAACTCTTGAATACTGAATTCACAGGGAGGGACTTGTTCCGTTTGAATACTTTCAAAATCAGGGATATCCAGCACGGAAAGTTCTATTAATAACGGATTGCTCACACCACACGCATTGCGCGCAGTTACTATAATATCACCTTCAGTGTTCGAAGGTATATAATTTAATGTTTCCGATTCGCTGTTGCCAAGCCAATCGGTAGGCAGCTCCCATTCATAGCTTACACCCGGATGTTCATTTACAGTTAACATGGTGGGGAGATGCGCACAGGGCATGATATCACCCTCAAATGTGTTGAGTTCAGGTACACTTTGAAGTGGAATGATATCCAATGTCGATTCAACTCCATTGCCGCACCTGTTCATTGGGGTCATTCGGAGCTTATCCTGTATTTCACCTATCTGCAGGTCGATTCCGTTGGCTGATTTTCCTGTCCATTGCCATGCCTGGTCCGATGCCCAGCTATAACTTGCACCTTCCTGTCCAATGGCAAAAAAGGTCTCTACTGACAATTCACAGGGAAAGGATTCACCAATTATAGAATAGTTACCCTCCGGTGCAACCGTACAGTATTTACCGAGAAATCCCATGCCGGTTAACACTCTCATTCGACTTGAATGTAATAAACAATTCCCCACCTGTGGAACGTATCAGGGTATCTGAATCAGGTAAAGATCCACTGAACCTGCCGATAAGTGGAGCCAAATCACTATCCCCGTCATATACCG
Source organism: uncultured Bacteroidales bacterium (assembly GCA_963710385.1). Lineage (GTDB taxonomy): Bacteria > Bacteroidota > Bacteroidia > Bacteroidales. The sequence goes on along the minus strand of CAVQAB010000002.1, from coordinate 58,801 downwards.
ATAAAACATCATTATCCAGTTCCGTATCAAAAAAATCAAAAGAAAGCGACACCGGCTGTTCATTCTCAGGATTGATGAGCCATTCAACCTCCATGTCATTAATATATATATCGGCCGAAGAGAGAATGATATCCCCATTATTTTCTGTTTTCTCGATGAATCCACTGGCTATAAAGTCCTTACTTAATCCGGATACGATGATGCAATACGGTTGTTCATTTCCTGTAAGCGATGCTTTATGTGAAATCGATATTTCATAGAAACCCTTCACAGGAGAATTTATGTATATCTGTTCCACATTATCACGCTGGTTGTCTCCTGACTCGGCTGGTTTATTGGGATTTACAGGATTCAAAATATATGGTTTGAACTCCATTCCATCAATCAGTCTTGTTAACCTGATATCCAGATCATTTACTAGTTTCCTGCTGGTTGGATCCAGCTGTGCTTCGGAGGATTCCCCTGGAGGGTCCGCCCAAACTATGGTCACTTTAATGGATTCCTCACCTGTACTGAACAGAGAGGATTTTATTAACTCATTGTTTGATAGTGTATCGTATTCGATACCATCACCTTCGGCCTCTGAAATCAATCTGGCTGCCTTTGCCGTATTCATGAGCCCCCATCCATATTTATAATCCGGCCCCGGGTTTCCTGCTTCATCTGCAGTGTGTATTACAATAGCCTTAAGAGATGAAGCGTACATGAACCTTCCTTTTATTTTGCGATAGTGCTCTTGCAACAAAGCCAGTGATCCTGCTATATTGGGACTTGACATGGATGTACCTGAATTGTAAATGTAGCTGGTGTCATTTTCTGAATTCGTTGAGTAGAGATTGATCCCGTTCCCCACAATATCAGGTTTAATTCTGCCATCATCTGTGGGACCAAACGCTGAAAAAGAAGCCAAATCTACGTCACTATTGTTTGTATAACCCCCGGGAATATCATCAACTGCTCCAACAGTGAGTATATTTTTTGCTGTAGATTGGCTTCCGAGACAATCAAAACCACCAATCCCTCCGTCCAGATCCCTGACGGTTGTACTGGGTGACCAGGAGTTGTTTGAAAATACGAAGTGATTGGCTCCCTGTGCAGGTCCATCTCCTCTGTCATTGCCGGCAGAGTTAACGATCAGATATCGGGGATTACTATAGGCAATATCATCCCATGCCCTCGCATCTTCCCCATAGAATCCAAATTTATAGTCCTCAGTTTCGCTCACGCTCTCATCTCCCCACCATTCCCAACGATCTTTGTCATAATTGTATTCCCAGCCCTGAGCATACCCATAGGAGTGGTTCGAAATAAGCAATCCCTGTTGTGCCGCAATGCTCATCTCTGCATTATCGTTATCCCAATTATATCCTTCAAGGGTGCTCTTATTTGCCATGCCTCTTGCACTGGTTTCATTACCGGCTGCTCCAATGGTTCCAGCCACATGTGTCGCATGACTGTCAGGATCATTATCCCCATCGATCATCCTGGCCCTACCTTCGAATTCCTTGTGTGTAGTAAGAATTCCCCCACCATCCCATACACCCACAACAATACCGGCGCCTGAAAGGTCCAACCCAAGCGCACCTCCACCCCATACTTCATTGGTAGACAGTGTCTTAGCTGCGTTTAAATTATAGAGTTTTATAATAGAGTGGAAGACCGTTTTCTGTAATTCTCCTGATTTCAAGAACGGTGCCATTCTTGTAATTCATTCTTACCGGAAGATTATTCCGACGGGCGAAAGCTTCTGCGAACTCTTTATCCTTCTCGGGCGGCAGTATACTTATCACCTGCCTTCTTTGCTGGACTGACTGGGTGGAAAGTATGCGTTCCTGAGCGTAAATTTCAACCACCACAGTAATCAACATCCCAAATAAAAAAACCTTTTTCATTATTGAATCATTTCTTCACATCGATCATTGATCCACTTGAATTCATAACACAGGACATGAAATTAAGTTTTTCTGATGATGAACTATCAGGAATTTATTTTTTCATGAATTTCATTCATCAATTCGAATTGAAACTGGAAGGTCCTGATGTGTCCTTTATAGCATTAAAGATAGAAGTATCAATTTATAAATTTTTACAGATTTCAGGGTTAAGCATTGGATTATCCCCAAAAAAGTAAGCCTCTGTAATCTATTAAATCACAAAGGCTTTTAAATTGACTGGTGCCCAGAACAGGACTCGAACCTGCACATACTTGCGTATACTAGTCCCTGAAACTAGCGCGTCTACCAATTCCGCCATCTGGGCATTTAGATGTACTAACTTATTAAAGAACTCTTTCGCCAAATCCGAAATATTCATCCCAATCATTGGATGGCGGAATTGGCCTGCCCTGCAGGCTGGCTCCTCCCTAAAAATGTCCACCGGACATTTTCTTAACGGTCGGCCCTGCCATCTGGGCAATATTGTTATAACTTATTAAAGAACTTATTGCCAAAACCGAAATATTCATCCCAAACAATGGATGGCGGAATTGGCCTACCCTCTGGCTGGCTCCTCCCTAAAAATGTCCACCGGACATTTTCTTAACGGTCGGCCTGCCAAAATTGAGCCAAGCTAAAAGCCCTGGAAACGCGAGGGCTTCCAGGGCTGCAAATATATTAATTTTTTATATTGATTTGTAGGTTGCTAATTATTTCTCTTTTTTGATACTGAATTTATTATCCTTCATAGGCCTCTCTTCCCCTCTGTTTTTCAATGGAGCTCTCAGCTCTCTTGTAGCAGGCCTTGCCACTGTTGCAGCCTTCTTGGTTGTAGATTCGTAGTAGTCAACGTAAGCGATGAACGTGTGGTCCCATCCACCAGGTAATTCTTGTGTTTCGATCCATAACCCGGGATCTTCTTCTCCCATGGCCCAGTTATCATGACTGGCTTCCCACACATCCACAAAGTAAGTCTGGTAGCTCAGGTTGGAGAAATAACATTCACCGTACTGGTTTGTAAACTGTTCTTCAGCCACCGGATTCTCAAAATTGAGCCCAGTCATCCAGAATTGGTGTAGAGGATAACACTGGCTCCTTCAACATAATATTCATCGAGGACCTCCCTCACAACAATCTCTAATTCTGAGCCAATGACATCCACAACAAATGATGCAACACTGACATCACCATTGCGTCCATATGCACTCAAATTAACATGGTAAGATCCGGGATCATAGTAAAAATGGCTCACATTGAAAGCTGATGCGCTTGTACCGTCACCCATATCCCACTCCACATAATCGGTATTCGAGGAGGTATTGGTAAAATGGATGTCCTCCCCAACATAAGCGGGGCTGGGAGATATAAATGCATCGGCGTAAGGTTCTCTGTAGCAACCTGCCAGGGCCAGGAGCAGGCTTGGTAATATGATAAGTAAACGTTTCATGGCAATTGGTTTTTTAGTTATTTACAATAGAAAATTCAAATAGCATGCCAAACTTTTAAATTGCATATAATCAGGGTTTTTTCTTCCTTTGGCAACATAAACAAATTCTTGATTCATGAACAGCTTATCCCAAAAAATTTATCCACTACTTCTGTTGATAGCATTGACCCCATCGCTATCTGGTCAGTCCACTTCCACCATCACCCTTAGTGACATTTACCATGCGGAGAAATTCACAGCCAATGTACTGGAAGGACTAAACTCGATGAATGATGGAGTACACTATACTGTTCAGGAAAAAACCCGCATTAATAAATACAGTTACCGAACAGGTGAGATTGTCGAAACACTGTTTGATGCTGCAGATTTCCCGGAGATTAATCAGTTCAGCGGATATAGTTTCAATACTTCGGAGGATAAGGTCCTTTTGGAGACCGGGCATGAACAGATTTATCGCCACTCCTATCTGGCATCGTATTACGTATATGATATGGACACAGGGGAGTTGATTCCTGTCTCCAGTAAAGGAAAGCAACAACTTGGGACCTTTTCACCCCGGGGAGACCGTGTGGCTTTTGTGCGAAATAACAACCTGTTTGTCAGAGATCTTACTAAGGATGAGGAAATGCAGATCACATTCGATGGAGTGAAAAATAAGATCATCAACGGTTCGCCTGACTGGGTATATGAAGAGGAGTTCGGATTTTCGCAGGCTTATTGCTGGTCACCAGATGGTAATAAAATTGCATTTTACCGCTTTGATGAACGAAATGTCCAGGAGTTTCATATGACCCTGTTCGGTGACCTTTATCCATCCAGTTATAAGTTTAAGTATCCCAAAGCAGGTGAGTTGAATTCGGTGGTCACCATCCATGTCTATGACCTTGCGTCGGGCAAAGCCACATCCATGGATATTGGTGAAGAGCAGGACCAATACATCCCAAGAATTAAATGGACCAGCGATCCGGAAGTGCTGAGCATCATGCGCTTGAACCGGAGACAGAACCGCCTGGATATATTACATGCCCATGCTGTTTCAGGAACTTCAACAGTGGTTTATTCCGAGAAGAACGATTCATATATTTCAGAAGCATCAGACAATACCAGTACCTACCTGCAAGATGGGGAAAGCTTCATCATTAAATAGTGAAAAGGAGGGATATTTCCACTTTTACCACTACAACTTCAACACCGGAAAGATAAATCCCATCACTTCAGGTGAGTATGATGTTGATGCATTCCTTGGTTATGATGAAAAACAACAGAGGCTCTACTATACCTCCTATGAAGAATCTTCCATTGAAAAGCATGTCTATTCCATTAAACTGGATGGTTCCAGGAAAAAGAAATTAAGTACAGAATCTGGAACCAACACTGCCGATTTTAGCACAACCTTTAACTATTATATTCTCAACCACTCATCGGCCAACACACCTCCATTTATCACCCTGCACGACCAGAAGGGGAAACTGATCCGGGTTCTTGAAGAAAATGCCGCACTTCAGAGTAATGTTGTTGATTATGGATATGCAAAAACTGAATTCCTTACGGTTCCTACTGCAAGCGGTCAGAATTTGAATGCATGGATGATCAAACCCAATGATTTCGATCCAAATAAAGTATATCCCCTTTTTATCTACGTATATGGAGGACCAGAGTCACAGAATGTTACCGATTCATGGGGTCGCAGGGGAGCCTGGTTCCAAATGTTGGTTCAGCAGGGTTATATCATAGCGTGCGTGGACAACAGGGGGACCAACGGTCGTGGAGAAGAATTCAGGAAAGCCACCTACCTGACTCTTGGAAAACTGGAAACCATTGACCAGGTTGAAGCCGCACAATGGTTCGGATCACAAAACTATATTGATGCGCAACGTATAGGAATCTTCGGTTGGAGTTATGGCGGATTCATGACCAGTCTCTGTATGACCAAAGGAAAGGGCACTTATAAGATGGGGATTGCAGTAGCTCCCGTTACAAACTGGAGATACTACGATACGATCTATACAGAGCGGTTTATGCGCACTCCACAGGAGAATCCTGAGGGCTATGATCAAAACTCACCCATACACTTTGCCCGAGGCCTCCAGGGCAGGTTCCTGTTGATCCATGGAAGTGCAGATGACAATGTACATTACCAGAATTCAATGGATTTCGTAGAAGCGCTGGTGCAGGCTGAAAAGCAATTTGACATGCAGTTCTACCCCAATAAAAACCACGGTATTAGAGGCGGGAACACTTCCATTCACCTTTATACACGCATGACCAATTTTATCCTTGAGAACCTGTAAGATCCGCCTAGTTTTCGTATCTTTGCGAGGTTTTTGAAAAAGCATATATCATGATAAATATAACATTTCCGGATGGATCCGTGCGGGAGTTTGAAAGCGGGGTAACGGGAATAGATATCGCAAGGAGTCTGAGCAATAGCCTGGCCCGCGAGGTACTATCGATTAACGTAAATGATGAACTGTGGGACTTGTTAAGACCCATTCGGGAAAGACGCAACCATTAAACTAAATAAATGGGATGATCCGGATGGAAAACATGCCTTCTGGCACTCCTCTGCCCACCTTATGGCAGAAGCTATTGAATCTCTCTATCCGGGCACCAAATTCGGTATTGGACCGGCCATAGAAAACGGATTCTACTATGATGTGGATCCTGGAGTAGACGTGGTGATTGCTGACGGAGATCTGCCGAAGATTGAGAAGAAGATGAAGGAGCTGGTCTCCTTAAAAAATGTCTATCGCCGGAGGAAGTATCAAAAGAGAAGCCTTGAGCTTCTTCGGAAAAAAGGGAGATGAATACAAAACAGAGTTGATTACTGAGCTGGAGGATGGCACCATTACCTTCTATCACCAGGGCAACTTCACTGACTTATGCCGTGGTCCACATCTGCCTGACACCGCAACTATCAAGGCCATTAAACTGCTCAGTGTAGCAGGTGCCTATTGGCGGGGAGATGAAAAACGGAGACAGCTGACCCGCATTTACGGCATCACATTCCCCAAGCAGAAGATGCTTGACGAATATCTTGAAATGCTTGAACAAGCCAAACGCGCGATCATCGAAAGATTGGAAAGGAGCTTGAACTCTTTACATTTTCGCAAAAAGTGGGGCTGGGATTGCCGCTGTGGTTTCCTAAAGGTGCTCTACTGCGGGAAAGATTGGAAAATTTCCTGAAAAAAGTGCAGAAAGAACATGGCTATGAGCCGGTAATCACTCCTCACATCGGTCAGAAAGAGTTGTATGTTACTTCCGGGCACTATGAAAAATATGGAAAAGATTCTTTTCAACCCATTCATACACCCAGGAAGGTGAAGAATTTCTTTTGAAACCAATGAATTGCCCGCATCATTGTGAAATATATAAGTCAAAGCCACATTCCTATAAGGATTTACCCATAAGGTATGCAGAATTTGGAACAGTTTACCGCTATGAACAGAGTGGTGAACTTCATGGACTGACCAGAGTAAGAGGATTCACCCAGGATGATGCCCACATTTTCTGCAGACCTGATCAGTTGAAGGAAGAATTTCTGAAGGTGATCGATATCATACTTTATATCTTTAAAACCCTGGATTTCAAAGATTTTACACTCAGGTGTCACTCAGGGATCCCAAAGATACAGAGAAGTATATCGGCTCGGATGAGAATTGGGAAAAGGCTGAAGAAGCGATCCTTGAAGCAGTGGAAGAGAAAGGGATGGATGCGATTGTCGAATATGGAGAGGCAGCCTTCTATGGACCTAAGCTGGACTTCATGGTAAAGGATGCACTGGGAAGGAAATGGCAACTGGGTACCATCCAGGTGGATTACAATCTGCCGGAGAGGTTTGAACTGGAGTATACAGGTGCGGATAATCAGAAGCACCAGCCGGTGATGATCCACCGTGCACCCTTTGGATCCATGGAACGATTTGTGGCAGTGTTGATCGAACATACAGCCGGTAAATTTCCACTGTGGCTAACTCCAGATCAGGTTGTGATTCTGCCCATCAGTGAAAAATTTCACGATTATGCAGAAAAAGTTTCAAATTTCCTTAAAAATTGCGATATTCGCACCCTGATTGACGAACGGAGCGAAAAGATAGGTAAAAAGATCAGGGATAACGAGTTAAAGCGAATTCCATATCTGCTGATCATAGGCGAAAAGGAGCAGGATGGCGAAACAGTTTCCGTTCGCAGGCAGGGAGAAGGTGATAAAGGGGTCATGAGCCTGGATGAATTTGCACAATTTTATACAATCTGAAGTGCAGAATCAACTGGAAGCGATTGAAACCGATGTTTAACTAAAGTATAGGAGGAAATTGTCATAGCAGGACCAGGTCATTATCGTAGGAGGAATAGCGATAACCGTAATAAAGATCGGATCCATTTCAGGACCAATGAATCGATCCGAGCAAACACAGTAAGGCTTGTAGGTGAAAATATCGATAATCCAGGAGTTGTCACCTTATCAGAAGCCCTCAAAATTGCTGATTCACTTGACCTTGACCTGGTTGAGATTTCGCCAAAGGCTGATCCACCTGTGTGCAGAGTAGTCGACTATCAGAAATTTCTTTATCAGCAGAAGAAGAAACAGAAGGAGATGAAGGCCAAAACCACTAAAATTGTGGTGAAAGAGATCAGATTTGGACCCAATACTGATGAGCATGATTACAGTTTTAAACTGAAGCATGCCTTAAAATTCCTTGAAGATGGCGCGAAATTAAAGGCCTTCGTATTTTTTAAAGGAAGGTCCATATTGTATAAAGAAAAGGGTGAAATTCTGCTGCTCAGACTGGCACAAGATCTTGAGGATGTGGGAAAAGTAGAGCAGCTTCCCAAACTGGAAGGGAAAGCGAATGACCATGTTCCTGGCACCCAAAGTGAAGAAAAAATAGTAGTTGAATAGATAAATTGTTGGAATAATGCCAAAAATGAAAACAAATTCGGGAGCGAAGAAGAGATTCACGCTCACCGGAACTGGAAAAATCAAAAGAAAACACGCTTACAAAAGCCATATTCTTACCAAAAAATCGAAAAAACGCAAGAGGAACCTTACCTATTTTGGTGATGTTCACAAAGCGGATGAACAGAATATCAAGCGTTTGCTTGCCATGAAGTAAGAAATTCAATCTTTTGAAAATCAGGTAAATAAGTATTGACCGGGATGTGGTGCACAAAGTGTCTAAATGAGACCGCCTGCATCCAAAAAACAGACAAGAAAATGCCAAAAGCAACAAATTCAGTAGCTTCAAGACAGAGAAGAAAAAAAGTAATGAACCAGACCAAAGGACAATTTGGTCGAAGAAAAAATGTATGGACAGTATCTAAAGAATGCATATGAGAAAGGACTTATCATATGCGTACCGTGACCGCCGTAAGAAAAAATCCAATTTCAGAGCACTCTGGATTCAGAGAATAAATGCTGCAGTTCGTGAACACGGCATGTCCTATTCAGAATTCATGGGGAAATTGAGCAAATCCGGAATCGAGATCAACCGCAAGGTACTTGCAGATCTTGCAATGAATGATCCTAATGCCTTTGAGGCCATTGTGAAGAAAGTACAGTAGACAAGGGTCTGAAAATAATATAGGGGCTGTTCCACATCTTGCGGATCGGCCCTTTTTTGTTAGTTGAATCGCATCAGTAAACAATACAGCGGCATGTTATGAACATTGCACTATTAGGATATGGAAAAATGGGCCATACCATAGAGGCTCTGGGAAAGGTACAGGGGCACCAATTCCCCTTGATCATTGATATTGAGAATAGTACAGATTTCAATGCGGAAAACCTAAAGAATGTGGATGCAGCCATTGAATTCACCTCTCCGGATTCAGCACCGGGAAACATCATCACTTGCATCGATCACCAAATACCAGTGGTTTCGGGCAGCACAGGCTGGAATGAGCGTATTGAAGAGATTGAAAACTATTGCATCTCAAAGAATGGTACTTTTTTTTATGCCAGCAATTTCAGTATTGGGGTGAACATCCTCTTTGCCATGAATCGCCAACTGGCCAGGATTATGAATCAGTTTCCGGATTACAAGGTATCCATGAAAGAGGTGCATCATATCCACAAACTGGATGCCCCCAGTGGAACAGCCATTACCCTGGCCGATCAGATCATTAGAGGCAACATGAGGCATTGAAAAACTGGGCCTTAAAGGATGCAGTTGGAGATCCTGATGGCAGAGGATCAGATTGCCCATTGAATCCATTAGGGAAGGAGAAGTCAAAGGCAAACATTCCATAGTTATGGATCTGAGGTGGATTAGCTATTATGCTTAGTCACGATGCATAATCCAGGGATGCATTTGCTGCCGGAGCCCTTCTGGCCACAGAATTTCATCAAGGGCAAAAAGGGAGTCTTCGGAATGAAGGATCTCTTAAACTTCTGATTTCATGAAAGATGGCTTACAGGAGATATGTGGGCTTTGGCCTCTCTGCACTGCTCTGGTCCATGCTGGTCATCTGGGTTGAACTCTGGTTCCTACTGATCTTTAATCTGGTCCTTTTTGATATTTGGCTTACGCGGAAATTTGACTGGACCTTCCGTAAATACGGCTTACCCAGGCACCTCCAATCGGCGATGGAATGGCTGTTTATCATTCTGTTGGCCCTGGCCTCCTCTTTTACCATCAAAGTGCTCTTTGTGGAAACCTACAAGATCCCCACCCCTTCCATGGAGGAAACCCTGCTGGCCGGTGATTTTATTTTTGTGAGCAAGCTGGCCTATGGCCCACGTCTTCCGGAAACCCCACTGGCCATCCCTTTCTATCACAACAAGCTTCCTTCAGGTAAAAAATCCTATTCTGAGAAACTCAAAATGCCTCATAAACGATTAAGGGGATTTTCCAAGGTGAAAAGAGACGATATCATCGTCTTTAATTTTCCTGAAGGAGATACCATGGTAGTGCGAATACCCCGGACAGAACTACTATTCACTGGTAAGGCAGTATGGGCGGGACTATATCCTTTCAGAATTTGACTATTATTACCCACCCGGTGGATAAACGGGAAAACTACGTGAAAAGATGCATTGGATTACCAGGAGATACTTTACAGATCACTGATGGAAAGATCATTGTTAATGGAGTTTTGAAACCAAACATACCCAAGCAGAAATTCAAATATTATGTAACTACCACAGGTGATCCCCTCCCCGATGACCTGCTCGATTCGTTAAAAATCCTTAAATCTTCCGTTACATACAATCCGGTGAACTCATTGCACGTTTTATATCTGGCAGAGGAGAATCTGCAATCCCTCAGATCCTTTCCTACAGGTGCGAAGCATTAAACAATATTCAGAACCCATGCTCTCCTTTCAGAATCAGGAAATATTTCCCCACAGCAACAATTACCGCTGGACCGGTGACAATTTTGGTCCGCTGAAAGTACCTGCGAAAGGAGACACCGTTCAGTTAGATAGCATGAACTTACCTCTATATCAACGAATTATTGATGTATATGAGAAAAATGACCTTCAACAAAAGGATGGAGATGATATATATCAATGGCCAAGCCTCAGATACCTACATTATCAAAATGGATTACTACTTTGTGATGGGTGATAACCACCATAATTCAGCCGATTCCCGGTACTGGGGATTTGTACCTGAAGATCATCTGCTGGGTAAGGCTGTCACTGTCTGGTTCTCCATCGAGCCCGACAAATCGGTCATTGATGGTTTAAGAAAAGAGCGTATCTTTAGCTCCATAAAATAAAGTGAATATGAATATCAGTAAGTTATTGAAAGACAAATATTTCAAATTCGGAGTTGCCGTTGCAATCTATATCCTTTTTGTCATCTGGCTTAAGAACTTCTGGTTCTTATTCGGAATACCTATCATCTATGATATTATATGTGAGTAAAAAGGTAAACTGGTCCTTCTGGAAAAGCAGAAAAAAGAAAAATAATGTGATCGTCGAATGGCTTGATGCACTGATTTTTGCAGTTGTAGCTGTTTCATTGATCAACATCTTTCTCTTTCAGAATTACAAGATCCCTACCCCTTCCATGGAGGGCAGCCTCCTTGTGGGTGACCACCTGTATGTAAGTAAAACTGCCTACGGTCCGCGAACACCCAACACTCCACTTGCCATTCCATTTCTTCCTAATACGGTTTTGGGTAAAAAATCATACCTGGAATGGATCAATCGTCCATACAAGCGTCTGAAGGGATTCAGCAAGGTAAAGAGGGATGACATCGTGGTGTTTAACTTCCCTGCTTCGGATACTGTTGCTTTGGAGAAATCGGATCATAAGATATATGCCAAAGGGAATTTTGATTATTACGACCTGATCAGGGATGAAGCATACAACTTGATGCTCACCGATCAAGCAAGGAATAACAGGACCCGCGCCTACCAGGTATACGAAGCATATGTAAGAACACAGATCGCCGAGAAGTTTGATGTGGAGACAAGGCCAGTAGACCGCCGAGATAACTATATTAAAAGGTGTGTGGCCATTGCAGGGGAAACCATGCAGGTCATTAACAATGATGTTTACGTAGACGGCGAGAAACAAAAGGAGTTTGAAGGCATTCAACGCTGGTACGATATAGAGACCAATGGTACTCCCATCAATCCACGCTCCCTTGAGGACTTTGGAATTGATAAGAATCTGACTGATGTACGAAATAATCCCAACTATACTTTTCCACTGAATTCAGCCAATGCCGATCAGATCAGGACCCTTCCGGGAGTTGTCAGTGTTGAGCCCAGGAAATTGTTTACTGATGGCCAATACGATCGGGATATTTTTCCCCATGACGAAAGGTATCCCTGGAACCTGGAGTATTTTGGACCCCTCACCATTCCAGAAGAGGGCACTACAGTTGAACTCAATGACCTTACCCTTCCATTGTACCGGCGTATCATTGAAGCCTATGAACAGAATGACCTGGAAGTGAAAGGTGGCCAAATATATATCAATGGAACAGTGGCTGAAACTTACACCTTTGAAATGGATTATTATTTCATGATGGGTGACAACCGCCACAATTCGGCCGACTCCAGATTCTGGGGATTTGTTCCCTTAGATCACATCATAGGAAAGCCCCGGCTTATATGGTTAAGCATGGACAAGGAGTATGGAAAGATCAGATGGAACCGCATGTTCCGGATAGTGAGAGCCAGCAGGTAATTCAGTTTCCGTTGGTATATCCGGCTCTTTATAACGGACCTATTAATTACTTCGCTCGTCTTATCAGGGAGCCTGAAATTATCCTTGAACAATTTGATCATTATACCAAACAGACCTATCGGAACAGGTGCAGGATTGTGGGCCCTAACGGAGTAATCACGCTTTCCATACCTGTTAAAAAAAGGCGGGGTGCGAAAAACTACCTGAAAGAGATCCGGATTGATTACGATACTCCATGGAATAAAATACACTGGCGCGGTCTGGTGGCCTCCTATGCATCATCTCCTTTCTTCGAGTACATGACAGATGACCTGATCATGTTTTATGAGCGAAAGTTTGATTATCTGGTGGATTTTAATCATCAACTTATTGAGAAGACACTCCTGTTGATGGGAATGAAGATCCCCATAGAGTATTCCAGTTCATTTGTGGAAATTACCGGAGCTGGTGATCCCAGGGATTTTATCCATCCTAAAAAGGATCAGGCGGTGGAGGATCCTGATTTCCAACCCCTGGAATATCATCAGGTATTTTCCGACCGCCTTGGTTTCCAAAGCAATATGAGTATCCTTGACCTGCTTTTCAATGAAGGACCCGCAGCCCTTTCGATTCTCAAAAATAGCCTCAGAACTTAAATCCAATGGTAAACATCAGGTTATTGCCATTGACCTGATTGATTGACACTTCATTGGTCCCCGGAACGAAAGCATACATTCCATATACTTCCGACATCTTTGAATGAGTATAACTAATATCAAAAAATACTCCTCCGGTCCTGAATCCCAGACCGCTTGCATAGATCCATTGCTCTGTATTGTTCCTTGAATCGGTGAAAGGACTCATCAGGTGTTGTAGCCCAGCCCTGAGATACAATGAATTAAATCGAAACTCAGCTCCCGCTTTCAGGTTATGAGTCCCCTGAAAATCCTGACGGATTCTGTCATTCTCATCAATAAACTTGTAATCATAAGCATCCAGCCGGGCTGCTGAATAGTCTACATATTCATATCCGGCAGAAATGGTCGCCATCTTTAGTAAGATAACCGAAGCATGCGCGTTTACACGAAACGGACTCTTTAACTCGTAATCGTAAGTGCCATCTGGGGAACTCTCCTGGGTGTCGGGAATTCCGGAACCATTATCCCAATAAGAATCTATATCCGAATATTTCATGTCGGTTAGATTATAGTTTGTGGGGAGCTGAAATGAAGCACCCACCCTCAACAATTGAATAGGTCGAATGATCATTCCCATCCTGAAGGTATATCCCCAACCTCTGGTTTCGTTAAATTCCCTGAAACGGAAACCGTCGAAATCAAGCACATGATCATCCACATCGGTTTCTGTATGATAGATCTCCTCATTAAATCTTACCGAATGGATCCCTAATGTAGCTCCGAAATAGAGCAGATTACTGAAATTCAATCCCCCCGAGAGTGAATACTCCCCAATATGACCGGATTGTTCAGACACTCTGTATTGTTCCTGTCCATACCCGTCCAATTGCATGTCATGCCAGTATTCTTCAGCTTCTGAATCATATGGTATCAGAAATGCATCGAATGCCAGTTGTTCGTAAAAAGGACTCAGGTTGTCCGGGTCCTCATTGGCATGCCAGGTAAAATCATCAAGCAGGGAACTGTTGGTATTGATTCCCCTGATGGTTGTACGGTTATTGAAATTTACCAGTGTAGTTGTAACCCAGAGAATACGATATACCCACAATGCCCTGGTCTTTTATCACGGGTAATGGCAGACACCATTCCAATACTGCCGATGTTGAACTTCGTTTGAGAATCTTCGGCAGATGAGTTCATAAATCTGGAAGTTGTATTCACCCAGTAGAACGAGGGTGAGAAAGAGAATTCCGAAGAACGGTAAAATCCAAGTCCTGCCGGATTTGCCTGCACGGGATGAGAGATCTCCTCCTAGTGCGCCAATGGCTCCACCCTGTGCTGCATATCTGGCAGTTCCAAATGGATTGTATTGGGAATATCTTAGGGCCTGCATCTCATTTTGCGCTTCCAGTGAAAAGAATGCACATACGATTAGCAGGGCTATAAACGATATTTTTTTCATAGCAATATCTATTTAAAGCGTAAAAAAAAGCCAGGATCGATCTAATGATCCCGGCAGTGATAACAGTTTAACGTCTTGAGCTGGATGATGATCTGGATGAGCTGCTTGAACTGCGGCTTGATGAACTGCTGCTGCGGCCCGATGAACTGCTGCTGCGGCTCGAAGAACTTCCCGAACTATAAGAGCTACTGCTTCTGCTTGGCGAGCTCGAACGGCTATAGGAACTGCTGCTTCGACTTGAGCTGCTGCTGGGTCGACTGTATGAACTACTGCTGCGGCTGGAGCTGCTGGGTCGGCTATAGGAACTGCTGCTCCGGCTGGAACTGCTGGGCCTGCTGTAGGAACTACTGCGGCTCGGTGAACTGCTGGAGCGGTTTATAGTACTGCTGCTGCGGTTCGGTGTATTTGCTGGTTGCGAATAACTCCTGTTAGGCGTGGTGCTCCTGTTATAACTTGGCGTTGAACTTGAACGTGGCTTGCTGTAACTGGGCGTATAAGTACTCCTGTTGTTGCTGGAGCTCCTCTGCTGAACATTGGCAGGCTGCCTTGTTCTGGTAGTTGTTACAGTCCTGTTGTTGGAGCGATTCACCTGACCATTGGCTGTAGCCCTGGTGCTCTGCTGGGTCCTCACCTGGTTGGACCTTTCGCTGTTTGTGCGTGTTGCTGCAGCAGTCGATTTCGTATCCCTTGAAGTGGTTGCACGTGATGCGCCGGTGGTAGTCTGACCAGTCCTTGAACGACTCCTGTACTTGGGATCAACATATGTGGAACCCTTGGAGCTGCCATAGGATGCATTAGAAGGCCTGGCGTATCCATAATAGTGCCGGTTGTCTAACCTTCCATAACGGTAGTTATAATCTGCACCATAGTGTCTGCTGTTCCAATATCCATTATTATATCCATGTGCGGTACCCGCTCCAGTAAGAGCCTCCGTAGTAAGGGTTATACCCACCATAGTAACCTCCATAATAACCACCGTATCCTCCATATCCTCCATATCCATAGGGTGAGTACCAGGGATCATAATAGCCACCCTAGCCACCACCGTAATAAGAGCTGTAGTAAGGATATCCGTAAGAGAACCCGAATCGGGGATAACCCCATCCAATATTCATTCCCCAGTGTGAGGACCTCCCCGAATAGAAGTAGAGATCTGTATAATATGGATCGTAATAATTCCACCCATAATAATCATCCGAAAACCGTCTCAGGTTTGAGGAATAATAATAATCATTGGGATCGCTGTAGTAGTTATAATTATTAACGACTACAGGTGCACTCTCCTGGCCATATGCACTGACCTGATTAAGAGAATCGTATTCCTGGTATTGTGTTGCATAAAGGGCTTCGCTTCCGTCGAGCTCATAGCTTTCGCCCAACATCTCCGCCTCTTTTTGTAATCTGGTATCTTTCATAGTCACTCAGGTTATCATTTACATTCACCTGAGATTCGGTGTACACCGGTGCCTGGGCAATGGGTTGCGCATTCATGGCTGCCTGCGGTGTGACCACTGGTTCTTCTACGACAACTGCTGTTTGTGTGGGGGCCATGGTCGGATTATAATAGACATCATCATACTCCGAAGAGGCAGCATATCTTGGAGAGCTGCAGGATGCCAGGACAATGGCTACGCTAATTATGGCAAGTGATAAAGTTTTCATGACGTTTCCTCCCGGTATTTTTTGCATCTGGTTGTTTTAGCATATAAGAAACAAAGTTCGTGCCAAAACAGACTTCAGATCTAATGATTGTGTGCAATATAATAAATATTCAAATAGGAATGGATCAGGTTTTCACAAAGTATTCAAGCGAATCACCATCCCGGTAGTGATCGATTCATATGATACATGGAATGGTTATGCGGCTGGTATCCTGTCAGGAGCATAGGTATTACCCATTCTGGGATTGTCATCCTGGGTATAGATCCATAGTTCATTCTGGTCCCATACAATCACTTCATCCCGCGTATCGCCGGTTAAGATCCTGGACCATGTAACATGTTTGGGGATGACCATCAGAAGGGAACATTACTGCTGGCTGACCCTCTCTGTCAACCATCCCTCCCATGATTGAATCTGCGGAGGTCATTAAGAATTCCTCTCCATCCCCTTTCCAATTTACCGGCAAACACCTGTTCGCACCTGAAACCGATAAGAACTTTCTGATCACCTCGCCAGAGGATTCCAGGATGTGCATAAGACCATCACTCCCCCAATGATTGGAGGTAGCAACTTCGAGTCCTGGTAACTCGGCATTGAAATCGGCCACGCTCAGATACTGAACATGACCCATGATATTCTGTTTTAGCAGATTTCCATTAAAATCAAAATAGAGCAATCCCCAGTCCCCTGCTGCATAGATGAGACACGGAATTGTACGCTCTCCCACCTGCAATTCATGTACTGGTGACTCCGTTACACACATCGCCAATAAACGCACCCACATCGAACATCAGGTTCCCATCGTGGTCAAATACAGAATATCCCATTAAAACCTCGTGCCGGCCATCGCCATTCATGTCATGAACCATGGGCTGAGCCCCGGTTTCTATGACCTGTTCCCACAACAACTCCAACCGATCGTTCAGTACCACCAGGTTGTGCATACGGTCAGATAAAATGAGGCAATTATCCCGTCCAATTCCCATTAAGTCAGCAAATATCATAGATTTTACAGCTTTGGAACCCGGCACCCGGGCCCGACGAACCAACTTACCATTCCGCCCGTCCAGTATCATGATCCAACCACCACTGACAAAGATCACCTCTCGTACTCCATCACCATCCAGGTCATGGATTTGTACAGGCAGTTCATCTCCGGTGTCAGCTTTAAATGAACCTGGGTTTCCATAATCCCACATTACCTCCCCGTTTAAATTCATTGCACTGATATAACCAATACCAGGTCCCTGAGATTTTGGCCTCACAAACACAATTTCTTTGTTACCGTCACCTGTCAAATCGCCAAGTCTGATATTCTGGTTGGTTCCAAATTCACTCGTATTATACATTCTCCAGCGAACCATTTCCGGATGGTCGCTCAGGTTCAGGTCCACCTTCCTGACCAATTGTCTTTTCTTCCGGGCAAGTTTTCGTTGTTCACCCTTGAGGATCTTAACTTCCACGCTGTGGAATCTGGCTGGAAGGTCCGATATCAATCCTATTCTGCCCGATTGAATGGGCAGGTTTGCAGCATACATATTGATGGAATCATTCAGACTCACTGAGACCTCTTTGCGTCGCACAGTGACAGTTGCATGAAGCTTCTCTCCCGGGGTCCACACCAGTGGTCTGTAATCCAGGATTCGTTCAATGGGACGAAGGGGTGTAACAGATTGTTGAATCTGTTTCAGCGTCACTGTATTTCCCTCAATTCCAAAGAAAAAGAAATTGGTGGGATTGCGGTATTTAAATACAACACCGCATTTATCAAACTTGGCCAGAGGTGTAAACTCCACATCGATGGTATAATCCATCCAAAGGGAATCACCCGAAATGATCAGCGGATGGGTAATCAAACTTAAAGGTGCATTGCTGCGATTCAGGTTGGTGAAGGTTTGGGCCAGATAATTCTCCTCACCATCGTTCCTGACCTCCCAGGCCCTGTCGAATCCTTCCTGCCGTAGGCTTGAAGCAACCTTCCAGTCTCCAATGACACCATTTTGTGCATCAAAATATATGGCCGGATTGTTTGAATAATTACCAGGAATATCTCCAATCTCAAGCTCCTGAAACCCATCTGTAAAAACAGTGGTTTGCATGACGTTTCCGGAACATGAGCAAATGAGAATGAGAATGAAAAATGACAGAGTCCTTGTATTGAGAAGGCCTGGAATCATATTCAAGGATTAACTTTCGGTAAATATACACTATAAATCATAGCAGCTCACAATTTCACTTCTTTAAAAGAATCTTTAATATATTTACATTCAGAAGGAAAAACTGGAATGCGTTTAAAACCGTTTCTTATACTCTTAGTGGTTTGTCAGTCGCTTATTGCGCAGAAGCCGGTTATTCTATCTGATTTTGTCCAGGAGGTTTCCATCTCAGATTTACAGCTTCAATATCTGGATGATCCGGATTGTGCCACACAACAGTCAGAGCTATTTTTGGGGATGATGGACCATCAGTTCAGACCCATTGATTTCAGTAATCCAGATCCGGTTCTGGTCAACCCTCAATCAAGTGGATGTATCTGGTTCCGTTTTTACTTTGTGAACCGCTCCACACGCCAGTTCTCATTTCACCTCCAACCCAACCTCCTTTCTGAGTTTGATGAATACAGGCTGTTTCAGAAATATGACAACGGGCTGGTTACGCTTCGTAAATCAGGAATTGATATTCATCCCAGAAACAAGGATGTCAATATAAGTGGTTCGGATGACCTTCGAATTTACCTGCCTCCCGGGAAAACGGACACGCTTTTCCTGAGGATCTCCCTATCGGAAGAGTCGGTGGTCTCCGATTTGACCTTCACCATATCCACGCATGAGAGTGTTCTTGAGAAGGACCGTTCCAAAAGACTGGTATTTGGGATTTTTGTTGGAATCATGCTGATCATGATCCTCTATCATATTCCGCTGTTTGTGAAAGGAAGGGAAAACAGCTATCTCTTCTATATCCTTTATATTCTGGCATTTCTGTTCTTCTTTATCAATAAAGAAGGATATATCTATGAAATCACGCCCCGCTTCACCTCTGCTCCTGTTAATATTTTTCTTGGGGAGATCTTTTTGCTATTTTTTCTGCTTTTCGGGAGATCCTACCTGGATACACGCAATACGCTCCAGTCGTGGGACACCATTCTGCTGCTGGCTGTCTGGTTTACTGTGGGTGGGCTGATCCTCAGTTTTTCGATCCTGTTACTTCAGGGCCTTGGAGTAAACGTTCCTGTATTTATCCAGCTTGGAGGACTGGCCATCATCATTGTATCGGCCATCGGTTCATTGTTCCTGGCCATTGTCCCGGCCATGATACTGACCAGGGAAAGCTTCCAGCCAGCCAGGTATTTCCTCTTTGCCAACCTTTTCCTTATCCTGGGAGTGGCCATCAATTTTGCGCTCACGGATTATTCACTGGGTAAACACAGCCTCGAACTCGGGGTCACCTTACAGATCCTCACTTTTTCCATTGGTCTGAGTGAACGCATCAACCTGCTTAAAAAGAGCAAAGAGGTAGCACAGCGAAGGATCATTGACCAGCTAAGGGAAAATGCAGCCCTGAAAGATAAGGTCAACCGGGAACTGGAGGATAAGGTTCAGGAACGTACCTTCGAGATACAGGCCCAGAAAGAGCAGATTGAGAAACAGAATAAAGAGATCAAATACAGTTTTGATTACGCCAAGAAGATACAGAATACAGTTCTCCCCCGCAATGAGGTATTTGACAACTCTGTTTGGAGAACATTTCATCTTCTTTAAACCCAGGGATATTGTGAGTGGTGATTTCTACTGGATTTCGCAAAGTGAACACAGGATTGTCTTGACTGCTGCAGATTGTACCGGACATGGTGTTCCCGGATCTCTCATGAGTATGCTTGGAATCACCATGTTGCATGAAATCGTCAATGAGAAGCAGGTTGTGCATTCCGAAGAAATCCTGAACCAGCTGCGTCTGAGCATTGCCCGTACCCTTAAGCAGGAAGGGAAAATCGGGGAACAGAAGGATGGTATTGATATGGCCCTGGTCATCTATGATACCAAAACCAGGCAACTGGAATTTTCAGGAGCAAACAATCCAATCTACATTATCAGAAATGGTGAGATGCTCGAATACAAGGGGAACAACATGCCGGTGGCCTATTACGAGAAGATGTCCGATTTTACCAGGTACACCATCGATATGAAGCAGGGCGACCGGGTCTATATGTTCACCGATGGTTTCCCTGATCAGTTTGGCGGACCTCAGGGTAAAAAATTCAAATACCGTCCTTTCAAGGACCTTTTACTTGAAGTGAGTGAAAGACCCATGGATGAGCAACACAGAATCCTGAGCCTGATCTTCGATGAATGGAAAGGCGACCTGAGTCAGATTGATGATGTTCTTGTGATTGGTTTAAGGCTTTAGCACTTCACCACTTCACCTTTTTTTCCTTTCTTTGTAGCTCAAATAACGGCTCCTTTGGGAATCCTTTACACACCAATTCTAATTCAAGACCAATGGCCAAAGTATTAACCAGTAAGGAAGAAAATTATGCACAGTGGTATAACGACCTGGTGCTGAAATCAGGCCTGGCCGAAAACTCAGCGGTCAGGGGTTGTATGGTCATCAAACCTTATGGGTATGCCATATGGGAGAAAATGAAGGCTGAACTGGACAGGATGTTTAAGGACACTGGACATGAAAATGCTTATTTCCCCCTGTTTATTCCAAAATCCTTTTTCAGCAAGGAAGCCGATCATGTGGAAGGATTTGCCAAAGAGTGTGCAGTAGTCACCCATTACCGGCTTAAGACTGATGAGATAAACGGCGGTCTCATCGTTGATCCGGAGGCAAAACTTGAAGAGGAATTGATTGTACGGCCCACCTCTGAGACCATTATCTGGAATACCTATAAGAACTGGATTCAGTCCTACCGCGATCTACCCATCCTGATCAACCAGTGGGCCAATGTGGTCAGGTGGGAAATGCGTACAAGGCTATTTCTTCGTACTACTGAATTTCTTTGGCAGGAGGGACATACAGCACATGCTACCAGCCAGGAAGCCGAGGAGGAAACCATGCAGATGGTGAAGGTTTATGCAGAGTTCGCAGAAAAATTCCTGGGCATTCCTGTGTTGATTGGAAATAAAACTGAATCGGAGAAATTTGCAGGAGCTATTGATACCCTGACCATTGAAGCACTTATGCAGGATGGAAAAGCGCTCCAGGCAGGCACCTCACATTTTCTGGGTCAGAACTTTGCAAAAGCCTTTGATGTTCAATTCACCAATAAGGAAGGAAAACTGGATCATGTATGGGCCACTTCCTGGGGAATGACCACCCGAATGATTGGAGCACTAATCATGGCCCATTCAGACAACAACGGTCTGGTTTTACCTCCCAGGGTTGCACCAATTCAGGTAGTGATCGTTCCCATCTACAGAGGTAGTGATGAATTCCCTCCCATTGCTGAAGTGGCAAATAGAATAAAAGCCCAACTGACTGCTCTGGGAATTTCGGTAAAATTTGATGAGAGGGATACCCATAAACCCGGATGGAAATTTGCCGAATATGAACTTAAGGGAGTCCCCGTAAGAATAGCCATTGGTCCACGGGACGTTGAAAAGGGTACTGTGGAATTGGCCCGAAGGGATACACTTGAGAAAAATATTTTCCCGCAGGTGGGAATAGCTACCTATATCAATGATTTGCTGGAAGAGATCCAGGAAAACATCTACCAGAAAGCACTGAATTTCAGGAAAGAGAATACACACCGGGTAGATTCCTGGGATGAATTGGTTGACGTCCTTGAAAACAAGGGGGGATTTGCCCTTGCGCATTGGGATGGAACCACAGAAACCGAAAACCGGATAAAAGAGACCAAAGCCACCATCCGCTGTCTGCTTCTGGACGGTGAACAGGAACAGGGGAAATGTATTGTAAGCGGAAAACCCTCAAATCAGAGAGTCATTATTGCCAAAGCTTATTAAACTGCTATAAACCTAAATTATAAACCGATGAAAGTACGTTCTTTATTTCCTGTCCTGGCTGGGTTATTTCTGTTAATACATGGTTGTAATGAGAAGGAAACCATGTATGATCTTTTTGCGGGCACTCTGCCTGTTATGGAGGTATCCGATGGTGATGCCTTCCGATTTACTTCACCCAGATCACTGTTTCTGAGTATGATGGATGATGCAGTAGAGCTGGATGGCCAGCTGTATCCCACTGAACTGATCACGGAGGATGAGGATCGTGTTTCCTTTAGTGCCAGCATTCCCCTCAACAATGATCTGACAGTTTCCGGAATGACTTATTCCAAGGCAGATGAAACACTTATCCTGGAAATAGGAAACCTTGGGAAAAGTATTACACTTGAGCGTTTTGATCATATGGTTGAGAGAAAGGCCAATGAATTTACCCGGGTGGATCTCACCGCAGATATTTCCCACTTGTCGGACAATCAAAAAGAGTTGCTGGGTCTGCTGTTCCAGGTGGCAGATATTATGGAAGAGATCTATTGGATCCAGGTATTCCCTGACCGGGATGCAGCATTGAGCTCTATGATGAACGAGGATGTATTACAGTTTTTCCAAATCAATTATGGCCCCTGGGAAAGACTCAATGGAAACCTCCCCTATCTATCCGGCTACGGACCAAAACCGGCCGGTTCTGGATTTTACCCGGAGGATATGTCCAAAGAAGAATTTGAGCTGCTGAATGATCCCCTGAAGACCAGCCTCTATACAGTTTTGAAGAGGGATCAGAATGGCAAACTGGAGGTCATACCCTACCATGTGGCCTACTCTGACCAGGTTGAGAAAGCAGGAGAGCTCCTAAAGCAGGCAGCAGCGCTTGCGGAGGATGAAGGTTTTAAGAAATACCTGCAATTGAGAGCCGAGGCGCTTCTCACAGATGACTATCTGGCATCCGATATGGCCTGGATGGATATGAAGGATAATGACATTGACTTTGTGGTAGGACCCATTGAGAATTATGAAGATGCACTTTATAACTACAAGGCAGCCCATGAGTCATTTATACTTATTAAGGACAAAGAGTGGAGCGAAAAACTTGCCTACATCGCTTCAGTGCTTCCTGAGATGCAACGCACCCTGCCGGTACCTGAAAACTACAAAAAGGAGATCCCTGGCAGCGATTCCGACCTTGGAGCCTATGATGTGGTTTATTATGCCGGTGATTGCAATGCCGGAAGCAAAACCATTGCCATTAATCTACCCAATGATGAAAGGGTTCATGCAAGTAAAGGATCCAGAAAACTCCAGCTAAAAAATGCCATCAGGTATAAGTTCGAAGAGATCCTTGTGCCCATTAGCAATGTGCTGATCGCAGAAGAGCAACGGGATCACGTGACCTTTGATGCCTTCTTTGAGAATATAATGTTCCATGAAGTTGCCCACGGCCTGGGAATCAACCAGACCATTAGACGGAGCAGGGACTGTACGGTCAGCCCTGAAGGAACAATACAGCGCTCTTGAAGAGGGAAAAGCAGACATTCTATGCCTCTACCTGATCACACAGATGTATGAAAAGGGAATGCTTGAAGAGAGAGATCTGATGGACAATTATGTGACCTTTATGGCCAGCATTTTCAGGAGTATCCGCTTTGGCGTTGCCAGTTCTCATGGTAAAGCCAACATGATCAGGTTCTACTATTTTCAGGAGTTGGGTGCTTTTACCAAAGACATAGGAAAAGGTACATACCAGGTAAATTTCGAACAAATGCAGAATGCCATGAACAACCTGGCCAATCTGATATTGGTCATCCAGGGGGATGGTAATTATGAACTTGCAAAAAAGCTGGTGGATGAGAAGGGATTTATCCGGGGAGAGCTACAGGCTGACCTGGACCGGCTCAAGGATCTGAATATTCCTGTGGACATTGTATTTAATCAGGGACCTGAATTTCTGGGACTATAGTAGTACCTGGTGCAAAAAAGTGTGGTCCCACATGAACCCTTGTTACAATGGTTTGTTTTATGATATTGTTAAACCCTTAAAATAATAACATAATGGCAGTATTAGTTGGAAAAAAAGCACCATCATTCAGTGCCCCGGCAGTAGTAAATGGAGGTGAATTTGTCGAGGATTTTTCTCTCGAACAGTATATTGGATAAGAAGTATGTGCTCTTCTATTTCTATCCGGCAGATTTCACATTTGTCTGTCCCACGGAGATTATAGCATTTCAGGATAAGATGGACGAGTTTGAAAAAAGGGATGTGGCCGTAGTTGGATGTTCAGTAGATTCGAAATTTTCCCACTGGAAATGGCTGCAAACCGAGCTGAAGGACGGTGGAATCAAAGGTGTGAAGTATCCCTTGGTGGCTGACAATGCAATGACCATCGCTGAGAATTATGATGTACTGGCAGGCAGCTGGGATTATACCGAAGAGGGAGAAGCGACATTTGTTGGCATTCCTGAGGCCTACCGCGGATTGTTCCTGATTGACAAGCAAGGTGTTGTACGCCATCAGATTGTAAATGACATGCCTCTTGGACGTAGCGTGGATGAAGCCCTGAGGCTGATTGATGCACTCCAGTACAGTGAAGAACACGGAGAAGTATGTCCTGCAAACTGGCAGAAAGGTGACAGGGCCCTAAAGGAAAACGCAGATTCGATTGCCTCATACCTGGGTGATAAGTAAGGTTCCCAGTAGATAGTGCACTACAGAACGAAAAGGAGGGCTCCGTGGAGCCCTCCTTTTTTCGTAACTTGCGCTGATGGTTGAACAGTTGTAAATTATCTGCAGGAGAACAATCTATGTAAGTTTGGTGACCGGTTGCTGCTGGCTGTAAGTGGTGGTATCGATTCGGTGGTAATGGCTCATCTGTTCAGGGAAACTGGATTATCAATGTGCCATTGCGCACTGCAATTTTCAACTGCGCGGAGGGGATTCTGAATCTGACGAGGCTTTTGTCAGATCACTTGGTGACATCGTTGGAAATGCCGGTTTTTGTAAAACGGTTCGATGTTGAGGTAAAAGTCGAGGAAGAAGGAATTTCGGTTCAGATGGCCGCCAGGGAACTCAGATATTCCTGGTTTGCGGAGCTTCTTAATGATCATTCATATGATCTTGTAGCCACTGCGCATAATAAAAATGACTCGGTTGAAACATTTTTCCTTAATCTATCACGAGGAACCGGTATCAGGGGATTGTCCGGAATTCCTGCCCGAAACGGAAAGATAATCCGACCCCTGCTCCTTGCTTCCCGGCAGGAAATTATTGAATACTGCAACCAGCAACAGATCAAATTCCGTCAGGATGCAAGTAATCTGGAAACCAAATACCAGAGGAACAAAATCCGGCATGATGTGATCCCGGTGTTGGAACAACTCAATCCTGCTTTTATTGAAACCATGTCCATGAACATGTCAAGGCTCAACGAGGTACAAGGCATTTTTAATCAAGCAGTGGAAATGGTCAGAAAGGAATTATTTGAAGAAGGATCTGGACGCATCACCATAGATACCGGGAGATTGAAGTCACTCACACCCAGGAGAACCTGGTTCTAGGCACTGTTTTCTCCATTCGGATTTACCAGATCACAGTGCGAAGGGATCGAAATGATCATAGATGCAAAACCGGGTCGGCGATCCATTTCTACCACCCATCAACTTTACAAGGACCGAGAACATGCTGATCCTGTTTCAATCCTCCCAGGAAAGATTCGAAAGGTATTACCTGGATGGTCCTGAATTCAACTCGCTACTTCCATTTCCCATGGATGTGGAAGTACTTGACAGAGATGATCTGAAAGAGATTCCCATCGGATCCAAGGATCGCATGTCTGGACCATGATGAGATTCAGTTCCCTCTTACCATCAGGCACTGGCTGCATGGAGATTATTTCTATCCTTTGGGCATGAACCAGATGAAGAAGCTGAGTGATTTCTTCGTGGATAACAAGATTTCGGTTCCGGAAAAGGATAGTACCTGGATCCTGGCATCAGGTAAAAAGATTGTTTGGATCATGGGACACCGGATCGACCACCGGTTCCGGATCACAAGAAAAGACCACGAAGGTTCTATTACTAAGATTTCAGCCCGATATTGCTCCTTAACATCTCGAAAAACACCTTTAACTTTTCCTTGTCCCGTGCACGGATCATTTCGATCAGAGACTCCATCTGTTCACTGATTCTTTCCACCTGATCCAGGCTGTAGGGACTCAACAGAATCTCAGAAAGCAGGTAATCATCCTCCGACAGAAGTCCTTCAGCAATACTATAATGCTTTTTAAAGGTTGTACCGGGGGCCTCCTGCTCCTTCATGCAGGCAGCAAATACCATGGTGGAAGAAAAGGGTATGGAGAGTGAATAGGCAATGGTTTCATCATGCTCCTGAAAGGAGTATTCATGGATCTTGATATTTAATCCGCTGTAAAATTCCCTGAAAAATGCTTTTCCTTCTTCATCCGAGTCGGTGATAATGATTGCATTCTCATTGCTTAGATCCTTCACGTTACCAAAGGTAGGCCCGAACATGGGGTGGGTCGATACAAACCGTCTGCCCAGCTTATGATAATAGTCAGCCATGCCGCTTTTCACAGAGGTGATATCAGCAATGATGCACTTCTCGGGCAGATAGGAAATGATTTCATCAAAGAGGGTAATGGTCTTGTCCAGACTCACGGCATTGATCAGCAGATCGGGCGAAAAATCTGCAATTTCCTCGTAGTACAAGAACTTTCTGGAATTGAAGAAATACTTCAATTTATTACGGTCCACATCATATACACCTACTTCATAATCAAGGCAGAGCGACTCTACCAGCCATGAGCCCATGTTACCGGCTCCTATAATTGCAATTCGCATAATATCTATTCGTGTTTTGGTTTGTAAATTCTGTTGACCTGCTGCGACTGAAGCATGAAATCGGCCATCACTATGGCTGCGGCGGCCTCAACCACTACCGGTACACGCAGAGCGATGCAGGTATCATGCCGACCCTCAATGGTAAGGTCTTCCATGGATCCTGACTTCATATTCATGGTATGCTGCGTCTGGTGTGTGCTGGATGTGGGTTTCACAGCCACTCTGAATATGATCTCATTTCCATTGGTAATTCCCCCGTTTATCCCCCCTGCATGGTTGGTTTCTGTAGTTCCGTCGATGCCAATAATATTATCATTGTGTTGACTCCCTGTCATTTTTGCGGCCTTGAATCCTGATCCGAATTCAATGCCCTTGATGGCCGGAATTGAAAAGACCATATGGCTCATCACTGCTTCAACTGAATCAAAGAAAGGTTCACCCAGCCCAACGGGCACCTTAACAATCCTGCATTCGATGATTCCTCCGATTGAATCCTTTTGTTCCATGGCCCGATCAATGGCTGATTCAATATCAGAGCTTCCCCCAACTTCAAGGATGGAACCAACAACCTGCATTGGATCAATGATCTTTTTGGCAACAACTCCTGCAGCCACAAGTCCGAGGGTTAAACGCCCTGAAAAATGTCCCCCACCACGGTAATCCTGGTAACCTCCGAATTTTTCATGGGCAGTAAAATCAGCGTGGCCCGGTCTGGGCATATCCTTCAGAATGCTGTAGTCCCTTGAGCGGGTATTGGTATTTTCGAACATGATCGCAATGGGAGCACCGCTGGTATGCTCATTAAATACACCACTCATGATGCGTGGAATATCAGCTTCTCGCCTGGGCGTGGTCCCTTTCGCCCCGCTTTTTCGCCTGGAGAAATCGGTATTAAAATCGGAATGTTTCAGAGGAATCCCCGCAGGACAGCCATCAATGACAATACCTACCGATTCACCATGAGATTCCCCAAATATACTGATTCTGAATAATTTACCGAATGAGTTCATGGTTGATTAATCACTTTATATATTTCATTCAACTGTTTCACACTTAGTTGTCCAGGAGCTGTTTCGCCTCCCGGTTCAAGAGATGCAAAGGTGAATTCTGCACCTAAATAGGGCGCCATAATCCTGGAGATTCGACCTTCCCTCCCCATTCCGATCACCACCTTCCTGCCAGGCAAATCATAGAGGGAGAAGAGATTCCGGGTATCCTCCATTGAATTGACCCTGGTTGCAATTTTTGCAATGTTTCCCCCCCGATCATAACATCTGGTCACCATCTGAATCAAATCAGGACGCACAGGTGTCAGTTTAAAATTATGGTAAGAGACAATTACTTCGGTTTCGCTGCGTTTTGCGTGGTTTGTTATCTCTTTTACAAACGATGGTGAGGACTCGACCTCAATGTCCACATATGAGGCCCCCAGGTCGATGCACTCTTTTATTAATTCAATTCTTTCGGCTTCATGGTACCCATCTGGTCGGCATGTGGCTACACTTTTCACTTCAGCCGACAAAAGAGAATATATCTTTTGCGGATCCTCTTTTATGAGATCCAGCCTCAATTCGACCAATGCAACATCTGATTGAAGCACACGATTGATTTGGCTTATATGAGCAATGCTAACACAGATCATGAAGAATATGCTTTAGGTCTCCCAGTGGTATGGTTTTTATAATGGCATTACCCAATCCTTCCAATAAGATGAAATGGATGTTGTCCCCGCTTTTCTTCTTGTCTTTTCTAATATTCTGGAAGATCACCTCTGGATCCAGATCCATATGGGCAGGCAATCCGGCTGCTAAAACCAGATCTTGAATAAGGTCACAATCCCTTGGGGATATCATCTTCATTGATTGAGAAAGCCTCGCAGCCAGAACCATTCCAATTGCTACAGCTTCTCCATGGAACACTTTCCTGTCACGTTCGATGGCGTGTCCAATGGTATGCCCAAAATTTAAGATCTTCCTGAGGGCTGATTCCTTTTCATCCTGCTGGACTATATCCACCTTAATTCTGGCACAGGTGGTCACAACGGATTTCAGGACACCCATCTCAAGGGCAAGCAAATTCGACATATGGTCTTTCAGGTAATGAAGAAACTCTTTATCCCAAATGGCTCCATATTTGATGACTTCGGCTATTCCTGAGATATATTCTCTGCCGGGAAGGGTATTCAGCAACGAGAGGTCGCACCATACAAAGGAGGGTTGCCGAATGGTTCCTATCATATTCTTATAACCATCCAGGTTCACTCCATTCTTTCCTCCAATGCTGGCATCGACCTGTCCCAGCAAAGTGGTACTGATAAATCCGAATTGCACTTCCCTGAGAAAGGTAGATGCCACAAATCCAGCCACATCAGTTGCCAATCCTCCTCCCACACCAACCAGTAAAGTTGATCTGTCGACTTCAAAGCTGACCAACTCCTTATAGATGTTTTCAACCGTTTGAATGGTTTTATATGGCTCTCCTGATGGTATGATTATAGATTTGTACGAGCCGAAGATCTCCTTATGCAGTTTAAACACATTTTCATCCACCAGAAATACTGTTGCAGGATCGAGTTCACGAATCCTGGCTGAGAGAAGTTCCCCAACTTCAATATCAGTATCTCCTGTGGGAGTGGTCAATTTGATCTGGTGCATTGGATCTATTCTTTGTTCATTACACTGGTCTGGTGATTGATGGATTCCTGGTGAATGGACCGGAACAATTTAACGATAAATTCCTCGCTGAGTCCTTTCCTGATTCCCAGACGCATTCGGTTTTTTAGCATATCATCCCAGCGTTTGGTCTGCAGAATGGTAATATTATTCTCCTTTTTGTAATCTCCAATCTTTTCAGATACTTGCATCCTCTCCTCCAACATGTTAATGATCTTGTCATCCAGCTTATCGATCTGGTCCCTCAACACAGCCAGGGTCAGCATAAGCTCTTCCTTTACCTCAGGATCCCTGAGTATCAACCTGTTCAGGATATCTTGAAGTCCTTCCGGGGTTACCTGCTGCTTTGCATCACTCAGTGCCTTGTCAGGATTGCAATGGGTCTCAATGATTAAACCGTCGAAATTCAGGTCCATGGCTTTCTGAGAGATGTCGTAAAGGAATTCCCGTGTTCCGCATATATGACTGGGATCAGTAATGATAGGCATATTGGGAATTCGTCTGCGAAGTTCGATGGGAACCTGCCATTGGGGAATATTCCGGTAAAGGGTTTTATCATAACTGG
The DNA here is from genome assembly GCA_963710385.1 of uncultured Bacteroidales bacterium. Classification (GTDB taxonomy): domain Bacteria; phylum Bacteroidota; class Bacteroidia; order Bacteroidales. The sequence goes on along the minus strand of CAVQAB010000002.1, from coordinate 28,478 downwards.
AAAATCCACGGTGTATGGCTGCAATTCGTTTGATCCCCGCATTGTTGATCCTCTCAATGGCACCGATCCAGAGGTCCACATCAGGATTGACCGGGTTCTTGATCATTACCGGAATATTCACACCCCTCAGACTATCTGCGATATCCTGAACAGCAAATGGATTGGCAGAGGTCCGTGCCCCAATCCAGATGATGTCAACTCCATATTTGAGTGCTTCATACACATGTTTTACATTGGCCACCTCGGTGGAGACCAGCATTCCGGTCTCCTTTTTTACCCGTTGAAGCCACTTCAGTCCTTCTGATCCTACTCCTTCAAATGCATTGGGTCTGGTTCGGGGTTTCCAGATACCTGCCCTGAAAATCTTAATCCCCATATCGGCCAGAGGAACCGCAGTATTCATCACCTGTTCCTCAGTCTCAGCACTACAGGGTCCAGCCATAAAGATTGGCTTTGTAAACAAATCACCTTCAAATGTCAGCGGTTCCAACTCTACATCAACTACCATAATTCCATATTTATTCAATTACTGTTTCACCTTTTCTATACTCCCCCAGAATACCCAACGATGGGGTAAACGGCTTGATGGCCTCCAGGGATTTCTTATACATATCATAATCATTGATCTCCACATCCACATAAAACATATACTCCCAGTCCTTTCCAGGAATAGGCATGGACTGAATTTTGGCCAGGTTTATTTCATAGTAGGACAGGATGGAGAGTATTTTAGAAAGAGATCCGAACTTATGGGCCACAGTGAAGTATACAGAAGCCTTATTGACTTCTTCCTGTGGAATGATAATTCCATTCTCAGCCAGTATCAGAAACCGTGTATAATTCATCTTGTTGGTCTCAATGCTTCTGGCAAGGATCTCCAGTCCATATTTATCTGCTGCCATCTTGCTCGATATGGCTCCTGTATCCGTCAAACCCTTTTCTGCAATCTCTTCTGCACTTAAAGCTGTATCAATACTCTCAATCAGACGGATTTCCGGATGAGTATCAAAAAAGTCCTGGCATTGCAGTATGGCCATGGGATGGGAATAGACCTCCCTAAGATCTGAGATCTTCACGCCGGGTAATGGCCACCAGGTTCTGTTTGATCCTCAGGTAGATCTCGCCTGTGATATGCATGCTGGTATTGATGATCAGATTGTAATTGGGAATAATGCTTCCGGCCAGAGAATTCTCAATGGCCATAATACCAAAATCTGAGTTTCGGTCCTTCAGTGTGGTTACCATATCCCTGAAGGTATTCCTGGGAAGGATCTTAATCTCTTCACCTGCAAAAAAATGGTGTGCTGCAATTTCATGAAATGCACCGTATCCACCCTGTATTGCTATTGTTTTTGCCATTATTTTAAAACAAAAAACCCGACATAAGCCGGGTACAACATGAATAAAGTAAGCCCGACCAGCTATCTGTCAGAATAAAAATAAAAGTAATATGACAGGCTTTTTAATACCATATCCTCGATTTAAGGGTGTAAACGTAAGCAATTATTACCAGAAAATCAAGTGGTGTAGATGCTTAAAAGAGTTGCGGACTTTTCATAATCTTCAATAACATATCACAAATCAGAGATAAATGTGCAATTTTGAGGTGCTCATCTGCTATCCATGAAGAAAAAGGAACGATTTGAAAAAGTTATTGAATACTTTTCTAAGGCCATGCCAGTGGCTGAAACTGAACTGGAATATGGCACTCCCTATGAGCTTATAGTGGCTGTGATCCTGTCTGCCCAGTGCACCGATAAAAGAGTCAATCTGATAACTCCTGAATTCTACACACGATTCCCGGATGTCTATTCCCTGGCTGAAGCTGAATTGGAACAGGTATTTGAACTGATTAAAAGTTGCTCCTATCCCAATAACAAAGCAAAACATCTTTTAGGAATGGCCCGCATGCTCATTGAGAGATTCAATGGGATTGTACCCGATACAATGGAGGAACTTCAACAGCTTCCGGGTGTGGGCAGGAAAACAGCCAATGTGATCCTTTCTGTGGCCTTTCAAAAGCCCGCCATGGCAGTGGACACCCATGTCTTCAGGGTGGCTGCACGAATCGGACTCACCTCCAAAGCCAAGAATCCCTATGAGACTGAGATGCAGTTGATCAGACATATCCCGGAAGAGATGATTCCCCTTGCTCACCATTGGTTGATTCTTCACGGCAGGTATGTGTGCAAGGCACGAAAACCAGCTTGCAGACAATGCGGAATCAGACACCTGTGCACCTACTTTGAAAAGAAAAGGGAAACCCTAGTGTCTCTTTTTACGTACATTTGATCAACCTGTAAACTACCGGTAATGCGCAGTATCATTACAAACCTCTTAGTTTTCATACTCTTTTTGGTAGCCATATCCGCTTCGACTCCATCCTTTGATTTCCGTTCTGGCAGACATAACAATGTGTGTAAAGACCTGAAAAACGATGTCTTGCTCTATTTTGTATTTGTGGACACCCGGACCACCTCTCCCTGGTCCGAGTTTGATATCCTCACCACCATTGACTCCATCCAGGTGGCAACAAGATGGCTGGAAACTCAGGCCACCGAGCATGATATTACCTTGAATATTAAAACTGACTACTACATTGGCGATGAATTTACCACCATACAGCGAAATCTTCCAAGAAGAAGCGTGAATGAAATCCTGGAAGACCAAAATCTGATCGACGGTATGGGATCCCTGAGCCGATGGGGTGATTATGTTTCAAAGATCATTGGTGAATCCCTATATATCAAAGAGAAAGACGGGATTCCAATACAGAAACGTCCCAGTAACAAAGAACGGCTCATTGCGCTCTTGAGAGATGAATACCAGGTGGAAAGTGTGGCCCTGCTCCTGATGGTAAACAACTACTTCAGGTCGGACATTTCATTGGCAATCAATACCCTGCATAATGATGACGTGGAGTTCTCCGTAGTCAGCTACAAATACCCCTCTGAAATTGCCCATAGTTTTCTTCACCTGTATGGAGCTGCCGATCTTCATGAAACCCATTTTCGCAGGAGCAAACGGAAAATCAGGTTGGCAACCCAGGCCTTTCCGGATGATATCATGTCAGATGTATATGCCCGCTCCCTGAAGGATCTTGAAATTGGTGACTTTACCAGGTACATGATCGGATGGACTGAGGAACTTGATAATGAATATGAACCCTTACTAACTGAAAGGTTCTCGCTTTTGAGGTAAATGCCTGAATCTCTTATAAATATCGACTTTGGAGAGGTTTGACAATCTTTTTGTAATTCAAAAAAAAATATTATTTTTACTACATTAAGAAAGCTTTAAAAAGAGAATACAACTCTGAAATATTTGACTTGCACAGATTTTGCAAAGTGATCCAATTAACCCAGTGAATTAAATAACCAACCTATGAACCGAAACTTAATATTATCCGGTAAATTCTTCCTTCTTCTGTTCGTTTTTCTCGGCTTCGTTCTTACTGGATGTAACCGTGGCTCCAAAGAAGTGAAGGTTCGGCGGATTTTGAAGCCACCGGTAACTTGATACGGAAACACAGGAGCAACTAAATACTGCCAAGAGGATCTTTTACTCACTTCCCTCCCCTCTAGAAACAGCCATGCTGATCAAAAATGCAGGTGCTGAATATGATGAAGAGCTCCTGAATCCCACTGAGAATACCTCAAGGTATATTACTGCCAAATCGCAAAGCCCTTAACCTGGGAATCTACTCCACGGATCTAAGTTATGCAAGTCTGTTTGATCAGACCCAGGCCACCTTGAATTATATTGAAGCAGCCAAAGAGATGGCAGACGGTCTGAATATTCTGGATGCCATTGATGAAGAGACCATTCAGCGACTTGAGGACAAATATCAACAACCGGGAAGTGATCATTGATATCATCTCAGAGACACTAATGAATTCCAGCTCCTTTCTCAAGGAGAACGGACTGGAGGCCACAGCCTCGGTGATTCTGGTAGGAGGCTGGGTGGAGGGTCTCTATATTGCCACCAACCTGGTGGATGATAAGCAACCTGGAAGAGAATAAACTGGTTGAAAGAATCGTAGATCAGAAGCTTTCACTTGATATTATGGTCAACCTGCTTGAAGCATCCCCTGAAGACGAAGATGCCATGGCAGTACTTGAAGATGTTAAGGCCTGAAGGCCATCTTCGATAAGATCACCATTGAACAGGGTGAAGTCACAGCAGTTGAAGATCCTGAAACCAATGTAACCACCCTTAAATCAGAATCATCCATTGAAATCACACAGGATGTATTCAATGAATTGAAATCCAAAGTTAAAGAAATCAGAAGTAGCTATATATCCTAATACAATATACCATGACTAAGAAAGGCATACTCTTTTTATCCCTGGTTGCTTGCATGCTCGCATTGCCTGTGGCAATGAATGCACAGTGCAAACAATTCGCCAAAAACACCTGCAAAGTCTGGACTGAATCCCTATCAGCATGACGGTAATTATCATGCTGCCTTGTTGATTGAAGGTGAAGAAGCAGAGCTCTACAAGACCTTCTATTCAGATAGAAATTACAGGATTGGAGTATGTGGTGCAAGTAACCTGTCCGCCATAGAGTTCAAAGTTGTCGACACCAGAAACGGCAAAGTGCTGTACGACAATAGCCTGAAGGATTTTGAATGGAAATGGGATTTCACACTGGAATCGAGTCAGCAATTAAAAATCATGGTAAAGGTCCCTGTCCCGGACGGAAATGTGGATGAACCGGAAGAGGGATGTGTGGCCATTATGTTTGGTTCTTTAGACGACTAACTATCAATAAGATTAAATAGATTAGCATTGGGTTGTACGCCGCACGCGCATAACCCTTTTTTTTAATTTTTTTTGTTATCTCATAATTACTTCCTAACTTACCACCCAATTTCATGGACCCTCAACAAAACGACTATCACATTAGTTTTTTCAAACCCACCACAGACAGTGCCAGACGAAACCGGAATATGGTGGTGCAGTTCGTACTAATATGGGCTGTTGCCATCTTTGGATTTCAGATCTTACTGAAAATCCTGGAAAAACCTACTCCGGAACCAGCTTATACTCAGTTTGAGTCCAGTTGGAAAAACATTGAAGCCGGATCACCGACCATGGTCGATTTTCAAAATGCAGGGCAATCTGCCCTTTCAGTACTTGGGAAAGTAGCAATTGATCCGGAGCACAGAGCAGCGCTGGACAATGCTGTAAGCTGGATGGCCTTTCAAATTGCCGGAAGCAATCAGCAGTTTGAAATTCAACAAGTCCGTTGCCAGGTTCGAAAGTGTCGCAGCCGCCACCACTGATATTTCTGATGCTTCATATGTGGCTGAAAAAAATAAACTCATCCCCGTCATGGTGAATCTATTCAACTTGCAACCAACGGATGTAAGGGGAAGAATTGCCCCCCTTGAAGTCAAATCCTCACTCATGGAATCATTCGATGCTGAGACGCAGGGATGTTTTTGTGGAAGCAATGGGATTGTATTTAATTCATAACCAGTCGGTCCTGACTGATATAAAATTCCTGGGTTTTCCATTTCACTATTTCTATACTGCAGTATTCCTGCTAATCCTGTTTGTTGGACTGTGCTGGTTATATTGTGTCAGAACAGATCTGTTCAATAAGAAATATGGTATAGAAGACTAAATATCACCTCGCTCCAACATTAAAAGATTCCAATCATGAAAAAATACTATTTCCACTCATCTATATTGTCTTTTCCCAATTTGCTCCAACGCTGCAACTGCAGCCACCCAACTTGAAGGAAGTTTCAAAGTCGGACCGGCCATTATCCTGATTACCATCCTTATCTTATTTGTGCTGGTGGGCATGGTCTTCCGGGCAAAGGACACCACTGATTTCTATGCAGCAGGAACGAGGAATTTCCAAGGTAGGTTCTGGAATGGCCATTGCTTCCAACTGGATGAGTGCAGCTTCCTTCCTGGGAATGGCAGCACTGATGTATGGTTCAGGTTATCATGGACTGGCCTATGTCGTAGGCTGGACCGGTGGTTATGTCCTGTTGCTTATCCTCATGGCCGGACAGATCCGAAAATACGGAAAATATACTGCTGCCGATTTTATCGGCGACCGCTATTATTCTAAAGACCTAAGAGCAGTAGGAGCTATCATTGCCATTCTTATCTCTATATCCTATTGTGTGGGTCAGTTTGGAGGAATCGGCCTCATGTTCAAATGGGTGATGGGTATTGATTACACCTGGGCCGTAATTATTGGGGGACTGGTGGTACTGACCTATACACTCATTTCCGGGATGCTGGGAGTTACCAAGAATATGCAGATCCAGTATGTGATCATCATTATTTCATTTCTGATTCCACTGTTTATCCTCACAGCTAAATTCGACTATTTCTGGCTGGTACCCCAGATCGGATACGGATCCGTGGTATCTGATGTCATCTCTGGCTTGCCCATCAATGAAACCAAGGAATTGATAAATTCACTGGGGCATGACTATGCCATTGTCCCGGCACCTGAATTTGCCATGCCGTGGGATCCTCCCACCGGAAAGACGTTCTTCCAGTGGATTGCCATTGCCTTTTCTCTGATGATAGGAACCGCAGGTCTGCCCCACGTAATTCAACGGTTCTATGTAGTGCCAAAGGCAAGGGATGCAAGATGGTCTGTAGTATGGGGCCTTTTCTTCATCTGTATTCTCTACTGGAGTGCACCGGCATATGCCGCTTTCGGAAAGATTCTTTCGGCACATCCGGAAGTAGGAACACTTGCCAAGGATGCCATTGTAGTATATACGGCTCAACTGGGGAACATCCATCCCCTGATTGTCGGATTACTTGCTGCTGGCGGGGTTTCAGCAGCATTTTCAACAGTATCCGGTCTACTGGTAGCAGGATCATCTGCATTTGCCCATGACCTCTATGTGAAGGTAATCAATCCGGATGCCAGTCCAAAAAGGCAATTGCTCTATGCCCGCCTGGGAACCATTCTGATGGCCATCATCGTGACGCTCATTGCACTGAAGAATTTTGCTTTGATTGGTCAGCTGGTTGCAGTAGCCTTTTCGCTGGCAGGATGTACCATTTTCCCACTGTTCCTGTTAGGTATATGGTGGAGCGGATCCAACAAATCAGGGGCCATTGCCGGTCTGATTACAGGTGGGATTGTATCCGTGATTGCAATTACCTACTTTATCGCGGGTAAATCCGGAGTTACACTTCCGGCTCACGAATTCATCAGCTATTGGCTTAGAAGCCTGGTACTTTGCCTGGATCGGCGCACCATTGGCCATTATAGTACATATTGTTGTATCAAAACTTACCAAAGAAACTCCAATTGAAATCAGGAAATTCCTGATTGAACAGGTACACAGTTAGTAAATCGATGATGATGTCTGGCAGGCGGCGTTCCATAGGAAGGGTGGTGTTGGTTATGGTGATCATCGTGGTGATTGGCATTGTGATTGCCAGGTCCTACTATGGGAATGTGAATCGCGCCGTTGATCCCCGTATTCTTCAGGCCCGTGAGCTCTATTCTGGCTACGATGCAATACGCCCGATCTGGCGATTATTACCGCATTTTCACCCTTCTTGATTCCATTGAGCAGATATATAAATCTACGACACATTACAGGGAATCTTTCGAATTGGGTGTTGTCGACAACAACCGGGCAGCTTCTTTGCTAACCATTGCCCTTTTCGGAGACTCTATTCCCCAAACATCCAATCCCTGGTGGGAATGGCCCACTGATTCAATAGTTTCACTTGCAGAAATGTATGTGAATAGAGCCATCACAACCTATAACAACTGGAATAGCAGATATGAAGGTAAATCGAAACAGCAGATTCAGGCCATGATCGAATCCGGATTCATGGTAGGGCTTGAAGATTCAGAGCCTCATCTCAAAAGCGAGTACCTTGAAGCAAGGATAAGGGAAATTGAAAAAGCACAGCTGGAAAACAACAGACGGTTATCTGTATGCTACACCAATCTGGGATTGGTATCCCGATTTCAGGGAAATTATGAGGATGCAGTGAAGCAGTATGAAAGAGCACTGGTGCTTTGGGACCGCAACCTGGATGCTGAAAACAACCTGAATAAGTTATTAAACCGACCTGTTAGAAAACGTAATATCATACAACAACTCTTTCCTCCTGAAAAGGATCCATAGCAACTATTAAACTCAATCTGACATGAAACGCTCCCACATCTATTCTATGTTATTGTCATTCTTATCCATCCTGACCATCAGCGCTCAGGATGAGGCAGGTTTTGGAATCAAATTCTCCGGATTCGTCAAGAATGATTTTTTTGTAGATTCCAGACAAACCATATGTGCAAGAGAAGGTCATTTTCTTCTTTGGCCGGCACCCGAAAAACTGGATGAGTACGGAAATGACATCAATTCAAAATCCACTTATAACATACTGGCCATACAGTCCAGGTTATCGGGAAAGATTACGGGTCCCGATGCATTTGGTGCCAGGACATCGGGTTTGATCGAAGGTGATTTCTTTGCCCAGGCCAATGACAATATCAACCTGTTCAGAATGAGACATGCTTTTGTGAAACTGAACTGGACCCATTTTGAATCCCTGGCAGGATATACCTGGAATCCACTGTTCGTCACAGATTGTTTTCCAGGTACAGTATCCTTTAACACCGGGGCTCCAATGCAATCTTTTGCCAGGAATCCACAACTCAGGTTTACATTCAATTTCGGTAGTCTGAAGATCGTTGCAGCTGCATTATCACAGGTGGACTACACTTCAAGAGGGGTTGACGGGCCAAACTGTAAATACATCAGGAATTCGGCCACTCCGGATATGCATTTTCAGGTTCATTTTAATAGAAAAAATGCTGACACCGGAACTGGCTTCATCGCAGGCGCAGGCCTGGCCTATAAGACCATTGCCCCACGCCTGGAAAGTGTGATGGGGCCTGATGAGATTTACAAGGTTCAGGAATTGGTCCATGGCATCACAGCCATGGCATTCTCCAAAATTACCACTGGCCCCATTACCCTAAAAGCACAGGTCAGGTATGGTGAGAATATTTCCGATGTACTGGCCATCAGCGGATTTGGAATAAAAGATATAAGCAATCCCACTACTGGCGAGCAATCCTACACACCTCTGAAAAGCATGGCCTATTGGGGTGAACTACATACCAATGGAAATCCCCAGGTGGGCGTATTTGGCGGGATCTTATACAATTCTGGAACCAAGGAAGCCATGTCAGACCCAAACAATGCAGTTTACGGACTGGCCACAGACATTCATACTATGTATAGGATATCACCGCGGATTGTCTATAATTCCGGTAAGGTTAGATTGGCCCTTGAGTTAGAATACACCCAGGCTGCATACGGTAGCGATTACAATGAATTCTTTGTCCCGGATCAGACCATTACCGTAGGAAACCTTAGGGCACTTGCGGGAGTTTACTACTTCTTTTAATTGAGTTTGGAACGCAGGTAGGTTCCAGTATGAGAATCATGGAGTCCAATATCCTCAGGGATGCCTTCAAAAACAACGGTGCCTCCCTGATCGCCTCCTTCCGGTCCCAGGTCAATGATCCAATCCGCATATTTGATCACCTCCAGGTTATGCTCAATAACCAGGACTGAATGACCTTTCCCCAGTAACGATTCAAAGGATGATAGCAGCAATGAAATATCATGCATGTGCAAACCAGTGGTCGGTTCATCGAAGATGAAAAGAACTTTCTCCTCCTCCGATTCTTTGCTCAGGAAAAAAGCCAGTTTGATCCGCTGACTCTCCCCCCCGCTTAGGGTACTGGAAGACTGTCCCAGCTTCACATATCCAAGACCCACCTGCTGAAGAGGCTTAATCTTCTTTACGATTCTTTTTTCAGTAGCTCTCCTCCGATTTGCTGAAAAACTCAATGGCCTCATTGATGGTCATTTCAAGTACATCGAAAATACTTTTCTCCTTATAAGCAACCTGGAGAATATCATCCTTGAAACGCTTGCCATGACAACTGTCGCAGATAAGCCTTACATCGGCCATGAACTGCATCTCCACCTTGATCTCACCCTCTCCCTGGCATTCATCACACCTGCCTCCATCAATATTAAACGAAAAATGGGAAGCCTTATAATCCATTGATTTTCGAAGCCTGCTGAGCGGCATACAGTTTTCGGATCTCATCAAAAGCTTTCAGATAGGTTACCGGATTTGAACGGGAAGATTTTCCTATGGGATTCTGGTCCACAAATTCTACCCGGTCCAACAGGTGCAGATCCCCGGTCAGGAGGTCATGTTTCCCTGGTTTTTCACCTGAACCATTCAGATTGTTTATTGAGTGCCGGATAGAGGATAGAACTTACCAGGCTGGATTTTCCCGATCCGCTTACTCCGGTGACCACTGTCATGATATTCAAGGGAAACTTCACATCGATTCCCGTTAGATTGTTTTCCCGGGCCCCTTTCAACTCCAGGTAGTTGTTCCATTTTCGCCGTGTCTGTGGGACCTGGAATCATTTCCAATCCATTCATATACCTGGCTGTAAGACTCTTCTTCTCCTTCAGAAGCGCCTTGTGGTCTCCCTGAAAAACCACTTCACCCCCATGCCTTCCTGCCATGGGACCCATATCAATCACATGGTCTGACAGACCTGATGATCTCTTCATCATGTTCTACGATCACCACTGTATTGCCCAGTTGCTGCAGCTCCCTGAGTACACCGATCAGCTGTTCTGTATCCCGTGGAATGCAATCCAATGCTGGGTTCATCCAGGATATAGAGTGAGCCCACCAGGCTGCTTCCCAGGGAAGTGGCCAGGTTGATCCGCTGACTCTCCCCTCCCGACAGGGTAGATGATAAGCGATTCAGCGTCAGGTAACCAAGCCCACACTGGTCATAAAATGCAGTCGGCTGTTGATCTCCTTCAGCAGACGTTCTGAAATTTCAGTTTCCTTTCTTGGCTGAGTTTCAGCTTCTCAAAGAATCCTTCCAGCTCCGACACGGGCAAGTTTCACCAGATCACTGATGGTCTTTCCTCCCACCTTCACATAGTCTGGCTTCCTTTCTCAATCGGCTTCCGTTGCATTCCGGACAGATGGTCTTCCCTCGGTAACGGGAAAGCATCACCCTGTACTGTATCTTGTATTTCTTTCTCTTCCAGGTGTTTGAAAAAACGGTTCAATCCCTCTGAAATACCTGTTTCCTTTCCAAAGCAGATTACGCTGTTCATCGGTCAACTGATAATAGGGTGTATGAATAGGAAAATCAAACTGATCAGCCTTCATCACCAGGCTTTCCTTCCACCTCTTCATCTTCTCCCCTTTCCAGCATACCACCGCATCATCATAAACCGAAAGTCGCTTGTCGGGAATAACCAGATCCTCATCAATACCCATGACCTTTCCATATCCTTCACAGACAGGACAGGCACCAAGTGGATTGTTAAAACTGAACAGGTGTTCTGAAGGTTCCTCAAACTCCATTCCATCGGCTTCAAACCGGGTGGAAAACTCCTCAGATTTTTCCATTTTCAGGATCCCAGATCATGCAATGGCCATGCCCCATCTGCAGAGCAGTCTGAACCGAATCTCCAAACCTGCTCACCGATTCTTCATCCTTCTGAACCACAATCCTGTCCACCACCAGATCTAAGCAAGTAAGTGTTCAGGGCTTGGTTCTCCCATCTTTCAGATCTTCCAACTGAATAATCTTGTTATCCACCATGGCACGGGTCATGCCCTGCTGAATAAAGATATCCAGCTGATAATCAAGATCCTTTTCTGCCTTCAGGCAAACCGTTGAGAGGATCACCAGTCTGCTTTCCTCCGTTCTGCTTCAAGGATATAATCCACCACATCGGTAACTGAATGCTTCTTGACCAGTTTACCTGAAACCGGGGAATAGGTTTTACCTATCCGGGCAAACAGCAGCTTGATATAATCATAGATCTCCGTGGAAGTACCAACCGTGGAACGGGGATTCCGGGTATTCACCCGTCTGTTCCAGGGCCACCGCCGGTGGGATGCCATGGATAAAGTCCACATCCGGTTTATCGATCCGACCCAGAAATTGCCTGGCATAAGCTGACAGACTCTCCACATAACGTCGCTGACCCTCAGCATAAAGCGTATCAAATGCCAGGGAGGATTTACCCGAACCTGATAGGCCGGTAATCACCACCATCTGGTCTCGTGGGAATCCTTAATTCCACATTTTTCAGGTTGTGAACCCTGGCTCCTTTTATATGTATTTCCTGGTCGTTGATAGCTGGCATAATTTGCATGAAACCTTAGTGCAGCGCGTAAAAGTAGCTACATTTTGTAATAACAATTATTTTTGCTTAATTGCAATCTTAATAAATCAACACTAAAACAACCTGCCTATAGGAACACCTCTACGCTTAACCAACAGGAACGAGAGTTTTGAAAAAGAGTTTATTGAACGACCAGGATTTGGTTCAAGCATATATCAAAGGTGATCAATCAGCCATTGAGATCCTTAATTAACCGGCACCGTAGCAAGGTGTATACTTATATATTGCTTACCATTAAGAATCAGCCACTGGCTGAGGATCTATTTCAGGAAACCTTTATAAAAGTAATCCAATCCCTGCGTGGCGGTAAATACAGGGACAATGGCAGGTTTCTTTCCTGGGTGATTCGCATTGCCCATAACCTGATCATTGACCATTTCAGGAAGGAGAAACAGATGAATTCGGTCTCCAACGACGATACAGAGGTAGATCTGTTCAACAGCAAAAAGCTTTCGGATGACAACATCGAAGAGCTTATTGTGAGCAGCCAGATCAAAGCGGAAATCCGATCCCTGATCAATGAACTCCCGGATGACCAGCGCGAAGTGGTTCTTCTCAGGCATTACGGGGGACTAAGCTTCAAGGAGATAGCCGACCAGACCGATGTGAGTATCAATACAGCCCTGGGCCGGATGCGCTATGCACTGATTAATCTCAGAAAACTGATCAAGGAAAAAGACCTCACTCTTACGGTTTATTAAGATTCTTTCACATTTTTTTCACAATAATCCAGCGGGTTGGGCGTTCTATATATGAAAACCTAACTAAAATTGCCTATGGTAAAAGTTTCTACCCTATTTCACCGGGTGGATGGATTTGATGAATCAAACGTATCAACCGACAACCCGGAATTACTGGATCAAGAATTAGAAGACAACTTTTTAAACAAATTATTGGAACCTCTGGTGATTGATCCAGGTGACAGACTTGTACAATCCGTTTTACGGAAAATCTAGAAAAAAGGGGCCCCTGGTCCCTTTTTTAGTGCCTGGCTCCTGGTCCTAAGCACTAAAATCCAAGTAGTTATTACCTAAATTTGATGGAGGAAATGAACAGCTGAGCAGATGTATACTCCTGCGGTCTCTGTTCTCAATCTCGACTCTCCCAGGTGGAAGGGTACGTAGCCAGCTTTGATGGCCGATTTCACCTCTTCTTCCGTGAAATCTCCTTCTGGCCCCACAAGCAATGTGTAGCGATGGGACCGGTTTAGATCATTCACTCCCTTTCGGTCTGTTGCATGGCAATGTGCAATGCCTTTAGTGCCACTGATGATCCATGCCAATAAAATTCACCAGGTTGACAGGATCATGAAGGATCGGTTTATAAGCCCTCTGGGATTGTTTCATGGCGGAAATGATAATACGTTCAAGCCGTTCCATTTTTACCTGTTTTCGTTCTGTGCGGTGACAGAGGAGGGGTGTAACCTCAGTGATCCCAATTTCAGTCGATTTTTCAAGGAACCACTCGAATCGATCTGTATTTTTTATAGGTGAAACCGCCAGATGTAATCCATAGGAAAGGGGTTGATATTCAGTAGTATGAGAAAGAACTTTGAGCCGGCATTTTTTGGGATGATCATCTTCAATGACTGCCTCATACCATCCTCCTAGTCCATCCACCAGAATTACCTGATCACCAACAGTTAAGCGAAGTACACGCACAGAGTGCTTCGATTCCTTTTCATCCAGTTCAAAAATATCGCCCTCAATATGGGGAGTGTAAAAAAGGTTCATGTCACCGATTTGAATCTAAAATTAGTAAATTAACCGGCCAAATTTCAATGCTGTGTTCAGAATTGGTCTCCTCTCAGATACCCATGGTTTTTATGATCCGCGAATTGCTCATCATTTTGGTGAATGTGATGAGATCTGGCATGCCGGCGATATTGGAGATGATCATGTAGTGAAGATGCTCTCCCGCATCAGCCCCTTGGTGGCAGTCTATGGGAACATTGATGGAACATCCATTCGCTCCAGGTATCCAGCGCACCAGCGTCAGGTCAGGGAGGGCCTGGATATTTGGATGACCCACATCGGTGGCTATCCCGGCCACTATGATTCCCGGGTAAAACCGGGCATCTTCTCTCATTCGCCTGGACTCTTTATCTCGGGACACTCTCATATCCTTAAGGTGATGCCCGATAAACAAAATGGATTTCTTCATATGAATCCCGGAGCGGCGGGACGCTATGGCTTGCATCACGTGCGGACACTGATACGGTTTGAAGTGGACAATGGTCGTATTGATAACGTGGACGTTATCGAACTGGGCTCCAGGTCAGCACGTCAGTTGTGAAAAATACGGGACCGGGCTTACACTAGAAAACTTCGCTCTCTCCACCCTCCTCAATTTCAAGGAACCGGGCAAGAAATAATTCCAGTCTGCGCTGTGCTGCGAGGCTGTAAACATATTGTGCCTCTCCCAATTTAGCCCTTACCCTTCGGTCGGCGGCCTTCAGGTCATAAACAATGTCATTGAACTCACGGTTGGAAGAGAGTACCTGCAATCCGCCAGGTGAATAAGCCATATAGTACCAGGTATTTCGATCCACTTCCAGGTATATATCAAAAATATCCCCGGATCCTTTCTCCACCAGTTCAACATATGCATCCACCTTCTTATTCACTTGAATATCACCAATATTCCCGATCCCCACTTTTCCATTGTAACGGAAGGATCGTGTATCCTGGTTCCATTTCAGGGGTAGTTCACTGAAAAAGATGGTATTCTTCCAGGCTTGTGGAATCTCTTCATACATCCCGGTCAACGCAAGTTCCCGTTCCAGCTTCCTTGCAAGATCCAGGCCCAGCAAATCACG
Source organism: uncultured Bacteroidales bacterium (assembly GCA_963710385.1). Taxonomy (GTDB): domain Bacteria; phylum Bacteroidota; class Bacteroidia; order Bacteroidales. Next base: position 13,390 of record CAVQAB010000002.1, on the reverse strand, counting down.
CATGGCCAGCTGGTATCGGTGACGGGTCAGATCAACAGGTTCCAGGTCTGGCAGGCTGTCTATCTCACTCCCCATCACCTGCAGTGCTTCATTTGAGAAATGGAAATTGAGGCCAAGAACCAGGTGTGCCGAGAATTCATCTTCGCTCACCATATGTTGGGCATTTCCGGCGGACATCATTTTCACCTGTCCATAATCAAGAGTCAGATCGATGGGACCCTCTCCATAGACTCTGCAAGTGGCTGTTTCCAACCTTAAATAATTGCCAGGACGAGTTGAATCTGCGATCTTCTCTGGTGTGGAGATGATGTAACTCTCCCTTTCAGGTTCATAAAAGAGAATACCGCTTGCCCGGGTAATGTTCGCGTCAAAATAATCTTTTCGGCCCGAAAGGAAAGTGGAATATATATGTGTTGAATCCCTGGTGATCAATGATCCTGCATAGATCCTGTTCAATGCAACATTCTGCATCTGTTCTTTAATGGGAATCCGAATTTCCGAAGGATCTATGGTCGATGTGATGCGAAGCCAGTCTTTGGAGATATTGCAATCGTGAACAATCCTGGTCCCCCCGTCAAAAGTAAGGTACGGACTTGTGGCCTTGAGAAATACTTCTCCCTGGAAATCAAAGAAGGGACTCAGCATAAAGGGATCATCGGGAGCTATCTCTCCTCTGGAATTACTTTGCAGGGTGGTATCTACCCAAATGCGGTCAAAATAGATCTGGTGACTGTTGCCAAAGGCATCGCGGTAATCATAATAGCCCGATCCTTTATAGTCTTTTGCACCATTTATACCAATGGAAGCCTCTCGTATGAGATGCTGCCTGTTCAACTGGTTTGCGATTACAGTGGCATGATCCAACATACTCATGGAAGCCTGATATCCGACCTCCACCTCACCCCCATGAGGAATTACATATGCATCAGCGACCTCAATAAAGGGTACTCGGCTGGCATGCAACATTCGGGTACGGTAATTATAAGTGGCAACAGGCGCTATGAAATTCAGTTCATCCTGTTGTGGATGCGTGGAGAGATATGTTGGTCCATTGGATGCTAAAGAATCGATCCCTATATCCACACTATTTTGAGGGATGTACTTATTCTGGGTAAGGGCCACTTCATCGCGGTTCATAAACCATGTGATCTGATCTAGACGGGTCTCATAGAGATTGTAGGGCAACTCAATCAGTGTAGCATCTCCATTGGCCCTGAATTCACCCAATCGCTTATCCAGGTCAATTTGAATATTTACATTACTGGTAAGGAACGGGAATTCCTGTAAAGACTTATCCTTCAGTTGAACACCGGACGAATCAGCCTGGATGGTCCGTGATCCGTACCTGAAATAATCCGACTCGAGCCGGGCATCAGGAAGAGCCATGACCCCATCGCCGGTCAGGCCAGTTGGTCTTAAGGCCAGGTTTCCTCCATGGAATATGCTGTCGTTAAAGATCCTGAATGTCTCACTTATCCTGGATAGTTCCATCACATTTTCTGCAGGTATAAATTTCACATTTGATTCAGTATTCTCAACATATGGATATGCAGTTGCCTCCAAACGCTCCCTGATCAGGAAGCGACGTGAACGGGCCATCATGGAGTCGGGGTGCATTAGAAAATCATCCGACCACGTGGTGGAGCTTAGATAATCAAATGACCCATAGCCATGTAATCCTTTGCTGCTCATCTCGATATCGTTGTAGAAGGTCCCTATTCCACCATAAACGGATATCCCTTCCTCAGGGGCTTGCATATAAAAACCCAATGAGTTGTCATCCCGCAGGGTCATTTGCATTTGGAGGGGTGGAAGAATACCGGCCGAGATAAAAGTGCCGTTTGGTGAGATGGCCTCAGGACGGAAGTTATCCAGGCTGTCTATGGTGAAGGGTTCCAGCTCGAAATAAAACGCATCACGGTCATATACACCATTCTGGATGTTCTTGCTGTCGAAATAGATAAATGAACCTTGTCTGCTGGTAAATGTGGGATATTGAGGATAACTCTCCAGTCCCGATTTGTTTTGTGGATCATCAATAAGTAACTCCCCGGTCATATCTTCAATGGCATTATCGATCCTGGTAAGAATGGGTTCCCCATATTGATTGAACTGACCGGTATAGACCGACAGTTGAAGTGAATCGATATCCTGAAGATTGATCTTAAAGTTTTCATAATCAAAGAAGAAATTCTTTCCGGAGAATTGAAACAATCCTGCATCAACCACACCATCGAATTGGAAACTCCTGTTCCTTTTCATCACAATTTTTGTCTCGTCAGGAACCAGTTTTACATTTTGTGAATCACTTAAAAATATAACGGGTATCCCCCTGATGGTGAGGTCCCTCGAATCCAGATCCAATTCGGCTATTGAAGCTCCCTGTGTCCTCGAAATAAAACGAATCACATCATAATCCCGCTGCTTCATGGATGCGATGATGTAGTCAAACAACTTCTGCCGGAGAGTGACCAGATCGGTTTCGTCATCAAAATATACAAATCCAATCTTTGATAGTGACATGAGCAGATGGCGAACCTGGTATGGGGAATATCCCACATAGGATGCATAATTCTGAACCGCAAACGTCCTTCCTCCCAGCATATTTGAGTAAGTGTAGAGCTGAGCCAAAGGATGTATATAATCCAATCCTTGTAAATCCATGAAGAATTCGAAGTCAAAAAATGTATTCGATTCAAATGTGGCACGGCCAATGGAAGTACCCTGGAGGGCTTGCAATTCCATAATGGACTCGGCACGATTCCATAACAACTCATCAAAATTCATATCGATGTTATGATATGAATTGGAGTATGGTCCCAGGGAAGTAAAATCATCAGATTTGTTAAGTCGTAACTGGTCCTTGGCCACATCGAATGAAAAAACCAAATCGGGATGATAGATGGAGTCCTGACCCATATAGATAGAAACCCCGGTGTTGGGGGATCGAATATACCTGGCGTTCATGGACACCCTGTTCGTCTCTGCCCTCACCCGCAATGTATCGTTGCTGATAATCTCCAATACAGCCGGTTGCCCGGCCACCCCGGATCCTATGAGGTTTGCTCCTTCTATGGAGAGTCCTCCCTGGTAATGTACTTCTGGAACAAAATTCTCGATCCTGTAAGAGTTCTTATAGGAGACGAATTGAGGATATTTGATTGAAGCCAAATCTTTGATGAGCGTCACCTTATCGTCCAGTCTGCCCAGGGCAATCCCACCAAATAGCGCAGGGTAGTACAAGCTCACGGAATCGGCTCTGTATCCGGGTGTTTTCAGATTGATCCTGAATTTCTTGAGCATTGCATACATTTCATTTGCCGGCATACCTGCCCGCTCCCAGGTTACCATGCCCTGACTTCCGATCCATTCCAGTGTGAGGGGATCAATATAACCGGTGGCATTCATGATCTGAATAAAATCTTGACCCGTATAGCACGCAACTGTAACATCATCAAACCGAACCCTCATGGTTTCATCGGTAAAAAACTGGAAAGAAGGCGTGGATACTTTCCAGGTTACTGCATTGGAACCGTAGAAGATATTATCCTCCAGCAGAGATAGTGAGAGAGATAGCCATTGGTCCATGGTGCGTAACAGAGCTGCTTCACTGGCAAGGAAAAGCTTGTATCCTTCCTGCCACTCCTCGTATCCATGTGATGTTTTATCCTCATAGAAAAACTCCATTAAAATTCGCTGGTACTTGATAAAATGTGGACGTGGCCTGCATTTACTGGTCAGCATCAGATTCGAAACTTCTATGATCTCCATCCTTTTCTCAAAGGAGAGGGAATCATAAAGATGAAGGAACCTTTGAAAATCAGGCACTTCTGATGACTCCAGAGAATTTCCCGTAAATGCCACAAGCTCCGATATATAAAGCGCCGTGTCTCTTGAAAACTCACGAATTGTCTGAGCCTTCAAAGTAACTGTCACAATCAAGGTGATCAGGATGACGAATAATTTTTTCATGGCATAATGATCAGAACCTATTGTTTAACAAAAGAGAGGGAGATCCAGTTCGAACCCTCCAGTGTATTCATATGGTTTAATCCACACCGGTAGGCTGCGTTCAGAACGTACTGAACATCTTCAGCAAGGAATCCGCTAAGGATCATCAATCCCTTCTCCACCAGATGATCAACATAATGTAACATATCTCGCACAAGTGTATTCCGGGTAATATTGGCCAGCACAATATCAAATACATTTTCATCCAGTTCACCCACATCTCCCAGGCGCACCTCCATGGCAGTGGCGCTGTTTCGCTCTATATTTTCCAAAGCATTCTCATAGGCCCACTGATCATAATCGATACCGACTACCTTTTGCGCCCCCATCTTACAGGCTAAGATACCCAGAACACCTGTCCCACAACCCATATCCAACACCTTCTGCCCATTGAATTCATGCTTCATCATCTCATTGATCATGAGCCTGGTTGTATGATGATGGCCCGTACCGAAGGACATTTTTGGTTCAATGATGATTGTGCAGGGAAGATCCTTCGACGCATCATGAAACGGTGCCCGAATCATCACCTTTTCCGCAATAATCACAGGCTCAAATTTCTTCTCCCACTCCTCATTCCAATTCTGCTCTTCCATCTTATGGTATCTGTACTGAACCTTTATTTTAAGGTCCCACAACTCATCAATCAATTGATTCAGAGCTTTTCCTGAATGTATTTCCTCTTCAATATATGCCTGTATGATTTCATCTCCCTCAACAAAACCATCGAATCCAATCTGGGATAGTTTTGCTAACAGAATCTCTTTTTCAGTACCGGTCAGAGACCTGGCTGGAATTTCAAATTCGAAGTATGCCATAAAGGCTTTCAAATGTGATTAAAAGGCATTGACAGATGGACATGAAATCCTCGGCTTTTAAAGAAGCTCCTCCGATTAGTCCACCATCCACATCCGGATTGGCAAAAAGTTCTTCTGCGTTGGAGGGTTTACAGCTTCCACCGTAAAGGATGGACATGTTTTCTGCAACTTGTGCATCGAATATTTCAACCAGCAGGTCCCTGATAAATTTGTGCATCTCCTGTGCCTGGTCTGGTGTAGCCACCACACCGGTTCCAATGGCCCAAACTGGTTCATAAGCGATTACAACCTTACCTATCTCTTCATTAGAAAGGTCCTTCAATCCCACCTCAACCTGCTTCCGCACCACTTTAAAATGATCGCCTGCCTCGCGTTCTTCGAGCACTTCACCACAACAAAAGATGGGCCTCAAACCCTTGGCCAGGGCAAGCTTCACTTTTTTATTCAATAATTCATTGTCTTCATTGAAATAAGTGCGACGCTCGGAATGACCAATGATGACGTATTCTGCACCGGCTGATACAAGCATTTCAGGAGAAACTTCCCCCGTAAAGGCACCTGATGCTTCAGATGAACAATCCTGCGCACTCAGTTTGACATTTTCAATGAGTTCTCTTACTTTGCTCAGATGGGTAAACGGCGGTGCAATGATGACCAATGCATCACCACGTCTTCTCATTCTCCAATTTCTCAACTGCTTTTGCCAATTCCATCCCCTCCTTCAGCAGGGTATTCATTTTCCAGTTTCCTGCAACAATTTTCTTTCTCATTTTATTTTCGTTGTTTATTCATATTAATAAAACAAATATTCAATAAATATACTAACAAGCAATAGCTTAACCTCTGATTGGTGAAATGGTACGGGACAACAATCACAAGGATCAGAACACCCATGATAAAGGCAATGATCACACCATGCTCTCGCTTTTTTCGCTCTTTTTCAAAAACCAATTCAGCTGCAAAATGATCAAAATCCAACACGTCAAAGGAGAAATCTTCAAAAATGCCGGCCTCCATCAACAATTGGGTCTCTTCATCCATGGGAGCAGAAGCATTACCAATCATTTCATTCCATTCCGGATCAAGCTCCTCCATGGCGGGGAAATCACGCCATCCCCATTTTCCAATGATGGAATCCGTTTTTCAATGAGCATGAAACCGGGATTTGAGCGAACAATGGTTTTCAACATAATTTCATCAGCCGAAAGGAATCCATAATCCAAGCCCCAGCGATGAGGATATTGATTTCACCTCTGCGGATGGCGATGCGGTCACTGCATAAAAATTAAAATCGTCTGACAGGATCTCCAGTTGTGACCAATCCCGGGCCATGATCAAAGATGTCTTCATCTGGCTTTTGAAAGGTCGTAACTAATCATCAGCAAGGCTGTAATCCCGGTTATTCAGAATTTCATCCGCCAGGTCATCTCCATATTCATCCATAATAGCAAAATCATGAATGGGTGGCTCGTAACCCTTATTCACAAGTTTGGAGTCACTGCTCTCAAACTCCCAAACCAGCGTATCCCGCGGATAGTTTTCCATGCTGAATTCTTCTGATTTTCCTGTCTCCTTATTCTTGTAAATAAGAGTGGTTTCATATTCATCAACAGGTACACCTTCAGGAATCTCCATCTCATCCTGAATGACTGTTCCCACATCATATGGTCTGAAATCGAGAAGCGGCAAATGCCTGTAATTCCAAATTGAAAAACAGGCAGCTCCTGCAAAGAAAATGATTATAACCATCCACTCCCTGTAACGGAGTCCTGTTTCCACCTCCTGTTTCCTCTGCAAATAAAGGATCAAAACGAATACCATCAATATCACATTCTTCAGGAATGTCTCCCAGTTGGTCAGGATCAGGGCATCACCAAAACAACCGCAATCGGAAACCGGATTGGAGAGGGCCAGCACAAAGGTAAGGAGTGTGAAAAATGACATAAACCACATGAGAATCCAATAGACGGTTTTCCTTCTATATCCCAATATTAAGGTGATACCTAGTACCAGTTCAAAAACTGCCAGGAAAACGCCCAGCGGAAGTGCAGAGAACTCCAGGAATCCCAATTTAAAAGCACTGAAATAGTCAGCAAACTTGTAAGCCGAACCCAGTGGATCCACAGCCTTCACAAATCCGCTGAATATGAATACGATTCCCAGAATGATGCGGCTTACTACCTTGACATATTTCATTTCTAGTGCTTGATCTGAGTTATTAATAAATGTGAGATGGTTTCAGGGGAAAGCATGTTGCTATTGTGATCCATACAATCAATCAGCGCAAGATCTTTCACATGCTGATGCAGAGAAAGATAAACCTGCCGAACCCGCTCCTGAAAATCAAGGTTCTCTTCATGGATATCACGCTCCCCTTTAAGGTATGCCCGGTCATCCCCGTCCCGGGTATGATTCAGTTGCTGCCGGGTAAACTCAAACGGTACATTCAGGAAAAAATTTATATCAGGTCTTGGCAGCTTGTTATACCCAAATTCAAGCTCCAGGATCCAATCACGCAATCTGCGTCGTTCCTCATGATCTTCGATCTTTGCACACTGAAATGCGATGTTTGAATAGACATACCTGTCCACGATCACCAGAAAACCGTCATCCATCCATTGACGAATCTGTACAGATGCATCCGATCTGTCTCCGGCGAAGATTAAGGCCACCAGATATGGATCCACCTGGTCGTTAGCCCCCATCTCTCCCCTCAGAAATTTGGCAATCAGTTCTCCATAAATACCTATCTCCAAACGTGGAAAATGAAGGTATTTGAAGGATATGGCTTCTTTTTCAAGATACTCCCTCAAAAGCTTCAGCTGGGTGGATTTACCTGATCCATCCAATCCCTCTATCACAACAAAACGCATGAACTCTATTCGGATTATTTAGTGTATTTTTAGATTCAGTTTCCAAACTTACGAAATATCAATTCAACCATTTAAAATTAGATGAAGAACTTCTCCACATCCGGAGCCCTCTTTTCAAGGAATTTCTCATTGAATCTTAATGGAAGTATCCTTGATCTTTCCACGCCAAGAGTGGTGGGGATCATCAATGCCACACCTGATTCATTTTATCATGGAAGCAGGCTCCTGGATCCGATCCCAGGCACTTCAGGTAGCCAGAGAGATGATTCTTCAGGGAGCCGATATCCTGGATATAGGAGCAGTATCATCCAGACCGGGTGCTGATGAGATTACCGAAGAGGAAGAGCTGAGCAGACTGTCACCAGTTCTTGAAGTAATAAGAAATGAGATCCCCGATTGCATCATCTCAGTAGATACCTGGCGATCCGGGGTAGCCAGATTGGCACATCAACGGTTTGGGGTGGATCTGATCAATGACATATCAGCCGGGCAGCTGGATCAGGCCATGTTTTCAACCGTTGCGGAGCTGGGATTATCTTACATTATGATGCATATGCAGGGTAATCCCAATACCATGCAGGAGGCTCCTCAATACAACAATGTAGTGGACGATCTGTTACAATTCTTTGGAGAACAAGTGGCCAAACTCAGGAAACTTGGTGTGAACGATATTGTGATTGATCCGGGATTTGGGTTTGGGAAAACCCTTGATCAGAATTACTCCCTTCTTATGAATCTGGAAGTATTTCAGATTTTGGAGCTGCCGCTGATGGTGGGAATATCTCGTAAGTCAATGATATACAAAGTATTGGGGTCAGAACCTGAACAAGCCTTACATGGAACGACCGCAGCCCATATGGCAGCATTGCTGAAGGGTGCCAGCTTTTTGCGTGTTCATGACGTAAAGGCTGCGGTGGAAACCGTGAAGATCTTTCAGCAGATTGTGAACAGACCTGTTCCCGAGCGTTTGACTTCTTTTACTAAATTTGGCAACAGATCCGCTCCATGCTCAATGCATTTATACATATTCGCCTGCTCGATGTGATTGACATCATTCTGGTGGCTGTTCTTCTCTACCAGCTATATATGCTGATCAGAGGTACTGTCGCCTATAGCATCACAATGGGGATTGCCATCATCTACATCTTTTGGTGGGCTGTGAGGGCCTTGAATATGGAATTGCTCAGCAGCATACTGGGATCAGTTCTGGGAGTGGGTGTTATTGCGCTAATCATTGTGTTCCAGCAGGAGATTCGGAGGTTCCTGATCTTCATTGGTTCACGGTATGTGGATGGAAACCGGATCAGTTTCGAGAAAATTCTGAACCTTAAGTTCGAAGCCAAATCCCAGGTGAAAATCAGGTCAATCCTGAAAGCGGTGGTGCAGTTCTCCCAGGAAAAAACAGGGGCTCTGATCGTCATCAAAAGGAAATCCAATATGGATATGTATGCCGAAACGGGCGATATACTGAATGCGGAGACTTCCAGCAGGCTCTTTTCCAGTATTTTCAATAAGACCAGTCCACTGCACGATGGGGCAGTCATCGTTGAGAATGACAAGGTGAAAGCAGCAAGAGTAATTCTGCCGGTCACTGAAAAAATTGATCTCCCTCCTGAATATGGATTGCGACACCGAGCCGGACTTGGAATTTCGGAAGTGACCGATTCACTGGTCATTATTGTTTCAGAAGAAAATGGCCAGGTCTCACTGGCGGAAAACGGCATTTTACAGAAAAATATTCCCACAAGGGTTCTGGTACAAAAACTGGAAGACGACTTCAGCTAACCGGATCCTGTTTCGTTTTTCAGAATCGGTTTCTCTTTTCCACGAATCACGCGGCCAATATTGGAACGATGCGTAATGAATATGACGATGGGTACCGCCAAAGAAAATATCCATATGGCCCTGAACTCCGATTGGAACACAATGATCACCCATAAAGGATATGACAATACGGCTGAAAGTGAACCCAGGGCCGAAAGTTTGAAAATCAACAATACAAGCAGGTAAATTCCCATGGCAGCCATTGCTGCATAAGGGTGTATGGCAAGTCCCACTCCCGCCATGGTCGCCACTCCCTTTCCACCTTTGAAGCCGGCAAAAAGAGGAAAAATATGCCCTGCCACTGCCACCAATCCAAGGGCGATTCTAAGGATCATCCAGGATTCTGAACCGGAGTCGATATCATTCTGAATATGGGATAGATTCACTGCCAGAAATCCTTTGAGCATGTCCAATGCCAGTACTGCAATTCCAATGGGTTTCCCCAGAACCCTGAATGCATTTGTTGCACCCGCATTTCCACTGCCGTGTTCACGGAGATCCAAATCCTTCAAAGCCCTGCCCAACCAAACCGAAGATGGAACTGAGCCCAGGAGATAGGCTGTGATCAGTGCAACAATGAGTAAAACCATGGCGGCAAGATATAAAAAAACATCCCGATCCAAAGATTGGACCGGGACATTAGTATGATTCTGGAGTGTATGTTTTAGAAGCTGCCTCTAGCTTGTGCTTTGCACAAGGTTAAGCAGCGGTGAAGATATACACGAAAGATTTATAGTTGTGGCCCTGCTGCCACCAGTGCTTTCCCTTCTTCGTTATCTGTAAACTGTTCGAAGTTTTTGATAAACCTCTGTGCAAGATCCTTTGCTTTCTTTTCCCATTCAGCAGGATCTTCATAAGTATGCCTGGGATCAAGGATATCACCCGCAACACATGGCAGGTCCACAGGAATTTCCAGATTGAAGTAGGGTATCATCTCTGTAGCAGCCCTGTCAACTGATCCATCCAGGATGGCATCAATGATACACCTTGTGTCTTTGATGGATATGCGCTTACCGGTACCATTCCAGCCTGTATTCACCAGATAAGCAGTTGATCCTGCAGCTTCCATCCGTTTCACCAGTTCCTGTCCGTACTTGGTGGGATGAAGGGTAAGGAAGGCAGCTCCAAAACCTGCGGAGAAAGCAGGCACTGGTTCCGTAACTCCTCTTTCGGTGCCGGCCAGTTTGGCCGTAAATCCCGAAAGAAAATGATACTTGGTCTGTTCAGGGGTCAGTTTCGATACAGGAGGCATAACGCCAAATGCATCTGCTGTAAGGAAGATCACTTTGGTGGCATGACCCGCTTTTGAAACAGGCTTGACAATATTATCAATGTGATAGATGGGATAGGAAACCCTGGTATTCTAGGTTTTCGAACTATCATCGAAATCCACCTTGCCATCGGCAGCGACTACTACATTTTCCAGCAATGCATCTCTCTTGATTGCATTGAAGATATCTGGTTCACTCTCTTTGCTCAGATTGATGGTCTTGGCATAACATCCACCTTCGAAATTGAAAATTCCATCATCATCCCAACCATGCTCATCATCTCCGATCAGTGCACGTTTTGGATCGGTGGACAAGGTGGTTTTCCCGGTTCCGGAGAGTCCAAAGAAAATAGCTGTATCGCCATCATCACCCACATTGGCTGAACAGTGCATGGCTGCGATTCCCTGCAGAGGCAGGTAATAGTTCATTACAGAGAAGATCCCTTTCTTCATCTCTCCTCCATACCAGGATCCTCCAATCACTGCCTTCTTCTCGTCAGGTTGAAGAAAACAAAAACATCAGAATTAAGTCCCTGTTCTTTCCATTTTGGATTGGTGGTCTTTGAAGCATTCAATACCACAAAATCGGGTTCAAAATCATCCAGTTCCTCTTCGCTGGGCCTGATAAACATGTTTTTCACAAAGTGAGCCTGCCAGGCCACTTCCATGACAAACCTTGCCTTTAACCTGGTATCCTCATTGGCTCCGCAGAATCCATCCAGCACAAACAATCGTTTACCTGAAAGCTGACTGGAGGCCAGATCGTAACCATGATTCCATACCTCCTTGGAGATGGGTTTATTATCGGAACTTTTGGCTTTTTCAGATTTCCACCAGACAGTATCCCTGGTAGTATCGTCCTTCACAATGTACTTGTCCTTGGGCGAGCGACCGGTGAAAATTCCTGTATCCACGCTCACTGCACCGAATTCACTTTCCACCCCCACTTCAAATCCTTCAAGGGAAGGATCCATCTCCTCTTTGTACAGCTGTTCATAGGATGGATTGTAAACTACCTCTTTTACATCATTAATACCATACTGATTAAGTTTCAATTTTTCTAAAATATCACTCATAATGTTTCTGATTTTAAAGCTAATTGGGTATAATTATTTCAATTCTAAAGTAATTATAGCGAATATCAATATAAAAATTTGCCTGCAAATATCGAAAAAAAAAGCGGTAAAATCAAGTTTTACCGCTTTAATGCTATGTTAAAAATAGACTTTTATCCTACCTACCTCAGAGCTGCCTGTGCAGCTGCCAGTCTGGCAATGGGTACACGGAAAGGTGAACAACTTACGTAGTTCATTCCAACGCGGTGACAGAATTCCACTGATTCGGGATCTCCACCGTGCTCTCCACAGATACCAACCTTAAGATCGGGCTTGGTGGCACGGCCTTTTGAAGTACCCATTTCAACCAGTTGACCAACACCTTCCTGATCCAGGGTCTGGAACGGATCGTTCTTCAGGAGTCCTTTCTCGATATAGATGGGCAGGAATTTACCCGCATCATCCCTTGAATAACCAAAGGCCATCTGGGTCAGGTCGTTGGTTCCAAACGAGAAGAACTCAGCATGTTCAGCTACCAGGTCAGCCGTCATGGCAGCCCTTGGAATCTCGATCATGGTACCTACCTGGAAGTCGCACCTGGCGCCCTTCTCCTGCGAATACTTTCTCGGCGGTTGCCCTGATGATCTCTTCCTGCATCTTGAACTCTTTCCAGGTACCGATCAGCGGAACCATAATCTCCGGACGTGCATCCACACCCTTCTGGGTCAGGTTTACAGCAGCCTCAATAATGGCCCTTGCCTGCATCTCAGTGATCTCAGGATAGGTATTCCCTAAACGACAACCACGGTGTCCAAGCATGGGATTGAATTCGTGAAGATCCTCAACCAGTGCCTGAATATCAGCAACGGTGATTCCCATCTCGTCTGCCATAACCTTCTGGTTGGCTTCATCGTGGGGAACAAACTCATGCAATGGCGGATCCAGCAAGCGGATGGTTACACCATATCCCTGCATGGCTTCCAGAATTCCTTCGAAGTCTTCTCTCTGGTAAGGAAGTAGTTTATCCAGTGCCTTGCGACGCTCTTCTTCAGTGGTGGCCAGGATCATCTCTCTCATGGCCTTGATACGCTCACCTTCAAAGAACATATGCTCTGTACGGGTCAGTCCAATACCTTTGGCTCCAAAGTCACGGGCTACTTGTGCATCATGTGGTGAGTCTGCATTGGTGCGAACATCCATTCTTGTGTGCTTCTCAGCCAGTTCGAGAATGGCACCGAAATCACCACTCAGTTCAGGATCGATGGTTCCCACTTTACCTTCCAGTACATTACCGGTAGAACCATTCAGTGAAATCCAGTCTCCTTCATTGAATACTTTACCAGCAGCCTTCATGGTGCGGGCTTTATAATCAATCTTTACACCACCGGCTCCAGATACACAACATTTACCCATTCCACGGGCAACAACTGCAGCGTGTGAAGTCATTCCACCACGTGCTGTCAGGATACCTTTGGCAATGTTCATTCCTTCAAGGTCTTCAGGAGAAGTCTCAATCCTTACCAGGATGGAAACCGGGTA
>CAVQAB010000001.1:0-54023 GCA_963710385.1 uncultured Bacteroidales bacterium | reverse complement strand
ACGGAGCAAAGCTTGGTAGCACATTTAGTTTCGTGCATAACAAACGATGGCCGGGCCAGGAATGGAAATATGATTATAACACCAGTCAGTATATGGGAAGATTGATCCTGGCTGAGACAGCACCGCACATCATCAAATTTGTTTCACTTTTACCGGGCTACGGTAACTTCGATTACCTGGTTCTTTGGCCAGTAGACGATACATGATATGATAAGGAATTACATATATAATACTCCCAAATACGCTGCCTTCATGGTCATCCTGGTGTTATGGATGAATCCATCATGCACCCTGAACGACAAGTGGGATAGTTATTACAGCGATACGCCGGGGCGAATAGATGACAATGTGTTCAAGCTGCTCGGCCAAGAGGAGAGCTTCAGCCGCTTCCATGATGCCCTGATCAATTATGGTTTTGAGGAGATGCTTTCCATGAACCAGTACTTTACGCTTTTTGTCCCGGTGAATTCTGCCTTTGACGGATTGCCAGAATACAGCGATGAGGAGTGGCGGAAAATCATCGGATTCCACATTCTATATTCGAAACTTTTTTCACATGAATTTGCTGAGCTTGGTCTGATGACCTCCATTGGTAAGTACCTCAATATGAAAGATTCCGGGAATAATGAATATACCATTTTCGGTGCATCCATTAATATGGATCACACAGACAACTTCTGTCAGAACGGGGTGATCCATGAGATAGATCATCTTCTCATACCCAAGCCCAATGTGTATGAATACATCATGGCACTGGATTCCTCATACAGCATTCTTCAGGAATTTCTGAATTCCATGGACGAGAGGTTTATTGATTATGATCTGAGTGAGCGCATAGGTGTGGATGACAACGGAAATGCTATCTATGATACGGTCTGGAGGGAAGAGAATTATTTTCTTGATCAAATTGCCGGATTGAAAAATGAATCTAAAGCCTATACAGGTTTCATCCCAACAAATGAGGATGTGCGTGTAGCCCTGGAATCTGTTTCAGAATATTTTGGAAAAATTGAGGATCTGGATGAAGAAACCTATGGACAAATGCTTTTCATCACTTTCAGCGGAAGTTTTCTGGCTAATGCTTACACTTTTGAAAACTTACCAGATACTTCCTATTCGGTAACTGGGAAGACTATAACCAAAGATCAGTTTACTATTATAGAGGGTGACATGGTGGTAAGCAATGGTATGATTCATCTTCTGGATGGAATGCTCATTCCCAAGAGCTATTTCCTGTTGCCCATTGTTATTGAGTGCAACAAAAAGGAAGGCAGGACCGTGTCGAGTACCTTATATGCCATTGAGGAGTTGGGAGATTCACGTGCTACCAACGGATCTTATGTGCGGTACGGTTGCCAGTTTGTAGGGGATTATATGGAGTTCGAAGCGGATATGGTCCTTAAAACCACATACCACCTAATCTGGACCGGTCCGAAACAGGGGCCTTCACACTACCAGATCTCCATTAAAGACGAAACAACGGGTGAGTTCATTAATGTGGGAGCTCCTGTAAACAACTGGACCAAACCAGCCTGGGTACCTGTGGAATCCGGGAGTTATGAATTTGATAAATTCGGAACCAAACATGTGAGGATTACCATTGTGGATGAAGCCCCACTTGCGGGTTATAACTCAATTTTCTTGGATTATATTAAACTGGTTCCAGATGAGATTTATGATCAATAAGAGAACATATTACCTGTGGCCGCTTATCCTGCTGGCAATACTCTGCCAATATGCCATTGGCCAGGAGCAGGGATTTGAGGTTCGTGGTACTGTCTATTCCACTGAGACAGGAAGCCCTGTGGCAGCCATAGGGATCAGTTCGGCCAATTCAACCATAGAACCAGTGAGCACAGATTCATTGGGATCTTTCCGGATGATCCTGCAGGATAAAAATGATCAATTGCTTGTCTCCTATCCAGGTTTTAAAGAAAAGAGGGTATTTGTACAGGGCAGAGCAGAAATCGAGATATGGCTGCTCAACGAGGATGATATCTCAGTCAGCGATGCCAGGGAAATGGTATTCAGGAATATTAGCACCAGGGATGTAACCGGGGCTGTTGAAGTGAATCGCTCCCTGGATATGTACAAGCGTCCGGGATCCTCGTTTTGCCAGGAATTACAGGGAAGCTTAAGCGGACTCCCGGTAACCGGTCGCTCCGGAATGCCAGGTGAAGGAGCCTACATGACCTCACGGGGGTATGCTTCACTTTTTTCATCCTCATTGCCCCTGGTTATCGTTGATGGAATGATCCAGAGATCGGAAGGTTTCGGAAATACAATTATCCATGGATTTCATCACAATCCCCTTGTGGATATCGACAAAAGAGATATCTCAAGCATTGTACTCCTGAAAGATGCCGCCGAAGCCGGAACTTACGGAATTAAAGCTTCTGATGGTGTGTTGCTGATCACCACCACTCCGCCCCGCGGGGGACAAACCACATTAGATGTTTCGGTTTCCGGTGGGATCTCTGCAGCGCCTCCCCGGATACCGGTCATGGATGCTTCTCATTACAGTTCCTATGTCACGGAACAGATGTACGGCGCCGGGTTGAACAGTGCTGAGATTTTTTCTCAATACCCATTTCTGGAGTATAATCCGGACTATCTGTACAATTCAAGGTATGACAACGACACCTACTGGCAGGATGAAATTTTTCGAATGGGGAGCCTGTATGATGCCCACCTTACAGTTCGTGGCGGTGATGCCCGTGCCAAGTATTCCCTTTCCGGAGGTTATCTCTCCAATGAAGCAATCATTCGCAATGTCGGATACAAGCGTTTCAATTTCAGGTTCAATTCGGTGGTCCAGGTATCGGCAAAGCTGGATATCGGGTTCAACCTGAGTTATGCCAACGGCAGATACAACCTGATGGAGAGCGGAGCAGCCCCGCAAACCAATCCCCTGTTTGCCAGCCTGATAAAATCTCCTATGCTTGCCGTGTACCAGAAAGACCAGGAGGGGCTCGACCTGCCTGTTTATGACGATGTGGCGGATTTCGGCCTCAGTAATCCATCAGTGATCGTGAATGAAATAGAAGCATCCGATGCAACTTCCAAGTTTATGGGTGTTTCCTATGTAAAGTTGAAGATCACTGACCATTTGTCGTTCCGGGCCCAATTCGGACTGGACCGGCTGAAATCAAATGAAAAGATCTTCATCCCTTCCTGGGGGATGGCCACCCAGGGGGAGGGCTCGGCCGAAAGATCCATGAAAGTGAAAGTGGATCAGTTCTATGCCCTCATGGGGGAGGCTCGTATAAGTTATGAGAAAAGGTTCAGTTTTATACATGATCTTTCGGTGGATGTTGGAGGCCGTTATATGATCAATACCCTGTTACAGGACGCAGGTTTTGCACAGAATTCTGCCACAGATGAATTCAAAGACCTGAATTCAGGAAAAACGGATGAAAAGAGTGTGGCCGGATTTGAGGATAAATGGTCCTGGCTGAATTATTTCGCATCAGCCAGCTATATCCTGAATGACCGTTACATTCTGAAAGCAAACCTTTCCCTCGATGCTTCCTCGAAATTTGGAAGCCAGATTGAAGATGCCCCCACCATATCAGGCCATCCCTTTGCAGTTTTGCCTTCGGCAGGAGTGGCCTGGCGGATATCTTCCGAACCTTTTATCCCCCAAATCGGATTCCTGGACGAGTTCAAGATCAGGTTCTCCTACGGGCTGACGGGAAGCGATGATTTCGCCAGTAACTACACCAGCCTGTTCTATAAAACCATCCCTTACTATTCAATTACCGGTTTCACCCTGAACGGCCTGTATAATCCCGGATTGAAATGGGAAGAGGTGAAAAAGGTCAATGCAGGGGTGGACCTGGTCATGTTCCATGAAAGGTTCATGCTCAATGCCAACTGGTTCAGGGAAACCACGGAGGATATGATCACATACCTGGCGCTGCCCACCTATTACGGGTATGATTCATACATGTTTAACGGGGGATCATGCCAGAATCAGGGCGTGGAACTGAGTGTTTACGCGAGAATTATTAACAGGACCTTAAAATGGGAGATCGATGCCAACTTCTCCACATACAGGAATCAGGTTCTTTCAATGGAGGGTGACCAGATCATCACCCAGTTCAGGGGAGGGGAGAAGATCTCCCGGGTCGGAAGTCCCATGGGACTTTTTTATGGCTATAAATCCCTGGGTATCTTTCCGACCCAGCTTAGCGCAGATGAAGCCGGTCTTGTGGATAAGGCGGGCAGAAGATTTAATGCCGGGGATGTGCATTTTGATGACCTGGATGATAACGGAGTCATTGATGAACTGGATAGGCAGGTTATCGGAGATCCGCATCCTGAGTTTGTTACCGGCATTTACAACCGCTTTTCTTACCGGGGTATCTCCCTGGGGATCATGCTTACCTGGACTGAAGGAACAGATGTATTTAATTATCTACGGTCCCAGGTAGTATCCATGACCGGTTATGACAACCAGACTACCGCGGTTTACAGCCGGTGGCAATCGGATGGACAGCTTACTGAGATCCCCAAAGCCTCATTCGGTGATCCCATGGGGAACAACAGGTTTTCAAGCCGCTGGATCGAAGACGGATCTTTTATCAGAATGAAGCATGTTACCCTGTCATATACCTTCAGTAACAAACTGGCTTTTATCAATAGCCTTAATGTTTTCCTGACAGGATCTAATCTGGTGACCATAACCAGGTACCTGGGATATGATCCGGAGTTCAGTTATATGGATGGCGTATTGGGACAGGGTATTGACTAT
The DNA here is from genome assembly GCA_963710385.1 of uncultured Bacteroidales bacterium. Taxonomy (GTDB): domain Bacteria; phylum Bacteroidota; class Bacteroidia; order Bacteroidales. The sequence continues at coordinate 49,267 of CAVQAB010000001.1, read as the reverse complement.
GGGAAGATTCCCCAGCCAAGAAGTGTGATGATCGGTATAAAGGTCGGGCTGTAAAATGAAAAAACAACAAATAATGAAAAGCAGACAGAGGTATATTTTCACAGCTATTGTTCTGGGCCTGCTTTTAGGATTTGCAGGCTGTGAGAAGATGCTCAATATGACCAATGACACTTTGCTGGCAGAGGAGAATGCTTATAATGATGAGTTTACCGCCCGCTCTTCTGTGATGGGGGTCTATGCCCTTTTACAGGAGGTCTCACAACAGCTTATTATCCTGGGTGAGTTGCAGGGCGACTTGCTGACTGTGACAGAGAATGCAGACACTGACCTCAGACAGCTGAATGAGCATGACGCCGATGAATTAAATGTTTATGCCGATCCAAGAGGATTCTTCAAGGTTATTGTCAATTGCAATGAGGTACTGCATAAGATTCACCGGGCCAGGGATAAGGATGAAAATATATCAGACCTGGAATACAATACTTATATAGCTGAATTAAAGCTCATCCGGGCATGGATCTATTTCAAACTGGTGCAGATATACGGGCAGGCACCCTATTTCGAAGAGCCCCTGAGTGACTACCAACAAGGACAGCAGCTTGACGAGAAACTGGATTCCATGAATTCGGAACAATTTATTCTCGATACCATTCTGGCCCAGATCATTGAACTGGATACCTTTGAATTGAATATACTTGAAGAGAGCCCATTTTTCTCCATCCGTTTCAATATGTATACCAACTGGGCCCTTCAGGGTGATATCTACCTCTGGCAAAATAATTATCCCTTTGCCAAAAGGATTTATGACCGGGTATCCGACATCCTGGCCGAGGAGGGATTCAGCGGTACTTACAGGTTGCCCTATATGAGTGGTTCCAGTTTTCAGGATGTGAACTGGAAAGACCTGTTCCAGTTCAACTACAGTTCCGGTCCATTTGAAACAACCACACTTTATGTGATTCCATTTTCTAAGTTATACAACCAGCAACACAGCCTGCAGCGTCTTTTTGTGTATGGCGAAGGTGGGGATTATCTTGTCAAACCTACAGATTATATTTTAAACCTGTATCAGGCACAGCAGGTGGTGCGTTACGAGGTGCAGGTGGATCATGAACGGGGGGCGCCCGGGGATCTGAACCGGGGAAAAGGAGTCTCCTATGACAGCATTGATGGAAGACCTGTGGTTACGAAATACAGCCTGTTCAGAGAACCTTTTGACAATGATGCCGGGATTATGGTCTATCGGGTGGCCGATTTTCACCTGAAGACCTGTGAAACATATGCCCGGGATAGAAGGACCGAAGATGCCATAGCACATTTGAATGACGGAATTCTCTACAGTTCTGCCTGGGGTACCGGACCAAGAACCAGGGCAAATCTGAAAGGAGCCAGTGTGGAGGATCCCCGTTTCCTGGAGCCTGTGGAGGATCTGATCATGGAAGAGCGTGCCATGGAACTGGCCTACGAGGGGCACCGGTGGTTCGACCTGATAAGAATTGCAAAGCACAGGGAGGACCCATCATACCTGGCTGATAAAGTGGCTGCCAAATTTACGGATGAAGTGAAGCGGGAAGCGGTAAGGCAGCACCTTATGGATCCACAAAACTGGTATCTGCCTATGAAAATCAAATAATTAATTAATAACTATTTACTTCTTTTTAAACCAAAACAGAAATGCTTATGAAAACTAAACAAGTACTTTATTTAACCTTCGTTATCCTGCTAGTCGCGGGATGGCAGGCTCCAGTGGGTGCTCAGGACATACCAGCCAACTATGTCCAGAATCCCAATATGGAGCATGATCTTAATGCAATCTTCTGGTACGGTGGCTGGGATTACGTCACATTTTCCAGCAATGCTATTGCCAGAATGCCTTGGATGTATATGAGTAATGAGGATGCTCATTCCGGACAATGGTCTATGAGCCTGGTTCACGGATGGGTTTGGGTCTCTTATCCGGTCCGGGGTCAGGAGGAGAAAAAAATGAAAGCCAGTTTCTGGTACAAGGGTCACTTTAAAACCTATTGGAACTTTATTTACCGGGACGTGGGAATGACATTCGAGGACCTGGCTCCCTCGCTGGCGGAGTATACGGGTGCTGATACAGCCTATTATGGCGGTGATGGCCAACCTGCAATGGCATTCGATTTCGGCGGTGAAGATGGCTGGACGGAAGACTGGACCTATTTTGAGTTTGTCTGGGATATGCCGGGCACCATCCCGGGTTGGGGGAATACGACCATGTGGTGGACAGAATTTGAGCCGGCTTACGTTGATGATTTCTATTACGGTGAGTGGTATGATGGTCAGTATGCCGGTGAGGAGCCTTTTGACTTTATCAACGGAGATTTTGAGGCTACTGAGCTGAATATTGAGTGGCTTTTGAACGTGCCCTACTGGGATGATTTAGGAAAGGATGCTTACCTGTCGTGGACAGAGAATACCACCGAAGCCGGGTTACAGAGCCTCCGCCTTCAGAATTATATGAATGTCAATATCGACACCATTGATAAAGTACTCCCGGTTGAGGCCGATTCCATCATTATCGATACCTCCATGGTTGACAGGAATGTTACTTATTACCTGCCCTCACTGGGTGCTGAAGACAAAGACATGGAGATGAGTTTCTGGTACAAGGGGAATGATGCTTCGTTATCATTAGAATTCTATGATGATTATGGAGTATCCGTCGATGAATTTCCGCTTCCTGATGGAGCCATGTTGAAAAAGGATTCAATGTGGGTAGTCGATACCATGCATGTGGCTGTTACAGATACGGTAAATACAGTCACCCGTCCTGAGTTCACTGTGGATTCCTTAACCTCTACAGTTGACACTGTTGATGCAGAGTGGGTGGATGTCTGGTACCAGGATTTTGAGGATATCAGCAACACTGAGCCTTTTTCGGACGGTTTCTGGTCTGATGCCGGATTTTATGCTGAAGGATGGGAAGGCGTCTTCAGTGGAGGAGATGAAGCCTATGGCGGATGGAATTCGTTGTGGCTTCCAGGTGATAATGGATGGACCGGACCCTATGGTACGAGTCCTCCCATGGTGGTAGACAACACCACCCAGAGACTTACCTTTATGTACAGAGGTAAACTCTGGGTCTGGCTGAGTAGTTTCGGAGACTACGTGGGGTATGACCTGACCACTGACCCGGATGGCATTGTACCGCCGGAAGCAACGGTAGACGGAAGTACATTATCATGGACTCTTGATAGCGACGAATGGACCGAGTTTTCCTTCGAGTGGGACCAGGGAACATGGCAGGCAGACTCCATGTTGGCTGACACGGTTCCTCTTTATTTCACCATAGGAAGCGGTTATGTCCCGGGTGAAAACGGATTTATCGATGATATGCGTTTCCAGCACTGGACAGTGGTTGATCCTGCCAGAATTGATACCAACTATGCTGTAAGCTCAGAAATAGTTACCGATTACATGGTAGATGAGACCATTCGCATTGATACACTTGATGAGTACTGGGATGTCTGGGATTATGCTGCTGTCTGGGATCTGCCCGCTGCAGCAGACTGGACGGAGTGGACGCTGGGATGGACCAACCCTGGCGGTGATATAGGAGGAACACTAACCTTGATGATTGAAGCTGAGTCAACTGAATCTCCGGATATCATCATTCCTCTTGAAAAAGAGACCTTTGATGATGCGAATGCAGGCTGGACCTATTTCGATGACTTCGCTTATGGAGAGGCACAACCAATAGGGATAAACAGGAACCTGGTACAGTATGATCTGCATACCTATCCCAATCCGGCTACGGATGTACTTCACCTGAGTATAGAGATACCACTGAGCAGAGTAAACGTGTTCAATTCACTTGGACAGCTGCAGTTGAATCTGGTAAATCCTGACAGGATTATGAATATCGAAAGCCTGGAGGATGGAATCTATTTTATCAATGCAACCGATGAAACAGGTGTAGTCCACAAGGCTAAATTTGTGAAGAGGTAGCAATAGACTGTAGTATTTCTCTTTTTGAAATAGGCGCGCAAAGGGTGCGCGCCTATTTTATCTATTCTTTCACAATTCTCACTGGTTCTAAATCTGGCCAGTATGGATTTATGTACCTAATATTTTGCAAATAAATTGCTTTCCGCGGGTTTCTATAAGCATGGCCGAGGAAATATAATCACAATGCAGATGAAGAATCAAATCAAAACAATTGCTGCCGTAACAGTGTTCGCGGCGCTCATGGCTGCTGCCTGCTCATCAACCGTAAATCTTGAAGGTGAAACCTACTATATCAGTGCAGAAGGAGATGATGCCAATGAGGGTAACTCAGAAGCGAAGGCCTGGAAAACCATTGAAAAGATCAATGCATTTGACTTTTCCCCCGGAGATCAGATCCTTTTAAGAGGTGGGGATGAATTCGAAGGAACCATATTGCTAAGCTCAGAAGATTCAGGCAATGAAGAATCCAGGGTGCTCATTTCTTCCTACGGCAATGGGAAAGCAGTGGTACAAGGAGGAGCAAAGCAAGGTGTGCGGGCAGATAGTTGTGCCTTCCTCACGGTGGAAAAGCTTGAGCTAAGTGGTCAGGGCAGGAAATCAGGGAATGTCACCGATGGCCTGCTTGCACTGAGATGTATGGGGATAACCGTCCATGAGGTAGAAGCTTATGGATTTCAAAAGAGCGGGGTGCATATACACCAATGCAATGATGCTAACATCACCCATGTATATACCCATGACAATGGCTTCTCGGGCATCCATGTGAGTGGAACCACGGGAGGTGATCCGGAGAATTATGACAACCAAAATCTCTATATAGGCTATTGTGTGGCAGAGAACAATCCGGGCGATCCCACAGTTTTAAAAAACCACAGTGGTAACGGGATTCTCGCCTCCTCGGTTAAAAAGGGAGTGATCGAATATTGCGAAGCTTTCAACAACGGTTGGGATATGCCCTGGACCGGCAACGGGCCGGTAGGAATATGGATCTGGGACTGTACCGAATTCACCATTCAACACTGCATAGCACATCACAACCGTACCAATCCGGTGGCGGCTGACGGAGGTGGATTTGACTTTGACGGTGGGGTATCAAATTCTGTCATTCAATATTGTATTGCTCACAACAATGAAGGTGCGGGATTTGGACTCTATGAGTTTGGTGCGGCCAAGCCCTGGGAAAACAACATTGTCCGTTACAACATCAGTCAGGATGACGGTATCATTAACGGGGGATCAGTAGGCATTTGGAAAAATGATGATCGAGGGATTATGCGCAATTGCCAGATCTATAACAACACCTTTTATAACAGTCAGGAGGACGGCACCAACATCTGGCTTTACGACCACTATCCTGGTTTTGAGTTTCGCAACAATGTATTCGTTTACAACGGAGCAATGATTGGAGAAAATAGCTCGCCCGAAGATGAAGTATTCCAGGGCAATCTGTATTGGAACCTGGCGGGGGATTACACTTTTTTCGGATTCAGTAATTTGAGAGAATGGGCTGCATCAACGGGAAATGAGATGATTGGGTGAACAGTTTACCGGGGTATATATGGATCCATTATTTAAGGCCCAGGGATCAATTAATGTGACCGATCCCGAGCAAATCAATGCCGAGAATCTGAAGGGATATGTCCCTGAATTAGGATCTCCCCTTATTGACGGGGGATTAAATCTAAAGGAATTGTTTGGTATTGATCCAGGATCCAGAGATCTGGTGGGTTCAACAATTCCGGAAGGTGATAAATTTGATATTGGAGCCATCGAAAGAAAGAGTGAATAAAATAAAAGATGATGAAAATTTCAGCGAGTTATAGTTTGGTCGCATTTATCTTTGCTTACATTTTATATGGATGCACGAATGAACAAAACCAGAGTTCAACCTTATTCGCGAATATGGAGGGCCCGCGTATGAGACTACTGTTTGATAAAGACTGGAAGTTTCATCGGGGCGACCAGGAAGGGGCAGAGGCGGTTGATTTCAATGACGCCACCTGGCGCAATCTTGACCTTCCCCACGACTGGAGTGTCGAAGATATTCCGGGCCATGATGGTCCCCTGGACTCCACCGCCATTGGGGGTATTAACACCGGATATTATGTAGGAGGCACAGGATGGTACAGAAAGGAATTTGAGATAGACGGAAACCTGGAAGGGAAAAAATTCTATCTGCAGTTTGACGGAATATACATGGACGCTGATATTTGGATCAATGGAATCCACCTGGGAAATCATCCCTATGGTTATACCAGTTTTTGGTATGACATATCTGACAATCTCATTTTTGGTAACAAGAACCTGTTCGCGGTAAGGGTAAGAAATGAAGGCAGAAACAGTCGCTGGTATACCGGATCAGGCATCTACCGACATGTATGGTTGACAGTCACAGAGCCTGTCCATGTTGCCCAGTGGGGAACATCCATTACGACCCCTTCAGTTAGTGATGAAAAGGCTCAGGTATTGATAGCCAATCGCATTGTCAATCAATCAGATAAAAATGATATCCTGATTGTACGCACCAGCATACTAAACCCTGATGGAGAGAATATCACCAGTTCGGAGGATGAACTGGAATTGGGAACCGGCGAACAAGCAACTATGAATCAGGAGCTTGAGATCACTTCCCCTGAACTCTGGTCCATTGATACCCCTGTACTCTACAGGGCCATCACAGAGATTGAGAATGAGAAATCCGGGCTTATTGACCGGGTGGAAACTCCCTTTGGGATCAGGTCCATCGAGTTCACTACTGAAGGTTTTTTTCTGAATGGTGAGAATATATTATTGAAAGGCGGATGCATGCACCACGATAACGGACCGCTGGGAGCTGCTGCCTATGACAGGGCTGAAGAAAGAAGGGTAGAACTGATGAAGGCCAGCGGCTTCAACAGCATACGTTGTGCCCATAATCCCCCGTCGTCCGCTTTCCTGGATGCATGTGACAGGCTGGGTATTCTGGTGATCGATGAGTCCTTTGATATGTGGCAGCGTCCGAAGAATCCGCAGGATTATCACCGGTATTTTGACGATTGGTGGCAGGAGGATATTAAAAGCATGGTCATGAGAGACCGAAACCATCCCTCAATCATTATGTGGAGTACGGGGAATGAGATCCCCGAAAGAGGAGAACAGGAAGGTGTTGCCACTTCAAAAATGCTGGCAGATTTCATTCATGAAATTGATCCTACCCGTCCCGTTACATCTGCGGTAAATGGACTTGGACCTGATAAAGATCCCTATTTTGCCACGCTGGACATTTCCGGATATAACTATTCATTTGGAGGCGATCATGGCAGAGAGAGCATATTTGAAACAGACCATAAGAGAGTTGCAGATAGAATCATGTATTGCGCAGAATCCTATCCCCTGGTCTCTTTCGGAGCCTGGATGGATGTGTTGGATTATCCCTATGTAATCGGCGATTATGTATGGACCGGATTTGATTACCTGGGTGAAGCCAGCATAGGATGGTGCGGCTATCCCCATGAAGGCAGCTTCTATCCCTGGAATCATGCCTTCTGCGGAGATATGGATATCTGCGGATTGAAAAGACCACAGTCCTATTACAGGGATGTACTGTGGAAATCGGGTCAGCTGCTCTCTGTTTTTGTGAAACCTCCGGTTCCTTCATTTGAGGAGAATCCGGACCGTATCTACTGGAGCAAGTGGCACTGGCAGGATGTGGTGGACAGATGGAACTGGGAGGGATATGAAGGAGAACCCCTCCAGGTGGAGGTCTATTGCGCCCATGAAGCAGTGGAACTATTTCTGAATGGGAAGTCACTTGGCAGAAAGGAAACCAAGCGAGAAACAGAATGGATTGCCCGTTGGAATGTTCCTTACCAGCCAGGCACATTAAAAGCTGTTGCCTTTAAGGGTGCAGAAGAAATTGAAACCTGTGAACTTCAAACAGCCGCAGCTCCGGAATTGCTGAAGTTGACAGCTGACAGAACCCGCATCAGTGCTGATGGCCAGGATTTGAGTTATATACAGGTGGAGGTGCTGGATGGTGAGGGACACAGGAATACCCTGGCCGATCCCTTAATAAATTTTGAGATTGAAGGCCCCGGGACCATCCTTGCGGTGGCGAGCTCAAATCCCATGAGTACCGAAAGCTATAGACAGCCCAGGCGCAAAGCCTACCAGGGCAGGTGCCTGGTTGTGCTTAAATCTACTGAAGTAACCGGGAATATCATTTTGAAAGCCAATTCAGCTGGTTTGAATTCAGAAACAATCACCATCGCTACAAACTAAAATTACATACACATGAAAAAACTGATATTCTTACTTTTTGCGAGCGCAGTTTTAATAGGTGCCAACAGGTCAAAAGAAATTCCAGCTTGCTATAAGCATGTGGATCAGGTACTCTGGGTAGTTTCTGATTTGGAAAATACCATTCAGAACTATGAGAAACTTGGATTCTCCCAGATCAGGAATCTTGGTCAGGTTGATATGGTATCCGGAACAACAGGGACCACTGAGAAAATCAAACTGGCCTGTGCAAATCTGGGTGGAGCTTATGTGAACTGGATCCAGCCCTCTGGAGGATCTTCGGTATTCCAGGATTTCCTTGGATATAATGGAGATGGAGCCATGAGCCTGGTGCACAGATTTTCTGATAAGAAAGCGTTGAAAAAAGAGATGAAGCGATTGGCGGAATTGGGCATAAAAGTCTTTGAAGAAATTACCATCAAAACAGGGGAGGGGGATATGGATTTTGTTTTGATGGATACACACGAGGATGGAAAGTTTACTCTTGGTTTTACCTCAGGTGATTCCGGATTGAAGATTCATAAGGCATTAAGCGCCGAGAACCGCAATCATATGAAGTTAAACCAGTATGCATTTGCCATCAGGGATCCGGAACCTGTATCTGAATTCTGGCAGAAGCTGGGACAACCTGCCTTCCAGATCAACCACCCGGAACTGGGGGATACCCATTATTATGGGGAGATAGTGGATCATCAGCTTATTCAGGGTTGGCAGCGCCATGGAACAATTGCCTATGAGTGGTGCATACCGGTGAAGCCACCCATTGTATATGAGGATCATATCCAGAAGCATGGGGAAGGGATCCACCACCTTGCATTTTCGGTGGAAGACATGGATAAAGTCCTGGAAGATTTCACATCCAGAGGATTTGTGGTCTCCATGGGAGGAACCTGGGGTGAAAAAGGAAAGCCGGGTTCGGGAAGGTATGAATATATCGACCTGGATGAAGCCGGAGGATTAACCATGGAACTACTCTGGAATTACAGGGAGTAACCTGTTTGTGCTTTGGATTTTAATCTTTGCTAGTTGTTAATGTCATAAACCTACCTGATATGAAAAAGGCTCCCCTGTTAACAGTTTTCCTACTGGCCATTTTTAGCAATTTGTTTGCTCAAGCGCTTACCGATTCCATATCTCCTGTAAGAATATGGGAAGAACCAGTTAGCATGCCCACATACCTGGTGGATGAACCTGACCGGATTCCAAGGTTTTATGAAGGCCGTGCCTATCAGGGAGCCCAGGGCAGGGTGTATCCCTATCCCATATACGAAAGTCTTTCCGATACAAGGATTGAGAAGGATTATGATATGGTGTTTCTGGAAAACGAATATATCAGGCTTGAATTGTTGCCAGAGATCGGGGGGAGGTTGTTTGCTGCGCTCGACAAGACCAACGGTTACGATTTCATATATAAGCAACATGTAATCAAACCAGCTCTAATTGGCATGCTTGGAGCGTGGATTTCCGGTGGCATTGAATGGAACTTCCCTCATCACCACAGGGCCACTGCATTCATGCCGGTGGAATATGTCTTGCATGAAAATGATGATGGGAGCAGCACAGTCTGGATTGGGGAACTGGAGATCCGGCACCGGATGAAATTTATGCTGGGTATTACAGTCTATCCCGGAAGATCATTTTTTGAGGTTACATTCCGACCTTATAACCGGACCCCGTTTATCCACTCATTTCTCTATTTTGCCAACACGGGTGTGCATACATCTGAAGAATACCAGGTTATTTTTCCTCCTTCAACCCAGTTCGGGACCTACCATGGAAAAAACCAGTTTGTGGACTGGCCCATAGCAGATGGGATGTACAACAGGGTGGACTATTCCGGAGGTGTGGATATCTCCTGGTGGAAGAACCATCCCGAATGGACCAGTATATTCTGCTGGAACTACGAAGATGATTTTGTCGGAGGGTACGACCATGGAGAAGAAGCAGGGATCCTGTTATTTTCAAATCATCATATTGCTCCCGGAAAGAAATTCTGGACCTGGAGCACTGGTCCCCGGGGACAGATGTGGGATGAAGCGCTCACCGAAACAGATGGACCGGAACTTGAACTAATGATTGGGGGTTATTCAGATAACCAACCCGATTACAGTTGGTTACAACCCTACGAATCGAAATTCCTGAGACAGTATTTCTATCCCATACGTGATATCGGGAGTGTAAAGAATGCCAACCTGGAGGCAGCAGTAAACCTGGAAACAGTGGGAAAAAACAGCGCCAGGATCGGATTAAATACCACATCCAAAAGGGACCGGGCCAGGATGGTACTCAGTACCGGGGACCGGGTCCTGTTTACAGAAGAGATCGACATTAGTCCTGCATTTCCGTTTGTCCGTGAAATCGAAATACCTGACGGGATTGCAGAGAGAGATTTGAACATAGCACTCTACAGCAAAGAAGGCAGGGAGTTGATCACATATTCACCTGTTGAGCATGTCGCTGAAGAAATGCCCGAAGTTGCCGTTCCGCCTGATCCTCCGGAGGATATCCGGACGGTTGAAGAATTGTATATGGCGGGTCTGCGCCTGGAGCAATTCTACAATCCTTCTTATGATCCGGCCCCCTATTATGCCGAAGCATTGAACCGGGATCCGGATAACTACCGTGTAAATACAGCTCTTGGCTTAATGACCTTAAGAAAGGGATTGTTTGAACAGGCCGAATTACATCTGCAAAAGGCTGTGGATCGAATTACCAACAACCATACAAAAGCCAGAGACGGTGAGGCCTATTACTATCTTGGATTAAGTCAGAGATACCAGGGAAGATTTGATGATGCCTATAATAACTTTTATCAGGCCACCTGGAGTCAGGCCTACCATTCAGCTGCATATTACCAGCTGGCCGAATTGGCATGTCTGAACCAGCAGTATGATGAAGCCTATGAACATTTAAACCGGTCCCTGGCCACCAATTCAAATCATACCAGGGCCAAAAATCTCAAAGCAACCATTCTGAGGATGCAGAACAGGAACCAGAGGGCAATAGAAATAACTTCCGATGTAAGAGCTTTCGATCCGCTGGATCACTGGTCGCTTTGCGAAGTCTATTTTAACATTGTAAGCACAGGTGATACAGTACAATCAGATCAGGCACTAAAATACCTGAGAAAGAATATGCGGGATTATGAGCAATCCTACCTGGAGCTTTCGTTGGACTATGCAGGCGCTGGACTCTGGGATGATGCCATTCATGTACTGGAAGAGATATACCTGGATGGAAAGAACACAGAAAGTACATTCCCGATGATTTATTATTTCCTGGGTTATTTTTCATCATTAAAAGGAGATGAGGACGGTGCACTGGATTATTTTAGAAAAGCAGCCATGCAATCACCAGATTACTGCTTTCCTTTCAGACTGGGAACCATTAAGATCCTGGAGGAAGCTTCAAGGCTGAATCCTGCTGATTCGAAAGCACCATATTACCTTGGGAATCTTCTGTTCGATTTACAGGCTGAAAGAGCCATGACGAAATGGGAGAAATCAGCATCACTGGATGACAGCTTCTGGCTTACCCACAGAAACCTTGGCATGGCTTACTACAAAGTGAACAATGATGTGAACTCGGCCATTGACCATTATCTAAAATCCATCAAGCTTAAGCCGGATGATCAGAGGCTATTGTATGAACTGGATCTTATTTATGCTGCTGCAAGGGAGGATCCAAAAACCAGGTTGAAAATGCTTCAGGACCATCATGAAGTGATCTCAAATAACAATGTCTCTGATGCGCTGGCAAGGGAGATTATGATCCTGGTGCAGATGGAGCGCTATGAGAAAGCCCTGAAGGTTCTGGATGAGAATCACTTTAAGCAATGGGAGGGGATCAGCAAAGCCTATAATTCATATGTGGATGCGCATATCATTCTGGGATGGAAGTTGCTGCAAAAAGGTGATCATGAAAAGGCACTTAAACATATGATGGCCGCTGGTGAATTTCCGGAGAACATGATGGTTGCAAAACCTTACCGGGGAGGCAGGACCGGACAGGTACACTACTTTACCGGTCTGGTCTATGAAGCAATGGACAAAGCTGAACTGGCCAATGAACAGTTTAAGATGTGTGTTGGGGAAAGAGAGTCCCTTGGCCTGAATGAAAACCATTTCTACAAGGCCCTGGCCATGGAAAAGCTAGGTGATGAGAAGCGAGCGCAGGAGATATTTGAGGGATTAATTTCACTAGGCAATGAGCGCCTCCGGTCCACCGAAGCTGATTTTTTCGCCAAATTCGGTGAAAAGGAGACTCCGGATGATAAACTCTCAAATGCCTATTATTTGATTGGCCTTGGCCAAAAGGGCAAAGGATTGAATATGGAGGCAGAGCTTATGTTTAAAGAGTCGGTAAGATTAAACATCAATCATGTTTGGGCCGCAAAATACCTGTCAGAATTTTAACATTAAAATGATTAGTCATGGGAGTTACTAGAAGAGTAGCCCTCCGAATCCTGGGTCTTGGAGGTCTGGGGATTCTGTCCGGGGGATTTACCATGCCCGTTCTGGGAAGAAGGCATATCATCACCCTGAGTTTCGATGACGGATTTGAAAAATCCAGCATCAAGACGGCGGAGATCTATGAGAAATATGGTTTATCATGTTGTCTCAACATCATTGCCTCAGCCCACCTTGATCAGTTCCAGTTGCCGAACGAATATCACAAATGGCCTGTGGGAGACTTTACACTCTGGAATGATATGAAAAGAAGAGGACATGAGATCATGCCTCATAGCTACAAACATACCAACCTGGCAGAGATTCCTTTGGAGGAGGCCAAAGAATGGGTACACAAATGTATAGAGGTTTTTTACGAAGAACTTGATGACTTTGTACCGGACGAGTCTGTTTTTAGTCTTCCCCACAATGCCTCAACACCTGAGCTGGAGAATTGGCTGGTCACCCAATTTCGCATCATCAGGACCCATGGAGGTTTATACAATCCTCTACCGCACAAAGACCTGGTAAGGTTGGGGTGTGGTTCATACGGTCCGGATAATATAGATAAACACCTGGTCGAGACCATAGATAAATTCCTTAAAGGACCTTCAGGCTGGTTTGTATACAACACCCATGGACTGGATGATGAAGGCTGGGGTCCGGTGAGTTCCGGAGTTCTTGATGAGCTGCTGGATAAGTTATCGGGTATGGAAAATGTGGAAGTTCTGCCTGTAATTCCGGCACTTGACTCTGTTCGAAATACAAGGGGCTAGCTTGCCAGGCTATTGTGGATTAATCTCCAATACAAGAAGGATAGAACCAAACTAAAGAAAAGTTACTCTCATTAACCGATAGTCCACAATGAAATCTTCAGTCAAATCAATTCCAGGATTTTACCATCTGCTTCAATTCATCATCATATCGGTTCTGCTTTCCGGGTGCAAAACCTCTGGAAACGAAGTTGAAAAGCCCAACCTTCTCTTTGTTTTTGCAGATCAATACCGGAAGCAGGCTGTTGGTTTTATGAATGAAGATCCTGTGCTTACTCCTCATCTTGATCGCCTGGCGGAAGAAGGATTTGCCTTTACGAACGCTGTAAGTTCTTGTCCTATCTGTTCCCCGTACAGGGCCATGTTAATGACGGGAAGGTTTCCCATGTCAACCGGGATTACATCCAATTGTATGCCCGGAACTGATCTGGAGATGGATGATAAGGAACAATGCATCGGTGATATTCTGCAAGCGCATGCTTATTCAACAGCATATATCGGGAAGTGGCACCTGGAAATACCTTCACTGAACAGGTCTGAATCTCCCATTGATGGAGCCACTGATGCCTGGGATGGCTGGACACCTCCGGGACACAGGAGACACGGATTTGATTTCTGGTATGCCTATAACTGTAACGGGAAGCATTTCGACCCAAATTACTGGAAAGATACTCCGGATCGCATTGATGTAGATCAGTGGTCAGTTGCCCATGAAACTGAGGTTGCAATGGAATTTATCAGAAATGCTCCAAGGGACAAACCCTTCGCACTTTTCATGTCCTGGAATCCGCCACATAATCCATATGTAGCGCCGGAACAATACATGACACTTTATGATGATGCGGATCTGACCGAAAGGGCCAATGTTGAATCCACCGAGTTGTCCGGGAAAAGATACCGGTCATACCTGGCTGCTGTCTCATCCTGTGATGATCATTTCGGCAGACTTATGGCTTTTCTGGAAAAGGAAGGATTGTCAGAAAACACCATCGTGGTTTTTACCAGCGATCATGGGGAAATGATGGGATCACACGGCCGATACGCCAAAAGCGTCTGGTATGATGAATCCATTGGTATTCCGTTTCATCATACGCTGGAAAAAGAGGATTGAACCTGCCATGGAGTCGATGCCCTTTGCCTGTTATAATTTCATGCCCACCCTGCTTGGATTACTTGGAATTGAGGTGCCTGACCAGGTTGAGGGGACGGATTACTCCGATTTGATACGGGGAGGAAAACAGGAAAAGGCATCCTCAGCGGTCATCGCCAGTTATGGCAATCCGGCCCGCTTAATGGCAGTTGGACAGAAGCCTTCCGTATGGGCATTGATGGCGGATAGCCTGCATCGCTCGGGAATAGATTGGAAAACTTCAGGGTACAGGGGACTTCGAACCGAAAGGTATACCTATGTGGTGGACAGGGGAGGGAAGAAGGATAATATGAAACGATATTTATATGATAATCAAGAGGATCCGTATCAACTGAATCCTGTGATTGCCGGGATGCTGAAGAAAATGAGATTATGGAGAAACTTGACAGTGAACTTGCAGCATGGCTGAAACGGATGCACGATCCATTCAGCCTGGAATAAAGCTGACATCCTGTTCAGCAGACATTCTGATTCAAAGCATGAAGCCTATGAAAAATAAAATGATTTTTCTCATCCTGATCTCCTGGCTGATTCAGCCCGTTCATGCCGGTTGGGATGGCCACGAGTATTTGGTAAAGGACCGGAACTCAACTTATGATGTAGTGGTTTACGGTGCCACCGCCGGAGGCGTGGTTGCAGCCATCTCAGCTGCGAGAGAGGGTTCCCGGGTACTCCTCATTGAACCCCGTTACAATGTGGGGGGAATGGTCACAGGTGGTTTGTCCCATAATGATTACGGTGATAAAACTGTGATCGGAGGGATGGCACTGGAATTCTATGAGAAGGTGGCAGATCACTATCAACGGCCGCTATATTTCTGGAGGGGTCCTGAACCCCATGTGGGGGAAAAAATATTTCGTGATTGGTTAAAAGAAAGTGGTGTAAGCCTTCTCTTTGGCAAAGAGGTCCTTGATGTCACGAAAAAGGAAGGATACATTCAGGGGATCACCCTGTCGGACGAAAGTCAGATAGAAGCGGGTGTATTTATTGATGCTACTTACGAAGGGGACCTGATGGCAAGAGCCGGAGTATCCTATACAGTGGGCAGGGAAGGGATCCGGGATTATGATGAATCCTGGGCAGGAAGAAGGGCCATATTGCCGGATGGTCACCAGATGCAGCCCCGGATCTCTCCGTTAGATGACAAGGGGGATCTTCTTCCTCTCATTCACTCAGAACCAATGGTGAATGAAGGTGAAGCGGACAAGGCGGTCCAGGGATATGGATTCAGGCTCATTGTGACAGATGATCCGGCCAACAGGGTGCCTTTCACAAAACCGGAAGGATACGATCCGGCCCAATACGCCCTGGTAAAAAGGTATTATGAAACCTATCCTCAAGCAGGAAATATGGTGCACCGGTGGCCTACCTTGCCCAGGGGTAAAACGGACATGAATTCTTCCGGCCCCATCTCCACCAATGTGGTGAATGGCCTGAACTGGGAATATCCTGAAGCAAATTATCAGAGGCGAAAGGAGATCTGGCAAATGATGAAGAATTATACACAGGGATTGTTGTACTTTTTATCTAACGACCCCTCTGTTCCTGAACGGATCAGATCAGAGACCAGCCAGCTGGGCTTGTGCAGGGATGAGTTTGTGGACAACGGTCACTGGCCACATCAACTCTACATTCGGGTAGCCCGCAGAATGACAGGCGAGTATGTGATGACCCAACATGACCTGGAAAAAGATACTGTAAAATATGATGCCATTGGCATGGGTTCCTACAACATCGATGTGAGGCATGTTCAGAGGACTTTCATTCCGGTGAGCCGGTTTCCAGAGCTTCACTATGAAGTATACAACGAAGGATATATTTCCATTCCGGTTGCACCCTATGAGATCCCATATCGTTCCCTTGTACCCCGGTTTACGGAATGTACCAATCTCATCGTCCCGGTATGCATGTCAGCAAGCTTTGTGGCCAATGCTTCGATCCGAATGGAACCTCAATATATGATCATGGGACAAGCTGCAGGGATTGCTGCCTCCATGGCCATGAAAAACAACATACCGGTACAACAGATCAACATCGTTGAATTACAGCAAAAGCTACTGGATCAAAAACAGGTATTATCCCTCAGGAACAATCCCTATGGTGCATTCGGTTACGACCGGGAGATTGTCATCGATAACAATATGAAGCGATTTACGAGTAAAAAGGGTTCGTGGAGTGGGATAGAAACTGAGCCGGAAGGAAGATATCAGATGAACTTTCTGCGAAACAGAGAAAGCAGGGGTACATTCGCCTTCAAACCCTGGATTGGCAGACCGGGTAACTATGAGATCAGCATCTGGTATCCAGCCCAAAAGGAAAACTCCGGTGAAGTGACGGTTCTGATTAAGCACAGTAAAGGAATCAGTACCCTTAAGATTGATCAGCGATCAGAAGGTGGCCGGTGGGTAAGCCTGGGGGAGTACCAGCTGGATAGAGGATATCAGGAGGTAGTGACCCTTCTTGCAGATCAGGTCGAAGGAGCCGTTGTAGCAGACGCCATCAGGCTTAGACAAATCGATTAATTGAAATACCTATGAAATACAGAAACTTGCTTTTTGTGCCATTGCTTCTACTGATCCTCTTTTCAGGGAGTTGTAAAAAACCCTTTTCAGGAATTTCCATCCAGGTCTTTCCCGATTCAGTGCTATCGGATGTATCGAACCATCCCATTGGCATCAATCTGGATTACTTTACCGATGATGATCATTATCTGAAGCCGGCCAGAAGGACTGCTGACGCCCTGAAGGAAATGGGAGTCAAATACCTTCGATATCCGGGAGGTAATAAGTCCGATTTCTACTTCTTTTCTGTCCCCCCTTATGAAGAATCAATTCCAACCCTGGCCAGGACAGGAAAGGGGGCTGTGGGCGGCCGTCATAAGATGCTTACAAACTATTCCGAGTTTGGAGTTGATGTGCTTGACTTTGATGAGTTTATGGAGATGTGCAGGGAGCTTGGAGCCGAACCGGCCATCTGTGTGGCAGCCGATGAATACCTGGTGGATTATGGAGAGGGATGTACATGGGCTACCCGCGAAGAATTGATCCGGCATGCAGTGGAGTGGGTCAGGTATGCCAATATTAAGAAAGGCTACAATATCAAGTATTGGATGATTGGGAATGAAAGCTGGCACAAACAGAATATCAACTCAACAGCAGAGATATATGCTCAAGATGTGGTAGCATTCTCAAAAGCCATGAAGGCCGTGGATCCCACCATAAAAATTGTTCCCAATGGAAATTCGGTGGATTTCTGGGAAAAGGTGATCACCATCGCCGGAGATCATATGGATCACCTCTGTTTCAGCAACTATCCGGTATATGAATACAAGGCCGGATTTGAAACTTACCGGGATACACTGCAGGACCTGATGCATCCGGTAAAAAGAGCACTGGAGGCCATAGAAAAGTATGCCACTGAAGAACAGAAAGCCCGATGGAAACTGATCAATGTGGAGTACGGTCCTTTCGACTGGGGAGATTACTGGCCCAAAGTGAACAACATGGGGATGAACCTGGCCAATTTCGAAATGACCGGTTTACAAATGCTGGAGCCGAAGATGCTCTTTTCATGTTTCTGGAATACCCGGTGGATCACCAATGATTCGGTAAAATACAGCGCTTTTGATGCCCTTGACAGGGATGGAAATCTGAATGCCAACGGGATGGGACTGATGATCTGGGGAAACTACCTGGGAAAACAGATGGTGCAGACTACCTCAACCTTGCACTTAAGAACGTTTGCCAGTTATTCTCCGGATGAAGATCGATTGTATGTGTACATCCTTAATAAATCACCGGATAGCCAGATTATAGACCTGGAAATTGATCATCCGGGAAGACCAACAGTGTTGCAAGCCCGGGAACTGTTTGGAGAGGGACCCGATGATGTAAATCCGGTCTGGCAGGAGTGTGAAACGCGGGCCAAATCCACAACCATCCCTGTAAAAGGGACCAGCATTACAGTGATTGAATATCAACTATAATTTCTTTTTGAAATGAGCTCTAATTATTTATTAAACAGGGTATTAATAATTACACTCATCATTGGTAGCATCCCATTTTCCCAGCTCATGTCGCAAACCCTGATGAAAGGCATTGCCTATCGGCAGTTGGAGCCAGAAGGAGAGGAATGTACAGATATTGAGAAACTGGACGTTTCGTGGTACTATAACTGGACACCGGTACCAAACTGTCCGGCAGATCCGGATGTAGAGTTCATTCCCATGATATGGAGTCAGAAATATCTGATAGATGACAACTATGAAAAATACATCACTCCCTTGATCGGGTCCGATTATTCAGCCTTGTTGGGATATAATGAGCCCAACTGGCTGGGTCAGGCAGAGATGACGGTGGAGGAGGCATTGGAATACTGGCCTCTGCTCGAGAAAACAGGATTGAGGCTTGGCAGCCCTTCCACAACCGGCAGATCCGGGCTTGACTGGACCATTGAGTTTATGAAAGGTGCCAAAGAACGGGGATATCGGATTGATTTTCTTGCACTTCACTGGTATGGCAACTGCTCCGGCACGCAAGGATCTGGAGTCATTTCTGGACTATTATAATGCCTTTAAGATGCCCATGTGGCTCACAGAATGGTCCTGTTACAAGCAGGATATGAACACCAATGCCAGTTTTCTCAAAGAAATTGTACCTGTCCTTAAAACTTATGAGCGGCTGGAACGATATGCCTGGTATTCCAACAGAACCACCCATGAAACCTATTTTGGAGCAGCACTGTTTGACAGTACCGGCTTACCCACCCCAACCGGAGCGATCTATATGGATCTTCCGAGCGAGCATCAAAAAACCGGTCAAAGCAGGATAATTCCAGATTTAGATCTGGAAATCATCGATTGGGTGGATGGACCAGTCATCGGAAAAGGCCATGCAAACACCAAAGACATCAAACATGGGTTCGAAGGAGGTAGGGTGATCAAACAGGATGGCTGGTACCATCTTTTTACGTCCGAGCAGGTTGGAGATCCAAAATGGGTGAAGATGAAACTCGGACACTGGAGAAGCAGGGAGGGAATTTCATGGGAAAGGGTATCTACACTTTTCGAATCCAGTGGTGACTATACGGGTGAAGATCCCCGTGCTGCACTCTGGTCCCCCATGCCGGTTTTCAATGAGGAGGATTCTACCTGGTATTTGACCTATGTGGCATACCGGTGCAAACCCAATACAAAAAAGCAATTCCTGAATAATTATGATGGAAGGATCTGGCAGGCCAGATCTGTTGTAAAGGGACGTGAAGGGTTGGGCGGACCATACAAGGACATGAAGATCATTCAGGAACCAGGGCCCCTTGCTGATGAATGGGAAGGTCTGCAGGGATCGGACTCATTTTTTCCCTTATAAAGTGGGGAACAAGTGGCTTGCCTTTCACAGGATCGGCCAAAACTGAAAAGCTGCCCATGGAATTCTGGGGCAACGGACTGGCATTGGCTCCTTCACTAACCGGACCATGGATCAGGCTAAGCAATCGGAGTCCGGTTGATTTTGGAACCAACTTTTCTGAAAATCCTATAGTTACTGAACTTGCAGATGGGACACTCATTGCCGTCATGGATTCTCATGGTACCGGATTTGGTTATTCAGTCTCAGCGGATGGATTGAACTGGTCTGCAATGAAATATGTGGAAGTAACTGATAAACTGGAACAATGGTGGTCGGAATTCCGGACTCCACTCGGACTCATTGAGGAGGAGGATGGGACCTTCACGCTATTTTTCACTGCCATGAAAGAGCCCACCGACTACTGGGATCACCTGGGGGAGGAGGGTTATACTTTGGATACCGGATTCGATAGTGTAGGGAAGCTTAGCTTGAAAATATTATAAAATCATTCCTAAGATTAAAACTATGAAAATAAGCATTAGCACTTTCAGGAATTGTTGGATATTCAGGATCTTAACGCTACTCCTGATTCTGAGTCTGGCCGCCTGTGCTGGTGGCAATAAAGAATCTTCTGTTTCAGCCATCAGCAATTCATTACCATTTGAACTCCCCGATCACATCACCCAGATTACCACATTTGGACAAAGGGCAGACTGGTCTCATGACGGGAAGAAAATCCTCTTTATTGAAAAGACCTTTGGGGATGTCTATGAAGTGACCATTGAGACACGGCAGTTAGTGCCCCTGACACATCATTATTATCATGAGGGATATGTTCGAGCCCTTTACCTGAGCAATGGGGACATTCTATTATCCGGTGCCCGGAAATTTGATGCGGAAGACCCTGTACCCAGTCGGAAAAGGGACGCAGAATTGTGGGTTCTCGATAAGAAAGGAGAAAAACCTCCCCATCCACTTGGGGAGATGTGTTATGAAGGACCAGCCGTATCAAGAAAGAACCTGAAGATTGCATGGTCCTGGCGCGGAGATAAACCCGAAGCCGTTGATTACATGGCAGAGATTAAATACGATAGATGGAGTTCCTGAACTCATCAATAAACGGGCGATCCTTACCAAGGAGAATCTGCCTGGTATTCTTGATATTGAAACACAGAATTTCAGGCCCCCGGATGAGAAAGAGCTCATTTTCAGTGCATATGGAGATAATTACGAGGTTTGCGAAGTCATGGGGGTAGATATCGAAAGTGGTGAAATCAAAAATTACTCACTTAAGGAGAACGAATATGATGAACCAGAGGGGATTTTTCCTGACGGAAAGCATATCCTGGTGGAATGTGACCGCCACAACAACAGTGGAACACACCAGATAGATATTTATAAATTGAAACTGGATGGATCCGGAGAATCTGAGCGAATCACCTTTTTCTCGGATCGCGACGGATATAAATCTTCCAATCCTGTTGTAAGTGACGATGGAAGATATATGGCTTTTCAGGTGGCCAAATTAGGTGATTGGGCCGGAGTAGGAAGAGGGATTTTTATATATGATTTAAATAAGAATGAAAAATGAGCAGGTATCTGATTGTACTTGTTCTTACTTGGTCTTATATCCTGTAAGGATCAAAGTCGGGAACCTGAAAAACCCAATGTTCTTCTCATTTTCTGTGATGATCTGAACGATTCTGTGGAAGGTTTTGGAGGTCATTCCCAGGCGCTTACCCCCAATCTGAACCAGCTGGCCCGGCAAGGGATCCGCTTTACAAATGCCCACAGTGCCGATCCCATTTGCGGTCCTTCCCGGGCAAGTTTTCTTACCGGCATCTATCCCCACCATTCAGGATTGTATGGACATAACCAGAATCAGAATGCCTGGAATAATAATCCTGTGCTTAAAAACTGCAAACCCATTTTTGAGCACTTTGCCGACCACGGATATGAGATAATGGCCGCTGGAAAACTATTCCATAACAACCATGGTACAGAACCTTTATTCAACAGAACTGATGGGCTGGGAGAATTTGGTCCGGGCATGGAGTATGGTCCTTTTGCATGGACGGGGATAGTATCTGAAAATATTTACAATGATCTTGTTGCACATCCCGATATTCCAAGGAAATTTGGAAACTCTGCATTCACCTCATTTGCCTCCTATGATAATGTTCCCAGTGTGCCTCCTGATGATGAAAACAAAACACCAGGTTACAAAGGTTGGTATTTCGCGGATTACCCCAATGGGAAACCCTACAGGTATGTAAATGAGAATGACAGGGATCCCTTACCCGATGAATTGACCACCGAATTTGCCATCCAAAAACTTCAACAGAAGCATGACCATCCATTCTTTCTGACGGTTGGGATTATCAGGCCCCATTCGCCCTGGCATGCACCAAAGAGGTTTTTTGATATGTTCCCATTGGATCAGGTGAAGCCTCCTCCCTATGCTGAAAATGATCTGGAGGATTGTGCAGAAGAGTTGTGGTACCAGCCTGGCTGGGGAAAGGAGCACCGGTTCCTGAACCTGCTCGATAGTTACGAGGGAGATGAAGGATGGAGAAGATTTGTTCAGGGCTACCTGGCCTGCGTGGCATTTGCAGATGCACAGATAGGGAAGGTCCTTGATGCACTTGATAAAAGTGACTATGCCAACAATACCATCGTTATCTTTACCAGCGATCATGGCTACCATATGGGCGAAAAAAACCAGTTATTTAAGCGCACTGTATGGGAAGAGTCAACCCGGGTGCCCATGATCATCAGATTACCGGATCGAAAAAACCCGGGAAAGGAGTGCCGGAATCCTGTTGGATTGATAGATGTATATCCAACATTAATCGATTATTGTGGCATTCAGGACAATACAATGCGGAATGACCGGGGCCATCCGCTTGATGGACATTCGCTCAGGCCATTTCTGGATGATCCTGAAAATGGCATATGGGAAGGACCTTCAGTGGCATTGAGTTGCATCGAAGCAGGAATCCCTGTAAAACAGAATCAACCTGGCCTTATTGAAGACCAGCAATTCACGGTCCGGTCCAGGGATTGGCGCTATGTGCTGACCAGGACAGGTGCTGAAGAACTCTATGATCATCGAACTGATCCCAATGAATGGACAAACCTGGCCAACGACATCCGCTTTTCGGAAATAAAAGAGAAGTTGAAGTCAGAGTTATTGAGTATTACAGGTCGTTAAACCACATGAAATCTTAAAAAATGAAACACCTGATATTTTTAGTATCATTGTTTGCATTCCTGGTATTTACGGGATGTGGCAAGGATGGTTCTTCCATTTTGATACTGTTTGATCCGGGCGAAAGTGATTCCGTATTGGTACGGTCGCTTACAGGGGACCGGATCACACCGGAAGATGAAGGTATCCTGGTGGAATTTGCAGATGATCTGGCCACCGCTACCATCGAGTTTGCACCCACTGAGGGACATTGGGATGCATCTGATTTCCGGTTTATCAGGTGTGAAATTGAAAACCTGGGTAGGCTGTCACAATTGGTGGAGCTTGGATTTGGAGAATATGATCTGACACAGGGGGCCACCATTGTTCCTCCCGGAGCCAAGAAAAGCTTAAAAGCAGTCATCTACCGGACTGAGCATCCTGACTATATTGACCGGCTCTTCCCGGTCATGCACGGGAAACCTGATGGAGTGTTACGGGGATGGATGGCTACTACCTTTGACTCCATTGCATCTGTAAAACTGCTCTTCCCTGAATTGAACTCAGGAGCCTCAGTTCGTATTGGAAAGATATGGTTGGAGGAGCCCTATGAGCTTTTGTCGGAAGAGGAGTTAAAAGAAAAGTATTACCCCTTTGTGGATAGCTTTGGTCAGTTTATGTATGACGAATGGCCAGATAAGATCCACTCAACTAAGGCTTTAAAGGCCCGTCATGCCAAAGAGTCTGAAGAACTTGAGCATATAAAGCCGCTCCCCGATTGGAACCTCTATGGTGGTTGGGCCACTGGTCCCCAACTGGAAGCCACAGGCAGGTTCAGGGTGGAGAAAGTGGATGGAAAATGGTGGTTTGTGGACCCGGAAGGAAAGCTCTTCTGGTCGCATGGCATGGATTGTGTTGAATTCGGCACCCAGACCCGCACACGCATTTCTGACAGGGAGCATTACTTTCAATACCTTCCCGATGAGGATGGTCCCGAAGGCGCGCTATATACATATACAGTATGCAGAAGGGGATTCGCTTAAATGGCTAAGTTTTCACGCCCTGAACCTGTATAGGATCTATGGCCCGGAATGGAAGAAGATCAGCCGTGCCCGCCTTCATACCCGGTTTCGGAATTGGGGGATGAACACCATTGGCAACTGGTCTGACAGAGACCTCTATCTGCAGAGGAAAACCCCCTATGTGCTCACAGCTTATACCCGAAAAACCGGTTTGATTGCAGATCCTTACGCTGAGGGCTTCAAGGAGGATCTAATCAGAACCCTTACAAACAGGACTGAAGAGCTGGGCGATCCCTGGTGCCTGGGTGTATTTGTGGATAATGAGCTTAAGTGGGGGGTTAAATGGGCACCAAAGATACCGCTCCAGATCATCACTGCCCCACCTGATCAACCAGCCAAAATCGAATTTGTTAAGAATCTCAGGGAGAAATACAGGACCATTCAAGAACTGAATAAAATCTGGGGTACAGTATTTACGGACTGGAACGGAATATTGAATAATGAAGAACTGGTCCCTGGCGCATCGCAGGACCTCAGGGAGTTCATGAAAGCGTTTACCGCGCACTATTATTCCAGTTGCAGGGATGCTGTGAAAAAAGTGGATCCTGAGATGCTCTATCTGGGATGTCGAATGGATTTTCATCTCTACCCTGAAGACACCTCACTGAATTACATCATAAAGATCGCTGCTGAATATTGCGATGTGGTCAGTTTTAACAGGTATCGATACACCTCTTCAGGATTGGTGCCTCCTGATCATGGCGATTTCCCGATTATTATTGGTGAATTTCATTTCGGTTCCCTGGAGACCGGATTGCTGCAGCCCGGATTGAAATATGCTGCTGACCCGGTGGAGCGAGCAGATTTTTATTCACATTATGTATCAAGCGCATTGCAAAACCCATACATTGTTGGCACGCACTGGTTCCAGCTTGTGGATCAATCTGTAACAGGGCGCCCCGATGGAGAGAATTACCAGGCTGGCTTTCTGACCGGTGGAGACCTCCCTCAGCAGGAGATCATAAATGCCTCCAGGGAATTGGGACATAAGATGTATGGTTTCAGATAAAAGGAAGCACTGAATTATTCCTGGATGATCCGGCCGGGAAAAAGATTGGTGAAACAGTGATTTCAGGATCCCCAGAAACCAGTTGGACTACATTGGATGTAGAGATTGATCCTTTTTCAGGAAAACGTGACCTGTACTTAAAAATCACCGGTCAGCCCTCTACCTATGTTAACCTGGCCTCGTTCCGGTTTACCTAAGCTTCCTCACTTTCCCCCTTCTTATCCTTGAACAGAAAAATAAACACAACCAGCACCGCTGCTGCAATGACGGCAGGTACATACCATATCTTTACCCAGTCGGCGACGCCGTCAACCGTAAGCATATCAATGGTCCGGCCGGCAAACCAGGTGCCAATGAACATACCCAGTCCGTAGGTGGCAAAAGTAATCAGGCCCTGGGCTGAACTCTTCAGGTGGTTCGGAGCCTTCTCATCCACAAAGATCTGCCCGGTAACCACAAAGAAATCGTAACATATTCCGTGAAGGATAATTCCAGTATATATCATCCAGACTCCGCTCTCCGCATCTCCGTTGGCAAAGAGCAGAAACCGGATTAACCAGGCAGCAACACCTATGAAGAGTACCCGTTTCACTCCGAACCGGGTGATGAAAAATGGCAGGATCAAAATAAAGAAGATCTCTGCAACCTGACCCAGGCTGATCTTGTTGGGAATGAAGTCCATCCCGATATCCGACATAAAGGAAGCCGTAAATCCGAAGTAAAAGGAGACAGGAATAAAGATCAGTACGGAGGCAATCATCAGGGTGGCGAATGCCCTGGTTTTGAAAAGACTCAGTGCATCAAATCCCAGCAGCTCCTTAAGGGAAGCCTTCTTCTCTTTTTTAGGCGGTACATGAGGTAGTGTAAAGCTATAGATGCCCAGCAACAGGGAACATGCAGCACCCAGGTACAGTTGCTCCACTGAAGAGGTAAAGCCCAACCATCCGACTACATTATTGGCAGCTATCCAGCCTATGGTTCCCAGCACTCTGACCCCCGGGAACTGTTTCCCTGGATTTTCCATCTGGTGAAAGGAAAGGGAATTGGAGAGTGCCATGGTGGGGGCATAGGATAGTGTATAGAGCAACAGGGTTGGGTAGAAGAATTGAAAGGTGGTGGCCCGGGAGGCGACCACCAGCAGGACCGCACCCAGAAGGTGCAAAAAACCTAACACTTTTTCTGTGGCAAAAAACTTATCGGCGATCAGACCCACAAAGAAGGGAGAGATCATGGCTGCGATGGCAAAGGTGCCGTAACATAATCCGATCTGAGTGGCTGTAAAGTTTAATGTTTCACCAAGATAAGTGTTCAATGTCACGTACCATGTTCCCCAGATAAAATACTGAAGAAACATGAGGGTGGAAAGCTGCAATCTGGTCTTTAATCCCATGGGTTGCGGTTTTAATTGGCCAATTGGTCCTATCTGTTGTAAAGAACGAATTCAATATAGTATAAAATCTTTTATATTTAAATATTAATAGACAGCCAACTTATGATTAGATCATTTGCAGCAATACTCGCGTTACACCTCTGCCTATCTTCCTGTTCCACACAGGAACTTCCCAACATTATCCTTATCAGTGCCGACGACCTGGGCTGGTCCGATCTGGGTTGCTATGGCAGCGAAGTATCAACACCTCACATTGACCGGCTGGCCGAAAAGGGAATTCGGTTTACGCAGATCCATAACACTTCCAAATGCTTTCCTTCCCGTGCCTGCTTGTTAACAGGTGTATATGCGCAACAGAGCGGGTACGATCGCAAATTTTCCCAACCCTTAAAAAATGCAGTTACCCTGGGAGAGGTGCTAAGAGAAGCCGGGTACATCACCCTCTGGTCGGGGAAACACCACGGACTGGAAAATCCCATTTACAGGGGTTTTGATCATTACTACGGATTGAAGGATGGAGCATGCAACCACTTTAACCCGGGTGTACAGCGACCGGGGGAGGGTATCCCTGCCCGCAAAGGGGCTCCCGGGAATAAAAGAGACAGGGCATGGTGCATTGACAGTGTCATGTATGAACCCTACACTCCGGAAGCGGATGATTTCTATACCACCGATTATTTTACAAATTATGCACTGGATTGGCTGGAAGAATACAAGAACGACGAACGTCCGCTCTTCCTTTACCTCTCCTATACTGCCCCGCACGATCCTTTGATGGCCTGGCCGGAGGAGATCAAAAAATATGAAGGGATCTATGACGAAGGGTATGAAGCGATCAGGAATCGGCGGTATGCGAAACAGCTGGAGATGGGATTGATCGATTCCACCTATCGATTATCTGAGGCCACATACACTGATTGGGATTCCCTTCCTGACTCTGTAAAGGCAGATGAAATCAGGAAAATGGAGGTCTATGCGGCCATGATTGACCGCCTGGATCAGAATATTGGAAGGGTCATTGGAAAACTTGTAGAGACAGGCAGGGTGGATGACATCCTGGTCATGTTTGTGTCCGACAACGGAGCTTCAGCAGAGATGGTAAACATCGATGATGATTACGGGGAGATCGGGACCATGACCCGATGGTCATCCCTGGGTGGCAACTGGGCCAATGTATCCAATACTCCCTTCCGCTACTTCAAGAATTATAGTTATGAAGGAGGGATCAATACACCCTTGATCGCCTGCTGGCCCGGAAAGATCAAACCTGGCAGCATTAGCCGGTTCCCGGGCCATTTTATCGATATTATGTCCACCTTTGTGGATCTTACCGGGGCCGAATATCCTTCAGAATTCAATGGTATGGAGATCACACCCATGCAGGGCGAGAGTCTGCTTCCAGCCATAAAAGGGGAGAGGAAGAACCGAAAAAAGCCCATGTACTGGGAGTGGTCTAATGGCCAGGCCATGAGAGAAGGGGACTGGAAACTGGTGAGATGGGGAAAAGAGAAAGCGTGGGACCTCTATAATCTATCCGATGATCCCACCGAGATCAACAATCTGGCTGCTGATTTCCCCGAAAGGGTAAGGAAGATGGATCAGATGTTCAGGGATTGGAAAGCTGAAACCATTCAATTCTCTCAGGTGCAGAGATCCAAATGAACGCAAAAAAACATCTGGATATAATTATAAAGTGCTGCCATTTCACAGATAATTCAGTTAAATAATCTTAATTTTAAATTCAATCCTATGTCTTCACCGAGCAAGTCTGATATCGCCAAAATGATCGACCATTCACTTTTGCATCCCACCATGGATGATAAGGCACTCCGGGAGGGATGTGAACTGGCCCGGAAATACCATGTGGCATCGGTATGCATTAAACCTTATGCCGTGAAAATGGCTTCTGAATTGCTAAAAGATTCGGAGGTATTGGTGGGAACCGTCATTGGTTTTCCACATGGAAGCAGCAAGGTGGAGGTGAAGGTATTTGAAACTGAGATGGCCATTGAAGATGGTGCGGTTGAGATTGACATGGTGGTCAATACCGGGAAGGTTCTTTCCGAGGATTGGGATTATGTTTCCGCCGAAATTGAAGCAGTAGTCACCGTCACTAAGAAACATCAAGCAGTCCTGAAGGTGATTTTTGAGAATGACTTTTTGCCTGAGGATAAATATAAAATCAGGCTGTGTGAGATCTGCAGTGCACTGGGAGTGGAGTTTGTAAAAACTTCCACGGGTTACGGTTATGTAAAACAAGCGGATGGATCTTATAATTATCAGGGAGCAACGCATCATGACCTGGTATTAATGCGAAAACATTCAGCTCCTGAGGTACAGGTGAAGGCTGCCGGTGGAGTGCGGACCCTGGAAGATACCCTGAGGGTCAGGGAACTGGGGGTGACCAGGATTGGTGCAACAGCCACCGAGGCCATCATCAATGCTGTGGAAGGTTAACCAATATTTTGAAATTCTAAACTATAACTATTATGAGGTCTTTCAATGTAATTGCCCTGGTATTTTGTGCCATGGTTTTTTCCAGCTGTACATCCAAAACGGAGAACCAGAAATCGCCTCCCAACATTATCTTTATTATGTCGGATGATCATGCCTACCAGGCCATCAGTGCATACAGTGATCATCTCATGCAGACCCCAAATATTGACCGCATTGCCCAGGAGGGAATGCTCTTTTCAAACGCATGTGTTACCAATTCAATCTGTGCTCCCTCCAGGGCCACCATTCTTACCGGGAAGCATTGTCACCTGCATGGAAAAATTGACAACAGGTTTCCTTTTGATACCACCCAGGTAACCTTTCCTCAGCTATTCCAGCAGGCCGGTTACCAGACAGCCATGTTCGGGAAGTTGCATTTTGGAAACAATCCAAAAGGGATCGATGAATTCAAAATACTTCCGGGACAGGGACAATATTACAATCCAGATTTCATTACCAACGATGGCCGTGTCAGGATAGAGGGGTATACCACCGATTTGATTACTGAAATGACCCTGGACTGGATGAAGAACCGGAGAGACCCGGAAAAACCCTTTTTGCTGTTTTACCTGCACAAGGCTCCTCACAGGGAATGGTTGCCGCAGAGCGACATTACAAAGAATATATCAACAAGACATTCCCTGAGCCACCCACCCTTTTTGATGATTATGAAGGGCGTGGTACAGCGGCAAAAGAGGCTGAGATGAATATCCTCACACACCAGAATTGGGCCGGTGATTCAAAACTGTACCCGGAAGTGATGGATGAACTTGGTATTAAACCTTCTTCCGATTGGGATAAACGGGCCATGCAAAGTGCATTGGATCGTTTCACAGATGAGCAGAGAGAAGCCTGGGATGCCGTGTATGGTCCAATGAATGAGGAGTTTAAAATGACCTACCCGAATATGACCAGGAAAGAATTGATGAGCTGGAGGTTCCAGCGGTATATGCAGGATTATCTGGGAAGCATTGCTTCAGTGGATGAGAGTGTGGGAAGAGTGCTGGACTACCTGGATCAGGAAGGTCTCACAGAAAATACCATTGTTGTCTATACCTCAGACCAGGGATTTTACCTGGGAGAGCATGGCTGGTTTGACAAACGATTTATCTATGACGAATCATTCAAAACACCGCTGCTGGTGCGTTGGCCGGGAGTTACCGAAGCTGGAAGCACCAACGACCAGATGGTTCAAAACCTTGACTTTGCACAGACTTTCCTGGATGCTGCAGGAATTGAAGCTCCTGAAGATATGCAGGGAGAAAGCATTGTGCCTCTTCTCAAGGGAAAAGTGACCAATGGGACCGGGATGCGGTCTACTATCACTACTATGAATATCCTGCTGTGCATATGGTGAAACGACATTATGGGATGGTCACACGGGAGTACAAACTGGCCCATTTTTACTATGATGTGGATGAATGGGAATTGTATGATCGTTTGAATGATCCAAGGGAGATGCAAAACGAGTATGACAATCCCGAATATGCTGAGATTGTTACAATGCTAAAAGAGAAACTCGGTGAACTCAGGGTGAAATACCTGGATTCGGAGGAGCTTGATCAACACTTCATTGACTTGTATACCCAATGAAAAAGCAAGCCGCATGAAAGTCATCAAATACTTTGCCTTTCCAATTCTTACTGCACTCCTGATAAACCCGGGATGCACGCCGACCAGCAGTGAAGATCTTGACGAGTTGAGGGTCGGTTTTCAGACTCCACCTATTGAAGCTCGACCCAGGGCATTGTGGGTCTGGGTGGATGGTAATTTTGAGCTAAGCGAGATTACCCTTGAAATGGAAGAAGCCGCCCGAATGGGCATGGGTGGATTTGATATCTGGGATGTAAGGAGTGGAGTAGACGAGGCTAACATAATGAATGCAGGACCCCCGTTCATGTCTGATCAATCGGTGGAAGGCATATGTCACGCCATAAATGAAGCGAAGCGCCTTGGACTTGATTTGGGTTTAGGGATAGCCAGTGGGCGCAATGCAGGAGGCATATGGACTTTTCCTGAGCATCAGACCATGGGATTGTTCAGTTCAGTGACTGATGTAAAAGGTCCCGGAGAGATCGACATCCCACTTGATTTCCCTGAACTTCCTGATCTGTATGGAACAGAGAATCGGCGTTTGGATGTTATTATCCCCAGAGATGGTGAGGGGATACCTGAATTTTTTGAAGAGTTAAGGATAATAGCTTTTCAGCCGGATGAATCTGATTCAATGGCTATTACCGGTGAGGTGATCGATATAACCAGTCAATATAATCGCAATGGGTACCTGAATTGGAAGGTTCCTGAAGGTAATTGGAAAGTAGTCCGTTACATCTGTGCCAATACAGGACAGTCTACGATTTCCAGTTCACCCAATTCCCTGGGGCCAACGATCGACCACTTCAGCGCTGCGGCCAGTGAGCAACATATTGAGTATTTTGTAGATAGGATTGAAGAGAAATTAAGGAATCCCATCGGTGAATCGGGACTCACCTATTTTTTTACTGATAGCTACGACCTTCAGGGACAACTCTGGACTCCGGCTATGATCGATGAATTTGAGAATAGGACGGGCTACAGCATGATTCCATACCTGCCGGCTCTGGAAGGATTCATCGTGAGTGATTCCAATGTGACATCGAGGTTCCTGTATGATTACCGCAAGGTATTGTCAGACCTGATCATAGAAAAGCATTATACCCATACCAGAACCATCTGTGAGAAATATGGTGTGGGTTTTGTAGCTAAGGCGGCGGGTCCGGGATGGCCCCTCCAAAATAGTCCCCTGGAATCTTTAAAATCTTCCGGATCGCTGAGCTTCCCCAGGGGGGAATTCTGGCACATGCCCTCCGATAGCGAGTTCTGGAAAAGGCAGCAGGGAACCGGTCAGGAAAAGTATTATCTGAATGACCTTCAGGTAATCAAAGGAGCGGCCAGCGCTTCACATATTTACAACCTGAAATATGTGGAGGCAGAAGCCTTTAAAGGAACACAGCTCTGGAACGAAGGTCCGGGTGACCTAAAACCTTCTGCAGACCGTGCTTTCTGTGAAGGATTGAACCGGATCATTTTCCACACCTGGCCTCATACACCCGAGGAAGCCGGTAACCCAGGTTGGGTATATCCTTTTGGTACCCTGGTGAATGAGCAGCGAATCTGGTGGCCCATGGCCAAACCATGGATGGATTACCTGGGCCGATGTAGTTATATGCTCCAACAAGGAAATTTTGTGGGGGATGTACTTTTCTATTATGGTGACTCGGTACCCAATTTTGTCCCTGCGAAAAGGATCATTTCCGGACTTGGTTTCGGATATGATTATGATTTCATCAATTCAGATATCCTGTTCAATAATCTTATTGTAGATGAGGAAAAGCTTGCATTGCCAGATGGGCAAACCTACGAAATACTTGTGTTGCCTGACGTGAACTACATGCAACCCGAAATCCTGAGTAAAATCGAAGACCTGGTATTTAATGGGGCCACGGTAATAGGACCTAGGCCCACCCAAAGCCAGGGACTGGTGGATTGGGATCTCACAAATGAGGAGGTCCGGGATCTTTCCGAACAGATCTGGGGTGACTGTGATGGAGAAAATATTTTCTATAACAGATACGGCGACGGACTTGTTTATTGGGGACGGGAGATACGGGGTGTCCTTGCAGAACACGGTACTGAACCTGATTTCGATTTTCAGGGGAATGTAGAGAACACAACATTGGATTTCATCCACAGGAAGGTTGATGATATTGACATTTACTTTGTGCGGAATACCTCAGCAGACCGGGTAGAAGGGACCGGGATCTTTCGACAGAAGAAGAAGGAAGCGGAATTTTGGGATCCTTCTTCTGGCAGAATGTTTTCCGTAAATAAGATAAGGGATGCACATGGGAATATCCAAATCCCAATTCAATTGGAGTCATACGGCTCTCTTTTTGTGGTCTTCTCAAAGCAAGGTGGAGCTTCTGACCAGTTCCCTTTTTTGGATGAGGAATTGAAAGAGGTGGAATTAACAGGTTCCTGGAATCTATATTTTCCGGAAGAAGCCGCAGGTGCCGGACCCCTGTCATTCGATACCCTGGCATTCTGGAATGAACGACCGGAGGAAGGGATCAGGTTTTTTTCCGGTATTGCAGCCTACGGGAAGGAATTCGATTGGTTTCTTCAAGAACTTGAGCCAGACCAGAGGATTTATCTTGAATTTGATCAGATTGTGGAAGTGGGCCACGTTTTCCTGAACGGTTCGGATCTGGGCATCTTGTGGAACCCCCCCTTCAGGGTGGATATTACGGATATATTGAGATCAGGAAAAAACTCCCTCACGATAGAGGTGGCTAATACATGGGCAAATGGACTGGTTGGTGATGCAAAGATGCCAATAGACAAACGGAGAACTAAAACCAATATTACCCGTTTGCCAACTGCCTGGAGCTATCCATTGCAGGAGATTCCCAGTGAAGATTATGGTCTCCTTGACGGAGGCATTTCCGGACCCATAAAAATTTCTACATATAAAATCAACTAACGTAACTATATCAAAACTCATCGCTTTTCACTAGGCACTTAACAGTAAAGTTATGGTAGTCATTCAATCATATTTCGTAGCAGTCCTCATGTGCGTGATCACCATGCTCTGCTGGGGTTCGTGGGCCAACACCCAAAAAATGGCCTCTAAAAAATGGGCATTTCAGCTATTCTACTGGGATTATACACTGGGTGTACTCATTCTTTCCCTCATCCTGGCTTTTACCATGGGAAGCTCGGGGGACGAGGGGAGGAGTTTTTTGGCAGACCTGGGTCAGGCTGATGGGAAAGCCATTGGATCTGCATTGCTGGGGGGTGTTGTATTTAACCTGGCCAACCTGCTGATCGTTGTGGCTATCAACATTGCGGGAATGGCCGTTGCTTTCCCCATTGGAATCGGACTGGCCCTTGTAATCGGAGTGGTGGTAAACTATGTGGCCACACCGCTTGGACACCCGGTGTTTCTCTTTATCGGAGTTGTATTGGTTGGTCTGGCTATTGTTCTGGATGCCATTGCCTACCGAAAATCGAGTTCGGGGAAGGTGTCTTCCACAACAAAAGGTATTGTGATTTCCATTCTTGG
This sequence comes from uncultured Bacteroidales bacterium, assembly GCA_963710385.1. Classification (GTDB taxonomy): domain Bacteria; phylum Bacteroidota; class Bacteroidia; order Bacteroidales. The sequence continues at coordinate 15,027 of CAVQAB010000001.1, read as the reverse complement.
GGGGATTCTTATGGGATTCTTTTACAGATTTGTGGCTGCATCCATGGTTTCGGACTTTGCATCTCCTGAAGCAGGCAAGTTAACGCCATATAGTGCATCTGTTGTATTCGCAGTGGGTCTGCTTTTATCCAATTTTCTCTGGAATACATTTTTCATGTACAAACCTGTATCGGGAGAGAAGGTCACATATGCCGATTATTTCAGGAAGGGAGATACACGATTGCACCTGATCGGAATTCTGGGGGGATCATATGGAGCCTTGGAATGACCTTTAACATCATTGCCTCGGGTCAGGCCGGATTCGCCATTTCCTATGGATTGGGTCAGGGAGCCACTTTGATTGCTGCCCTGTGGGGAGTCTTCATCTGGAAAGAGTTTGGAAAGGCCGAAGGATTGAAAGGTACATTGACCACCATGTTCCTCTTCTATCTGGCCGGTCTTGTCCTGATAATTATTTCCCGTTTAATTTAAATTGTCTCACAATTTTTCAGATTTATGAAGAAGATACTTGTTGTGGGGAGTTCAAATACAGACCTGATTATTAAAGTCCCCGAAATTCCCCGACCTGGAGAGACATTGCTGGGTGGGGTATTTCAAACCCATCCTGGAGGAAAAGGTGCCAACCAGGCTGTAGCTGCAGCTCGTGCCGGAGGAGATGTCGTTTTCATAGCTTCGGTGGGAGACGACACTTATGGAGCAGAAGCGGTGAAAGCTTATCAACTGGATCGGATCAATACTGAGAACATTAAAATATGCAGGGATGTACCCTCAGGCATTGCCATGATCACAGTATCTCATCTGGGTGAGAATGCCATCACTGTAGCTTCAGGTGCAAATTCGATTCTGACACCTGCTGATCTTGATGATGCTGAAGAAGCCTTTAATGAAGCAGATATGATGCTGGTGCAACTGGAAACGCCCCTTGAAACTGTAACAAAAGCCATTGAATTGTCTAATAAATTCAATACCAGGGTAATCCTGAATCCTGCTCCGGCAGCTGATTTGTCTGATCATATCTTATCCGGAACAGATATTATCACACCCAATGAAACTGAAGCCGAAAGCCTTACCGGAATCTCCATCAATGATGAGAAGGATGCAGAGAAGGCAGCCCGAAAACTGCATGAAAAGGGTGTTCGGACCGTGATCATTACCATGGGCGCCCGGGGGGCGTATGTATCAGATCCTGAAACTGGTTGTCGTCAGATGGTGTCCGGATTCGAAGTAGAGGCCGAAGATACCACTGCTGCCGGAGATGTTTTTAATGGTCAGCTGGCCGTGGCGATAGCTGAAGGTATTTCTCTTCAGAAAGCGGTACAACTTGCCCATGCAGCCGCAGCACTTTCCGTGCAAAAAATGGGAGCTCAGAGTTCAATTCCCAAAAGGGAAGAAACCGATAAATTCATGAAGGAAAAACTTGAAAAAATATAAGAATGAACGCAAAAAGGATCAATCAATTAGTTCTTGTAGTTGCTGTCTTGGCAGCCGGGATATTTAATTACTCATGTCAGAATAGCAATGACAAAACCGGCGGTGAATCGGCAGCGTACCCTGCCGAATTTACCCTTTCAAAAGCGGATCTTTTAGATAAGATAAAGGGAGGTTGGGCAGGCCAGGTGATAGGATGCACCTATGGTGGACCCACTGAATTCAAATTCAGGGGAACCATGATTCAGGACTATATGCCCATCGAATGGGATGAGACGAAAATGGAGTGGTATTATACCCATGCCCCTGGTCTATACGATGACATTTATATGGACCTGACTTTCGTTGAGGTTCTTGAAAAGGAGGGAATGGATGCGCCTGCCACATCCCATGCTCAGGCCTTTGCAAATGCAGAATATCAGTTGTGGCATGCCAACCAGGCAGCACGTTACAATATACTCAACGGGATTGATCCTCCTGCATCAGGGTATTGGGAGAACAATCCCCATGCCGATGATATCGATTTCCAAATCGAGGCCGATTTTGCGGGCCTGATGAATCCGGGGATGGTGAATTCCTCATCGGAAGTATGTGACCGGGTGGGACACATTATGAACTATGGAGACGGCTGGTATGGCGGGGTATACGTTGCTGCCATGTATTCACTTGCCTTCTACTCAGATGATATTGAGTTTATTGTCACTGAAGCATTAAAGACCATCCCATCACAGAGTGACTTCTTTCAATGTATTGATGATGTGATTGGCTGGTGCAGGGAATTCCCTGATGACTGGAAAAGAACATGGTTCGAAGCAGAGAGGAAATGGTCCTCCGATATCGGTTGTCCCGATGGTGTTTTTGACGCATTTAATATCGATGCCAAGATCAATGCAGCTTATATTGTAATCGGATTGCTTTACGGAGATGGAGATTTTAGCAAGACTGTAGATATCAGTACCCGTTGTGGTCAGGATTCTGACTGTAATCCTGCCAGTGCCGGGGGTATTCTGGGGACCATGATTGGATACGATAAAATTCCTGACTACTGGAAACAGGGACTGGATCAGGTGGAAGACATGGATTTCAAGTACACCACCATTTCGCTGAATGATGTGTATGACATGAGTTATCGACATGCTTTGAAAATGATTTCCCGAAATGGAGGGAAAGAGGGCGAAGAGGAAGTCATCATTCCCCTCGAGAATCCTGCGCCTGTGAAATATGAGAAAGCTTTCGAAGGGCACTTCCCGGTGAAGAATATCCCGGTGTATGAGAGTCAGCTGCTCAATGGTGGAAAAACATCCTATGCATTCTCTTTTGTGGGAAAAGGTTTTGTGATCAGGGGTGGAGCCTGGAAGCTTCCTGGATTCACAGATGAAAAGGATTTGATGGTGGATGTGTACATTGATGATGAGTTAGTTGAAGAGGTAGTTCTTCCTACGCTCTATCGGGCCCGGAGGCATGATATCGCCTGGAAATATCACCTTGAGGATGGTGATCATAATGTAAGGATCCAATGGAAGAATCCTGCAGTGGGTTATAAAATCGAGGTAAGCAAGGTGATTGCTTATGGTGCTGTCTCCATCGCGAAGTAAATTGTATATTGCCATATTCTTAAAACAGACATTCATTTAACATTAAATCCATGAATTCACGCACCATTTTCATTCTTGCACTCCTGCTCATCGCAGCAGTTACAGTTAGGGCAGAGCTTACAGTAACTTCATTGAAAGCCGATTACAAAACCAATCCCATGGGCATTGACAATCCAGCACCCAAACTCAGCTGGATCATTCAATCTGACGAGCCCAACACCATGCAGGACGGCTATGAGATCAGGGCAGCCATGGGAATAAGGGATCTGGCAGAGAGGCAGAAATCTGCTATGGACAACCGGACAGGTGAGCTCCTCTCAAAGTATTCATGTGAAATATGGAGGCCCGCCCCCTGGTTCCTTTCAACGCATATTCTGGCAGATCAGGATTGTGGATAATCATGGCAAAAAAAGCAAATGGAGCGAGGTGGCATTCTGGGAAACGGGTATTATAAAAACCGCCGATTGGGAAGCTGACTGGATCACTTCCACATGGGAAGAAGATGAGGGCAAATCGATGCCATCTCCCTATCTCAGGAAGGAGTTCCGCCTGGAGAAACCTATCGCGTCGGCCAGGTTATACATCAGCAGCCATGGACTTTACCAGGTTGAGATCAATGGAGACCGGGTCGGTGATCAGGAGTTTACCCCGGGATGGACCAGCTACAATACCCGGTTACAATACCAGACCTATGATGTGACGGACCAACTGAAACAGAATGACAATGCCATGGGAATCATCCTGGGAGATGGATGGTACCGGGGGAATCTGGGATGGGTTGACGCCCGGAATAATTATGGATCGCAACTCTCCGCCATTGCCCAGCTGATGGTCAGGTACTCGGATGGTACAACAAAGATCATATCCACCAACGATACCTGGAAGGCAAGCACAGGTCCCATTGTGAAATCTGATATCTACAATGGCGAAGTGTATGACGCAACAAAGGAAGTGGCGGGATGGAGCAGTCCGGGTTACAACGATGCAGCATGGAGCAAGACTCAGGTAGTGGAGGTCTCCAAAGAGAATCTAATCGCACCAGAGGGTCCACCCGTTCGAATCATTAATACCCTGGAACCACTCTCCATCGAGAAGGTAGGAGCTGATTGGTTGGTGGATATGGGACAAAACATGGTGGGTTGGGTTCAGATTAAGGCCACCGGTAAAAAGGGAGATGTCATTACACTCAGGCATGCGGAGGTCCTGGATAAGGAAGGAAATATCTACTATGAAAACTTGCGATCGGCCGAAGCCACCAATACTTACCATCTGAAAGGAGGCGGTGAAGAAACCTTTGAGCCCCACTTCACTTTCCAGGGATTCAGGTATGTGATGGTTTCCGGTTACCCGGGCACCCTGGAGGCTGCTGACCTCAGGGGCATGGTGATCCATTCAGCGATGGAGCCAGCGGGTACATTTACCTGCTCCGATCCCCTGATCAATCAGCTTCAGCACAACATTGTCTGGGGATTGAAAGGAAATTTCCTGGATGTACCCACCGATTGTCCACAGCGGGACGAGCGGCTTGGTTGGACCGGTGATGCACAGGTATTTGCTCCCACTGCCTGCTTCAATATGGATGCAGCCTCTTTCTATACCAAGTGGCTGAAAGACCTGGCAGCGGATCAGGAGGAGGATGGCAGTATTCCGACATGTGATCCCTAATATTCTGGGGCGCGGAGGTGCCACCGGCTGGGCGGATGCAGGCGATAGTGATTCCCTGGGTGATGTATCTGGACTACGGAGATGTTTCGGTATTGAAGAATCAGTATGAAAGCATGAAAAAATGGATCAGCTATATGAAGCAACGTGCAGGGGATGATTTAATATGGGATGGGGACCCTCATTTTGGTGACTGGTTATCATTCGATGCCAGCAGGTCTGATTACATGGGTGCTTATACGGTAAAGGAGTTGATTGCCACTGCCTACTTTTCTTATTCCTCTCAACTGGTATCCAAAACCGCTTCTGTCCTTGGAAATGAAACTGATGCCAACTATTACAGCGATCTTTCCCAACAGGTAAAGAAAGCTTTTAACGCTGAATTCGTCACCCCCAACGGACGCCTGGTGGCACATACGCAGACAGCCTATACGCTGGCGCTGGCATTTGACCTGCTGGATGAAGAGACTGCTGAGAAAAGTGCCATACATCTGGCAAAGGATGTGGAGAGTTTTGGTCACATTACCACCGGTTTTCTGGGTACACCCCTAATCTCTCTGACGCTTACCGATCGGGGCCGCAACGATCTGGCCTATCAATTGCTCAACAGGAAAGAGTATCCTTCATGGCTCTATCCGGTCACCATGGGTGCCACAACTATTTGGGAAAGATGGGACGGACAGAAACCCGATTCTACTTTCCAGTCCGAAGGAATGAATTCCTTCAATCATTATGCCTACGGTGCCATTGGTAAATGGATGTACCAGGTGGTGGCCGGAATTGGAATTGACCCGGCGCAACCCGGTTATAAACACATCATTATCAATCCCCGTCCGGGAGGCGGACTGACTTCGGCCAGGGCAACCCACAACAGCATGTATGGTGAAATTGTGTCAGGTTGGGAACTGAATGAAGATCAATTGGAGATGGAGGTGAAAATACCTGCAAATACCAGTGCCTCAATTTACATTCCGGGAGGTCCGGATCAAATTATGGTCAATGATGTAGCGCTGGCGGATTCTGGATTAAGTTATGAGATCGAGGACAACCAGGTTATGGGAGAAATCGGATCAGGAAAATATCACATCCAGATCAGGAATTTCCATATTCCGGAATAATTGATTCAGACCTTGTAACATCGAAAGCAATCACATGAGAAATATGATGAATGGGAATAAAGTACGCTGCACTTATGTGCTTAACGCTATTCGGGCTATCCTGTAACAACGAATCGGCAAAAAATAGTGTGGATGACCCCCCAATATTCTCTTCATCGCTGTGGATGACCTGCGACCTGAGCTGGGATGTTATGGTGTGGATCTGATCCAGTCTCCGAACATTGACCTGCTGGCGGCGCAGGGCACCAGGTTTGATCGTTCATATTGCAATATCCCTGTTTGCGGGGCCTCCAGGGCCAGCCTGATGACCGGTCTTCGTCCGACCCGTAACAGGTTTCTTACCTATCTTACCCGGGCAGATGAGGAGGCCCCCGGTATCACTACATTGCCCCAGCACTTTCGAAATCATGGTTATCATACCATCAGCAATGGTAAGATTTTTCATCACAACAACGATGCAGCTGAGAGCTGGGATGAGATCTGGCACCCTGCCTCCGGCAGTATTTCCTGGAGGGATTATGCAACTCCGGAGAATATCCTGGCAGATACTTCGGATCGGTTCAGGGGACCTCCCTTTGAACGGGCTGAAGTGGATGACACCATCTATAAGGATGGAAAGACGGCTGAGAAAGTAATGAGTGATCTCAGAAAGCTGAAGAAGATGGACAAGCCCTTTTTCCTGACTGCAGGATTTCTGAAGCCCCATCTTCCCTTCAATGCGCCTGAGAAATATTGGAAACTCTATGATGGAAAGGTCAAATTGCCCCTGAACAATCATCCACCCGAGAATGCGCCCGAGGAGTCTCTGCATAATTTCGGGGAACTAAGGAATTACGCGAGACATCCCAAGAGAAGGAGCTGTTTCTGATGAGATGGCACTGGATCTGATCCAGGGTTATTATGCCTGCGTAAGCTATACCGATGCGCAGATAGGAAAAATCCTGGATGAGCTGGAACGGTTAAAGCTGGAGCAATCCACCATCGTGATCCTTTGGGGGGATCATGGCTGGAACCTGCGGGAACACGGACTTTGGTGCAAGCACTGTAATTATGAAACTTCCCTGCATACCCCATTGATCTTAAAGGTTCCGGGTACCAAACAGGTGAAATCCACCCCTGAGATAGTTGAATATGTGGATATATATCCCACGCTATGTGAACTGGCCGGATTGGAATTGCCTGAACATCTGCAGGGGAACAGCTTTCGTGAATTACTATACAATCCAGAGGCTTCAAGTGATGGCGTGGCTGTGGCCCAGTGGTTTGCAGGTATTACTACCATCAGAGAGAACTACTTCTATACCGAGTGGGTCAATGATCACGATACATCCTATGCCAGAATGCTGTACGATCATGCAGTGGATCCGGGAGAGAATTACAACATATCAGAAGATCCGGTCCATTCCCCGCTGATTGTGCAATTGAGTGAAGAGATGCGGCGCAGCAGGGCGGAAAACTATTTCCATAAGTAATTAATAAACCTCTACAGAATCATGAAATTCGGATACAGCATCGCATTGGTTTCTTTGATAATCATCAGTTCGGCAATGAAAGCCCAGGATGAGAAGAAAGGCATCCAGATGAGCAGCACACATCCCCAATACTGGGCCTATAACGGGGAACCTGTGCTGTTGCTGGGAGGTTCCGATGAGGATAACCTGTTTCAGCTTCCCGGTCTGGAAGAGCAGCTGGATCTGTTGGCTTCTGTGGGAGGCAATTATGTCAGGAATACCATGTCGAGTCGGGACCCTGGAAACCTATGGCCATTTGGATTGGACAATGAATCGGGTAAGTATAACCTGAACCGCTGGAATGATGAATACTGGAACCGGTTCGAACGATTTCTTGAACTTACCCGTGAAAGGGAGATATTTGTGCAGATAGAGGTTTGGGCCACCTTTGATTTCTACCGGGAAAACTGGGATGTCAATCCATTTAATCCGGTGAACAATATCAGTTACTCAGCTGAACGAACCAAACTACCAGAAAAGGTGAATACCCATCCAACCATGTGTGAAAATCCATTTTTCTGGTCCATTCCATCCCATGAGAACAACATGCCCTTGCTGGCTTACCAGCAGCTTTTCGTGGACAAATTACTCTCTTATTCACTGCAGTACGATCATGTGCTGTATTGCATCGACAACGAGACTTCGGTGACTTCAAACTGGGGTAAATTCTGGTCAGAGTACATCCGGAAGGTAGCTTCAGAACAGGAGAAAGAGGTAAACGTGACCGAAATGTGGGATCCCTGGGACCTTAATCACATTTCACACAGGGAGAGCTTTGATCATCCGGAGACCTACTCTTTTGTGGAGATTTCCCAGAACAACCATCAACGGGGAGAGAACCAATGGAACAACGGATTGTTTCAGATAGAGCGACTTAAAAAAGCAGGAAACCTCAGGCCGGTCAACAATGTGAAGACCTATGGAGCAACGGGTGGCAGCCATGGAGGGGGGACCCAAAATGGAGTGGAGAGTTTTATACGCAGCACCCTTTTTGGAGCAGCAGCAGTGCGTTTCCACAGGCCTGCCTCCGGGCTTGGACTCAGCGATACGGCCCGGGCAGTGATTCATGGTATCCGGATGGCCACCGACCGGATTGATTTTTTTAATGCAGCTCCTCACAATGAATTGCTGGAAAGACGACAGGAAAACGAGGCTTACTGCAGAGCGATCCCCGGACAGGAATACCTGGTCTATTTCCCTGAATCGGGAGATGTTGAATTGAAACTAAACGATTCAGGAAGAGAATTCAAAGTGAGCAGGCTGGATATTTTAACTGGAGCATGGAGTGATGAAGACCTGGAAATCAAGAGTAACTCCATGGTTTTAACAAGCCCTGGAAAACATACCATATTTCTAATTAAAAAGTAATATTTACTGTTGAGGATGAATAAAGCAATGTGTGGCAGTATCTGCCTGATGCTTATGTCACTGGGAAATCTTTTTTCACAACCAGTACAGCAGTATAAGCTGAACAACAGATACCTTGAGTACGAAGGGAATCCCGTGATATTGGTTACTTCTGCCGAACACTACGGTGCACTTGTAAATCTGGATTTTGACTACAGGCAATACCTTGAAACACTTCATAGAGAGGGTTTCAACTACACAAGGATCTTTACAGGCACCTATATCGAACCTGTTCAAAACATCTTTGGAATTGAAAAGAATACGCTGGCACCCCTGCCGGATCGTTACATCTCTCCCTGGTTAAAGGAACATGGGAAATATGATCTTGGGAAGTTCAATCCCCAATACTTTGTGCGACTCAAAGATTTTATGAGGCAGGCCGATGAGCTGGGAATTATCATTGAAATAACATTGTTTACCTCCATCTATGCAAATAATTCATGGGAACTCTGTCCCTTTAATGCAATAAACAACAGCAACCAGGTTGGAGAGATGGAATTCAAACATGTAAATACTTTATATAATGGAGGATTAAAGAAATACCAGGAGCTGTATATCCGGAAAATGGTACGCGAGCTAAACGGGTATGATCATTTTTTCTTTGAGATCCAGAATGAGCCATGGGCTGACAATGCCAATCTTGTGGGTTATGTAAACAGGGAGGATGAAAAGGTATTTACGAGGCCATGGCAGAAGAAGGTAGAGTTGGCCAACGGTGTGGCTATGGAATGGCAGGCATGGGTAACTTCAGTCATCAATGAGGAGGAATCCAAATTATCAAAAAAACACCTTATTGCGCAGAATGTAAGTAATTTACAGCATGATCTCAACCATCTTCCTAAGGGGATTTCATTGATCAACTTTCATTATGCACTTCCGGATGCGGTTATCTCAAATCTTGATCTGGGAGGAGTGATTGGACTGGATGAAACAGGATTCATGCCTCATGAAGACAAGCTATACATCAATCAGGCCTGGAGATTCATGCTATCCGGAGGTGGATTATACAACAACCTGGATTATTCCTTTACTGCTGGTAATGAAACCGGGAGATGGCCCATTCCTGAGACCAATCCCGGTTGGGGCGGACCCGAATTCAGGCAGAAATTGTCATACCTGGTCCAAACCATGAACCAGGTTCCATTCCATGAGATGGAATTTTCTGACAGCATTGTAAAATCATCTGCCCGGGATACCAGGCAATATGGACTTCAGAAACCAGGTGAATCATATCTGGTTTTTCTGGAGAATTTCGGTGGGGCGGATCTGGTTCCCATGTTACCGGTAAGCAATTATATTGTGACCTGGCTGAATGTCTCTTCAGGTGAAAGAATAGAATCAGATATGAAGCTTGGCAATGGCATGGGTCTATCTTCTCCCTTTGAAGATGAACAGGTGGTCCTGCTGATCCAAAAAACCAATGAATAACAAATACCTTATCTTATGAAACAACTGCTCATTATAATGCTCATGACTGCAATTGGATTGCCCGGAATTTCTCAGAATAGGGTCCTCCCACTCTGGGAGCATGATCCACCCAATTATATGGAGACCGGTGAAGTGACCATCTGGGACACCTCCGATATTGTGAGGGTAAGACTCGTTCAGAAGCCTGATATTGCCGTTTTTCTGCCTTCGAAAAAGAATGCCACAGGGGAAGCTGTTGTGATTTGTCCTGGAGGAGGTTATGGAATCCTCGCCTATGATTGGGAGGGCAGCGATATTGCCCGCTGGCTCAATTCGCATGGAATAGCTGCTTTTGTTTTAAAATACCGTTTGCCTGGTTCTAAAAGCAATATCGTTCCCCATAAATCACCTCTGATGGATGCACAGCGAGCCATGCGACTGGTGAGGTACAATGCCGAAGACTGGAATATAGATCCGGGAAGGATCGGGATCATGGGATTTTCCGCCGGAGGACACCTGGCTTCAACCCTTTCTACTCATTTCGATGGTGGGGATTCATCAAGCGAAGATCCTGTGGAGCGGGTAAGTTGCAGACCTGATTATTCCATCCTGGTTTACCCCGTCATTTCATTCACAGATGCATTTACCCATAGCGGATCCAGGAAAGCACTTCTGGGAGAAGATCCGGATGAGGAACTGGTCCAATTTTATTCTAACGAATTGCAGGTGAATGATCAAACCCCACCAGCCATCCTGATCCATTCTGATGATGACAGAGGGGTGCCCGTTGAGAACAGCATTGCCTATTACGAATCTCTCAGGGCCCACAAGATACCCTCAGAATTGCATGTCTATCCCTACGGGGGGCACGGATATTCTCTGGCCATCGGACAGGGCCACCTTTCTACCTGGCCTGACCGGGTGATTGATTGGATCAAATACCTTCATGAGAAGAAAGATTAAAAAACAAATCAACACCCGGCATGTATAAAACTCCTTTGAATTCCATGATTAGGTCCACATTAGTAATCACTGTTCTGTTATTCGTCCCACTTTCAGGAAAGGCTCAGAAGCTGGTAAGAAGCAAATCAGATAAAGTACCCGGGATCCATTCCGAGGCTTTCCGCTCGTTTACCTTCAACGGTGCCTGGTGCTGGTTCTCCGATCCTCGTGCAGTCTATTATGAAGGATTGCACCGGCGAACATATGCAGGCTGGATTGATAATTTCGGGGATCTGCACATAGGATATTATGATCATGATAATGGAAAGATTACTTCCAGAACCATCTTCAATGACCTGGAGGTGGATGACCATGACAATCCATCCATACTGTTCGATGAATCAGGACATCTTTTGGTCTTCTTTAACAGTCACGGGGGACCCGAAGGGCTCTATTTCGTCCAATCAAAAAATCCTGAAGATATCTCTGTATGGCATGAAGGCCGCTTGCTGAAGTTGAACGATCCGGCCCAACTGGAATATGGGGATGAGAGCTATACATATACAAATCCAGTTCAGCTTTCCGAAGAAAATGGCCGCATATTCCTGTTCTGGAGGGGAATTGACGGCAAGCCCACCTATTCCACCTCCGAGAACAACGGACAAACCTGGTCCTATGGCAAGCTGCTCTGCCTTCCGGAGCGGACCTATGCATTCCGGCGCCCCTATGTGAAAATCAGTTCCAATGGTAAGGACAAGATCCATATCGCCCTCACCGACGGGCATCCTCTGAAAGAAGAAGAAAACAGCATTTATTACATGTACTATAAGGAAAGTGCTTTTTATAAGGCCAATGGTGAGAAAATAAGGAATGAGGGCAGTGAACCTCACCGGCCCAGGGATATGGATGTGGTCTATGATGCTTCGGAGACAAAAGAGAAGGCCTGGATCTGGGATGTTGCAGATGATGGTGAAGGGAAACCTGTACTTGTCTATGCCCGCTATCCGGATGAATTGAACCACATCTACGCTTATGCCCGGTGGGAATGGAAACAGCTGGACCAACCACAACCTGGTAAATTCAGGGAGCTGGTTCCCGGAAACGCTGGAAGGGGAGGAAGAGTCAGAGCCCTATTATTCGGGAGGCATCGTCCTTGACCATGAAAATCCATCCGTGGTTTACATGTCGGTAAATCGCGATTCAGTGTTTGAAATTGAAAAATGGGAGACCATTAACGGAGGAAAAACCTGGAACATTCAGGCTGTCACTCAGGGTTCTTCAAAGAATAACATACGGCCGGTAGCAGTTCGTGGCGCAGGGGAGGGAAATCCCATCCAGTTCATGTGGATGCAAAATACCCGGTACCTGCACTATGCCTATCCATCCCTTTTGAAGCGCCGTTACCAGATGCCTTTTGAGTACCGGTTTAAGTCCGCCCTTAAAATGAACCTCGTTTCTCCAGAGATTCCTGATCCGCTCTCAGAGGCTGGAATCGTCAATTTGATGCGGCAGGTAGCTGACTGGCAGCTGTCCAATCCCCTGCCCGGAGATGATTTTAAGAAGAAACAGCTCGACTGGCTGTACGGAGCCTTTTCCACCGGGTTGATGAGGTTGTATCAGACCACCGGTGAGTGCAGGTATGCCGAAGAAATGATCAATGTGGGGGACCAGGTTGGATTGGGAATTGCTGGATGATATCTTTCATGCGGACAGGCTCACCATTGTGGATGTATGGGCCGATCTGTTCGAAGAAAGGGGTGACCCTGTTTACATTGATAAGGCCCGGTGGGCCATGGATATTCACCTGGCCCGGGATTACAAGAACCTGACCGATGTGAGGTTCGACGGGTATCCATCCCGCTTCGAATGGTGGACCTGGTGTGATGCCCTATTATATGGCTCCGCCTTCGTTCATCTCCATGTCAAAGGTGACCGGTGATCCCTAAATACCTGGAATATGCCGATACCCAGTGGTGGAAAACTTCCGACTATCTGTATTCCAGTGAAGATTCACTCTATTTCAGGGACGACCGCTATTTTTGAACAGCGTTCCGACAATGGAACCAAGATATTCTGGTCCAGGGGCAATGGCTGGGTCATCGCCGGACTGGCCAGGTTGCTGGAAGATATGCCAAAAGATTATGAGAACAGGGCCAGATTTGAACAGCAGTACCTGGAGATGGCACATAAGCTTTTAGGTCTTCAGGATGAGGACGGTTTGTGGCGGGTAAGCCTGATCGATCCTGCCTACCTGGATATGGGCGAGAGCAGCGGCAGCTCATTTTTCACTTTTGCCCTGGCCTGGGGGATCAACAACGGTCTGCTGGATGACATCTCACAAACCGGCTGTTGAGAAGGCCTGGAAGGCACTCTGCGGAAATGTAAATGAATGGGGAAGACTGGGTTATGTTCAGCAGGTGGCCGGCTCACCGTACCCGTTTTACGACGACCAGTGGCAGGTATATGCCACCGGCGCATTTCTCTTTGCCGGTTGTGAAATGTTGAAGCTGATCCGGTGAAATTTTGACAAACATTTGGACTTGAAATTGGACCAGAAAATAATTAAGAGTTTTCCTTTGCTGAATTAAAAAAATCATCTATTTTTGCCACGCATTTGAATGATGCACGTTCTAAAGAGAATATTACCATAGTCACCAATCATAAGGTCTGGTAGTTCAGTTTGGTTAGAATGCCGGCCTGTCACGCCGGAGGTCGCGGGTTCGAGTCCCGTCCAGACCGCATAATCGATCAAAACCCGAGAGCAATTCTCGGGTTTTTTTATGACCGTATGCGAGCCAAGCTTGCTTTGAGCGAGCAGGCGGATATAAAAACAACCAGGCGCGTCAGCGCCTGGGTTTTGATGGGTATGCAGGGTAGCCCCCGGCAGGGGAAGGGAACTTGCGAAGCAAAAATCCCGTCCAGACCGCAGACAGATGAGAAGAAACCCCTTAACCCATAACAAGTTAGGGGGCTTTCTTTTTATCAGGTGCGGTAATTGGTGCGGTATTTGGTAATATTTAGCTACTTAAAAATGGAAATGATCCGGGGTGCCTTGCGAGAATCACCTTTCAAACTCAGAACACACCCCCTCTTGAAGTAATAATGATTAATTGGATCATTTGTCCACGATCCGGGAATTACGACTAGTTATATATATGTCTTGTAGAGCCCTTTTCTACCCTGAGTTGGCACCTGGGTACCTTAGAGAGGAGATCGTCTAGAATAACGTATCAATGGGCGTTAAATTTTTTAAATTGACCTATTTGACCCTCATTGAGTATAGGAGTAATTATAGCTTTCTATATCCTGTAAAACCTTTCAATCACTAAGATTGAAGCTGTTCTTAAAATCGACGTTTAAAAGCTTTTTTTGCACTAAGTGGACCATTTGTACTTCAAAGAGGAGATCGTCCAACAGGCACCGCCTACGGGCCTTATATGAGGTTTATTTGAGCATTTAGGAGAAGGGATGATCTTTATCCTCAAGAACCGAAAAAACCATGTTAGGTCGGGAATAAAGATGTGAGAATTTATCCACTTTTAGCTCATGGTGATAAGTCACACCTCTGGTTCGCGCTTTGGGATTGGTGGGTAAACCATTAAAAGTCAACGAAATACTTGACACGTATATAAGTTAAAAGGGTCCCTTTGTATAGGTCTAACCCCCAAAATCATTTATCATGAGAAAGCTATTTATTATCACAGCCCTCTTATTATTAGCGGGAATCGCATTTGGACAAACTCTTCAGAAAGGTGGCTCTATCGGTCTTCATGTTTTAACAATAGAACTTGCACCAGATGTGACGATGGATCAGTATCTGGATTTTTTAATTAACAAATACGTCCCGGAAATGGAAAAACATTATAAGGGTATCAAAGTAAATCTATTGAATTGTGATAGAGGGGTGCATGAGAATAAGATTGCAGTAATGACCTATTTTGAATCAGAGAAAGCTAG